>JBGPHC010000010.1:0-139233 GCA_041484195.1 Agriterribacter sp. | reverse complement strand
GCCTGTTGTAAACCTTGGTCCTGATGCGACGATATGCGCTGGCTCAAGTATTACACTTGACGCGGGCAATGTGGGTGCCGCTTATCTGTGGAGTACAGGTGCCACTACTCAAACCATTGCAGTTAATTCTGCCGGAATCTATTCTGTCCAGGTAACCCAGGGTGGATGTACCGGCAATGACGCGATAAATGTTGCAGTCACTCCTTTGCCTGTTGTAAATCTGGGACCTGATGCTACAATATGCGCGGGTTCAAGTATTACACTAGACGCGGGCAATGTGGGTGCCACCTATCTGTGGAGCACAGGCGCCACCACACAAACTATTGTTGTAAATTCAGCCGGAACCTATTCCGTTCAGGTAACACAGGGTGGATGTACCGGCAATGATGCTATTAATATTGCAGTCGGCGCAGCCCTGGTTGTGGATCTTGGCCCTGACGCAGCAATCTGTGCGGGTTCAAGTATTACGCTAGATGCAGGTAATGTGGGCGCCACCTATCTGTGGAGCACAGGCGCCACTACGCAAACCATTGTTGTCAATTCTGCCGGAACCTATTCTGTCCAGGTAACCCAGGGCGGATGTACCGGCAATGATGCTATAAACGTTGCCGTTACTGCTTTGCCTGTTGTAAATCTGGGACCTGACGCGACCATCTGCGCGGGTTCAAGTATTACGCTAGACGCGGGCAATATGGGTGCCACTTATCTCTGGAGCACAGGTGCCACCACACAAACTATTGTTGTAAATTCCGCCGGAACTTATTCTGTCCAGGTAACCCAGGGCGGATGCACCGGCAATGATGCTATAAACGTTGCCGTCACTCCTTTGCCTGTTGTAAATCTGGGACCTGATGCTACGATATGCGCGGGTTCAAGTATTACGCTAGACGCGGGCAATGTGGGCGCCACCTATCTGTGGAGCACAGGCGCCACCACACAAACTATTGTTGTAAATTCTGCCGGAACCTATTCTGTCCAGGTAACCCAGGGCGGATGTACCGGCAATGATGCTATAAACGTTGCCGTTACTGCTTTGCCTGTTGTAAATCTGGGACCTGATGCTACGATCTGTACAGGTTCAAGTATTACGCTTGATGCGGGTAATGTGGGCGCTACTTATCTGTGGAGCACAGGTGCAACAACACAAACAATTGCGGTTAACTCGGCCGGAGCTTATTCCGTTCAGGTAACTCAGAGCGGATGCACCGGCAATGACGCTATAAATGTGACAGTGAATGCCGCACCTATAGTAAATCTTGGCGCTGATGCCAGCATCTGTGCGGGCTCAAGTATCATGCTCGATGCAGGTATTGCAGGAGCCACTTATTTGTGGAATAACGGGGCAACCACGAAGACCATAATAGTGAATTCCACCGGGACCTATTCGGTGCAGGTGACAAAGGGCGGATGCACAGGCAGCGATGCGATCAATATCACGGTGAACATGCCGCCGGTTGTAAACCTGGGACCTGATGCAACGATTTGTGCGGGTTCCTCTGTAACACTGGATGCTGGCAATGCAGGATCCACTTATTTGTGGAGCACAGGCGCCACGACGCAAACCATTGTTGTCAACACAGCCGGAAGCTATTCCGTTCAGGTTACTAAATTGGGTTGCAGCAGCAGCGATGCTATCAACGTATCCGTGAATCCTGGTCCTTCTGTAAATCTTGGACCAGATGTTTCCATATGCAACGGTACCAGTATAACACTGGATGCCGGCGTCGCCGCTGCTACTTATTTATGGAGTACCGGCGCCACTACGCAGACTATTTCTGTCAATGCTGCCGGAACATATTCCGTGCAGGTGACTAAGGCTGGCTGCACAGGAAATGATGCGATAAATGTTGCTATAAATCCTCCTCCGGTTGTGAACCTGGGTCCTGACGCAACGATATGTGCAGGCTCGAGTATTACGTTTGACGCGGGCAATGTTGGGGCCACTTATCTCTGGAGCACAGGCGCCACTACGAAGACCATCTCTGTCAATGCTGCAGGTACTTATTCTGTTCAGGTAAGCCAGGGTGGATGTAGTGCAAGTGATGCCATTGATGTAACCGTAAATCCTGCTCCAATCGTGAACCTTGGACCCGATGCCACCATTTGCACCGGATCCAGCACTACCCTTGATGCAGGAAATGCGGGCGCCACTTATCTCTGGAGCACAGGGGCTACAACGCAGACCATTTCCGTAAATTCAACAGGAACATATTCCGTTCAGGTTACACAGGGGGGCTGCAGTAGCAATGATGCCATTAATATAACCACATCAGGATCTCTGGTAGTCAACCTGGGTAATGATACTTCCTTATGTTTGGGAAGCAACCTCGTATTGGATGCCGGCAACGCGGGATCAACCTACCTGTGGAGTCCGGGTGGCGCTACTACGCAAACCCTGACTGTTACCGGATTTGCACCGACCGTATATTCTGTAACTATAACTAATGGTGGATGTA
The DNA here is from genome assembly GCA_041484195.1 of Agriterribacter sp. GTDB lineage: Bacteria > Bacteroidota > Bacteroidia > Chitinophagales > Chitinophagaceae > PSRI01. Next base: position 136,777 of record JBGPHC010000010.1, on the reverse strand, counting down.
CGGGAACAGACAATATCAATGTTGGCCTGAAACCCGCTGTCACACCAATATTCACTTATGTCGTTACACCGTCATGTGTACCCGTAAGTGTACAGTTCAATGACGCGTCTGTAATTTGTACGGGAAGCATTACAGGATGGCTTTGGGATTTCGGCGATGGCAATACTTCAACGGTGCAGAATCCTGCACATAACTATGCGGCAAGTGGCACTTATACGGTGATGTTGACCGTAACGCCCAGTAGCGGTCTGCCTTCCACCACCTCGAGTTCAGTAATCGTCCCAGGTGGAGGTATGACGGTGAACCTTGGTAATGATACTGCCATTTGTCTGGGCAATACCCTAACATTGGATGCCGGTAATCCTGGAGCTACTTATGCATGGAGTACTGGTGCTAGCAGTAAGACCATTGTGGCTGCCTTCCCGGGTAAATATTGGGTAGATGTAACATTGGGTGGCTGTGCCGGAACAGATACAATTAGAATTACGCCTAAATTCCCTCTTGCGGTAAACTTCGGAATTGATAGCTCTTTGGCTAATTGCTTACCAGCTGCGGTACAATTTACAGACAGCACGGTAGTGTCCTGTGGCCAATCCATAGCCAGCTGGAGCTGGGATTTTGGAGATGGTAATACATCAAACCAACAGAACCCGGCCCACAACTATCTGGCGCCAGGCACTTATACGGTAATCCTAATGGTTACTACAAATACGGGTATCACTACTTCGGTCAGTAAACCTGTCAATATCAGTGGCACGCAACTGATAGTAAACCTTGGAAATGATACGACCATCTGCCGCGGAAATACAGTACAATTGGATGCGGGTAACCCGGGAGCTTCATTTGCCTGGACACCGTCCTCGGGTCTGGACAATACTACTATTGCTAACCCGCAGGCGAATCCATTCAATTCGACCAGTTATATTGTATCTGTGACCAAATGTGGAACAACGGTGAATGATACAATCACGATTAACGTAGTGGATTATGGAGCTGTAACGATAAGTCAATCCGGCAATACCCTGACTTGTTCGGCTGCATCGACCTACCAATGGTATAAGGACGGGCAATTGATCCCTGGTGCAACCGGCAAAGTATACAAACCCAAGGGTTATGGAGTGTATAAAGTAGGTGTAACCGGCGTCAATGGCTGTAGCGGCGATTCAGAACCTTATTTCTTCCTGCCCGATATAGGCCACTACCTGGGAGATATCAGGTGCAAGATCAGTCCAACGCCAGCTCATGGAGAGGCCTTCCTGATTTTCTCGAAACCGCCTCCAAACCCGGTAAGAGTGACCATATATGACAGAGTTGGCCGGAAATTGATGATTACAACGGCCCCTAACAACGTGAACCGATTGAATGTGACCACTTTTGCCAAGGGAGAATACTTTGTAGAATGCATATTGGACGATAAGAGAGCCATCCTTCCTTTGATAACACAATAATACCCCCTGGTTTGATAAAAATCATGAGGCCGTTCAGAAAATACTGAACGGCCTTTTCATTGCAAGCCTGCCAAGACCATAATAATCTGACAATTTTTGCACAGGATTGCTCTTTTATTAAAATTCTTTTTAAATTTATACAGATCATAATTCCGGTCCCGTGGAAAGCAAGAGTTCTTTATTTGTTAATCATAAAACTTATGCCCATGGTTACCGCAGACGTTGCACAGTTGTCCCGAGAATGCAATACCTGGAGAGAGGCATTGCGTTCTCAACGCGAAGATCTCGCGCACATGAAAAGTGAGTTGCAGAAAGCTGCCGCTCACCTGTCAAACAAGGAAGCCCTGAAAGAAGTTGAACACTATCAAAATCAATTCCACATCCAGCTCATCAACATCCACGATCTTAAGCAGAACATTAAATCCCACGAAAAAATTGCCACTATTCAAATTGGTAACACCGATACCCGAACCTTTGATGAAATTGTTTCAGATCATGAAAAATTATCGGAAGAATTCCAGGATCTCAATCATACACTGATTGATCTGAAAACTGATTTCCACCATTTTCTTGAACGCACATAAAAACCATTCTTACCAGATTATCTGAAGCGCTTGGGTGCAGGAATATGATACTCATTTTCTGCGTCTCGTAGCTGCGTATAAGCTCCCACAGAAATATTATTTTTTTTCACTTTAAAATTTGTTTGCCATGGCTGCCGAATTTGATACTTCCCATGTGAAGAACGTAGTTCTGCTCGGTCACGCTGGCGCAGGTAAAACCACGCTTGCGGAATGCATGCTATATGAGGCCGGATTGATCAACCGCCGCGGGACCATCGCGGAAAGGAATACCGTAGGAGACTACCATGAACTGGAACAGGAACGCGGAAACTCCATTTTTTCAAAACTCATGCACAGCAGGTGGAGGGGATATAAGATCAATATCATAGATACTCCGGGCTATGATGATTTTGTAGGCGAAGTGATTTCCACATTGCGCGTTGCCGATATCGGAGTAATGCTGCTCAATGCTACAATGGGCGTTGAAGTTGGTACTGATATCATTTGGGAATACACAGAAAAATTCAAGACCCCAATGATATTCGCGGTGAACAAACTTGATCATGAAAAAGCCGATTTTGATAAGACTGTCCTGCAGGCGAAACAGCATTTTGGAAATAATGTGGTGGTAGTGCAATACCCATTGCAACAGGGAGAGGGATTTCATTGCATCATTGACGTGCTGCGCATGACCCAGTATAAATTCAAAGATGCCGGAGGCAAACCCGAAAAATTGCCCATTCCTGATGAAGAGCGACCCAGGGCCGAGAACCTCCACAAGGAATTAATTGAGGCGGTAGCCAGCAATGATGAAACTTTGATGGAAAAATATTTTGACAAGGGAGAGTTGGAAGAAGACGAAATAAAGGAAGGAATGAAAAAAGCGATGATTCATCATGACCTGTTTCCCCTGTTTTGTTTATCGGCCGAGCGAAATATGGGCAGTGGCAGGCTGATGGGATTCATTGATAATGTTTGTCCGAGCGCCAACGAGATGCCTCCTCAAAAAACAGTTGGAGGTGCTCTACTGCCATGCGATGCCAACGGCCCCGCATGCATATTCATCTACAAGACAATTTCCGAACCCCATGTAGGAGAGATGTCTTTTTTTAAAGTGTTTTCGGGAACCATCAAATCCGGAATGGAATTGGTAAATGAGTCAACGGCCTCCTTCGAAAAATTCAACCAACTGTTCGTAGTGGAGGGCAACAGGCGAAACAATGTGAATGAATTGAGCGCCGGCGATATTGGAGCCACATTAAAACTGAAAAATACGCATATCAACAATACGCTTCACGATCGGGGTAATAATCTCGAATTGCAACCCATTCAATTTCCTTCACCTAACATGAGTGTCGCTATTGAGGCGGCAAAAAAAGGAGAGGAGGAAAAATTGTCCACCGCCCTGCATCAGTTGCGGGAAGAAGACCCCACAATTTTGGTGGAAGTTTCCCCCGAATTAAGGCAGACATTGCTTTACTGCCAGGGGGACATGCACCTTGCCGTAATCAAATGGAAAATAGAGCACCTTTACAAAGTTGAGGTGAAATTTATCAGGCCCCGGATTCCCTACCGGGAGACAATCCGGAAGGTTTCTGAATCGGTTTACCGACATAAAAAGCAATCCGGAGGTGCCGGGCAATTCGGAGAAGTGCATATGCGCATCGAGCCCTGGTTTGAAGGCATGTCCGACCCAATAGGATTGAATGTGAGAGGCAGGGATGTTCACGAATTGGCCTGGGGAGGGAAACTTGTTTTTTACAACTGTATAGTGGGAGGCGCAATCGACCAGCGTTTTCTTCCATCCATATTGAAAGGGGTGATGGAAAAAATGAATGAAGGACCCCTCACCGGATCTTATGTGAGAGATATCAGAGTTTCAATATTTGATGGCAAAATGCATCCGGTTGACAGTAACGATATCTCTTTCAAGATTGCCGGTCTTATGGCATTCAAACAGGCATTTCAACAGGCTGATCCGCAATTGATGGAACCCATCTACCAGCTTGAAGTTCTGTGCCCTGAAGACATTACGGGTTCGGTGATGGGAGATTTGCAGACCCGCCGTGCAATCGTAGAGGGTATTGATTCCGAGGGTCATTTTACAAAGGTGATAGCCAAAGTGCCCCAGGCGGAAATGCATGATTATTCGTCTTCAATCCGGTCCATCACACAGGGAAGGGCCAAATTCAAAATGAAATTCTATGAATATGTTTCTGTCCCTTACGAAATACAACGCAAACTAACGGATGATTATAATAAAGTTACGAAGGAAGAATTAGTAGCCGGATGAGACCGATATTGAGGCCATGTGCAATTGTGATTTAGAATTGTAGGATTGTTGCCAGCCGGCCTGAACCTGTTTATGACTGCGTCCGATGACCGTGGAGCTTTTTCAGGCCCTCTTAAAAAATCAGAAGGCCTTATCTTTTTCGGGGCTGAAATGGAATCAGAGGCAGGAAAATATTCGGCCATAACATGAGCATAAAGGGGGAATATGTTCCGGTTCGCTTCAACCAGGCAATAATATCCAGAGCGGTGTTTTTTGGGAAAAACCGTCAAATATAGATTCATTGGATCAACGAAAAGGGATGAGTATTCAGACTCAATCAAGCCTGAATGCAATCTTGCAAATCACTCCGAATGTCGAGACTTTGCCGTCTTTCACGTGCACCTTGATGTTCTTCACAAAAACTGAGTCAATATTACGGACTGTCTTGGAAGCTTCTGCTACCGCAATGCGAATGGCCTCATCAACACCTTTCTCAGAAGAAGCAATGACTTCAATGACTTTTACGATTGGCATAAGAAATATTTTTTTGATTAAATGAATGGCCTGACTATTTTTTTCAATGAGTATAAGATACAAGAAGGACAGGATATGAAACCTATTACACGATTGACGAAAAAAAGTTTAAAAATTTGAAAATATTCCGAGCAGCCCGGACTTGCATTCCGGATTATGAATAAACCCGTACGGTATCTTCACTTTCCCGAAGCCAATTGCTGGTTTAGCTTTCAGTTTCGCAAAACAATTACCCTCTTTATGCCACTGAACTCAGCCTTGGCCCCAGAAGGATTCCCCAATGCGTGCCGGAGGATTTATAAGAAGGGGATTCAGCTATTTGAAATCTCAGTCCATTTTTGGAGTTCACTCATTTGATTTAACTTTAAGAATTGCCAGCATTATGACTAAAATGTTTCATTATGGAGACTCACAACAAGATCAAGACCGCGATTGACAGGAGTATTAGGGCTCTTACTCTCAAGCCATCTCTTGGCCTGGGTACAGGTATTTCAAGGACAAGGATTATTGATGGACTGACATGCGAGATTACGGAAGGTGATTGGAAATATAAGGCAGACATGCCGCAATCCGTAGGAGGGAATGCAGCCGGGCCCACACCGGGAGTTTACGGACGCGCCGCGCTGGGCAGCTGTCTGGCTATTGGTTACATGCTCCATGCAGCCAAGATGAATGTTCCCATTGAGGCTCTTGAGGTCGAGGTGCAGGCCGATTATGACGATGGCGCATTGTTTGGAACCAGCAGCCGGGCCCCCGGTTATTTACAGGTACGTTATACCGTTAGTATTGAATCGGAAGCCTCAGAAACGGAGATCCTGCACTTGCTGGACGAAGCAGACAGGCACAGTCCATACCTGGATGTATTCAGCCGCGGCCAGGAATGTGTGCGTCAGGTCCACCTTATTTCAACAAAACAAAACGGATAATGGAGCCTGATTTGCAACGAAGGATTCAGAGGTATGGATGGGACAGGGCAGCCGCATATTATGAATCATCCTGGCAGGCTCAACTCCGGCCTGCGCAGGATCTCATGATGCAGATAGCCGCCTTGCAACCCGGAGAAAGGGTAATTGAAATTGCTTGTGGAACCGGTTTGGTAAGCTTCAGGATGGCCGAGAGGGTGGGTAAATCAGGCTTTGTTCTGGCTACCGATATCTCAGAAAATATGTTGAAAATAGCCATACAGGGGGCCATAGACAATAATATCGACCAGGTTCAATTCAGGAGAATGGATGCGGAAAAGCTCGATGTCCCTGACGGCAGCTTCGACCTGGCAGCTTGTGCTTTGGGCCTGATGTATGTTCCCTGGCCCATTAAGGCGCTGCAGGAAATGCATAGGGCATTGTTGCCTGGTGGGAGAGCAGTCTCTGCAGTTTGGGGACAGCGTGATCAATGTGGATGGGCGGAAATCTTTGAGATTGTTGACAAGAGAGTCAGTTCCGAAGTCTGCCCCATGTTTTTTAATTTGGGGAATAAAGATATGCTCAAACGAAGCTTTGAAGCTGCGGGATTTAAAGATATCCGGCTGGAACGATTGTCAACCCAACTTGCCTACGCATCGCCGGAAGAAGCCTGTGGCGCGGCATTTGAAGGAGGTCCCGTAGCCCTGGCATATTTCAAATTTGAAGAGCGGGTAAAGAATGAAGTGAAAAAAGAATACCTGGACTCGATAAAAGATTTCCAGCAAGGAGATGGCTATCTGGTTCCAGGTGAATTTGTAATAGCCATCGGATATAAGTAATCCCAGGTTTAACCCAGGCATTATTTCGTCACTTGTTGCTCCAAAACCATCAGCTTTTCAAAAACTTTTTCATAGTCAGCATTCGCAGTATTCAATTCTTCGGATATCTTCTTATAATCAGTTTCAGCCTTCAGAAATTTTCCCTTTTCCGCATAGATGCCAGAAGATGCCAACAAATCTTCAAGCTCATTTTTCCGGAGATTCAACGTGGCGATCTTATCCTCCAGTTGCTGGAACAAACGCTGCTGTTTTTGCAGTTCTTTTTTGAATTCTTTGTCATTCGCGTTTCCTCTCTTCTTGAGTTCTATATGGATTGGGGTCGCAGGATTTTTAACCTGTTTTTGCCCATCTTTGCGTTGGGTAGTCTGAGCCTGCTTCCCTGACCCTGCAATCACCTTGTTTTTTGCTTTGACTTCAATAGCGGGAGTTGATGACTCATGGTTCCCGGAACCGCGCTTCGCCATCCTTTCCTTCCATTCAACCCACTCATCATAATTCCCGGAAAATTCCCTGATTTCAAGATTATCTATTTCCCATATCTTATTGGCTGTTCTCGAAATAAAATGCCGATCGTGGCTAACCAGGACCAGGCTTCCCTGGTAACGTTTCAATGATTCTATCATGAGGTCGATGGAAAGCATATCAAGATGGTTGGTAGGCTCATCCAGGATGAGAAAATTCGCCTTGCTGACAATGGTTTTCGCCAGGGCCACTCTTGCCTTTTCGCCACCACTCAATACTCTTATCTTCTTTTCCACATCGTCCCCACTGAAAAGAAAACAGCCCAGAAGAGTTCTGAGTTCCTGTTCGGTTTTTTGGCTGCCACATTCTTTCATTTCATCAATGACAGTATGATTCAGATTCAGGGCTTCCAGCTGGTGCTGAGCGTAAAAACTCTCCTCCACATTATGCCCCCAGTTCCTTTCTCCTTCAAAAGTTTCTGCGCCCGCAATGATCCTTAGCAGAGTGGATTTCCCCTTACCATTGGCACCGATCAGGGCTATTTTGTCACCGCGATTGATCTCCGCATTTGCATGGTTCAGAATCCTGATCGGGCCAAATGCCTTTGAAATGTTTTTTACGTTGCAAATTATTTTTCCGGGTATCCTGTCTATTTGGAAATTTACTTTTATTTCAGGGCGGTCAATGGTTATGTCTTCAATGCGTTCGAGCTTATCAAGCCGCTTCATGGCGCTCTGGGCAGCCGCGGCCTTGGATGCTTTGGCCCTAAACCTCTCTATAAAGCGTTCCTGCTGGCGGATAAATTCCTGCTGGTTTTCAAAAGCCCTTTGCTGCATATCCAATCGCATTTCCTTTTCCTGCTCATAGAAATCATAATTCCCATTATAGACATGCAATTGTTGTTGGTATAGCTCAACAATTTTGGTTACCATTCGATTCAGGAAATACTTATCATGACTTACGATCACGACTGCACCCTTGTAATGTTGCAGGTATTTTTCCAGCCATTCAATAGAAGGAAGGTCCAGGTGGTTGGTAGGTTCGTCCAATAGTAATAAATCGGGTTCCTGAAGGATCATTTTGGCAAGCAATACGCGCATTCTCCAGCCACCACTGAATTCCCTATAAGGTCTTTGCAGGTCAATTTGCGAAAATCCCAGGCCATGCAATACTTCTTCTGTTCTGTGATGGATCGTGTACCCGCCGAGTAATTCCAGTTCATGTAATTTGTCTGAATATTCGTGGAGCAGGCGTTCGTCATCATGGTGGATTTCTAATTCCTTTCCCAATACGTCAATTTCTTTTTCGAGCTGCATCACTTTTTCAAAGGCGCCCATTGCAACCTGTAAAATAGTATCGTTGCTGTCAAAACTCAGGAGGTCCTGATGTAAATATCCTATTGTGGTATCCCGACCCTTTTCAACGCTTCCTCCGGATGGCAGATATTCTCCAACCAATACCTTCAACAGGGTCGATTTGCCGGTACCATTATAACCTATCAGTCCAATTCTTTCGTTAGGTTGTATATGCCATGTAGCGTCTCTCACAATGGTTCTCGCTCCAAATTCAAAACTTAGATCCTGAAATCCTGCCAACATATTAGACTTTCATTTGTTAAAACTGTCTGCAAAGGTAACACAAAGATCACGGCATACAATTTAGCCTTACATTTGCATGAAATTTTTTTGAATCCATGAATCCATATATCGCAATCTTTTCTTTGGGTCTGTTATGGGCTTGCAATTCAGGTGATAAGAAAACAGGGGAGAGCACTACCTCCACGGAGTCTGTAAAATCGGAACATTCAGACGCGTTTAACAGTTCTTTCGAAAGGGTTTTGAATAGTTATTATCTCCTGAAAGACGGATTGTTTGCAAGTGACACGGTTAAAGTTAACCGCAGTACGCTGGCGTTGATATCAGCAGTGGATAGTCTCAATATGGATGAATTGAAAACGAGTGATAGCAACAATGTTATTATTCCCACGGCCCGTTCATATACCGGCACCATTAGCAGTGAAGGGAAAGGATTACTGGGCGAAAACGATATTGAAGCCAAGAGAAAGGAGTTCCAAATGATATCGGGCGCTTTATTCGACCTCATCAGAACCGTGCGGTATGACCGGCAAAAAATTTACCTGCTCAATTGCCCGATGGCATTCGACAATCAGGGCGCTGACTGGTTGAGCAGTACTCCCGATATTCAAAATCCTTATTTAGGAGCAAAAATGCCCAACTGCGGAAATTTGAAAGATTCAATTGTCCTGAAATGAAGGCTTTGAACTAAAATGGCCGGAATAATTTCCGGAACTCCATTCGATTATGAAGAACGCTGTATGCTCAGGCTGCTTGTTGATCATGTCGATCTTTACAAATGCACAAACCAAATTCACACTAAGCGGATATGCAAAGGATTCATTGAGCGGTGAAACCCTGATTGCCGCCTCCATTACTGTAAAAGGGCAGACCCGCGGAATCAATAGCAACCAATATGGGTTTTATTCGCTAACACTCCCGTCGGGTCTCTACCATATTTCCTGCTCTTTTATAGGTTATGAATCCAGGGAAGTTGAAATTGATTTGAAATCAAACCGGGAATTCAATTTTGAATTGTCACCCAGAATAAAACTCTCGCAGGAAATAGTTATTTCCTCCAGGCGACGCGACGCAAATGTGAAAAACTCACAGATGGGACAGATCGATTTAACGATCAATACCATCAAATCTATTCCCGTGATATTTGGAGAAGTTGACATACTGAAGACAATGCAATTATTGCCAGGAGTGAGTAATGCAGGAGAAGGAAATAGTGGAATATATGTAAGAGGCGGTGGTCCCGACCAGAACCTGATCATGCTGGACGATGCCGTAGTATATAATACGGGACATCTCTTCGGGTTTTTTTCCATATTCAATGGAGACGCCATTAAAAATACGAGCCTGATCAAGGGGGGAATGCCGGCGCAATATGGAGGCAGGCTTTCATCTGTGTTGGATATCGCCATGAAGGATGGGAATCTGAACCGTTTTCAGATGGAAGGCGGAATAGGTCTAATTGCTTCCAGATTTTCAGTTCAGGGACCAATCAAAAAGAACAGAGCATCCTATATTATTTCCGCCCGCCGCACTTATGTGGACGGATTAGTCAAACCATTCATAAAGAAAAGCAGCTCTTTTTATGGTTCAGGATATTATTTCTATGATCTCAATACAAAAGTTAATTTTAAATTCTCAGAAAAGGACCGGGTTTACCTGAGTGGATATTTTGGAAGGGATGTTTTTGATTTTGTGAATACCAGGCGCTCATTCGACATCGGTATCCCCTGGGGAAACAGCACGGCTACCCTGCGATGGAATCATGTGTTTGGGAAGAAATTATTTGCCAATACCACCCTGGTTTACAACGACTACAAATTCGATTTTAATGCGGCGCAGAATAATTTTCAGTTGAAGCTTTCGAGTGGGATCAGAGACCTGAATGCAAAGACCGATTTTGATTTTTATCCCGCTTCCCGTCACAAATTGAAATTCGGGGGACTCTATACCTTTCACACTTTCATTCCCCAGGTGGTGAGTGGCAGGCAGGATTCGACCCTGTTTCAGCCCAATAACGCCCAAAAGAAATATGCGAATGAAGCAGCCTTGTATGTGCAGGATGATTGGGAGATCGATGATAAATTAAAAATTAACTATGGCATCAGGTGGAGCATGTTTCAGCAGGTAGGCCCCTTTTCGAAATATACAACAGACGCGGACGGCAATAAATTAGACAGTACTGTTTACAAATCGGGACAACCAGTGAAGACTTATTCAGGTTGGGAACCCCGATTTACTGCACGCTATGCATTGGATGATGAAACCTCCCTGAAAGCATCCATCACGCATAATTACCAGTATATACACCTCGTGAGCAATGCCGGCACTACCTTGCCGACTGATCTTTGGGTCCCAAGCACCTATCGCGTTAAACCCCAGATAAGTTGGCAGTATTCGATAGGCCTGTACAAAAACTTTAAGGAGCATAACTATGAAAGTTCTCTCGAATTTTATTTTAAGGATATGCGAAACCAGATCGAATACCGGGAAGGTTATACTCCTTCCCTAAAAGATACGGAGGAGGAATTTGTGTTTGGTAAAGGATGGAGTTATGGGGCCGAACTTTTCCTGAACAAAAAGAAAGGGAAATTGACGGGATGGATTGGATATACGCTCTCATGGACCTGGAGAAATTTTCCGGATCTAAATTCAGGGGAGAAATATCCAGCCAAATATGACAGGAGACACGACCTGTCGCTGGTAGGAACCTATGAATTGAGCCGGAAATGGAAATTATCTGCAGTCTTCGTTTATGCCACGGGCAACGCGACCAGTCTACCGGAGCGGTTCTATATCATTGAAGGGATACTCACTCAGCAGTATAGCCGTATTAATCAATATCGCCTGCATGCCTATCACCGGTTGGATTTTTCCGCGACCTATACCCCTGTACCAAAGAATCAGGGCCGCTTTCACAGCAACTGGGTATTCAGTATCTATAATGTTTACAGTCGGGCTAACCCCTATTTCATATATTTTGATCAGACAGGGAGCCCTTACAACGGTACCCTGCAGGTGCAGGCAAAGCAGGTTTCCCTGTTTCCCATCATTCCCAGCCTGACCTGGAATTTCAATTTTTGACAATCACCGGCCCGAATAGCTTTTTGAGTATATATAGTCACATGCAGCTCATACAATATTCAAAAAGCTTCTATTTCTGCTATAGAATCCATCGTGGGAGGGCCACTGAAAACAAGAAAATTTGCAGTCCTGCATTTTGGCATAGTCGCGCCATTCATACATTCTATTTCCCATTAATCATTAGTTTATCCATGCCGGGGACTGAAAATAATTTACTTTAATACCTGAAAAAAACCAAAAACATGAGAAAAACAAGACTGATTCTGATTGTTCTGCTATTCCCATTCCTCTCCGTAATTGCCCAGGAAAAAATTGATTTGGGCATGATGCAGAAGATTCGTGATGAGGGACTCAATCATTCCCAGGTCATGGACAATGCGTTTCACCTGACAGATGTCAGCGGCTCCCGCGTTACGGTTTCACCCGGATTTACCAGGGCCTCCAATTGGGCAAAGAATAGACTCTCCGAGTGGGGTCTGGAAAATGCTGCATTGGAACCTTGGGGTGAATTTGGAAAAGGGTGGGAATTGCAAAAGAGTTATATGGCCATTGCTGCACCCTACTATAAGCCAATGATAGCCTTTCCAAAAGTGTGGTGCAAGGGCACCAATGGCCTGCAAAATGCTGAAGTGATCCTGATAGATGCAAAAGACTCTGTGGATCTTATACAATACCAGGGAAAACTTCAGGGCAAGATAATAATCCAAAACAGGATGGATACCCTAAAGCCGGATTTCAAGGCTGATGCGGAACGTTATACAGATGCAGATTAGAAAAAAATGGCGGACAATGTGCCTGCTCCCCCGGATACCGCAGCCATGCGCAGGAGGAGGGAACAATTCCAGCGCCAAGGCAGCTTCCGGATTGTAAATGCACTCAGGGATATGGCAGAGAAAGAAGGAGCCATCGCCATGCTAAGCACCAGTCCCCGTGGCCGTGATGGCACTTTGTTTGTACAGGGAGGAGGAGCATTCGCAGCAAATTCCCCGGAAAATTTTACCGATGTCGTAATAGCATTTGAGGATTATATGACCATTGTTCGGCTACTCCATGCCGGTATTCCTGTGAAAATTGAGATGGATGTCAAGACAAGATTCATCACCGACGATCTGAAAGGTTACAATGTAGTTGGCGAAATTAAGGGAACCGATAAGAAATTGAAAGATGAATTGGTAATGCTTGGCGGACACCTCGATAGCTGGCAGGGCGCCACCGGAGCTACAGATAATGCAGCGGGTTGCGCGGTGATGTTAGAAGCTGTCCGTATCCTGAAAGCACTTGGAATAAAACCCAGGAGGACCATTCGGATTGCACTTTGGAGCGGTGAAGAGCAGGGTCTTTTCGGATCAAGGAATTATGTAAAGAATCATTTTGGTGATCCTGCTACCATGCAATTATTGCCTGATCACGCGAAATTCGCTTCTTATTTTAACCTGGACAATGGTTCGGGAAAAATCAGGGGCGTTTATTTGCAGGGGAATGAGGCTTGCAGATCCATTTTCCAGCAATGGCTTGAGCCATTCAAAGACCTGGGAGCAACTACAGTTACCATTAACAATACAGGCGGGACTGATCACCTTTCTTTTGACGCAGTAGGATTGCCTGGATTCCAGTTCATTCAGGATCCGCTGGAATATGGTACCCGCACGCATCATACGAATATGGACTCTTATGATCATTTGTCGGCTGAAGACCTGATGCAGGCCGCAACCATTGTAGCGGCATTCGTGTACGACGCGGCTATGAGGGATGAAAAATTACCCAGAAAAGAATTGCCGAAACCAAGGGGGAATCAAAGGGGATTTTAGATGGAGGAATTTCGGAAATAGACGCTAATAATTAAGAAGTTAGAATTAGGACGCAGGTAAAATCTGCAGTTTGCATGAGGGGAATTACGAGTCATCTTCCGGTTTTCCGTGAATGATCTCTAATTCCCTTCTTTGTGCTCTAAAAATTCCTATATAAATACACTTCATTTTGCAATTCTGATTAATTTTTTGTAGGTTTATAGTCTTCAGATCCGATTTCCCATGTTCGTCCTGATGGTATACTTATACCAAATTTTCTAATGTCACTATTTTACGCCGGGTATTAAATCCAAATTTTCCTTCTCCTAATATCCTTTGATATTCCTTTAGGAAGATCAAGTAGATTACTTGTCAACGACTGATAAGGATATAGTTTAATGTTTTCTTTGGAAAGAGAAGGTCTGTTTCATCCCCATATATCTGAGTATAGGCAGTTTGAATAACTGAACCTAAAAGTATGACAAACGGATAGGGCTTGTCAGCATGTTTAAAATGATGCTTAAGACTTGCAATATTCGGCATACTTGTTACTCAGGTTAAGCGAAGCTTTGTGCCATCTCCATTACCCTCTTCTATCAGGTCCATACCCAATGCATTTCCGTTTATTAAATTTTTACAAATTTGAATAAATTGGTCCCAAATGATTCTCTGGTCTGGTATGCTGTGTATACTAAACCCCGCTGGGAGAAAAAAGTAGCCGCTTTGCTTTCAGCCAGGAATATTTGCAATTACTGCCCACTAAATAAGACAATCAGGCAATGGAATGATCGCAAAAAAATTGTTTTTGAGCCTTTGTTCAAATCTTATGTATTTGTGAAGGTATCCGAAAACGACAAATGGAAGGTGATGGATGTGGCGGGGGTTTTGAACTATGTTTACTGGCTTGGCAAACCCGCCCGGATTAAGGACGAAGAAATAGAAATGATCAGAAATTTCCTGTATGACAATATAGAAGTTGTGGTAGAAAAGCAGAGTGTGGCTCTGAATCAAAAAGTAAAAATAATTAGGGGTTCATTCATCAACCATATTGGTCATGTTCATGAAATTTATGGCAACAGGGTTAAAGTGGTGATTGAGAGCCTTGGCTTCGTGCTTACTGCCAATTTCCCCATTTCAGCAATTCAGACTTGACCCTTTTGATCTTATTTCGTGAGCAGAATGGAATCAGTGTTAGTTCGAATTGTGGTGAAGATTCAAAAGAGTGAAGCCTAAGTTCCATAAAAACTACTTAGCTGATTCCAGATATTGTTCTGAATATCTCCTAATTAGAGAAAATTTTTCCTTAGCTACAAGAAATAATCAAAAATAATCTTTATGGATTTCACTGCAACTTCCAACTATGATACGAAACAAAGTATTATTTCCGGATTGAAGTTTTTTATGAGGATGATTGCCTGGCTTATTTTATTCTTTGAAATATCTTCTTGTACGGGATCTAGAAAAATTGTTTACCTATATGATTTGAAGGATAGTTCCGCAGGGAGCCTTTCAAAAGCTAAAAGCGTTTTTGAAACCCCAATTCAAAAGAATGATCAGCTCAGCATATTAATAGGGGGATCGAATGTGGAGGATCTGGTTGCTCTCAACTCTTCGAGTGGGATTATTCCCGGAAACAGCGTAGCAAACCTCCCTTCCAATTTGGGCACTCCTGTTCTCGGATATTTGGTTGAGGGTGATGGCACCATAAAATTGCCCTATTTAGACAAGATAAAAGTAGAAGGACTCACCCGTCTGGAATTGGAAAATGAACTGACAGAGAAATTCAAAGCATATACCAAAAACCCGGTTGTTAATGTTCGTTTTCTAAATTACCGTGTATCTGTTATGGGGGCTGTAAATAAGCCAGGAACATTTGCAATTCCCAACGAACGCATAACAATACTGGAGGCTCTTGGATTGGCAGGAGACTTGAGTATTACAGGGAAAAGGAACAATGTACTGGTGGTTAGAGAGTACAATGGTGTACGGAATTTTGGCCGGGTAAACCTATTATCCAAAGAGATTTTTAACTCACCCTATTTCTATCTCAAGACGAATGATGTCATTTACGTGGAACCCACACCTTCCAGTTTTTTGCCGCGGGAACGTTTCCCAAATTACATGACTCTCATGGCAGGCAGCTTATCGGTAGTTCTGACAATTATCAATATTATTCTTCTCTCTAAAAAATAAGACGGTGGAAACAAAGATATTAACAAACGGCTACCATCCGGATCCGGAGGAAAATAGTCATCAATTGGGGCGTAATTTTTCCCGGATAGGGTCGCATTGGCCAATTATTTTGGTCATTCTTTTGTTAGGGATTGCTGGAGCATACACTTACTTACGGTATGCCACACGCTATTATGAAGCCAAGGCAAGGATGGTCGTAATGGATAACGCCCAGGAAAAAAATAGTAATATAATCCAGACTATTCACGTGGACAGCCGTGGAGAACAGATGGAAACCGAAGAACAAATTGAAATACTTCAGTCGAAGGATTTGCTAATGGAAGTCGTCCAAAAAATGAAATTGAATATTCAATGGACTTATAGGAATGGAATCCAGACTAAATATCTCATGAACAACCTTCCGGTGGAGTTGACTCTTGAGCCCTCAAATCCCCTTGATTCCACGATAGAGGGATTTGTTACCACTTTTCCTGATCAAAATAAAGTGCAGTTTAAAGGGCGATTGTACCCTGCTGATACACTCATCAGCACTTTTTTTGGAAATGCAATTTGGCATATTAACAGGAATGAAAGCGGACATGAGAACAAGCTATTCTTGAAGATAAGGCCAATGAACGATGTTGCGGTGGACTTATCTAAAAATCGCCTAAAGGTTGCACCGATCAATAAACAGTCGGCCATTCTGGATATCAGCCTGATTGATGAGATCCCCGAGAGAGGAGTGCAGATCATAAGTTCTTTGATCGATGCTTATAGCTCATTCAATATGTCGTATAATAAAAAAGTTCTTTCGAATTCGCTGGGATTTATAGATGAGCGGTTAAAAATCATTTCGGAAGATGTGAATAATGTTGAAAAGGAGCTTCAGGAGTATAAATCCGGAGCCAAAATCACTGACCTGGCTAAAGAAGGCCAAAATTTCCTGGAACAGGTAAAGGATAATGACAAAAAGCTAAGCGAGATAGATATTCAATTGAGCGTTTTGCAACAGATTGAGAAGTATGTATCTCAACGCAACAAGAGTTCCGACCCGATACCTGCCACATTGGGTCTTTCCGACCAGGTATTGGTAAGTTTACTCAACCAGCTTTTTCAGGATGAGTTTGATCTGCAAAAAATCAGGAAATTATCTGGATTAGATAATCCCATGGCAAAGGTTCTTGAGGAGCGGATTGATCAATTGAAACCCAGTATACTACAAAGCGTAGCCAATCTGAAGAGTAGTCTTTTGACTTCCCGGAATTCCTTGCAGGCCAACAATTCAAATTATGATAATTCCCTAAAAAGCATTCCGGGAAAGGAGAGGGAACTCCTGGATATTAGCCGCCAAAGAGCTATCAAGAATGATATATATACCTATCTATTGCAAAAGCGTGAAGAAAAAGCAATTGCCATTTCTGCATTGACTCCAAATTTCAGGATGATTGAAAGTCCTGCAAGCAATGGATTAACTAAACCTAAACCCTGGGTTATATATTCTTATGGCATCCTGGCTTCCTTATTCCTGGCTTCTTTTTGGGTGTATCGGAGGGAGTTTCGCAGCAGTAGGATCTTATACCGGTCTGAAATCGATTCGTATGCTTATGCACCCGTGATTGGAGAAATTGTTTACCAAAAGACAGGCCCGAGCACAGTCGTAATTGGTTCAGGAGAACGATCATTAATCGCTGAGCAATTCCGTGAATTGAGGACCAATCTCAGCTATATTGGGAATGATACAGGTGGAAGGGGTAAAGTGTTATTGTTGACTTCCTTCATACCAAAAGAGGGGAAGAGTTTCATTTCATTAAACCTTAGTATCAGTTTGGCAATAACGGGTAAGAAGGTTGCATTACTTGAATTCGATCTATACAACCCCAAAATCAGTCATAAATTGGATATTGTCCAGGAACCAGGCATCACTGATTATTTAAAAGGTGAGGCTTCTACGGAAGAAATTATCAAGGCCTGTCCCGGACAGCCTAACCTCTGGGTATTGCCCGCTGGAACTATGCCGGAAAATCCTGCTGAATTGATCCTGAATGGCAGGCTTCCTGCTTTGATAGAGCATTTGAAAAATGAATTTGATATTATAATAATGGATTCACCTTGCCTGGGCTTGACTACTGATTCTAAAATTCTGGCCGACTACGCCCATGTTACTTTATATGTTTTGCGCCAGAATTATACCCGGAGAAATTTTTTGAAGTTCATCAACCAAACTTACGAGAGTGGAAAATTGCCAAATATGAATCTCGTCTTCAATGGAATCAAAATCAGAAGGATGGCCGGTATGCAAAATTGGAATGGATACGGATATAATACCTACAAATACAGGAACAATAATCTTTATTCACACAAGAAGGGCAGCAAATTTGCCAATAGGCTAAGCGAGAATTGAAGGGTGAAAGTGCCGGTTTGGTTAGAGACCGTATGATAGAATAACATGCTAGCAGATGTTTGACCTTAAGACTAATGAAACGGTTATCAGGAAATCTAAGGGATGGATTTCGATCAATTGGAATGAATTGATATTCCATCGGGATTTGTTATTTTTTTTGACAGTTCGCGAAGTAAGGGCAAAATATGCGCAGAGTATTCTAGGAGTAAGTTGGGCCATAATTCAGCCTTTATCTACGGCTCTGGTATTTACAATTATTTTTGGAAAGCTGGTGCGGGTTAATTCAAATGGCATTCCCTATATCCTGTTCAGCTATTTGGCGATGCTTCCCTGGACTTATTTTTCAGGTTCTGTCAATGACGCATCTACAAGCCTGGTTAATAATGCTACCCTGATCACCAAAGTCTATTTCCCCAGGATTTTCATTCCGGTCTCGGCAGCCATAGCCAGAACGCTGGATTTGTGCATTGGGTTTGTGATCCTAATTCCACTATTGATTATACACGGCAGAGTTCCCGGTTGGAATTTATTGGTCCTGCCATTGCTCCTGCTAATATTATTTATCACCTCCATAAGTCTGTGTGTTTTGTTTTCAGCCATGGCAGTTCAATACCGTGATGTTAAACATGCCATGAATTTTCTGTTGCAGTTATTCATGTACACGACACCGGTTGTTTACAGCAGTTACAGCGTTCCCAAAGCCTGGCAACACTGGTATGCCCTCAATCCTATGGTGGGAGTAATAGAAGGGTTTAGAGCCGCATTTCTGAATCTTCCCATGCCTTGGGAATGGATAATAATGGCTTGTCTTGTATCAACTGTCATGCTAATTTTTAGTACAGCCTATTTCAGGCATAAAGAAAGCATCTTTGCCGATGTGGTTTAAAAACTGAAAGCATATACTATGAGTGATTGGGCAATTAAGGTTGAAAGTCTTTCGAAATTGTACCGCCTTGGAATTAGGAACCATAGAGCGGACACTCTTTTTGGTTCAGCCATTTCTTTCGTCAAGTCTCCAGTCAGAAATTTCAAGAAGCTCAGGGGGCTTGGGAAATTCAACAACCTGAATGATAAGAACATATTTTGGGCGCTGAATAATATTTCCTTTCAGGTGAATAAAGGTGAAGCTATTGGCATAGTAGGGCCCAATGGGGCAGGGAAATCAACTTTACTTAAAATATTGAGCCGGATCGCAGAGCCAAGTTTTGGCCAAGCCAGAGTCAGGGGGCGCATCTCCTCTTTACTCGAAGTGGGTACAGGCTTTCATCCTGAATTAACCGGGCGTGACAATATTTACATGAATGGAACCATACTTGGGATGACAAAAAATGAAATTGACAGGAAACTGGATCAGATCATCGATTATAGCGGAGTGGAGAGACATATTGATACCAATCTGAAGTTCTATTCTTCTGGCATGAAAGTAAGACTGGGATTTGCCGTGGCCGCATTCATGGAGCAGGAAATAATTATTGTAGATGAAGTCCTGGCTGTTGGGGACTCTGAATTTCAGAAGAAATGCCTTGGTACCATGGGGAATGTGGCATCACAAGGCAGAACTGTATTGTTTGTAAGTCATGATCTGAATGCCGTTCAAAATCTGTGCAAACGGGCTATTCTTTTAAAAAATGGGGCAATTGTTAAAGATGGGAATTCAACTACTGTAGTGCAGGAATACCTGGAATTAAAAGATGGTGAAACCACGGTTTTGCATGAAAGAAAGGATAGAACCGGAAGGGGAGAAGTCATGCTGACTGATATATCCCTAATCGACAATGATTCCAGTCGGGCAGTTCCTTTGGTCCTGTCCGGATCTGAAATCTCTTTTCTAATATCATATAAGTCAATCAACTTTGACCAATTGAATCAACTGGAAATAGGCATAGATATTTTTGGCCATTCCAGAAGATTTATTACTCCTTTGCACGAAAAAGTTGATTGCAGGAAATTAAATGGTATACCGCAGGCGGGGATCATGGAATGTAAGATTGCAAATTTCCCGTTATTGTCTGGCAAATACCGGTTAGATGTGAATCTGTATGCCAATGGAAAATTTTGTGATGGAGTCAGAGATGCATTTTTTTTCGAGGTAGCTAATGGGGGACATTATAAACAGCCTTATAACAATGGTCATGGAAGTGAGGGGGTGTTAGTCCGCCAGGATTGGAAAATTCATGACCCCTTATCAAAAAGTTTGGCCATATAATGGTGGAGGATCCATTGAAAATTATATTCATAAGCCCTTTTCAGTTTCGTCTTCACAGGGGCATCGAGCGCTTCACATATTCCCTCGCCAATGCATTAGCAGAAAAGGGTTTCTCAATTACAGTATACACTTGGGCAGGAGCTAAGGCAAAGGTGGATTGGGGGAAATGGAATGAAGGAATCAGGATCAGAAGAGTACCAGGAATAAGATATTTTCAATCCCTGGCAGCAGGTATTCTTTACCGTCTGTGGACAAGGGTGGACGATCCGGACTATATTTTTCTAAATTTTTTATATCAGGGAGAGAATAGGCTTCCATCGGGTCGAAAATTTATATACATACTTCATAGTCCTGCTTCCCAAATCCGGAATAGGTATCTCTACGTTGAAAGCCTGTTGAAGAAGTTTGCAAATTTAGAATTTGTAGCCGTATCGCAAACGGTGAAACAGGAAGCAATCCCATACATCAGGGACAGAAGAATAACGGTTATATTAAGCGGCGTGGATACCGACCTCTTCAGACCAGTGGGAAATGCGTCTACACTGGTTGAAAAGTCATTTCGGATTATATCAGCCGCGGCACTTGAAGAAAGAAAAGGCCTACAGTATCTGATTTCTGTTCTTGGAAATATGGATGAAAATCTGCGGCAGGGAATTAGGTATGACATTTTTGGAGAAGGTCCCTATAAGTATCACCTACAGAAGCTGGTCCGTGAGTATAGTTTGGAAAATGTGGTATTCATAAATTCACCCATCAATAACCTGTATGAAATACTACCTCAGTATGATCTTTTTTGCCTGTTGAGTAAAGGGGAGGCTTTTGCCATTTCGATTCTTGAAGCAATGGCCTGCGGGCTTCCAATCCTTACCTCCGGCTATCCGCCATTCAATGAAATAATTGATGAAATATTTGGCGCTTGCATTGATCCTGAAGACAGAGAAGGAATAATAAGATTCATTGAAAATTGCCAGGATGAAAAATTGAAGAAAATCCGGTCTGTTGCTTCACGCCAAAAATCGATGGATTTTAGCTGGGAAAAGGTGGCTGAAAACTACAGCGACTTATTGAAAAGTTCATCAGTCAGTCACCGTATGGATGTGTAGAAATGCTTTTTGAGCAGAGAATACTTTTCGCTGCGCTAATTCAGGACTTGAACCAATCCTACAACAAATAAGTAAAATAAGATGGTTGTTTCTGTGCTGATTTGCACTTATAACAGAGGAAAATTGATTCACGATACGCTGAGATCATTAATTCAGGACCAGGAAGAAAAACCTGATGAGATCATAGTTGTAAATGGGGGTGGAGAGAATAATTGCTCTCAAACACTACAACATTGGAAAAAGCAATTTCCAGCACTTCGTGAGATCGAAACCGAGAATGTAAACCTTGCTACCAGCAGGAATTTGGGTCTTTCATGTTGTAGTGGCGACATTATTCTACAAACAGATGATGATGCCCAAGCCTTCCCCGAATGGGTAAGACTGATGAAGGAGTCCCATGAAATATACCCTGATGCGGGAGTAATCGGTAGTGAAGTGGTGGATTCCTCAGGTAAGAGTTGGGTTGTGAGAGTGGCTGATGCAATTACGTTTCCTTTCTATTCACAAATCACCGAAGTGAGGTCAATACCCGGAGTCAATTCTTCCTATAAAAGGGAAGTAATCCTTAAAGTTGGAGATTATGACGTTTCTTTGTTCCGCGGGGAAGATGTGGACTACAACTGGCGGGTATTGCAGGCAGGTTGGAAAGTCTTATATATCCCTGGAATAAAGGTTTCCCATCATCATAGAAGCTCTTGGAAGGGACTATTAAATCAGCATTATATGTATGGAAGGGCCTATTATCGTGTACGAAAGAAATGGCCTCTTATGTATAGCGTATATCCCAGATCGGTGCGTACAGTACGGGACTATCTAAAACTGGCATATTTTCTAATATCTCCCTTAGATAATGCAATAACACGCATGAAAAGAATTCGGGGGCCTGTGAATAAATGCACCCTCTTTCTGCCTATGATATTTGTTGGGTATAGCTGGCTTTGGGGGTATTTTACCCAAATGAAAAGGGAACGGGCTTAGAAATCAGACAACAAGAGAAATTTTGAAGAAAAGAATAGTCATATGGACAGCATCATATCGTCCGGTATTAGGCGGCTTGCAGACCATAACTGAAAGCCTCGCAGAAGGACTCAAAGACAGAGGCAATAGGGTTGTAATATTGACAAACAGGGTGCCCTCCTCCTTGCCAAAATATGAATTGATCAACAATATTCCGGTGTACCGGTATCGGTTTTACCACCCGATGGGATCAGTTTCATCGATTAAACAATTGCTCATTTCCGTATATGGCTTCTTCATTTACCCTTTTCGGTTAGTGCAGCTATGCCTCCTGCTTCGATCTATTAAACCCCACATAATCAATATTCATTTTCCTGGCCAACAACTTTGGTATAGTCATCTTCTATTCAGAATGTTCAGGCATATTGAATGGATAACAAGCCTGCACGGGGATGAAATCCTGCAATTTTTTGAGTCCAGGGATGGCATCATAGAACCATCTTTGAAAAGCAATCCGGGCCTGTCTGAAAGGATCAGGATGCATCTGCTGATATCCTGGATAATACGGTCAGGCCGCATAACTGCGTGTTCCAGCTATCTTATGAAAATGGTGAAGATTATTGTAAGAAATAAACTATTTAATGGCTTTGTAATTTACAATGGTATTGACTTTGGCAGATTTGAAAAAAAGAGTGCAGCAAAGCCGAGGGCAAAATATTTTTTCGCTTACGGCCGGTTGGTTTATGCAAAAGGATTTGACATACTGATACCAGCCTTTTCGAAATTATTGAATGAAAAAAGAGGACATTATGAATTGATCATTGGTGGTACAGGTGAAGAGCTGGCTAGTTTGAAACAAATGGCCAGAGACCTTGGGATGGTAGACAAGGTCCTATTTCCTGGTTCATTATCTCCCCGTGAAATAGTTTCCTATTTGGAATATGCCGCATTGACTATTATTCCTTCAAGGAGAGAACCATTCGGGATAAGCCTTCTGGAAGCCATTGCCGGAAGGGCAAAAATCGTTGCAACTAATGTTGGAGGCATGCCTGAAATTGCAAATTATGGTGATGTATTGCTTTGCGAACCTAATGAAATTTCCTTGTTTGAGGCCATGGCAGAGGCTATCGGCCGGACTTATATTCCAGATCAGAAAAGAATGATGCAATTGGATACAATTTTTTCGCGGGAAAATATGATCTATAAATATGAACAAGCACTATGTCCTGATCCAATATCGCAAATCAAAATGAGTAAAGAGGTCGCACCCGGCTTTCAGGAAAGGATCCGTAGCTAACATGCATATTTTTCTGAATCATCTTCATTTTATAAATCCCCGACCAATTAATTGATGTGGAAGTAGTAAAACTGTTATTTGGATTAGTCTTGGTTCTTGCCTCTGTCATCATTGTAATGGAGTGGAGAATAAAATGGCTATTCTGGATAGGAGCCATATTGATGTTTTGCAGGAGAATAAATTTCCCTTTCATAGGGGAAATTGAACCCAGCACAATTGTACTATGCTTGGCCGCCTTGCTATTGATTCACTCTGTCACTGAAATTCTTTTGGTCCGTTATTATCTGCAGTTATTTGTAATCGCATTTGGTATTTTTAACGCCTATGCCTTAGGGAATCAAACCAATGAAACCTGGACCTGGTCTCTGGCAATATTAATAGTTTTCATTTTCAGCGCGTTGGCTGAAATATTTATAAAATCTGAAACGGAGCTTGATTGGTTGTCTACGGTATTCATCATTATTTCATTCGTCATAACTTTCACAGGTATTTTGGGATATATTGGTCTGGCAGATGGCACCATAATCCTGGCAAATAATTCTGCAGGAAGTGCTGATGACTATTCGATATACAGCAGGACTTATGGAATTGCATATAATAATACTGTATTAGGCTATGCTCCGATCTCGCTCATTTTCCTCTCAGAAAAAAAATGGAGTAAAGTCTTGAAAATAATAATTCTATTTTCCATCGTCGGGGCCGTACTTATTTCCTTAAAGCGATTGGCATATTTGTCCCTGTTCTTTTCTGCGATTTATATATTGATTAGAGAGAGAAACAAGATCAAACTCTTGCCATTCCTGGCAGGATCTTTAACAATAGCCTTGGGAATTTACTTTTATGGCCATGTAATTCTGGGCAGATTTCAGGACATCAGGGATGTATTTTTGGGCAATGAGTCTCCTGATGTGAATCGAACTTCGATCATGGAGTATGCCCTGCAAACCATTCGCCAGCATCCAATAGCAGGCAGCGGTGCCGGTTATCTCATCTTCGTGCATAATGGTTATCTGGAGATGGCAGGAAATCTGGGATTAATGGCATGGGGCATTTTGATTCCATGGTTGTATAAGCCATTTGCAACTTTGGTCGGTACTGCAGACTCTCATCAAAAAAATTGGGCGATGAGCTGCCTGATCTATTTATCTACCATTTTTTTATTGGAAGCTACTCTGAGCAGATTTGAACTGATGTGGATCTTTGGCCTGCTGAACGCCGGATTTTTGCGGAGTATCAAAATTTATGATTGCGGGAAATACGACAGTATCAAATGGAAAAAAGAACAGTTAGCCTATCAGTAATTATTCCTACTTATAATGTAGAAATATTTATTGGCCAGCTTTTGAGTCAAATTCTGCCCTGGGCCGACGAGGTGATCATTTGTGATTCATTCAGTACCGACAGGACTCTTGAAATCGCAAGAAAGCATAATGTCAGGATCATTCAACATGAATACATTAATTCCGCGAGTCAAAAAAATTGGGCAGTGACACAAACCTCGCACGATTGGGTTTTCATAATTGATGCTGACGAATTGCCGGAACCAGCACTTTTGCAGGAGATAGATTCATTTCTGAGTGATATACCTAAAGGAGTTGAATTGGCTTTCATCCCGAGAAAAAATAAATTCTGGGGAGAACTTCCGGGAAATGGAGTGAATTATCCAGACTACCAATCCAGACTATTTAACAAGCGCTTTGGAAAATACCAGGAAAAGGAAGTCCATGCGCAGGTCGTTAGCGAAGGACTTTCAATTTGTTTGAAACATGCTTTGATTCATGACGATTTTACAGACATAAGCAGTTGGTGGCTGAGAAATAACCGCTATTTTAAATATGAACTTATTGAACTTACCAGAAGCAAGAAGAGATGGAACAGGAAGATGCAATATATAAAGCCAATATATGTTTTTTTTAAAGTTTACCTGCAAAAAAAAATGTTCAAGTATGGTTTTAAAGGCTTTTTTGCTGCATTTCAATGGGCCGTGTATCATTTCTTTGTCTATGCCAAATTATATGAGTTTGAACTTAAGGAAAAGCAAATGATCAATGAAAAATCTGCTAATCCTTATTGATGCGGATTTTATAGGCGGGGCGGAAACGAACTATAAATATGTATTGCCCATTTTGGAGGAAAATGGATGGAGCCCCATTTTTGTCACTAACGGAGAGGAGCATTTGAATGAATATTTCAACAGGCAAAATATCAAGATTAAGGTACTTTCCTCTTTTCGTAATTATTATTCACTTTCAGTGGATGGCAGGTTTTCCGTCCGAAATCTCTTCAAAAACCTGATCGCAATTCAGCGGAATAAATGGGTGTTGCAAAAAATTATCAAAGCCTACAAGCCGGTTGCCATAGTTTCTAATTCTATGATTTCACATTGGCTCTTATCATTGATCAGGAGCGATCATAGTTTTAGAAAAGTAATGCATTTACATGATTTGATTAACAGAAGGAGGGTTCTGGGCTTGTATGGAATCGGGTTGGACCAAATTTCCAAAAGGATGGATAGAATTATTGTGGTTTCCGATTCGGTAAAGGATCGGCTTATTCCGGGAATTCAATCAAAGGTGACAAAACTATTTAATCCCGTTAATGTAAATGGTGTGGGTCCTGCAATTAGCAATGACTGGTCTCCCAACCGCTTACGCATCGGAATGTTTGCCCGATATACACCCTGGAAGGGCCATAGGGATTTCCTGAGAATTGCGAGTGAGCTTGCTGATACCGACTTTGAATTTGTTTGCTTTGGAAATACGGACAATACCGAAACCTATTACGAGGAATTGCAGATCATGGCAAATTCCCTTCCCAACAAAAAGAGAATTCATTTACATAAATTCTCTCACGATGTTGCCGGCGAAATGAGTAAATGTGATTTAGTTGTCCATTTGTCGAAACTTCCGGAACCTTCAGGCCGGATATTGGTGGAAGCTAATGCTTTAAAAATACCCGTGTACGCATATGAAGGAGGGGGTGTTCGTGAATTATTTGAAGAATTAAAATTAGCTGGAAAATTAGTCGCGAACAGTGATTATCGGGCAATGGTACAGGAAATAAAGTCATTCCGCAACAAGACCTTCGTGTTTCCTGGCCTGGATGAAATTATTCCTGAAAAATATGTTTCAAAATTTGAGAAGGTTCTCCTGGGATAGCAGGCAAATTCAGGTCATTTCGGAAATGGCAATTGTGGCCTGCGGTTAGACTCTCTTTCCACCAACAAAATACAATGAAAATTCATAGGATTCTTTTCATACATAATGCACTCACTTCTTTTGTGCAGATTGACCGCGACATTTTAGCGCAGAAATATGAAGTGGAAGAATTTGGATTTAGAAGCAAATTCAAATTAAGGCCCATTCAATTATGGAAGGCCGTGAAACGAAATGATATGCTGTTTATTTGGTTTGCCTCCTGGCATAGCCTGCTCCCGGTTATATTTGCTGCCCTTCAAAAAAAACTGACTGTCCTGGTTGCCGGGGGATACGATACAGCAAATATTCCGGAAGCGAAATATGGAAATCAAAGGAATTGGTTCAAAAGGTTGGTCACAAGATATATACTTCAAAAAGTTTCTCATATAATTTGCAATTCTCAATTTTCTATGAAGGAAACTTTGAGGGTGGCGGATATAAGTCCGGATAAGGTCAGCATGATATACCACGGCATACCTGATTCTGGTATTCGTCCCGCGGGAAAATTTGATATAGCCTTGAATGTAGGTAATGTTCTTGAAGAAAACCTTTTGCGAAAGGGAATAAGTCTGTTTTTAGAAGCCGGTCAATTATTACCCGCTTATAGATTTGTGCAGGCTGGCAGATGGCAGGACAATAGCCATGAAAAATTGCGGAAATGTATCGCCTCGAATGTTGAACTTAAAGGATTTGTTGAGAAAGAGGAATTAAATACACTATTTGGCCAAAGCAGGGTGTATGTTCAACCTTCCCTTCATGAAGGATTTGGGCTAAGCGTAATTGAGGCGATGCAGGCAGGATGTATTCCAATAGTTTCATCACGTGGAGCATTGCCTGAAATAGTCGGTAAATATGGAATAATATTGGAAGATCTGACTCCCCATGCAATTGCCAAAAGCATCAGTCTGCTCGACAAATACAGATTTACCCCGATGGAAATTCGCGATTTCGTACTTGATAATTACAATTTGGATTTGAGGAGTAGGGCACTTTTAAAATGTATCGACGAAAGAAATTGTCAGGATGTTAAATTTTGAAAATTGACGAGTACTAATATTGATACCAAGCCCCGAGAGCTGAGGGACCATGCAATCCCGCCTGTGATATCTGTCATTTGTCCGGTTTATAATGAAGAAAAATACATTACAAGACTTTTGGAATTATTTACGAGGTCTCAACCTGCCAATAAGGAACTGATTATTGTTGACGGAGGTTCTACCGACGCAACATTGGAAATTTCCCGGAGATGGGAAAGCGGGAATAGCGATATTAGTTTGATTCACAATCCCAGGCGTTATGTTTCATTTGCCCTGAATAAAGCAATTGTAAAGGCAAAAGGAGAAATCATTGTGCGCCTGGATGCCCATACCAATTATGCGGAAGACTATTTTGAAGCGATACTTGCAGCCTTCAGTAGGACAGGGGCTGATATAGTGGGAGGGCCAACACGCACGGCCTATCTTGATTCCACGCAGGAAGCAATTGCTTATGCTATCTGCACTCCTTTTGCAATTGGCAACAGCCGTGTGCATCAACTCGAGTATGAGGGGTACACCGATTCGGTAACTTTTGGCTCTTGGAAACGCAGAATTTTCAACACTACAGGGCTATTTGACGAGTCGCTGAAACGTAATCAGGATGATGAGTTTCATTATCGTGCGAGAAGTCTGGGGTTTTCAATATACCAATCCCCTGAAATAAAATTGTATTACTATCCCCGCAATTCTCTAAATAGCCTATACCGGCAATATTATGAATACGGATTGTATAAACCGCTGGTCTTAAAAAAGGTAAATAGTGGTTTTCATTTTCGCCATCTGATTCCGGCGGTTTTTGTTCTATACCTGTTTAGCTTATTCATTGCAATTGTTTATAAATTCTGGTTGATTCCGTTGGGCCTCTACTTCTTGGCAGATGCCTTTTACACCTTAAGGAGTCACAAAAGGACTGCTGTCTTATTTAGGTTGTTTTTTGTATATCCGACAATCCATTTGGCTTACGGTCTGGGATTCATAAGTGGGCTTAGAAAAGCATTATGAGAAGAATCTGACATACTCCTAACGGAAGATAATTTCATTGAAATACGATTCATGAAGATTCCTTTTTCCCCTCCATTTATCAATGAGGAAATTGTAAACGAAGTAATGGATACCCTGAATTCAGGGTGGATCACTTCAGGCCCTAAGGTTCAGATGTTGGAGCTTTTGATGGCTGAATACACCCAATTGCCAAGATGTTCATGTGTAAATTCCTGGACCTCCGGCGCCCAATTGGTTTTGAAATGGTGGGGTATAAAACCGGGCGATGAAGTAATCGTTCCTGCTTATACTTATGCAGCAACGGCATTGGTGGTGCTGCGTGCAGGCGCAAAGCCGGTTATGGTTGACATCAATGACCAAATGGTGATGGATGTGGAACAAATGAAAAAGGCAATAAGTTCCAAAACTAAGGCCGTGATCCCGGTTGATTTTGCAGGTTGGCCCTGTGACTATGAAGCTATCCGCCAGGCTTTGGAAGATGAATCTGTGCAGGCATTGTTTAAAAAAGAAAATCATTTCCAGGAGCAACTTGGAAGACCCCTGATAATTGCAGATGCTGCCCATTCATTAGGGGCTACCTATGGTAAAAAACCTTCTGGCCTTCAGGCAGACATAAGTATTTATTCGCTTCATGCGGTAAAGAATGTAACTACTGCGGAAGGAGGAGTTATTGGGTTAAATCTTCCTTCACCATTTGATAATGAAGAGATATATTCCTGGATGAAGCTCAATAGCCTGAATGGCCAAACCAAAGACGGTTACGCCAAAATCCAGGGATCTGAATGGCGTTATGACATCGTGTGTGAAGGTTTGAAAATCAATATGCCAGACATTTGTGCTGCAATCGGTCTGGCTCAGTTAAGGCAATATGAGAAACTTATGCTGCCGGAGCGAAAAAGAGTAGCCCTTCGATATCTAAATGCATTTCAGAATTACGATTGGGCCGAATTGCCGCCGCAAATGGAGAAGCTAAAGGAATCGTCTTATCACATATTTCCGCTCCGGATTAAAGGGATTTCTGAAAAGGAACGTGATAATATAATCAAGAAGATCATCAATTCCGGGGTTTCAGCGAACGTACACTTTATCCCGCTGCCAATGCTTTCAATCTTCCGGGAGAAGGGATATATGATAACCGATTTTCCGGTGTCTTATTCTAATTATTGCAGGGAAATATCCCTGCCCATCTATCCTCAACTGTCGAACGATCAAATTGACTCTGTTGTTTCAGCAGTTGTAAGTGCTGTACATAGTTATGTTCATGAAGAGATTCTGTGATTATCTTATAGCCTCAACCAGCCTGCTTCTTCTGGCTCCAATATTACTCCTGGTGGCATTAGCCATCAGGATAGATTCAAAAGGCAATATACTTTTCAGACAATGGCGTGTTGGTAAGAATGGCAGGAATTTCATGCTACTAAAATTCCGTACCATGTACGCCAATTCAGTGAAAGGAAAATTACTTACTGTGTCCAATCACGACTCAAGAATAACAAGACTGGGCATTTACTTACGCAAGTACAAGATAGACGAACTACCACAATTGCTCAATGTGTTGACCGGCGATATGAGCATTGTTGGCCCCAGGCCAGAATTGCGGGAATTTGTAAAGCTCTACACAAAATCGCAACAACTCGTTTTACAGACAAAGCCCGGGATGACCGACCTGGCTTCTCTCGTCTTTTTCGACGAAAATGAACTCCTAAAAAACTCAGACGACCCTGAAGGCTTTTATGTAAAAGAAATTCTTCCTTTGAAAATACGGCTTAACAGAGTGTACCTGTTAAAGTCCACGGTAGGAAAATATTTTTCGATCATAGGATGGACTTTACTCTCCATTTTCCATATCACTAACAGCAGGTTAAGGCATATGGAAGCTGCTTGCAAATCCAGGATCTATGGGAATCTGTTACCTAAGTCCTTTGACTGACCTGCCAATTCATGATTATTGATATGAACTCTCTTTTTAAATTGTATGTATGTCGGTAAGACTGTTTAAGAGTCTGACCCCACGGTGGATAATTTTCTGCATAGAACAAATACTTATTTGTGTTGCATTTCTATTATCTGTATACATTTTTCAGCATATGCACCTCAGCATGCACAGCCTGTTTGCATACAATGGCGCATTCCTGATAAATACTTCCATAGCCTTAGTGTTTACTGTTTATTTTAAGACCTATTGTGGAATTATCCGCTATTCAGAAATCAAGGATATCCAGCGTGTCATTTATTTTTCATTGTGTATGACCACCGTATGGTTCATCCTGCTTTTTCTATGGGGGCACACAAGATTTCTTCGCGTAATGACTTTCGAATTGGTGATTACCAATTTTTGCATTAGATGCACTTTCCTCATCGCATTCCGGCTCATGGTAAAAGAAATATACAGGAGGAGCCAAATGCCCGCTGAGAGAAACTATCGAAATATCCTGATTTTCGGAGCGGGGTCACTTGGAATTACCACAAAAAATATAATTGAGCTCGAGGAATATAACAAAATGAAAGTAGTTGGATTTATCGAGAGGGACGTCAATTTAATAGGCAAGACGCTGGATGGACTCAAAATATACGACTCTAATAAAGGCTTGGAAAAGCTATTGGTAGAGAAAATCATACACGAAATAATTATAGCCGACCGGAATTTGGATCCTGACAAGAAGATCATATTTTCTGACTTTTGCAATGCCAGGAACATTAAAATAACTACGCTGCCTCCACCGGAAGCATGGAAGAACGGTATTTTCCGTGTCAATCAGCTTCGGGAATTAACCATTGAATCATTGTTGGAGAGGGACGAAATTCAGTTTGATAATATACAGTCAAAAGCGTGTTTTGACAATTCCGTTGTATTGGTATCAGGTGGCGCGGGATCCATTGGCAGTGAAATTTGCCGCCAGGTAATCAAGCATAAAATTGAGCGGTTGGTCTTAGTGGATCAGTCGGAATCGGGACTCCATAGTTTACAAATGGAATTGCAGGACCTTAATGACAGTGTTGACCTATGCTTAGAACTGGCGTCGATTAGAGACAAAAGGAGAGTGGAAGATATTTTTACGCGGTACAAGCCGGATTATGTTTTTCACGCAGCCGCCTACAAGCATGTCCCCATGCTGGAGTATTTTTCAACGGAAGCAATCCTTACAAATGTTTTGGGCACCCGTATTTTGGCTGATGTTTCCATAAATTCAAGAGTTAAGAAATTCATTTATATCTCCACTGATAAGGCTGTCAATCCCACCAATATTATGGGAGTTACAAAGCGGATTGCAGAGATGTATGTACAATCACTTTCCGAACAACAGAAGGATACCCAATTTATTACAACCCGTTTTGGAAATGTATTGGGGTCCATTGGCTCCGTGGTCCCGATATTCAAAAATCAGATATTGAGGGGAGGACCCGTAACCATAACCCATCCTGATATTACGCGTTATTTCATGACAATTCCGGAAGCCAGCCGGCTGGTTTTGGAAGCATGTGTTATGGGGAAAGGGGGTGAAATTTTTGTTTTTAATATGGGGAAGCCGATCAGGATATTGGATATGGCAAAGAAGATGATTCAACTTGCGGGGTACACCGGCGAAAATGAAATTCCCATTGAATTTACGGGTCTCCGCCCTGGCGAAAAAATGTACGAAGAATTATTTAAAGAATCTGAAACATTTCTTCCTACCTATCATCCCACAATTATGCTTGCGAAGCGCAGCGAGATAGACCCGGCCAAATTCAACTACCAGGTCGATAGACTAATCGACCTCGCAAGTCACCATCACCATGCCCTGGTTAAGCGGATTATTCGTTCCATCATTCCTGAATACATTGAGCAGAGTAACAACTTAATTCTCGATCATGAGCACCCGCGGTGATCAGTGTTTTAGCCAGCACATGAGACAATTCCTACATTGTTTAAACTTCAGGAACACGCAATAGAACTCGCATGATTGGATCTTTATTGCAATCGTTGATTTGTCTCCTTAAATATTCCACCTTTCATATTAAGAAAGGGAATTCTCATGGAGTCCTTTTGGATGTGCGCAAACCAATTGTGAGCAGAACGTTGAGAATGTTATTGATAAATTTTCAAATGGCCGGCCTCCCTGTATATATACGAACTGCTCCGGGAAGGAAAGCCCTGTCAATTGCGAAAATGTTGAAATGGCATCCCAATACCCGGCTACTGTGGGGTCCGGCTTCTTCAAATGCGAATTTGTATTTGTGTACTGACAGGCCTAAGAAATATGCCCACCGTAGCTTCCTAAAGGAAATTCATGTGCACTATGACTTTTCTCCAAAAGTCGAATCAGGAACTGGTCATTTCCTTTGCCCCTATATCATGCATCCCCAACTATATGGTGAATATGAGGCGCATCATTCTCTTGAAAAATATAGAAAGTCCAAGCGCAGCATAAGAATTCTTTTTTCCGGCAACAGTAATAGAGATTATCAAAATAAATTGATTAATGAAGTATGTGGAAAACTTTCCAGGTACGAAATTATAGAACATCTAAAAACAATTCCCGGAGTAAAATCAATTAACAGTAGCGGAGAAATTTCGGAGTTATTGGCCGGAGACTACATTAATTCGGTGGTTTTGATTGATAACGGGGTTCGAATTAACCAGGCTTACTGGATGGAATTACTTTCTTCTGCAGATTTTTTTCTCTGCCCTCCCGGGCTGGTAATTCCATTATCCCACAATTTGGTTGAATCAATGGCAATTGGTACAATTCCCTTAACCAACTATGCGGAGTGGTTGTTTCCAAACCTGAAGAATGGAGAAGAAGCGATCATATTTTCTTCGCTGGATGAACTTGATGAGCAGATACATCAGATTTTGAATATGAGTAATGAAGAAGTGCTGGCACTAAGAAAAAAGGCGATTACCTATTATTCAAATAAAATGTCTCATGAGGAATTTATGAAGGGAATTATTAATTGTCAGGATTATACAACTCACTTTCATGTTATCAATGAAGTTGAAGAATCCCTGATTGAATCCGTGAGGAATTAACACAGTTGAAGTTGTTGAAGCCCGCGTAATTTCAGTTGCGGAGAAAACGCCTTTCTGGTCGGGTAGTATACAGAATTCAAAGTTCAAATTCCTTGTCCATTTTATCGGTGGCGAGAAACCTGTTGATGGCCTGATCATGACAAGGCTATATTCATACTAACCTGGTGCCTAAACCCAAAATTATACTTGGATATTCTTTATAAAATTCACCTCTAACCGGGCTTTTTAGAAGCAACACGCTCACTTAATCTAACTGGAAGAAAATGTTAGTAATCAGGCATGTGATAAATATGCTGGTGGGCAATTCCTGAAGCAGTCGCTTTGGTACCTGAATCAGGCGATGGACAGAAAAATCCTCACTTTCTCCTTCACTCCCGGTTTGAAATCAAGTTCCCCCTCATTCTTTGAGTTTAAATCTTACGGTGCCACTGGTCTGTTCGGTTGAGGTGATCCTCACTTCATATCGCTGATCGCCTACTGTAACAACCATCAGGGCAGTATTGGGTGGAATCGAGCCCAGGTTTTCGGCGTACATCACGAGGTCATTATCAGTTCGGCTTGGATCAATCCTGACTTTCAAACTGATCGCTTTGTCGCTTAGCCGTTGGTGAGATACCAATAATTTCCCGTTGAAAAATACTGATATGCTGTCTCCATCTATTTCTCCATTATCGTATAGGTCCACCCTGAACTCCTCCGGACTAACTTCAATTGTCCTGAGCAATTGCTTGCTGCGGTTTTCATAGCCTTTGATCACGGTCTTTTCCGTCATTTTCGGAAGCTCCGGGCTGAGCACCCTTACACTGTCTTTTGCTACGCTGAGCGGCTTGGGGCTTGTCTGAACAGTTTTGGGAGCATCAACCTTGGGCTTTACAATAGTTCCTTTTTGGACCGGGCGGATATTTTTTGCAATGGGTGCCCCTGATTTCCTGGTGACCGGAGGCTTGGTGGACTTGGTAGCAGGTGCAGGATTCTTGGGCTTGGGATTGGCATTAACCAGCGGCGCACTTGATTTTGGGGGCGCGATTCTGGTGAGAAGTTTGCGCTCCAATTCCGTGCTGCCTGTCCCGCAGTTGTCTATTTTACGGGCGGGTTGCCATCGTCCCACCAACTTTTCAATATTTCCCTGTTTGAAAAACGTGAGGATATGGGTCTGCAGGCAGTCCACAAAATTGGGTGGGGTATTCGATTTTATTTTTTCAGTTTCAGTCACCACCATGGACTTGCTGCTGGGTTCATAATTCCCTTCAAGTCTGCATAAAACATAGCATCGCCGGCCGGGGAAATCAAAATATGTATAGGAATACCCAGTGATGGAATTGCCCTTTACTTCCAGTTCCAGTACATATTCAGTGTTACCTTCTCCGGCCACGATATTCCCTGCTGAATTGAATGTGCCTCTCCACTGTCCACTCAAATCCTGTGCAAATGCGCCTGAAAAATGGAATAAGAGGCCTAACAATAAAACTCTTTTCATTTCGAATCCCATTAATTGCAAAAATAGTTCGAATACGAAGCAAATCGTGAACATGAAATTAAGCTATACGCCAATACTTCGTTAAATTTGCACTCCGGAAATCGCGAACAAATAATATTATGATCAAAATTACATTTCCCGATGGGGCGGTGAGAGAATATCAGACTGGTTCTACAGCAATGGATATTGTCAGGTCCATCAGTGAAGGGCTGGCGCGAAAGGTCCTGGCTGCTTCAGTAAATGGACAGGTTTGGGACGCGATGCGGCCCATTTATCAGGACAGCACACTCAAGCTTCTGACTTGGGCTGATAGCGAAGGCAAATCCACTTTTTGGCATTCGTCGGCCCACTTGATGGCAGAAGCCGTTGAGTCCCTTTTCCCGGGAGTAAAATTTTGGGTGGGGCCACCAGTGGAGAATGGATTTTATTATGATATGGATCTGGGTGGTCGCCATATTACGGAGGAGGATTTGCGGAAACTGGAACTGAAAATGGCGGAATTAGCCAAACAGAATAATCCTTATAAGCGCCAGGAAATTCCCAAAGCCGAAGCTGTTGAATATTTCGAAGAAAAGGGTGATGAATATAAATTAGACCTGTTGCAGGGTCTGAAGGATGGTGAAATTACTTTTTATACCCAGGGCCATTTCACAGATCTCTGCAGGGGGCCGCATATTCCCAGTACCGGCCTGATTAAGGCGATCAAACTCACCAATATTGCGGGCGCCTACTGGAAAGGTGACGAGAGGAATAAGCAATTGACTCGCATATATGGCGTGAGTTTCCCCAATCAAAAGGAATTGGAAGAATATCTGGCGATGGTTGAGGAAGCGAAGAAAAGAGATCACCGGAAATTGGGTAAAGAACTAGGCATTTTTAGTTTTGATGATGATGTTGGACCAGGCCTGGCTTTATGGTTGCCCAATGGAGCCGTGGTGATTGAGGAGCTTGAAAAATTGGCGAAAGAAACGGAAGCGAGAGCAGGGTATAAGCGCGTGGTCACTCCACATATCGCTAAAGAAGCATTGTATCTGACGAGTGGCCATTTGCCCTACTACAAGGATAGTATGTATCCTCCTATGGAATTGGAAGGAGTCAAATATTATCTTAAAGCCATGAATTGCCCGCATCACCATAAAATATTTGCTGCGGAACCCAAAAGCTACAAGGATTTGCCTTTCAGGCTTGCCGAATATGGCACCTGTTATCGTTATGAGCAGAGTGGCGAATTATTCGGACTGATGCGTGTGCGTTGTCTGCATATGAACGATGCCCATATTTACTGTACCAAAGAGCAGTTTTTTGACGAATTCAAAGCGGTGAATGAAATGTACCTGAAGTATTTCAGGATCTTCGGCATTGATAAATATATCATGCGACTTTCCCTGCACGATCCCGCCAAATTGGGTCAGAAATATATTGATGAACCAGAATTATGGAATGAAACGGAAGCCCTTGCAAGGGATGTCCTGATCCGGACAGGAATTCCTTATGTTGAAGTGCCCGATGAGGCGGCTTTTTATGGTCCAAAAATTGACGTACAGATATGGAGCACGATTGGGAAGGAATTTACCCTGGCAACGAACCAGGTGGATTTTGCTCAGGGCAGAAGCTTCAAACTGGAATTCACCAATAAGGAAAATACACCTGAAACTCCATTGATCATTCACAGGGCGCCGCTGGGCACACACGAACGATTCATAGGCTTCCTGCTGGAGCACTATGCAGGCAAATTCCCACTCTGGCTCGCGCCTTTGCAGGTCAAGATTTTACCCATTAGTGACAAGTTTCTACCCTATGCACAAAATATTTTACAATCGTTGAAAAATGCGGATATTCGTGCTGAAATTGACGACAGGAGCGAAAAGATAGGGAAGAAGATAAGAGATACGGAATTAGCCAGGGTGCCTTATATGCTGGTTGTGGGAGAAAAAGAAATGAATGAAAATATGGTATCCGTCAGGCTTCAGGGCAAAGGCGATTCAGGAGCCCAGTCCGTAGACCAACTAATAGCCCGGCTGGAATCGGAAATAAAGAATCGTTCTTCGGAATAATCCCTTCCTCAAGGGATAATTATTAATTAAAATCAATCAATGCTCCTTTTTGGGGAATGGAGCAACTACTTATGGCATTTCCACAGAGACCGGGACCTCCCAGAGGGAATTTCAATCCACGTTTTAGAAAAGAACAACAACAGGAACACCGCACCAACCACATGATCAGGGTGCCACAGGTGAGGTTGGTTGGAGATAATGTAGAAGTAGGTGTATATTCTACTTCTGAAGCTCTCAAAATAGCCCACGAACAAGGCCTCGATCTTGTTGAGATTTCACCCAATGCAGATCCTCCGGTATGCAAGGTGATCGACTACAATAAATTTCTTTACGAAAAGAAAAAGAAGGAAAAAGAGATGAAGGCTAATGCCAAAATCTCTGAAGTGAAGGAAATACGGTTTACACCTAACACCGATGATCACGATTTCAATTTTAAGGCTAAGCATGCCGAGAATTTCCTGAAAGACGGAAATAAGGTAAAAGCTTATGTACAATTCAAGGGCCGTGCCATCATGTTCAAAGAAAGAGGAGAACTGTTGCTGCTGAAATTTGCGGAGCGGCTGGCTGATTATGGAATCCCCGAGGGATTGCCCAAACTGGAGGGGCGTCGAATGATGATGGTGTTCGCTCCAAAAAGCCAGAAAAAGAAAAAAGAAAAAGAAAAGGAATAATTGGTTTCTACTAATATGTGAAGAGACGATAGTTTTTGCTATCGTCTCTTTATTTTTTGTGATACCGTACTTGTAAAAACTCCTGATAGAACTTTCACTTTCCGAATTGAATGGGTTGTTTCAGGTGAAATGATACCTCTAAGATCTTCAGATCCCCAGGTCTTTCGACCTGATGCTGCTTATTTTGAATGTGACTTTTACACCCTTGCTGGTTGAAGGCGCGTCTGCAGTATATACGGCACCCGGCCAGAGATTGCCAACTACAACTTTTTCAGTCTTGTAAACATCGCCGTTGTTCTTGATATAGGACACTTCAATAGTCACTTCATCGATGGTATAGGCAGTACCGTTGGTGACTGTGAATTTTAATCCTGTGATGCCGCCCAGAAATTTTCTTTTATAATCACTATTCTTGACTGTTACCAGATCATACACATGCTGCCGGGCATAATCTTTCTTATCATCCGCAGGCTGCTTTTCCTTTTCCGCAGGTCGGGCCGCAGCCTGCTGTGACTCCTGTGATGCAACAGGAACAGATACAACCTTACCAATATTCGGATTGGTTTTCGGTTTTTCCTTCTTTATTGGACGAATGGCACCGGGCTCCTGAAGCTTTGTGGCAGCAGGTGGAGTTTCTTCAGGGATCTGTGTTCTTTCCGGGGCAAGCGCTTCATATAATTCCTTCTGTGAAAGGTCTTTGGTGGCCGTATTGGAATTGTCAGCTACAACCTGCTCATGATCCTTTCCTGAATTCCCGAATAAGAACCCAATTCCCAACAATGAAGCTGCACCCAGGATCAGGACGAATATTTCCAAAATATTCCTATCCCGCAGCTTCCGGGGAGTGATGACTCTTGACTCGATAAATTTCTCCCTGATTTCATCCATTGGCTGTGCAAACTTGGTTTCAAGTTCAACGGCCTGCTTACCCGGATCCAAAACAGCCGGTCTTTCAGGAGAGAGAAAACTGGCTGGGCCGGAAGCAATTGGTTCTTGTGCGGGTAAGTATTCAGTATTTTCCTTGTCCCTGATCTGCACCTTGATCACTGTAGGGCTCTTGATGGTTCTTGCTTCAACATGCTCAATTTTTGGAGGGAAGGCCACGATACTGTGATGTTCAACACTCTTCTCCGTTCCGGAATCGGCAAACGGAACTATTTTCGCCTCGCCAGCTTCCATTCCTGAAAGCTGTGAAACGGACTCATTGACGGCGGAAAGTTTTTTTTCTTTGATATTATTTGCGATATTGGAAATATCCTGCTCCACGGAAGCCGCGAGGGAACTCAACTCATCTATCTCCGTCGGGTATTTCCATGAAAAACTCTTTCCTTCAACCCATATCAGGTCAAATGGCTTTAGGCCCAGCATATTCAATTCTTCCACAGAATAAGGACCCGATTGAATATTATTTCTTAACAGAAGGTATGGTTTCATATACACCGGTTTGGGAGCAGAAAGTTATGCGGGGAATTGCATAGGTATGGATTACAACCAGGATGGACGCAGATACTATACCAGAAATTGCAAGCAATAAGTTATAGTACACTCACCTGTGTTGCCAGGATTCATTCAGAGGGTGGATTCCGGAAGAAATGATTGAAATTCCTGGTCAATCCATTAATAGTACGGATCATTGCCGGAAAAGGTTCAATTTCAATGTTAAATTAGCACATAAATAAGAAATAGCCATGAGCCGGGGGCTGCTTTGTAAATTTTTAACACGCCACCGGAGCCCGAAGAGGTTGTGAACCTGGATCGGCTACAGTCCGGCATGGGCCATGAATCAAACCATGTTTCCCGCCTTAAGCTGTAGCCGGTATGAAGTTGGCGCGAGGGAGCCTTTGTCTGCCAAAGATTTCAGTTTGGTAATCCTGACTGCCGATCAGCAAACAGTGCGCTCGTAAGTCTGCCAATCATTTTGCATCTGGATGGACCTGTAATCTATATATGCTATTCCTCCGGAGTTGGGCTCCTGTTTGTTCATCAATTCCGGATTCATGTGGTATGCGGCCATCTGACCTGACTTGCTCACGGGACTGGCCTCATTATGTGACCCAAATGCAAGGAGACAGGCGATTGCCAGGAATGATACCAGGCATACTCCTAATATCATCCTTTCGAAAATACTGAGTTTGCCGAATTTCCAGCCCTTTGGGCCTTTTTTGCTGAATTGCCAGGTAAATGTGGCAGGGCTCCTAAAAAACTCAGGGCCCGCCAGGATTTCGGGCGTATCGTAAGCATTTTCGTTCAACAAATTATCATATGATAATTCAAATTCAGTTTCAGCCATTTCTATTGGTTCTAATTCGGCCGGAATTTCCATCTCAAATTCAATGCTTTCATGCATGACAGGATCGAATGTTGCAGCCGGGATGAGCCTGGGATTTACCATATACTCGAAGCCAACTTCAATATCAGAGAGATAGGCGTCGGGAATGCTGATAGACTCAATGCAAAGTTTCTTATACAATAATTCCTGGTAATTCGATTTGAAATATCGGATCTGCTTTTCCTTTCTGGAATTAATAAGACTACCATAATAATAGTCAGCCGAAGGGGCCATCGATCTCAATTCCTGAATTTCACATGGATATTTCCAGGTAAAACTCAGATTTTCGATCCAGATGAGATCATGTTTTTGAAGCTCTAACTGTTGGATCTGCTCAAGTGAATAAGGGCCTGATTCCCGATTGTTTCGGAGAAGATAATACTCTTTCATTGGTAAAGATTTTTAGGGGCGGTCTATGCACAGGAGCTGGAAAGTCGGAATTGGATATGCAGGAATTGCATAAGTATGTATTGGATATTGGGAAAGAATAACTGCGTGCAATTTACTATCGCCGGCCAGATCCTGCAAGCTCAAATCGACGATTCTATGATTTTCTTCGACGAACAGGAACTGAATTTGACTTATAATAAAATGGAAGCTGAAACAGGGACTTCGAATGAGGATAGCAATAATAGAATCCCAAAACCTGCGCAAATTTCTTTTTCTGCAAGGGGGATTTTGAAAGATTCTATGAAGTTTTCCAGGCCTTGCCCACCCAGGCCTGCAATTGTGTCTTAAGTGGATGGTCACCAAATTCTGATATAAATGTTTTCTCAAACTCCGACCTCAGGGAAGTCAGAATGGTGGGGTCTTTTTCTGAAAGGGCGATGAATACAGGATTACCTTCCAGCATTCCCTTCACTGCATCGGCAGCTGATTCTATCATTCCTTCTTTCTTCACCAAAATAATTTCTGAGTCTCTGAAACCAGCTCTTCCCATCATCAGGCCCATTTGCTGCATGTCGTGCATGCTAAAAGGTGTAAGGTAAAATGTAGGGGCATCGCCTTTGAAAAAGCGATTCAGTATCTCTTGCCCAACATAAATCAGCCTGTTATTTTCCAAACGGTCCCATGTATTGAACAGAAAACAGCCTTCGGGTTTCAGCACCCGGTAAATTTCCTGCAGCGCTTTCAATTTGTCAGGCACAAACATCAACCCAAATTGGCAAATAACAAGGTCAAAGCTTCGGTCATTGAAAGGAAGTTCAAGGAAATCCGCTACCTTCCAAGTCAGATTTTTGCCGCTTACTCTTTTTTTTGCCACAGAGAGCATGTCAGGATTCAGATCCGTAGCCACGAGGCGCACTGAAGTGGGCAGGTACTCCCTCAAATATTTAGTAGTTCGCCCGGTGCCACAGGCAATTTCAAGGGCGGATGAAATATTGGTGGATGGAATCCTGGAAACCAGGTCCTGCGCGTATGGTTCGAACAATAGAGGCCCGAGATATGCATCGTAAATCCCGGGAATTGAACCTGCAAACGCTGTGTCAGTCAAATTCATGAGAATTATTGATTTGTGATATTACTATTTAAGAATTTGTCAATCGATGAAAGGAATCGGATTAGGGCAATGCAAATGCCATATAGGCGTCCCCTGATTTTGTGCCCAATTTCCCTCCGCCGCAGGCTATCACAATATACTGCTTTCCATTTACTGAATAGGTAGCAGGAGTGGCAAATCCCGGAGCAGGCAGCATCGTTTCCCACAACAATGCTCCTGTGTTTTTATGGAATGCTCTCAACTTACCGTCGCGGGTAGCCGCAATGATCAGGAGGCCCCCCTTTGTCACGATGGATCCGCCGTAGTTTTCAGTACCTGTAATGATTCCCCTGGCTTTAAATTCAGGGTACTCTCCCAGAGGCGCGGTCCAGGTTATTTTCCCGGAATTGAGATCGATGGCATTGAGTGTACCCCAGGGCGGGCTGAGGGCCGGGTAACCTTCTTTGCTCAGAAATTTGTTATAACCGGTATTGGTGAATGGCAGGGAGCGGAATGTATCAACCGGTTGTCGCGGCAAAATGAATTTCATCTCTTGCTTTTTCTTATCCTGAAGGAGCAAAGAAGCGATGGCTTTTTTTTCTTCGGATTTTAGGCGTTGAAAAGAAGGCATCATTCTTCTGCCCGTAGATATCAGTTCGGTCAACTGAGCCTCCGTGTATTTCTTTCTGATGCCTGTGATGGGTGGATAATTTCCTGAGCCTTGAAGGTTGGGGCCATGACAGGAAAGGCAATTCTGCTGGTAGAGCCTGATCCCGGCCTCGCCAAAGTTTTCAGATTTGGGATTGGGCCGGGGTGCGTCAATCATTGTAAGCACCCAGGCCATTTCATTGGCGTTTACGTATAAGATACCTGTTGAAGGGTCGAATGAAGGCCCACCCCATTCTGCGCCCCCATCATAACCTGGCAGTATTATGGTTCCTTCCCTGGAAGGAGGCATGAACATATTGCCCGATTTATAGTCGGCGAATTTTTTCCTGATATCCTGGTAAGAAGAATCAGGGAGTAGGTGGTTCAGGTCATTTTCTGTAAATGACTGGCGCACGAATGGCTTTGGCAGGGTGGGGAAGGGCTGGGTCGGCCAAACTTGTTCTCCCTTCAATTCAGAATTTGCAGGAACGGGCCTTTCCTGAATGGGGAAAAGGGGATCCCCGGATTCCCTTTCGAACAAAAAAATGAAACCCGTCTTGGTGGGCTGGGCCACGGCGTCCACAGTTTTTCCATTACGCTTCACCGTTACTAATGCGGGAGCGGTGGGCAGGTCCTTGTCCCACACATCATGGTGGACAGTCTGGAAATGCCAGATGCGTTTACCGCTGGAGGCATCGAGTGCCAGCAGGCAATCCGCGAAGAGCCCTGCTCCTTTTCTCTTGCCGCCATAAAAATCGTAGGATGCAGACCCGGTCGACGCGAAAAGGATACCTCTTTTTTGATCAAGGCTGAGGCCTGACCAACTGTTAGCTCCTCCGATATGCTTGTAAGCAAGGCTGTCTTCCCAACTATCATATCCAAATTCACCAGGATGTGGAATGGTATGAAATATCCAACGCTGCTTTCCTGTTCTGGCATCGAAGGCACGGATATGTCCCGGTGCGGCATCGCTGCCCTCAGAAACCGTTGACCCAATGATGAACAAATCCTTATAGATGATCCCGGGAGATGTGGCCGCCACATAAAGATCTTTTACATCCATATCAAGTCCCTCATGCAGATCTACTCTTCCAGCTGTCCCAAAATCCGGGATCAAATTTC
The DNA here is from genome assembly GCA_041484195.1 of Agriterribacter sp. Classification (GTDB taxonomy): domain Bacteria; phylum Bacteroidota; class Bacteroidia; order Chitinophagales; family Chitinophagaceae; genus PSRI01. The sequence goes on along the minus strand of JBGPHC010000010.1, from coordinate 93,127 downwards.
CTGAGGAAGCATTGATCGCGTATAGTATAGAACCCGCTACGTAAAATATTCTCTTGTCATCACCCTCCTGCCAATAGGTAACGCCCCGGTTATTATTCATGATAAAATCGGAGAATGACTTATTTTGATTTGAATCTGCCGGGTTGAAGGCCCATTTCAGTTTGCCAGTGGCCGCGTCGAGGGCCAGCAATTTCAACCGGGGAGAAGTAGCATACAAAATCCCATCCACGACAATCGGATTACATTGGATCTGCGAATGGTTAACACTGTCGTAATCGCCCGTATGATATACCCAGGCTACCTGCAATTTTCCAATATTGGTCGTATCTATTTGCGTTAATGAAGAATAGCGGGTGTTTTCACTGGAACCTCCATAAATGCGCCATTCTGCCTGGGTGGGTTGTTCTGCTTGTCTGCAGGCCACAAACAAAAGCAGTCCGCTTAAGAAAACAGACTGCATTATTATTTTTTCTGACTTCATTTGAAAAAAATTAAGCTTGAATTTATTCCAATATTTTCTCAACCACTTTACCGGATTTCTTTTCTTTTAAGATTAGCTTTTTGGCGCCATAGTGGGTGAGTTCTTCTTTCACCAGGTAATGGTCTTTGTCGTAAGAAACCAGGTGACTATCTTTGGTGACACCGGTTCTGCCCCTCCATATATCCAATCTTACGGGTTCCCAGAGTTTGGTTTTGGCAGATTTGTAAGCGGCATCCAGCACGGCATTGACCACATATCCATCATAAAATGTTTCTTTAGGAGCCTTGCCCGATTCCATGGCATTGAACATGTCCATGAACATATGATTATAGCCCAATTCGTTCAACTCATCACCTACCGGGAATAGCCATCCGCTATTGCTTTCGGCTTTTTCCGCCACATAGTCGGCACCTTTGCCGGTCGTGAACATCTCAAATCCCGTACGCATGAAACTATTGATCCAAATCGTTCCTTCCGTGCCCATTACTTCATCCCGCAGGTCCAACCCACCCCTGAAGGTCCAGCTCACTTCAAATTGGCCTATCGAGCCATTCTCGTATTTAACCAGGCCAATCGCGTGGTCTTCCGCGTCAATTGGTTTTACCTGTGTATCGGCCCAACACATCACTTCAATTGGTTTGATATCTTTCCCGATATAACTTCTCGCAATTTCCACACAATGACAGCCCAGGTCGAGTATGCATCCTCCGCCGGCCTGCTCTATATCCCAGAACCATTCACTATGAGGACCAGGATGTGTTTCTCTGGATTTGGCCCAGAGAATTCTTCCCAGGGCCCCGTTCTTCACGCTGGCATGGGCTTTAATGAATTTCGGCGTGTACACAAGGTCTTCCAGGTATCCATTAAAAATGCCGGCCGCTTCCACGGCTTCCAGCATTCTTTTGGCTTCAGCGGCATTTCGACCCAATGGTTTAGTCGTAATGACGGCTTTTTTATGTTTGCAGCAAAGCAGCACGGCTGCCTCATGAAGATTATTAGGAAGCGCGATACATACTACATCCACGTCTGGCCTGGAAATGGACTCTTCCATGTCAATGGTCCAATGATCAACCTTATAGTCCTTTGCAAATTTTTTTGCGCTTTCCTCTCTTCTTGAATAAATACTAACAATCTTATCCTTGCTGCGATAGCCCTGCAGCGAATCAGCGTAAAATCTTCCGATAAAACCCGATCCCAACATCGAAATTCTTTTCATACGGCATTTTTTATAAATGAAAAATAATTTTATAGATTCGGAGCCGGCTCCAAATGCGCCGCGGTCTTCCTGTTATCGGTGAAGAATAGGGTGAAAAGCACCAGCACAACTACTGCAATACCTGCCGGTACCATCCATACACTCTTCCAATTCACCACACTGTCTGCAGTATAATAATCCTTCACGTATCCCGACAATAATGTTCCTATCCACATCCCGATTCCGTAGGTTGCCATGGTGATCATGCCCTGCGCTGAACTTTGAATTTTTTGTCCGGCTTTACTATCTGTATAAATCTGGCCCGTTACAAAAAAGAAATCAAAGCATACGCCATGAAGGATAATGCCCGCGAAAAGCATCCAAAGATTCGCCTGAGCATCTCCGTAACTGAAGAATAAGAAACGAACGGCCCAGGCTATCATGCCCAGTGCGATCATCCATTTTACTCCTAAACGACGGAAGAAAAAAGGTATCAATAAAATAAACGCTGCTTCTGAAAATTGACCCAGGGTCATGTTGCTGGTTACATTTTTCATTCCGGCTTCGGTCAGGAACAGGTTGGTAAAACTATAGTAGAAGGAGAGGGGTATGCAAATGAGTATTGAAGCTATGAAAAAGACAACGAAGGATCTGTCTTTGAACAATACGAATGCGTCCACGCCCAGGATTTGAGCGAAACTGGTCTTGGCTCCTTTTGCTTTCGGAGGGGTATCCGGCAAAAAAAAGCTGAGCAGGCCCAGAAGAACTGAGGCAACAGCAGCCATTTTAAATGTAAATGCCAGTTGATCGGTGCCAATATGAAAAACCTTGTCAAGGAGCCAGCCAGTTGCGATCCAGCCAATAGTTCCCAGCACTCTGATGGATGGAAACTCCTTGCTGGGATCCTTCATTTGGCGAAATGCAACCGAATTAGCAAGGGCCAGAGTAGGAGCATACAGAAGAGAATACAAAAGCAGGACCCAATAAAAAGAACCGGGATTGTCGATTTTTGTAAGATAGTATAAGAGAGCCGCTCCGGCGAGGTGTAAGACAGCCAAGACTTTTTGGGCCGCAAAGAATCGGTCGGCAATCATTCCTACAAAAAAAGGGGATATTATGGTAGCGATAGCCATGGCACTATACGCGGCCCCTACCTGCACTCCGTCGGCATGAAGCACCTTATCCAGATAAGTACCCATCGTTACATACCATGCCCCCCAAATGAAGAATTCGAGGAACATCATGGCTGAAAGTTGTATCCTGATCGTTGATTTCATATTGCAGTTGATTTCGTTTTACCAGATTTGGTGCGGTTTTGATTTAAGCAAGCAGGAAGTGGAAATTACAAAAGAATGAGACTCCCATAGAAAAAAATCGGAAATTTTTCAAGAATAGTCATATATAATCCTTTGGAATATCAAAGCTTTGAGTATTTTTGCTGCACTTCAATTTATGAATATGAAATTTTAATTCCAGGGCTTAAGGATTCCCAAGATTCGGGAATATGTGCGGTGTCAAATTCCATCCTTAAGTCCATCTTCCTTCCGGCCGCAGGTGCAAGTTTATTCTATTTTAATTATCTGATTAATTATTTATCATGACTGAGATCAAGAAAGGCCGGATGCTGTCCGTTTGGCATCTGCTAAAACAGGCTGTGAACGGAGAGCAGCAAGACTATACGAGCGGAAGCATACGAAGATCTGTTATATTACTTGCCATTCCGATGATACTGGAAATGTGCCTGGAAAGTGTATTTGCGGTGGTGGATATTTTTTTTGTAAGCCATTTGGGCAAACATGCCACTTCAACCGTTGGGCTCACAGAATCTGTAATAGCCATTGTTTATTCATTGGCAATTGGCGTGAGCATGGCAGCGACGGCTATGGTAGCCAGGAGGGTCGGTGAAAAAAACAGGGAAGAGGCAAATAAATCAGGGATGCAGGCGATCATACTTGCCGTGGCCATCATAATCATTATCAGCGTGCCCGGATTTGTATATGCATCTGAGATACTTCGGTTCATGGGAGCTGAAGAAGAAGCCGTGAGGATCGGATCAGGATATACCCGCATCATCATGGGGGGAAGCATTGTCATCATGTTGCTTTTCCTGGTCAACGGGATCTTTAGGGGAGCAGGCGATGCCATGATGGCCATGAAAAGTTTATGGGTTGCGAATATCAGCAATATTATTCTTTGTCCCATACTGATCAGGGGGCTGGGCCCAATTCCGGCCTTTGGCTTGAATGGAGCTGCCATGGCAACTACCATTGGAAGAGGAATTGGCGTTTGTTATCAGTTCTATCATTTATTCAAAGGAAAGGGCATAATCCGTTTCAATTTCAGGAAACTGAGACCTGACTGGAAGATCATTACTTCTCTGATAAATATCGCGTGGCCCGCAACTCTCCAGTTTCTGATTGCTTCCGGAAGTTGGATTGTATTGGCGATCCTGGTTGTGCAGACAGGTCATAGTGATGCCTCCGCCGGTTACCAGATCGCCATCCGGGTGGTTTTATTCTTCTTACTTCCTGCATGGGGGATGAGTAATGCCGCCGCCACCCTGGTGGGACAAAACCTGGGCGCGAAACAACCAGACAGGGCACAATTGTCGGTATTAAAAACTGCCCGTTACAATGCAGTCTTTATGGGATCGGTGTCCTTGATCTTTCTGGTTTTCGCGGAATCGATCATTGCATTTTTTACGAAGGAAGTGGTAGTGCAGCAATATGCCGTTCTGGCCATGCGTATCATTAGCGCGGGGTACATATTTTATGGAATCGGAATGGTCATGACAAATGCCTTCAACGGTGCGGGTGATACCCGAACGCCTACATGGATAAACCTTTTTGGATTTTGGTGTTTCCAGATACCATTGGCCTATATCCTTTCAAAGCCTCTCGGAATCGGACCGGTGGGAGTCTTCATCGCCATTCCGGTAGCGGAGACTGCCATCACCATCACGGCTTATATCTTCTTCAGGCGCGGGAATTGGAAATTGGTAAAGGTATAGTATAGGCGAAAATGGTAAAGGCTGTCTTAAGCCAGGACAGCCTTTAATTCATCCATCATTTGTCACCTGCACATTTAAACATACAAATGCGCAAATACGGTCATAGCAAAGAAGTAGGCCAGGGCTACGAGGTATAATTTAACTTCTTGCCCGGCATGCACAGTAGATAGTTTGTTCATAGATACTGTTTTTGGGTTAAACCATGCAGGGACGGATCAAAAAACTGATAAGATCAGGAAGTTTTCAGAAGAAGTGCGGATGGGTTTTTCAGAGATATCCTTTTAAAAACGGAGCATTCCGGTAAAATTCAGCAGCCTTGCGGTTACTTGAAAATATAACGAAGATTGTGGAAAAGTATTGTACAATCTGCACGGAGCGCGAAAAGCTTTGCAGCAGGTGCATGAACAGCGGTGCAGTCATTCTTAAAAAGCAAATCCCGCTCTTCACCAGCCGGCATTTCTCTACCAGCCATATCGTATTTAATGCCTAGTATTTCAAAGTGGATTATTCCTTCAGGGAAGGGATTAAATTAAGGAACACCCTTCCCCAAGGAGCCGATGATTCAGAATCCCAACTTTCAAGTTTCTCCAGATTGAGGCAAGAAGCTGTTTCCACGCAATTGACATATATCAATTTGGTAGGCGGCAGCCCTGGAACTCATGGCTGGTAGCTGATCAATGCCTTTTTCCCGCCGATCATCAGCTCGAAATCGCCCGGCTCAGTAACAGTCTTAAGATGTGCATTTACAAAAGCAAGGTCATTCTTGTCTATCACAAAGCTGACCATTTGGAATTCCCCTGGCTGCAGAGATATTTTCTTGAAGGCCCGGAGGCGTTGCATGCTGGGAGTAATACTGGCCACCAGGTCGTGCGAATATAATTCAACCGTTTGCTTACCTGCACGGCTACCTGTATTTTTCAGGCTAATGGTCACGGTCAGTTTCCCATCTCCTTTAAGTTGTTTTGAGCTAAGTTGAATATCACCATATTCAAAGCTGGTATAGCTCAGTCCCCAACCAAACGGGAACAATGGTTTATAACCGTCCATAGTCATATTTTCGTTGAAGATCTCGCGGACGTCTTCCGTATGTTTCCTGTCATAGAGGACTATTTCGCCTGAACTACGAGGATAGCTGAAGGGTAATTTTCCATCAGGATTATAATCTCCGAACAAGATATCTGCTATGGCTTCGGCCGATTTTCTGCCACACCAATATGCCATTAGTATCCCCTTTATCTGCGGCTCAATGGTGGTGATCAGTCTTGGCCTTCCTTCCGTAAGTACCAGTATAACGGGTTTCCCGGTGGATGCCGCGGCCCTGGCAAGCGCCAACTGCGGTTCCGGCAATACCAGGTCTGATATATTGCCGGGGCTTTCCGCATAAGCATCTTCACCCAGACAAAGTATGATAGCGTCAGCCGATGTTGCAGCAGCCTTTAGTTTAGCGGCGTCAAAATTTTCGGGGTTATCAAAACCTTTGGCGGTACAAGTTACCACATTGGCCTGACCCAACTTATCGGTTATGGTTTGGAGTATCGTCCTGCTGTCTGAAGGATACCATCTTTCATCTTTACCCTGCCAAGTATAGCTCCAGCATCCATTCAGGGCGCTGATGCTTTGGGCTGAGGGACCCGCAACCAATATCTTGCTATTACTGGAAAGAGGCAGAACATTATTTTCATTCTTCAAAAGGGTCATGGCCTCGTGGGCCGCATCAAGTGCGAGTCCCTGGAAAGCGACTTTGCCAAAATTGGCGATAGCTGCAGGTTCAGGATAAGGATTATCGAATAGTCCCAGTTTCATTTTAAGGAGTAGGATCCTTCTTACTGCATCATCAATTCTGCTCATGGAGACTTCTCCTTTTTTCACCGCTTCCCTGAGCAGATCGGCAAATGAAAAATCACTGGGAACCATGCTCATGTCAATGCCCGCATTCACTGCCATTACTACTGCCTGGCGGGGAGATGCAGCCACATCATGCCTTGTATATAAGCGGATGATATCTTCCCAGTCACTCACAATAAGGCCTTCAAATCCCAGTTCCTTGCGCAATACATCCGTCAGCAGATATTTGCTGGCATGCACAGGCTCGCCATTAATATCTCCCGAATTGATCATGATGGTGGAAGCTCCTGCCTTTACCGCTGCGCGAAATTGAGGTAGGTAATATTCCCTCAACTCTATTTCAGGCAGGTAAGAAGGTGTTCTGTCTTTACCTGAACGCGACGCTGAATAAGCCAGATAGTGCTTCATGCAACTGGCAACGGCTGTGGGCTTTCGCAATCCATCTTCTTCATAAGCTTTTATTGCCGCGGCACCCATGGTTTTTCCAATATAAACGTCTTCTCCGAAGGTCTCGGGAAATCTCGACCAAAGCGGTTGCCTTCCGCAGTCAAGCACAGGGGCGAAATTCCAGCGAACGCCGGATGCGCGTAATTCCATCGCCGTTGTTTTTGCGGCCTGTCTGACGAGCTCGGGATTACGCGTAGCCGCCATGGCGATATTTTGGGGGAATAAGGTGGAATTGAGCGTGTAGGTTTGCCCGTGAATACCGTCCAATCCATAAATCACCGGAATTCTGAGTCGGGTTTTCCTGGCTTCATCCTGAATCTGCGTAATATTCATCCGCCATTTTTCTGCGGTCAATGCGTTACTTACATCATTCAATATGGAACCCACTTTATAATCTTCAATCGCCTTTTTTAATGCGGCCGGATCCAGATTGCCGTCCTGGTTACCCCAGCCCTGTGTGGCTACAACTGCCATGGTTACCTGCGTCATTTGGCCGATCTTTTCATCAACCGTCATTTGTTTCAGCAGGGTCTCTGCTCTTTGGCGGTCTGAACTGGTGATTTGACTGAATGAATGGTGGAACAGTAGTAGTCCCAGGATCAGGAGCGAATTCCTTTTCATCGTAGAAATTGTTAGGATTGGTGGAAGAAGGTATATCCCTTAAAGTTAATCAGAAATTTTTGTCGCCGGCAAATATTTAGAGGCAAGTCCGGTCGGGAATTATTTGGAGGATTTCCAGGGATAGGAGCGTCTGATTCCGATTCTTCCTACTTTTATTCGCATTCAATAGGCAGATAATTTCCGTGTTGAAAAGAAATAAAAGTCCTACCTTAATTTGGTCAATAGATTACCCGAGTTGAATGGCATGCAGGCAGTTTAGGGATTGTTCCTTCCTGAAAACAAAAATGATTTTCAAACCTTTAAATACAGACGATCGCTATGACCAGCTCTCGCAGAAGTTTTCTGAAAAAAACCGCCCTGGCAATTGCCGGCGCTTCCGTACTTAGCAATGAACTCTTTGCCGAATGGAAAGGCAGGGGAATTTTGGGGATACAACTGTATTCCGTACGTGACGACATGTCAAAGGACCCACTGGGCACCCTAAAGCAGATAGCCAAGATCGGCTATAAGAATGTTGAACATGCCAGTTATGTAAACAGAAAATGCTATGGCTATGCGCCCAAAGACTTCAAAAAATTGTTATCAGACCTGGGGATGAAGATGCCCAGCGGCCATACCGTAATGGGCCGTCAGCACTGGGACGAGGCGAAAATGGACTTTACTGACGCATGGAAATACACCGTGGAAGACGCAGCCACTATGGGTCAGCAATACGTAATAAGCCCCTGGCTCGATGAAGGATACCGCAAGAATTATGACGACCTGAAAAAGTATATGGAAGTATTCAATAAGAGCGGTGAACTCTGTAAGAAATCGGGTATGAAATTCGGCTACCATAATCATGATTTCGAATTCAGCTCGGAACTGAATGGTAAGAAGGTATTCGACATCATCCTCGAGAATACGGATCCTAACCTGGTGGCTCAGCAACTTGATATTGGCAATATGTATGGAGCCGGCGGGAGGGCACTGGAAATTCTCAAACAATACCCTGGAAAATTTGAATTGATGCATGTCAAGGATGAAATCAAAAGCGAAAAAGGAGAGATGGGTGGCTATGAAAGCACCATCCTGGGCAACGGAGTGGTAGGAACAAAAGAAGTAGTGGACCTTGCGAGAAAATCTGGTGGCACTACCCATTTCATCATCGAACAGGAATCATATCAGGGTAAGACCCCGGTCGAATGCGCAAAAGAAGATTTTGCGATCATGAGAAAATGGGGCTATTGATTTCGAAAAAAGGCTAAGAATTCCAAAAGAGTCCGCCATTTGGCGGACTCTTTTTTTGTTTGAACTGAAATAATTTTCGCAACTGGCCTGGGCTATTTGTCAAATAATTGGCAGATTAGGTTCCTGTCCCGACTTGCATAATTCCAAATGGGGACGAGAGTTGGGAACAGGAGAATTCAAACTGATTTTTAAGTGCTCGTGGCCGGTTTTTTCACGAACTTCCCCGCCACGAAGGCAAACAGGCCGAGAATCAAACCAAACAGAACTCCAAAAATTGGCCCCAAAATCAGTGTCATGATTCGCGGATGGGTGGGAAGCGGCATCCTGGCATTCATGGTCAGCACTTCCGGATGGTTGGTCGCATATGTTTTGAATAATAAAACATGTGCGGCGGTGATCCAGATGCAATTTACCAAACTCAGAAAGAACCCGTGCAGGAAATATTTTCCCGTACAGTTCTTGGCAATAGCATAAGCGCAGATAATGAATATCACAAGCCAGAAATAGGGCTCGATATTGGAGGGTATCCAATATACCGTTGCAATACCCATGGCCAATCCGAATAGGGAAAGTTTAAAAATCAGGTTCCAGTTCATGGTCATATTTTTAATGGTTACATGAAATTTAGAAGGATCAGGTTTATAGAATGAGAATTCCCGGTGCAGGTAATTGATGCGATAAGATAAGAATTGCATCTGATGGAAGCAAGTTTTTTGCGGCTTTTTACTGAGAACCCCGGATAGTAATCCGATTTTCCAGGCCAGGGAATAAGGATAAGTTTCCATTCTTCGCCCGGTTAAGGATTTGTACGGCCCGATGCGACCAGTGACTGAATGCTTCTTGGTACTCTTTGCTTACTCCGGTAAAAAGGCCGGAAAGGAGCAATCCTGATTGACAAAAGATCAGGCTACTAAATAAATTCGGATTCTCTGGATTCCGCGCTATTTTACCGATCAAAAGAAAGAATATGAAAATTTCCTTGAACCTTTTCCTTGCTGTATTGTGGACTTCTTTGCTGGCTGGAACTCTGGACGCGATTGGAGCCATCATCAATTATCTTGTCGTCTACGCTAAGAATCCGGTCAGGATATTTTACTATATAGCGAGTGGCATATTTGGTAAAGAGGCATATACTGGCGGGAGTATCATGGCTATCCTGGGTTTGGTATTTCACTACCTGATAGCATTTCTATTCACTTCTTTCTTTTTTCTACTGGCCTCCAGGATAATTTGGGTCCAAAAGCACGTAGTCTTATCGGGAATATTTTATGGCATTCTTATTTGGCTGGCCATGAACTGCATAGTCTTACCCTTTTCAAATGTGATGAGAGGGCCCTTTGAAGCAGTTCAGGTAATTGTTGGTATTCTCATACTGGTACTCGCAGTGGGAATTCCCATCTCCATCAGGTCATCGGCATATTTCCATAAGGCAGGTTGACTCAAAAAATGTTCCAACACCCGGCCGTCCCGGAAAGGGTGAAATTCATTTCATGCACAATTCATGTCTTCTGGCAGGTAATTTATCCGCTTATTATTCGTTAGTAATTAAGGCAGTCTGCCTGGTTGATTCAGTGCCTTGGGCGAAATTCTTTATTCGATTCAGACCTATAAAAATATCGTATGAAACTCCTCCTGTTTATTGCCGCATTTCTCATTTGCTCGGCAGGTATTCAAGCCCAGACCAAATCCATCAAGCCAGCTCCTAAAAAAACGGCTCCCAAAGGGAAGAGCATAGCTAAGAAAAACGTTAAGAAAATAAAAACCTCCTCTGGCAATAACGAATTTGAAGAGTTGATCTGCTATGAAGATGGTCCCTGCACATTCAATATATTGAGAGGAGATACACTGGTGTATGAAGTCAATGCGGCCGGAAAGCATTACAATCTCCTGGTAGTTCCCAATAAATTTGATGCTACAACTATAGCGGATTTCAGCTGGATAGCCACTGCACCTGAAAACAAGGCGGGCCATATAACCATCAACACAAAAGGTCTGACAACAAGCAAAAAGTATATATCCAATCTTCCCGCGGGGGAATTGAAACTTGCAGATGCAAGTTCAATCTGGATGACTTCCTCCAATTTCAAAGAAATCGCCAAGGGTCAAACCAGCATTGCATTCGACAATAACCAGCCTGAATCTTTCAGCAGTCCTGAGGCAGATGCAGTAACGGTCGCAGTGAATTATAAAGGGAAGCCTTTAAACCTCGAAGGATTCGCTTTGGAGAACAAGGCAGAGGGTCAGCCAGATCGAAAAGAGATATGGGTACTCAATGTGTCCACAAACCTTCTTATCATCAGGATGGATATCGGTTGGACCATGCAACTGAAAGAAGTGCGGGAGAGAAGGACCAGGTAGAAGTCATTGCTCAACCAGGCTCCAAACTACCGGTAAGGGATATTCAATAAACTTCGGATGAATTCTCTTTGTTCCATCACTGTAAATTTTCATATTTCTTTCCAGATCGCGATCCGCGGCCAACCCTTTCTGTACTAAACTAACAATCGTTATCTTTGCCCCTTGGTTTAAAGACAAATCATGAATAAAGAAGTATTTATTATTTCTGCGGTGCGCACTCCAATTGGGAGTTTTGGCGGAGCCCTGAAAGATTTTTCTGCAACTGAATTGGGCGGTTTTGCGGTCAAGGCCGCGCTCCAGAAAGCGGGCTTGGATCCTAAATTGGTCCAGGATGTTCTGATGGGCTGTGTGATCCAGGCAAATCTGGGTCAGGCTCCGGCCAGACAGGCATCCAAGTTTGCAGGCCTGCCCAATGAAGTGAATTGCACTACAATTAATAAAGTCTGCGCCAGTGGGATGAAAGCAATTTCGCTGGCTGCACAAAGCATTGCGCTGGGTGACGCAGATATCGTTGCAGCCGGAGGGATGGAAAGCATGAGTAATGTACCATACTATAACGCGAATATGCGTTGGGGAAATAAGTACGGTAACACGGCAATGATTGACGGACTGGCCAAAGACGGCCTGACCGATGTATATGATGGCATGGCTATGGGCAATGCCGCGGAACTCTGTGCTAAGGAATGTGGCATTAGCCGGGGAGACCAGGATGCGTTTGCAGTAGAAAGTTATAAGCGTTCTCAGGCTGCCTGGGAAAAACGGGAATTCGAAAATGAAATCATACCCGTTGAAATTCCCCAGAGAAAAGGCAACCCGATTCTGTTCTCCAGGGATGAGGACCCATTCAATGTAAAGTTTGACAAGATACCTGAATTGAAACCGGCTTTTCAAAAAGACGGGACCGTCACTGCCGCCAATGCCTCATCGATGAATGATGGCGCGGCAGCATTGGTACTCATGAGCAAGGAAAAGGCGGAGGAACTGGGATTAAGGGCCATAGCGAGAGTCCTTTCATATGCCGATGCTGAGCAGGCGCCCGAATGGTTCACAACGACGCCTTCAATAGCAGTACCCCGGGCCGTTGCAAAGGCTGGTCTCAAAATGGAAGATATCTCTTATTGGGAATTGAATGAAGCTTTTGCAGTAGTGGGTATTGAAAACAGCCGGCGCATGAAACTTGATCCCTCCAGAGTAAATGTCCATGGCGGCGCGGTATCGCTTGGACATCCACTTGGCTGCAGTGGTGCCAGGATCATCGTTACCCTAATTAATGTTTTAAAAGCAAATAAGGCGAAGTATGGTGCCGCCGGCATCTGCAATGGAGGCGGAGGTGCGAGTGCCATGGTAATAGAAAATATATGAGCAAATAGTCTGGCATCCCCAATTGTCGAATCTCGGTGTAAAAGAGAGATAATTTTTATGGTAGTCCTGGCATAATTTGTCCTAATCCTGAAAAAGGGATTGCAGGAATTTCTAAATTTCCCTCAGCATTTATTTTGTGTAACGAGCTTAAATAACCGGGATCCTCAGTCCCGGGCATCAGGCTATTACAATGATCCTGATTCAATTGAAATTCCCTGTCTGACCCCTAAATTGCAGTATGCAATCCATCAAAATCAGGCAGGCTGGTCTCCAGGATTCTGAAATAGTTGCCGACATCAGTCGCAAGACCTTTTATGACAGTTTTGCCCAATACAATACGCCTGAGAATATGGAGAAATATATGGGAAATGAATTTTCCTCCAAAAGACTCCGGGATGAAGTCGCCTCGAATGAAAATATATTCCTACTTGCTTATTCAAATGAGCAACTCGCAGGTTATGCGAAATTGAGCGAATCTTCTCAACCAACTGAACTCGACGGTGAGCCATCAATTGAAATTTGTCGAATCTATAGCACACTCAGTATGATCGGCAAAGGAATCGGGAAATCTCTCATGGAAGAAATTCTCGGAATTGCAAAGCGGAGGGGAAAGAAGCTTATATGGCTGGGTGTATGGGAACATAACCCCCGGGCCATCAGCTTCTATTCCAAATGGGGATTCGAGAAATTTGGAGAGCACCCATTCATCCTTGGAGATGAAGTTCAGACTGACTGGCTTATGAATAAGAGTATTTGATAAGCACAGCTTCATCTAATATTATCTGATTCATAATATTATCTGATTCAGCTTTGAATCTATTGCATTGAATCTATTGTTTTGAATTTACTATTCAAATAATCGGCCCAATTCCGGCGCCTAAAATGATCTAAAACCATTGAGGCACCAAGAGCAGGTGGAACACTATGGAGCCATGAGAAAATTCCATATGTCGCCACATGTCTCGAGTGCCTCAATGGCGATTGAGGCCATGAGCAATCTCATACTTTTTCCCATTTCCTTCACCAACGCTCAGGAGACTAAAGAACAGCCGCCAGAAGACGGCTGTTTTACTCAGGAGACAACATGGTAGGAGAAGAGAAAATTCTTCATTGTTTTCCTCCCAGCAGGAGCAATTCATTCAAATGCACTTCTGTGCTGAATCTTTTGACTCCGGCCTTGTCGGTATAATTCCTCGTTACTAATTTCCCTTCCAGGGCAACTTCACTGCCCTTGGTAAGGTATTTTTCGATAATCTCCGCCTGCTTTCCCCAGGCAATCACATTGTGCCATTGGGTTTCAGTGATTTTTTCACCCTTGGCATTTCTATACGACTCATTCGTCGCAACAGACATTCTGGCCATTTTTTTGCCCGAATCGGTATTCCTTACGTCAGGGACATTTCCCAGATTACCGATCAATTGTACTTTGTTTCTTAAAGCATTCATGATTCTTCTTTTTGATTTTCTTAATCGATCAACCCCGCCTCAATTGAACCGCCGGAATTCCGTGTAATTGACGATACAAATATGGTATGATGAGAAAGCCGTAGCCGGTATTTTAACATTTGTATCCGCAATTTTCTGTTTGCAATCATTTGGAGAGGGTATGAAGGCATTCTAATTTTATGATTCAATCAATAGCTATGGATATTACTACTTCAAACAAAGACTGCCTCCAATGCGGCAAACCTCTAAAAGGGAGGATAGATAAAAAATTCTGTGACGACTGGTGTCGCAACGCTTATAATAACAGGCTAAACAGTGATACTAACAAATTGGTCAGGAATATCAATAATACCCTTCGCCGTAACAGGCGCATCCTGAATGAACTCATCCCGCCTGAAAAAAAACTTGCCAGAATTCCCAGGCATGAGCTGATCATGCGGGGATTTGACTTCAGGTATTTTACTCATACCTGCATTTCAAGAAAAGGACTTACCTATGCATTTTGTTACGAATTTGGATACCTCGCTGCAGACAATGATGAATACATTCTGATCAGGGCAAAATCGGCCGAACAACAACTAATAAAAAATGGGGAATGACAACCCTCTCAATTCTCAGCCCAAATACATTAATAAGTAAATTCACCAATGAAAATTTCGAAAGTATGATCAAAATTCACCTTATGAAATCCGTACTGATTTTTCTGTTTTCCCTGAGTTTCCAACAGGGTAAGTCCCAGCCCAGCCAGGGTCAGGTAAAATGGAAATTTCATAGCAATGGTAAAATTGTGGGTTCCCCTGTCATTCAATCCGGGCTCATTTATATTGGAAGCAGTGACAGTTGCCTATATGCGCTGGATCAACAAAGCGGAAATTTGAAATGGAAATTCAGGTCCAATGGGGAGATAAGGTCAGACGCATTGGTTGTAAACGAAATTCTCTATTGTTACAATAGTTCGGGTAATCTATATGCGCTGAATCCCAGGACGGGCAAGTTGAACTGGACATTCCATACTTCGGGTGAGAAATATTATGATGCCTGGGACTATTACCTTGCTTCGCCAGTATATTCGCAGGGAACTCTGTTCATTGGCAATGGTAACGGTAAATTATATGCGCTCAACGCTTTTTCGGGTAAACAAAAATGGATTTTCGAGACACCCGGTCCCATACATGGCACCGTTACGGTTGATAGTAATAAAGTTTATGCAGGAAGCTTCGACGGAACCCTCTACGCCTTGAATGCAGGTTCCGGAAAGCAGGTCTGGAAATTTAAGACCATTGGAGATGCCTATTTTCCGAAAGGAGAGATCCAAAAAGGAGCCGCTCTGGACCAGGGAGTTTTGTATTTTGGAAGCCGGGATTATAATATATATGCCATCAATGCCAAAAAAGGTCATGGACAATGGAACATGAAAGAAGCTGGTAGTTGGGTGATTGCGATACCCATGGTTTATGAAGGCAATATTTATTTTGGCACTTCCGATTCTCATAGCTTCTATTGCATGGGAAAAGATTATGGAGATGTCAAATGGAAAATCCCCCTGAACATGAGAGTATTTGGTTCGGCTGTCGCCAAAGATTCACTGGTTTATTTTGGCTGCTTTAATGGCAAAATCTATGGAGCTAATTACCGTACGGGAGCGATTGAATGGATCTTTCAAACAGATGGGAGCAAGGCGAACTATTTCTCAGTATATGATGAAAACGACCATTTCAAAAAAGGATTTAGTCTATATGGGTCGGATACGCGGCAGGCCGAGCAAACCCTGCTCACTTTGGGATCCATTCACTGCACCCCTGCCATTGACAATAAAGTCATTTTTTTTGGGAGCACCGATGGGAATTTCTATGCGGTTACACTTTGATTGCGCAACCGATGATTTACTCTGACAGATTGACTCAACACTTCAATGCTAAGAACATGAATGATATCAAAATCGCCACCGCTCAATTTGAGCATGCGTCAGGAGACAAAAAATATAATCTTTCAAACATAGACGAACTCTCGGCGCGTGCCGCGGAACAAGGAGCCCAGGTGATCAGTTTCCATGAATGTTCCATATCCGGCTATAGTTTCGCCAGGGAACTGGATATGGAGGCCATGCTGGCGATTGCGGAATCCATTCCTGATGGCGAAAGCACGCAGGCACTCATCAGGATAGCACGGAAGCGAAATATCATCATCCTGGCTGGATTATTTGAAAAGGATGCCGCCGGAAAAATATACAAGGCCTATGTCTGCGTCAATGGTGATGGATTGATTGCCAGATTCCGGAAACTCCATCCCTTCATAAATCCCCATATTACTCCGGGTAACGAGTACCTGGTATTTGACCTGCTGGGGTGGAAATGCGGGATCCTGGTCTGCTACGATAATAATGTGATTGAAAATGTGAGAGCCACCACTTTGCTGGGGGCGGAAATCATTTTTATGCCCCATGTAGCCATGTGCACGCCTTCGCCTATGCCAGGGCGTGGATTTGTTGACCCTGCCTTGTGGGGAAAACGCGAAACTGATCCGGTTCCATTACGACAGGAATTTGACGGCCCCAAAGGCCGGGCCTGGTTGATGAAATGGCTGCCGGCAAGAGCCTATGACAACGGAATCTATGCGGTATTCAGCAACGCAATAGGCATGGACGATGACCAATTGAAAAACGGGAATTCCCTGGTCCTGGATCCTTACGGCGAGATCATAGCCGAATGCAGAACCCTTGGAAACGATTTTGTAATAGCAGTCTGTACTGAGGATAAACTCAAGAAATCAGGAGGCTACAGATATCTGAATGCGAGGAGACCCGAATTGTATAGAGATATTATCGGCCAGCCGCACCAGTCGGTACAGAAAGTAGTGTGGATGAATTCTGAGAAGCAATGATGCATTTCAGGAGGAGAGAGAAGCAATCTTATCTTTCAATAACTTTTTCTCCGAATCCGAATATGTGAGGTCCAAAGCCTCCCGGAGACACTTTATGGCCGCCTGATTATTATGTGTGCGCGCATATAATTCACCCAATGTTGCCGGAAGGAGATAGTAATTTTTGAGGAGATTCAGTCCCGGAATTTCTTCGATGGCATTGATGGCTGCCTGAGGCCCCTGAATTTCACTCACTACGATGGCCCTGTTTAATGCAATCACAGGCGAGGGATGCAACTGGTATAATAAATCGTAATATCTGAGTATATTATTCCAATTGGTATGGGCATAGTCGGGGCTGAAAACATGTTCCGCTACGATGGCTGCTTCAAGGTGGTAACGACTGAGTTGATCTCCTTCTGCCGATCGGTCGAGGTATTGCAATCCCAGGCGGATCATTTCCCAATTCCACAATTTCCTGTCCTGTTTTTGCAGAATCAGGATATTGCCTTCCCCGTCAAGCCTTGATTCGCTACGTGCACTGTTCAGGTGCATTAATGCCTGCAAGGCAAAGACATTGGGATTATTGGTAGAGGGATGCCTGCAAAGGAGTTCGCAAAGCCGCATGGCCTCTTCCAGCAAATCCTTTCGGATCAAATCTGCATGCTGTGTTGAACTATAACCTTCATTGAAGACAAGATAAATAGTGGTTAAAACAGTCTCCAGCCTTCGGGTCAATTCCTCCTCGCGCGGAATTTCAAATTCAATTCTTTCCTCCCGCAACTGTTGCCTGGCCCTGTAGAGCCGTTTTTCAATGGCGTCATTTCCTGTTAGAAATGCCCTTGCAATTTCCAGCACACTGAAACCGCACAATACTTTCAGGATTAATGCTACCTGGGAATCGGACGACAATGAAGGATGACAGCAGGTGAAGATCATTCGCAACTGATCATCTGCTATGTCGTTACTGTTCATCAAATCATTTACGGTTGGCGCGAGCGTATATTCAGATTTCAGGAGATGGGAGATATCCGTTGCGAAAACACTATGCCTTTTATCTTTTCGGATTATATCCAGGGCCTTATTTTTAGCCACCGCAAAAATCCAAGCCGAAGGGTTTTCAGGGATGTCATTGAATTTCCAGGTATTCATTGCCTTTAGCAGGCTGTCCTGTACCACGTCTTCAGCCATCTCCAGGTTTTGTGGACCGAAGATCCGGGTGAGAACAGAGACAAGCTTTCCCGATTCATGGCGGAAAAGGTGTTCAATAGTCTGCTGAATGTTTTCGGCAGTAGCCAAATTGCCTGTTTTGAGCTAATTTATTCGCTTTTTTCAGGGTCTTCAAAAAAATAACGTGCGGAACAGACCTGGTCTAGTCTTTCCGCACGATATCGAATCCGGGAGGCATTCTTACATGTCCATTTTCATCACCTGCCGCACCTGCACGCTGCCGTTATATTGAAAGTCCGGGCAGTCCTTGGAAATTTCCGCAGCCTGGTTAAAATCTTTTGCATTGATAATGATAAATCCACCTACTACTTCCTTGCCTTCGAGGTATGGCCCGTCGGTGACCGACTTATTGGGGCCGCTAACCAGCTTGCCGCCTGGCAGAAGTGGCTCTCCGGAAACATAGGTCCCATCCTTGCGGAGTTTATTGATCCATGCAAACCATTTGCCCATTTGAGCCTGCATTAATTCAGGAGAGTTCTGAATTTCTGGTGAATTGCCTCCGTGAAAAATCAACATGAATTTTTCCATGATCATTATTTTTTTTTGTTTTTAAAATGTATCGGAGTCATGACGAACAGATTTGGCCAAACCGGACATTTATGAGCCCCTTTTTTGTTTTATTGTGATAAGAATTGTCAAGGCCGTCATCATTTTCTGATTCCCATAGAAACTATGCCCGGAGAATTAGCAGGAATAGCCATTTCCAAAACCTTTTTCCCGGGGCCGATGGGAAAATCTTAAGAGATCGAATATATGCCAGGAAGATCTTAAATATAAATAGAGGAATGGAGTAGAGGAAAGTCTTATCACTCCGAACCATGTTCGACTCTTTATCCTCCCAAACCAAAAAAGGATGAACGGAAAATCATGTTATGATCAATCCCTATTTCCGCCTAAGCGTCAAGCTGACTACAGAGAATAAAATAATCGCCAGAATGTAATCAGTCTATTATTCGTCTTATCTTCATCGGCACAATCTTTATAATATGAATAAGAAATCATTGATACTTGTACTATTCCTGGTATGCAATCTACTTTATGCAGTGGCACAGGAATCGGGACTTCCCACTGATTATCCTGGTAGTCAATTTCACAAAGGCAGGAGGGAAGCACTCAGAAAAATGATGCCTGCCCATTCCGTCGCGGTCATTTTCGCCTACCCCACGCGTAATTTTTCAAATGATGTGGATTATCCCTATCATCAGAACCCCGAGCTCTATTATTTCAGCGGGTATAATGAACCCCATTCCTTACTCATTTTATTCAAGGATCAGCAGCAATCAAAGGATGGAAAGGCATACAATGAATTATTTTTTGTGCAAAAAAGGGACCCAAGGCAGGAGCAGTGGACCGGAAAGAGACTGGGTGTGGAAGGCGTGAAAAAACTGGGTTTCGAAATGGTGTTTGAAAATTCGGAATTTGAAAAATACGATCTTGATCTGAAAAAATTCGAGAGCATTTTGTATGATGAATTGCCCACGGATGTGAAAGACGATGCGAATGACGGGTCGGACCTCTATGACCTGGTCCGTTTGTTCAAGCTCAAAGCTGGAATAAAAGAAGTATATAATGCCGGTCTTCATAATTTGTATGATATCATCAGGAATTATGATAATAGGGCACATGACAAAGTAGTCGAATACGTCAATAAGGCCAGGGCCAATAACAAATCCTACCAGGACGACCCTCTGATCACAGCTTATATAAATGCGAAAGACTCAATATCGGTTGGGAAGGCAGTAGCGGCCATTTCCGAAGTGAAAAACCCGCAATCTGAATACAATAAGATCATGGGCTCATTGAGAGAGATAAAGACTCCTGAAGAAATCGCGCTCCTCCGAAAAGCAGTAGGGATTTCCGCCATGGCGCACCGGGAAGTGATGAAGGCCATTCAGCCCGGAATGTCGGAAAGAGAAATCCAGGGGATACAGGAATTCGTGCACCGTAAATATGGTGCGGAATGGGAAGGCTATCCTCCCATTGTAGGTGCGGGCGGCAACGGGTGCATCCTGCACTACGAAGAAAATAATCTGACCAGGGTGGGAAATCAATTGGTATTGATGGATGTTGGGGCGGAATACCATGGATATTCTGCGGATGTGACCCGCACTATTCCGTCCAATGGCAAATTCACTCCCGACCAAAAGGCGATTTATGATATTGTTTATGAGGCACAGGAAGCAACATTCAAGATTTGCAGGGAGGATACTTCAATTGACGCCCTCCAGAAAAAGTCCTTAGAAATAGTCGCAAAAGGCCTGATAAAATTGGGTATAATTTCGAAAGCAGAAGATGCCGCCACCTATTACCCTCATGGAGTATCGCATCACCTGGGATTAGACGTACATGATAAAAGCAACTATGGTCCTCTCAAGGCGGGAATGGTGATTACGGTAGAACCTGGCATCTATATTCCCGAAGGCAGCAATTGCGACAAGAAATGGTGGAATATTGGAGTCAGGATTGAAGATGATGTGCTTATAACCCAGGGAAATTGTGAAGTTCTTTCTGCCATGGCCCCAAGGAAATCAGCAGATGTGGAGATGACCGAGGCCGGAAAAAGTGCATTCGATGGAATGGTATTGCCAGCCTTAAAATAATGAATGAGCTGCGCTTCATGCCGGAATGATGTGTGCATTTATATTGCCAGCCTGCTGGGAATATTGATCCGGGTATTTTGGAAGGCAGTCTTTTTGGCTTTCGGGTCTTGTTCAAATATGCCGAAATCATGAAGAGGATCCGGAAAAGCCTCTAATGCTGAAAAGCTTCGGATTTTTGTTAATCTGGCGGCTATCCGATATTTTTGCTGTCCTTAAAACCTATATTCAAGAATGGCAAGTCGTGTAATACAATTTCGTGAAGCTTTACGGGAAGCAATGGTAGAAGAGATGCGCAGGGATGACCGTGTTTTCCTGATGGGAGAAGAGGTAGCCGAATACAATGGCGCTTATAAAGTGAGCCAGGGAATGCTCGATGAATTCGGCCCAAAGAGAGTGATTGACACACCGATTTCTGAATTGGGCTTTTCGGGTATTGCCGTTGGGGCGGCCCAGAATGGCCTGAGGCCGATTGTAGAATATATGACCTGGAATTTTGCCGTATTGTCTTTGGATCAAATTCTAAATACCGCTTCTAAGATGCTGGCAATGAGTGGAGGACAGGTTGGTTGTCCCATAGTTTTCCGGGGACCCAATGGTTCGGCCGGACAATTGGGAGCCCAGCATTCAACCGCTTTTGAAAATCTCTATGCTAATATTCCCGGACTGAAAGTGATCTCCGTATCGAATCCTTACGATGCCAAGGGTCTTCTGAAATCTGCTATCAGGGATGATGATCCTGTGATTTTCATGGAGAGTGAAGTGATGTATGGCGAAAAGGGTGAAGTGCCGGAAGAAGAATACCTGATCCCCATTGGCAAGGCCGATGTGAAAAGAGTGGGTACTGATATAACATTGGTTTCTTTCAACAAGATGATGAAAATTGCCTTGGGTGCCGCAGAAGAACTGGCAAAAGAAGGCATCAGCGCCGAAGTGATTGACCTGAGAACCATCAGGCCCCTGGACTGGATGACGGTGCTGGAATCTGTGAAGAAGACCAATCGCCTTGTAATAGTGGAAGAACAATGGCCATTTGGTTCCATTTCTTCGGAATTGGCTTATCGAATTCAGAAAGAAGCATTTGATTACCTGGATGCACCCGTACGCAGGATCACCAGCGCCGACGCTCCCATGCATTATGCCCCAACACTGGTGGCTGCTTACCTGCCTGATATAGCACGCACGGTAAACCTGGTCAAAGAATCGATGTACCTGAAGAAATAATGGCTATTGCGCGGAACATGCCAGATCAAACATATCAAGACCCGGAAATCAGTTTCCGGGATTTTTTTTGCCCTAATTTTATAAGGAAATTTCCATGCATGAAAAGATCCCTGCTTTTTGCTCTTATTCTGATTTCCATTTGTGGAATGGGGCAGGAGGAGAGGCCAATTCCCATCGTGGACAGCGTGCAGCCCATGTCGGAAATAGTGATCAAGGGTTATGAATCACAGAGGCGGATTTTGGAGACACCCGCTTCCGTGGGTTTCATCAGTTCCAGGGACCTTCAGCGTTTTTCCAATACCACCCTGGTGCCTGTATTCAACTCGGTTCCCGGTGTGCGGATGGAAGAACGTTCGCCCGGGAGCTATCGGTTGAGCATTAGGGGAAGTTTATTACGTTCACCCTTCGGCGTTAGAAACGTGAAGGTTTATTGGAATGATATTCCGTTTACAGATGGCGGTGGCAATACCTATATCAACCTGGTGGATATGAATACCGTCAGCCGGATTGTCATCCTGAAGGGGCCGGGCGGAAGTGTCTACGGCGCCAATACCGGGGGCGTCATCATTCTAAATGATACTGATTCCCTAAGTCCCGCCAGTGGAAAAAATTATACACCCCACCAGTTTCGCGTTCAACTCAATGGCGGCTCCTACAGCCAGTTGGGTGATAACCTGCAATGGAGCTATCGCAATAAGAACTTCCGTTCCGTATTATCGCAGACCCGCCTGCAGTCAGATGGTTACAGAGCAAATAGTAAGCTCCGTAAAGACGTGATTCAATGGACTGGCGACACCCATCTTTCAGATAACGACAAATTACAATGGATTGCCATGTATGCCAATTTGTATTATCAGACCCCTGGTGGCCTCACCCTTCAACAGATGAAGGCCGATCCAACGCAGGCAAGACCGGGAACAGCCAGCATACCGGGTCCCGTTCAGCAAAAAGCAGCCGTGTACAATAAGACCCTCTACGCGGGGATCAGTAATCTCTATTCCTTTTCAGACCATTGGACTAATGTGAGTTCCCTGATGTTCTCATACACGGATTTCAGGAATCCTTTCCTCACGAATTACGAAATCAGGCTGGAGACTAATTTCGCGGCCCGTACAAAATTCATCTACGACAGGAATTTTGGCAAACAGCAAATCAGGTTAGTGGGTGGGGCGGAATGGGAGAGCTTTTATTCGCCTGATGACAATTATGGAAATCGGGGAGGCGTTCCCGACACGGTACAGACTAAAGACAGGCTTTGGACAACACAGTTATTTCCATTTGCACAAGTGGAATGGGAAATGGCAAAGAAGTTTCTCCTTCAGGCGGGAGCCAGCACCAATATATATGGCTACCACTATCAGCGCCTGACGGATCCGGATGATTCGAAAAAAGAAAAAAAATTCGACAATCAATTCCTTCCACGATTTTCTGCCTTGTACCGCTTTGCTCCTGCGTCTGCTTTATATATGGCTATCAGTAAAGGATACTCGCCGCCCACCATTGCCGAAGTACGCCCTTCCGAGGGAAGTTTTTATACCAACCTGCAACCCGAATTTGGGTGGAATTTTGAATTGGGCCTGCGGGGATCCGCATTTCATAGAAGCCTGCAATTCGACCTGACGGCATACCAGTTCAAGTTAAAGGACGCGATTGTGAGGAGGACCGATATTTCCGGCGCGGAATATTTTATCAATTCGGGGGGCACCAACCAGAAAGGGATTGAAGGATTGGCTACCTATTGGTTTCCTACCGGACCATTCAGTTTTATCCGTTCCGCGAGGATTTGGACCAGCTATGCGTTGAATAACTATGCCTTCACGAATTATAAAATGGATAATAATGATTATTCAGGAAATGCTGTTACCGGTGTACCGCAAAGAGTTTGGGTGTCGGGATTTGATATCGCTTCCAGGCAGGGCCTTTACCTGAATGCCACTTTTAATTACACTTCCAGGCTGCCCCTAAATGATGCTAACGATGAATTCGCGTCAGACTACAGGCTTTTGCAGGGGAGGCTGGGATGGAAACATAAATTCCATGTGATTAGGGCAGACCTCTTCATTGGCATTGACAATGCGCTTAACCAATTATATAGTCTGGGCAATGATATCAATGCCTTTGGCAGAAGATACTATAATCCCGCACCTGCCAGGAACTATTTTGGAGGTTTGATTCTGGATCTTTAGATTCTGTGGAGGATCAGAAAGCAGCGGCCAAAGAAGATACGCCTACAGCAAAGAGATAGCAGAGCCCAATACAAACGGCTGCTAATAAACCAAGTTTCGCAACAAGTTTCCAGGTTGGAATTTCTACTGTAGGGACGGTTCTGAGGGTTTGAGTTTTCATGGATTATGATTTTATGGCTTTCCTTGGATATTAACGTAATATTAGTGCCTTCATTTAATTTCTGCAAGGAGTTTCTCCGTTGCAAAGCCCAAATTGCAAGGAAATTATCATCTGGTAAATTGACATAAGATAACTGTCCGTCCGGGTTTCAGATCATCGCATATACGCCCAAATCACGACCGGAAATGGCCGCCGGAAATCCGGGATTTTCGGGAATACTAACCATAGAGTATAAACTAAGGGTGATCCTGGATTTTTTTGTCCTCAGGATTGGGAGCATTACCTGGGGGTTTATGAAGAATCGGCCTCTACTGTGGACAGGATTTATTCGGATTGGTGGTCTTCAATAAAAATCTTCAGATTTTGGCATCCACGGACAAAATGGGCAAAATAGTCCTCCCGGCCAGACTCAATTTCATTATTCCTTACATTTGAACCACATTGCCAGGTATGAGAGGATCATATTAATACGGCACAGGGAATTAATTATTTCATCAAGGATGCCTCTGAAGGTGGCACCAATAACCTGAAAAAAATCATGTCGAACATTCTGATCATTGATGACGAAAAGGCGATCCGCAAAACATTGGGAGAAATACTTTCTTACGAAGGCTATAAGATTGATGAAGCCGGCGATGGGGAGGAGGGACTGAAGAAATTCAGGGAGAAAACCTATGATGTGGTCTTGTGTGATATAAAGATGCCGAAGGTTGACGGCATTGAATTCCTGGACAAGGCGGGAGAGATCAATTCAGACGTTCCCGTGATCATGATTTCCGGCCACGGCACCATCGAAACCGCGGTGGAAGCAGTAAAAAAAGGAGCTTATGACTATATTTCCAAGCCGCCCGATCTCAACCGCCTGCTGATCACCATCAGGAACGCGATGGACAAGACCGACCTGGTCACTGAGGCCAAGGTATTGCGCAGGAAAGTTTCCAAGGCCGAAGAAATGATTGGCGAGTCATCCCCCATCCTGAAGATCAGGGAGACCATTGACAAAGTAGCGCCTACGGATGCCCGTGTGATGATTACCGGCGAGAATGGTGTGGGTAAGGAGTTAGTCGCCCGCTGGATTCACGAAAAAAGCAATCGCTCCAAGGGTCCGTTGATTGAGGTGAATTGCGCCGCCATCCCGAGTGAATTGATAGAAAGTGAATTGTTTGGCCATGAAAAAGGATCCTTTACATCCGCAGTTAAGCAACGTATCGGAAAATTTGAACAGGCGCATGGTGGCACACTGTTCCTGGATGAAATTGGGGATATGAGCCTCAACGCGCAGGCCAAGGTATTGCGCGCATTGCAGGAAGGGAAGATCACCCGCGTAGGTGGTGATAAGGATATCAATGTAGATGTGAGAGTGATTGCGGCAACCAATAAGGATTTGCTCCGTGAAGTGGATGAGAAGCAATTCCGCCTGGATCTGTACCATAGGCTGAGCGTGATCATCATTCATGTGCCATCACTCAATGAAAGAAGGGATGATATTCCGCTGCTGGTAGATAAGTTTCTGGAAGACATTTGCAGCGAATATGGCATCGCCAAGAAAGGGATTGACCAGGAAGCGCTTCTCGCTTTGCAGCAAAATAACTGGACCGGAAATATCCGGGAATTGCGAAACGTGGTGGAACGCCTGGTGATCCTTTCCGGAAAAACCATCAATTCGGAAGACATCAACAACTATGTTATTCCCAGGAAATAGTTTTTTATGAGGCGGCAGGTATATTGCATCAGCGGGCTCGGTGCAGATGAAAGGATCTTCAGCAGGTTGCAATGGCAGGATTGCGACCTACACCATCTCTCCTGGATTGTGCCGGGAAAGCAAGAGACCTTGGAGGCCTACGCGGCACGAATGTGCGAGCAAATCAAGCATGAGCATCCCGTGTTGATTGGCGTTTCTTTTGGCGGAATGATGTGCATTGAAATCGCCAAGATTATTCAGGCGGACCGGGTAATCCTTATATCGAGCATAAAAACAAAGGATGAACTTCCAGCCTGGTTGAAACTCGTAAGAGTTCTGAACCTGCATCGGGTCATTCCTATCCTTTCCCGGCAGTCTTTTTCGAGTCTGAAGATTTTGGAGCCAATTGAAAATTATTTTTTGGGAGCAGATCATGAAGCCGAAAAGCAATTAGCCATGGAATTCAGGCGTAATATTGATCCCGCATATCTGCGATGGTCTGTTGACCGGATTCTCAACTGGAATAATCGCTGGGTCCCTCCGGGTGTTTTACATATTCATGGCACAAGCGACAGGATTTTTCCACTTTCAAGCGTTCATGCCTCACATACAGTCCGGGGTGCGGGACATTTTATGGTTTATAGCCATGCCAGCGAAGTGTCCAATACTTTGAATCAATTGATGTGATGAGGAGTTGAAATCCGGCAATCCATTTGGCTTCTAGGATCAACTTATAAAATAACAATCGCAGGTTGTACCCTGTCCAAAGGCAGGGGAGGTCGCGCGATTCATTGAGTTTTTTTCTTTGCCAGCCCTTTCACCAAGTGATAAGAATCATTGATAAAATCCTGCAATTCCCGTCTGGATAATGAGCCATCTACCAGGATGGTATTCCAGTGTTTTTTATTCATGTGGTAGCCTGGCAGTACACTCTCATGCATTTCCCGAAGTTCAATGGCTCTTTCCGGCAGGCATTTCACATTGAACTGAAGGGGTTGCTCATCAAGGCTTGCCAGGAGGAAAATTTTATTGTTGACCTTGAAAACAAGAGTCGTTTCTCCAAAAGGAAAACTTTCCGTGGCCCCTTCCCTGGAGAGTGCATATTCCCGTAATTCTTCGATATTCACTGCTGAATCAGGTATTAAGATGTATGACAAATATCAATATATCGGCCTTGATATTTCGTTAACAAATCTATATTAAATGGGTTGTAACTTTTGCCCCGGTTCGCCGACATATCCCTAAATCAACCGAATTGTGCTATTTTTGGCCACTTTAAAATTACAAATTACATGAGCATAGGCTGGATCCTGTTTATTTTAGGCGCCATTGGTTTTCATATCGGACTATACGGAATGTTTAGGAAAGCGGGCATCACCCCCTGGAAAGCACTGATACCTTATTACAATACCTGGTTGATGGTGGAAAAGATGCCGATCAGGAAATATTGGTTCTTTCTCCAATTCATACCCATCGCGGGACAATTCATATCCATCTGGATCTTCATAAAATTTGTGGAGCATTTTGGCCGCTTTTCGCTGGTACATCATGCGGCTACGGTTTTCATCCCATTTATTTATTTCATTTACCTGGGTTATTCAAAGGATGAAAGGTATGCAGGGAGCGCTGTTGTTAAGAACTATAAGAAATCTACGGCGCGGGAATGGATTGATGCGGGCGTATTCGCCGTTGTGGCGGCCACAATAATTCGCACTTTTGTATTCGAGGCCTATACGATCCCTACCGGGAGCATGGAAAAAACTCTGCTGGTGAATGATTTCCTGTTTGTGAGCAAGTTGAGTTATGGCCCGCGTCTGCCCAACACACCGCTGGCTTTTCCGTTTGTGCATCATACCTTACCGGTAACCGGTACCAAATCATATTTGGAGTGGATCAAATTGCCCTATAGGAGGCTGTGGAAGGATCCCGTGGGTCGCAATGATGTAGTGGTCTTCAATTATCCGGTAGGCGATACCGTGATTGGTGAATATGAATCGAATGTAAATTATTACGATGCCCTGCGGGAACAGTACAAAGGAAACAGGGAAGAGATATTGCAACGGGATGATATAATGGTGAGACCTGTGGACAAGAGAGAGAATTTTATCAAGAGATGCGTTGGCATACCGGGTGATACCCTGCAGGTGAAACAGGCGATCCTCTATATAAATGGCGCGGCTGCCTATGTGCCTCCTGCTTCGGCGACTTTTTATTCGGTACAGACTAACGGTCAGGCGCTGGACGAAGAAATGCTGAAACAGGATTTTCATGTGGAAACAGATGGAGAGCGAGGCCAGTATTATCCCCTGCCAAACGCGGGCAGTTATCTGATTGACCTTTCAGAAGAAGAAGCTGCCCGGATGCGCAAACTTCCCTATATTAAGAGTGTTGTAAAAGATATCAAGGAGGGATTTAATCCGGTTGTTTTTCCTAATGATACGGCTCATTACAAGTGGAGCGAAGACAATTACGGACCCATCTGGATCCCCAAAAAAGGCGTGACGGTTGCACTGACCGCCGAAAATATCGCCTTTTACAGAAGGATAATTTCGGTTTATGAAGGTAATAGTTTGGAAGAAAAAGGCGGCCAATTCATCATCAATGGACAAGCAAGCAAACAATATACATTCAAGATGGACTATTACTGGATGATGGGAGATAACCGGCATAATTCCCAGGATTCCCGGTTCTGGGGCTTTGTTCCGGAAGATCATGTAGTAGGCAGGGCAGCCTTGATTTGGTTTAGCTGGGACCATGGTCCAAGATGGAAGAGATTGTTCAAGTCAATTAAGTAGCTGCTGGGAACAGGGGCGCACAAGTGAGCACTGACCACTGAATACTGACTACTGACAAATAACCAATGACCAATATAAAACAGGATTTTTCTTACGAAGTTTATGATTCCGCCAAGGAATTGAATGAGGCGGATGCCTGGCTGCTGAATGAAGCCCGGGAAGTGACTCAGAGCGCTTATGCGCCTTATTCCAATTTCCAGGTTGGAGCCGTGGCCAAGCTGGTTAATGGAGAAATTGTAGCCGGTTCAAACCAGGAGAATGCTTCCTTTCCTGCAGGTCTTTGCGCCGAAAGAGTCTTATTGGCTTCGGCTTCTTCCTTATACCCCAGGATACCCATTGATACCATTGCAGTCAGCTATTATAAGGAAAACGGGGAGAGCAATCATCCCGTTGCGCCCTGCGGTATTTGCCGTCAATCGCTTTTGGAATATGAGAAGAAATGGAATCAGCCGATTCGCCTGATACTGGGAGGTATGGAGGGAAAGGTTTTTATAATCAAGGATGCGGCTTCTCTTTTACCGCTTTCTTTTTCTTCCCTTGACCTGAAATAATTTGAATTTCCCCTTCCTGCGCCCAGTCACGAGAGTGAAATTTCCACATCGGTCACCGGATGTGCAACGCAGGTTAGCACCAGCCCTTGCTCCAAATCTTTTTCGGTCAGCACTTCATTGTCGGACATTTCCAGTTTCCCTATCTTACAGGTTGCCAAGCAGGCGCCACAGCGACCGGTCTTGCAGCTATAGGGTAGGGCAATTCCAAGATCCAAAGCCGATTGAAGAATGGTTTTTGGATAAGCGACTGAGACATAATGCAACTGATTTCCCTGCCGGATTAAAACCTGTTTCGGCCCCGGATCATTCATCATTGGGGGCGCCGGAAGCGGAGGTATGGCAAAATATTCTTTTCTGAATTGTGTTTCATTAAAACTCATCAGGAATACGGTGAACTGGCACATCCTCATAAAGGACATGGGACCGCATACAAATATTCTTGTATCTGAAAAATTGAAGGAAATATTCTCCAGGATCAGATTCTCCAGCATTTCATTATTCAGTCTTTGAGACGGATTGATTTCCAGCAGCGGGGTAGAAACAAAATCTATCCACCTGAACCGGTCCACATATTGCTCTTGGAGGGTTGCAAGATCGGACCGGAACAAGGTACTTTTCTCACTGTGATTCTGGTACGCGAGTGTGATTGATGAGCGGGGTTCATTCCTCAATGCGTATTTGAGAATTGAATAAACAGGCACTATGCCACTGCCTGCAGCCAGCAGGATGATGTCTCTGTATTTATCTGGTTCAGGTTCCAGTACAAACATGCCTTTTGGAGCAATTGCGGTAAGGATGTCCCCTGGCCGGGCCTGTTCCAGCAGCCATCTCGAGACTTCGCCATTGATGACTCTCTTAACGGTAATGGATAAATGCTGATCGATTCCGGGTGCACTGGAAAGTGAATAAGATCGCCTGATTTCCCTACCCTTGAAATTGAAAATAAAAGTCAGGAACTGACCGGGTTTGTAGGCAGGCGTTTGTTGGTCAGGAGGCTCCAGCACAAAACTACTGGCGTCGCGAGTCTCTGGAATGATTGCAATTATTTTCAGGTTCAGGATCTCGTCCATGATATCAGGCTGCCTAAATTTAGAATGAAGGGCTGCAATGCTGGCATGATTCAAAGATAGGCGCTCTATTTCACGAGCTCACCTTTAAGGCGCAGCAATTCAACTTCGGATAGTTTGGTATTATAACGGGCGGCGATCAACCTGTCATAGGCATCTTCCAGGCTTTTTTGCGCCTCACGCAACTCGAGATAGGTTGAGACACCCTGCTTGAACCGTTCCAGGGCGATCATGACATTGTCTTTCGCCAGTAGAATATTCTCGTCTTCCAACTTTAGGGCGCTTACTGCATACTGATAGTTCATGTAGGCAATCCTCACTGAAATATTTACGGCCGTTTTTTGTTGCTTCAGATAGACCGTCTGGTAACTGATTCCAAGCTTAGCCTGGTTTATGAGACGCCGGGTATTCATATTGTTGAGAATGGGAATGGTCGCCGTAAATCCAAAATTATAGCCTTTATTGAGGCTGAAAAGCGGTACAAATGGATTGACCACCGTCTTGTTATCATTCCTGGTGAAATTGTAGGCGGAAGTAAATGATATGATGGGCCAAAGATCGCCCTTATTTTCCCGGAGTATGGATTCGGAGATGTCCAGGTTCTTTTGGGCCATCAGAAGCGTAGGGCTATTTTGTTCGATGTCTTTTTGAATGTCCTCCATTTGCAGGGAAAGATGCAATGGAATACTGTCTGATACGTCGAATTGTGCTGGAAGCTGCAGGCCTGTCTTTTGATTGAGCTGTTCTTTCAATTGCGAAATAAGGCTTTCCTGCTGCAGGGTCTGCGCTTTCTGGGCGTTGAGGTCCAGCCTGGCTTGCAGCAATTCGGGCCTCGTTCCCAGTCCGACTGATAATTTTCTTTCCGCCAACTTCACTCTTTCTTCGCTAATGGACATCTGGTCCTGGATGGCTTTCAGTTGCTGTTTTTGTCTTACCACCAGATAATAATTATTCACGATGTCGGCTACAGTATTAACCACCTGGTTCTTGACGGATAATTCTCCCAATTGGGCAAGTTGTTCCACTTTTGTTTTGGTGGCGAACATCTTGAAACCATTGAACAGTGTCCAATTCAGTAGGAGACTCGCCGCAAGATTATTGGATTTTACGTTATTGGCTTTTCTCTCCGTTCCGTCAGCCAGTTTCTGCTTCTGATTGTTCGCGTTCCACAATCTGGTTGCGCTGCCATTGAGGGTAGGAAGGAAGGCGCCATAAATATAACTCTTGTCCAGGGCTGCCGAAGCTGAATCATTTCTGACCAACAAGATGTCATAATTGTTCTGCAATGCTGCTCCAATAGCATCTTCCAGACTGATGACCTGCTGACTTATCGCTGAATTTGTGGCCAGGGCAATGGCCAGGATCAAACCTCCAATTCTCTTTGCTCGCATGGGAAAAATTTATGCTCTTTGTTCTTCTGAAAAATATTCATCCAAATGGCTTTGATGCTTCCGTGCAGCCAGGAAAATATACATGGCCGGGATAACAAAAAGGGTAAGTACCAACGAGAATATGATGCCGCCAACAATGACAATACCCAGGGGTATCCTGCTCGTGGAGGCCGCGCCTATGGAAAGCGCCAGGGGAAGCGCACCGAGTGACATGGCAAGGCTTGTCATGAGAATGGGTCGCAGCCTTGCCGTAGCCGCTTCAATCACGGCTTCACGTTTACGAGTACCTGCCCGCTGCTTCTGGTTGGCAAACTCCACGATGAGGATCCCATTTTTCGTCACGAGGCCAATCAGCATGATCATGCCTATTTGGGAGAAAATATTCAGGGTTTGTCCGAATATCCAAAGCGACAATACCGCCCCGGCAATGGCCAGCGGCACGGTGAGCATGATCACAATAGGGTCAACAAAACTCTCAAACTGTGCGGCCAGCACCAGGAAGATCAATACCAACGCCAGGATGAAGGCGAACGAAGTATTTCCCGCGCTTTCTGCGAAATCGCGGGAAGATCCGGCCAGGGAGGTAGCGAAAGATTCGTCAAGCAATTTTTTTCCAATTTCCTGCATGGCCTTGATGCCGTCGCCCAATGTTTTTCCTGGGGCAAGTCCCGCGGAAACCGTGGCTGATTTATACCTGTTGAAATGATAAATTGTTGGAGGGGTGGTGCCTTCATTCACCGAAACCAGGTTGTCCAATGAAATACTCTCACCGCGGGCATTGCGCACATAAATATTTCTCAGATCAGTTGGCTCGTTTCTTTGACTCTTTGGTACCTGCCCGATCACCTGGTACTGTTTGCCCTCTTTTATGAAATAGCCCAACCGCCTGTTGCTAAATGCCAACTGCAGGGCCTGGGATATAACGTCTATGCTCACCCCAAGATCGCTGGCTTTCAGCCTGTCAATGCTCACTGCCAGTTCGGGCTTATTGAATTTAAGATCCACATCCACTCCCTGGAAGGCGGGGTTTTTATTGGCTTCTTCCAGAAATTTCGGGAGCACGTCCTTGATTTTATCGAAATCATTATTTTGAATGACGAACTGAACGGGTAGACCGCCACGTCTGTTCACGGCGATCGTTTGTTCCTGGGTGCAGAATGCGCGGCCCTCTGAAAATTTCGGAAGATTTCTATTGACCATGTCCACAATTTCCTGCTGGCTCCTCGTCCTGTCTTTAGGGTCAGCCAGGGTGGCCCTCAAGAAACCTGTGTTCACGGATCCGGATCCCGTAAAACCGGGGGCCGTAACTGTGAGAACAGTCTTGTATTCCGGAACAGAATCCATGACGAAATGCGTCAGGCGGTCGATATACCTGTCCATATATTCAAAGGAAGTACCTTCGGGGGCCGTTGCCTGCATTCTGAATTGGCTCCGGTCTTCCAATGGCGCCAGCTCGGATGGTATCTTACTGCCAATGGAAAAAATGATCCCGAGACAGACGAGGATGATTACGATGGCCATCCATTTGATCTTCATAAAATAAATCAGCAGGCGATGATAGCCGCTTTCCATCCCCTTGAAAAAAGGCTCCGTTACCCTGTAGAACCAACCATGTTTATGCGCACTTCGTGTGAGCTTTACGTTTAGAACTGGCGTCAGGGTCAGCGAAACAAAAGCGGAAACCAATACGGCGCCGGCCACCACGATGCCGAATTCACGAAAAAGCCTGCCCACGAATCCCTGCAGGAAAATAATAGGGAGGAAGATTACTGCCAGCGTGAGGGAAGTGGAGATAACGGCAAAGTATATCTCTTTCGATCCTTCTCTGGCCGCGTGCCATTTATTCATGCCCTGCTCCATCTTCTTGAATATGTTCTCAGTCACAACAATGCCATCATCCACCACCAATCCGGTGGCCAATACAATTCCAAGCAGACTGAGTACATTGATGGTGAACCCTGCGAGGTACATGATGAAGAAAGCCGCGATCAATGAAACAGGAATATCAATCAATGGCCGAATGGCGATGATCCAATCCCTGAAGAACAGGTAAATGATCAGGACCACGAGTGTTATTGCGATAGCCAGAGTTTCTTCCACTTCAGAAATAGATCTTTGGATGAAGACGCTCTGGTCGAGTATGATATCAAGTTTAATGTCTTCGGGTACTTCTTTTTTCAGTTGGTCAAACCGCTTGTAGAATTCTTTTGAAATGGAAACATAATTCGACCCGGGCTGTGGTACAATGGCCAAAGCAATCATGGGCGTGCCGTTCAATTTGAGAACGGTCTCTTCATTTTCGGGACCCAATACGGCTTCTCCAATGTCCTTTAACCTGATATCTGATCCGCCCTGGTTCTTGACGATGATATTGTTGAATTCATCTTCGGTAGTCAACCTGCCGAAAGTGCGTACGGTAAGTTCTGTAGTATTGCCAGAGATCTTGCCTGAAGGAAGGTCAACATTTTCACGCTGCAAGGCATCCTGCACGTCCTGGAAGGTGAGACCATAAGCGCTGAGCTTGGAAGGTTCAAACCAGATTCGCATCGCATACCTCTTTTCTCCCCATATCTGCAAACTGCTCACGCCTGGGATAGTCTGCAATCTTTCCTGCAAAACATTTGTTGCATATTCATTTACCTGAAGCTGGTTCCTGGAATTACTCTGCACGGTCATGGAGATGATCGCGTCGGAATTAGCGTCAGCTTTTGATACCACAGAGGGCGCGTCCAGGTCCTGCGGGAGGGATCTCTGTGCCTGGCTTGCCTTATCGCGCACATCATTGGCTGCAGCTTCCAGGTCCACACCGAGATCAAATTCAACTGTGATGCTGCTGGTGCCCTGGCTGCTGGATGAAGTGATATTTTTTACACCCGCGATGCCATTGATTGATTTTTCAAGTGGTTCTGTGATCTGTGATTCTATAATGTCGGCATTGGCCCCGGCATAACTGGTGCGTACGTTAATAATGGGCGGGTCAATGGCGGGATAGTCCCTGATGCCAAGGAAAGTAAAGCCTATCACGCCGAAAACGACGATGATAATGCTCATGACCGTAGCCAGTACAGGCCGCCGCAAACTCAATTCAGATATATTCATACCACTTGGATGTCCGGTTTAAGAAATTCTCAAAGATTCTGCAATCATTAACTAAGATCTGGCTCATCAGAAGGATTACCTTATGCCAGATTCACAGTCTATTCAATTGGCAGGATTCCATGTTTTCCTGCTGAAGCGTCCGTCAACATCACTGCACTTTCGTCAACTGAAGTTTACTATCCGGCCTGATGGTCATTAGTCCTGTCACCAAAACCGTATCTCCCTGGTGCAAGCCATCCGAAATCTGCACATATGCCGAATCCCGGATTCCCGTTGTCACATTTTGGAAATTAGGAATGCCAGCTTTATATACAATCACCTGTTTACCCCTGGCCATTGGAATCACAGCCTGAGTTGGCACAATTAGGGCCTCATTGTTCTGGTCCACATGGAGAGCCACTTTCGCGAAAGAGCCAGGTACGAGTGCAGGATTTCCTCCTCTTACCAGCGCTTTGATTTTTAAACTCCGGGTGTTCGCATCAATCGACAATTCTGATGCCATCACAACCGCGTTAAACTTCTCCTTCACACCTTCTATGCCAAAGCTGACTATTTTGCCCTTCTTAAATTCAGCGCTGTATTTTTCAGGCACGGTGAATTCCAGCTTCAATTCATTCAGTTGGCGCAGGGTCGCGATAACCGTAGTAGGTGAAACATAAGCTCCAATACTCACATTACGCAACCCAATATTGCCATCAAAAGGCGCCCTGATTTCTGTCTTGCCAATACTAACCTTCACCAGTTCAATATCGGCCTTGATATTACTCACCTGTAATTCACTCAGGTCCACATCCTGTTGGCTTATGCCCTGTATCTTTAGTAATTCCTTATATCGCTCGACTGTCTTTTGATTGATTTCGAGCTGCACTTCCAATTTCTTTAGTTGCGCTTGTAGATCTCCGTCATATAATTTTGCCAATAACGCGCCCTTTCTTACGAAACTGCCTTCATGAAAATGTATGCTCACGAGTCGGCCGGAAATTTCGGGCTTGATCTCAGTTTCCTCAGCGGGTAAGACAGAACCTGCGACTTCAATGTTTTCGCTCAGCGCCCTGATTCGCACAATAAAGCCTTCAACCGATACCGGTGGGGTAGTCCTGTGTTGCGGAATACTGCCTGCCTTATCTTTTTTCTGCGAGCACGCAAACTGAATGGCAATGACCAAAATGAACGGGATTATTTTTTTCATCGCAGCGAAAATAACACAAATTAGAGTTGTAACATCTACCATTCGTAAAGTTACGCAGGAACCTCAAGTAACCCATCAGGAATGGGTGAAATTTAAGTGTAAGCTCAGTACGGGAACAAATATCCGCAGGATACTCTAACCAAATTCCTCATTCGTGAATTGAGAAAGGAAAAGTCAAGCGATTGTGCAGCGGTGCCGGAGATGAAATCTGTTCCGGTCTTAATGCCCGGGCTCAATGTTAATTAAGGTTAATGTTAATTAAGGTTAATTACGGGCTTCGTGTAACAAAAATAGAGAAGCATGTACTCAAATCTTAATATCAGTTCATGAAAGGCTGAAAGAATCAGAATAGTCGCAACACCCCACCGGCATATTTCGCTTCATGATCCAATAACCATCTTTTCCTCCACAGGCCGCCTCCATAACCAACCAGTTTCCCATCCGACCCAATGACCCTGTGGCATGGAACCACGATGCACAATTGGTTCTTGCCGTTGGAAGTTCCCACAGCCCTGATGGCTTTGGGATCACCGATTCTTTTAGACAATTCGAGATATGAAATGACTTTCCCAAAAGGAATATTCAATAATTCGTTCCAAACTTTTTTTTGAAAAGGAGTTCCTTCCTGGCCGAAGGGAAAATCAAACTCCCTTCGCTGTCCCGCAAAGTATTCATCCATTTGCTTCAGGCATTGTTGAACCGCTTCAGGGATCCAGTCTTTATCGTCAGCATTGGATTGAGCGACATTATCCGGACCTTCCTCATCCACAAAAAGTATGGATTGAATTTGATCCTGATTAAAACCAATGGCCAGCCTGCCCAATGGTGAATCATAATAATAAATATCATTTGCGATGATAATCATATTGTTCCTGCAGCGTAAAATTAACGCAATTCAAAGGTTTGACGAATAAGCACAAAACAATCCTGCAAAATTTACAAGGGGGCTCTGGTATAAATCTGCAGATACTAACCCACTTTCTGACCATTATCCACCTTCCTTTCCGGCTCTAATAAAATCACTTCTTTGTCACTACCATACACGCCCAGAACAAGACATTCACTGAAGAAATTAGCGATCTGCTTGGGAGGGAAATTTACAATGGCCACGATTTGTCTGCCTATCAAATCATTCTTCTTATACAAAGCAGTGATCTGGGCCGATGATCTCTTAATACCCAGCTCTCCAAAATCAATGCTCAGTTGAAATGAGGGTTTCCTGGCATTGGGGAATTCTTCAACAGTCAGGATCGTACCAACTCTAATATCAACCTTCTCAAAATCATCCCGGCTAATGGTCATAACTTATTTATTTCTTCAAACTTAGACAATTTCTCATCTCCATCTATAACTCCGACTCCTTGAGAAATTTAAGAACACCGGTGAAATTTTGAAAACCGAGAAAGCTAAAGTCCCACTTGCATTTTCATCTAACTACATGAGCGAATTATCAAGATTGACAGATTTCCGGAAGTCGAATTCAAATCTTCTTCCTACCTTAAAACAAAAATTCTTTGTCATGAATTCCAAAAACAAATCCAAAATGAATTCTGGCCGCCGGAAATTTATACGGGACGGTTCTATGGCGGCTGCAGGTTTTTTTATTGTACCCAGACATGTATTGGGTCGCGGGTTCATTCCGCCCAGCGATAAATTGAATATTGCCGGCATTGGAGTGGGAGGTAAGGCCGAAGTGAATCTTCCTTATGCATATAATAATGGGTCAGACAATATCGTAGCTCTATGTGATGTGGACGACAGGATGGCCGTAAACGCGCGTAAGAAATGGCCCAATGCACCCTATTATCGGGATTTTCGTGAGATGTTGGATAAGGAAGCCAGCCGTATAGATGCTGTGATGGTTACCACGCCGGACCATACGCACGCGGTGGCCGCTCTGGCATCGATGCAACTGGGTAAGCACGTTTATTGTGAGAAACCTTTGACACATGATATTTATGAGGCCAGGATTCTGACACGTGCAGCGGCAAAATATAAAGTAATCACTCAGATGGGCAATCAGGGGAGTAGCGGTGATGATACCAGGAATGTGGAGACCTGGATCCAGGGAGGTGTCATTGGAAATGTTCACACAGTGCATGTGTGGACCAACCGGCCTGTATGGCCCCAGGGAATCGCCACCCCGACCGGGAAATATGAAATCCCTAAAGAAGTAGATTGGGACCTTTGGCTGGGTACCGCGCCATTTCGCGAATTCGACCCAACTTATCTTCCAGCAATATGGAGAGGATGGGTTGATTTTGGCACAGGATCACTGGGTGATATGGGATGTCATTTCATGGATGTGCCGTTTCGTGCCCTCAAGCTGGGCTATCCCATATCTGTAGAAACAAGCGTTGGTTCAGTGTACACGGGCTTTTTTGAAGAAGCCATTTATGGTGACAGTTATCCCCCATCTGCAAAGACGCATATACAGTTCCCTGCAAGGCAAGGCATGCCACCCGTTGAGATGATTTGGTACGATGGAGGCATTAAACCCCGCAGGCCCGACGAATTATTGCCCGATGAGGAATTGGCAGAATGGGATGGAGGCATCATTTTTGAAGGCACCAAGGGGAAATTAATGGCAGGTTTATTCGGAAGGAATCCGACACTGCTTCCGACCAGGAAAATGAAGGAGACCCATTTGCCAAAATCAAAATTTCCGTTCGTTGAAGGCGGTTCAGAAGGCCACCAGCAGCAATGGGTCAAGGCATGCAAGAAAGGTTTTGGTACTTATACCAGTTCTTCTTTCGATAAATCAGGACCACTGGCAGAAACTGTTTTGATGGGTAACCTGGCCGTGCGCAGCTATAATTATTTCGAAACGGACTCGAAAGGCAATAAGAAATTTCCGGGAAGGAAAAAATTGCTTTGGGATGGAGAAAATATGCGCATCACTAATTTTGAGCCTGCCAACCAATTTGTGAGGAGACAATACAGGGGAAACTGGAAACTTGAATTATGATTGACAGGCAGCGAATATTATTGCAGCAGGTGGCCAAAGTCACCTGCTTTTTTTAGGTACTACGAATCAAAGCGGCATTTTATTTTACTGCCAGATTGATCTTTGGCGTAAATTGGAATCAAATTTTTAATAACAGCCATAGAAAAAGCAGCATTCATGAAAAAAAAGAATTCAATCAGAGCTTCCCGGAGAAAATTTCTCAGGAACTCATCACTGGCCGCCGCCAGTTTCTTTATTGTTCCCCGTAATGTGCTTGGAAAGGGATTCGTTCCTCCCAGTGATCAACTCAATATTGCAGGCATCGGCGCCGGCGGTAAAGGCGAAGACGACCTACATGAGTTTTCCAAAAGCCCCAAGGTGAATATCGTGGCATTTGCGGATGTGGATGAACGCCAAACAGTAGAAACCAGGAAGAGATTTCCCAAAGCCAGAGTGTACAAAGATTTCAGGGAATTGCTAGATAAGGAAAAAAATAATATTGACGCCTGTTCCATTTCAACTCCGGACAATGTGCATGCGGTAGCCACAATCGCCGCAATGCAGCTGGGAAAACACGTGTACACCCAGAAACCGTTGACCCATGATATTTATGAAGCCAGGAAATTGACGGAAGCTGCGAAAAAATATAAAGTGGTTACTCAAATGGGCAATCAGGGTGGCTCCGGAGATGGAGTTAGAAAGATGAAGGAAATGGTGAATGCAGGTCTTATTGGAGATGTGCATACCGTGCATTGCTGGACCAATCGTCCGGTTTGGCCGCAGGGTCAGGCTACACCTGTGGGAAAATTTGAAGTACCCAAAGAACTGGATTGGAATCTTTGGATTGGGCCTGCAAAAATGATTGACTACAATCCTGCCTACCTGCCATTCAACTGGAGAGGATGGTGGGCCTTTGGAACAGGAGCATTGGGCGATATGGCCTGTCATATCATGGACCCGGTTTACCGTATATTACCGATTCTATATCCGTCATCTGTGGAATGCAGCCTCGCCACAATCTGGAAGGAAATGTGGAATGACAGCATGAACCAGGACAGTTGTCCACCCGCCTCCATCATCCATCTCAATTATCCGAGAACAGACGGGAAGGGGGATATCAAAGTTTCCTGGTATGATGGAGGATTGCTGCCTCAAAGACCAGACGAATTATTACCTGAAGAAGCATTTGGGAATTGGGACGGAGGTGTCTTGTTTGAAGGCACGAAGGGGAAAATTCTGGGTGATTGCTATGGAGCGAATCCAAGACTGCTTCCTACCAAATTGATGAAAGAAGCCACGATGCCCAAAGAAACCATCAGGCGGGTTCCAGAAGGGCACTATATTCAATGGGTGAATGCCTGCATTGCCGGTCATGGAAAGGGTGAAACCAGTTCGCCATTTGAATTTGCAGGTCCATTTACCGAAAGCATCCTGATTAGCAACCTGGCCATCAGGAGTTATATGCTGCCCAACAGCAAAGGCAAAGGATGGGATGATAAATATCTCGGCAGGAAGAAATTATTGTGGGATGCGAAGAATCTTAAGGTGACAAATTTTGATGAAGCCAACCAATGGGTTACTAGGGATTATCGGGATGGTTTCAGTTTGAATGTCTG
Organism: Agriterribacter sp.; assembly: GCA_041484195.1. Taxonomy (GTDB): domain Bacteria; phylum Bacteroidota; class Bacteroidia; order Chitinophagales; family Chitinophagaceae; genus PSRI01. The sequence goes on along the minus strand of JBGPHC010000010.1, from coordinate 52,540 downwards.
AGCCATCTCATATATTATTAATACAGGAAAGTGGAGTGTAAGAACTTCACTTTTTTTATTCATGCCTGTTCAACCGCAATCATGCACTATATCCATAAGTCCTGATCCGGGCCAAACCAGGATAATATTTGTGATCCGCAATTCGAAACCTTACAATTCAACCTATTAATTCTTAGTCTGCTTCAATTTATTTATTTTCACTTTCTCTTAAAAACACTTAATGATGACGGCTCGTCCAAGTAAAATTCAACACTGGCTACTGGTATTGATAATTATTATTCCTTTTTTTTCAATTGCGCAGGGCGGCTCTGTTAACCCGAAGTGGTTGCATGGATTCTGGCAGGCCAAATGGATAGCAGGGAGCAGGATGGCAGATACGGATTTTGGGATATTTCATTTCAGAAAGAGTTTTGAAATCGGAAAGACTCCGGCAAGTTTTATCATTCACATTTCTGCTGACAACCGGTATCGCCTCTTTGTAAACGGCCATTCTTTGTGTACAGGTCCGGCGAGAAGCGATTTGTCGAATTGGAATTTTGAGACCATTGACATTGCGCCCTATCTCAGGCAGGGGAAAAATGTTCTATCAGCCACCGTTTGGAATTTCGGAGAATTCAGGCCTTATTCTCAGATCAGTTTTCAGACTTCATTCATAGTGCAGGGCGATTCAGAAGCCGAAAAAATTGTAAATACCGATCATTCCTGGAAAGTTGTGAAGGATTCTGCATATAGTCCCCTTCCGATTGACCGTTCGAAACTGCAGACTTATGTGGTGACGGCGGAGGGAGAGCGTGTTGATGGAAATCATTATGCATGGGGATTTGAAGAGCCCGAATTTAATGATGCCTCCTGGCCGGAAGCCGTTGCGCTTTGGTATCCCGCAAAGACCCGCGGTTTTGGAACCGATGGGAACTGGATGCTGGTGCCACGCAGCATACCCCTGGCAGAAGAAAAGCCCGAACGACTGGGTGAGGTGAGGAGAAGCGAAGGCATAACTGTAGGTAATGATTTTCTAAAAGGAAATTCACCCGTCACAGTTCCCGCTAACAGCAAGGTGAGCATCCTGTTCGATCAATCTCATCTCACTAACGCATACCCGAAATTATTGGTCAGTGGCGGAAAAGGCGCTTCCATCACCCTTACCTATGCGGAGGCCCTGGTGGACTCCCAAAAAAACAAAGGCAACAGAAATGATATAGAAAATAAAACAATTATCGGCATCGAAGATCAATACATAGCCGATGGAGCGACAGAAAGATGGTACAGCCCCCTGTTCTTTCGTACTTACAGGTACCTGCAGCTCGATATTCACACTGGTGGTGAACCCTTACAACTGAAAGATATTTATGGGGTCTTTACCGGCTACCCATTTGAAGAAAAAGCTTATTTCAAGACTGGCAGGAATGATATTGACAGGATATGGGAAGTGGGATGGCGCACCGCGAGGCTATGTGCCGTTGATACCTATTTTGATTGTCCCTACTACGAACAGTTGCAATATGTGGGAGACACAAGGATACAGGCACTGATTTCATTGTATGTTGCCGGCGATGAGCGCTTGATGCGCAAGGCGATCGAAGATCTGTCTCATTCATTCATTCCGGATGGACTCACACAGAGCAGGTATCCTTCCAGAGACTTACAGGTGATACCCACTTTTTCCCTTTGGTGGATCTGCATGATCCATGATTACTGGATGCACCGGAAGGACGATGCATTTGTGCAATCGCATCTGGAAGGAATCGAGAGTGTTTTGAAATGGTACCAGAAACGTATCGCTGCGAATGGCATGCTGGGCAGTCTGCAATGGTGGCAATTTGAGGATTGGAGCTGGCCGCGGGTTGATAGCATAGAAATCGGAGGCGTTCCTCCCGGAGCAAGTAAGGGAGGTTCCTCAATCATTACATTGCAATATGCCTACACCCTGCGAAGAGCCGCCCAATTAATGGATGCCTATGGTATGAAGACGAAGGCGGATCAATACAGGGCACAGGCCCTTTCGCTCACTTCAAAAACTTTCAGGCTCTGCTGGGATGCGAAAAAAGGATTGCTGGCCGATACCTACGAGAAAAATAAATTTAGTCAGCATGCAAATATTATGGCCGTACTCACAGACGCGATCCCGGCCATTGATCAAAGAACCGTAGTTGAAAGATTGCTTTCAGACAGTTCCATTACACAGTGCACTTATTATTTCAGGTTCTATTTGTTTGAAGCACTCAAGAAAGTAAAATTGGGAGACCGCTTTCTCCCTTTGTTGAAGCCCTGGCAGGATATGATCGGCAGGGGTCTGACCACCTTCGCCGAAAATCCGGAACCCGTTCGCTCAGATTGCCACGCATGGAGTGCATCGCCTCTCTACCAGTTTCTTTCAACCGTTTGCGGCGTTAATCCCGGAGCCCCGGGCTTCCAGCAGGTGAAAATAGAACCCTATTTCGGGGACCTGAAAAAAGTTCAGGGAAGAATACCCCATCCAAAAGGTTTTATTGAAGTGGACCTTGAAAAAAAGGCAGGCCATATCAGCGGACAGGTGGTATTGCCCGATGGAATCACCGGAACACTGATTTGGGATAACAGGAAAATTCCGCTAAAGGGAGGCAAACAGGATGTGAACCTGTAAGCATGGGATATTGAAAAATGGAGATTCAGGTAAAGCTCATGTAATGATTGGCATTGGAATTTTGTTAGCGAAAGGATTTCAGTTTGTGGCTGACAAACGTCTTCCAATAAGTTCAATGATTCCTGACCCATATAAAACCATTATGGAACCTGAGATCACGAACCAGTTAGTTTCTTACAATCACTCGCTGACAATATCCGCCAGTATGCTCAACTCGTTTTGCTTGTAGCGCGTCTTATCCTCATCGAAGCATTTTGAAAATTCTTCAAGGAGGTGCTGTACCATGCGCTTATGGCTAAGCGGCTTGAAATAGGAAGGAGAGGGGGGAACGGAGATTCTCTTGAAATAATTCTCTACGTCTTTTTGAGTATAGATCTGACCATTCATGGGATCGATATAAAAATGGATCTTGTTCGTATTCTCCTTATTGGGATTGAAGTAATCGTGCGAGGTATCAAAATAGGCAAGGATATGCTGTCTGGGGATATTGATCATTTGCACCGGTATATCCAGCAACTGACACAATACCTGGTAAAGTATGCCATTGGTGATGGAATTGCCGCGATGGGTTTCCAGCACTTTGTTAACGAGGAATTCTTCAGGATACTGATAAGAGACTTCCACACCCTTGAATTTGTAATACGCGAAGAGTATCCGGTTGACCACATTCACCTGTTCCAGTGCGGTCAGATAGCTATTCAATTCCAGCCAGACATTCCGGCGGATTTTTTCAATTTCCTGCAGTACCGGAGTCGTTAACAGTTCGGGGTACTGATATTGGGAAACGAGTAATGAGCCCTCGAACAGGTCCTGGTAATCTTTTTTGGCGTAGGCCATGAAATCGCCCTGCAAATCCTGGAAATGTAGCCGGTGGATCAGGAGTTCTATCTTTTCCTGCACTTCCTCATTGGGGGTGTTTTCCCAAAGGTTTTCCAGGTTGGGGATGATAAGCTTGCCATAGCTTACGATCCTTTCGCTCACTGTAGTGAATACTTCGGCATCCGGATCATCTATAAGATGCAACAGGGCTGATATTTCCCGGGTTTCTTCCATGAGTTCAAATCTGAATGTATAGACGCTGGAAACCTTTAAAATATTGTTAAGGAGTTCTGAAAATAAATATCGGGGGAAGTTCGTTATGCGGGTTCCTGAACTTATCCACAAGTGACCCCAAATTGTGAATTAGGGTCAACGAGACATTTATGAGTGATGGTGCAGATGGTTGTTTCAGTTCTCTCCGGATGCGCAACAGGAATGTCTTATTCTTTTTTCTTTCTCCGAAAACTTTTCTTCGGAGGGTTTGCTTTGAGTTCTTCGATGACGGCCTTTGCTTCTTCCAGTGTAAGTTCGCCTGCCCTTTCCTGTTGTTCCTTGCTCAGTTTGTAATTCCTTAGTCCCTGCTTGATATAAGGACCATAGGGTCCGCGCAAGACCTGAATCTTATCTTTTTCAAAAACCTTGATCGTCCTCTGTTCCTTGGCGGCCCTTTTTTCCACAATGAGTGGGATGGATTCTTCCGGGGTAATGCTATATGGATCGTATTCCTTTCCGAGTGAATAGAATTTGCCGTCGTGAGCCAGGTAGGGGCCAAAGCGTCCAATGCTGACCGTTACATCTTTCGCCTCAAATTGCCCGAGATTCCTGGGCAGCCTGAAAAGGTCCATGGCCTCATCCAGGGAAATTGTTTCAATGCTTTGGTTGGGTTTCAGCTTCGCGAATTTTGGTTTTTCTTCATCATCCTGGCTTCCCATCTGAACCATGGGGCCATACCTTCCCATCCTTGCGATTACCGGTTTACCACTGACCGGATCCGTACCCAATTCTCTTTCACCACTCACCCGCTGAGCCGTTTCAATCGTCTTTTCCACATCCTTCTTGAATGGATTGTAGAAATCATCAATCATCTTATTCCATTTCATCCTTCCCTGGGCTACTTCGTCAAATTCCTCTTCAATGCGCGCCGTGAACCCATAGTCCATGATGTCATCGAAATACTGTTTGAGGAAATCGGTTACCACAAGTCCGAGATCGGTTGGGAAGAGTTTGGATTTTTCAGCTCCGGTATTCTCCTCACCGGTTTCATTGGTAATGGAATCATTTTTCAATTTCAAAATGCGGAATGATCTTTTCACACCTTCCTTATCTCGCTTTTCCACATATCCTCTTTTGAGTATGGTGGAAATGGTGGGCGCATAGGTTGACGGACGTCCGATTCCCAGTTCTTCCAATTTTTTCACCAGGGAAGCTTCGGTAAATCGAGGAGCGGGACGGGAGAATCTTTCCGTGGCCTTCATTTCCCTGAAATCCAATGCCTGCCCAACACGCAGCGGAGGCAACATGCTTTCTGCACTCTCTTCCTCCGTCATGTCTTCTTCGTCATGATCTTCCCGGTAAACTTTCAGAAATCCTTCGAATTTCAAGACTTCGCCCTGGGCAGTAAGGTCCTCATTGTTGGTGGATATATTGATTTTCGCGATGGTTTTTTCCAATTCCGCATCGGCCATCTGACTGGCCATGGTACGCTTCCAGACAAGATCATACAATTTTCGGCAATCCGCATCCGGCACGGTCAATCTCTCCATATCTGTTGGCCTGATCGCCTCGTGCGCCTCCTGGGCCGATTCATTTTTGTTTTTATACTTTCGCACCTGAACAAAATTGGCTCCGAACTGGGTCTTGATTTTCTGCGTGATGTCCTGCATGGCGGTCTCGCTCAGGTTTACGCTGTCGGTACGCATATATGTAATATTACCAGTCTCATACAATTTCTGGGCGAGTAACATAGTACGGCTAACCGAATAACCCAGTTTCCTGGAGGCTTCCTGCTGCAGGGTGGAGGTGGTAAATGGTGCAGCGGGAGATTTCTTCGCGGGCTTCACCTGTATATCCCGCACCTTATAATTTGCTCCGATACAGCTTTTCAAAAATGCTTCCGCGTCAGCTGCCTGAGAAAATTTATTGCCCTCTGCCTTAAACGTGACCGATCTCTTGGACGCGTCCTTGGCTTCGAACCAGGCTTCTATCCTGAAAGTACCGATGGGTGTAAATGCGTTGATCTCCCTCTCCCTCTCCGCGATCAGCCTTACTGCCACGCTCTGAACGCGTCCGGCGCTCAGGTTGTTGCGAACACTTACCTTACGCCAAAGCACAGGCGATAATTCAAATCCTACGATCCTGTCCAGGATGCGCCTGGCCTGTTGGGCATTCACCAGGTTCATATCAACTGTCCTGGGAGATTTTACTGCCGCCAGGATGGCCGGCTTAGTAATTTCATGGAATACAATTCTTTTGGTAGTCTTGGGATCCAACCCAAGCACTTCGCACAAATGCCAACTGATGGCTTCTCCTTCGCGGTCCTCATCCGTAGCCAGCCATACCTCTCCCGATTTTTTTGCAATGGCCTTCAAATCCTTCACCACTTTTTGCTTTTCTTCGGGTACTATATAGCGCGGCTTAAAATTATTATTCACGTCAATTCCCATTTCCACCTTTTCAAGGTCGCGGATATGTCCATAGCAGCTCTTTACTTCGAAGTCCGCGCCCAAAATGTTTTCTATCGTCTTTGCTTTTGCGGGGGACTCGACAATCAATAGGTTTTTCGCCATGTTTTTCTCGACTCTACGGGTTATTAATATGGTTTAAGCGGTGGTAAGCAATATGCTGCCGGACTCATATACCTGCATTTAAGATGTTGATTCTTAACAATATTCATATTCAAAAATGGCATACTTAGATCCGACGCAACGGTGCAATATTAAATTAATCGGCCAATAAACAAAAATAAATGAAGGATCAGAAGAAGTGGAATACCTGCTGCATAACCGCAGGATCGCGGTAAATCAGCCGGTGACCAAGGCCCTTCGTGAATACAAATTGAATATTAGAATGATGGTCTTCTTTTACCCGCAATGCGTCGCTCAAGGGGGTTATCAAATCATTTTCATCGTGGATCCAGAGTATGGATGCACTGATATTTTCTACCGCTCTCCTGATGGAAAAATAGGAGGACGGAAAACCTGTTTTCTCACCGATCAATTCATCAAAGGGCTTTCTCAGGGATTCTTTCAACCTGAGCAATTTAAAAAATGAATCGATGGCCGTTGTGGTTTCCGTGGCAGGAGCAATGAGTACGAGCTTCATTCTATCATTGTCTGGTATAAGCTCCACGAAATGTGTGGCGGCAAGAGCGCCAAAAGAATGAGCCAGAACCGCATTCAAAGGTCCATATAAGTCCTGCACCCGTTGAATGGTTTTCAGGAACAGGGGCAGATTGATTTGTGTCCCCTCGCTTCTGCCATGGGCAGGAGCATCAAAAGCAATCACTTCATAGCCTTTCTGTACCAGAGGAATAATATATCCGCCAAAATTCGCGGAACTGGATTCGAATCCATGAATGATCAGCAATTTTTTTTCAGAGGGATGATTCCATCGGTTGCCCCTGATGGTCATACCATCCAGGCTGAATGAAATAGGTTCTGGATTCTCACTTTGCGGAAAAGTTTTTTTCACTGCCCTTTGCTGGGGGGTACAGAATAGGTCAAGTGCTTTTTCTGTAGCGCGACGTTTGGAAAAAGCCGCCAGCAGGTTCAGGCTGAAATGGTAATAGTCAACTGCAATTTTTTGTACTAATTTCATTGATTAATCAAAGTTATAATGAAACTTGTAATTATCGGATCGGGTAATGTCGCCACCGTGCTGGGCTCCAGGATCCAGCAGGCGGGCCACGAAATTCTGCAGGTCGTGAGTCACAATCTGGCACATGCGAGAGGCTTGGGTGCGAGATTGAATTGTGAGGCGACCAATGATTTCAACAATGTGCATGTCGGCGCTGAAATATACCTGGTGGCTATTTCGGATGCGGCTCTGCCTTACATTCACAAAGTATTGAACTTGCGCCATTCATTGGTGCTGCACACAGCCGGTTCTGTTTCTATCTCAATACTTAAAAAAATCAGCAGGCGTTATGGCGTATTATATCCACTCCAAAGCCTGCGAAGCAATCTGGAAGAAATTCCCGAAATTCCACTGCTCATTGACGGTAATAATGCCGAATCTCTCGCCATAGTAAGCGATTTTGCACAGAGCATTTCCCCCATCGTGCAAAGAGCAGATGATGAGCAAAGACTGAAACTGCATGTCTCGGCAGTTATTACTGGTAATTTTACAAATCATTTATATGCTCTGGCAGAAGAATTTTGCCAAAAAGAATCTGTGGACTTCCACATATTGTCGCCCTTGATCATGGAAACGGCCGACAGAATCCGAACCCAGTCACCCGCATCACTCCAAACAGGGCCGGCCATTAGAAATGATCGTCCGACCATGAGCCTGCATATGAAAACGCTGAAGAAATATCCGGCTCTGAAAAAAATATACCGGCAGTTATCAGCAAGTATTCAGGATTTCCATCGTGATCATGTGGCTTAAAGAGAAAGTATAGCGGATCTGCCGTCGGCAAGATCAAAAAAATGCCCCGCTGCGTGATGCAGCAGGGCCGGGTGTGTCAACCTACCTCAACGCCTGTGTTGAAGGCAAGCAAAGGCACTCATTTAATGGGTCGAAAGATTTTATGTGGGGCTATACCGGGTTTTCCGATTAGAAAGCAGCTATCCTGGGCGAATAATTTTAGGGGGAATGAAAAGGGAAGAATTCCTGAAAATTTAAGTCCGCGGATAGTTACTGATGACGAAAGCAGCGAAATGATATTTTTTAAGTCCCTGGTAAATGAAGATAAGTTTTCTGAGAATCCCATACAGATTGTCATATTTTGGATTGTGGAACAGATGCAAATGGGACAAGGCACGACAAAATAGAAATAAGCTTTATTATTTGCAAGATTTTCTCCAAAAGAAACAAATTAATTTTTTGCCCCTTTGCCGGGACGGTAAGTTTGCAATGGATTTTGTGAGGAATGAATTGTAGAGTAGGTTTGCGGGCCCTTAGATGAATTTTATGTGGAAGCCAAATCGGCAGGGGATGGCTTATCAGCGCTGACTGTGAGGATGTCATGATTCATTGTCATAACAATCAAATCAATCTGTTTTGTGAATGTTCTGGAACTATTTAAAGCCATTGACACTTTTGTGTTCGACGTGGATGGTGTGCTCACGGATGGAAGCCTCCTGATCGATCCGGGCAACCAATATATACGAAAGATGAATATCAAAGATGGATATGCAATGCAGTACGCGGTGAAAAGAGGATACAGGATCGCGGTCATTACGGGTTCTCATTCCGAGCCGGTTGCCGAAAGACTGGCACATTTGGGGATCACGGCGTTTTACCAGCGGGAGAGCGACAAGAAATCGCGATTGTTAAGTTATATGCAAGATCACCAATTAAAGCCCGAACAGGTACTGTATATGGGAGACGATATCCCGGATTACAGCGTTATGCAGATGGTGGGTTTGCCCTGTTGCCCATCCGATGCGGCGAGTGACATCAGGGGAATCTCCAGATATATATCGCCATTCAAAGGCGGAGAGGGCTGTGCCAGAGATGTTATCGAAAAAGTACTAAGGCTACAGGGGCAATGGGAATTGGACACCTCTTTGAAAAGTATCTGATGTTCAGGAGAAGCCTGCAGCGGAGAGGAATTCACCACCATCATAAGAATAATTTATTGCAGGAGAAAAGCGCCTCTGATCCTTTCAATACCTTTCATGGATGCTATCTGCAGTTTACATTTGAATCAATACTGTTATGAAGCTTATCGCTGCGTTCTTCAGACTTATTCGCTTTCCCAACCTGATATTCATCGCTATTACCCAATACCTGTTTTATTATTGTATCATATTGCCACACATTAATCCGGGTGGCCAGTCCGTGTCCGATGAATTTATCCTGCTGAGCCTGCTGGTCGCATCATCGGTCTGCATAGCCGCCGGTGGATACGTTATCAACGATTATTTCGATCTCAATATTGATCAGGTGAATAAGCCCGGGAGGATGGTGATTGCAAAATTGATTCATCGCCGTTGGGCTATCATCTGGCATTGGCTATTTTCCACGGCCGGGGTTGTAATGGGTTTCTATATCTCATTCGTAACCGGAAATTGGCTGATCGGGTTCGCAAACCTTGGATGCGTATTATTGTTATGGTTTTATTCCACCACCTTCAAAAAGAAATTCCTGGTGGGAAACGTGATCATTGCCATGCTGACTGCCTGGGTGGTGTTGGTAGTCTATTTCTTTATTGACCATTTCCCCGCTAACCTGATTCCGGGATGGCGAATTGTGCAGGATTTTGATGAATATATGCTTAGGAGAACAGCCCGCCTGGCATTCCTTTATGGTGGATTCGCCTTCATCATATCATTGGTTCGGGAAGTGGTGAAAGATATTGAAGATATGGAAGGTGACAGCCGCTACGGATGCAGAACAATGCCTGTGGTTTGGGGAGTTCCTGTTTCGAAAGTTTTTGCGGCGGTATGGTTGATAGTGCTGATTTGCGCACTGGCCGTGATCCAATTTTATGCACTGCGATTGGGCTGGTGGCCCAGTGCAATATATTGCCTGCTGCTTGTGATTCTTCCACTTGTGCTTATCCTGCGAAGATTGTACACAGCCAACAGGGCCCCGGATTTCCATAGACTCAGTTCCGCCATTAAGTTCGTGATGCTCACCGGTATCCTGTCCATGATCTTCTTTAAATTGTATAGTTGATGGAAAAAATTGTATTAGCTTCTCAATCACCCAGAAGAAAACAATTGCTCGAATGGGCCGAAGTAGAATTTGACGTAATAGCGAAACAGACCGATGAACTTAGCCCTGCCGGCCTTGAACCGGAACAAACCGCAATCTATATAGCCCGTCAGAAAGCCTTGGCTGTGCAGGGTTCAGATATCTTCGGCAGGTATGAAAGTAATCCTATAATATTGGCGGCCGACACACTAGTATTATTAGGTGATCAGGTTATTGGTAAGCCGGAAGACAGGAAAGACGCCATCCGCATTTTAAGATTATTGTCGGGTAAAAAACACCAGGTGATTACCGGGGTAGTGCTGCTGGACAGGAAAGAAGAAATCTCATTCGCCGATATCACGGAAGTATGGTTTCGTGAATTGACCATTGACCAGATTGAATATTACGTTGACAAGTATAAGCCATACGACAAGGCCGGTGCTTATGCCATACAGGAATGGATAGGCGTAATCGGGGTCAGGTCCATAACCGGTGACTTTTTCAATGTAATGGGGCTTCCCGTGAGTCGCGTGCTGGTGGCGCTGGACCAGATGTCGAATCAGGACTGAGCAGTCATTCCAAAATGCAATCAGCCTTGCCCCGATACTTCAAACTCACTAATTTCTTTCCTAAAAATCACTTTGAATTTCGAGGAACTTAACATCAGATGCTGGGCTTTTTCCCTGTTGTGGATTTTGGCCGGGGACTGTAAATTGGAGTCATTGGAATTTCCAGTCTGGATATTCCATTTCATTCCTGGCAATACCTGGATTCTGATGAAGAAGGGGTACCAGGCCACAAGTTGCAGTCTATGACAGAGCGCCTCTTGCAATTCATCTGGCAAATGCAGTATTTCAACAGGACCGAATTACTCACATCCGAGGGAGATCCTTTGCAGATCATAAACCCGGGGGAATGGAATTCGAACCAGGGTCCGGATTTCAAAGGAGCCAGGATCAGGATCGGTGACAATACCTGGGCGGGCCATGTTGAATTGCATGTGCATGCCTCAGATTGGAATCTTCACAAACATGCATCCGACAGGAATTACAGCAATATCATCCTGCATGTTGTCTGGGAAAATGATGTATCCATTAGAAATTCATCAGGCAATCCAATTCCTGCGCTGGTGCTGCAGGACAAGGTTTCCAAATTATTACTCCAGCGCTACGAAGAATTAATGCAGGCTCCAAACCCCATTGCCTGCGCGGGAAATATCGACAGGGTCAAATCCCTGGTTTGGGCTTCATGGAAACAGCGCATGATAGCCGAAAGACTGGAACGAAAAGCGGGGCTAATCTCTGAACATTTAAAGCATTGCAGGAATCATTGGGAGGAAGTATTCTGGTGGGTCATCGCCCGGAATTTTGGAATCCACCTCAACGCTGAATCCTTTGAAAGCATCGCCATGTCGTTACCGATCCGAATCCTCACAAAACATAAAAACCAGGTACAACAATTGGAAGCATTTCTGTTTGGGCAGGCGGGATTGCTTGACCGGGAATTCAATGACAAATATCCTGCTATGCTGAAAAAGGAATACGAATTCCTAAGAACCAAGTATCGCATCACACCTATCAAGCCACCGATCCATTTCCTGCGCATGAGACCCGGAAATTTCCCCAGTCTCCGGCTCGCGCAACTGGCCATGCTAATCCACCAGTCCACGCACCTGTTTTCCCAGATTCGTGAAGCCGATTCAATAAAGCAGGTCAGGAAATTACTGGAGGTAACTGCAAATGATTATTGGCATTACCGCTATGTATGGGACGAAGCATCCTCATTCAGGAAAAAAACACTGGGCCGTCAGATGATTGATAATATCATTATCAATACCGTGGTTCCATCATTGTTCGCATATGGCCTCATGCACAATGAAGAATATCATAAAGAAAAGGCCTTGAATTGGCTTGATCGGGTTGCCACAGAAAGAAATTCGATTTTGGCAGAATGGGACAGAATCGGGGTCATCAGCCGCTCGGCATCAGACTCCCAGGCATTAATTGAATTACACCATTCCTATTGCAAAAGGAAACGCTGTCTGGATTGTGCTATTGGAAATGCATTACTTAAAAAAATGATTGGGGGCGGTTGAGAATCCGGGCTAGCGGATTAGCAATGCCGGTTCCCAATTGAAAGCTGTTTTCACTTTGATGTCAGGATGGATGCTATAAATCACCGGGCAGCTATGTGCAGCCAGTTCCAGCACTTTTCTTTGTTTCTCATCAGTCTTCAGATTATCGGGGAAATGAAATGTTAAATTTATGCCACCAATTCTCCTGGGATCGGCAAGCATGATCTTCTCAACTTCTATGTTAACCCCCTTAAGGTCGAGGTTCATATCCCTGGCTCTCATGCCCATGATCGTGAGCATACAGCTACCCAGCGCCGTAGCCACCATATCCGAAGGCGAAAATCGCTGACCCTTTCCCTGGTTATCAACCGGCGCATCGGTTTCTATTCGGGATCCCGATCTGAGATGCGTGCAAACCGTACGTAGGTTTTCATCGTAAACTACAGTTGAAGTCATTGTATTAATTTTCCATAAATTTACGTTTAAAGAACCTAAATAAAAAGCCGTGAAGAAACTCAGTCTAGTCTGCCTCCTCTCGTTCGCTGCTTGCATCGTTTTCGCCCAGGTCCCTTCAAATAAATATAAGGGTGATAAGAAAAGAGCAAAAAAAGACAGGATCAATGAGATCATGAGGATGGAAGAAGAAGGGGAACCCGCATTTCGCAAGCAAAGTGTTTTCGGCGCTAAACTGAATACCGATGGCTGGGGACTGTCTTATGAAAAAGGAATCGTGAAGTCTGTGAATAAGACGACCATTTTTCAACTGGAGTTTAATGAAAAGAAACATCCCAAGGAAGAAAAGCAAAGTCATTCTCAACCCGTAGGTGGCGGATTTTATTTATTGGGGAATCCATTTATTTACGGCAAGAAGAATATCTTTTATCAGCTCAAATTGGGTGCCGGCCAACAGGTGATGATTGGTGGCAAAGGGAATAAGAATGGAGTGGCCGTTTATGGGATCATGGTGGGAGGATTTTCCGCGGGTTTATTGAGGCCCTATTATCTGGAAGTGAGTGATTCCACTGGCTTGACTCGCGATATCAAATTCTCCACACAGGATAGTGCCTTGTTCCTGAGCAACAGAATCATAGGTGGTACCGGTCTTGGAAAAGGATGGAATGAAATGAAATTTGCGCCCGGACTGCATTTGAAGACTGCCCTGCGATTTGACTATAACCGGTTCAACTACCTCATATCCGCCATAGAAGTGGGATTCAATGCTGAGTATTATTTCAAAGATATTGACCAGATGGTCATGGTCAGCCCAAAGAAATTCTTCTCAAACGCCTATGTTTCCATCCTATTTGGCAGACGAAAATAACTGCCCTAATTTTGTGAATTATTTGTTTTCAGAGACCTAGCCGGAGAATTAGTAGTGAAGATTGGATTTGGCTTGATGAAGTCTGTGAAAATAATGCAATCTAAATCAGCAATCAGGAGATGAAAGAACTAACAGTAATAGATAGCTCTGAACCGCAAAGGCCTAAGAAGCCGGATTGGTTGAGAGTGAAGCTTCCGATTGGGGAATCATATAAGAATGTACGCAGCCTTGTTGACACACACAAACTGCATACTATTTGCGAAAGCGGCAATTGCCCCAATATGGGCGAATGCTGGGGAGCGGGTACAGCAACTTTCATGATTTTAGGAAATATCTGCACCCGCAGTTGCGGATTTTGCGCAGTGGCTACCGGCAAACCGGAGGCAGTTGACTGGGATGAACCCCAACGCGTGGCCGAAGCCATCCATTTAATGAAAGTGAAGCATGCCGTAATCACCTCGGTTGACAGAGACGAGATCAAAGACGGGGGCAGCATTATCTGGTACAATACTATCAAAGCAGTTAAATCGCTGAATCCGGGTACCTCGCTGGAAACTTTGATCCCCGATTTCAAAGGCGAGAAAGAAAACCTGCAGCGAATAATTGACGCCGCTCCTGAAGTAATATCACACAATATTGAAACAGTGGAAAGGCTCACGAGGCAGGTTCGGATTCAGGCTAAGTATCGCAGGAGCATGGAAGTGCTGAAATTTCTGAAAGAAAAAAACGCACGTACAAAATCCGGCATCATGCTGGGATTGGGAGAAAACAAAGAAGAAGTTCTGCAGACAATGAGAGATCTTCGTGAAAGTGGCGTAGATGTGATTACCCTGGGCCAATACCTCCAGCCCACCAGGAATCACCTGCCCGTAATACGATTCGCTCATCCTGATGAATTTGCGGAATATCGCCAGGCGGGATATGAAATGGGATTTGACTACGTTGAAAGCGGACCCTTGGTACGTTCATCTTACCATAGCGAGCGTCATGTTTTTCCGGGGATCGGAAAGCAGCAATGGGAAGCGGAAAAGAATAAGAATTGATTTATCGTATTTCCTAAACGCGAGTTCTAACTCTTCAGCTCCCATACCAGGGCGCTTGCACCCAGTATGGCTGCGTCGGCCTCATTCAATTCGCTGAATATAAGCTTCACCTTATTCCTGAAGATTGAAAGCAGGTTTTCTTCCATATGCTTTTTGGTGGGCTTCAGGATCAGATCTCCGGCCTTTGTCATTCCCCCAAACAAAATAATTGCTTCCGGGGAAGAAAACATCACAAAATTTGCCAGAGAAAGCCCGAGTATCTTTCCCGTAAATTCATACACGTCTTTCGCGATCTTGTCGCCCTTGATGGCGCATTCATACACGATCCTGGAATCAATTTCATCTTTGGGAAAATTTCGCAGTAAGCTGTCTTCTTTAGGGCGCTCATCAAGGAATTCCCTGGCCGTGGTGGCCACACCTGTCGCCGATGCATAGGTCTCCAATGAACCTCGCATATTGGTGCCGGGATGCAGGCGGCCATTGGGGATGATAGTAGTATGTCCCAGTTCACCTGCAAATCCATCGTGACCATATACCAGCCGCCCATTGGCTACGATGCCGCTACCAACACCGGTTCCCAGGGTGATCATTATAAAATCTTTCATGCCTTTTGCGGCGCCATACATCATTTCGCCTACAGCAGCCGCGTTAGCGTCATTCGTCAATGCCGCGGGAACTCCAAATTTATCGGTAACCATCTGCGCCAGGGGAATCACTCCTTTCCAGATCAGATTAGGAGCGTATTCGATCGTGCCACTATAATAGTTGCCATTGGGGGCGCCGATACCAATTCCTTTAATGGCTTCCATCCCACCTACCTGTTCTATGGCTGGCATCAGGGCGGCATGTAATTCATCAATATAATTTTCAACTTTAGCATGCTTGCGCGAAGAAACCGCACCCCGGTACAAGATATCGCCTCTGTGATCCACGACGCCAAATACAGTATTCGTTCCTCCAATGTCAATGCCAATGGCATATTCCTGTTTCATGATTTGTTCCTCTTTCTGCTGGGAAGTTAAAATATCCAATTTGAATTTTGATATTAATAAATGAAACAGATTATTATTGCCGGGTTCCGCTTAGTCTTGTCAAGACTGCCTGAATACTCCCCTTGCCGGAACCGTTTGCAATGGCAAATATATCTCAGGCAATTCGCTTCGCGATCCCGCACGCCTCATAATTTGCAGGGATCAATTGTTTGAATTGAGCGCCTGCCGAATCATCAATGGCCAGCGGCGATCTGCTGATCGAAATCGAGGCCCTGTGCATGCAATACCTTTTTGGTTTGCAATGTATGCCAGGCCAGGTAAACAAAACAAATAACTGCGACAATATATGACGAATGAATCGTCATCTTATCGGCCAATGCTCCCTGCATTGGTGGAATGATTGCTCCACCCAGGATCATCATGATCAGGAATGCGGATCCTTCACTGGTATATTTACCGAGGCCGGCAATGGCTAAGGCAAAAATACAGGGCCACATTACCGAACAAAATAAACCTCCGGTCATGAAAGCATAAGTGGCAATGGTGCCTGTTGTCAGCATGCCGATGATCATGGCTCCGGTAGCGATAATTGTAAAGGTCAGTAAAGTCTTGACGGGTTTTTCCTGGCCATAAAAAGTGCCGGCGACCATGATGCCAACGCAGATGACATAATAATACAGATCGCTGACATCATTGCCCCGCAACACATTTACCAATAATACAAAAGCAAAAGCTATCAATGGAACGATCACGGTAAGCAATTGCCTGGTTTTCTTTTTGAGATTGAAAACGGAAATGGCCGCTGTCCATCTGCCGATCATCAGGCTTCCCCAATAGAGTGAAATATATTGGGAGATATGGGCCTCATTCTTACTCCCGAAGGCTGGGGTTCTGAGCAGGGCTCCCAGGTTACTCTGTATTGTCACTTCCACACCCACATATACAAATATGGCCAGCATACCGAGAATCAATTGCGGATATTTCATGGCGCCCCAGCCATTCCCACTCTTGCGTGCAGAGGAATAGGAAAGAAACAGGATAATGAACACGGCAATAACCGCCATGGTGGTCAATGCCAGCTTTCCGAGGCTGGTCACCTGACCAATCACTATGATTCCAATCAAAACGGCTGTCAGAATCAGAAGACTGGACAATGCCTTATTGCTTTTTTCAATGTGCTCATCTCCGGTGGTTTTAGGCAATTTGGAAACGAAGAAAATAATCGCGGCCAGGAAGAATACACCCGCTACAATCAGATACATAGTCTTTATGGAACCGATATTCGCATTCGCCGAAGCGCCTTCCTTTACGGAACCGAATAATGCAATACTCACGATCAACGGTCCCAATGTTGTTCCGAATGAATTGACGCTCCCGCCCAGGTTCAAGCGATGGGCGCCGGTGGACGGGTCTCCAAGCGATACCGCGAAAGGCTGAGCAGCGGTTTGTTGCAGCGAAAATCCCAATGCGATAACAAAAAAAGCTCCTAATATAAAATAGAAGGAGCCCGAATTAACTGCAGGTATCATGCACAATGCTCCTGCAATCGAAATAAACAGCCCCCAAATGATTCCCCATTTATATCCGATCCGGTTCAATATGTCAACACGGATGGAAGAAGAAATAATGAACAATAACATCGAGCCAATAAAATAGGCCCCGTAAAAAGCCGTATCTATCAACTGTGATTCAAATTGCGTCAGCTTAAAATGGCTTTTGCAAAAAGGGATGAAGATGCCATTCGACGCAGCTATAAAACCCCAGAAAAAGAAAACAGTCACTAGAGTGCCTAAAGCGCTGTAGTTGGTTGGTTGTTTGGCCTGGTTCATGAGCAATCAGTGGTTTTGATAAAAGAAAAGATTGGGAAAGTTAAAATAAAATTCGGTGGCTAAAAATAATTCATCACAATCGTTTAAGGAAAAAAATAAATTCGGGTATGGGTGCATCATAGCCGACCATAAATCGCTTGTCTTTATTGTATGTTGGCTGGTAGGATGAGCTGCCCTGCCAGGAACACCGATTCCAGTCCGCTTCATGCCACAGCACCGGATCAAAATCCAAGTGCAGCATTCCCGATTCCGCAGACTCCCAATCAATATTTTCTTTGTAACATGCTTGAATAAACCAAAAACCTTCCTAAATTCAGTTATAAATCTTTCTTATCAATAGAATAGCAGGATGGAGATCATTCACGTTAGTGCAGAGTGTTACCCGGTAGCTAAAGCAGGAGGTTTGGGCGATGTGGTGGGAGCCCTGCCTAAATATCAGAGCCAATTGGGTCATTTTGCTAAGGTGGTGATGCCCATGTACAGGACCAAATTCTTATTGGATAATGAATGGGATGTGGTTCATAAGGGCAGGACCAACCTGGGTGACTGGTGGTTCGACTACACTGTCATCAAAGAAAAAACCAATAAACTTGGATTCGATCTTTATCTCGTGGATGTTTTTGGCTTGCTGGATCGTGAAAAAATATATGGCTACCCGGACGATACAGAGAGGTTCACAGCTTTCCAGGTCTGTGTGGTTGATTGGATTTCGGCCTGGGGCCATCAGCCTGATGTGATTCATGTTCATGACCACCATGCAGCACTGATCCCTTTCATGATCAAGTATTGCTACAAGTACCAGTTCCTGAGCCAGGTTCCCACCATACTCACTATTCATAATGCCCAGTACCAAGGCTGGATGAGTTGGGACAAGAGCTATTATCTTCCGCCCTGGGATCCGTGGAAATGGGGTGCGTTGGACTGGAATAATTCCATCAACCCACTTGCATCCGGCATCAAGTGCGCTTGGAAAGTAACTACGGTGAGCTGGAGTTATCTGGAGGAACTAAAACACAGCGCTAGTGGACTCGAGGCTATCTTCGAATACGAAAAAGGAAAATGTTCAGGGATTTTGAATGGCATTGACCAAAGTATTTGGAATCCTGAAACGGATCATTATATCAGGGAGCATTACAATTGGAATACAGAAGCCGAAGGCAGGAGAAAAAATAAATTGATTCTTTGCGAAAGATTTGGGCTGGATCCTCAAAAGCCCCTGATCGTTTTCATTGGAAGGCTGGTTGGGGAAAAAGGAGCCGATCTTCTTCCGATGGCCATCAGTGACTCCTATTATTATATCGGAAGAAAGATGTGCTTTCTGATTCTGGGCAGTGGATTTCCGGAAATTGAAGGCCAGCTCAATGCTTTGAAGAGACTTTCTCAACATGATTATAATGTGTTTATCGGATATGATGAAACGCTCAGTCACCAAATGTACGCGGGTGCCGACTTCATCCTGATGCCTTCAAGAGTGGAACCCTGCGGACTGAACCAGATGTATGCCATGCGCTATGGAACCGTTCCAGTTGTTCGGCGTACGGGTGGATTGAAAGATACTGTCGTGGACATTGGTGTTCCGGACGGCTACGGAATCCTTTTCAATTGGGCTTCTGTTGGCGATCTTTCTCATGCCATTTGGAGAGCCATGGCCTTGTACGACGATAAGAAGAGATTGCATAGCATCCGTGAAAAAATGATGGCACTCGACTTCAGTTGGGAAAGCAGCGTAATACAATACCAGGAACTCTATCAGAGTGTGAGATAATTTTAGAAAGTCTGACTAAATCGAATTTTATGCGTAAAGGAGTGATTGCTGTAATTCTGGGAGGAGGTGCCGGCTCCCGTTTGTATCCCTTGACTGCTACACGCAGCAAGCCCGCGGTTCCCATTGCAGGAAAGTATCGTTTGGTGGATATTCCCATCTCCAATTGCCTCAATTCGGAAATCACCAGGATGTTTGTGCTCACGCAATTCAATTCGGCATCCCTGAACAAACATATCAAGAACACATATCATTTCAGCATTTTCAGTTCGGCCTTTGTAGATATCCTGGCGGCCGAGCAAACGCCCGACAACCCCGGTTGGTTTCAGGGAACGGCGGATGCCGTACGGCAGTGCCTCAGGCACCTGCAGCAGCAGGAATTTGAATATGTCTTGATCCTTTCAGGCGATCAATTGTACCAGATGGATTTTGGAGGCATGCTTGACAGCCATATTGCCAAAAAAGCCGATATCAGCATTGCCACCATTCCTGTAGTGGAAAGGGAAGCGACTGAATTCGGGATCCTGAAAGCGGATGAAGATCATTTTATCACTGCCTTTATCGAAAAACCAAAAAAAGATGTACTGCCGAAGTGGGTGAGTGACACTGGGGCGGATATGCAGAAAAGCGGGCGTATCTATCTTGCCTCAATGGGTATCTATATCTTCAGCAAGAAAATTCTGTTCGACCTGTTGCTTGAGGAGAATAGGGATGCGACGGATTTCGGAAAGGAAATCATACCCGCTACCATCGGCAAGCAAAAAGTTGTCAGTTACCAATACGACGGATATTGGACCGATATCGGAAATATTTATTCTTTCTTCGAAGCTAATCTGGCACTCACCCAGGACATTCCGCCATTCAATCTGTTCGACAATTCCAAAGCTGTTTATACCAGGGCTCGGATGCTGCCGCCTGCCAAGATCAGCGGCAGTACATTGGAGAAAACGGTAATTGCCGAGGGATGCATCATCAATGCTTCCAGGATTGAAAACAGTGTAATGGGAATACGTACCCGCATTGGCGTGGGAACTACCATCGTCAGCTCCTACATCATGGGATGTGATTTTTACGAAACCATTGAAGATATGAATCATGCGCAGCAAAGAGGATTGCCCAAGATAGGTGTCGGAGAAAGATGTTATATCCGGAATGCTATCATCGACAAGAATTGCCGCATAGGAAATGATGTCAGGATCAACGGTGGGCCGCACCTTCAGGATTCCGACCACCCTCTTTACACTGTTAAGGATGGAATTGTGGTAGTGAAGAAAGGATCGATCCTGCCTGATGGCTTTGTAATTTGATGAAATGTGAATGAATTTATTTCAGCCATCATCATGCCGGGCAGGATGTTCTTTTTGTATATTTAGAATTATCCGTTCGAAAAAAGCTTATTGGGTATAAACAATTGCCATGTCTTTCACGACTCGTACAGCAAAAGCAGCATCTCATAAATTACATGCCAAGCCACGCCTGAATATTTGGCAGATATTCACGATGAGTTTTGGATTCTTTGGGATACAATTTGGATTCGCCTTGCAAAACGGAAATACGAGTCGCATCCTCCGCTCTTTTGGCGCCGATGTGGATCAGCTTCCCTTGTTCTGGATCGTGGCCCCGCTTGTAGGAATGATTGTGCAACCGTTGATTGGGCATTACAGTGATAAGACCTGGAATAAGTTGGGACGGCGCAAACCCTATTTTCTTACGGGAGCTTTGTTGTCATCAGCGGCCCTGATCTTTCTTCCTAATTCCGGATCCATGGCGGGATTGATCCCGGCTCTGTGGATCGGGGCTGGAATGGTGATGGTGATGGATGCTTCATTCAATATTGCCATGGAACCCTTTCGGGCCCTCGTTGCGGATAATCTTGCAGAATCCCAACGCACTCTTGGCTTCAGCATACAAACTTTTTTGATTGGATTGGGCGCGGTCATCGGCTCCTACCTTCCGGGAATCCTGGCCGATCATGGATTCAGTATGGAAGCTGGTAAGGACGGCGTGGCCGACAATATTAAATATTCATTTTATATAGGTGCTGCTGTGTTTATTGCAGCTATCCTCGTTACCATTTTCTTCAGTAGAGAGTACCCCCCGGCGGAATATGAAAAATATCATGGCAAGCCAGAAAAAGCAAAAAAGGAAGGTCTGAGTGAAATCCTCAGGGACTTCAAAGGCATGCCCCGTACCATGCGTCAATTGGGCCTGGTTCAGTTCTTCAGTTGGTTCGCCCTGTTTTCAATGTGGGTGTTTACGACAGACGCAGTGGCCACCCATGTGTACGGACTGACAGGAGACTACACAAAGTCCATTCAATACAATGAAGCCGGAAATAAAGTGAGTGCCGCTTTCGGCGTGTATAACCTGGTGGCCATGTTCTACGCGCTCTTGCTACCGGTGATAGCCAAACGTATTGGCAGGAAACTCACTCATGCATTTTCTTTGATTGCCGGTGGGATTGGCCTCATATCCGTTTTCTTCATTAAAGATCCGGCCATGCTAAAGTATTCCATGGTAGGTGTGGGACTTGCCTGGGCAAGTATCCTGGCTATGCCATACGTGATCCTCTCGGGATCCATACCCGCCGGAAAACTGGGCATCTATATGGGCATTTTCAATTTTTTTATTACGCTTCCCCAAATTGTCAATGGATTATTTGGGGGTTGGATCGTAAAACATATTTATGGTGGTTCTGCCATTTACGCAATAGTACTCGCCGGGTTTTTCATGATTTGTGCCGCCATCAGCGTATTGTTCGTATTTGATGCGGGCGCCGTTCGCATAAAAGAGGAACGCATTCAACCGGTCTTAGTCTAACAATATGAAAAAGAAATTATTCTTCGCGCTTATCATTTTTCAGGTACTGGCATCCTATGCGCAGGATATACGCATCAATCCCACGCATTGGTGGACCGGCATGAAGAGCCCCAACCTCCAGTTGCTGGTGCATGCCCAAAACATAAGCATAGCCCACAGTTCGGTAACGATAAATTATCCCGGAGTCACACTCAAAAAAATCAATAAGGTCTCGAACCCGAATTATCTTTTCCTGGACCTGTTGATAAGCTCATCAACCAAACCGGGCAAGTTCACCATCAAAATTTCCAATCCTGATCCTGCAGCTTCCTATAATCTCAGTTACGAGCTCCAGGCCAGGAACAGCGGGGATGGCCAAAGCAGGGTGTTGGGTGTGAATTCCTCTGATTTGATCTATCTCCTGATGCCCGACAGGTTCTCCAATGGGCATCCTTCCAATGATTTTTTTTTGGATATGCGGGATGCCGGCCACGACAGGAACAATCCATTCGACCGCCATGGCGGGGACCTGCAAGGCGTTACCAACCATCTCGACTACCTGAAGGACCTTGGTGTTACCGCGGTTTGGATGACGCCGGTCGTTGAAAATGACATGGCAAGAACTGCGGAAGGAGGGACTTCCAGGAGCACCTACCATGGCTATGCCTTTACGGATCATTACAAGATTGACAGGAGGCTCGGCGGTGACGATGCTTACAAACAACTCATTAATGCAGCACATGGCAAGGGACTTAAGGTAATCCAGGATGCCGTGTATAATCATGTAGGCATTGACCATTGGTTTATAAAAGACCTGCCCATGAGTGACTGGCTCAACCAATGGCCTGATTACACCAACACTTCCTACAAAGACCAGACCCTGGTTGACCCCTATGCTTCAACGATAGACAGGAAGATCACGACAGACGGATGGTTCACACGATTCTTACCGGACCTGAACCAGCGCAATCCTTATGTAGCCAATTTCCTGATTCAATACTCCATCTGGGCTACCGAGGAATATGGCATCGACGGCTGGAGGGTGGACACTTATTTCTACAACGACCCTTCTTTTCTGAACAGGATCAACCTGGCGCTCACCAAAGAGTTTCCACGACTCAGTATATTCGGTGAAACTTCTGTGAACACAGTTCCTGAAGCTGCCTATTTTTCCGAGAATAATCTCAATGTCCCATTCAAGCACAACCTCCAGGGAATTACCGATTTTCCAATGACCTATGCAATGCTGGACGCAATGAACCAGCCATTCGGATGGAATGAGGGTGTGAACCGTGTTTATGTCACTCTGGAACAAGACCTCCTATATAAGAATCCCATGCGCAATTGCATTTTTCTGGACAATCATGATATGGATCGTTTCTACTCGGTGGTGGGAGAGGACCTTGCCAGGTATAAGATGGGCATTGCCTTATTGCTCACCCAACGGGGCATTCCTGAAATCTACTATGGCACAGAGATCCTTATGAAAAACTTCAGGAACCCTACCGATGCCGAAGTGCGAAAGGATTTCCCCGGAGGCTGGACTGGCGATCCAGTGAATAAATTTGACGCATCCGGCCGAACGGCCCAGGAAAATGAAGCATTCCAATATATTCGAACTCTTGCTAACTATCGGAAAAGCTCAAGCGCCATTAAGACTGGAAAGCTGATGCAATATGTACCGGAAAACGGAGTGTATGTGTATTTCAGGTATGACAATCAAAAGACAGTAATGTGTATTTTGAACAGTAATAATTCCGAAGCGACCATCCAGCTATCCAGGTTTTCTGAAAGGATGAAGAACTTCAATGCCGCGATGGATGTATCCACTGGAACTTCATTTCCTCTTCAGTCAAGCCTTACCATTGGGCCGAAATACCTGCTGGTCCTGGAACTGAAGTAGACTCCTGTTCAGCAAGTAAGAAGCCAACCATTAAATTTTGATGAATAAGGAAACGAGAATGCCTCTCATATCATGATACTCCAGATATTCCGCTGGCCCATTTTGCCCCAGTCTTTCATTGGGCCCTTCAACTGTTCCAGTAATTCCTTCACCGTCACTTTCTTTCCTTTCTTCGGCGGCGTGAGTTCTTCCGGCTTCACAGTAACAAGCTCAAGTTTGGTGGCAAACCATGTGGTATTGATGCGCGGAATAGCTACTCCCAAAATCATTCCGGGTAAACCGCTGAATGATTCCGGGCCTCCATTGGGAACTATTTGATCAGTATAAAAGGCGATGACATAAACCGAGTCCATGATCCTTCCAACGGCCTTTCGGCAACTGAATCCCGCGATAGTCCTGGTGTCCATAGTGATCCTCCATTCAATATTCCGCACACTATCTTCTACCCGGTAAGTATTTTCGAAAACATGTTTCAATCCGATATTCTCCTTTTTATCCAGGTCAGTGAATACAATATTGTCAACTGCGGGACCAACCAGCCAGTCCGGGACCGGTGGTGAGGATGGGGGAACTTCCCTGCCGGGTTTGTAGAGCATTTTACTATGATCAAAATACAAATTGAAATAGGTAGTAATCGTGGCCGGGAAATTTTTCTTCATGCTCTGAATCCATGAATTATCAAAGTCGTTGTCTGCTAATCCATCCAATGCCTTGTGAAAATTAATTTTCTTTTCAAATTCGATCTTCCCTTCGAGAATAAAAGTCTCCTGCGCTCTGGTAAGGGAACCCAGCAATAGGATGGGGAATATGATCAGTAATGATTTCATAGTAAATTGTTTTAAGGATTAATGCCTCCTGCGGGAGTCTTTGAAAAATTCCAGACAAAACTCAGTAGGAAATACCGGGTGAGGGTTTGGTAAGTATCCTCCCTCAGCACATTGGTATTGATCACCCTGTTGTATCCCTTATTCTGATTCAGGATATCATTGGCAGAGAACCGGATCATGCCTTTGTCGTTCTTGAGGAATTTTCTACCGATATATCCATTCCAAAGGAACACGTCATTATTTTGGTCGAATACCACCGTTTTTTGCCTGAGATTATATTCAATTTCTGTGTTGATCTCAAACTTGTGAGGTAGCTGCACATTCACATTCAGGTTATGATCCTGGGTCCAGTAAGTAGTCTTCAGGTCGGTTCTGATTGACTGACGGGAAAAATTATATCCGAAACTGCCATTATACCAGATCTCGTACTTTTTATCCTTGAATTTCCCCAGGTTGAAATTGATCTGAGGCTGGTAATTATTCGTTACGTTTTTCTCTCCATTTACGAGGGTTGTATATTTTGAAGCGCTGAATCCAAAACCGCCATTAATCCTCAGATCCCATTTTTTGAGCTTCATTCCATATCCGCCACCAGACCAGGTATTGAAATTGCCATTGGTATTAATATATTGATAGATAATTTTACCGCTTGTATCTATCCGGGTGCTTTGAACAATGGCGTTTGAAGTGGTGGATAAACTGCCATATATATAAATGCCACGTTCACTAAGGACCTTGAATGAATTGAAATTAAAATTGAAATTATGCCTGAATTCCTGCTTCAACAGTGGATTACCAATGGTAATGGCAAGGGGGTTGGTATTATCAGCCACGGGCTGGATCTGCTGAATAGATGGCTGCCTGGAGCTTCCAGTATAATTCAGTGACACCCTTCCATTGCTGCTGAATTTATAAACGATATTCGCCTTTGGAAAAAAATTGGTATAGTTCCTTACGAGGGCAGTGTCATTTAACTGGTCTTTCTGATTGAACCTTTGAAAAGAAATGTCCGAGCCAATTGAACCGGTAAACTTCTTCCCATTGTATTTGAATGCTGCTCCTGTTGTATTGCTCAACACATCGAATTTGTAATGATTGCTGAAAATGGAATCCAGGTCGTCGAATTTCCCGGAACCCGACTGGTTAAAGGATAATCTTTCGGCATCGCTGGTATTACTTCGTATTGCATAATTGAGTTCCAGGAATATTTTTTTAGCAAGCGGCTCCGTGTACACCAGCCTGGTGTTGAATGTTGATACCTTCTGATTAATTTTCTTCAATTGATTGGTAGTGCTGTCTTCCGGCAGGCCCAACTTGCCATAGGTCGAAACAAGCGCGTATAAATAGCCGTCTGAACTATTATTATTGAATTGCTGATCCAGACTGAGTGATATCGTTCTTCCGGTTTTTTTGAACTTATGCCGAAGCAGCGCATTTAATTTCAGATTGCTATTATCTCCGTCTGCGCTGGTCTGCCGGACACTCTTGAGTACCGTGTCACCAAACTCATTCAAAGATTCATTATGGAAATCAGTAAAAGTGCTTTGCTTGCCAAGATATCCGCTGGCTATTATTTTCAAAGACGTGGCGCTGTCAATATTCCATTCATAAGTACCATTGACCGAATGCCTGTTTCGACTATTCAGGGTTCTGCGTCCCTCTGTATTGTAAAAAACTGTATCGGGAGAAATCGATTGGGAAATAGTATTACCCACGCCTTCTGAATTCAACTTATTGAAACGATAGCTCCCATTGAAGTTTTGCTTGTCAGCGTCAAATTTATTCGAGAAATTAATACCGGTGGCCCAGCTCTTGGGCAGGCCTTCCCCATAGTAATTTGAATTATTGAACTCATCTCCCCCTCCATAAAACATGAATCCTCCAAAATCGTCATTGTATTCCATATTATCACTCCCGCTGCCATAGGTATTTCTTTCATCCCAGTTCAGGCCGGTCTTACCCGTGCTGCTGGCGATACCATAAATTGACAATTTCTTCTTCGCCCTGAAACGATTGAACATGGAGCTATTATTCCAACGGTCATTCAGTCCTCCTCCAAGTTCCAGTTTTCCGAAATAACCTTTTTTCTTATCCTCTTTCAGCTTCAGGTTAATGGTCTTTTTTGACTGACCATCATCAATTCCCGTAAAAGCCGCCTGGTCGCTTTTCTTATCAAATACCTGCACCTTGTCAATCGCATCGGCTTGCAGATTCCTGGTAGCCACGGTTGGGTCATCCCCAAAAAACTCTTCGCCGTCAACCAAAACTTTTTCTACATTGGTACCCTGGGCCGTGATTTTACCATCTTTATCAACCTGTATCCCCGGCATTTTCTTCAGAAGGTCTTCAACAGAAGCGCCAGGCCTCACATTAAAACTGTCCGCACTGTATTCCACCGTATCTCCCCTCAGCCTCATGGTTGCATTTTGCCTGATGACGATCTCCTTCAGCAATACACTTTTCAACGTTAGGTTAATGTCCCCAATCTCAAGTGCAGAATTAGGCTCCAGCTTAATGGGATCCACAAAATCGGCGAAAGAAGGATAGGAGATCAGCATCACAAATTCCCCCGCCGGCAATTTATTCAGCAGGAATACTCCGTCCTTATTACTCCTTGTAAAGGTTACGAGTACCGAGTCTGATTTCCTTAATAAAGAAATGACGGCATTTTCTAATTTTTTCTGATTGGAAGTATCGGTGATGACTCCTTTGATGGAGGCTTGCTGGGCATGGGAAAATTCCCCATACACCATTAAGAAAAGGAAGGCAATAATGGCAGTCAGTTGTCTCATGGGTTAGCCTTGGTATGCTTTGGGTTTAAAAGAATTTGAATGGTATTCTAAGATCGGAGAAAAAAGAAAGAATCTAACCATTGTAACTCTTAATTTTACGTTAAACCGATCCTGGTTCTCACGCTAATACCTGGTTATGATACAATCTTCAGAAAATTCCACAAATGAGCCGAAAAAAAAATCTGGACGGAAAATCCAAAATTCAAACGGCAATAAAGCTGGATCGGCTTCGAGATATGAAGACATTCATTTTGTCGACAGCAGCAAAGCTGTATGGAATTATTCCCTGTTCACAGAAGAAGATATAAGGAATTTTCAGAATGGGACCCATTACACGCTTTACAATCTATTTGGCTCAAGAGAAGTGGAAGTATTGGGTAAGAAAGGATTTTATTTTGCAGTCTGGGCTCCTAATGCCAGCTATATTTCAGTGATCGGCAATTTCAACGACTGGGATCCTTCCGCTCATCCTCTCTTTGTGCGATTGGAAAAATCCGGGATTTGGGAAGGATTCATTCCCGGAATTGAAATGGGTGAAGTTTACAAATATCATATCCATGGATTTGAGGGCGCCAAAATAGACAAGGGTGACCCATTTGCCTGGTATTGGGAAAGACGCCCGAACACGGCCTCGATCACCTGGAAACTGGACTACCAATGGAAAGACCAGGAATGGATGAATCTGAGAAAAGAAACCAATTCCCTGGAAGCTCCCTGGAGCGTGTATGAGGTGCATCTCGCCAGTTGGATGCGGCCCGACAAGAACGACGAAGAAAGCTATAATACCTACGAACAGATTAAGGACAGACTGGTGCCCTATGTTAAGGAAATGGGCTTCACGCATGTTGAATTCATGCCCGTAATGGAACATCCCTTCGATGGGAGCTGGGGTTACCAGGGAACAGGATATTTTGCTCCCACAGCGCGCTTTGGGAATCCTCAGGGCTTCATGGACCTGGTAAATGAGCTTCACCGGGAAGGAATCGGAGTGGTGCTGGATTGGGTGCCTTCTCATTTCCCTTACGACGCACACGGTTTGTATATGTTCGATGGAACACATACCTATGAGTATGCCGATATGCGAAAGGGATTTCATCCCGACTGGAATAGCTATATTTTTAATTACAGAAGAGGGGAAGTGAAGTCATTCCTTATCAGCAACGCGCACTATTGGTTTAAGGTTTATCATATTGACGGCATCAGGGTGGATGCGGTGAGTTCTATTCTAAAATTGAATTATTCCAGGCAGACCGGTCAATGGGAGCCCAATGAACATGGTGGAGATGGTAACCTGGAAGCTATTGCATTCATCAAGGATTTCAATGAAACTATCTACCGCGATTTTCCTGACGTGCAGACCATCGCAGAAGAAGCAACCGATTGGCCGGGGGTGAGTAAACCCACTTTTGCAGGCGGACTTGGATTCGGCATGAAATGGATGATGGGATGGATGCACGATACACTTGATTATTTCAAAATGGATCCTGCCTTCCGTCAATACCACCAGGATAAATTTTCATTCAGCATGATGTATTTCTATGACGAAAACTTCATGCTTCCCCTGAGCCACGATGAAGTGGTTCATGGCAAGAGTCCCATGATCTACAAAATGCCGGGTGATTTCTGGCAGAAATTTGCAAACCTGAGATTGCTCTACACGTATATGTTTACTCATCCCGGGAGTAAACTCTTATTCATGGGCGATGAATTTGGACAAACCAGTGAATGGAATTATAAATCTGAATTGGATTGGCAATTGCTCGAGCACGAAAGTCATAGGAAGCTGAAAGATTGTGTGAGGGACCTCAATACGCTGCTAAAGGCTGAGCCGGCCATGTTCGAGAATCAATTCAACATTTATGGTTTTGAATGGGTGGATCTCAATCATAGGTCTGAATCTGTGATCGCATACCGGAGGAAAGGGAAAGACCCTAAGAATGACTTGCTGATAATCCTGAATCTTACACCGGTAGTACACCAGGACTGGAAGGTATTGGTGGAGGGCAAGCCGATGTGGAAGGAAATCTTCAATAGTGACAGCACAAAATACTGGGGCACAGGCGATGTATTCAACCCCAATATCATTAGCAGAATGGTTGACAAAAAAGGCAAGGTTTTTGAAATAAATGTCCATCTGCCTCCGTTAGGAGCAATAGTGCTTAAATAAACAATCCGGACGATAAGAAGGTCAGTCATGAAAAACCATGAGCTTGCGTTTCTGTGCGCTGCATTCTCTCTTTCCGTTTCGGCCCAGTCGGCCGATAGCTCCCGAATATTTTTGGCAAAGGCTTTGGAAGAGCGAATGAATGGCCGTTTCGCGCCTGCATTTACCTATCTGCAAACGGCAATAAAATACGATAGTTCCAACCTGGATGCGCTTCGCTATTTGGGATTGACCGCAGTGGAATTGAGACGCTATGATAATGCGAAACTGGCATTTCAGAAACTATATGCTTCTAAGCCAGATGATACTGCAGCAATCAGGAATCTCGCTAACCTGAACCTATACACGCATAAATGGGAAGACGCGATCCGCTTCGCCCAATTGATGCTCCGGAAAAAAATGGGAGGAGATATCAACTTCATAATCGGTAAGAGTTATTACGAGCTTGAGAATTACGGCGAAGGGCTTGAATATCTCAATGCTGCTTTTGCAGAAAATCCGAAAGATGCCCGGATACCTTATATGATTGCCAGGGCCTATGTTGACATGAGTAATTACAGATTCGCCGCAAGATATTATCAAAAAGCCTTAGCCATTGATACCACAAATGCCAGATGGTTCTACGAAATGGCCATGGTCTATGCCGCCATTCCTGATGATAAGACTGCCGTATCCTATTACGAACTGGCCGCGGAAAAGGGATACAAGATTGACAACGACTACCTCGAAAATCTCTCTGTCTCCTGCGTGTTATCGGGTCAACCCGAAAAAGGAATTGAGTTAATGTTGAAAGTATTGGAGAAGAAGCCGGCAGACCTGGAACTTTTGTACAATCTCGCCGAAGCCTATTACAAAACAGGCAAATACCAGCAGGCGATTAATTATTGGGATAAGATCCTGTATTACGACAAACAAAATGCAAAGGCATTGTATATGATTGGAATGGCTTATCAGAAAAAAGGTGAGTCGTCAAAAGGTCAGTTGCTCTGCGACAAAGCCATTGAAATGGATCCTTCCCTTGCTAACCTGAAGCAAAAGAAAATGGACATGGGCCTTTGAATTTTCAATAGTTATTCTGATTATTGATTTTCCCTCTTCTTTTCTCAGGATTTCATTCGTTGAACTGAATCCCAAATTCGGGTCTGCCATGCAAAAGAAATTGCTTTACTCTTCAAGGACCAGACAAACCCTTTAGTGATCTAAATAAACCGCACAGGGAACTCCCTGTGCGGCCCAGTCGTAGTCATCAATCCTAATCCAATTCCTCACAATAAATCCTCACTTTACTACGGCTGGCTCTTTCTGACAAGTGCAATTCGTAGTTGAATTTTCGCAGCAAGCATAGAAACCTGTCTTGCATTTCACAGAACATTCCACACCCCCAATCGGATTGGAAGACTTCACAGAACAAGACTCGCTGCCTATCCCACCACTATCGCACCTTGGCACCCTAAATTCCATCTCAGCATAATCCATATCCTTAGTCGCGTGATCATGCATTTGTGGCCCTACATAGGAATAATTTAAGACTGCGAATGCATTATTTGGGTTTTTCGTTCGCATGATATCATAATCCCATCTTCCCTTCATAATCGTTAACCCATATCCTTTCAGGTCAATTACCCGGTCCTGGCCGCCAGGCAATTTTCGGGCAATCAGCCCGGACCGGTCAGCAGTTCCTTCTTCATCCAGATTGAGGAGGAAGATTTTCCCTTCATATTCCTGGATCACTACTGATCTTTCATCATTAAAATAATAGAGCCGGGCGTTCAGCAAAGAATTCTTAACCCAGGTTTTTTCAAATTCATTTTCTGAAGCCAGTACAATGGCCCTGTCATAAATATGGTCTGCCAGTGTATCAACCGTCCTGTCGAGGAACAGGAGCTGCTTACCGGCATTGACCAGGACCATTTTTCCTGGCGTTGCCCGGATTTTCCGGAGCTCTCCTATGTCATCCAATCGTTTGGAATCCAGTTCAAAATTCTTGTTGGTTTTGCTGCAGGAAAGGACCATGGACGCAAATAGCAGAATCATTGGTACATTTTTCATAAGTCAAGTTTTGGTGGTTAGAAAATAAGCTCATTGTTCATGGTAAAGATAGATTGGCAGGAATGCATACCAATGAGTAAAACCATTGAAAAAAAATGGTTTTTCCTTTTTGAAATTTGAAGCTGTATATTGGAAGACAGAAAAAAGAGTTTCCGCAGTGCAGAAATAAATACGAACTACATTCTATCAGGGACCTGAATTCCCAATAAGCCCATCGCGGATTTGATAACATTAGCAGTCATCAGGCAAATCCTGAGGCGCAATTGTTTCTTTCCGGGTGTTTCCGCATTAGCCACTGAATGTTTGGAATAGAATGAATTAAATGTTTGAGCAATCCTGAAAACATAGTTGGCAATCACCGAAGGATCATGCTCCCTTCCAGACTGCTCTATTATGGTAGTAAATTGCTCCAGCAACAGGATCAATTCTTTTTCCAGGGGGAGCAGGGTTTCTGAAGGAATTATCGATTCTTCATTGACGGGATATTCCTTTCTCAATATGGACCTGATCCGGGCATAAGCATATTGAATGAAGGTGGCGGTGAACCCATGGAGATCAATTGACTCCTCGGGGTTGAATACCATTCGCTTCTTTGGATCCACTTTCAGCAGGAAGAATTTCAGTCCACCCAATCCAATGACCTCATATAGTTGATTCAATTCATCCTCAGTGAAACCTTCTATTTTGCCCTGTTCGGCGGATTTCTTCCTGGCCTCCATGATCATCTCGTCCACCAGGTCATCAGCATCCACCACCCTGCCTTCACGGCTTTTCATCTTGCCCCCCGGCAATTCCACCATGCCATATCCAAGATGATAAATCCCCGCAGCCTTTGCCAAATCCAATTTCATGGCGATCAGTTTAAGGGCCTTCATGTGATAGTTCTGCTCGTCGCCAATAACATAGATACTCTGGTCTGGGTGGAAGTCATCGTATTTCAATTTGATCAATCCCAGGTCCTGGGTAATATAGACTGAAGTGCCATCCTTTCTGAGCAATAATTTTTCATCCAGCCCATCACTGCTCAAATCAACCCATACACTGCCATCCTCCTTCCTGAAAAATATTCCTCTCTTCAATCCTTCTTCTACATATTTCTTACCCAGCAGATAGGTCTCACTCTCATAATATATTTTGTCGAAATCAACGCCAATTCGCTTGTAAGTGACATCAAATCCTTCATAAACCCATCCATTCATCTTTTTCCATAACTCAATGGTTGCGGGATCATGCTCTTCCCATTTCAGTAACATTTCCCGGACCTCCTGCATAAGTGGAGTACTGTACCGGGCCAGTTCCATCAATTCACTCTTTAGTTCCTGCCCTTTTTCTCCACTGGCAGGGAGTTCCTGCAGTTTTTTCCACAATTGGTCGGCTTTGATCCTTTCTTCACCTGTGAGAAGACTGTTTTGGCCTTTTAGCAATTCCTGCAGAATAGGTTCGGCCTGCTTCTTCAGTTCATTTTCAAACATCACATAATAGTCACCCACCAGGTGATCTCCTTTGATACCGGAGGATTGCGGTGTGGCACCATTTCCGAATTTCATCCAGGCCAGCATGGATTTACAAATATGGATACCCCGGTCATTCACTACACAGGTCCTGATAACATTATATCCATTCGCTTTCAGAATTTCTGCGGTGCTCCATCCCAGGAAATTATTACGGAGATGACCCAGGTGCAGGGGCTTATTGGTATTGGGCGATGAATACTCTACCATGATCGTCTCTGCCACGGTAGGCTTTCTTCCATAGGCAGGGTCATCAAAGTATTCTGATAATACATTATGCCAGTATCTTTCCTGTATGGTTAGGTTTAAGAAACCTTTAATGACATTGTATCCTGAAACCAGGGAACCGCTATACTCCAACAGAAATTCTCCCAATTCTTTTCCCAGCGTTTCAGGAGATTTTTTCAGGGGCTTGAGCAGTGAAAACAGCACAACAGTATAATCACCTTCAAATTCAGGCTTGGTCTGATTCACCTGGAAATCACCTGCGGGAATCTGCTGATGATACAATTCTTCCAGGCCCTTCGCCACTATTGACTGTATTGCAGCTAAAACCGACATGTTCAAAATTTTACGAGTTGCAAAAATACGTTACAGTATTTTTATGCGAAGAATTATGTGTATGTTCAAATTCGCCATACTATGCCTGGCCCTCTTTCCCATGGCCTGCAATTCAGTTCAGACGCCCATATTGCCGCCCAAAAACTTCGATGTGGAAGGACATCGTGGGTGCAGAGGCCTCATGCCGGAAAATACCATTCCAGCTATGCTCAAGGCAATTGAATTGGGCGTGACCACTCTTGAAATGGACGCTGCCATCTCCAAAGACAGCCAGGTGATTATTTCCCATGACCCTTTTTTCAACCATGTCATTTCCACCAAACCGGATGGTAGCTCATTTGGCGCATCCGAAGATGAAAAGTACAAGTTATATGAAATGAATTATAGCGAAATCGAACAGTGGGATGTTGGTCTGAAGTTCAATTCCGCGTTTCCTGCCCAGCAAAAAATCAGGGCCACTAAGCCAAGGCTCGAAGACCTGATCGATTCCGTAGAAACCTTAATCCTTCGGCTCAAGCTTCGACCTGTCCATTATAATATTGAAACCAAGACCACCCCGGCTGGAGATGGAATTTACCATCCGGAACCTGCCAGATTTGTGGACCTGCTGATGGACGTGATCTTGCGTAAAGGCATACAGGACCGGGTCATAATTCAATCATTTGACATGAGGACCCTGAAATTGATCCACCACATATATCCGGCCATCAGAACAGCATTGCTGATAGACGGGACTGATTTAAGGCCGATCAGTATTCAACTTAGTCAACTCGGTTTCATACCTTCCATCTACAGCCCGCAATACCTGCTTGTAAATGCTCCATTAATAGCTTATTGCCATAGCCGCCGGATGCAGATTATTCCATGGACCGTTAATGACAGCGGAGCCATCAGCAGACTTATAGCGATGGGTGTGGATGGCATCATCACCGATTTCCCTGATCTGTTCAAAACACCTGTTCCGGACTAACTCTAATAATCGGATCCGTTGATTATTTATATTTGTCAGTTTCAGGCAGGAGAAATCTTCAGACCAATCTTACAGAAAGTCCATATTTCCCTGCAAGGCCTGGAGCGAAGGGTAGGAGTTGTGTCTTTTTT
The DNA here is from genome assembly GCA_041484195.1 of Agriterribacter sp. Lineage (GTDB taxonomy): Bacteria > Bacteroidota > Bacteroidia > Chitinophagales > Chitinophagaceae > PSRI01. The sequence continues at coordinate 17,509 of JBGPHC010000010.1, read as the reverse complement.
TGCCAGGGATATTTGAAATCGGGAATTCGGACAAAGCTTTTGGAATTTTGTGGTTCGTAAAGATTTTAGAAAATTGCATTGTTACAGGAAATACAGAATTTTGACCTCTGGCAGACGAATGGCACTAAATGCAGTTGAGGCTCCGTCAGAGAGGAAATATCATCCCGAATAAACAAGGGTTTATGGAAATAATTGAAGTAAAAGACAGGATAACAAAAAAAGATTTTCTCAACCTGCCCAGGGAAATTTATAAGAATGATCCCAATTGGGTTTGCCCTCTTGACAACGATATTGAATCGGTATTTGACCCGGCCAGAAATAGTTTTCACAAATTTGGTTCATGCACCAGATGGATATTGCGTGACGGAAATGGAAAAATTATCGGTCGCGTTGCCGCATTTATCGACGAAAGGAAAGCATTTCATTACGAGCAGCCAACCGGCGGTTCGGGTTTTTTTGAGTGTATCGACAACCAGGACGCGGCAGACCTATTATTCGACACCGCGAAGAATTGGCTTTTGGAACGGGGGATGAAGGCAATGGACAGCCCCATTAATTTTGGAGAAAATGATATGTGGTGGGGGCTCCTGGTGGATGGCTTCACGCCGCCATCCTATGGAATGAATTATCATCCGCCTTACTACAAACGTCTGTTTGAACGATATGGATTCGCTCCTTTGTATGAACAAATATCTAACCGGGTAGATGTGCACAGGCCCTTCCCGGAGAGATTTACGAAAATTGCCGAATGGGTTGCCCGGAAACCGGGATATCGTTTCGAACATCTCGACAAATCTGCATTCAAAAAATATGCGGCCGATTTCATTGAGATTTATAACGAGGCCTGGAAGGATTTTGAAAATTTCATACCCATTGAAGAGACTTCCATACGGGAGAGTTTTCAAAAGCTGAAACCCATTATGGACGAACACCTGATCTGGTTTGCTTATGTAAACGACGAACCCGCTTCACTCCTGGTAATCGTTCCGGACGCCAATGAGTTGATCAGAAACCTTCATGGAAAAATGAATTTTTTGGGGAAAATAAAATTTCTCCTGAACAAATACGCCCAAAAAAATAAAAAAATGCGGGCCATCATCATGGGTACAAAACCAAAATTCCAAAAGCACGGACTGGAATCTCCCATGTTCATTAAAGTTAAGGAATACGTACTGCCACTTAATCAGTATGAAGAACTCGAACTTTCCTGGGTGGGAGGTTTCAATTCACGTATGATCGCCATTCACGAGGCAACCGGGGCCAGCTTTGCGAAGAAACATATCACCTACCGTCTTATATTCTGAATCGCAGTTGATGAAGATTCACAATGAAAGAGACCCCCTGCATAACAGGGGGTCTTTGTTTTCTCATGTTGTCAGGAACTAAGAATTCCTGAAAAAACTCTTTGGGTCGCCCTACTCAGGAGCATCAATTCCGGAAAATAGTTGCATCATTCATCAAAAAAAATCGGGTAGCAAAAGCAATGCCTGAAGGCTAATTAAGCTAAATTTGCTGATCAAATGAAATTAATTGAAAAAAACCGTTGAAGCAATACTCGATTACTTCTATCCTTTCCTAAGTGGATTCATGGATAGGCAGACTTTTCGGTATGTGGTATGTGGGGGAGGCAATACGCTCCTGAGCATTCTGATCTTTTTTATCAGTTATAATTTTATTCTTCACAAAGAGGTGTTGCACCTGGGCATCATAGCATTTAAGCCGCACGTGGCGGCTTTTTTTATTTCCTTCATTATAACATTCCCCATCGGGTTCCTGCTGTCCAGGTATATCGTATGGACCCATTCCAATATAAGAGGAAGAATTCAGCTTTTCCGTTATTTTCTCCTGGTCATGGTTTGCATTTTCCTGAATTATTTTTTCCTGCGCCTATTTGTGGAACAGCTTCATATCTATCCAACCATTTCCCAAATCCTCACTACAGTGATTGTAGTAACATTCAGCTATGCCACTCAAAAGCATTTCACATTTAAAGTGAATCAGGCATGAACTTATCAAGGGGATTTCCTGGTTATGCCAGTCCTCACTCAGAGCGGTTGCGTCATGCTGAACCAATTCCCGCACCCATCGGTAATCAGCGCTTCAATGCCGTAAAACTGCTCTTTTGGTTCTGACCTGAAAACGACTCCCTTCGATTTCAATTCCTCATAAGTGGCCCTGCAATCGGGTGTCGTTAGTACGCCAGCGCCCATGACTCCTTTTTCAAGAAGTATTTGCAGGGCTTTTTGAGACTCATCATCCAGCTTCATCATTCCATTTAATGGCATCAGGACGATTTCCAGGTCGGGCTGTTCAGGAGCCGCAACAGTAAGCCACCTGGATCCATTTTCCATTTTGGCGTCAGTATGCACCTTAAATCCCAGTTTGTTGACATAAAAATCGTAGGCCTTTTCCTGGTCGCTAACAAAAAGGGTCGTGTGTGAAAGTCTTGTGATCATAGAAATAATTTTCCTAAAGCTACAGGGAACTGAATTCGAAGGCTTATTAAAAATTGCTTTTTTTGGTGTTAAGCTTCCAGTTGATACTGGTTGATAAAGCAATGAGGGATAAAGCGTTTGGGTTGGGTCTTGATATCTTCCATGAGCTGCAGGGATGCCGATCGGTAATTCTGGGGCGCCATTCCACTCTGCTTTCTGAAAAGGTTGCTGAATGTTGCGGGGCTTTCGAAGCCCAACTCCGCGCTAACTTCAGAAATGGTCAGATCATTGGCAGTCAAAAGAGTCCTTGCGCGTTCCATGCGCTTACTGGTAAGATATTGGTGTGGAGTCTTTTTGTATATTCTTCTGAAAAGCCGGTGAAAATGAAACCTGGAAAGGTAAGCCTGCCTTGAAATCTGCTCCAGGTCAATGTTTTCGGTGAAATTGTTATCGATATACAATTTTGCGGCTACTATTCGCTGGTATATATCAGGAGAATGGCTCATTTGGGGCTTTGCAGCAAAAATACAAATTCAGGTTTAATTGAAAAATGGAACTGGCCGTAGTCAATAAACCCTTGCAGGCCTTAAGAACCAGGGCGGAAACCCTTATGATGGCTTCGATAAGGGAATTTACTAAACCCCCGGATACAGACAAAACAGTCCTAGTCCGGATGAATCTGACTTGCGCTAGCAACGGCTGCCTTTCATTACCATTTGAAATGAATAGGATAAGGTTTCAATGGTTAATGCGGTGAACTGTTGCAGATCTGGTCCTGTGTTTTTGCACACCCCATTTCGCTTCATACAACCGTTCCGGCAAAAACATTTAAATTTTCAAAAGGCATTTGGATTTTAAAAACGGGACTATTATATTGACTAAGTTCATACTTATTGTGCATAGAACACCACTCCTCAGCCTCAAAAAAGCACGGTATTTTGTTAGTGAATTTCACGGTAATTCTGACCGTATTCCCACGGTAAGAATCTGGCGAATTTCACGGTTTTTTTTGGGGGAATAACCCGGTTTTTTTCCTCATATTTTCACATGAAAGACTGAAGTTCTGTCATCTATAAATAATATTAATTTATAATTAGTTGAGTAACAGATTTCTGTGCACTAGCCTGTGTCCGCAGCAATCATAGCTTTACATCTCACAATTGATTGATCACATTTAAACCACTACAAGCTATGATTACAATTGAAAAAAAATCCTTAAAGGTCGGAAAGTACGTTAACACGGAACATGTTGACACCGTCGTAAGAAATTACAAACAGGAAAGATGGGTGTACAATTCTGAACGCCTCGGCAAGGAAGATTCTTTGACTGCATGGTACAGCATCGAAGAAATGGAAGAATTCATGGAACGTGCAAAACAGTTTGGCGGCGACGGGATCAGGATCTATTTTGGAGTCTATCCGCACGACTATGATGAAAAACCTGAATATGCAGGTCGTCAAACTCTGGTATTTGTTGCAACCAAGCACAAAGAGACAGAAGCTGGCCCATCAAATAAAGACATTTATATGCGGACGGAAGAAGGGACCAATATACTTGCCTACAACACAGTTTATTTATGTCCCCCCATTTGCAATCCCAGAGAAATCTCTCCGAGCGAAAGAAAAGGCCTTGGAATCACCATCGTTGACCAGGGAGAAAAAGGAATGTCTGTCATATAATTTCTGAAGATATTTTTTTCAGCCAGCAATTTCCAATAGGAACCTTCTACGGAAGGTTCTTTTTTTTAAGAAATCCAAAATATGAAGTTAATTTGAGGGCGAAATGTTCCCCAATTTTTATATATCATCACTTCTCTTGAGCGCCCTGGCCGGAATTGCGGTGTACTTTCAGAAGAATTCTCCCTTATATCTCAAACTCATTCCTATTTTTTTGTTCCTGGCTTTTGCTATCGAAGAAATAGGACTGTGGCTGGCCAACAGAGGAGTGCACACGCTGATGTTATACAATATATTTTCTACTTGGGAATTTGTATTCTATTTATGGGTTCTCAGGCAGATTATCCGGAATCCGGGAATCCGATCGGCTATTGGGCAATTGTTATGGATTTACCCGCTGCTGGCCTTTTTGAATATTTTCTTTGTTCAAAAAGACAATTTCCACACCATAACTTATTCCATCGGCGTCCTATTGATCGTGATTATCTGCGTTTATTATTTTTTCGAATTATTCCGATTGGAACATTCCATCAAACTGGTTCGACAGCCTTCATTCTGGATTTGTTCGGGATTGCTTTTTTACTACTGTTGCAGTTACCCTTTTTTTGCGGTGGCTAATTTCTGGAAAAATCCTTCCATCAGGATACTCCAGGAGATTCAATTTATCATCTCTATGATGAACGTTTTCTTATATTTATCATTTACTATCGGATTTTTATGCCGGATCAAAATCAGGAATTTTATATTATCATCGTCATAGGTGGCATATTGGGGCTCTTGCTGGTAGGGTTTATTGTCACCATTCTTTTGTTGTATCAACGCAAGCAACACAGGCAGGAACAGGAATTGGCCCGAATGAAGATCGAATACGAGCAGGAGGTATTGCGTTCACAGTTGGAAATCCAGGAGAATACCCTGAAGGTGATTGCCCAGGAATTGCACGACAATATTGGCCAGGTGCTTTCGGTCGTGAAACTATCGCTGGCGGTTTTGCCATTGGATCAGGAGCATGGCGCTTACGGATCCATTCTGCACATACGCGAAATCCTGAATAAGGCCATCTTCGACCTCGCGAATCTCACCAAGAGCATGCACACAGACAGGATCGCGCAGGTTGGTTTAGCCGAATCCGTAAGATTCGAACTGGAAAGCCTTCAAAGGACCGGCCTATTGAAAATTGCGTTTGATATTGAGGGTGATGAATGTCACCTGGGCGAACAAAAAGAGATATTCATATTCAGGATCTTCCAGGAACTGGTAAACAATATCTTAAAACATTCACGTGCCACCCAAATAAATACTTCCCTGAATTATATTGCAGGCGATAGATTTGTGATGCAAATCAGAGATAACGGCGTTGGATTTGATGTAAAGGCAAAGCGTGAATCAGCTTCGGCATCAAGCGGAGTGGGGTTGAAAAGTCTATTTAACAGAGCCAAGTTGATTGGTGGCGAAGTTTCCATCAACAGCCTCCCCGGTCAGGGAACTACTGTGAAGGTTGAATTGCCTTTGCCGGAATATGCTGAGGAAAAGATATGAACAGGAGTACAAAAATACAGGTAGCCATTGCGGATGATCATGCCCTCCTGAGAAGCGCATTAGGTAAACTGATTACATCCTTTGAAAATTATTCCATCCTCTTCGAAGCCGGGAATGGCCGGGAATTGAAGGAACATATCAGCAATTACAGTATTCCTGAAATTGTGCTGCTGGATGTCAATATGCCGGGAATGGATGGATATGAAACGATGAAATGGCTTTTTAGGAGTTATCCCCAGATCAAAGTATTGGCGCTTTCCATGTTCAGTGATGAAACAACTATTATCAGGATGTTGAGGCTGGGGGCTAAAGGTTATATCCTGAAAAATGCCGAACCTGAAGAATTGAAGGTCGCTCTTGATTCTGTAGTGAAAAAGGACTTTTACCTTTCTGAAGTCATATCCGGCAAGATCATCAGCGGATTGCATAAGAATCTGGACCAGCCGGAACCGGAGGTTGAACTCTCTGAGAAGGAAAAAGAATTCCTGCAATTGGTCTGCACGGAACTTGCCTATCGCGATATAGCCGCGAAAATGTTCATCAGTCCCCGTACCGTTGAAGATTACAGATCTTCACTATATGAAAAACTAAAAGTGAAATCCAGGGTGGGACTCGTTTTATATGCGATCAAGCATGGCCTGGTGGAAATCTAAACAGACTAATTATTCTCACTGGCTCAAAATCCCACTACAGAGATTCAATCCGGATTGCCAATTCTCCCGTGGCATTGCAGCGAATGACCAGGTGCTCGGTAAATGGGTAGATGTTCATTACCTGGAGACTCTGAAGCGCTCCGCTCGCATATATTCCATTAGTCAGTTGCCGGTTCATTTCCACATTTGCTTTTTCTAAAAACTCCTTTGTATAATCGCTCAGGTTGAATTTTGAATACTTGTTCAGCTCATTGATGATCTTGCGGTTGAAGAGCCACCTGGCGGTTTTTAGCAGCAGATCCTTTGTGCGTATATCGTAATCTATATTTCTCAATTCCAAAGAATGCTTTTCCACGTCATAAAAAGGCTTGCCGGTGAGGTATAGAATGCCTTTCTCAGATCCGCTGAAATGAATCCTGATAATCAGATTTTCATTATCGGCTCCATACAATTCACACCTGTCTATAATAATATATTTTCCCGTTTTCTCCAGATCGATTCGCTTCTGACCCAGCTGGGCCGTTAATAAATTACTGAGCGAATCATAATTCATAACCGCGTCGATAAATATGTTAAATCCCTTTCGTTGCCTGAAATCACTGATATTGGGAACTACGGTTCTGTAAGGTTCGCGCATGGAAAGTGTAACCTGCGGTCTGGCCGAAATGCCTATCGAAAGATTCAGGGTGTCGTTTCTGGCGTAAAAGGTGCTCAGCCTCAGTTTCTCGGGGTTTATTTGCAGGTATCCCATGCCGTAAAGCTTAATCGTGCTGTTGAGCGTGTCCCACAATTCTTGAAACCTGGATCTCAGGTTCAGGCCATTGATCGAATCCTGCATGCTCACCCGGGCCTCTTCCAACTGTTCTTTCAATCGCTTCATGACAGTAGGAGTGATATCCTTTTTCCAAAAACAAACCGAGCATTTGTCAATGGGTTTTGGTTCGAGTTTCTCAATTTGTGTACTAATTGCATAGTTGGAGAGCAGGTTGAAACTGGTCCTGAAGCCCACTTGCACCCTGGGTTCCGCTTCATTCAGTCCGCAGGTACATGTGGGCGTCCAGGGTGTAATGGGTACCCGGTCACTCCCAATGCCGGTACAGATTCTTTGGGAGCCGGCGACAATATAGGATCCGGTAAAGCTCAGATTCATCACATTTCCGGTGGTGCTGATCTGAAAGGGGCCCCTCTTGAACCGGTACATATATCGTGAATCACAATTATCCACGACAAAGTCATTGGGCCATCCTGGTGAAGTGTACATTGTTGCCACTTTTTTTTCGGCAATACCGTAAAATGGCTTCAGATTGATCTGGAGTGGAATATCAATCTCACTCAACGGCAAGGAGTCCAAAAGGAATTGACTCCTGCCCAATTGGGGCCTTTCGGGCATGATTTTCTTGGAACAGGAATTCAGGACTAAGAGTAAAACGGAAATGAATGCGATTGTTTTCATAGCAAGAGTATGCTATGAATAAAGATATAAATTGTCGGGACATATGGCTCCCCTTTTTTCCAGGTAGTATATGATATCCCAACTTTGAGGCTGATTATTGCGCGCGGCCATCATTTCTCCTCACAATTTGGCTATTGATATTGCAAATCCCTTCAGGATGGTTTTTCCCGCTGTTTCACAGCAATGCCCAACCGATCGCCTTGTTCACGGGTCCCCTGACCGCTCCTATAGCAGCGTCGAGAGCCTCGCTTACAGACAAAATGCCAATTCCTTCGATGGTGAGCAGCACGGTGCGAAAAGAATTCTTTTGAATCTCAACATGCAGGCTAGCCGCCTCCTTGGAGATTTTTTTCTGCAGTTTCAGCTTTTCAATCATGGCGAGGTTTAACGCGAAGGACTTGGCCTCTTTTTCCGCATAAGGCCTGGCATCTTTCCAAAAATTTTGAAGCACGGGCTTTGCCGCATTCAGCATTTCTTTGACCAGTTCCGAAATATTCAATGCCATCTGAATGAGTTTGATTTTTTGGTGAAGGATTTATTATGATTTCACTCTTTTCTTCAGCGCCAGTTGCAATTTTATGATGGCCGCCAATTGCTGCTCGAATCCGCTCTTCAACAGTCCTATCTCCTCATAGTTCTGAATGCCCAGTTTATGCAATTGTTCCAATTTCCTGGTATTTTCATCCAATAGCACCACTTCCTGGTCGGCAATGGAATTTTCATTGACGGCCGCCGACCTGATGCGCAGGGTAGACATTTCAATTTTCAAACCATCGTAGAAATTTTTATAATGCACATAGCTGAAAGCTTCGGTGCCCGCTTCAGTTTCCGCGTTCACAAAAAAACTGCTCAACTGTTGCTGCACCTCATTAATGGTCTTGTCCACTATGGCATCGTAGCCGCCTACGCGAGTCAGTTTGCAGGATACCAGGAACAAAAGGAGGAAGATAGAGATTTGAAAAAGGCGGGATTTCTTCATCCTGAAAATTTTGGAAACAGGTGTCATCATTGGCTTTTATTGAATGTAATCAGTAATGGTGAAACGGATCCGGCATATCACAGTGCCTGGCGATCCATTTCATTTGCTTAGTTTCTTAATACGAAAAGAAACCAATCTGGTTGCCGAACCATTACATGCACTTATTATTCTTGTTCGACCATTCCAACTGAATTTCGTATCCCGCAATTTTCCTGAATTGCCAGGCACAGATATCTCCGATTTCTCCATTGTGGTCATCATACCATCCCGATCCTGGCACGGGATCAGTGATCGCCTCGCAGAGTTCATGGGAACTGGTGCCTGTCAGGGCATCCAGTACAGACAATCCCCCAAGGCATCCGGCACAACCAGGATATGGCATTACAGAGTAATAAGTGCCTTTCCCGATAGAATCGTGATACCCGCAAAAAGAAGAACAGGACTTACTACCTCCCATGGATACACTGACACCCCGGTCGAAATAAATAAAATACAAGGTATTCTTGCCTGGTTTGGGGAAGGATTTTTTTGTCTTAATCCATTGCCCCAATTGTTTCTGAATTTGCGAATCTGTTATGCTATGTGCCGGGGCGCCTGCGCTGATCACTATGGATCCTGATAATTTGCCGTTTCCAATCTTGTATTTCGGCACATTGTATTCGCTCATCTGAATCATCAGGTTGCTTTTTACTATGGCCGAAAAAAATTTATTCAGATTATCTGCCAGTGGCTTTAACGGTGCGCTGGACCAACCCTTTCCCCAGAAAATAGTGAAGACTTCCACGTTGGGTATGAGGGGGCCTCCGCGGTAGGTGAGTTTCGCTGCTGCAGGTGCCTTGCCTTTATGGCCCCTGAACAATTCGTCAAGACTGATCTTTGCTTTTGGCTGCTTCAGTGGAGCTACCCGGATGCTTTCTTTGCGGGGAAATGACTTCGTTGACATACAGGAAAGTTTTATGGTTCATGATAAGGTTTAGCCTCTCCAGGGTCAATGGGTCGGTAACATGAATATCTTAGTACTTAAGTATCCTGTAAACTTAGTTGCTTGCACCGGGCAAAGCAATAACCTCTTGGTGGTATGGTGATTGAAATTTGGATGGAGACTTGTCAAGGGAAGAGGTCTTTTTCTGCCATTTTTGCATCTTTGAGCCTATGGCATAATGCTTGTCAGTTCTAGTTTAACTTCTAACCTAAATGAAATCTTAATTATATGGGAAAAATAATAGGTATTGACCTGGGTACGACTAATAGCTGCGTTGCCGTGATGGAAGGCAACGAGCCGGTGGTTATCGCCAACGATGAAGGCCGCCGAACTACCCCGTCAGTAGTAGCTTTCCTCAAGAACGGTGAGCGCAAAGTTGGTGATCCTGCCAAAAGACAGGCCATAACCAACCCCGTAAATACCATCATGTCTGTCAAACGCTTTATGGGTCGCCGGTATGACGAAGTGGGTGAAGAAATGAAGCACTGGAGCTATAAAGTGGTAAAAGGTGACAATAATACGGTTCGAATTGACATAGATGGCAGGCTATATACGCCTCAGGAAATTTCAGCCATGATCTTGCAGAAAATGAAGAAAACGGCGGAAGATTACCTGGGCCAGGAAGTGAATGAAGCCGTAATAACGGTGCCTGCTTATTTTAATGATGCACAGCGCCAGGCTACTAAAGAAGCCGGAGAAATAGCTGGTCTGAATGTTCGCAGGATTGTGAATGAACCGACAGCCGCGGCCCTGGCTTATGGCCTGGACAAGAAACACAAAGACGAAAAGATTGCAGTATTCGATCTTGGTGGAGGAACTTTTGATATCTCTGTCCTGGAATTGGGAGATGGCGTATTTGAAGTAAAGTCTACAAATGGCGACACCCATTTGGGAGGAGATGATTTTGACAAAGTTGTCATTGATTGGCTGGCCGAAGAATTCAGAAAGGAAGAGAATGTGGACCTGAGAAAGGACCCGATGGCACTGCAGAGGTTGAAAGAGGCTGCTGAAAAAGCAAAAGTTGAACTTTCTTCTTCCAGTGAAACAGAAATCAACCTCCCTTATGTTACCGCGGTGGATGGCGTTCCCAAACACCTGGTAAAGAAATTGACCCGGGCTAAATTTGAACAGTTGGCCGACAACCTGTTTGCAAGATGTTTGAAACCCTGCGAGCAGGCGCTCAAAGATGCAGGGCTGAATACTTCCCAAATAGATGAGGTAATCCTGGTTGGGGGTTCTACCCGCATACCCAAGGTGCAGGAAATCGTGGAAAAGTTTTTTGGAAAGAAACCCAATAAGAGCGTAAATCCTGATGAAGTTGTTGCTGTAGGAGCAGCCATACAAGGCGCAGTTCTCACCGGAGAAGTGAAGGATGTATTGTTGCTGGATGTTACCCCACTGAGTCTCGGAATCGAAACCATGGGTGGTGTAATGACCCGCCTGATAGATTCCAACACCACGATCCCTACTAAGAAATCTGAAGTATTTTCAACGGCTTCAGACAACCAGCCTGCCGTTCAGATTCATGTGCTGCAGGGAGAAAGACCCCTGGCTTCTCAAAACAAGAGCCTGGGTACCTTCAACCTTGACGGGATTCCGCCTGCTCCTCGTGGCCTGCCTCAGATTGAAGTGACATTCGATATTGACGCGAATGGCATCCTGCACGTGACTGCAAAAGATAAGGGCACCGGTAAGGAACAGAAGATCCGGATTGAAGCCGGTAGCGGCCTTAATAAAGAAGAAATAGAAAAAATGAAGGCCGAAGCCAAGGCCAATGAAGCCTCAGACAAAGTGGAAAAGGAAAAGATCGAAAAAGTCAACCAGGCCGATAGTATGGTTTTCCAGACCGAAAAGCAACTAAAGGATTATGGAGATAAGATCTCTGCGGATAAGAAATCTGCCATAGAAAATGCTTTGAACAGTCTGAGAGAAGCTCACAAACTCCAGGATATCCCGAAGATTGATGAGTCTCTGGCTGCCTTGAACCAGGCATGGACAGCGGCTTCTGAAGAAATATACAAGGCCCAGCAAGGCGGCGCTCAGCCAAATGCGGACGAAGGTGCAAAAACGAACGGATCCAATTCCGGAAGTTCGGAAAATGTCACGGACGCCGAGTTTGAAGAAGTCAAATAAGCTGAAGGCTAATCTAATCAGAGTAACAAATCATATTAGAAACCCGCATCGTTAGTTGCGGGTTTTTTTATTGAATGGGATTGCTCCTGTAGCTTATTCGATTATGGAGGGCACAAATCCCTGTTATACTAGATGAAAAAAGGGGAAGATGTAGATATTAGAAGATGTGGATATTAAATAACATCGAGTGATTTCACCAGAAAAAAACCTATGAAAGGCAAGGTCAATGTAATGAAATGGCCGTTGTATTTATAGATAAGGAAAAATGAAGCTACTGATGCGAGAAATAACAACCAGTAAATGACGCGGGAAGCTTTAGTTTTTTTTGTTTGCATTCCTATAAATTTTGCAGGCAAAGATAAGGGATGATTCTTTTGTTTTCTTGAAGATTCCACAAGAATATGTAATATTTACACACTGAATAGTATTTTTGTCCGTGTCTGGTCAGGAATTCTCCAGGAATACATGTATAAAGGATTATGATGAAGATTCATTTTTATCTCAGGTTCTCCACAAAATTCGGCCAGTCACTATTCATTTCCGGAACTCATCCCAGCCTGGGCAATAATATCCCCGAAGCGGCTACACCCATGAGTTATCTCAACGAAGCCTTCTGGCATTATACGCTGGAATTGGAACTGTCATTGAAGGAAATGCCGGACAATATCCGTTACAAATACCTGCTGAAAAAAGAAGATAGTGAAGCGGTACTGGAATGGGGTGATGACCGATGCATCGAGATCAGGAAGATCACCGCGGAAGAAATCCAGGTCGTGGATACCTGGAACCATGCAGGGGCATTTGAAAATGCATTCTACACTTCGGCATTTCAACATGTACTGCTCAAGGGACAAAAGTCTCCAGTGAAACCCGGCCCCTACCGTGGGAATACCCATATTTTCAAAGTCAAAGCTCCGCTGCTTCAAAAAAATGAAGCCCTTTGCATATTGGGGAGCAATGAAGTATTGGGAAATTGGAACAGGAATGAGCCACTGCTCATGAGTAAAGAAGGAAACTGGTGGACCATCAAGTTAAATCTTTCCAGGGAAATTTTTCCGGTTGCCTATAAATATGCGGTTTATAATGCCAGGGACAATCATTTCGTGCAATATGAAGAAGGCAATAACCGGTTGTTGCACGATAATTACTACAGCAAGAAAAAAGTCACGATCGTTCATGACGGGTTTGTTCACCTGCCGAATAATATTTGGCGGGGTGCCGGCGTGTCCATCCCCGTATTCAGCCTGCGCAGCGCCAGGAGTCTGGGTGTGGGGGAATTCACCGACCTCCATTTGCTGGTTGACTGGGCAAAAAAAGTGGGATTGAAAATGATCCAGATCCTTCCTGTGAATGATACCATTTCCACCCATACCTGGGAAGACTCTTATCCTTATAAGGCCATCTCGGCATTCGCGCTGCATCCCATCTATCTCAACCTGGATGAGGTTGCGGGAAAAGAAGATCTTCCCCTTATAAGATCCTTTCGTCAAAAACTAAAACGACTGAATGACCTGCCCGATCTGGATTATGACCAGGTGATTGGTTTGAAATGGGCCGCTATCAAGGCTCTTTACACGAAGCAAAAAGATACTTTTTTTGAAATTGAAGAGTATAAGAATTTTTTCAAAGCCAATATGTCCTGGCTGATACCTTATGCCGCATTTTGTTACCTGAGGGAAAAATACAAAAGCACTGATTTCACCACCTGGAAGCAATTCAGTCAATACAACGAGAAAAGCATCGCGGGATTGGTATCACCTGACCAAAAGCATTTCGATGAAATTGGAATCTACTATTATGTGCAATACCACCTCAGCCGTCAACTGAAGGCAGCCACTGTTTATGCACACAGGAATGGGCTGGTGATGAAAGGCGATATTCCAATTGGAGTAAATCGCTTCAGTTGCGATGCCTGGAAGGAGCCGGAATTATTTCATATGGACATGCAGGCTGGTGCTCCCCCGGATGATTTCGCCATCAAGGGTCAGAATTGGGGATTTCCCACTTATAATTGGGATAGAATGTCAAAAGATGGATTCAAATGGTGGCAGCGGCGTTTCCGGCAAATGAGCGATTACTATGACGCCTTCAGGATAGATCATATTCTCGGCTTTTTCAGAATATGGAGCATCCCCATACACGCGGTGGAAGGTGTGATGGGCCATTTTGTGCCGGCCATAACGGTTAAACTGAATGAATTTGAACGTCAGGGAATACCTTTCAATTACCAACGGTATTGCCTACCCTATATTACTGATTCTGTGCTGCGGGATTTATTAGGAGATGAGGCGAACCTGGTCAGTACCTTCCTTTCTTCCAATGAAAACAATTCATACCGGCTAAAAGATGAATTCTCCACCCAGCGGCTCGTGGAGCATTATTTTGAGGCGCTCGAAAAGAATGAGCAAAATGAAAGGATCAAAGAAATTCTTTACGAGCTTATTTCAAATGTAATCCTGTTTGAAGAGGAGGATAAAGACAGTCAGGAATTTCACTTCAGGATTGCTATGGAAAATACGAGTTCCTACAAATATCTGGATGAAGATTCCAAATACAAGCTGAAGAATTTGTATGTGGACTATTTTTACCGCCGGCAGGACGATTTTTGGGCGAAGCAGGCCATGCACAAACTGCCCGCCTTGAAAAGGTCCACGAATATGCTGGTTTGCGGTGAGGACCTGGGGATGGTGCCACATTGCGTTCCGGAAGTGATGCAACAATTGGGCATTCTAAGTCTTGAAATTCAGCGCATGCCCAAAGACACTGGAGTCGAATTTTTTGATCTCGGAAAAGCTCCCTATTTATCGGTAGTGACTCCTTCTACCCACGACATGAGCACGATTCGAGATTGTTGGGAAGAAGATCGCACGAGGACACAGCACTTTTATAATTACGAGTTAAAACATCCGGGCGATGCACCTTATTACTGCGAACCATGGATCAATAAGGCAATCGTGATCCAGCACCTCTATTCTCCGGCAATGTGGAGCATATTCCTGTTGCAGGACCTGATGGGAATAGATGGACAACTGCGCAGGCAGAATCCGCATGAAGAACGCATCAATATTCCCGCAAATCCAAGGCATTACTGGCGCTACCGGATGCATATCAATCTGGAGGAACTTCTCAAGGCGAGGGATTTCAACAATGAATTATCCAGCTATGTGCATAGCAGCGGAAGGAGCGCATAGCTCTATAATTATGCAACTGCATTAGAAAGGAAATCTGAATATTTTGAATTTTGATTATGAAGATCAGGTATCGCACACACCAGCTTAAATTCCGACATCCATTTACCATATCGAAGGGCACCAAAACGCATCAACCGACATTGATCGTTGAATTGGAATTCAATGGAATCAGGGGCTTCGGGGAAGCGCCGGCCATAGCCTATTACAATATCCCGGTGGAAAAAATGGTGGAGGATATCGAAGCCCAAAAACCCTTTATAGAGAAATTCGCTTATACCGATCCGGAAAGGTATTGGCATTATCTGCACCATCTCTTTCCAAATAATTCCTTTCTGGTATGCGCGCTCGACATGGCTTCCTGGGACATTTATGGAAAGCTTCTGTCCAAACCCTTGTTCCGCATATGGAATACAGACCTGGCAGACGCTCCACTGACAGACTATACGATCGGGCTCGATTCCATTCCGAATATGATTGAAAAAATCAAAGAAAGACCCTGGCCTGTTTACAAAATAAAACTCGGAACCAGTGACGACCTCACGCTCATGAATACCCTGAGGCAACATACCGACTCCTTATTCCGGGTTGATGCAAATGCGGCCTGGAATCTGGAACAAGCCATGAACCTACTCCCGGCTCTCAAAGCACTGGGGGTGGAATTGGTGGAACAGCCTCTTGCAGAAGATGATTGGGAAGGCATGAAAATTCTTCATGAACACTCACCCTTATCCCTGATCGCAGATGAAAGCTGTGTGGGAGAGAGGGACCTTGAAAAATGCCTGAATCATTTTCATGGAATCAATATCAAACTCACCAAATGTGGTGGCATCACACCTGCTATCCGCATGATCCAAGAGGCGAGGCAAAACGGATTGAAGATCATGTTGGGTTGTATGAATGAATCCAGTATTGGCACCGCTGCAATGGTTCAGTTATCACCCCTGGTAGATTTCCTGGATGCCGATGGCCCCATGCTGCTGGAAGAAGATCTGGCGACTGGTCTCAGGTATGAAAAAGGCAGAATCCTGGCAGGCCAAAACCCCGGATTGGGAGTGTTTCTTAAAGAGCATGCTATTTAAAACGTAATACATTGATTATAAATAGGCTACAAATGTATTTGACCTATGTCATTAAATTCTAGTCTATTTACCAGATAATTTTCATATATACCTTATAGTAAACTGGTTATGCATATTCAATATTTTTGTTCTGATGTCTCCACCGAATTCCTCAAATAACCTCTTGCATCTTAATCCTCAAGGCATTAATTTAGATTTTCCGAAAGGCTGAATGAAAACTCGGCGTTTCCAACCATTCAATCCACCCTATATGAAAGCAAGAGAGATCCGTTATCTTTTGAACAGTTCCTATTCCACCCTCGCAATTGGTTTATTTATTATAGCCATTTTTTTTGCCTGCATGAAGAAAGCCGACGAGGTCACTACTCCCAAATCTCCCTCCGACACAATCCCGGTAAGTCAAACACCACCGGTGGTGACTCCTCCAAATGATCCGCCTTTGCGCTGCGCTTCTGCACCGGATTATGGAGACTCGGTACTCTGTGCCCAATGGCTGGGAGAAGGTATTGACTATATGGTGAAGCCTAAGAATTTTCCAGGAAAAGGGCTCGGTACTTATGTGGCATTTCCTGAGGGCCTGGTGATTGACCAAAACACCGGTGCCATCAATGTAACCAGTAGTGAGAGTGGATTGATATTCAAAGTAGGTTGGGTCGCCAAGGGTAGCAAGGATACCTGCTTTACCAAGATATTCACGTCAGGGATCACTTTTATGGACGGGGTGCATATATTGTCTGACAATGATACCCTGGCCATACCGATCTATAATGGGGACCCAAATAACACCCCGGTGTGCGGATCAGGCGGGAAATTCAGTAAATGCCAATTCGATAATCCCAATGATGCAGGGGGATCCAATTACACCTGTAATTCCAAAAATATAAAAGTGGATACCCTGACCGGCGTCATAGGCCTCAACAAATCACTACTTGCCGGGCTCTTCGGCATATTGCCGTCGAATGGATCGAAGAAGGAAGCTACGCTCTACTATCGCCTGGACGATTGCAGTAACATGTCGCTTCGACAAATAAAAGTGGAGATCAGCTATTATTACAGAATCTCTGACGTACCACAGTCCCTGCTAAATGACATAAACACGGCTAAGACTGATCTTTTGAAATTATTATTCGGACGTGAAGGTTCATATAACCCCCGTCCGCCTCATATCGTGATAGTAGCCAGCCACTAATACTAATTGTAAGCATTCCACGTTCATGTAAGAATGGTGATCAGGCATGATCGCCATTTTTCCTGTCTTCGTCACTTTTCAAAAACAGCCATCAAAAGCAGGCTGCAACCGTTGAAAACACTGGATTTCGATTTTTTATCAGGGTGTCCCTGCTGTATTTTAGAGGATGTTTGTAAGAAAGAAGCCAAACAAAAGCGGC
>JBGPHC010000009.1:0-142088 GCA_041484195.1 Agriterribacter sp. | reverse complement strand
TGAGTGGATATATGGATGAATTCTTTTTTCGGTTCGATGGCAGAAATTCAATGAGAAGCCTCTGGCACAAGCTCATAGACCAATATATGACGAAGCCACCCTACCTCTATAAGGCTCGTGCGGCCTAAATGGGTAATCCTGATTTTATGAGGATATACGCTTCCTTATAGAATTCTTCCATTTATCCGATCAAATTTCTGAATCGATCAAATTTTAATATCCCATTTTCGAGTCGATTATATTTTAATAACCCAATCCTAATCCCACAAACTCAGCTTTAATCCTTCAACAATTGATCCACCCTCACCATCGCATATTTTTTCGACCGCAGCCAGGCTGTCAGTTCCGGCAGCCTCTTGTAGAATTTGTCGGTTCTATCAGGACCAGTTCCGATATGCAGCAATAAGATAAACCCATTCAACCCTTCCGCATGAGTCTCTTCATAGTTTTTGATGGATTCAAAAATTGTATCACTACTCCTGTAATTCCTCATGTCGGGAGTAGTGTAATCTGCATTACTCAGCGTGCCCGGTGAATAATTGATGAGTTGCAAGCCCATCTCTCTGGTCCATTCCGCGATAGTATCATTGTACCATTCATAAGGGGGAAGGAAATATTTAGCATGATTTTCATCAATGCCCCATTTTTGCAATTCCCGATAACTCTTTGTGAGATCGCTGGTAAAAGCAGTATGGTCCACGAACAGGCTATCCCTTTTTACCCAATCGCAATAGAGCAGGTGTTGGTCTGAATGTGAGGCCAGGTAATGGCTGTCGCTAATAAGGTCCTTTATTATCTTCCTGAATGCCGGATTTCGATAAAATTTTCCGGTGAAGAAAAAGGATGCCTTTATTTTCTCTTGCCTTAGTGTCTTCGCGATGAATGATCCCCCCTCCGCGAATTCATCCCCGGTAAAAACAATGGCAATTTCTTTTCGCCCCTTGTCGCCACGCGTAATAGCTCCATGGTCAATGGTCAGAGCTTTTTTTTTAGTTTTTGCCGGGATTCGGATTCTTTGGCTGCCAGCAGGTAGATCAGGGAAGCCGTTCCATCCATAGTGGGTTCATTGGTTACATAGTCGCCATAGTCATCGTGGTACACTACGTAGTCGCTTTGAAAATTGGAGTATTCGTCGCCATGCACAATAGAGACTCCTAATTGTTTCCTGAAAATTTTGCCATACACGGGTCCGTCAACCAGGCCGCCGAGGGTCTGGTATCCGTTGAGGACATGGAGAGAGGAATGCGGATCATCTGGATAATCGCCATTTGCCGGGTATCCCACGATCATACTCGTGCCCCAAGGATTGCAACCGAGCAGCCAGTCAAAATTGGCTTCTTCCAATTCCAGATAAGATTGATCGCCTGTGAGTTCACGGTACCAATAACATTGAATGGCAAAAGATGTAGTCAGATTATTACTGCACCAGATAAAGGGCACACCCCTGTAGAAAGCATTGGTTCTGGCCTTGTCCCAGACTTTTTCGATTCCTTGTCTATAATATCCGACTGTTTCAAGCTTTTCCTTCCCACTCAATTGTTTCGCCAGTTCAAAATGTCCCACATTCACGAAAGGATACCATTGGTAATGGTTGGCAGTATCGGCTCCCATCCAGGGAGTGACAGTTTCCTGGCTTGCATATTTCAGTCCCGCGTTCCTGTAACTGGTGTCGCCCGTTAGGGAATATAATTTTGCCGCCGCCAGTTCCATGTCATCTGTCCAATTGTCTTCTGCATAAATATAGGGTGCCACTACAGAGGCAGTCTGGCACACTCCCGGCTTTTTTAACCCGAATGTATAAGCGCTGAATGCTCTTTCCCTCAGATGACTGGCATAGGAAGGTTCCAGCTTTTGAAACATCTGGTATCCCAGTGCGAATGCGCTGCTGAACTTGCCCGCGGTGGAAGCAGTTCCTGTGGCCTTATTCTTATACTTGCCCAGCCCCTGCGGTTCGCCTGTGCAGAAATAAACTGGTCTTTCCAATCCTTTTCCATAGTTAGCCGAATCTTTATTGGGAAGGCGAAAGCCCACATGATCTCTGTCATCGGCAAGTTGATTGAACATCCAATCTGCGCGTGGATGCATTTTCAATAACCAGTCGAGGCCCCACCGGGCTTCATCGAGTATGTCTGATCTTCCATTGGATCCTTCCAATCCGTTGGATTGATATTGATCTCCGAATGCTGCTGGGAAATCCCGGTATGCCGCGAGCAAATGAAATGTGGCATTGGCCGAGGTAGTGACATATTGCAGGTAGTCGGTCGCGTCATGCCAGCCTCCGTAAACATTGATGTGGGTACTGTCGGGCATGGGTCCATACATCGTATATCCGTCATGGGTATGGCAGGAATCTTTCAGGAAAGGATTGAATCCGCTCCGTTGTTGCCGCATATATTTCAGGCAGAATGTGGCGACACCAGCATAAACATTATCATCTATTTCAAATTCAGGAGAACGGGTTTCCCCAACGCGAAGAAAATATTTACCAACATTCTTAAATGCCGAAAAATTGAGGCGGTAACTTTGTTCAAAAGGTCCATAGGCTCCGAACGCTTTCCCGGCGGAAGCTTCAAATACCACTTTTTGCAGATTGGCATCCACCAGTTGAAATTTGTCGATCTTGGTATTTTGTTTACTACCCCAAATAGCTACTTTAGTCCCTGCTGGCTGGTAGCCGAGTAGGTTGATTCGGATCCAGGAATCCGGTGCTTCTCTATGAGAAAGGGAAAAGAGGGGTAATAATAACAAAGCCAGTTTTTTCATGATCCGAATGCTTTAAAAATGAATATACGAATCCTGCGCAAAATTTATTTACCTAATTTTGCCAGCTATGTAAAATTCTGCCTGCTGAAAAAAGGCGTTCATTCAGAATTTCAAAGCTTCTGATTTTCATCGCCACTTTAACCACACAATTCGAAAAATCAATGAAATTTATTTCTTATTTGAAAGACGAACACGACCAATTAGCGCTCCTGGTAGATGGCTTGTTATACGATACGGATATTTTGCACCCTGATCTCCCTGTGAGCATGGGAATGTTTCTGAATTATTGGGATGACGTGCTGGCTATCGCGAAGGCCGGGGAGTCGGCTATAAAGCAAGGCAGGATTTCAAGAAACAAAGGCATACCCTATGATTCTGTAACTATACTTTCGCCGATTCCCTTTCCGAGTTCCCTGAGGGATGGGTACGCCTTCAGGCAGCATGTAGCCTCTGCAAGAAAAAACCGGAATGCTCCAATGATTCCGGAATTCGATCAGTTTCCTGTTTTTTATTTCGGTAACCATCATGGCATTCGGGGCCCGGGAGACATTGTCTGCCTGCCTGATCATTTGGAAAAACTCGATTTTGAACTGGAGGCAGCAATCGTTATTTGCAAACATGGACGCAATATCAGAGCGGAAGAAGCCGATGCTCATATTGCGGGACTTATGATCATGAATGACTTGAGCGCGAGGCGACTCCAGTCTGAAGAGATGACCATGAATCTGGGTCCTGCTAAGGGAAAAGATTTTGCAACCGTTCTCGGTCCCATGCTGGTTACATTGGATGACCTGGAACCTTTTGAAATTCCATGTAAAGAAGGACATACTGGCAAAAACTGGAACCTGAAAATGAAATGCCTGGTGAACGGTAAACAGGTGAGCGAGGGAAATCTGGGAGAGATGGATTGGACATTTGCGGAGATCATTGAAAGGGCGGCTTATGGTGTTGACCTTTACCCGGGAGAAGTGATCGGCAGTGGTACCGTGGGTACGGGATGCTTTCTGGAATTGAACGGAACGGGTCGGCTCAATGACCCGAATTACACAGAACAATGGCTCCGCGAAGGCGACCTGGTGGAACTGGAGATAGAAGGCTTGGGTTCTTTGAGCAATACGATCATAAGGGAAGAAGACGATTTTTCAATATTAGCGAAGAAAAAATGATGCGGGTAAAGCCTGACTGGTGGTGGTTTCTACTCATTACTGGAATTTTCATCCCGGCCGGCTACTATCTTCTTACAAAAAAATTATTTGTTTTCGGGTTGATGCAGGGAACGGGTATTATTGGATTTAATCCTTTGGTTTCCTTCATTTTTTTAGACTTCATCCCTGTACTTGCCATTACCGTAACTTTCAAGACACTGAATTCTTTGCAGGTTGATTCCAGGATTGCGAGGCTGGTACATATACTGGCAGGGCTGGTTGTTATAGTATTCATGCTGGGAGGATTTTTTCACTGGCTTGCCCCCATTATTGGGGAGGGCCGGGCCCGGAGCTATTATGATTATTCGGAAAACATGCCCCTCGTCGAAGGAAGAGGGGTTAGTGATTACTACCTGGCTAACTTTGCGATACTAATTATTTTTCTCTGGTTCTATTTCAGGAATTTTCCGAAACGAAATAACACGAAAAAGAATCAATGATACTCGATATCCAAGAGCTCAGTCCGGCTGAAAGGCAGCACTACTTACAGAGTTCCATTGCGCCCCGGCCTATATGTTTTGCGAGTACAATCGACAAGGCCGGGAATATTAATCTCAGTCCCTTCAGTTTCTTCAATCTATTCTCTATTAATCCCCCCGTAATCATTTTTTCGCCGTCCCGAAGATTGCGCAATAATACCACCAAGCATACCCTGCAGAATCTGCTGGAGGTCCCCGAATTGGTGGTGAATATCGTGGATTATGATATGGTGCAGCAGGTAAGTCTGTCCAGTTGCGAATACCCGAAAGAAGTGAATGAATTCATAAAATCCGGCTTCACGGAGGAATCTGCCACCCTGGTAAGACCCCCCATGGTCCGCGAAAGCAAGGTGAAACTGGAATGCAGGGTCCTGGAAATTAAAGAGCTTGGCGCTCAGGGAGGGGCGGGTAACCTGGTGATCTGTGAAATACTTCGCATTCACGTGGACGAAAGTATTCTTGATGAGAAGAAGAGAATTGACCAGCGAAAATTTCACCAGGTTGCCCGATTGGGAGGGAATTGGTATTGCGTTATAAATGAACAGAATCTTTTCAGTGTGGAAAAACCCAATACTCAATTGGGCATCGGCGTAAACTCCCTGCCCGACTCAATACGGAGTAGTTCCATACTCACAGGGAATGACCTGGGACAATTGGCGAATGTGCAGGTACTGCCATTGGTGGATCCTTCCTTTCATGACGAAAGGCTCAGCCGGATCTTTCAATATTTTTCAGCCAGCCCCGCTGAAATGGAAAAAGAACTCCATATCTATGCGAAGGAATTGCTCGGCAAAAGAGAATTGATTGCTGCCTGGCAGGTACTCCTGGCTCTCAATGGCTGAGGGATAATTCAGTTATTCTTACAATGTTGCACTTTTTCGCGGAGGGCCCGGAAAAAACGGTTGCGTTCTTTTTCGCCGGTCTGACTTATGAGTGTGGAGCGGCTCATTAGGGTATGGAAGCTTTCGTAGGCCTTAGCGTTAAATCTTTCATCGCTCGTAATGAGATAATGCAAGACGCTGTGATTGATATAGCTGATGCGTTTGCCATCAATCTCCACCAGCACGCTGTTATTCCCGATGATGAGATCCTGGATATAGTACCTGACCTGTTTCCTGTGAGCGGACTCGCCCATGCCATGCATGAATTTGCAACCCGTCTCCGCCTGCAACTGGATATGTTGCAACATCTGATCGACCGCATCTACCACTCTCACCAGGTCGTCCCGGGTGCGGAATAGCCCGGCGTCCCTGTAGTATTCTATTTGGCGAATGGTACTGATAATGGTCTCAAAATTCCATACTTCAGCGGAAGGCACTTCATTGTATTCTTTGATGACTTTTTGACCAAGAGCAAAATATTCGTTAAATGGAAATTCTTCCAGTGAGAAATAGCGGTCCTTGAATTCGGGTACATTCATGATGCTTTTCGACCAAAAGAAAATCTTAAAAGCAGCCAAATCGTGGATATGGAAAGAATGAAATACAAAAACATCTTTGCAGGAATACAGCATCTCCTTTTCTTTGAATTTATTGATATATTCCATCTGCTGTAGCATTCGCTTCAGATAGGCTCCAAAATCATATTCATCCTGGTAAAATTCCGGCGCATGAAAGACAATGGTATTATTCTTCATTTGCAATACCTGGTCCAGTGACACATGAAAATGCTCGCAAAGCACTTTTAGTTCATCCAGTGTCAATTGCTTTTCTCCTCTTATGCGCCGGTAAACGCTGTCAGGACTCAGGTGCAGTAACTCGCCCATAGCATCGGCCAGGGATAAATGTGAAGGAAGAATAGACTTGAGGTGGTTGAAAAAATGCTGTTGGTTACCGTTAGAATCCATAAAGAAATATATAAAATTTTCTCTGATTTAAAACATTGTCTCTAACCCTTTTAGAGCCAACTGTTTAGATGCGCGTCCCAGGCCACCCTCGCCATCCGGATTGCCTTCAGAGCCGGTCAGGAATCAATTCTGCATTTGTTTTACGGGAATGCCATAATCACGCTATTTCAAATTACGGATTCCGACAAGTAAGTCTGTTTCGCCGCTTTCTCTTATGGGTTTCGCGGGAGATAGGCGCGGAAACTCTGACTATTCAGCACGATAAGCAGAATCTCTTTTTTGTTCGGCAAGGAGCCGTTAGTGATCAGGCTGAGTTCAAAATAGATTTGAATTCAGAATGATCCGGCTCCCTTGAAAATGCAGTAAGCCTTGAGATCGCCCAAATTGATAACACCCTAAATGCTGCTGTATGAA
This sequence comes from Agriterribacter sp., assembly GCA_041484195.1. GTDB lineage: Bacteria > Bacteroidota > Bacteroidia > Chitinophagales > Chitinophagaceae > PSRI01. The sequence continues at coordinate 135,381 of JBGPHC010000009.1, read as the reverse complement.
AAAATTGCTTTCCAGAATTTCCTTGCCGGGCATATTGATTTCCGGAATTCTTGCGATTGCATCCTGCAAAAAAACCGAAGTTTTGAATATGCACGAAGAGCAGGGAAAAACGTCGGATATGAATCCGGTATGCTTTGATTGCGACTACCTCGAAAATGCATATACCGACAGTGTGGATCATCCGACTATTCTGGGAGATGAAATACGCAATCCATACCTGCTCCCAAATATGAAGGAAGCTTACAGGAATGTATATCATCATGATCCTGCCTTCCCCTTAGCGGTAACGCATTTGTATGTAAGATTCTTTCCGAATTCATATACAAAACTTGACAGGCTTGAAGACGAAGATATTGACCTGTTTGACTATCCATTGAACCGAAGGCTCATTACTGAAGGTGATTATTTTGATCAACCTGGCAAGTCGCTGGAAGATATTCCTCCCTTTTACAGTGTAGTCGAATCGGGTTACAAATTCCCGGAAGGTATCAGCTACGAAGTGATCGACCAGATGCATATCCCGGCAAATGATCCGGCCTGGGAAAATGAGGCGTTGAAACTCACCGGCAATCTGGAAGATGGTGAAATTCAAAATCAGGTCCTGAGCCGGATGAGGGTGCCCGAAGGGAATGCTGGATTCGGGAATCTTGGCAATGACAATTCATGTACACAGTATCCCACAGGTTTTGTGCAGGTCCAGGACGAGCTGGCAGGCGGCCAGAGTTACAGGGCTCTGAGGCAAGTGAGAGTGTTGGTCAGACGCCTGTATAAAATTGAGAGACTCTTAACCGATGCCAGGGGATATTTTTCCAGCAATAAATATTTCAGGAATAAATATACGGTGCTCGTCAAATTCAGGAACAGCCACGCTCGCATCAGCAGGATGAGGCCCTGGGCAATTTACGAACAGTTTTTTCCGATCAAGATCAATTTTGGCACCTGGGACAGGCTCGAATGTAATCATAGGTTCTCCATCAATCATCCCCGTAGCGCCGGAACTATTGCTACGAGCCACTGGTGCGCAGCCATCACACAGAATGGCATCCTGGAACACCGTGAAATGCTTGCCGCAGAGGGTATAGGGTTGCCGCCTGAGAATCTCGTCATCATGCTGAGCAGCAAAAAAGGGTCTGGTAACGGTAATACCTATATGCTAAATAAGATCTTAAAAACCTCCCATGCCATCCGTGGAGCCGAGTCATTGATCAGTACGGTAGTGGCGCTTTGGTCACCCATTGCCACCGGGCTGTCTCTGTTAGCTGCCGAAGCATATAGAGCCAGATCACCCGACATAAAATTTGGATATGGCGGCGACGCTTCATTCCTGACTACGGATCGCTATGCTGAGTTGGTATATCACGAACTTTCTCATGCTGCACATTATGCGTCTGTTGGAAATGAATGGTGGCTGAAACTGGGTTTGGCAGAAAACAATAATCCGGGAGAAGGCACTTATGGGAGATGCTGTACTGTAAATGCGCCATGTATCGCGCTTTCTGAGGGATGGGCCTATTATATGGGACATTATCTGGCGGACAAGAAATGGGGAACAGCTTCTACTTCATTTCCCGAACAAGGCGATCTGAAGCTGATGCAGAATACGCTCATGTTTTCCAACAGTTCCAATCTCAGCAGCCACCTCGTATTCCTGGAATCCTATAATCCGCGAAGAAAGGAAGATCCCAATGCCTGGATCCCTAAAGGCCTGATGTATGACCTGGTTGACGCCTCCGGGGAATTATTTCCACAGAGCAATATAAGAGACCTGGTGCATGGATTCAGCAATACAAAATTATTCAGAGCCCTGCGACCGGAGGTAAAAGATATATATGATTATCAAAAAGAATTGCTTGAGCAGAACCCGGATTCCGACCCGGGAGCAATGAAGGATCTGTTCCGGCAATATGGATACTGATCGAAGACAAACCGATCACAAACTATAAAAAAAGTAAACATGAAAAAGAATATCACACTAATCCTCGGCATTTTCCTGGCTTTGAATGGGCTACTCTTTGCGCAGGAAAATAATATGGACAGTCCTAAAGCTAAATACAGGATCTGGGTCATTACCAGTAATGGAAACATGCTGAAGGGGGTATTGATGCATGCAACAGATTCGACCCTGGACATTTTTCCCGGAAGCTTCAGCGATCTTAAAAAGAAAAAAAATTTCAAAATAGTCAATGAGTCCTATTCTAACATCTCTGACATCTATATCAAGAAAAGAGCAGGCTGGCTCAAAGGAATGTTGATTGGAGGAGCCATTGGGATAAGCCCTGTAGTATTCGGGCAGGCAGGCGGATTCGTGAGTATAGTGTCCTTACCGGTAGGACTGATTGCCGGAACGATCATTGGAAGCACCAGCAGGAAGAAATTCCATATAGGAGAGGATCCCTCCAATTTCAAAAAATTTCACCAAAAGGTCAGCAAAAAATAAAAATCTCTATATGAATGTTATCATCGGATTAATTGTCTTGCTGCAAATGCAATTCACAGAATTGATTCCTATGATTGATCCAGCAGGTGAACAGGATTCGGTAGCGGCCGTGCAACATGCGGATACCCGGAGGCGAATCAACCTGATTATTTCTTCGAGGACAAAGAAGATTGATCCTGCTCCATGGAGTTTCCAGTTACAAGCCAGGATCATGCGGCTGTTCAGACGTAAAACCCTATTCGTTATCGTGGCCGGGTCTTCGGAGGAAATGGCGGTCAAAGCTGAAAAAATTCTGAAAAGAGAGAGGGCCATGATCGGGAATATCTGGTTCGATAGTCACGGTCATTATGCCAGGCGCCATGCGTTGTTTGAAATTGGTGCAGATGAATTCAACGCGGTCAATATACACGACAGTATGCATGTCCGTTGGTTGCAGGTCTTGGGGGCCTATTGCGATGAAAACACAAAGGCTGGTATTGGGAGTTGTTATGGAGGAGCCACTTATTCTTTGCCTGCAATTGAAAATATTCCTGGAACCAGGATGAATGGGGATTCACTCATGATGGGTCTGAGTGGGATCCTGAACAAGGCAATCATTTATGGAAGTGAAAGCTGGGTGATGTCGGGTCCCGGAATATTTTGGAGCCCCTATGCTTTATCGGGATACCCGCTGCGTCGCAAATTCAAGGATAAGATTTTTGAACCGGTATGGGAAAGACTGGGAGTCTGGAACTGCTATTATGGAGGGAAAAAGATTTTTCTCAGAGTGCCCACCGTGAGTCTCGACAAACGCGCGGCTATTCATGAACAGCCCTCCGAATACCTTTCTTTCAGCAAACGCAGGAAGAGGCAGCAAGAGCATCTGAATAATTTGAAATCAGGAAGACTCAACCTTGCCAGCCTATACCAATAAAGTTCATTCAATAAATCAGGTGAAATGAAAAGGAAATTCTTATTAGTCAGCACATCCTTGATCTTCTTTCATGCTTTGAATGCTCAGGTCAAACGTGACAGCGTGGGTAACAGGATATTTTCCGACAAAGAACTCTCCCAAAAATACGCAACCAGAAATCGATCGCAAAAAATTATCGGATCAGTATTGTTAGCAGGTGGACTTGCCACAGTGGGGATTGGACTGCTTGCGAACCTCAACAGGACATTTGTGCAGAACAAGCCGGAGCTATACACTTATTATTATGTGGGCGCCTGTCTTAGCCTGGCCAGTATACCCTTCCTGATTGGATCCAGACAAAACAGGAAAGCCGGAGAGCTGCTGCTATTTAAGGAAAATATTCAGGTGCCGGGTATGGTGAAATCTAATCAAAATCAGATTGCAATCGGAATCAAAGTCAATATGTAGTACCTGCCCTTTGAAAACATGGAATTCCGAATTTAAAAATAAAACAGGGCACGCCGAAAACCTGAAAGAGAGTAGGCATCAAATAAAAAAAGCTAATCAAATGAAAAAGACAATTATTGCCATCTCACTAATTGCCGGATTCCACTCAGCGGGAACCGCGCAAAGTAAAATTTCCTTCGATATTTCGGGAGGTATCAGCTCAGCAAAAGTGAAGGCGGAAGTTGATGGAGTAAAAACGGATTCTAAAACCAGGATCGGCATTGTTTTCGGTGTTGGAATGAATATTCCTTTCAGTGACCATTTCAGTTTTGAGCCAGGCCTTAATTACACACAAAAAGGAGGCAAGGACAAAGAAAACGACCTGACAGCCGATGTTATCCTGAATTACCTTGAACTGCCTCTTACATTTCAGTACAATACCAGTGGTAGTGCCGGCAGGTTTTATATCGGTGCAGGACCCTCAATTGCTTTTCCTCTTTCCGGGAAAATAAAGCTGACCAGTAGTGGGAATTCAGGTAGCGTGAAACTGAAGTTCGGGAGCGGAGCCGATGATGACCTAAAGTCTTTGGATATGGGAGCGAATATTGTGACCGGCTATCGCTTTGGAAATGGAATCATCCTGAGCTTGAATTACAATGCGGGCCTCAGCAATTTAGCCGTAGGTGACCAGCAGGGTAAATGGAAAAATAACTATGTGGGAATGAAGATCGGCTATGGATTTGGAACTCACAAGAAGAGCTAGCCAGGTCTGAGCTGCCTATTATTTCGCAGGCCAGGAAAGCAAAACTATTTTCGGAATACTGTTACCCCGGGAAAAATCAAAAATAGAAAACACCATTACGAAGCCGTTGCTGATTCTTATTGCCGAATCTTAAAGCTTAAATGGAAAAGAAGGGGATTCTGGTCGAAATGCTGCCGGATATGATTTGCCATTCATGAATGCTTATTGGAACAAGTAAGAATGGGAATTCCGACGCCGGCGGCATCTGACCTGCCAAAAAATATGAAAGCACTAAAACCCGCAAAATGAAAAAATCTATTGCGAAATACCTTTTATTGTTGGTGACCAGTACAATTATTAGTATTCCATTTTTCTCAGAGTCAGCTTTTGCCCAGGATACTGCGGCAAGAGTGAAATGGACTAAAATCACGATTCGACTCTATGACAGGTCTAAAATGTCGGGTTATCTGTATAAGGTGGAAGATGACAGTGTATTGCTAATCCGCGATAAGATTCCTTACAAGTCCTCATCAGAATTATTGTCGCAACCCCGGATTGCGGCCAGGCCGGAACGGATTGATAAAATATACGTCAATAATAAAAGGATGGCGCCATTGATCGGTGCTGGCATTGGATTCGGCGCGGGAGTCATAACAGGATTCCTGATAGGCAATGATCCGCCAGGGTTCGTCTCTTTCTCTGCTTCGGATAAAGCGGTTATGCTGGGAGCTACAGGCGGGGTAATCGGAGCCATCACCGGCCTAATTATCCATCTGGCTGCTTCGAAGACCTTGATCATTAGTGGGAAGAAAGACAATTACCGCTCCTATCAAAAACAACTGGCCCTTCAAAGCCTTATTCATTAATAGTCCTGGTTCCTCCCTAGAATCTGGAATTTAATTCTCAATGGGTCCTTATTGGACAAAGAGCTTCGGCACGATTTGTTTGAAGTACTTCCCCGCTGATAGCCTCAAAAAGCTTTGGTAGTAAATGCCAAAGCTTTTCTCATATAGTTGCAATATCTGCCAATACGGCTTCTCGGCTCCACAGTATTTGCAAAAAATACTTCTCCTCGCCATTCCCCGTCCCTCATTGGCAGAATCCTCCAACAGCCACCGGACCTCCTGATTTATCAATTATGGTTAGGCTATACGCGAGCGTAAGTTTGAATCAGAAATGAAACAAATAGTTCACTCCATAAAAAATATGTCATGAACACTCAGGCACCCAAACAGGAAATCCTGCTCTTCACCATTACCTCGTTTGCTAAAATCGAATTCTGCGAAAAGGGCCAATCCAACAATGAAGGGTCAGAGAAAAGCATTGCTGAAAAATTAGAAAAATTATGTTGGAATGGGTTGTTAGCAGAAATGTTACCCTGCGTATTGAATTTAGGTAAGCTGGCAGACTCCTATTATATCTGGCAGATTGATTGTAGAAACACATTTCTCTATATCACCCTCAGTCCATGCTTTTCCTATATGGATATCCGGTCATCGATTAATCCTTATCACTTCCAAAGTAATATAATTCTGAATTAGCTGTCAACTGGATGGGGGGAAATAATCTTTCAGGTAAACCTGTAAAACCTTGATCATGAAGCACAAAATACTTTCTGCAATGGTTGCACTTTGTTGTATCGGATTCCATTCAATGGCGCAGGATTCATCAGACTTGAAATGGTACAATGCGAGTATAATACACACTGACCATTCTAAAATATCCGGCTATTTATACGAACTGCGCGACGATAGTATACTGATAATAGGAGAGGCGGCAAAGCAAATAAAATATTTGCGCTTGTTGATGAAAAATAATTTGCCGACAAGGGCAATACCAACGGATAGCATCTCGAAAATATCCATTCGTAACAAAAGCGCGGCACCTGTGGTAGGTGGGGTTGCAGGGCTGACCCTCGGATTAGTTGCAGGTGCAGCCATTGTTGGTGGCGTGAATGGGGGGCTATCCGGAATTGCTGCCCTTGGAGGTGGATTTACGGGTCTAATTACCGGAATAATCACCGGTATATTAATAAGCCACAAATGGAAAAAAAACTTCATCCTCAAAGGAAGTAGGGAAAAGTATAAGGCCACCAAAGGGAAATTACAAAGCTACACTCTATTCTAGTGACCTGGCATTGACAGAGGGTCGAATGATAATTGTTCAACAAGAATAACTCTCATACAGCATCATTTTTTTTACATGCAAAAATTAACCGATCATGAAATCAAAAATTTTTCTTTGCCTCATCATTTTTGCAATTGCAAATGAATGTCTCCTTGCTCAGGATACTACTCAAATCAAGGAAACTACTGACAATCAAACGGGACATAACGCTTGGTATTTTGAATTGGGTGGAGCCAGCCTAATCGGGCTAACACTTAATTATGAAAGAGCCCTTTCAAAAAAGCCAGGCGGATTCAATATCAGGGTCGGATTCGGTGGTGGCATTATCCCTGGCATCTTCTCCGCAGACCAGGCTTTTGGCGCCATACCCGTGGGCTTGAATTACAGTATTCCCATTTCGAAAGACAACAGGAATTTCGCCGAGTTTGGCGGGACCTACTCCCTCTTATTTTCCGGCGATGGATCCGCAGGCATTTTTTCCACTTCGGTAGCATGGAGATTTGAAAAAAAACCCCGGGGACTTATTACAAAGATCATTTTGATTCCATTGTTTTATTCAGTTACCGATAAAATGGCCGCTGGTCCCTGGTTTGGAATTGCAATTGGGAAGAAATTTTGAAAGACCGAAACCTGCTTCCATTTTTTGATCCCCGATCATTAACCATTAAATCTTTTTATATGTTGCCTGTAATTATATTCCTTCTGCTTCGCCGCTATCATCGAATGCAAAATGGCGCGGCGCCGGAATGGATAGAGAAATTAAAAAGAAGACTGCCGCTGGTTACCAGAATCATTATCCTCATCCTGACCTACCTGATCATAGTCCCGGTTGTAGCGAATTCCCAGAGTCAAAAACTGCAATACTGTATCATACGTAATGGAAAGTCCATTGGCATGATTCATCTTTCGCAATCCACAACCGGCTCCGGAACAGAAATCAAATTGGAGTCGGAAATCAAATTCAGTTTTCTTTTTTCTTTCACGGCTGCTTCCCGGGAAGAATGTAAGTATGAAAATGGCATTCTGCAGTATTCATTGTTTAATAGGAGAGTCAATGGCCATGAGAATGCTAATAAGGTAACAACAATCTGTAATGCTTCCTATCATGTTACTGGAAAGGATCACGAAAAGGTATTGGAATGTTTTCCTATTCGATACTGCCTGCTATGCATGTTTTGCAATGAGCCCACTTCAATCAGCAAAGTTTATTCCCATAACCTGGAACAATTCCTGGATGTGGAAAAGCTGGAACCAAATAAATATAAAGTGACCATGCCCGATGGTAATTACAACTATTACACCTACAAGAACGGATTATGTACCAACGTGGATATTCACCATGGCATATACCGGGTACAGTTTGTCCTGATCCAATAATCATTAAACGAAAGCATCATGAAAACGCAAATCTATAGCTCCGCACATGGCTGCAATAAGCGCCAATACTGGCTTTGCATATTTGTCTTCTGCCTTTTATTGCTGCCTTTAGTCAGTGCCGGCCTATTACTCTATGCCGGCAACCGGTTTGTTTTTCACACGCTGTTATTTTTTACGGGTTGGTTCATCTGGACTTTTATAGAATATATGGCCCATCGTTTCTGGATGCATTCTACGAAAGGATTTTCGGGACCGGGATCTGATAGCAGGCACCAGCATCACCATGTGCATCCGACCGATATCAAAATCACTTCCTCCAACCGATTCATGTTGACACTAATTGGGATCATTTTGATTCTCTTATCAACCTGGCTCAATGACTATTTTACAGTGTTTACCGGATTTTATATGGGTTTTGCAGGCTATTGTTTTATGCACTACTTCCTGCATCAGCGCTGGGCACAATATGTATTCAAGAATTTGCAGCGCTTCCATTTATACCATCATTGCAAATACCCCAACCGCTGTTTTGGAGTTTCAGTAACCTGGTGGGACAGGTTCCTGAACACTCGTCCACCGGCCGGAGCCAGCTTGTCTCAACGCACCATTGATTTCTTTTTCGGAACCCATCGGAGAATCGCCCAATCTTAATTATCGTTGTGAAAATCCCCCGCATCCGCTACCTTTGCAACACTTTTTGAAAAGAGTATTTGCAATGAATATACATCTGTCTGAACAGGAGATTATCAGAAGGGAAAAGCGGGTTGCGTTGGAAGATCTTGGGATTGATCCTTATCCTGCCGCTGAATTCCCGGTAACGCATATATCCATTCAAATAAAGGGAAATTATTCCGAAGAGAACAAAGAACATTTCCAGGATATCAGTTTTGCCGGTCGCATCATGAGTGTCAGGGACATGGGCAAGGCTTCTTTTGCAGTCCTACAGGATCATGTGGGCAGGATCCAGATCTATATGAAGCGCGACGATATTTGCCCGGGTGAGGATAAGAGCCTATACGATACCGTATGGAAGAAACTGATAGATATAGGAGATATCATAGGAGTGAAGGGATTTGTTTTCGTGACCAGGACCGGTGAAATCTCGATACATGTAAAAGAATACAGCATTCTTTGCAAATCACTCAAACCCCTGCCTGTGGTAAAAGAGGCGGAAGGGCAGACATTTGATGCTGTTACTGATCCGGAATTCAAATATCGCCAGCGCTATGCCGACCTGATCATCAACCCGCAGGTAAAAGACAATTTTATAAAGCGCACGAGAATGATCAATACCATTCGAGATTTCCTGAATGAGCATGGGGCCATTGAAGTGGATACGCCAGTGTTACAGAATATTCCAGGGGGAGCCGCTGCCAAACCTTTTATCACGCACCACAATGCACTCGATATTTCTTTATACCTGAGAATTGCCAATGAGCTCTACCTGAAACGCCTGATAGTGGGAGGCTTTGACTGGGTATTTGAATTCAGCCGGAATTTCCGGAATGAAGGCATGGACAGGACGCATAATCCCGAATTCACCGTTCTGGAATTTTATGTGGCTTACAAAGACTATTTCTGGATGATGAACACCACGGAGCGACTCCTGGAGCAGGTAGCCATTTCATTAAGCAATGGCACAGATTTGCAGGTTGACGACCAGACCATCAGTTTCAGGCCGCCATTCAAAAGGATCAGTCTCTATGATGCCATCAGCGAGCATACGGGTTTTGACGTGGGGGAAATGGATGAGGATGCTTTGAGAGACACCTGCCGGAAATTGCATATAGAAACAGAACCCAGCATGGGCCGGGGAAAGTTGATCGACCTTATTTTCGGCGAGAAATGCGAGCATCATTTTTTGCAGCCTACTTTTATTATTGACTACCCCGTTGAAATGAGTCCTCTCACCAAGAAACATCGCAGCAAACCCGGACTGGTAGAACGTTTCGAGCTCATTGTAATGGGCAAGGAAATCGCCAATGCCTATAGCGAGCTGAATGATCCGATTGATCAGCGGGAACGTTTTGAAGAACAGGCCAGGCTGATGCAAAGAGGTGATGCCGAAGCGATGTATATCGATTATGATTTTTTGAGATCCCTTGAATATGGCATGCCTCCCACTTCGGGTATTGGGATAGGTATTGACAGGCTTTGCATGCTACTAACTAACCAGTCTTCCATCCAGGATGTATTACTTTTCCCTCAGATGAAACCGGAGTGGAAACAGGAAGATAAAGAACAGGGAGATGACTAGTGGCTGTTGATGGCAGGGTTCGCGTGAGGGTCAGTAGCGAAAAGCCCGGAGGCCCAATTGAGATAGCCCGATAGATTCTGTGTTATTGGGGCGAATGAACCTGCACCACAACTCATTCGCATTTAACCTAAGGGAAATATGCCTGGCAACCGCCATTTATTTTGATGAATGGCTCAAAGGATATTGGCGAGGGCGCACCACTCAATTTCATTTGGATCGATTTGTGAAAATCTTGCGATTTTTGGAATCTTATCAAATACCATACACATGAGAAAAGAATTACCTGCAGATGAATTGTCCGGGATTCGAATCTATTCCCGGCATTTTATTCAATCAGTCCTTTTGAAAGCCCTGATAGTCCTGGCTCTGACAAATATGAGTCTGGTTGGATGGGCGCAGAAAAAAAATCTCAGCGACGATCAAATGCTCAAGGGGAAGCCGAGCGATATCACACAGCCGCTTCCCACGGTCTTGGGTTGGGTTGACGATTCCCACTTCCTGCTCAATAAAAAAGCTAACGCCGATTCCGGCGTCAAGACTTACCTGGTAGATTGTAAAACGGGAAAGGAAACGATCTCTACACCCGATCTTTTGAAAAAGACTGCGGTAGTGTCTAACAGATCAGTTTATGCAAAAGGTTCGGACCTCTATCTGAAAGATGGGGATAAGCCGGAAGAGCGTCTCACCAATGACAGTGCCAGGGAAATCAATCCCACTCTGTCTCCCGACTCGAATTATGTGGCGTTTACGCGTGACAATAACCTTTACACTATTGATCTCACGGCAAGAAGGGAACATCAAATTACATCGGATGGAAGTGATGTGATCCTGAACGGCTATGCTTCATGGGTATACACCGAAGAAATATTAGGCAGGAGGTCTCGCTATCGTTCATTCTGGTGGAGCCCCGACAGCCGGCATCTGGCATTTTTCAGAACAGACGACAGCAAAGTGCCCCTATTCAATATCACCACTGAACCGGGGCAGCACGGCGGACTTGAAAAAGAACGCTACCCAAAGGCGGGCGATCCCAATCCCGAAGTGAAAGTGGGAATCGTGGCTCCCGATGGAGGAAGAGTAATCTGGTCGGACTTCATTGAACACGAAGATCAATATTTCGGCTTGCCATACTGGAGAACCGATGGACAGGCATTATGGGTTCAGTGGATGAACCGCGACCAAAACAACCTCATCATTTACGAAGTAAACCTGCAAGATGGCAGCAAGAAGATAATCTATTCAGAAAAACAGAAGACCTGGATAAGCCTGGACGATGAGGGAAACCGGATTGATTTTTTGAAAGACGGTAAGCGCTTCATCATTACAAGCGATCAGAGTGGATGGAATATGCTGTATCTCTATGATCTTACGGGTAAGCTCCTGAATCCGATCACCAATGGTAAATACACGGTCAATTCAATCAATTACATTGACGAAAAGAATCAGGTTGTATATTTCACCTGCCGCAAAGACAATTCTGCCAGAAATGATTTTTACAAAGTGAAACTGAACGGAACAGGATTGCAGAGGCTCACATTCGGCGATTATTCGCACCAATGCAATTTGTCACCCCTTGGATCTTATTTCATTACCACTTATTCGAATGTATCGGAACCTCAACGCATGGCCCTGGTTGATAACAAGGGAAAAATCATCAGGGAATTGGGTAGCAGCAAGGGACCTGAATATGACGCTTACAATACTGCCAAAACAGAAATCGTGAGGGTAAAAAGCGAGGATGATTTGTATGAACTTCCGATGAAGATAACCTGGCCGCTGAATATGGAAGCAGGTAAGAAATACCCTGTGCTCATCAATATTTATGGCGGGCCTAATGCAGGAACTGTTTATGATAATTTCACTTTCAATGGTCAGCAGCAGTGGTGGGCGAAAGAAGGGTTGATCGTGGTGTCGATGGATCATCGGGCCAGCGGCCATTTTGGAAAAGAAGGTGTGAATTATATGTACCGAAACCTGGGATATTGGGAGATGAAAGACTGGATACAGTGTGTGAAATGGCTGATTGACCATGGCGCTGATAAAGAAAAAGTTTGCATTAGCGGTTTTAGTTATGGCGGCTATATGACCTGTTATGCTCTTACTTACGGCGCTGACTATTTCAAGTATGGACTCGCAGGTGGCAGCGTGGTTGATTGGAGCCTTTATGATTCGCACTACACGGAGAGATATATGGACACTCCGCAGGACAATCCCGAGGGTTATAAGAGCAGCTCCGTATTGAACTATGTTGACAAATACAAGGGACTCCTGAGGATCTATCACGGCACTTCGGACGATAACGTTCACCTGCAGAATAGCCTGCAACTGATTAAGAAGCTTGAAGAGGCAAAAAAACATTTTGAATTCATGTTGTATCCCGGAGGCAAACACGGGTGGGGCGGTAATCAGTCATTACATTCTACAAATGAAAACAATCTCTTCATATACAAAAATCTTCTCGACCGGGATATGCCTGCCATCATGTGGCGATAATCCTGGTCCCGGTATTAATTATTCAGGAAAGACTCCGGCCTCCCGGAGTCTTTCCCATTCAACAGCTACCCGACGCCGGTCTAAACTTACACACCAGCTTTGCACAATGCCCGTCCAGACGGGATTTGCGCTATGTTCTTCCAACTTCATTTTATACTTTAGGGTAACCAAAAACCAATCAAAATGAATAACGCAACTCTTGCCAGAATTGGCACCGTCATGTATGCCCTGATCATCGGCACTTTTGGAGTGCTCCATTATATGCATGCTTCCGGAATGGCTCCAATGGTACCCACCTTCATACCACCCGTCGGCACATTCTGGATCTATGTTGCCGGCACCTGCCTCATCCTGGCAGCGATCTCAATTTTAATCAATAAATATTCAAGGATTGCAGGGATATTATTGGGCATCATGCTCCTCATTTTTGTGCTCACCATCCATCTACCAAATCACCTCCATGGAGATGGGGGAGCATTGTCCATGATTTTAAAAGACACCGGTCTGGCAGGTTGCGCGTTCATAATTGCCAGCAGGGGGAAATGATTATTTCTGATTTCCTGAGAAGAGTTCCGCATGTAAAGGATGCGGGATTTTTTTTATACGAAAAGGTCGGTGTATAAGTGGGCACCTGGGACCACGGAATAATGGGACAGATCGGCAATCCCCTCTTTTGAAAGCAGGTCCTCATCAATAAAAAAATTACCGGTGCATTCTTCAGATGGTTTTGAAAAAATATAATATGCGGCATCCGCGATTATTTCCGGTTTTCTACTCATCTTAATCAGGGCATCACCTCCCAGGAGATTCTGAACCGCGGCTGTGGCGATCGTAGTCCTGGGCCAGAGCGCATTGGCAGCGATCTTGTCTTTTTTCAATTCAGCTGCCAGGCCCAGGGCAATCATACTCATATTGTACTTACTGATGGTGTAGGCGAGATGACCGGCAAACCATTTTGGCTGAAGATTCAGCGGTGGCGACAGCATGAGAATATGCGGATTGTTTCCTTTGCGAAGATGTGGAATGCAGGCCTTACTCACGAAGAAGGTTCCTCTCACATTGATGGAATGCATAAGGTCGAATCGTTTGGGTTCCGTTTGCTCTGTGGGCGTGAGCGAAATGGCCGAAGCATTGTTCACCAATATGTCAATCCCACCGAATGTTTCAATGGTCTTCTTTACAGCGGACTCAATCTGGTCTTCGAAACGGATATCACAGGGTATGGGCAATGCCTTTCCACCGGCCTGTTCAATTTCGGTGGCAGCGGAATAAATGGTGCCACCCAATTTCGGATTTTCTTCCACCGATTTGGAAGCCACTACAATATTCGCACCTTCTCTGGCCAATCTCAACGCGATGGCTTTTCCAATTCCGCGACTGGCGCCGGTAATGAAAACCGTTTTCCCTTTAAATGACATTGTGGATGTTTTATGTTCATCAAATCTAACCAAAAAAGGTCAGCGGGAGCATCCTTCCCATTCCCGGAAAATAAACCCATTTGATCTCTGAAATACTTCGCCAATTATCAGAGCTGCCTGCTAGATTTTAGTGCGCGTCTGCAGGCAACATCACATTCCTCTTGAATTTCTGCAGGTACACGAGCGGGATACAACACAATACAAAATATCCCACCAACAGGTAGATCTCATTGTAAGTGACCAGCATAGTCTGACGCGCAATAGTTCCTTCAATGGCGCGATAGGCCATTTGCTGCGCATCGCTTGCATTGAATCCTTTGCCCATGAATCCGTTGAAAAGGTACTGGTACCTTTCCTGGTATGCGGGATTGTATGAATTGATATGCTCGAGCAAGAGGTTGCGGTTGACGCCACTCTTTATGTGGATGAGAGTGGTGAGTATTGCGATTCCAAATGATCCCCCCAACTGCCGCATCATATTGTTCAGGCCTGTGCCCTGACCGATGTCTTTCCCATGTAGGTCCTGAATGGCCAGCGTTGTGAGTGGCACAAAGAGAATGCTCATTCCAATGCCTCTAACAATCAGCGGGAAGAAGAAATCGGAAGTACCTGATTCTAAATTGGAATTAGACATCATATGACTGAAAACAAAAAACAGGATGAATCCTCCGGTCGCCAATATCTGCCCTGGCACGCCTCTTTTAAGCATCACTCCCACGAAAGGCATCATACAGATAGTGGCCAAACCGCCGGGAAATAATAGCTCACCTGTTTGTTGGGCAGAAAATCCCAGAAGATTCTGGCAGAATATCGGGAAAATGAATACCGATCCATAAAGGGCGAATCCCAACGCGAAGGAAGTGAAAATGCCGACGGTGAAACTTCTATATCTTAATATTTTGAAATTCACAACCGGATGATCAGTGCTCAGTTCTCTCCATATAAAACCAACGGCCGCGAGTACTGTGGATAGAGCAAGAGCAGAAATATAGGGTGTGGAAAGCCAGTCTTCAGATTCGCCTTTTTCCAATACCACCTGCAGACTACCCACACTTATGGCTAAAAGTATTATCCCCCACCAGTCAATAGGTTTGCCCTTTGCATATTTGGGCGATTCTCGTACAAATGTGGAGACAAAGAATGCGGCTATGGCGCCAATTGGAATATTCACATAAAAAATCCAGGGCCAACTGAAATGATCCGTGATATATCCTCCAATGGTGGGACCTACTGTGGGGCCCACGACCGCACCGAGACCAAACAGAGCTGTAGCCATACCTAATTCTTCTCGGGGCCATGTTTCCATGAGAATTGCTTGAGCCGTCGAGAGCAATCCCCCGCCGGCAAGTCCCTGCAGAATTCTGAAAGCGACGAGTTCTGTGAGGCTATGCGCATTCCCGCAAAGGAATGATGCGAATGTAAAAACCAGTATGGAGGTGATGAAATAATTCTTTCTTCCAAAACGATCACCCAGCCATCCCGACATGGGTAAGATGATCACGTTGGCTACGGCATAGCTTGTCACCACCCAACCGGCATCTTCCAATGTGGCGCCCAGGTTACCCATGATCTGGGGCAGGGCCACATTCACGATTGTGGTATCAATCAATTCCAGGAGAGAAGCAGTGATTACCGTTAATGTGATGATCCATTTCCGAATTCCATGTTCAGCCATGAGGCGACATTTTTTTACTCAAATAATTCATTGCAAAAGACCCGTGATCATTTGGTGTGTACCACAACCTTTACGCTCATACCTGGGCGCAAAAGCATCTTGAAAGCTGAATCAGACTCCAGGTTGATGCGTACCGGCACGCGCTGCACTACTTTCACAAAATTTCCTGTGGCATTGTCGGGAGGGAGCAGTGAAAATTTCGCGCCCGTTGCTCCGGCAAAGGATTGTACGATTCCCTGGATGGTTTTGTGAGGAAACGCGTCCACCACCAGGTCAACCTTATCACCTGTTTTCAAATGTTCCATTTGGGTCTCTTTGAAATTGGCAGTTATATAGAGGTTTTTTTCGTTCACGATGGCTAGCAATGGCTGTCCCGCCTGCACCAATTGCCCTACCTGGATATTTCTTTTGGAGGCAATCCCGTCCGAAGGAGAAATTAGCACGGTATAAGATAGCTGCAGTTTGGCAAAATCAACATCGGCCTGCCGGCTGGCGATATTGGAAGCGGTTGCCTGTACTTGTTGTTCATTAGTGCTCACGCGCCTGTTTATGACGAGCACCTGACTTTGAACGGCGGCTACATTGGCTTCAGCGGATTCCTTTTCAGCTACTACGGCATCAAACTGGGCCTTGGTGATGACATGATCATCATAAAGGTTTTTATATCGGTTAAAGTCTTCAGTGGCCTTCCAAAGCCTGACTTTAGCCGCATCGATATTTGCCTGAGCGGTGGCGATATTTGCCTTGGCTTCGGTTACGGCATACTGTGACACATTCACGGATTGCCGGGCAGAAATTAGCATGGCTTGGGTTTGCTGCAACTTTATCCGGTAGTCCCGGTCGTCCAAAATGGCGAGTGTGTCGCCCGCTTTCACGAACTGGTTATCGGCAAATCTTATTTCCTTAACGTAACCACTGACCCTGGCGATGACCGGGCTGATATCGGCATCCACCTGAGCATTGTCGGTAACTTCATGGCTTTGGAAATAGATATATTCCCTCAGCGTAAAGACCAACGCCCCAATTAACACGAGTGCCAGGATGATCGGGAAGATGATCTTTTTCCCCTTTCCCTTCTTTTTTTGATCGCTCATACAGATTACTTTTATTGCTACTTATTTAGTGAGTTTGCGGTTGAATATGGCCGGTAGCGTTTAAGAGATTATAATAAGCCAGTGTTGCATCTGCCTTGGCCAGTTCCAGGCTAATGCGCTGGCCATACAGGATTGTCAATGCATCGATCTGGTCGGCAGTGGTAGCAAGGTTGTTGCGGAATTTCGATAGCATGATCCTTTCATTTTCGGTGGCTTCAACAACTGATTCTTCCAATACACCGATCCTTTGCAAGGCCTGCTGGTATTTCATATAGTCTGCATACACTTCCGTCTTTATAGCATCAGTGAATGCATCCCGCTTCGTGGCCAATTCCTGTTGCTGAATCTTCGCTTCCTGAAGCTTTTGCCGGGTCTTGTATAAGCTGGAGATGTCCCAGCTCAAATTCAACCCAATTACAAATGGAGCGAGGAAGCTGCCGGATTTGGGAATGAAGTCCTTGGAAGGGTTTATATAATAAAGGCTTCCGCCCAGGCCCAGGGTGGGAAGTTTCCCATCCCTGATCTTTTTGATATCCATGCTGTCCAATTGATTTTGGTAAACAAATGAACCCAATTCCTTGCGATCCGTGAGCGCTTGCCGCAGCCAGTCCTCAAAGGGGATATTTAAATCGAGTTCATGGCTCAGGTCTTCCACTTTCAGGCCGGTGCTGTCTGGCAATCCCAACAAGATGTTCAGACTATAATTGGCGATCTTTCTGTTGCTTTCGAGTTCGAAAACCGTGAGCTGGATATTGGATTTCTGCACCTGAAACCTAAGCACGTCATTCCGGGTGGCCAATCCCTGCGTCTCATATTTCCTGATTTCGGTGAGCCTGCTGTCTACATCTTCGAGGTTCTGTGCCGCGACTTTCTGGCTCTGTTGAATCTTGTAATAGTTGATGTAGGCATCAATGATGGTATATACCGCTTCATCCTTGTCTTTATCGGAATCGAGCCGGCTCATTTTTACCAGCAGGTCAGCCGACTGTTTCGCATAACGTATTTGATTACCTGCAAATATGGGTTCGCTGATGCTGAGGGTGGACTGGTATAGTGTCAGATCGAATGGAAATTCCAAGGCTTTCGGCGCCTGGCCGCCTGTGCTGGGGAAATTGAATTTCTTGGCCAGCATCAGTGCGTGGCTATAACCCGCGCTCCATTTGGCAGTAGGCAATGTCAATTGCCTGGCTTGTTCTACTTTCGTTAAGGCTTCGTCAATTTTCTGTTGTGACAGTTTTAGCTGCCTGCTGTTTTGGATCCCCAGTTGGATGGCTTCATCCAGCTTGATTGTTCTGGTCTGGCCCGATGCAAACATTCCGGTGATAAGCCATAGGAAAACAATCCCTGACTGCTTTTTCATGCTTGTTCTTTTTATGCTTCGTTTCTGATGTCTAAATGCGCTCTCAGTAATTGCTTCAAATGAGTTTTAAGCCGAAGTATGACTTTTTTGCGGTAGGCTTCTTCATCCGTCTTGTCAATATTCATGAGGCTGCAATAAAAATTTTTTGAAAGGGTTAATTGAGAAATGGTTCCCATCACACTACCCATGGTAAACTCTATATCTACTTTTCGGAAAAACTTTTTCTTCTGTCCATCCTGGATGATCTTCCTGATTTGATCCAGATTCCTGAGTTTCATTTTGGTGATCAGTTCTTTGATCTCCGGAGAACTTAATTTGCTGGATTGAACACTGATGATATTGTAAACCTTATTGTTGTTGATGAACTTTTCCACGTAGAAATCCACGAGCCGGTCTATTTTATCCCAGGGGTTCAGTGATTGGTCCTTATTTAACTCTTCCAGGGTACTAAAAGTGTAGTCGGACCTGTATTCTAGCAACGCTTCGAGCAATTTTTCCTTGGAGCCAAAATAATAGGATATCATCGCCAGGTTCACGCCCGCATGTTGAGCTATATCTCTGACCGAAGTGCCGTCAAATCCTTTTTCGGCGAAAAGTTCTTCGGCCGTTAGAAGGATTTCTGTTTTTTTGTCTGTCATAAAAGAAATTTGCGGGCACGAAGTTAAACACTTGTTTGATTTAAACAAACGTTTAATTAACTTTTTAGGAATTATTTTTTGATTTGAGAGAGACGTAATGACAAAGAAAGGAGTCGGAATCTTAACTAAGATAATTGGTTTTCACGTGGTTAAATCAGGTGACCGGATCAGGAAGGGATCCTGGAATACCTGGTTTCAACGGCTTTGGATTCTATTCCTCCGGGGCTAATATTATATGCAGTAATGACTAATTCGTTCTGGTTCGCCCATTCAAATTCAGTACGCCATCCCCATTCCTCTTCTCCTGCACTATAGGATCCAAGAACAGAGAAATATTCTTTATTACGATCGGCCTGCGCAGACATGATGCCGGTACCCATGTGAAAACTGTCAACCCAGGCAGATTGAAATTTTCCGCTGTCGATATGGTATCCATAGATTGCAATTCCTTCGAAGGGCTTGCCCATCATGGTGCCCTCATATTCATGCAGGATGAACCTGCCTCCCAATACTGACTTTATAGTTCCGCGCATGGGAGATTCATCGGCCAGGACCCCCTCTTCAAACCATGTGCGCGAAGTACCTTGCCAGTTACCTGCCAATCTCAGCAATTTCAGATGTATGCCTGCCTGGATAGAATTTTCAAATGTCTCCTTGCTCATTTTCATAAATCTTAAATAATGCCTATTCAATTGTTCCAAAATGGCTCCTGGCCAGGTTCAAATCAATTTCTTGTTATATAGGTCTGTATCGAGACCCACCATTATTTTACCTCTGTGTTCAATCAGAGGCCTCTTGATCAGGCTGGTATTCTTCACCATCAATTCGATCGCGCCTGCCTGACTATTGGCTTTCGACTGCTCTTCCGCGAGCAGGCCCCTCCAGGTAGCGCTTTTCCTGTTGAGTAGGGTTTCCCAACCAACCTGCTCTGCCCATTCCTGAAGTCTATCGGCGCTTATGCCTGATAGTTTGTAGTCATGAAATTCAAATTGTAACTTGTTTTTCTTCAGCCATCGCAAGGCCATTTTCGTTGAATCACAGCCCGGAATACCATAAATCGTCATGCCTGATTTGTTTCAAACCTAAAATTAATCATTCCCCGGAAGCATACACCTGAATCCAACTGTCGCATTTCTTTCAAAACCCTGTGATACCCGCAAGAGGTATTGCCGGTAATTCAATTCACGTGGACCTCCCTGAACATACCACCAGCTTGAGGAAGGATTGAAATAACTCCCTCCTTTCATAATGATGTAGCGGTATGGACCGCACAAATACAGGTCATTGGTCATCTGCCACACAGAACCTACCAGATCCTGCAGGCCATTGGGATTTGCACCCTTAGGATATTTACCCACTGCGTACAAAATTCCATGACCCAGATTCCAGTATGAAGAATCAATTCCATCAATTGAAGTCACCGTCAATGTTTCGGTTATCTGTTGCTCCTTTCTTGTAACCGGAGTTGTTTGCTTCCAGGGCCACTCATTCAAGGCGACAGTCTGGGCCGCATACTGCCATTCCAGTTCAGTAGGGAGATTTTTACCCGACCATTTTGAATATGCTCGTGCGTCTTCATAACTCACATATACAACCGGAAAGTTTTCCTCACCCCTGGGAATTCTTCCATTCTTCCAATGCTTCAAAAAATTACTGGTGTCCGAAGGCCGGTATTTGGAAGCTTGCAGGAATTTCCTGAACTGAATATTAGTCACTGGATATTTGTCCATATAGAATGAAGGCATATCAAAACTACTATCCACATCCTGCTTTGGATATGGAATGAATTCATCCCCATGGGACTCTTTGAAAATGAATTTTCCGGCAGGGATCCTTACAAGGTCCTCCAAACTTCCGGCATTCACCTTTGACCGAAGCTTTGTGAGACGAGGCGTCATTCTCCTGGGGGTTCCGGGAGGAATCGTCACAATATTTTCATCCAACAAAATATTATTCTCCATTAACTGGATTACAAAATCTCCCTCATAGCTTCCAAAGAATTCACTCAGATGGATTTGGATATTGCCGGCCTTCATTTCCAGGGGCTTGCCGGAATAGTCTGGCGTACCTGCCCATATTCTCAGCTGGCCTCCACGTGAAGTTTGCAGGCTCAACACATCACCATTCAGTCTGGATTGGAGCAGCATTGGCAATTGAGCTACACAATCCACTGCCCCTTCGTTATTGGTGCCCAGCCATTTTCGGTGAAATGCATCTGTTTCCGCTTCTATAAACCATCCGTCGTGTATCCCTTTGGGTTGTAACACGCGGTGATGCCAGAGATCCACGAAATGAAAGCCCTCGTTTGGCAGCACCCTGAACAAATATCCTTTGTATCCCGAGGGAATGATGCTGTAAATGGTGTAAACTGTTTTTTCCCCAGCCTTCCATTGATTCACCCAAATGCTGTCTGCGTTTGTCTGAATGAGCGGCGTATAACCTGGCGATACGAAATTGGGACTGTTTTCGCGCAGGATCCGCGAAGTTCTGCCGAGGTATTTGTACTGATCCTGGAGCCAGGCCGGTTGTCCGGGCGAAAACATATTCAGTTCTGTACCGTATCCATTAAAAAATGCAAGGGCAAATTCCCTTTGAATAGGCTCTTTTTGCAATTCAGCTACCCTGAATATGGCAAATTCCGGCTTGATGAATTTGTTGAGATTCAGCATGGGTGGATAATACAGGGCATTGTGCACCCTGCCGGCTACTATGCCAGGCATGTCTTTCACCACGGCCATTCCCTCGCTGTACATAATAACGCCGGGGCTCACCTGATCTGCCGCCTGCTGCAATTCCCTGCTGGAAGATCCCCTGGTGTCCAGGACCACGCCATTGGCGGATGTTGCCCGGATCAGGCTGGCGAGGCCCGCCAAATGACCTTCGCTCCTGGTGCTTTCGTCCCATGGATTATAGCAGATGAACAATTTGGTTCCCGATTTGCGAAGGTCCATCGCCATCTTATGAACTTGCCTTGTACCTCCCGGCAGATCGCGGAACAAGTCAAATTGATTTCTCTGATCGAGTCCGAGTGAAGGCCAGGTGGGCCAGAGTCCAATCACATCATCTCCTCCATACAATTGTTTTTCTCTATCCTCATTCAAATGATTCTTATTATCCTTGTAGTCGAAATAGGATTTGTCCCACGCCATCAGGAGACGGATAATATATGCATGACGGATCCATTCCAAATCTTTTCGGTTGAAGAGGCTATCGTCAAAAGTCTTCAGGTCATATAAATACCGTTGCCTGAAAATCAGATTCAATCCTTCCTGCCAATCGCCGGTAAAGAGGTCGACATATATCGCATAGCTTACCGAACCTCCCGGGTACAATATGGTTTCGAATCTTTTTTTCTGTCCCTTTTGAATCTTATTCGGTTCTCTCCTTGCAAGCGCGCAGGCATTCCGGTCATTATTCAGTTGGATACTGCCATAGCCCAGTTCCCATGCATTGTCCGGACAAATCACATTAACGGGGATTTTGCCCGGAAGGAATAGACAGGTTCTTGAAAGTTCATCATCGCCCTTACCGGTAATATGCACCTGCGAGTCCGATGCGCCGAAAGGTACAAGATTGGAAATCTCTATTGTGTCGGTTGAAATATTCCTGAGTGTTGCAATGGCTTTGAAGCCAGGAGAGAAATCCGGATCAGGGGAACAGGATATTTCTAAATGATCATTCTTTTGTCCGGATGTCCACAGTATGTGGTTCATTTCATAGCTAAAGAGAGGAAGTTTCCTGGAGGCTTGAAAAATTTCACCGTCATTCGAATTAAAATTTTCTACAATAAAGGAGGCGCCCAATTTCAATTCCTTTAGTCCCTGGGCGTTTATCCGCGGTGGAATAAGAAAGAGGCAGACGAAAAAGATCAGTTTTCTCATGAATAAATTTGAAATTTAATGGATTCAAGATACAAATTCACGAGTTGAAATGAGCGTTCGGCACTCAACTTCGGAAAAAGAACATTCAAGCAGGAATAGCATTATTTCTTGGAGGCTTTGAAATACCATTCGAACAGAAATGATTGTTTTATTTCAGCGATTGATGATGCCCTCGCTCCGGAGGAGCGCCCTATATATGCGAATTTCAGTTTCGTGGGTGAATGGCAACATCCATCTGCTTGTAGAATCCAAATTATTCCTAAATGAATTCCCCGCTCCCGAAGAGCGCTCTTTTTATTGAAAATCTGCAATATCAGATGCCAGAAAAGCTAAATTTGTAGTAGATGATTCTCCATTCAGTAATTATAACCATCAATTTTTTATCATGAGCAGGAAAAATATGATCAGCCGGCAGAAATTCATTCAGCAATTTGGAATGGCTGGCGCCGCATGGGCACTCTCACCGAAATCATTCGAGGGCCTGGGTAGGATTGAATCCGGTAAAAAAATAAGGGTGGCTGTGATTGGATGTGGCAGCGTATCAAACAGGTATTTACCACATTTGTCTGAATCACCTTATGTGGAATTGGTGAGTACCTGTGATATCATATATGATAGGGCGATACAACAGGCCAAGGCCTTCAATGTTCCGAACCATTATCCTCATATTGACAAGATGCTTGCAGGCGCTCCATTCGACCTGATGGTGACGCTTACGGATATGCAGGTTCATGGCGGCCTCAACAGGCAGGCGCTGCTGGCGGGGAAGCATGTTTGGAGTGAAAAGCCAATGGCCAATACTTATAAAGAGGGTAGGGCATTGCTCGATCTCGCGAAGAGCAAAGGGTTGCGCATCTGGGGCGCGCCCGCCGTAGTGAACAGTCCGCAATTTGCATTCATGTCTAAAACCATCCAGGATGGCAAATTAGGAAGGATTTCATCTGCGCATGCGCATTACGGTCATCTTGGCCCTACGTGGTCGGCATTCTTCTATGAAAAGGGAGGTGGTAGCCTTCCCGATCTGGGAGTGTATAATCTGGCTACGCTGACTGGTCTGCTGGGACCCGCAAAATCGGTCGTGGCCATGACCAGCATTGTTACACCCACACGAGTAACAGATAACAAAGGAGAAATTAAGGTGGAGGCTGAAGACAACGCGATTGTGGTGATGGATCATGGGAATGGCATTCTTTCGAATGTACAATGTGGCTTCAATTATTTTGATCCTTATGGCCATGATGGCAAGGGGCAGGACAGACCCACCATATCTATATGGGGAACCAAAGGGAATATGGCGTTGGTAGGATACGACTGGGCGCCATTTGGCGTTGACCTGGCAATTTCATACACTGAAAAACCAATCCGATATGCTGAAGACCCGGGCACTTATGTATGGCAGCAGGGAGCTTCGGTAATTGCTGAATCACTGGCTACAGGCCAGGAACCACTGATTGCTGCGGAACACGCATTGCATGTGCTGGAAATAATCGAAGCCGCAAGGGATTCACAAACAAACGGGAAAAAGATTCACTTGCAATCGACATTCAAATGGCCCGTGGTGTGAAATATTCTGAACCGCCTTTGATGGATTGAAACTCGTACCGGAGAAAAAATTTCTTCTGCTGAAATTTTATGCCAGATCTAAAAAAGGCTTATTCTCCAGAATTTTTTCAATGTTCTCCATCACCTTGGGAGTGAGTTTGTTCACAGCATCCAGCGCTTTCAGGTTCTCCAGCAATTGTTCTTTCTTGGTTGCGCCGAGGATCGCCGTGGTTACATTGGGGTTGCTGATGACCCAGGCGATGGCAAGGGTTGCGAGAGGGAGTCCAAGTTTATTTGCCAGATCGGAAAGCTTTTTCACCTTCCTGATCTTTTCATCCTGCATCCATCTGTCTTTTAGCCAGTCGAATCCCTTTATGGAAAGCCTTGACCCTTCGGGAATTCCATCATTGTACTTACCTGTTAGAAAGCCTGCTGCCAGGGGACTCCAGACCGTGGTACCGAGTCCCATATTCTTGAACACGGGCAAATAATCCTGTTCCATTTTGAATCGTTCGAACATATTGTATTGTGGCTGTTCCATTGAAGGGCCGATGAGTTTGAATTCCTGAGCCGCCCGGTGCGCTTCCATAATCTCGGCTCCGCTCCATTGGCTGGTTCCCCAATACAGGATCTTTCCCTGCTGAATCAAATGGTTCATTGTCCAAACCACTTCTTCAATTGGAACCTGGGGATCGGGACGATGGCAGAAATATAGATCGAGCCATTCCACCTGCAGCCTTTGCAAAGCTTCATTACACGCTTCCGTTAAATGTTTTCGGCTCAGGCCTGTTTGATTGGGCTTGTTATTCTTCCCCCGCCAACCAAAAAATGCTTTTGAGGAAATGACGAAGGAACTCCGGTCCCAGGATTTTTTTTGTAAGATACGCCCCATCATTTTCTCACTCTCACCTAGCGCATATGCTTCAGCATTATCAAAGAAATTGACACCCTGATCGTATGCGATACCCATCAGTTCATCTGCGAGTTTGTCGTCTATTTGTTTATGGAAGGTGACCCAGCTCCCGAAGGAAAGTACACTGAGTTGAAGTCCGGTATGGCCCATGATGCGGTATTCCATGTTGTTCAGAAATTAAAAGGTTTTATGAATCCGTTACCAAGAGAATGCGAAATTAAAATAAGTTGAGCAAGATCATTCCGGAAATTGGGAGGCCGGCACTTTGAAAATACTATTGGTGGGGTGCAGAATTTTGATATCTGTAAAATCCTGGCTTGATTCCATTCCGTCTCCGTACAGAATTGTTCCATCTCTTTTATAAATGCGCACCGATTTTTCGGTATAGAATTTCTGAAGGTTTTGGTCCCACCAGAGTTCTTTGCACCTCAGGGTATCCTGGTTATTCCTATTGATCGCCACCACGCTGTCGCGCAGGAAAACCTTGCTCTGTCCTTCCAGGTATTTGGCGAATAGTGCATCCACCGTGCTCTCCACTTTCAGAGAATCATCATAAAAATCCACGTGAATGGTTTGAGTGAATTCAATCCTCGGTACAGTGTCCTGGTAACGGTACATGAGGGGGGCAATGAGCTTTCCGGTCATTTTCCCGCCGCGGCTCATATAGGCTTCAACATCCCGGGCTTCTTCCACCCCAATTTTTCTTGCAGTAAGGGCCTTAATATCCTTTATATCATTTTCGCATGCATAAAGAAAAAAGCAGCCTATTAAGAAAGCTGCAGGGATCATTTTGTTTCGGATGGAAATACAAGAAGACATTAATTGTACTTGGG
The DNA here is from genome assembly GCA_041484195.1 of Agriterribacter sp. Classification (GTDB taxonomy): domain Bacteria; phylum Bacteroidota; class Bacteroidia; order Chitinophagales; family Chitinophagaceae; genus PSRI01. The sequence continues at coordinate 109,255 of JBGPHC010000009.1, read as the reverse complement.
CTTAATGAACCAGCGGTCACTCAAGGTAAACCCGATAGATATTTTAAAGAAACTTTCTTTTACCTGGCTATTCTTATTTCCCCTTGAGCCCACTTCTATGGCGGTGTTAATAATGGTAAATTGATTGTTATAGAGGCTGTATACTCCGAACTTGCGGATGGGGAAGCCCGCACCGAAGGTGAATGCATATTGATTGAGTTTCTCGTTCAACTGGATATAGTCCGGACCGGTATAGAATCCAATCCTGTATGAAACGATACTCCAATAAGATTTGCTCTTGATATTTGGAATGAATTGTCCGCCCAGCCTCAATTGCCAGTTATCTTTCACTTCATCCTTGTTGCCATAGTACCGGTAATCGCTCCAGTTCGCAATGCCATAATCGGCACCAAATGACCATTGGTCTTCCTTTTCAACGGAGAAGCCAAATCCATAGGAAGCGGGATAGACAATCTTGCCGTCCTGGCCTCTGGAAGCATAGACGCTGTCGATCGAAATATCCCCTCCGGTAACAGGATCTGAATTGTAGGTTTCTCTTACAATATTTCTTTTGGCGTTAAGGGTATTTTTCATTTGGCCATAGGCGCCCAATTTCAGCCAGGTGCTTTTATTCAATTTGACCTGGTATTGAAAACCGGCATTTGCAAACAGGCCGCCAAAAGAAGTGGAGTCTGCCGAAATCGATTTATAATATAAAACCGTATCATTTAGGAAAAGGACCTTGGTACTATAATTCTTGCTTCCGAATAAGTAACCAACATTAAATCCCAAACTGATATGATTATTTCCAAAACCGGTACCGAGGTAGGCCTGGTATGAACCGCCGCTTCCCTGGTAGAGATAGGCCACGCTGTCTATGCCGGGCAGCCTGGTGGTTTTGTCGAGTTTATAGTTGATCCTGGTGAGCGGTCTCAAACCAATATTCATCCCCCAATGACCATTTTTTGATGATGGACTCGAGAGCGGAATTCCAATTTGCAGGTATGAAGGGATGAGATATGCGGAGCTGAACTTGTTAATGGGGTTAATGCTCTTGAGCGTGTGATTTGTATAGTCTATGCCCACGTCGAAAGTGGTGACTTTCAAGCGCGCATAGGAAGCAGGATTCACAAAATTGATGGCCTGAACATCGCCATAAGCGGCCACTACGCCACCCATGCCACGGTTTACAATATTCTGGCTGGGTAACAAATCCCCCAGTCCATAGCGGGAATAAGGTGAGTTTTCCTGGGCTGAAACCTTGCTGAATATCAAAAAGAACATGCCAAAAAATACAACTCTCCTGCAGTTAGTTATTATACTCACTGATAGCATACAAGCCTTTATAGATTAGATGAGGGTCTGCAAATATCTGATTTTTCAGGAGTTGCGCAAAATAGCCGGCATCGCCTCCGGTTAAAAGCACGTTAAAGTTGCTATAACGCTCTGAGTATGCGTCAATCATGCCGTCAATTTCTTTTGCCATCCCCAAAATCACACCGCTTGTAATATTCGTTCTTGTATCATACCCCACCAATGGAAAATTCCAATCCGGCTTTATCAAGGGAAGTTTCGCCGTATAGTCATTGAGTGATTTGAGCCGCATTTCCATTCCCGGTGAAATTCCACCTCCGAGGAAAGCATTGTATTTGCTGATGAAATTATAAGTGATGCAGGTGCCCAATCCCACTACCAGGTTGTGCTTTCCGGGAAAAAATTCAACTGCTGCAGCGGCCAGGGCCAGCCTGTCGGCTCCAATGGTTTCGGGTTTGCTTACGGGTGTGCTGAATGGCAGTCTGGATTTATTGGATAGGCGATGAAACCGGCTTTGCCTCGTCAATAGCTCTTCTAAAACCGGACTGTGGTCAATGACGCTGGACAATATGGTTTTTTGGGGATGATAATTTTCAAGGACAAATTCCAGCGATGCATTGCCGTCATCATTCAGACTACTTTCCGCCTTCATATCCCGGCCCTCAAATACGGCATATTTGAGACGGGTATTTCCGAAATCGAAACAAATGGTAACTGCCACGGTTAAAGGAATTTAATAGAATCTGGGCTTGAACCCATATCAAAAATCCAATAATTCCGCTGATCATAAAAATTTGAAATCATAAATCAAAATCAAATGAAATAAGGTTCTTGAAATGGCCGTTGAGCTTTACCTTTTTCTTGAGTGTTTCCATCTCGGCTATCACCGGCATTACCCGGCCGAGGTGACGCTTGATATATTCCTGTCGTTGCAATTCCATCATGAGGCCTAATAATTCATATTCTTCTTCCACCGAAAAACCCACGTGATGCGCCACATCGTAGGAATTGAGTTCCTCATCGGGTTTTTGAAATTTCTTGGATATATTCAGCAATTTATGCAATTCGCGAATCCCGTTCATGACCTTTTGCATCAATTCGCTGTTGCCTTCTACATTATTGTCGGGGTAGTTCACGATGGCGCCACTATATAGTTTGTCGGGCACATGTTTGATCACTTCCAGCACTCGGAAAACTATTTGACCCCTGGTACGGATATCCATTTCACCATTGTCGTAGGTTTTTACCAGTTCTACCACTTTTACCAGGGTGCCCATTTCACACATCTTATTGTTGATCAAAGTAGGGATGCCGAAGGGTTTGGCGTCACTGATACATTCCTGCACCAGCTGTTTATAACGCGGTTCAAAAATGTGCAGGTTCAGATCTTCACCTGGATATACCACAAGCCCGAGGGGGAATATGGGAATAAAATTCGTCATGGTTCAATATTAGTGAAAATTCATTTTGGTGCATCAACTTCTTATTCACCTACCCTCTTGCTTTTTCCTATTTTTGGGCACTAAAATGATTTCATGGCTGCACTCTCAGTGGTTATCATTGCGCTCAACGAAGAAAGAAATATTGGCAGGTGCCTGGAATCTGTGAAGAGCGTGGCCGATGAAATCCTGGTGGTGGATTCTCTTTCTGTTGATGGCACTAAATCCATCGCCCTGTCCCATGGCGCGAAAGTGATAGAGCAGCCTTTCCTTGGATATATTGAGCAAAAAAATTTCGCGCTGGACCAGGCGTCTCACGATTATGTATTGTCACTCGACGCCGATGAGGCCCTGGATGAAAAACTGATTCAATCTATTCTACACCTCAAACAAGAGGGCTTCCATCACGATGGATATACCATGAACCGTTGCAGTAATTATTCCGGCAAATGGATCCGGCATGGAACATGGTATCCCGACCGAAAATTGCGATTGATGAATCGGAAAAAAGCCAGGTGGGGTGGAACCAATCCGCATGATAAAATAATGATGGATAAGCAGAGTACCATAAAGCATTTGCAGGGGGATATCTTACACTTTAGCTATTACAGCCTGGACGAACAGGTTGCACAAATGAACCGTTTCACGAGCATCCAGGCCAAATCCATGCTGGAAGCAGGAAAAAAAGCCTCTTTTCTGAATTTGATCATTAACCCACTCGTAGCCTTTTTTGCAGGATATTTTTTTAAGGCCGGTTTCCTGGACGGAGTAGACGGATTCATAATTGCACGCAGTGTTTCATACCAGACTTTTCTGAAATACGCCAAATTGATGCATTTGAGAAATTCCGGGAATAAGGCCGGCAGAGAATCTCTTCAATGATTACTCAGGCAAGATCCTCCATTGTGTGCGATCTGACATTTCAATTACTCACGCCGATAAGTATTTGCTCCTCCAATTGTATTCAGTCACCCAGGAATTTCTCCTATTCCTGAGGGTTCTGGGCTTTTAGCCATATTTTTGTCAATACATGAATCCGGAGAAACTTCCAGGTATTTGTGTAAGATGAGTGAAGATTTGACTGGAGAGTAAATACAAGAAAGAAAGTTCTAATTTATGATGGAGCCATTGCTGCAAAAGACCATGCAAGGCGATTTCAAGAGCATTTCCCGCGGCATTTCATTGGTAGAAAATGAAGTGGGAGACTACGATAAATTGCTGAAGAGCCTGCCTTACAATGAAGATAAGCCCATCATCGGCATTACCGGTCCGCCGGGAGCAGGCAAGAGCACAATCGTAGATTCCCTGATTGGATCCATGGTGAATTCCGGAAAGCGGGTAGCCGTGCTATGCGTTGATCCTTCTTCGCCTTTTAATATGGGAGCATTGCTGGGTGACCGCATACGAATGAGTGACTGGTACGCGCATCCCGATGTATTTATCCGCTCCCTTGCTTCCAGAGGCTCATTGGGAGGCCTGAACCACAAGATCATTGAAATTACTGACCTTCTGAAAACCGCGCCCTTTGACTTTATCATCGTGGAAACAGTAGGAGTGGGACAGAGTGAAGTGGAGATTGCAGGCCTTGCTGATGTGACGGTGGTGGTTTTGGTGCCGGAATCAGGCGATGAGGTGCAGGCGATGAAGGCCGGCCTGATGGAAATCGCGGATATATTCGTTGTGAATAAAAGCGACAGACCGGACGCGGATCTTTTTGTAAGAAATCTGCGCTCAATGCTGGAGCCTGCTTACGGTAAGATGCACCATGAAATTCCTGTCATTAAAACCATCGCTTCACAAAAGACCGGGATTGAGGAATTATTTCAAGCCATCCTCGCTTCGGTTGGAAAGGCATTTCAATATGACAAGAGACTTTGGTTGCTCACAGAGAAGGCATACCAGCTCATCCAATACAAAAAAATGAAATCCATCAGCAGGGAATCCCTACGGAAGGAGATCGAGGCATTGCGAAAGGAATCGCATTTTAATCTCTATTCCTTTGTTGAAAGGGCTTCCAGCTAAGGCCAAAAGGCTTCGCCTGCACTATGCCGTTGGTTTCCGTGAACTGACCTCCCAATTACCTCACTATTTTCAATTCGTTGATTATATTGGTCGCTCCTCCCAATTTGTCGATGCACCACAATACATACCGGATATCCACACAAATGGTGCGGTTGTAATTTTTATCGAAGGCGATCTTGTGGCTCAGGGCCTCATAGTTTCCGTCAAATGCAAGGCCTATGAGGTTTCCGGATGCATCCATTACCGGGGAGCCTGAATTGCCACCCGTTATGTCATTGTTGGTAATGAAACACACGACCAAATCGTTGTGCAGTTTGTCAATATATGGACCAAAATCTTTCTTCTCCGCGAGTTCAAGCAGTTTGGCAGGTAAATCAAATTCATAGTCTCCGGGTTTATATTTTTCCAAAACTCCGCTCATCGTACACACATATTCATATTTGACTGCATCCCTGGGACTGTAGGATTTCACGTTACCATAAGTTACCCTCATGGTGAAAGTGGCATCGGGATACATTTTTTTCCTGGGGTCCATTTGCATGATGCCTTTCAGATAGAAGCGTGAGAGATCATTATTCCTGACCAGGAACTGCTGATAAAAGGGATCGTATTTATTGGTATAATTTTTTACGAAACCGCCCGCATAGGCGAAGGCGGGATCAGTTTGCAGCACGATGGGGTCGGGATTCCTGATGAATGCATCCCATTTGGAATCATTCAAAAGAAAGCTGTTGCTGAATACCGCGGAAGCCCAACTCTTGTAAGTACCAGGGTCCTTCAGGTCCCCGTAACTATTTCGAATGCCTTCGTAAAACCCAATGGGGTGCTGACTTTTATCGATATCGGTATAAAACATCATGCAGATAGTTGCCATAATCTTCTGGTCTGAAATGAGATTTTCAGATTCCAGGAATTTCTTTCTTGCCGCGATCGCCGCTTCAATTCCCTGCTTCACAACGGGAGCGTCCACTCCTGCTTTTACCAGGTCGCTTTCGAGCTTAACCAACGTTGAAGCAAACCTGCTGAATGGTGAACCCAGCACGCCTTCGTACAAATAGATCCGGTGTTTTGCATAAGGCCGCCAGGCATCATATACTTTGGGCCATTCCGTGAACAGGTTCTCAAATTCCGGTTTGCCTTTGGCCCATTGGCGGAATGCATTTTCCAGGCTTTGTTTTTGTTCATAGACGTGATACTTCAGCAATTGCTTTGTTTCTCCATCATAGAATTTCCAATAGTTGGCGATGGATGCATAGGAAGATGCTAATTTCAGTCTGACCGAAGGGTCTTTTTTCATTTCCTCAAACATGAGTTTCAGTCTTGCATCCCTGAGGTTCACAATGGAAGGATTATTGATATCCGTGGATAGTTTTACCCCATAGGAAGTTTCATAACGATTGGTACTGCCGGGATATCCGTAAATCATTGAGTAGTCACCTTCCTTATATCCCTTAATGGATACCGGAAGAAAATATTTTGGTTTCAGGGGAATATTATCAGCTGCATAATCAGCCGGAAGGCCATCCTTGCTCATGTACACACGGAAAATGGAGAAATCGCCGGTATGGCGGGGCCATTCCCAATTGTCGGTGTCGCCGCCAAATTTGCCGATGCTTTCCGGCGGTGCTGCCACCAAACGAAGATCATTATAGCGTTGGTACACAAAGACCAGAAATTGAATCCCTTTAAACAGTGGGCTCACTCTTGCTTCTATATTTTTTGAAGGATCAGAATATTTCCGGTTGATTTCCGCAATCAATTCCGATTGCTTTTTGGATCTTTCGGCACCGCTGAGTCCCCCGAGCGCACTGTCCAACTGCCTGGTTAGGTCTTCTATCTTCAAGAGGAATTGTACGCTGAGGCCCTTTGCTGGAATCTCCATGTTTTTGTTTCTGGCCCAAAATCCATCGTGCAGATAATTATTCTGCAAACTACTTGCGGAAGCAATAGCATCATACCCACAATGATGGTTGGTGAAAACCAGGCCTTCGCCACTCACCATTTCGCCCGTGCATCCGGAACCAAAAATTACTATCGCGTCTTTGATGGAAGCTTTGTTAATGCTGTACAACTGTTCTTTGGTAAGCTTCAGGCCCCGCTTCACCATATCATCATATACCTGCTGACCCAGGAGCAGGGGCAGCCACATTCCTTCATCGGCAAAGGATTTGAAAATCAGTAGTATTAGTACAATCGTCAGGGAAACTTTCCTCATGGCATTCGATTTTGATTCCTGCAAACCTACTGCAAAAATCAAAGGTGGAAATGTTAATCAGGGGATTAAGGAATAACGATGGCCGAGGATTTCTCAGCCTGAATTTCCCAGGGGAAACACTCAGCCTTAGTATTCCATACGGTGTTACCTGGCGTTTGAATTTATGAAATGGAGCAATTCTTTGATTCGTTCATTTTCTTCCAATCTCAAGTCCATGCTGTCAAGTATTTTCTGGGAGATCACCCAATTCATTGGGAAAACAAGCTTGTCGTTTCGCCGGTACAGATTCACAGGAATATAGTGTGTCGGGGAATTATTGTAAGTGAGCTTCAGGTATTTCTTCAACCTTAGATCGTTGGTGGAAGTCTGGACTCCATAAGAGCCTGCGAGCGTTATCAGGGGAGCCGCAAGGTCATTTTGAATCGGGCTCACAGGATTGAGGTCGGAGCTGGTGATAGCATCGTTGAGGATATGCACGACATAGCATTGAATTTTTTTTCTGAATGGATAAATAAGGACGTCTGAACTGTCTTTCAAAATCTCCTGGATTTGCATGATCATTTCATGAATCACGCCTGCTCCGGAATTGTCAAAATAACCTCCGTCCACAAAATAATTGGCTTCGGAATGACCTTGCAGGTTGCGTTGATCGATGCGGTTGCCGGGGCTCACATAAGGAAAACTGGCACCTATTTCCACCGCGGTACTCAGCTTCATATCCTCGCTGCTGTCCAGGAGACTCAACAAATCAATCCTGTTATTAAAAATGGAGTCCGTGATTTTGATATTGCTGATTACGGAAGGCCTTCCATCCTGCATGCGGGTTGCGTTTATGAACAATACCGGCAGATCATAGTTCCTATCGTTATGCTTCGCAATAAATTGAGAAAAACCGTCGGCCAATTTCGTTTTCAGGAATACACTGTCTGCCGGCGCAGCTTCAATGGATTTGATAAGCGCATTAGCGCGGTTTGATTTTAGAAATGCCACTGGATAAAGATGTCTAAAATAATCGGGGCCCAGCATATTGGCGAGTGTGAAGGTTAAGAAGTCGGAACGGAGATATTCTTTGGAGGCTTCCAGGCGCGAGACACCCAAACTTGCCAATTCGTTTTTATATCTCAGGAGGCTGAAAAATGTAGCATTACCCAAGCTTCCCCCCGATGCTCCCGAAAGGCAGAATAAGTGATTTGAAAAAATCCCTTTGCTGGAATCTTCCAGTCTGCTGAGTACGGATGCCACCCAGTATCCTGAACGTGATGCTCCTCCATTGGCCATCACAAAGAAAACTGGATAGTCTTTAACGTTTGTATCATTCAAGATATCTTTTCGCTGATTCACCCAATTACTAAAGTATTCTCTGAGGTTCTGCCTTTGTTCGAATTGTATGGAAGGATCTTTTTTATCAATGAAGCGCACTCTGTAAGGTTCGATTCTGCTGGTGAAAAAGGCCAGAGCGAGGAGGATGACGTGAAAGCTGATCTTGTATTTGACCGAAAAGAAAGATATGATATTCGAAAAGCCTACAAGGAAGGCGAATGCCAGGAAAATAAAAGAGCAGGTGCGGATCAGCAAAGCCACCTCCAGATTCATGAAACAGGCTATATAGAATGACAGGAATACAACAGATACGATATTGAAGACGATGAAAACGAGACCTTCACTGTTTGGGATAAAGAAAAAGCCGGCCATCTTTTCCATAAATTTCATTATCATGCCTTTCCTCTGCGCTGCTGGTTCCAGGCTTCTTTTCTCAATCAGCTTTCTTCGGCCCACAACAAAGAAAACATAGTACATCTGCAGCAGGATCAATACAATCACAATATTCCTGAAATTGAAACTCCATAGGCCAAAGCTCACCAGCAAAATGAAGATGGCTGCTAGTGAAAGGGTCAATTGAACAATGGTGGGGGCCTTAATTTTCAGAGACAGGTAATTCAACAGTGCATAATATGGAAAGCTCATCAGGATTGCAACTGTATAGGTAAAAGGCGGAGCGGCAATAGCATAAGAAGAAATTCTGATAAATGCAAGTACAATGATGGTATAGCAGGTGAATCCAAGTATCCTGGGAATATGCTGGAAAAAGGATTCGGGGAGATAATTGGGAGCATTCATTTTCTTACCGTAAGAAAGTAGTCTTGATGTGAACCAGGTCATGAATACCCAGAGGGTGTGAGTGACAATAAACTGGACAAAAGTGAGCCTCTTTTCAAATACTGAAAGCAGTATGTCCTGGCCCTGGGCAAGTTTCCAGAAAGCCACATAACTTATGAGTAGAAAAATTATAGGAGGGAAAAACAGCCATACCGATCTCAATATGAAACCCAGGTCTCCCAGCAGGACAAAGGCTATTCCCATCGCGGATTTATCATTGCCATTATGTGTCAGGTGGCTGCACAATGAGTGCAGAAGTGAAGAAAATAGTTTTTTCATGAGACAGGTTTTGAGAAAATTAATGACCAATCCTCAGAAATGCAATACCAACTTAGTGTTAGAGGCGGTTCTTTTCAGCGCAATAAGGCTCCTCCAAGCTCCATGAGCCAGGCCATCCCGAGGTGCAGGATCAGACCGCCCCATACGGACTTCGTACGGTACGCAATAATTCCAAGAAGGATGCCTCCGAAATAACTGCTGATACATTCAGGCAGCGGTTTTCCAAAATGGATGCAGCAATAGAATGCGGCCATCGGCACTATGCAACGCATGCCAAGGTTTGACGCGAAGGCCAATACCAGCGCTCCCCGAAAAAATATTTCGATGCTTAGGAAATCAAATGCGTAGCTGAGCTCAAAGAACAAGTAATGAAAATAGTTTGCTGTGGGCAGCCGGTACAATGTCTGCACTCTGGGATAGTAGCTGAGTATATTTTTGTCGGTAAATGAAAGGGCCATTATGGGAATGGTCAGGGCAAGCAAGAAGAGATAGGGTCGGACGGATGGAATGGGTTTCATGCCATAGAATGGTTCGCGGCTTTTGTGAGTCAATCTCCAGAAAATATAAACAGGAAGTATGAGAATTAGCCCACGAACCAACCAGCCTGTAGTTTGAAGGTAATATTGTACGAAGCCCGCAGGGGCATTGGCCTTGACCCAGGGCTCCTGCCAGTTAAAGCATAGCCTGAATGCGAAAAATGCCGGGGCGAGCAAAATGAGTAACACTGAAGTATTGGAATATGGAATGGCATTCTTGTAAATTTTTTTTTGGATGATGAAGGCGCCGGAATAGACGCTCGCGAAAAGAAGGTAATAGAGCATGAATTTACCAATCCTCTTTTCAGAAATGAATTGGGTGGGATCAAGGTGATGGGCATAATTGAAATATACCGGTACCGCAAGCATTATTGTAACTGCAAGGAAATATGCAGGTGGGCATTCCTTTGAAAAAAATTGTACAATATATCGAAGCAGGAATTTCAAAATGGTTAGTCTGAAACCGGCAATGTAATTTACTTCAGGTATTCTTTTCATTCAGTACTTTCCAAAGCAAATCCTTCAATTCGGAAAGACCCTGGCGGGTTACTGAGGAAATGAATACATGGGGTATATTTTCAGGCAGTTCTTTTTCAATAGCATGGCGGAGTTCTTCATCGAGCATATCAGATTTGCTGATGGCGATCACAAATTGTTTATGGAGCAGTTCCGGGTTATAGGCTTCCAGTTCTCTGACCAGGATTTCAAATTCCTTGCGATGGTCGGCGCTGTCTGCCGGAATTAGAAATAACAAAACCGGATTGCGTTCGATATGCCTCAGGAATCGGTAGCCCAGGCCCTTTCCTTCGGAAGCGCCCTGGATGATGCCCGGAAGATCGGCGACACAAAAAGATTGACTGTCGCGGTATTCGACTATCCCCAGTTGTGGTGTCAGGGTGGTGAAAGCATAGTCAGCGATCTGGGGCCGGGCTGCGGTGATTACCGACAGAAGTGTTGATTTGCCTGAGTTTGGAAATCCTACCAGGCCTACATCCGCGAGGACTTTCAGTTCCAGTATCTTCCATCCTTCCTTTCCGGGCTCTCCCGGTTGGGCGTAATCGGGAGCCTGGTTGGTAGCTGTGGCGAAATTGGCATTGCCAAGTCCGCCTCTTCCGCCTCTTATCCATATTATTTCCTGTCCATCTTCCAGTATCTCGACCTCCTGTTTTCCGCTGGCGTCATCCCTGGCGATGGTTCCCAGTGGCACTTCTATCACCACGTCTTTGCCGCTGCGTCCCGAAGAATTATTGCCGCTTCCGGGAGCTCCGTCTTCGGCCAGCACATTCTTGTAATACCGCAGGTGCAATAATGTCCAGAGGTTTTTGTTTCCGCGCAGAATGATATGGGCGCCTCTTCCACCATCGCCACCGTCGGGGCCCGCCTGGGGGTTAAATTTCGTGCGCATAAAATGCCTGCTACCTGCACCGCCATGACCTGATTTGCAGAAAATGCGGATATAATCTATGAAGTTGTTTTTTTCCATTGTTGGCGCAAAGATATTTATAATGTAATGGAGCGGCGAAGATCTTCAATTGATGGATTCAGTGCTCCATGGAGTAGGGTGAGCCAAAACATCCAAGTTTGCAGATAGGTTTATCGGGAAACAACTGCTTCAATCTGTGTTTATTTTTTCGATTGCGTTTCTTTCCAGCTGCGAAATGAGATTTCCTGAATAGGTCTATCCGCTTCAGGCTCCCTCAATGGTTCACAGGATATCCAGCTTTCATGCATCTCTCCTGGCAAAGCCTGGTATAATCTTGTGCCTTCAGATTTCCAGGCAATCATTTCGTCGCTGACTTCTTTGATGATTTTGGCGGGATTACCGGTAACTAAACTGCGCCTGGGTATTTTTTCATCCGCCTTAATAAAGCTGAGCGCGCCAACTATGCATTCATCACCCAGTTCCACATGATCCATGATGACACTGTTCATGCCAACGAGACAATTCCTGCCGATGCTGGCACCATGCACGATGGCCCCATGACCAATATGCGCGCCCTTTTTCAGGAGGACAGTAAGACCGGGAAACATGTGAACGCAGCAATTTTCCTGCACGTTGCAACCGTCTTCGATAATGATGGCTCCCCAATCACCCCTGATGGCGGCGCCAGGTCCGATATAGACATCCTCCCCGATGATTACATTGCCCGTCACCGTTGCCTGAGGATGCACGAATGAAGATTGATGTACTACGGGTCTTAAGCCTTTGAATTCGTAAAACATGTTTTAAGTGGATTGAATAGCAAGACAGGTCAATTGAAAATTACTATGCCGGAAGAAATATTATTCGAGTTCCCATTCCTGGTCTTTTCTGAAGACTGTTCCTTTGAACCAGGCGACCAATTCGCCATTTTCTCTTTCCACCTTCACCTCATAATTCGCGATCCGCTTGCCCAGGCTTTTTTCAACCGCCGTAGCGATGATGATTTCTCCGGCCTTCAGCGCTTTGATATGCGATATTGATGTTTCAATTGAAATGGCATGTTTACCCGAACTATTGGATGCGAAGGCAAGGGCGCTGTCCGCGAATGAATAGGTAATGCCTCCATGGGCGATGTCGAATCCATTGCACATTTCGGGTCGGATTGTCATCCTTAGTTTGCAATATCCTTCACGTTCCTCCAATCGCTCTACACCCAACCACCGTGAAAATTGGTCCCTGGCGAACATGGCATCTATGATCCTGGCCGGTTTGGAATCCTTCATTATTGACCTTTGAATTTAGGTTCACGTTTCTTGAGAAATGCATCTAAGCCTTCCCGGTAGTCATCAGTCTGCACCGCCTTTTGCTGCAATTCATCCTCGGTGAGCAATTGTCCCTCCAGTGAATTTGAAAAAGAATAATTTAATGCATGTTTGGTTAGGCCAAGCGCTTTGGTGGGCATTGCGGCAAGTATCCCTGCTATTCGAAGGGATTCGGATTTGAATTCTGCATCTGGAAAAACCTTATAGATCATGCCCATGACAAGTGCCTCGGGTGCGCCCAGTCTTTCACCCAGCATCATTAGTGCCGAAGCTCTTTGCCATCCAATTAGTCTCGGCAGGAAATAAGTGCCCCCGCTGTCAGGGATCAGGCCAATTTTGGAAAAAGCCTGGATGAAAGAAGCAGACTGCGAGGCCAGAACAATATCGCAACAGAGGGCAATATTCGCGCCCGCCCCGGCCGCAACGCCGTTTACGGCCGCCACCACGGGTTTCGGGATATTCCTGATACGCGTGACAATGGGATTATAATGTTCCGAGAGGATTTGCTCCATGCTCATTGCCTCAGGCCCTGTCACTTCGGTAAGGTCCTGCCCTGCGCTGAAGCCCTTACCCTCTCCCGTTATGTACAAACAGCGAACTTCAGGTTCAGTTGCGCATTCGTCCAATTTACTCTGTAAGTTCAGCGCCATTTCTTGGTTGAAGGCATTGAGCTTTTCAGGCCGGTTCAGCGTAATGACGCCAATTCCTTTTTCAATATGGAGCAGAACTGAAGACATATGACTGGATTATCAAGAAATTGGTGAAATAATATGATTACTGTATGATGAAGGCCGCATTTTTTTTAAACATTTCAAGTAAGTAGTTCCACTGGTATGTATAAAACAGATGGAGCGCCTGACTTTCATGACCCTTCGGGTTTCCACCGATGCTGACTCCTCAATGACACTTAAAATAGTCAAAGGGTTCCTGGCAATCATTGCACTGGTAAAGCGCCTTACAGGCCGTGGAGCCAAATTCACTGATCCTCCTGGTGTTCCAGGAATCGCAGTGGGGACACTGTACTGCTTCATTTTCTGTAAAATAATTGATATGACAGAACTGGGGTTTCGCATTGGGTGGAGCGATGCCAAATTCTTTCAACTTTTGTTTTCCTTTCTCACTCATCCAATCCGTAGTCCATGCCGGTGAAATCACATTCCTGACCTCGACAGCCGCGAATCCGTAGGAGAGCAGGGTCATCCTGATATTGGCCGCTATCATGTCCAGGGCAGGGCAGCCACTATAGGTAGGTGTTATAGTCACTTCTACCTTGTCCCCGTCCAGAGTTATGTCTCTTACTATTCCAAGGTCGTTGATGGTCAGGACCGGCACTTCAGGGTCGGTCACTTCTTCCAGCATCGCCCTGACTTTTTCAATTGATATGTCAGAAATTAACTTCATTCCTGATTTGAAATTTATCTTACCCTTTTCTCACCATTCACATCCCGGGTAGGCCCTTTGCATGAATTGTAATTCCGTCAATATCAATCCCAGGTGTTCACTGTGCAGGCCAGTTTTCCCGCCTGTCTGCATCCATGGTTCAGCAAGCTGTTCTGCTTCCCTGCCGACACTGGGTTGTGGGAGCGTTGCTTCATGGAATACTTCACTTACCCTTTTGTTCCATTCATTTTTCAGTGAAGGAAGATTTGCACCAATCCCGTCATCTGCAGCAGACTTTTCATAGTCGGTCGGCGCAAATAATTCACCCGTATAAGTCCAGAGCTCCTTCGTGACCTGCATGATGCGTTGGCGGCTTTCTTCAGTTCCGTCGCCGAGGCGAATGACCCATTCACCAGACCATCGCATGTGGTAGGTGACTTCTTTCAATGCTTTGGCGCTAATTCCCGCGATCACCGAATCCCTGCTCTCTTGCAATTTACTATACAGAAGATATTGAAAACTGCTGAATAAAAATTGTCGCAGTATGGTCCTGGCCCAGTCGCCATTGGTCTGCTCCACCAATAAGCAATTTCTGAATTCACGGGTATCACGCAGATAGGCGAGACTATCTTCGTTAAACTCTTTCTCAGTAACTGTTTGCAATACCCGTAGCCCCGATTGGTTTGCCGTCAATGCGGCGTACTGGTAGAAATTCCTGCCTTGGCCAATGAGGTCGAGCGAGATATTGGTGAGTGCGATATCCTGCTCCAGCACCGGTCCATGGCCACACCATTCGCTGTTGCGGTGGCCCAGTATCAGGGCATCATCTGCCAGGTGTAGCAGGTATTCTGTGAGAATTTCGGGTTCCAATTTTAGTGTTATGTATTTAAGATTCAGTGCTCAAATATGTTTCAGTTCATCGGGTAAATGATAAAAAGTGGGATGGCGATATATCTTGTCATTTGCAGGATCGTAGAATGATCCAGCGTCATCGGGGTTGGAGGCGTGTACATGCTTGCTTTCCACCACCCAAATGCTAATTCCTTCCATCCTGCGTGTGTAAACATCACGGGCATTTTCGATGGCCATTTGTGCATCAGCTGCATGCAGACTGCCCACGTGTTTATGATCCAAGCCCTGCTTATTGCGAATGAAGACTTCCCACAATGGCCATTCAGTCTGGGGCATGATCTTTTTGGTTCCTTCAGGCGCACTGCTTCCCTTTTCATCAGGAATATCACCGTAATACAGTTTGCGAATATGGATATTCATGGACCTGGTTTTTTATTCAGAAGAAAATCCGGGAATTTGTTATGCGACTTTTTTTCTTTCACTCCGGAGCCTGCATTTTTCCGCATAGGCGGCCGCGGCTTTTCTCACCCAGTCTCCCTCTTCATGAGCACTGATCCTGGCCTGGAGTCTTTCCCGGTTGCAAGGCCCGTTTCCTTTCACTACGTTCCAGAATTCCTGCCAGTCGATCTCACCAAAATCATAGTGCTTGCTTTTTTCATTCCATTTCAATTGGGAGTCCGGAATCTTCATGCCCAGAATTTTTACCTGCTCCGCGCATATATCAACGAACTGCTGGCGCAACTCATCATTGCTCTTTCTTTTTATTTTCCAATCCGTGCTCTGCTTGCTATGGGGTGAGTCATCATCCCTGGGCCCGAACATCATAAGACTCGGCCACCACCAACGATTAATAGCATCCTGGCACATATCACGCTGAACCTGGCTGCCTCTGCTCAGTGTCAATAATATTTCAAATCCCTGTCGCTGGTGGAAACTTTCTTCTTTGCAAATCCTCACCATCGCTCTTGCATAGGGGCCATAAGAAGCGCGGCAAAGCATCACCTGGTTGATGATGGCTGCACCGTCAACCAACCAACCAATCGCTCCGATATCGGCCCAGAGCAAAGTAGGATAATTGAATATGGAAGAATATTTCGCTTTTCCACGGTGAAGATCTTCTATTGTGGATTCCCTTGTCACGCCCAGCGTTTCTGTGGCGGCATAGAGATACAAACCATGACCCGCTTCATCCTGCACTTTGGCGAGTAGCGCGGCTTTGCGACGTAAGGATGGCGCCCGGGTAATCCAGTTACCTTCGGGTAACATGCCCACGATCTCACTATGCGCATGCTGACTGATCTGCCGGATCAGAGTCTTGCGATAGGCTTCCGGCATCCAATCCCTGGGTTCGATCTTGATTTCCTTGACGATCTTGTGCTGGAATATTTTCTCCAATTCCTCCACACTCATGGTTTTACAATTAAGATGATATTAAGTTAGCTACTAAAACCCGAATCCGATGGACTACTCACATCCAACTACAAAAATAACCAAACTTTTTCATTATACTAACAACTGTTAGTTTACAAACGGATTCCATTTAGTATTTGTAAAAGGGGGAAAGCTGGAAAATGCTATTTTAAAAGAAAGTTCAGATGCGTTCAACCTGTATTTTCGTGCTGCTTTTGTGCTGCTTCCCCGCATTCTGTCAGGAACTTTACCAATTTCCAAACGACGCCAAGTCGAAGGTAGTGAGTTTTGAAAACAGATCGGGAGGGTCAGGATTAGGAGGAAAGGAAAACAAGGGGGCCAAGGGTCATCCCGCGGAGATAATCAAGTCGGGAGACCACAAGGAATTACTCAACTTCAAAGGATCTGCCACCATCAGAAGGATCTGGTGCACAGTCAATGACCGTTCTCCGCAGATGCTCAGGGCTCTGCGTCTGCTGGCTTATTGGGATGGAGCATCCCAACCTGCCATAGATGTTCCATTGGGTGATTTTTTTGGAGTGGGACTGGGACAGAAAGTGAAATTTGAATCTGCTCTGTTCAGCGACCCCGAAGGACGATCTTTCAATTCTGTTATCCCCATGCCATTCAGGAAATCGGCGAGAGTGGTAATTGTCAACGAGAGTAATTCCGATATCACCCTGTTTTATGATATTGACCTGGTGGCACTCGTGCAACAACCGGCCAACATGCTGTATTTCCACGCTTATTGGTCGCGGCAGATGCACGGAACCCTGAAAAAGGATTTTGAAATCCTCCCGCAAATCAAAGGAAGAGGAAGATGGCTGGGGGTAAATATGGGAGTGATCGTGGATACTTCCTATGGAAATACATGGTGGGGTGAGGGTGAGGTGAAAATTTACCTGGATGGCGATTCAACATATCCCACCATCAATGGAACGGGCACAGAAGATTATATAGGAACTGCCTGGGGCATGGGAACTTTTTCACAGATGAACCAGGGCTGCCTGGTGGCGGATGAGCATAAGAAGCAATATGCTTTCTACCGGTATCATATACCCGATCCGGTTTATTTCAACAGGGATATTAAAGTGACCATACAGCAGATCGGCGGAGGAGATATGAGTGAAGTGAGGAGCTTAGTTCAAAAAGGTGTTCAGCTTATTCCTGTGACAGTGTCGGGAGAAAATTCATTTGTAAAATTATTGGAGCTGAATCCGGTTCCGAAAATAACCGACCCGGATTTTCCAAAAGGATGGGTGAATTTTTACAGGGTAGATGACTATTCAGCCACTGCCTATTTTTACCTCGACAAACCCGTCCATGGACTTCCGACATTGCCATCTGCAAGGGAAAGAGCAATGGGGCTGCGCTGATTTCATCGCAAATCGTAATCTACCGAGATCCTGCCGGTTCGGGGATGGGACTGACAAGTAAGAATAAAACCGGCGGCTACTTCCTCAGGTTCGAGGGCGTAATTCGCATCCATATCGACCTTCCCTTCCAACAAAAGGGCCCGGCAGCTACCACAAACGCCGCCTTTGCAGGAGAATGGAAGGTCCAGGCCATGAGCCAGGGCCGCATCCAGGATGCTTTCTTTATTAAAATCAAGTTCAAAATCGAAGTTTCTGCCATCCAATTTTACGGTGACCAAACAGCTTGTGGCAGAAATTTCCTGTTCAATTTCATGGGGGATTACACCAGGACGATTTTGATCCGGTGTGGTAAACAATTCAAAATGGATTTTCTTTTTTTCAATCCGGTTTTGTTCCAGGTAATCCCGGATGTTGAATATCATTTCTTCTGGCCCGCAAAGAAAGATCTCATCCGCTGTATTCCATGCTATGATCTTTTTCAGTTGGCCCAGTTTTTCCACATTGATCCTTCCGCTGAATAAAGGAGTATCCGTTTTCTCACGACTGAGGATATTGATCAGGCTAAAACGGTCCATGTATTTGTTCTTGAGCCCTTCCAATTCTTCTTTGAAGATGATGGAGGCGCTGTTGCGATTACCATATACAAGAGTGAAGCTGCTTTGGGGCTCTGCATGAAGCACCGATTTGATAATTGAAATGGTGGGTGTGATGCCACTTCCTGCTGCGAAGGCGATATATTTCTTCTTTTGGCCTGGTTGGACTTCGGTATAAAACCTGCCCGTGGGAGGAAGTACTTCCAGGGCCTGTCCGGGCTTGAAGTTTTTATGCGCCCAGGCTGAAAACCAGCCCTGTTCTTTCTTCTTAATGGCTACCCTCAATTCATTTTCATAAGGTGCAGAACAAATGGAATAGGACCGCCTCAGTTCTTTTCCATCAACAGATGCTTTGATCGTGATATTCTGGCCGTGATGAAAATGGAATATTTCTTTCAATGATTCGGGCACTTCAAATTTGACTGAGATGCAGTCTGCCGTTTCTTTCTTGATTTCCTTTATGGTTAACGGATGAAAATGAATAGACATCAGGCATAATATTTAACCGGCTCTTAATCCTTCTACCAATATGATCACCATATTTTCTTCCAGGTGTTCTGCTGAAATTTTTTGTTTGGATCGGTGCCATGATTCAATACCGCTGACGGCATGCAACATGATGAGGACGGCGGTGGGAGCGTCAATTTTCTTGATTTCCTTTTTCGCGATTCCCTGTTCAATGATTCCCGCCAGGCGCTGGCGATAGGTCTTGCGCTGTGTTTTGAAATTCGATAGATAGGGATCGGTCAGGTGTTTCCATTCCCGGTCCGCCACATGTACGGCTTCATAATTGTGGATCATTTGCCGGATATGGAATTGCAGGATGGACTGCACTTTGGCGATGGAAGATTGTTTGCTGTTCTCCATTTCTTCCAGGTGTGTCATAAACTGGTTGGCAACCCGAAAACAGATCTCCTGTAATATTTCGGCTTTGGAGCGGATATGGTTGTACAGGCTTGCGGCTTCAACGCCCACATTTTCCGCGAGGTCGCGCATTGAGGTGGCACTGAAACCTTTTTCCCTGAATAATTTGGCAGCCTTACTGATGATCACTTCTTTCTTGCTGCTGTTTCGATTGGTCTTGATGGCTGGCATTTCCGGCTATTAATTCGCCTGCAAAACTAACACTTATTAGTAGGTTTCTCTTCGAAAAGCACTAATTATTATCTTATCCAGTCTGACCTATAAAAATAGGATGATTGCTTTCTTAAGAGATTTACTCAGCCCGGATTTTGGATTATGATAGGAGCATCAACATGCAGTCTATTAAAATTTTACTGGCAGACTTATTACAATTAGCTTTGCAGCGTTTTGCTCAGGCTGTCAATGTGAGTATAAGGGTTGGGATATCTGCAGGCGGCTGGGCCAACCAACATACGTCATAACAACCCTTTGGGGGAAGAAATCCAACTTAATTATGTCACTTATTGTTCTCGGATCCATGGCTTTTGATTCTATCGAAACTCCTTTCGGTAAGAGTAATAAAATTGTGGGTGGCGCTGCTACGTATATAGCCTGGAGCGCATCGAATTTTACAAGGCCTATCAAGCAGATTTCGGTAGTTGGGGGCGATTTTCCGCGCGAGGAATTGGCGATTTTGAATGCAAGAGGCGTGGACCTGGAAGGGGTGCAGATCAAAGAAGGCCAAAGGTCATTTTTTTGGAAGGGGAAGTATAACCTGGACATGAATACCCGCGACACGCTTGAAACCCAGCTCAACGTACTGGGAGAATTTGAGCCGGAAGTTCCAGAAAGTTACCAGGGCGCCGATTTCCTCATGCTGGGTAACCTGGCTCCCTCGGTGCAGCTCAGCGTTATCAAACAATTGAGAGAGCGGCCGAAGCTTGTCTTGCTCGATACCATGAATTTCTGGATGGAGTCAGCCATGGAAGACCTCGAAAAAGTGCTGAAAAAAGTGGACGTGCTGATGGTGAATGACAGCGAGGCCCGACAACTTAGCGCGCAGTTCTCCCTCGTCAAGGCTGCCAAGGAGATCGTGAAGATGGGGCCTAAGTATGTAGTGATAAAGAAAGGAGAACACGGAGCGCTACTCTTTCATGAAAACCGGGTATTCTTCGCTCCTGCCTTACCGTTAGAAGATGTGTTTGACCCCACCGGCGCCGGCGACACATTCGCGGGAGGATTTATAGGCCACCTGGCCCATTCCCGTGATATTTCCTTCGAAAATATGAAAACAGCCATTATTGTCGGCTCCGCGATGGCCAGTTTTTGTGTGGAAAAATTCGGCACAACAAGACTCCGGGAAATCAACAGGCAGGATATTGATCACCGGATCCAGCAATTTGTTGACCTGGTAAATTTTGATATTGCCCTCATGTAACCGCTTAAAATATTCATCCCGGTACTCGTACAATAAATCTGAATTCCATCATTTGTTTTTTCTATATTCCTGATTCAAAATCAGAAAATATGGACAAGAGATCAAAAGCGTTCATAGTATTAACCATGCTGGTAATGATTGCATCCTGCAATCAGTCGGCCAAAACGGATCACCCGAAGCCGCCATTCATTCTCACAGCCAATTTTGATTCTTCGGTAAAACCTGTTGACAATTTCTATCTTTTTATAAATGGCAAATGGATCAGGAATACCGTATTCCCGCCAACTGAAGTCAACCTGGGCGCCGGAAAGGAAATATACGACCGCACAAAGGAACACATCCGGTCAATCCTCGACAGTGTGTCGCATGCAAATAATAGCGCTGGAACCGAAGCGCAAAAAGTGGGTGACTTTTATGCGTCTGGCATGGATTCAGCCACCATTGAAAAATTAGGATATGAACCAGTGAAGCCTTATCTCCAGTCCATTGATTCCATAAAGGACAGCAAAGGAGTGATGGAATTTGTTGCCGGTCAGCAATTGGAAAATAATAGCCTGCTCTTTCAGCCATTTGTGGGTGCCGATGAAAAAAACAGCACGAAGAATATTGCCATTTTTTACCAGGGGGGACTGGGTCTGCCAGACAGGGATTATTATTTTAGAACCGATCCGGCAACGCTGGCTATTCAGAATGCATATAAAACCTATATCCGCAAGGTTTTTATGCTAACGGGTTCTGATTCTTCAACCGCCTCAGCTGCAAGTACAACCATATATAATATCGAAAAGCAAATAGCCGGAGCGCATCGCACCAACGTTGAATTGAGAAACCCTCAGCTTAATTATAATAAGATTGCTGTATCGGCTCTCAACAAGAGAATGCCGGCCTTCGGGTGGCCTTCTCTATTGCAGAAGATGGAAATAAAATCCGATTCAGTGAATGTGAGCCAGCCGGGGTTTTACGAAAAGCTCAATGGGTTGCTGAAGACCGTTCCCCTGAATAGCTGGAAACTCTATCTCATATTTCATGTGCTCGACAATGCTGCTCCCGCAATCAGCAGTGATTTTGTAAACGCCAGATTTGAATATACTGGAAAAGCTTTGAGCGGACAGCAGCAGATAAAACCGCGCTGGGAAAGAATTTACAGGTCCACCGACGCCAATCTGGGCATGGCCCTGGGCAAACTCTACGTTGAAAAATACTTTACCGAAGCTTCCAAAAAGAGAATGCTCGAACTTATCAATAACCTGCAGAAGGCATTCGAAACGAGGATTGATAAGCTGGACTGGATGAGCGATAGCACCAAGGTAAAAGCAAAGGCCAAGTTATTTTCCATTATTAAAAAGATTGGGTATCCTGATAAATGGAGGGATTACGGCAAGGTAATCATACAAAAAGGTAAATATTTTGAAAACCTGGTTGCATGCTCCAGGGATGAATATCAATACCAGATTAGCAAAGTAGGCAAGCCGGTGGATCGCACGGAATGGGGAATTACACCTCCAACCGTGGATGCATACTATAACCCGACTTTCAATGAAATAGTTTTCCCGGCAGGAATCCTGCAAGCTCCCATATTTGATCAGGATGCTGACGACGCGATGAACTATGGAGGAATAGGTATTGTGATCGGCCATGAGATGACTCATGGATTTGACGACCAGGGCGCCCAGTATGACAAGGACGGAAACCTTAAGAATTGGTGGGGAAAGGAAGATAGCGCCAGATTCGTTGCCAAATCAAAAGCCGTCATTGACCAATATAATCAGTTTGTGGTTTTGGATTCGCTGCATATCAATGGCGCATTGACAACGGGGGAAAATATTGCGGATATGGGCGGTGTGGCCATCGCTTATGACGCCTTTAAATTGACCAGCGAAGGGAGTGACAGTACAAAAATTGATGGCTATACGGGTGACCAACGCTTTTTCATTTCCGTGGCACAGGTATGGCGTAGCAAACGCAAAGATGAGGTATTGCGTCAGGGCATCAATACGGATCCGCATTCTCCACCCATGTATCGGGTACTGGGTCCATTGATGAATTTCACACCTTTCTATACCGCTTTCAATGTGGAGGAAGGTGATAAAATGTGGAAGCCCGAGAAGGACAGGATTAGAATTTGGTAGGAAGCATTCAATAGATATTAAGGGCTATCAACCAAGATTCATTTCAAAGTACCGATAGGTCTTTGGGCAATGCCCGCTCATCTTTGGGTGCAAGCAAATTGTTTCGGCAAGGCAGGGCTATTTTATTGAGAGCCCGTTCCACAAGACCCTTCGTTCATACCACTCAATATTTCCTGGCAAGCACAACTTCTTGTTTGAATTTTTTTGTCTTTCCCTTCAGGTCAAAAATATCCGATAAGATAATATAGATCCCCAGGTTCAATTTTTGCTGGAATTCATCGAGGCCATCCCAGCGATAATAACCCTCTGTTCCGCAAAACCCGTTCCGCACTAAGCTACGTACCAGCCGGCCATTGGCGTCGAAGATCCTGATATTACATGTATATCCTGGTTCAGGAAAACGATAGCGGATGATTAGGAAATCATCATAACCGTCATTATCAGGCGAAAATATTTCAGGACTGATGTTGATTTCTTTCTTCACGGGGGAATCCTGCCGGAATTGAGAATTTTGGCGGCCAGGTGTTCCATATCCGGCATCGCTGGCTGCCGAATGCCAGTTGCCAGGATCCTGGGTGGGATTGTTATAGTCAATTCTTTCCAGGGAAATCCCTTCCCGGTTGCTGATAAGCGGGAAATGCCATTTTTCATTGTAGCTCAATTCATCAATGACTTCCCCCTGTTCATTGAGCAATACAACCGTGCCCTTATCGTCGGGGAAGGAAGGCATGGAACTTATTTCTTTGCAAGTGACAGGGTCCCCGAGTTGATATTGTTGCTCCAGGACACGCCGGCTTTCAGTCAATACGAGGTAATCACCCGGGAAAAATAATCGGTCATCAGCGGATAGGGGCCTGATCGAACTGATGACTCCCAGGCTATTCCTGTTCGCGATACTGCAGCCTTTCAGATTAACAGGATGATGGCCCCGGTTATAAATCTCTACATAGTCGAGTCCATCGAATCTTGGATTAAAGAGAATTTCATTCACCACCAAATCGAAGCTGTCTGCCTGGCTTGCGAGGCCCACGCGGCAGGAATTCAGGGCTCCGATGGAATTACCTGCACAATCATTCACTCCGTTCACTGTTATAGTATAAATAATGTCGGGCTTTAATACCGTCTGCCATTCCAGCAATTCGTCATTAAATAAAGGACCTATTGCGCTTATGCGTAATGGATTTCCTACCCCATTGTTCATGGAATAGGCAGTGACATTTACTGATGCCGCACTGTCGAGTGGCTCATCAAAATAAAGAATCACATGCACGCTGTCTGGAGCGAATGCCTTGATTAGGGCTGGCCCCTGCTCGTCTAAAAGGTTTCCATTCACGGAATTTTCCTGTCCGGGCGTTCCACCTTTATTGTCAATACTTGCCTTCCAATTGGAAATGCCGGCACAGGGAGCATGGCCATCGATCATCTCCAGGCTCCATCCGCCATCACCCTTCAATTCATTTCCGTACCAGCTTTTATTATATTCAATGGCATGGATAACGGATCCATCGGGCGAGTTCAGGAAAATCAAATCCCCTTCGTTGTCAAGTGAGGGGAAATTGGATACGGCTATGGCGGACCCGAATTTCGAAATAGACGGATAGGCCCCCGTGGCGCAGAGTACGACAAGACTGTCGGGTTTTAATATATAATCGAGGCCAATCCTGGCCACGGATGTGCCGTCACTGACCGTATAACCGTTGAGGTTATAAGGAATGGAAGAAATATTCTTTAGTTCCAGGAATTCGGCATTGGGCAGGGCGACCGGCGGTGAAGGATCAGCCATGATCTCGTTGATGACAATAGCATAACGCGGTGCCGACTGTCCCATCCCTTCCAAAAAACCCAAAATCATGATCCCGGACAGAAAATATTTCATCAAGGGTAAAATTAATATCCAGCTTCATATTATCCTGGTGAGGAATCTCAAATTCAAAGGGTTTTTTTACCTGATCGGATTGGACTTGATCCCCATGAACCGTATTTCAATATTTTTTTTGGATAGGTTGCGACTGCAAGCTATTTTTGTTGCCGCAATGACCATGATAAAGAAACATACAAAGCTCACTAAGAAACAGTTCTCGCAGGGGGAAGCTTAAAGAGTGTATGTGTGTTACAACATATCTGAGGCCTTCCTAAACCGGGAAGGCCTTTTAGTTGCAAGACATCAAATATATAAACAGATAATCAATGAAAGTCGCAGTAGTGGGAGCTACAGGATTGGTCGGCTCCAAAATGTTACAGGTATTGGCGGAAAGAAATTTTCCGGTTACCGAATTGATCCCGGTAGCATCTGAAAGATCTGTGGGCAAGGAGGTATTATTTAAGGGAAAGAAATACAAGGTTGTGAGCGCCGCCGACGCAATTGCGGCCAGGCCGGCTGTGGCCTTATTCTCAGCAGGTGGCAGCACTTCGCTGGAATGGGCTCCCAAATTTGCGGAAGCGGGCATTACGGTGATTGATAATTCATCCGCCTGGAGGATGGACCCTGCCAAGAAGCTCATAGTGCCCGAGATCAACGCGGACGTACTGACGGCGGCGGACAAGATCATCGCAAACCCAAACTGCTCCACGATCCAGATGGTGGTAGCTTTGAATCCCCTCCACAAAAAATACGGAATCAAAAGGATCGTCGTGAGCACCTATCAAAGCGTGACCGGTACCGGCGTAAAAGCAGTGAGTCAATTGATGGGAGAACGCAACAATGCTGTGCAGGCCGTGAAGGAAGAATATCCAATGGCTTATAAATATCCCATCGACCTGAATGTATTGCCACATATTGATGTATTTCTTGATAACGGCTACACGAAGGAAGAAATGAAGATGGTGAATGAAACGCGCAAGATCATGAGGGACGATAGCATTCGCATCACCTCCACTACCGTGCGGGTTCCGGTCATCGGCGGTCATAGTGAAAGCGTGAATGTGGAATTCGAGAAGGAATATGACCTGGATGATGTAAGAGAAATACTGCAAAAAGCTCCGGGGGTAGTGGTTGAGGATGATCCTTCCAATGCTAAATACCCGATGCCGATTCATGCTCATGAAAGGGATGAGGTTTTTGTGGGAAGGCTAAGGCGTGACGAGTCTCAGCCAAAGACCCTCAACATGTGGGTGGTGAGTGATAACCTCCGCAAAGGGGCCGCCACAAACGCTGTACAGATTGCGGAATGGCTGGTACAAAAAGGCTTGTTATAATGGCCTTTCCCAGAAATTTTACTAGTGGCTGTGATGTTGATAGAGAGAAAGGACATTCCCGGCCGGATCGCTGAATCTTGCAGTAATCTCCGGTGCATCCATTCCGATGGGTTGCACGATCCTGCCTCCATGGGCAGTGATTGCGTCAACGGTAGCGGCGACACTGTCAACCATTATGGAGATCAGTAAGCCGGGTTCCGTTGAGGGCTTGCGGCCGGTGACCCAGGTGCCACTCACTTCTCCCACCGCGTCGTCAAAGGCAATACTGCCGTCACCATGCTTCCTGATCTTCCAGCCAAAAACTTTTTCGTAAAATGAAACAGACACTTTGATGTCCGTTGCGGGAATCTCTATATAACAGATTTTCCCGTTCCCGAATGTAGGATGCTGATTATCTTCCATGATATAAATATTTTCATTATCCAGCGAGGACCTCGGACAATGTCTTAGTCCACTTTGAGTGGTGGGCCCACCACTTCCAATCCATGTTTACGATGAAGAATCTGCGATTCCTCATGTGTCATATTCGGATTCTGGCTGGCTTCATTAAAGAAACCCTCCATGGTACCCGCCGGCTGATATGTGATCATGAGCCTCGCATCGCCTTCACTTACATTTGCAAAAGCGTGCGGAATTTTACGTGGCCCAAAAATAGAATCACCCGCCTTTAGATGAAAAATCTCTTCACCTATTTTGAACAAGAATTCACCATAAATAACATTGAACCATTCATCCTGCGAATGATGCAGATGTAGGGGAGGGCCGCCTTTCCTGGTGCGAATAGTATCATATACACATAAATCTCCGTCAGTATCTTTTGCTGAAACTTTCAAATCAAAACTGCCGCCCATAAATGCAATTTCCGAGTCAAATCGATCTTTTCCTGCTTCTACTTTAAATGGTTTGTTCGGCCGGTCTTCAATTTTATTTTGGGCTTTAAGAGTTAAAGAAGCGGCAACCAACGGGAAATGGAGGAATAGACGACGCTTCATAAAAAATATTTTTAAACTGTTGAATAGAAGGGTTCAAATAGTCATGGCAAATCGGGAGCTTATCGGCCCTAATGAGAGAAATCCGGATCAGTTGACGCGAAACAGGAATCAGATAACATCCGGAACTAAATATAAAAATAAAACCCGAATATTCTATAAGGATTTGCCCTAATTGCCTTTAAGTAGGGACAAATTAATCATGAACCTGGCAGGCTTCAAGTATATTCCCATCCGGATCGAAAAAGAAAAAATACATCACAATATCATCATGGATCAGTTCTCCAACTTCAATACCATTGTTTTGAAATTCATTTCTTAGCATAGCAGCGTCGGGTGTTTTGAAGATTGGATAAGAGCCAGTTTCCTTGTCAACTGTAATTTTTTTATTAGCCTGCCAAAGCGTTAGGCTTGTCGGTCCTTTGCTATCCAATACCACAAGTTTGGTTTTCGGGTCCTCCCATATAGAAACCAAACGCAATTTAGTTTGATACCAATTCTTTGAATTTTCAATATCACTCACGCGGATTATTACTGTGTCAATGCCTTGTAATAAGTTTTGATTTTCATTTTCCATTTCTATTCATTTTTGCCGGACCTTCTGAGCTCAATTTCAGTGCCAGAGTTTGCCTAAAGATCAATGCATGAGTGCTCGAGTTATTAAATAAATCAAAGCCATTCTGACCCAAATTGAATTTATTTGTTTTATGATAGAAGATGCGTACAAACCAGAAAATGGAAGCCCTGCCTCTTATAAAATGCTGAACTTGGGCCAATATTTTCCGCCTCCCATGAAACTCAAATCTTTACCGGGAGACCGGAAAATTCGCTATATCGTTCTAAGGCCTTCCTGAATAGGAAACCCTGTTTCTTGTTTGGAGGCTGAAGGAATTCATATTGAATATCTATTGATTTTGTATTGATGACCCGTCTCCAGGATCCGATAATTTGGCCTTCATAAATAATGGTATTGTCGAAACGAAACGCCTGTCCGGGTTTTAGTCTGTTTCTGAATTCCATGATTGCATTCCTGTCTTTATAGCCCATGATGAATTCATCATATATTGGTAACAGGTGAATAGCCTGAAATTGCTTCTTGCCAAATGCTTTGAGTGAATAAAAATAGTATGTGTCAGGTCCAAATTTCTGCTGACTGAATTGGTTCCTGACCATTGCAAGGCCATTTTTGCAATCGGGCATGGTGAGCATGGACCAGGTTGAATAATCTCTTAAAGTTGCAGGACCCCTGCTCATAAAATACCTTCTCGTCAGTTCGGCCAGGGCTTCTTCCCTGGTTTTTTTTGCGAATGGTGGCACCCTCTCCTCCAACAGGGCATAAGTGAATTGATTTCCTTTTCTCGCGCCACTGCAAATAATCCCTTCAAGTTCAGCCTGCATCATGATATGGCCAAGTCGTGTACCGTCAATCACAATCTTCTTCTTTCCAAATTCTTCCTTGATTTCATTTCTTGTAAGTTGTCTATGTCCCTGAAGGGATTTGGCAAGAATATGATTGCAGCGGGTGAAGATCTTTTTTTCCAGTTCAAGCTTGTGATGCATGTATGAAGCAGCCATTTTGATGCGGGGAGCCGTCAGCATCAGCATCCAACGCAGGTCTTCAGCGGCAACAAAATGCCAGGTAGGTCTAAGTAAATGGGTTCTTAAAATGAGCGCTTGCTCAAAATCATTTTCAATGTGGTGGTCTTTCACATGCGGCAATCTTAAGCCCAGTCCCCATTTCGCCTGATTGTATTCCTGTGCCTGAACAGCGCCAAGCCAGGCAACCAATTCAACCGGACTTTTAAAACTGGTTGAGGCAATCTGTTGATTTATGAGTCTTTGCCTGGCTATTTCAGATAATGTCATTGGCTGGATCAATTCATTTCAGTGAAATCTCAGAAAAAGATTGGAAGATGAATTTATGGAATGTTGCTGAAAAGATAAGAACAAGAGAAACCTGATTTTCCAATGCAAATGCAATCAATATTCCCATTTTCAATCATGCATCGTGGCCTCGATCACATTCATCGGCGAAAGCGTGGACACTATCCTGGAGAGTTTGAAACCTGCGGATTCAAGCAACTTTTGGAACTCCTCTTTGGTCCTTTCCCTTCCACCTGTAGTGACAAGCATTTGGAGGTCGAGGAATTTTGATGGACTTGGTTCATTGCCATCGGGAATCACCATTTCCAGGATCAGGAGTTTCCCATTCTTAGCCATGGAATTCCTTATGTTTTCGAGGATTTTGACACAGCGCTCGTCATCCCAATCGTGAATGATGTGCTTCATCATATAGTAGTCCGCTCCGGCGGGTATCGACTCAAAGAAATCTCCAGACAAAAGTTCTACCCGGCCCGCTACACCTTCTTTTTCCAAAACAGGCCGCGCTTGTTCTATTGTATATGGCAGGTCGAACAATATGCCTTCAGCCTTGGGATTGGCTTTCAATACACCAGCCAATAAAAAGCCTTGTCCTCCGGCTATGTCAACGATTTTTTTGGCGCTTGAAAAATCATATGCATTTACTATGGGCGAAACATCGGACTTCGACAGACTGGTCATGGCCCGGTTAAAAATTTCAGCGGCTTCTGGATTTTGTTTAAAATATTCGAAGCTACCCATACCATGAACTTTTTCCTGGGCGGTCTTGCCTGTTCTGACTGAGTACATGAGTTGGCCCCAGTTCTGCCAATGCCAATATTCACTCATCATTACGGCATAACCATGAAGTGAATTGGGAGCGTCGGTTCTGAGCAGAGTGGAGAGTTCCGTGTGTGCAAATTCCTTTCTGCTGTTTTCTGAAAAAATACCGATACTTGCCAGCATACGCAGTACCCGGTACAGGGCATCTTCGTTTGTTTTTGTTGCCGTGGCCAGCGCAGTGGCGGTTTGTGGTTTCTTTGCAAGCAAATCGGCTATGCCCAACCTGGCGACAACACTAATGCATTGTTGAATCGTTCCCCCAATTAGCATGCGCATGAGTATTGTATCGGGAGGCGGGGTAGCCATATTAACAGGTGGTTTGTCTTGAGACATCTTATAACATTATTTGTTATGGCAATTCTCTATGGAGGAGGGTCCCGGATTTCATCTCCGCTGCCACCATATTGAAATCCAAAATAGCACGAGGGTCAATAATACCGACTATTGACAGGATTTTGAAAACCTCATTCGTAATCAGTTGTCTCAACCAGGTTCAGGATCCGCGTCTGGGGCTTGAATATTACCGAACCTTCAACCTTACCCCATAGAATATTGAGTGCCGCAAGTGTAGATTGAAGTTCCTGCATGCCATCGAATTCGAGATCAATAATCACATAGTTGGGTTCATCCGCGGGCCGGTAAATGCGATGGTGCTTCACGCCTGATTTCTTTCTGCCAATTGGATCAGTTTCGAATGCTTTTTTCCAATTATCGAAATTTTGGACTTTATGTTCTATCTGAAGGATTGGCATCGGAGCAGGTTTTGATTCAGATGAAGGTAAGAAAATCCTGGCAATGGGATAAGCCAGTTCAGAAATGTCCTGCATGGGTATTTCTTCAGGAAGACCTTTTAAACAAGCGGTAAATCAATATGAGTACACAGATCAGTACAATGGTTGTGTAGATTGCCTTAGTGTAACTGGCAAGCCAATTCGGTAAGTAGATATCAAAATTATCTTTTGAAGAATTTGAATATTTTCTTGCCACTACAGTAATGGGACAGATCATCTTAAATATCAGCAGCACCAGACCTTCCAGCAAAATTAAGCCGAGGCAAATCCAAACCCATTTGTCAATCTTATTGCTTATAACCGCATAGAGCAGGTAGGATATCACTATGTTGAAGAATATCTATATCAGCGTATGAACCATCTTGATAATTGCCAGTTTATTGACCCGTGTCATAGCATCCGGATTTTTTGCAATAGGGGATGAATATCTTCTTGCTGCTGTGACCGAGTAGAACCAGGTCTTCAGTTTTCCAGAAGATTGAACCGGTATTTTTCATCATAAGCCAGATTTGTTTTTCAAATAAGCGCATGGCACGTTTTGGGGGGTGTAGTCAATTCCATAGGCGCTTTTGAGCAGCAATACCACAATTTGTGAGATCGTCATTTCATTTCGGTGCATTTGGGGAAGAAGGCCCATCATGGCATAACTGATTGGGTTAACCGCAGGGATCAGGGTCTCCCATTCATAACCCTTGCCCCAAATAAGACCGGGAACGGTTATTTTCAGGTCCACTGATCGGGATAGCAGAAAATGCAGCATTTCTATGGAGTGATTTGAGTTTTGATTGACGGTATGGAATATGGGAGTCTGTCCACCAAACCCATGGGCGTCGAATCCTGCTTTCGCGTTTATGTTGGCTCCATGGATTACGAGTATTTGGGCGCAGGAAAGGTGATTGAATTCGGCGCATATATGGAGCAGTGTGGCTCGATACAGTGGCGTATAAGCGCAGCGCAAACTATATTCTTTGCTTACTGCCTCTGGCTGCCTTTTTAAGTGAGTTTCAAGGGACTTGGCATCATCCAGAAGAACTGATAGGAGAATTTTGTCTTCGAATTCCAAACCATTTTCCACAAAGACCCTGACACATTCCCTGAACCGGGGAGTCCTTGCATATTCGCTGGTCAATTCATTAATGAGGGGTTCGCCCCTGAAATGCGAATTGGGATTAATCCCTTGGGAAAAACATTCCCTGATACCCTCCACAGAATGGAGCTCGATTTGACCGATTAGCTCTCCCAAAATATCCATATACAGAAGATTTAATTTTTTTCAAAAACCAATATTGTTCAATTCAGCTTTCTCGTTTGTATCTAAATCATCGGATTATTCCGGGGGCAACCGGTATTCTGAAAATCCTTAGGTCTATCAGGCAAATCCAAAGCAGGAAAAGTGAAAACGAAAATTTTTGTAGGGAAGGGAGATAAATCCTGAGTCCCTCATTATAATATAAAATATTGTTCAACAACACAAGCATCAAATTGAAAATGCCGAACCTGAATAATCCTCTCCATTTAAGCCTGTATAGTCCTATTAAAGTGCCAATGGTCGCTATGAGTCCAAATAGACTTGCAATATTTATGATGATGTCGTGAAAGCGGGTAAATAGAAATATTCCGGTTAGCATTGAAATAAAGCCTGAAACCTGAATGGTCAATCTGCCCTGTTTATTGAGTCCGGTCCGTTTTGAAAAAATAAACCAAAATGAAACCAGGGTCAAACAAAGAATAGCCATTGCGATCAGGGCGACAGGCCTTGCCGGATTATGCTGACCATTGTTGGAGGTTTCATTCAGTAGATTGCACCAATAGTTTTGGGTCCAGCTAAAGCCCTTTGAATGAGGGTCAAATTCTGAACCACCGGGATAAGAAAAGGAAGCAACTATATACAGACTAAAATAGATCAGCGTCCCGAACAGAGGAGCAAGTAACCATACTCTATTTTGTATTTTTTTCAAATTTGTTTTTGTGGGATAGTTGATGCATTGATTTTCGAGTACCCGGGGACTGGATATTCAAATTGAATTACAAGGCCGGCTATTGGATTCTTTTAGCCTTCCTAACTGAAATAGCAGAGCCTTCTGCAAGCATAACTGAATCCGGAATCCGATCCTGTAAACTGGCGAATGAACTACCATATAATTCCGGGAACCTCACGCGAATCTTATGATCTGTTATGGGGTAAACCTCCCACTTCGGATGTTCAACCCGATATTCTGATGTTTGCCGATCATTTAGTTGGGTATAACCCCAATAATGTTCTGTAATGAATTCTTCTTCACTTCCAATTGGTATCCCGATGGATTGTTTATCTGCGATTACTGAAATTGAGTCCCATTCTCCTCCATGTTTCCACGCATAGCTTGATTTAATTGATTCACCATTCTTCAGCCATTCATGTTTAGTTGGGAGGGATACATATTTTTCCCTGTAAATGGAGTTAGCTATGAAGGCCAATACAGGTTTGGGCACAATTTCCTTAATGAATGTGACCCCACGCTTCCAGACACCATCCTGCTTAAACCGGACATAAAAGCGAAGGTTGATTTCCTCAAAATCTTTGTGGAAGGGGATTGATATGCCTAATACCCTTGTTTTTATAAAGCAGAATCCCACAAGGCTCACATAACATTTGCCATTCCAAATATCCAGTTCTGTCTTGTATGGGAGGTAGGGTGTGAGTATTCGGGGATCCACTGAATAATTCGCAATCGCCAGCTTACGCCATTCTGCTGTTAGAAATGTTGATTGCATGGGACCAGTAGTTTTGCAGCCTGGCTTAATTTACAACATTAACTCAAAAGCCCAATGACCGGACTCTAATTCAAATCCCAAGCTCATCAATTTTCCTCGCAAAATGAATGGATTCCACGAATAGGCCCTGGTTCAGGTAGAACCGGTATGCATCTCTTCTATGGAAACCTGAATCGAGCGAAAAATGTTCACAGCGATTGTCCTTTCCGTATTGAATGGTCCATTTAAACAATTGGGCGGCATGACCCTTATTCCTGTGTGATTGTAAGGTTGACAGATCGTCAACATATAATGTCTTGCCACTCCATAAAAAATTCAGGATCCTAAAGCCGATTACGGCATATGCCAATTCATCATTTCCAACAAATGCCAATTTGTAACCTTCGTTAAATTGAATTGGAAGAAGTTTTCTCAGGTCATCTTCCGTCCGGTGAGGCCTCAATTCTCTCAGGGCTGGAATTACTTTTTCAATATCCTTTTCATCGGCGAGTTTAATTTGCGAAATGTCCATAAAATTGATCCTTTATTGATTTGAGAAGAATCCTCGTCCGCGTCGGCGGGAAAAATCTAAAAGTATTTAAAACACCTGGTATGGGTTATGGGTACTGATGCCAAAAAAATCTGTTCATTTGGAAATCCTTCAATCCTTTTGGGTGGGAAGGGTTTTTAAGAAGGCAAAAATGGCATTCATTTCCTTATCGTTCAAATAACAGAGGTGTTTTTTTGCAATTGAGCTCATTTCACCCAGATCTTTTCGGCCCAGACCACCTTGGCCGGTTTTTAACAGGTGTATGAATTGATCGTGATTATAGGCCGCTGCGATGATGAGGTTGGGACTGAATCCTGCCAGCCCCTTCAATTTCCTGCCATGGCAACTCGCGCAGGCTGTCATAGTAAGGTATCTTCCAAATGCAAGGATTGAAGTATCGAAGTTGGCAAATCGCCTTGGTGCATCATGATCAATAAAGGGAGGCAATGGGTTTGATCCTGCCCTGAATCAATCGCAGGCGACCCAGCGGGAAGAAGGTAATGGACGCGGGAAGCCCGGGTGAAGATTCCAGCGGTTTCAGCGTTCTGAGATAAGCGATGATTTTGGCCAGAGATTCTTCTTTTAATTCATATTACATGAAGGACGGCATCCCGAAAACCGATTTCCCGTTCTTTTTTACGCCTTGTCTTATCAGCCTCATCAATTCTTCATTGGAATAACCCGGGATGATCAAGGTTAAGTTGGGAGCGACAGACTGCACAATAAAGGGGATTTTCTTCAGTACTTTTCCTTTGAGCTGTTCTCCATGACAGTCGCCGCAGTGTTCAATAAGCATGAGCCTTTTTCCTTCTGCCAGGGATGCACTGTCAGTTGGAACTTGAATTCCGGAGAGTGGAACCTTGTAAGTCTTGTTCAGAATGATCCCGGACCAAATATAAACGATGGACGCGGAGAGAATAATCACTAGCAGAATAAAAGCGAGTATCCATTTGAAATAAGAGTGCTTTAACATTTTATAATAGTCGTGATAGTGAAGAATATATTCGTATTTTATTTTGGAATTTGTCGAAGCCATCGGTGTTCAAAAAAGAAGCGATACAGGTTTGCCTCATTTATTAAACAGTTTTGGTGTTCCCTTGCTCATCTACATGCCATTTGGGTTTTAAATATTTTATCGTATGCTTGCTTAAGCGTTGGTATTTACTATTTATCGAGACACAATTATACGGTGGCGGGTTTGGATTTTTGGTGTCAGTCATCTGTCAATTCGCTTAAGAGTCGTCGGAGCATTTTTGCTTTATCATTCATTTCCCTGCTTTCAATATTTTTCACTGAAAGAATGGGTGAAAGCCTGGGGTACAGATCAGGCATTTTGAGATAGTTCACAACTTGTTCCTTAATCCATTTATTATAAGCAATCGGGTATGTCTTATTTGCGATAAAAATTGCCTGCAAAAACTCTTGAAATGCCTTGTTCAATATGTAAAAAGCGTGAAAATATAAGCCCCGCTTTATTAGAAAAGGTATGTGGTCCAAATCATAGTTGCAGGCATTCCTCACCATTTGCAGCCGAATTGACCTTAGGTCGTTGTTGTAATAGGGTAGCCATTTCGACTCCAGCGTTAGAAAGAATGGACCCGCATTATCCATTGGTGCTGAATAACAAATTTGGTTGCCAATTTCAATTTCAAAATTGTCAATAGGTTCACCCAATTCGATGGGTGCGGGTATGTAATTTCCGGTAATGATGTCTAAATGAAGATGGGAAAAGGGCGTTGATTGTTTATACCTCAAAATTGCCAACTGACTTGCCGAATAGTTTAGCCAGTCGGTTTCGAAAGTTTTTATTCGATTCGTGTCTGTTCCTGGCTTTGCAAGAATTGCAATGTCTAAATCGCTCTCTGCAACTGCCTGTCCGCGTGCGCAGGAATTCACAACCAAAACCGTATCCACACCTGGTTTGGATAAAAAGTAATCTCTGACTATTTCAGCCGCATCCTGGTGTAATTTGGTTGGAAAATTAGGTATAAAACTCATTTTACAATTTGGGCAATTTGCTTTCTGCGTATAATTTATGAGCCAACTTTACTAAGGCAGATGATTCCTGAGCCCATCTACCTGCTTCAATGCTCAGGCATCTGATATCTTAATCTTTTATTTAAGAGGCCTCTAAACCAAGGATGAATGGGGCAATTGCGTAATTTGAACAATTTCCAAATCTGTCGGTTTCCCTGAATCCGGCAATTTTTATTTGTGAAATATATATTTTGTCAATTT
The DNA here is from genome assembly GCA_041484195.1 of Agriterribacter sp. Classification (GTDB taxonomy): domain Bacteria; phylum Bacteroidota; class Bacteroidia; order Chitinophagales; family Chitinophagaceae; genus PSRI01. Next base: position 73,289 of record JBGPHC010000009.1, on the reverse strand, counting down.
AGATTACATACTGTTTTTGAATGGTTGAGCAGCATCCCGATTTTTGTTATGTATGGAGTATCCGATTCACAATATATCTGGCGTCTCTCTGCATGCCGGTGATAGTGCTGGATGTCATGGCATATAGAAAATGCAGTCCGACAAAATACAGCCCTGGTTCTTTGTGAACGACACCTCTTTCATGAAAAGGCTCTTCTCGTTCTCCAAGTACCGGTAACTCAATCCAGGAGAAACCGGATCGAAATCCAGTACACCAGATGATATTTTCTACTTCAAGAACACGATCATCGGCCAAAAGCGGCAATCCATTCTTGGCGCCCACTACTTTTGGAACGCGATCGATGCCCGCGCCAGTCAAATCCTTTGGCTTTGTTCTGACCAACGGGCCTCCGCTGATCAGGGCCTTGGGCCTCAACTTGCGGCCCATCGGTGTGCTGGTGTTCAGTATATTATGTCCTACAAACCGAACCATGCGCACGAGAAGGTAGCGGGCTATGAAACTCTCAATGCGAAAAGGGACATGACCGACTTCATTTCCTGACACAAAAGTCTGATGTTCCTTTACCACATCAAGGGCAATTTCCGCTCCTGAATTCCCGGCACCCACCACCAGTACCTTTCCTTTTTTTAGTTGAGATGGATTCCTGTAATCATTCGAATGTACCTGGACTATTGAGGGATTTATATCTCTGGCGAATTCTGGTATTCTTGGGTTTTGAAAATTCGACATGGCTACCACTACATTTTTCGATTCAAAAACCCTGTCGCCTGCTGAAACAATAAAATTATTTCCTTGCTTATAGAGCCTGTCAACCCTATGCCCTGTCTTTACAGGTAATTTGAGCTGTTTTGCATATAGCTCGAGATAATCAGCCATCTCATCTTTTGAAATGAGTGAATGTTGCCTGCCGGGAAAGAGCATGCCTGGCAGGCCATCCAGGTAGGCGGGTGTGAACAGTTTCAGGGAATCCCAGCGGTTGCGCCATGCATCCCCAATTCTTTTGTTTGAGTCGAGAATAATAAATGAATGGCCATTTTTTGCCAGGCCATGACCTACTGCGAGACCGGTCTGACCGCCTCCAATAATAATCGTTTCAAAATAATTTGAGGAGGGATTGGACTTAATTGGATTGTTTGAGATTTCCTTTTGTTCTTTCACCTTAATTTCAATTTAGTAGCATGAAGAAAATTTTATTTCACTGGCAACTACATATCGGGAAACGGAATGCGAATTGGAGAAAGGCTGGAAATTTAGAGGCGGGGTCCATCCAAAGTATATGGGCCCGATTAAACAGAAAATTTCCCAGATTGGCCTGGACTTCTCCTGTCCATCTGATCTTAGTTGTGATTTTCGTTTTTATTTTTTTCCAATAGTCTTAAAGTATGATCCAGGGATTTATTGCTTGTCCAGCCTTGATGTCCGGGAATAATGTATTTAGGTTTTCCAAATTTCTTCTGAATTGTTCTGATGGTGGTTTTCCATTCACTGGTATTGGCATCGTTGAGATTGCCAAGGTCATTGGCCTCCATACTCTTGGCAAGGCAACCGCCGTAAAGAATCTTCGCCCTGTCAAACCATATTACAATATTGTCGGGGGTATGCCCTTGTCCTGCGTAAAAAGTTTGAAATGAATATTGTCCGACCGTAAAAGTAGAATCCTTTGAAATCAGGAACTCGGCTCTTTTTTCATTTTTTTCCTTGCATATACTGTCAGTTTGAAAAGTCGTGAAGGTTTTAATTCCTTTTCGTCTGTAGTACTCCAGGCCGCCGGTTCTGTCTTCGTGTGAATGTGTCGCAATACAAATTACTACATTTTGCTTGTGTTTGAATCTTATGCTGTCAAGCAGAGGCTGGAATTGGGTACTGTCCCAGGGTGTATCAATCATGACCACGCCATTTTCGGTAACCAAATAGAGCCCATTGGAAGGGAAAGGAGTTCCCTTATATTCCCGGTAAGTCGTGAATACATAGAAGTCCCCTGTCAGGTGGGTGATCTTCAAATTTTCTTTATGGGTTTGCCCGAAAAGAATGGTTGAGGCAATTAATGCCATAATGAGTGTCGTTGTTATTTTCATTGTCGGTGCGAAGAATGACATTAAATTCCATGATTCCCGAACTGAGATGAATGTGAATCAGTCAGCCCAAATGCCACTTAAAAAGTGGAATGTAATTTATAGAATAAAAATAGATGTTTACACGCTGCTAAATAAATTAAATACACTGAGATTTGAGTTTGAACCTGGCTGGCTTTTGCGATGCTTTCGCTGCTAGCCATACTTTGCTGCAATTGTTCCGCATAGCCGGCTGCAGTGAGGCCGAAGATCAGAATGTTGAGATAATACCTCAGTAAACCCCATTTTTTTAGACATTAAATTGTCAGCGACATTGGATTTTCATTCTACCAGAGCATAATGAATGCCTGCAATGGGGGTAAATCGGCCGCAAACATAAGGTTAGATTCAATCTGGAATTTGTACCTCCGCAACGCGAAAAAGAGAAAGAATGGCAATATCAGCGTTAGAGGAATGAACTTTCAAAATATTCTTACCGGGAAGTAAAAAAAGTTTAATACCTTAATGTTCGTTCAATCGACTCCCTTACTTTGCGAACTATAATTCCCCGCGCCCTGGCTTTTCCTTTAAAATGAATTTTTTTTACTAACCAAAACTTAAAGAGTATGAAAAAATTATTTTCAGTCCTCGTTATTGCTCTTGGTGCATATTGTATTTCCTGCAAAAATATGAATGCAACCGGCCTTTCGGCGACTGCCCAAAAAAACCTCGATGCGATGCATGCCATAGCCCAATGTTTTGATAGCAAAGATTTCAGCAAGCTCGGTGATTATATAGCTGTGGATGCAGTGGATCATGCGGGTGAGAAAGGTGATGTTAAGGGCCTTGCCAACATGAAAACCCAATTTGAAAGCTGGGCTGCCAGCATTGAAAGCCAGAAATCGGAGACGATTAAGGAACTGGCCGATGATGACTATGCCATGTCCTGGTATCATTATACGGGAGCTTATAAGACTGCAGGTATGGGTCATAAAGCCGGTGATAGATTTGATATGAAAGTGCTTGAAGTGGCGAAATTCAAAGATGGTAAGGCCACGGAACATTGGAGTTTAATGGAGCCCGGCGAAGTGGCTAAGATGATGAGTAGCATGCAGCCAACACAAATGATGCAGCCGGCTGACACAGCCAAATAAAAATCCGGGAAATAAGCCCTGGCTTTCGGCCTAAAGATGCATGTGCCCGCGCTATATTGCCTTAGTGCTCAACCGAGGCATGTGTAAATGTATTATTGAACGCCGGCAGTGGAAGCGGGGAATGGAGTTTTAAAATTCATGGATAGGGCTTTATTCTTATATGGGTGGTTGGGCAATGATATAATGATGAGTATCCGGATCTGCTTGTGCAATTCGCAGTATGCCGTTTAAGTCTTTTACTTTATTGATTTTTCCATGCATACACTGTTTTCCATTTCGGCGTACCGTCCGTAATTTGGGATGTTTTTGTACCCATTCTTTTCATAAAGCCTGATTGCTTCCGGCTGTCTTTTCCCGGTTTCTAAGACACATTTTTCGCAGGATAATTCAGCGGCCCATTTTTCCAATTCAGCAAGTACCCTGGTGGCAATTCCTTTTCCCCTGTTTCCGGGCAATGTAAACATGCGTTTTATTTCCATGGTATTTGCACCGAATCCTTTCATGCCGCCACAGGCAGAAGCGATACCATTTTCATAAGCGAGAACTACAGATTTGATTTTATCAATTTTGTTGAATTGATCGTAGAAGGAATGGTCAGCACCATCTCTTTTGGCCAAATCAGCGTCAAGATATTTTACGAGCTGAATGAAGTCGGGATTATTTGACTCAGTTCTTATAATTTCAATCATTTCCTGTTGTTTTAATGGTGCCTCCCAATCTTCCTATCGGGTATGGCTATCAGGCAATTGAACTGCTAGCCTTGCTTTCGATAAACTTGGTCAAATTCAAAAGCCTTCACGAACCTGGTCAGCCATGAAAGACCTGGCAGAAATGTCTTATTGAAGTTAACAACTAAAAGTAAAATAGAAAATGCCTGGCCGGATCCGAAATGCAGTAGAATTTCAATTGATGAAGGATAGGAATTTCAATGGCTGTTTTTGTTAGTTTCCGCGGCAGTAGTAATTATCTGGTTTGGTATAAGATTGAGAGAAAACCGAGTGTTTGCAAATTGGAAGATTTATTATAGCTTATCTTTATAAACCATTCCATACTTCTTCTCTGTTAATGCATATTCTTCCTCGGTTCTAACTTTAGCCGGCATTCCCACGGGTGTACCGTTCTCAATAAAATATTCTTCGAAACCGGCCGGTGAGTACTGAAAAACCATGAGGAGATTCTCTGTGCCCGTATTATCCAGTCCATGCCATGAGCCTCTCGGCACAAACGCAACGGTCCCGGCTTTTACTGTAACGGAGTCTTCGTCCAGAGTTAATAAGCCTTCCCCTTTGTGAATAAAAATAAGTTCATCATTATTCAGATGCTTATGGATGCGCATCTTTCGCCCGGGGATCATGTCTTCCACACAAAACGAAATATTATCGACTCCATGCTTTGCTTTTGAAATTTTTACAGTTATTGGCACTTTACGTCTTGTCAAAATATGGATTCCTTCATCTTCAGTCACTATAATCCCTTTAGAAATATTGGAAGGGGACTGGGGAAAACTCATTTTTGGCACTGTTCCTATAAATGCGGTGGCCAATCCTGTGGCTCCCATCTGTAGAAATTTTCGGCGTGCATTTTGAATATGGGCCATGGTTTAAGATTTGAGTAGTAGTAAGGTAAACTATTTGGCCACCAATTGCGGATTTTTCGAGACGAAATATTACCAGGGCTTCTGTGTACCTACTGCCCAAAAATTCCCAGCCCAGTCCATAAATGCTCCCCTGGTGTCCGGATCGCCTTCCTTATTGATAGGCTCTTCAATTATTTTGCAACCGTTATCTACGGCCAATTGAAATGTTTTAAATACGTCGGGAACATAAAAATGCAGCATTGTTGAGTTGGCGGGATATTTGGCGCTGCTGTCGGAAAGCATTATTACGCTGTCGTCTAATTGTAATTCTATATGCATAATTGTGCCATCCGGGTTTTCAAATTTCCTCAATTCTCTTGCATTGAAGATTTTCTTCAGCAGGTCCACCAGTTTTGGTGCACCGTCCACGATTAAATAAGGCGAAAGAGAATTGTAGCCCTTTGGTTTGAAAGAAGCATCCATATGATGGTTTTTTATGGTTACTAATCAGGTTCACGGCTATAGAGCATTAGACTGCCAAAAACTCAATTCCCAAATTGCATTTTAGCTCAATTTTAGGCTTGCAATATTCAGCCTTTTAATCCATCTGGTTAAAGGTAATGTCTATTTTTCGCGTGTAGCCAAGGGCTGGCATTTGATAGAGCCTCAATTATTCTCTGCCCGGTCAGGAACAATGGCCGAGTTCTGTGGATTGGGGTAATTCTTATTATTGGAAATTGAAATCAACAATTTTGAGAGTTTCGCCGGCTTTGCTCGAATCGTAAAACCATGAGTTTCCTACATTTTCGATCGAATAGAGAAATCCGACTTTGAGAAGTGAATTATTATTATTCGGCACTAATTTGTCAATGACCAGCTTATGCGCAGCGTCGGGTATTTCACTTATTTTCATTGGACTCAACACCGAGTCCCAAAGAACCTTATTTGCGGCAGTCTGTATGGTTAATGTAAATGTAATCTTATCGCTATTGCCCGTGAAATCATGGTCGGTATAAAGCCGGAATTGAATCTTTCTGGGTGGTCCGGGATTATTGGGCGTCTGGTATCCATCCTGTTTATTGCAGGAAGTTCCTATCAGAATTGCTCCAACTGAAAAAATTGTCAGGATCGCTGAAAGTCTCATTCGTATATTTTGAGGGCAAAACGCACTAAAATCGGGCCGGGTTGCTTTCTTTTTTCATTTTTTCTGTTAAAGTATTAATGGCATTTTCATAATGGATGGCAGCTGAACTTGGCATTGAGCTTTCCGGAAAATGCAGACTCTTCCCAATTAAGGAGAACCAAACGGGATGATCAATAATCATGCGATTGCCTTCTATGAATTATTTGTCGGTCGATAAATATGCGCGATTGTGGATTGAAATGCGGAGGCGCTAATCAGCACAAGGCTCCCTTTATCATTTGCCTGTTGTTTTCCATCGTTTCAATTTGGGAATGCCCCTGGTGAACAATCCCGTCATAAAACCTGGAAAGCCGAACTCTTTCAATTTTGATTTTACCAAAACCTTCATTTCCTCAGCCGTTATATCCGGAGCCGTAAACTTCCCTTTCTCGTAGCATTTTGAACAATACATACTGCTCTTGGTACCGTCGGCATTTGTGCCACCGCCTTTTTCGTCTTTTTTCAGAGGCATTCCGCAACTCTGGCAATTTTTATAAGTCTGGAGTTCCATATAAATGTGTTGTTAGTTTCCCAATTTTTTTTGACCTCGCCCTTTAGGAATGTCATTAACAGGTGTGGAAAGGGAGTATTGGATCTTCTTTGGAAAGCTTGTCCCAGCCTGATTTCTGAGTTGAAATTAAGAACTTTTGTCGGATTTTTTTGCCGCCTCGGTATAATCCAATATTAGTGACGCGCTTTTTCATTTTTTGTCTCCTGTTTATATTCATTGATCTGTCTCAGGAGTTCCATTGATCTTATAACCGGATTCCATTCTTTGCCATGAAAAATAAGACGGAACCAGTTTTTATCCCGATTCTCATATTTAATATTAAAGAATAACCAGATGGCAAGGCAGGTACCTGACGCTGTTACAATGACTTGAAGAATGTACAGCCAGACATTTCCATTTTCCAGCATGCTTCTGTTCCAATAAAAAGTCGTCCATACAGGAATTTGCAAAAACAGGAGACGGGAAACCCAGAGAGTTGATGATTTCAAGCGGGCTAGTTTTTCCTGTGTTGCCAATATCTGTTCACTGATATCTGCCTGATGAATTAGAATTAACTGGTAGAGATAGATTATAATGGCCAATTTGGTAAGTAAGACCTGAATGATTGCCGAAATCAAAAAAAACGGACTGGCTATTGGAAATAGGTTGACGATCAAAATATCAACAAATCCTACCCATATCATTCCAACTAAAATGGTGAAGATCTTCAGGGGTTTCATGGATGCCAGGAACGAATGCACTTTCATGTTGGTGATTTCTTTCGCATTCTTTTTGTTGAGAAGGAGATTTTCTTCTAATTTTTTGTCGAAGGACTTCCAAAGATTTATGATTTCTGTGTCTTGCATTTTGTTAAGGTTTTATGCCTGAAAATTTTTGTTTTAGGATGGATTTAATTCTCCCGATCTTAGTAGCCACATTGGTTTCAGAAATTCCAATGATTTCCGCTATTTCTCTGTGACTCTTTTCTTCGAGATAGAGCAACAGGAGAGCCTTGTCCAATTCTTTTAGTTCAGAAATGAATTGCTGTAAAAAACGGATATTTTCTTCTGTTTCATTCTTGGCATTTGTATCCACAAAATCAATGATTCCGCCTGTCAGCGGATTGGTAACCTGCTGCCTGCGATTTTCCTTCCTATAAAATGAAATAGCAACATTCAAGGCAATCCTGTAAACCCAGGTCGAAAACTTAAATTGTTCATTATAATTGTTGAATGACTTCCATAGTTGCAAGACAATTTCCTGTATCAGGTCCTTTCTATCTTCGGCGCTCTTGCAATAGGAGTTGGCAACTTTATAAATGATGCCCTTATTGGCTTCGATTGCTGATATAAATATGTCAGGTTTATCCGTTGGAGGCATTCGCTGCTTTGCTATTTGTTTAACAGTTTGCTGGTTGCTTTCTTAATTATTCGCAGGACATGCTAAAATATCACAGTTGTCGGGGAAGATTTCAAATTATGATACTAATTTTCGCAGGCAAGGACCTGGAAAAAGGCTTTCGGGACCTTGAATGACCTGGGGAATGGGTCAAAAAGTTTCTGTTCATAAGCATCACAATATGACCCGCCTCTCTCCCTTTTGCTGGCGCCACATGGCGTAATAGAGACCCTTTTGGACCAATAGGTCATCATGTGAGCCTGTTTCAATAATCTTCCCTTTTTCCAGTACATAGATCAGGTGGGCATGCATGATGGTAGACAGGCGGTGCGCAATCAATATGGTAATTTGCTCTTTGTTCTCGGAAAGATTCCTGATGGTATTGTTGATATCTTCTTCTGTGAGGGAATCGAGTGAAGAAGTGGCCTCGTCAAAAATCAATAAGCGGGGGCGGCGCAGCAAGGCCCTGGCAATGGAAATGCGTTGTTTTTCACCACCGGATAATTTCATGCCTCCTTCTCCCAAAACCGTGTTTATTCCTTTGGGGGAATTATTCAATAATTTTTCACAGGCAGCTTTGTGCAGGGCATCTATGATCTCATCGTCCGTTGCATCCGCCTTCACGAACAATAGATTATCTTTTATGGTTCCGGCAAACAATTGGGTATCCTGTGTAACAAACCCTATCTGCCTTCGCAATTCGTTATACCTTATTTCGGTGGATGAGTGTTTGTTGAAGAGGATCTCTCCGCTGACCGGTTGGTATAATCCAACCAGTAATTTAACCAGCGTGGATTTGCCGGATCCGGAGGGTCCCACAAAGGCGATGGTCTCACCATTTTGTATCTGGAATGATATATCATCAATGGCATTGAAAGTGCCAGTCTTGTGCCGAAACACGACATTGTGGAATTGGATTCGTTGCAGCTCGCCAATATTAACGGGATTTTCGGGCCTCCTTTCAATGGGTTTGTTCATCAATTGATCAAAATTGCTGACAGATGCCTCCACCTCGCGATAACTCAGAATGATATTGCCTAAATCCTGCAATGGTCCGAATATGGAAGTGGAAATGAATTGCATGGCGATCAATTCCCCCGTGGTCAGGACCTTTCGAAAGATCAGCCAGAGAAGAATAAACAGGATGGATTGTTTCAGGAAGCTGAGTATTGTGCCTTGCAGGAAGGAAAGTGAGCGTACCTTTCGCACTTTCACCATCTCCAGCTCAAATATTTTCAGGGTCTGGTCCTTCAATCGTTTTATTTCCGGGAAAGTGAGGCCAAGACTTTTCACCAATTCAATATTCCTCAGGGATTCTGTAATGACTCCTGACATCTTATTTGTCTCCCGATTAATGAACCTCTGTGTGGTTTTTATTTTTTTACTTAGCAAGCCGGTGATGGATCCTAAAAATAAAATCCCAATGAGGAATACAGGGATGAGCATCCAGTTTTTTGTCACCGAATACCAGATCAGGAAGCCCATCCCCACTACAGATGAGAATAGGATAGTGATAAAAGAATTTATGAATTGCTGTGTATCGGTCCTCACTTTTTGCAAGACCGACAGGGTTTCTCCGCTACGTTGCTCTTCAAATTCCTGGAATGACAAACGAAGCGTTTGCTTCAATCCATCGTTGAATATTTGCATCCCGAACTTCTGAACAGCCAGCCGCGTGAAATAATCCTGGAATGATTTGGCTATCCTGGCCAGTAAAGCAATGGCAATGGCCACGCCCAGCCACCAAAGCACTCCTTTCACCAATTCATTTTCGGGGCGATTACCTGGGTGCGTTGCATATTCATCAATGATTTTTCCAAAAATCAAGGGATCCACCAGGCTCAATAGCTGACTGAGGCCCGCCAAAGCAAGAGAGAGGGCTATGAGCCAACGCTGCGGCTTCAAATATTTCCAAAGTATCTTCATACTGGTTAGTTCTCTATAAAATGCCATCGGGATTGAGCGATTGCAGATATGCCCATTCCCAATGCGTGAATCTTTTGCTTTGGAACTTGCTATTGAAAGGGTACCAACCGATTTGAATTACCAATAATAATGAAGGTAACAACTTAAATTGAATGGGAAATGCCATCGCAATTTGGCGCTGGCGGTGAAAGTTTTCTGTTATCATTCGTATTCACCAGTCATATTCATTTTTTGAAAGTGGACCGATTCTTCCTGTCGGAGTTTATGCATTCAGGATCAATTTAATCAGATTATTGTTGAGAATTTCGTCAACTATTTTGCCTGTTGCCAACGGTTCTTGTAATGGGTGATCCTGGAATATCGCCTTATGCAGGTCTTCAACTGTGGATGATATGGCAGCAGCTTTTGCCAGGGATAATTCATAGATTTTTTTCTTGTGCCTGCTGTTAAACTTCAAATTGTTTGGGTCAACATAACCTGCTTCAATATAAGCTCTCGTCTTTTTTGCACATCTGCACGGATTTCCTTTATTTACTAATCCACATCTTGCATTCATCCAATTGTAAAGGTCCTGTCTCACTCTCATTAATCGAATACGAAAATTTCCTGGTGTAATTCCCAGGATCTCGGCGCCCAAATTATGATCAATGTCAAACATTTCTCCAAGAATATAAATCATTCTCTGTTCTCTGTCTAAACAAAGCAACATCCCCGCCGTACAACTAATTCTTATTTCTTCTATTGACTCGGTCAATTCGAGTTGTTCCTGATTGCTCAATTCGTAGTCCGGGATTTTGTCTATGGAATTGAAGTAATTATCAAAATCTGTAATTATTAATTCAGATTTTCTTTTTTTTGTGTTTAGAAAGTGATTTACCGTAATTCTATAAAGCCAGGTTCTGAATTGACTTTTTCCTTCAAACTTCGTTAAGGCCGTAATGACTTTCATGAATACTTCCTGTGTCAAATCTTCGGCATCTTCAACACTCTTAGTCATTTTTAAAGCAAGATTATAAATAAATACCTGATGCCTGAGAATGAGATGTTGTAAAGCTTTCTTGTCTCCGCCAATAGCCATTTTTACCAGGTCAATATCAATTTGATCCGGATAATTTATTTGAAAGGGATTGTCCATTTGTTCACTGTTAAACTTACTGCAAACAGTATTGTTCGCAGTAAGCAAATGTATAAATTAAATTTGCCTTAACCCGCCATCTACTGTCAATTCATTTCCCAAAATGTATGATGAATCATCTGACGCAAGGAATAGCACAGTCTTTGCAATTTCTTCCGGCTGTCCCCAACGCTTAAGTGGTATTTGACTGGTAATTGCTTCTCCTGCTGATTTTAGCAATTCTTCCGGCAAGCCAATTTTACCCCAAAGTGGCGTTCCAATTGCACCCGGACTTACCGCATTAACTCTAATTCCTTTCTCAACTAATTCAGCGGATGCAACTCTCACCAGCGATCGGAGTGCTGCTTTGCTTGCGCTCAACAAACTACTACCTGCAAAGCCAATGCTATTTAGCCAGGAGGTTGTAATAATTACCGATGCGTTGTTGTTTAGAAATGGAATTGCTTTTTGAAGTGTGAAATATGCGCCTTTCAGGTTTACATTAATCATTTCGTCAAAAAATGATTCCGTGGTATCGACAATTGGGGCTAATTTGGCTTGTGCGGCATTTACAAAGAGGATGTCAACCGCGCCAAATGTTGATTTAGTTTCCACGAATAATTTTTCTAAATCTGTCAGTTTGCAAATATCTCCCTGAACTGCATGGCCATTTGAACCAAGTTTGTTTACAGCCTCATCGAGCGCTTTTCTGTTCCTCCCAAAAATTACAACTTTCGCGCCATTGGCGATAAATTCTTTAGCTGTTGCCAGGCCAATTCCGCTACTACCGCCTGTTATTATGGCAACTTTGTCTTTTAATCTGTCCATTTTAGTAAGAATTTAATGGTAACTCCATTGTTACCATAATTTGGACAAATGAAATTGGGTCCTGTTACAAAAGTCTGTGAATTTGATAGGAGCAGTATCTTATTAGGGTTTCTACCGAGGTTCCTGCATTTTCAAAAGGGGCATTCTGCTACATTGGCTTTAGGGTCAATTATACGCTTCCCAATTTGCAAAAGGCATTTTCACTTGCAGTTATTTGTCAATTCCGAATTCTAAACTGCCAGGTTATTGGATTTATTCAATCATTGTCAAGTTTAGAAATGGTCAATTCCTCTGTGCCGTTTTTCCAAATATTTTCTCCCAATTCCTTGAGCTTGTTCAGGTCTTGCGCTACAACTCTTGCAAAAATATTCGCGGCATCCAGACCCTTTCCTTCACCATAATAAATGCCAAAGCAATTTGCGGTCCTTGTTCTGGCGGGATTACTAGGTCCGAATACTACTTCGCCTGGCTCCGTAAAAACAGAAGCATTCTCCTGGATGATGTCAAGTTGTGGGACATTGTCAATCCAGATTTCCTGTCCGGATATTCTGGCATGATAAAATGCTCTTGTGAATGGTAAAATCGTATGAAAAGATGCAGTTGTCACCGGTGCTTCAATTAAATAGTACTCAAACCTGATTACGTGCTGGTCTTGGGTTATAACTTTGAATCCTTTCATTGTCATTCTTATCTTTCGGGCCTCTGATCAGAATTACTGCTCTCGCCTGGCCATTGAGGAGGCAGAATATTTCATGTTTTCCGGAGCGACAGCCGAAGATAAATAGAATTCCTGAAGTTGATTTAATCTAACTGAATGAAGCGAAGCATTTGGTCCGGAAGGAACAGAATATGAATCTTGATGCGCGATAAGCCCGGTTGCGGATGGAGGCATTCCATCCGCAACGAACAAAAATTAACAGGTATATCTTCAGGATAAATTCATCAATAGAAGCCTAATGTTTGTTCGATTGTGTGAATTTTACTCCTGTTTCACCCGCATGAAGGCGATAATGCTCAAGAGTTTTCATAGAATACAATTCCTGCCCGTTTCGATTCTTTAAGATGCTACTATTTGATGGAATTCATTTGACCCACAAAAGTCTGGTGGTAGATTTTGCCATCTTTCATGATAAAAGTATCTGAACCAAGGGGTACGTCCAGGCTTGGTGTCTTTGCATGCCAAACAATGTAGACCAACTCATCATTGACTATCAGTTTGTCTAATTCGAATTTTGACATGGACTTAGGAAACAAAGGAATCAGGCCGGCAAAAAAGCCCTCTATCTCTTTAAGACCTGTATAGGTTGCAGTCTGGGTTACCAAAACTGATTCATTCGTGTAGTCTGTCATGAGAGTTTTTAAGTCGTTGTCCTGAAAAGAGCTCAAATGATGCATTATGAGATTTCTGGAGGCACCACTCTGAGAAGTTTCTTTTGATATACCTGAATGTTGTCTCTTAGGTTGAGCATTTTGTCCAAAGGATTTGGAGCAGTTTAGCGCGATCAGTATCGTTACCAGTAGTAAAGCATTTTGTATAAGTTTCATGATTTGATTTATTATGGTGTTTTAATTCTTTTGTTATTCTTAAAGTAATGATAATATTATCGTCTCTGAATATGGATAAAGATTATCTATATCCAGTCGGCTCCTGAAAGTATTATATTCAGTCCGCTTTTTATGATATTGAAATTGCTGCAAGTAGGAAAAATTGCCTTCGGTGGACACTATGGGCCGTGGAGATAATCTCCTCTTGCTTAGGCCAACAAAACATCATTTAATACCAACGCCATATCGTATTGTTCCACACGGAGTGTGTCGGGAATTATACCATACCTGGTTGGGATATTCTTTGCCAGTTCGGAAGACCAAAATAATGCTCTGGCATTTTTGGAGTCAAAGATATAAATGCCGGAAATGGCTCCTGTAAATTCTTCTGCTATGTAATATTTTTGAAGAAGTCCTGGCACTTTTCTGAAGGTTTCCATATCTTCTTCACATATGTCCATCAATTCCTCAAAATTGTGAGTTGAATTGAATTTTACTGATAAAACTGCTTCTACATTTTTCATTTTGTATTTATTTAGTTTATGAATACGTGAACAAATGTAGATGCCAGGGGGAGTATGATTGTAGCCTTAGGAGTCAAATAAATCGACTCTGAGGTTCAAACTTCGGTATTTGCCGATTTTGAATGCTTTTGCCGGTATTGGAGGGGGGTGAGATTGTACTTGTGCCTAAACACCCTGATGAAATGTGAAGTGTCTTCAAATCCGCTTTCAAAGGAAATTTGACTAATATTTGAATCAGATGTGAGCAACTGTTGGCGGGCAAGGTCTAATTTCCTTTGTTTGATCCATACCGCAGGCGTAGCATCATAATATTGCTTAAAAGATTTTTTGAAGCCAGACAGGCTCATATGACATAACTGGGCATAATCCTCAAGTTTAAGGTTATAGGCAAAATTTTCTTCCATGACCCTGCTCAAGTGATATTCCTGATTTTGGCATAGAGAAATAAAATAGTCGGTTAGGTCCTGATGTTTCTTATTCGAGAACAGACTCAAGAGTAATTCTTCGAATTTAAGTTTCAGAAGTTGTTCATTCGGCTTCTCGGATAATGATAAAAAGGATTGTATGGAGCGATAATAACTTTCCAACAATTCATCCTCATGTATTCGTAAGACCGAATCCTGGCCGGATAGATCTTTTTGGGAAGCGTCCAGTAACCCGGTATTTCTCTTCAGAAATGCCTTAATGAAGTCGTCAGGAATGAAGATGAAAATGGCACAAAATTCATCTTCAAAAAATTGGTGGGTGAGATTTGCTCCTTTTTTCACGAAGATTATATCGCCCTCATTCACTTCATAGGAATGGTATATTGACCTCCAAATTTTCTTACCGGAGCTTATGAAAGCAAAATAGTTGTTGTTTGACCAAATCCCGAATTTGTTTTCTTCCTTCATACAGGTATATTCCACAAACAGAAGTTCGCTTACTTCCATTTTACGAAATAGATTGCTGTCCTTTATTGCGGAGAAGAGGTTTACCATTTTGTTTATTTAACGAACTGTTTACATTTTGGTCTTCTGCGGAATCTTACACTGAGATGACGAGTCATTGTTCCACTTTTGATCATAGTGTCGTTATGCAGAATTCTGGCAGTTGCCGCATTCGAATTCAGGAATCAATGCCAGGCAGATGAACATTTTCATGAATTCAAAATTAAATGGTAAAGGAATAATTTAATAATAGAAAGGCAACTATAATGACAGACGGTATATGTGGATTATAAAGCGCATCCACTTTTATTTTCCGATTCAATTAAAGGTTTAATGTCTATCACGGGTGTTCCGTCAAGTACTTCTATTGGAAATATTTTGAGTCTATGCGGTTTCAAGACTTCCATTACTAATGATTCAGAAGCGTCATTTTTGTCATATCTGCATCGGCGGAAGAGTACTTTTCTAGAGATTCAACGATCGTAATTTAGTAATGAGAGTAGGAAGAAATGAACCTTTAATTTCCCAAACAATAGAATAATCTATCCCAAAATAGTCGTGCACAATTCGATTCCTGGATCGCCTGATTCTATGCCAGTCAATATCTGGATACTTGTCTCTAAGATCTTCCGGGAGGCGGCTGGTCGCTTCTCCTATAATTTCAAAATTGCGAATAACTGCATCTATAGTCTTGCAATCTTTGATAAAGTGGTCAAAAGATAGATCACTTGTATATTCGAGAATTTTGCCGCCGCTGTCAATAATGTCTTCAATAAGTAAGTGGGGTTGTCGCTTAGACATAAACGATTTCTGATTCTATTTCCCTATAATATTTTGGCTTCACCCCTTTCCGGGAGACCAGATCAATAGATTTCTTGAGTTTATTTTCAATGTAATCTGCCAGGTCTATGAATTCGATACCGATAGGCCTGCTGAAATCCACTATTATGTCTATGTCGCTGGCAGGATTGAAATCATCACGGATTATTGAGCCAAACAGGCCAATAGAACTGACGTGATATTTTTCCATCAGCGCTTGTTTTATTTGCGTAAGAATTTGCTTTATGGTAACCAACTCCTTCATATCCCAAATATAATGAATATTGCAAGACTATGCTAGCAACGGTAATGCCTTGCGCTGGATATATGCAGGATTCCATCTGCCATTCACTTTGGGTCAAAACCACTCTTGCCGCTCGTTTTTTCGCATTTAATTTTTCTGATTTTGTATTTGTCATTTAACTCTTCCCAAAAGCATAAAACCGGCTATTTTAAAATGCGCTTTGATCAGGGCCGTCTTTGAAGCACGATTCTTTATATCAAAACGAGCCGCAGGAACTCTTTCTGCAAGATAGCATTGCTTTTTAAGCTCCTGGAGCAGAAGACTTCCCAAACCTCTTCTGCGATTGTCCTCTTTGACCTCCATGAATAAATCGGCAAAAGGAAAATTGTAATGCAGAAGAAACCCACCTGTCGCAACAATCTCATCGTTGAGTTCCAAAACAAATTCGCCAACCGGTTCTGATTTGTGTTCAAAAACAATATCGTCGGCTTTCCGTCTTCTAAAAATAATATCGCCTGTGTTTATATCTGTTCGATGGCTTTTTTGGATGGTCGAGGCAGGATGGGTTGAAAAAGGGGAAAAGAGAGTCATATGATTTGAAGAGGTGAGTTGAGCGTCTGAATACAAATGCTATAGTTCACAGACTTTTCTATTATTATTATATTCCCATTATAATTTTAAATTATCATTCTCGTCGAGTTCCCAAAATGGATTATAAGCCACCTCAAACAGGTGTCCGTCCAGGTCTTTGAAATATCCGCTATAGCCTCCCCAAAAGACTTTTTGCCCGGGCTTGACGATCGTGGCGCCGAGTTGCTTAACTTTCGCTAATACTTCATCAACTTCCTTTTCTGATTTTGCATTGTAGGAAAGTGTTAATCCTGAGAATTCCGTGGGAGTATATTTCAGGGTGGTATCGTCGGCGAGTTCTTTCCTTGTGTACAAGGCCAGAGTAATTCCACCCAATGGGAACAAAGCCAAATCGTCCGTTCCCTTATCTGATTTTTTCCATCCAAGTCCTTTTTCGTAAAATGCCAGTGATTTTTCAAAATTGTCAACACCGAGAGTTATCAAATTTAATTTCTGTCTCATAGTACATTTCTGTTTTTGAAGGTCAGACCATTGTGATTAGAGTTGGAGTTCTGGTTAATGGTTTCCCTCGGCATTCTCTTCCTTGGGTTTATTCAGAAACCTTTCCCATCCTCTCATTTTGTAATATTTTTCTTTAGGTTCTCCGGTCAAACCATTTATACCCTTTCCCGGCAACCAAATGGCATGTATATATGCGACGCCCAAGAGGCAAATGGACAAAAAGCCAAAGGACCAGGCCCGTCCCAAATATTTAGACAATAGGACGACTACAACATTGAATAATATCAATTTCAATACCCTCCTGAATTTGGGTGTATGTTCTTCGAAATGCCCGAAAAAAATACTGCCAAATGCTGTGAGGCCACAAACAATGGCGATTTCAAACCATAATGTATCAATATTCATATATGTTTGATTTTAGGGGTTCATTTAGCATGTGCTTTTATATTTTTTTGTCGAATTTATATTATTTGTCGACTGTCTTTTTTTTCGCGGAACCCCGAGGCATCGGGCTGAATTATTTGCTGATGATTATTGATCCTCCCCCATGAGCTTCAGTAAATACAATCTCAGCTACCCTTTTTCCTGGTAATTGGTGTATAGTCAACACCTAATTCCTTTGCGCCCTCCTCAATGGTTGGAAGTCCCACCTTCAACCTTCTTGAATTGACGTTTTCCTCATCTTCTATTGGAGCTAATTCGTACTTGTCGGTCATGTAGCCGGTTTTAGGATCTTTTAAAGGGACTGCCTGAGTACCATAAATTTGTTTTTGACCCTTATCAACCCTGATTCTGTCTATCATTTTTGCAACAAGTGATGGTTTTAATTCATCTTGATCAGCCGCTTTTTGAAATAGCGCGAAATATTTTTCCTGCTGTTTTAAGTCGGCATGTTGAATGACCATAAATGTTGCGGTCTGTGCAGAATCATCAAATAATGGACTATGGGGAAATCCCATCGAGTCAAGAATTTTTGTAACACTGGTCAGGTTGATAGAGTCCAGGTAGTTTTGTTTTTTCCACAATTCGATTGTCTTCATACTCGTGGGCGGCAGCTTTGAAAGCTCTTCCCGATATTGCTGGTCTGAACGGTAAATCTCATGTAACTCATCTTTTAATATTGATGCTTCGTGATTTGCTTGTCTCATGTTGCATGAAGTCAGCAAGAAGAATATGAAGATATACGTAAGATTCTTCATTGAAATGTATTTGTAATATTTGAACTAAGGCTGAAGCTATGGAATATTGTTGAATAGATAGTTTCAAGTCTGGTCTGCTGATGAGCCTACGCTAAAGTCGATTAGCTTTATAGCATCCGCCGGTATTTCAAACCCGAACTGCGAGCCACTCATAATTCTGAAGCATTAAATACATGCCCTTTATAGGTTGTTTTTGTGGCAATGTCACCTTCTTCCTTTATTACAAAAAGAATAGTGAAATTATTGAACTGGTTTGGATTTTTAAGTGAATGCTTAAGTACTCTGGCAATTCCTTTGCAACTACGGGTAACGGAGGAATCATCGGTTGGCGCGTTAGGATAATTAATGAGACGGAGTTCTAATTCAGAAGCAGTATCCTCGCTGCCAGTTATTTTTGATGTCCCGGTGAGTTCCGCGGACTTGAAATTTGTAAGCTCTTTATGATTGGAATATATAGTGCTTTCATTTATCCCGAAATCTGGATTATTGACTACTGTCTTGGAATAATGACAGCCTGCGATAATGATAAGAATTAGCAGAGAGAAACAGAGGAATGTAAATGGTTGTTTTGATTTTGAGAATTGCATAAAATGAATATTTGGTTTTTATTGAAAAGCGTGCCAGGCATTTTGGTGCGACCCGGCCAAGGGTGAATCCGCCGTTATAACAACTATAGTATGTTAGGCGTAGTTTCTATTTTTAAGTCATTTTGATCGAATAAAAAGAGGTCGTCTCACAACTATGAATCGAGTAATTTGAACCATCTCTCCTGTCTTTCAGAGGAGTTGGTTTCTTCTATCCGGCTGGAGATCGTCCACACATGTCCTTCCGGATCCATGATCCTCCCCGTCCTGTCGCCCCAGAATTGATCTTTTGCCGGAAGCAATATTTTAGCACCCTTGGCCACCGCTTTCTCGATTGTCGAGTCCACATCCTTTACATAGACATAAATTATTACTGGCGAGCTTCCATCCGCTTTTGGTGAACGGCTTGGAAGTGTAGGCCATTCACCTTCTATCATGATCATCGCGCCGTTGATCGTCAAGGCTGCATGGGCCAGTTTGCCATCCGGTCCGGGACGGCGCACCAGTTCTAGGGCATCAAAAGTCATTATACAAAAATCAATCTCAGCAGAAACATCAATGCAAACCAACATTGGCATTACTGCAGAAACACCTTCGGGTATTGGGTTTACTTTAGTCATAAACCGGATGATTAAATGTGATAAAAGATTTTCATTGCTTGAAATTAAGAAATGGAATCAGGCTTGTTGGTTAACAGCATTAAATCTGAGTAAAATTATAATGGGAGCCTTTTTCTAAAGTCGCTTTGGCAAGAAACTGATGTTACCGGTAGTTGTGCTTTATTTTGACATAAGTCCCTTTTATTTTCCTGATAACTTTTTGAAGAAAAGTCCTTTTATTACTTAATATGATCTCCTGGAAAGGTCTTTTCCTGGTGATTTCAAAGAATTGATAGTCATTTTCAACCCATATGCTATAGGTTTCAAAATGAACAAGGTTCAATCCATTATTTTCCAGGGTATTCAATATGAATTAGCCCTTGTAAATGGCTAGATTCTTTTGCTTTTTTGTGACAGTGACCTGGCGATCAGAATAAATATCGCAATAAGCAGCCATGATATCAGGGGAACAACGAGAAACACAAAAGCGGTCTTGGTTCCCGCCGGACTCAAAACGCCACTATAACAGACTAAGGATAGAACGGTGAGAATAAGCATCAGGCTGTAAAGCGACTTGCGGGCAAAAATCGACCAACGCTTAGAAACCACATTGGCTACCACGAGGGCAGCGAATGGAGAGAGTACCCAGATAACGAAAAGCAAAACAAGTAAAACAGATTTATTATTCCGACCGGCATGTATCGTGAAACAAAGTGAACCCAGGGCCCCGATTGTCCCAACTGCGAGAGAGCTTATACGAAGGATGTTGAGCGTGAGATTCTTTTTCACTGTCGTTTATATCAATTGACAAAGTTAGTCGCGAGGCTTCATTTCTTTGCTAGTCAGTACAAAATTGTATTTGCGCTAAATGGACTGACGATGAAGTTCATGGCTTGTTGCAATAACATCTTGGCCACCTTTTTTGAATGCTTGTTCAGTTTTCTTTTTTTACTTCAATGATTCTGTATAGTTCACCCTGGTAGATTAAAGTTCCATTCATTGACTTGTCTTTGATCTTGAATTCCCAGCGGGCCTTGCGTGTGGTATCTATGGAAATTAAAGTCCCCTGTTGAGGATCAAATAAAAATTTCAGAGTCCCCATATTTTCTTCCTTGTTATCAACGATCTTGTTCATGATCATATTAAATGAACTGTCTCTGTTATTTTTTGAAATATGGTATACGACCTGTTCATCATGACAAGGAGAATTCTTAATCTGGCAGATGGAACTGCCCTTCCACACACCTACTAAATCAGCCTGGGCAAATAATCCACTATTAAATGCAGAATGAGTGTAAAAAATATTAGTGTTCGAAGGGACATAATGTGAGTGGTTTTTGACTGCGACTGAGACTTGCAAGAAAAAAAGACAACAGCAAAACGTGAAATAGTCAGGAGATATAGCTTTGGCCAATGTATAATGAGTTTTGGATTTCTGTTTGTCTAATGAAAACCTTGTGACTTCAGGGCTTGGAACCAGTACATAAATATACATAACTACTTATGTGTTTCAAACTCTCCCTCAAAAACCAAGATCCTGACCTTAGAGTCAGGATCTTGTCCCTGGGTTAAGGTCAGGGCCCCTGTTTAACTATTTTTATAATGTCCTATCTGTTCCTCTCCTTATAAGGAAAATGCTTCCCAAAAATCTCCGTGACTCCTTCAATAATCTGGTTGGCAGGATTATTCCAGTTCGCGCCGCCTTTATAATAGTCATTCCATAGTGTTTCTCCATTGCTCACAAGGCTGCAACTGGCATTGATATCATTCGTTCTGTTGGAAATATAGGGAACGGGAATGCCTACCCGATTGGCCGCGCCAAAAACACCAGTTTCATAACTGATCCTCTTGGCGAGATCTACTCCATAGGATGCCATATCACTCATATATCGGGTCTTGCGGATCCGCATGCGCACCACCGCGTCCACTCCCAGCAAACGCGCCAGCTCTTCATCATTCTTGTTCCAGGAATCCCTCAGGGTGATATTATTATCCCCCAGAATCTTCACGGTGCTCGCAAAATCCTGAAGATTTACACGGGTATAGTACTTGCGCGTGTTGGCATATTCCAAAATGCTATTGTATAGAGACTGCATGAATGCCTTGCTCTCTTCCTCTTCAATTATTTCAATGTCGGCCCTGGTGAGATTCTTGGGCTGATTGCCCGTAAGCACGATCTCTGCCGGGAGGATGGCTACCAGTTTGTGCTTCGAAGTCTTCTGTTCAAAAGAGGCCGAAGTATAATATTTGGGCCTGCTGCAGGAGGCCAGCAGGTAAAAAAGCATAATAGCTATAAGGCTTAGGAGTCGAGTTGCTTTCATATCATTGGATTTTGTCTAGATAACGTTAGGGACAGACCGAAATGATATGTACAGGGACTTTTAACCTATTTATAGCCCCTGTAAGGCTGCAGCCTTGGAGTGCTGGGAGATAAATTGGAGAAACAATTGATCTATGTTAATTTTCAGGGTATCCATTTGTATATTCTCACATAGTCGATTTGCATGGCAACGGGAAAGATGCTGTCATCCACACCCTGCTGTCCTCCCCAACTGCCGCCGATCGCGACATTCAGGATCATGAAAAATCTTTTGTCATAAGGCCAATAAGGCGAGCCCTTTCCATTGTTATCATATTCAAAATAGAGATGGCCGTCAATATAACCGCGGATTCCCGATGGGGTCCAGTCGCAGCGATATACATGAAAAGAATCCGTAGCGCTGGGTACCACCATATCGGCCCCTTTGCCATTCCCCGCGAAATAAGTGGCATTATGCACTGTGAAATGGATCCGGTTCTGGTCAAAGCCTACGTGCTCCATGATATCTATCTCGCCACTGTTAGGCCAGCCTCCGTATTCTTCATCAGTCGGGAGCAGCCAAATCGCCGGCCATGTTCCTCTACCTTTGGGAACCATAGCCCTTATTTCGAATCGCCCATAGAGCCAGTCTCCCTTTCCCTTGCTGATCATCCTTGTGGAAGTATAATTTTTGCCTCCGAATGATTCTTTCTTAGCGATGATTCGCAGGGAACCACTATCTACTTTGGCATTGGCGCCATCTGTGTAATATTCCAATTCATTATTTCCCCAGCCATTGCCTCCAACTTCAAATGACCAATGAGCAGTATCGGGCGACGTGCCACTGTCGAATTCGTCGGCCCATATAGGACTGGTTTCGAAATTCCAGCTCGCCGGCGGTTTCGGCGTTGGCGAAGGCGCGGGCTGTTGCTGAGCCTGGGACTCTTTCTTCTTGCAGGAAAAACATAGCAGCAGGCAGAACCCATAGAGCAGCGAAGATTTTAGCAGTTTTGAGATCATCCGGTAAAGTTCAATGTTTTTTTGATTCCATAAATCATGCATGTTCTCTCCTTCCTGACTAATCCACAGGGTTCAGGCCAATGGATTAGTATGCATATATATTCATCCCGGGAAAGGAGGAATCAATTTTACGTATTGATTTTGCATTAATAATACAATGCCTGATGATCATTCTTCCAGAGCCCGGTTGAGAAAATCAAGAAGTGGTTTCAGACTGAAAAACGTGTCCGCGGTTTTGTTCACCAGGTCTTTTGATTTCAATTCTTTGTCGGAAAAATTCCGGAGGGCCAGCCAGCTCCTTAGCTTCAGGTAGTCGGCAGCGGGATGATCCTTCGGGTATCCATGCGGCAATTTTTTCAGACTGACATCTTCTCCTTCGTGCAAGTCGCCATACACTGACTTGAATTTCCGAAGGCCGATGATCTTCCTGAATTCATCCCAATTATAGTCGATCTCCTGCCTGATTTTCTTAATCTCCGCGGGCATGGGCATCCAGAGTCCACCTCCCGTAAATGCCGCTCCGGGTTCACAGTGAATATAGTAACCGGCAAAAATGGATTTCTTACCACCCCTTGCTATGCTGGCGCCGAAATTGGACTTATATGGCGATTTGTCTTTGGAAAAGCGGATGTCCCGGTTGATCCGAAAAATACAATCCTTTGGTCTGAGACCCTTGATTGTTTCATCTTTCCTGCCAAGCCGGTCAAGTACTTCCTGTAAAAAATTTTCAAAATCCTTCCGGGCGCCTTCGTAAGAACTGCGGTGCGCGTCAAACCAAACTTTGTTATTATTCTTCTTTAGGGCCTTCAGAAAGTTGAGGGTAGATGCCTGTAACATAGTGCAGGTTAAAAATGCGAATATTGAATTATCCTGGCTGGAAATCAGATACTGAAAATTCGTTCTCACACAGTGCGTGGAGATTCTATATTACGATCTGAAACCATGGAGTGATGCTGAATGATGGAGGCCAATCGTGCAACTCCCTATCTCACCCTTCCCCAATTTTCACCGCTCTTGATGCGATAAAGGGTCATTTCGCTCACGCCATATTTTTCAGCAAGCTTCTTGTAAGTAATTTTTCGCTTGGGGTCTGAAATGGTTTTTTTGATGGCCTTGACCTGGTTGGCTTTGAGCTTGAGGCCCACTGTGCGTGAAGCCTGTACCTTCTTGTAGGCGATCTTTGCGGGGCTTTTTTGCTGATGAGCGCTCACTTCCTTGAGTGTTGCCCATTTAAGGTTGGAAGCCCTGTTATCAAGCTTATTGTGATTCACATGCACAACATACTGGTGCTTTGGAGTAGGCTTCTTGAGAAACAGCCTGGCCACTTCACGATGAATGTATATCGTGCCTTTGTTGTTTGGACGATGGAGGTTGAGACTGCGATAGCCCGTCGTGAGGGAGCCATCCAGCAACTGTCCGTCATGGTAAACATCTTCAGAATAACTGGCCACTCTGCCTTGGTTGGAAACCGCATATTTCTTGCGCAATTGTTTCCAGCCTGAGAATTGAAGTTGCTTCCATGTTTCGCCGGGAACTTTCTTTATCATGGCTGAAGATTTAGTAACTATAAATTTAATACAATCCTATTGCTTCACATATTATTTTTCTACGGTTATTCGCAGGATTAGGATATCCGGATTTCGTGGGGCCGGTTTTCGGTCAGGTTTGGGGGTTAGCCCTGGATCATGCGGAGAAATTCATCTTCTGTGATAATCTTTACCGTAGAGATTTTTTTTGCCTTTTCCAGTTTGGACCCCGCATCCTCACCCACCACAAGATAGTTCAATTTGCTGCTCACTGTTCCAAGCACGCTGCCCCCGTTTTGTTCCACCATTTCTTCCGCCTCGTTCCGCTTAAGACGGCTAAGGGTTCCCGTAAACAGGAAAGTCTGACCCTTGAGATTCCCCGCGGAATGCAACTCTTTATGTTCATTCGTGAGGTTCAGGCCCAATTCCTCAAGCTGCTGAAGCATTTGTATGTTATTCCTGTCGTGAAAGAATTGGTAGATACTGCCGGCCACCTTGGGCCCCACATCTTCAAGGGCTTGCAATTGTTCCAGCGTATAGTCTCTAAAATCAAGCAAATGATTTACTGCATTGGCGAGGATTTTGGCTGTGGTTTCGCCTACATAACGGATACCCAGCGCATAAACCAGCCTATGCAGAGGCTGGTGCCTGGAAGCTTCAATACCAGTCTGGAAATTAGCGGCGCTCCTGGCTCCGAACCCTTCCAATTCCTTGATCTTATCAAACGGTAACCTATAAATGCCGGGGATATCTTTCAGGAATCCCATTTCATAGAATTTCCTGACATTGGCATCGCCCAGGCCCCGGATATCCATAGCGTCCTTGCTGGTGAAATGTATGATCCTTTCCAATACCTGGGCCTCGCAATTGATATTTGGACATCTCCATACGGCTTCTTCCTCCGGTTTCACGAGTTGTGTATGACAGACCGGACAATTTCGCGGGAAATGAATGGCTTTTTCGCTTCCCGTTCTCAGTTCCGGAAAGGATTTCACCACCTGTGGAATCACATCCCCTGACCTTTCAATCAGAATCGTGTCTCCCAACAAAAGATTCTTTTCCCTGATATAATCCTCATTGTGTAAGGAGATGCTCGTTACCGTTACGCCTCCCACCAGCACAGGATCGATCTTTGCAACAGGGGTAACGGCCCCCGTTCTGCCTACCTGGTACTCAACGGCCCGGAGTTTGCTGGTACCCTGCCTCGCCTTGAATTTAAATGCGATCGCCCATCGCGGATGATGGCTAGTCATACCCAGCTTATCCTGTATTTCAATGGAATTCACTTTTATCACCATCCCATCAATCTCATAGGGCAGATCGTCCCTTGACTTCTCGAATGATTCGCAAAACTCAACTACGGGTTTAATGCCCTTCAATAGTTTTTTCTCTTTTTCAGGGCTACGGAAACCGAGTTCCCACAACATTTTCAAAGTGCCGCTATGGGTTTTCAACAATTCGGCGCCCTCTTTGACGGCATTTCCTTTTTTCCGCGATCCGGCGCCTTCCAACTTCGTGTAATAGCTGACGTGATAAAGGAATGCCTCCAGGTTGCGGCGACTCACTTCCTTTGGGTCTTTAATACGCAGCGAACCCGCAGCCGCATTGCGTGGATTGGCAAATCTTTCCAAACCCTGCTCTTCCAGGTAATCGTTGTATTCCGCGAAATGGCTCTTACTCATCAGTACTTCCCCCCTGATCTCTATCTGCTGTATGCCGTAATCCGAAAACCTGGCCGAAAGGGGCACAGACCTAATTTGCCTGATATTGGTTGTGATATCATCTCCCACCACGCCATCCCCTCGGGTAGCCCCGCGGGTGAGCATGTCATTTTCATAAATCAGAGAAATGCTGGCACCGTCAAATTTGGGTTCCACACAATATTCAATCTCGGCCATCCCACTCATTTCCCTGGCCTTGCGGTCGAAATCAACCAGGTCAGAGGCATTATATGAATTGTCGAGGGAAAGCATGGGAACCAGGTGCTGCACCTTGGGAAAATCCCTAATGAGTTCCCTGGCCACTCTTTGTGTGGGAGAATCGCGGGCGATCAGCTCAGGATGCTTTTGTTCAATCCTTCCAAGCGCCTTATATAATGTATCATATTCAGGATCGGCGATCAGTGGATCATTCAAAACATAATATCGGTTTTCGTGGAAGCGAAGCACCTTTCTCAGCCTATTGATCTCTGAAGGGGCCAGCTCTCCGGACTTGTCCTTGACCTCTTTCAGCAATGCGGCAGTTTCCTGCTGCAATTTTTGAGTCTCCTCTTTGTTATACATACAATCTGTATTGTCCTTGGTAAAATTACTATAATGTATTATGCCGATGAATGTGATGAAAAGATTATGTTGCCGTAATTTTAATTTCTTAATTGACTAAAGCCTGCATGATATGAGAATAACTTCCCTGCTACGCTGCCTTTTTATGCTGGGTGTTCCGGCAATCCTGATGCAATCCTGTGCTCATAAGACTTCGGTTGACCTAATTCTCTATAATGGCCTTGTATATACGGTTGACAGTGCGTTTACAATACAGGAGGCTTTCGCCATAAAGGATGGGAAAATTCTGGATATCGGAAAGAGCAAGGATATTTTAAATGACTATAGCTCACCTCAACATATAGACGCTCAGGGTAAGGCCGTTTTCCCGGGCTTTATTGACGCTCACGCGCATTTTTATTCCTACGCTCTTGGTTTACAGGAGGCTGACCTGGTGGGCAGTTCCAGTTGGATGGAATGCATAGAACGCATCCAAGAATATATTCAGGCCAAACAAATCGCGCCCGGCGAATGGGTGATAGGAAGAGGATGGGACCAAAACGACTGGGATCTCAAGGAATTTCCTGACAGGGAACTGCTGGATAAGAATTTTCCACGGAATCCTGTTTTCCTTAGCCGTATTGACGGGCATGCAGCCATCGTAAACAAAATGGCATTGGACAAGGCCCATATCCTGCCCGGGCAAAAGCTCACCGGAGGCCAGGTGGAAAATAAGAATGGCCGGGTTACCGGGATACTGGTAGACAATGCCGTAAGTCTGGTGAGCCAATGGATTCCAGATGCAGCCAATTTGGACTTTTTGAAAAAAGCCATGTCTGAAGCGCAGCGAAATTGCTTTGAAGTAGGCCTGACCACGGTTGAAGACTGTGGTTTGATGAAGGCGCAGGTGGATCAGATTGATTCATTGCAGAAATCCGGAGACCTTAAAATAAAAATGGTGGTATTGCTTTCTGACGCCAGGTCCAATTATGATTTCTACCTCAAAAAGGGTCCCT
This sequence comes from Agriterribacter sp., assembly GCA_041484195.1. GTDB lineage: Bacteria > Bacteroidota > Bacteroidia > Chitinophagales > Chitinophagaceae > PSRI01. The sequence goes on along the minus strand of JBGPHC010000009.1, from coordinate 45,911 downwards.
ATAAATCCGGCCGACTGAACGTAAATGGATTCAAACTATATGCAGATGGCGCACTGGGTTCGAGGGGCGCCTGCCTGCTGGCACCCTATAGCGATAAGCCGGGATGGTATGGTTTTTTATTGAAACAGCCGCAATATTATGACAGCATATTGCAGGTCATCGCTCGATCGTCCTTTCAGGCATGCACACACGCTATTGGCGATTCCGGCAACCGAACGATCCTCCGGGCCTATGCCAGGGTGTTGCAAGGTAAAAATGACCGGCGCTGGAGGATTGAGCATGCCCAGGTTATTGACAAGAGCGACTTTGAATGGTTTGGAAAATACAATATCATTCCTTCTGTTCAACCTACACATGCCACATCCGATATGTACTGGGCTTCGGACCGCCTGGGACCTGAAAGGGTGAAAGGCGCTTATGCTTTCCGCCAACTGATGGAACAAAATGGATGGATTCCACTGGGCACCGATTTCCCTGTGGAAGACATCAGCCCACTCAAGACTTTTTATGCTGCAGTGTCAAGACAGGACGCCAGGAATTTTCCCTCTGGTGGATTTCAGCCTGAAAATGCCCTGAGCCGGGAACAGGCTTTGCGCGGAATGACTTTATGGGCCGCCAAAGGGGCTTTTGAAGAAAAAGAAAAAGGCAGTCTCGAAAAGGGCAAATCCGCCGATTTCGTCATATTGGAAGATGATATCATGAAATGCCCCCCACCCCGGGTTTTAAAAACAAAAATCCTGACTACCTATATCAATGGAGAAAAAGTATATGGCAGGGATAACTGAATCAGTTCCGCTTTCTTTATTTTTTGTGCGGAAACCCCGGTAGTGGAAATTTGCTTAATTTGATACAGGAAATCCGCATAAACAAGCAATTGATATGAATTCCCCCGTCACCAGAAAACCTAATATTAACACTACAGCCATTGACATCAACGATTATTTCAAAGTGGCTATTTCCGTTGACTGCGTCATCTTTGGATTCGACGACAACGTGCTAAAAGTACTTTTGATTAAATGCAATTTGGAAGAATACAAAGGCTATTGGTCGCTGCTGGGTGATCTTGTGATGCCCGATGAGGACCTGGAGGCGGCCTCTTACCGCGTGTTGAAAGAAAGAACTGGCCTGGATGACCTTTACCTGGAGCAGGTGCAGACCTTCGGCGGCCTGAACAGACATCCGGCGGGACGAGTAGTTACCATCGCCTATTATTCGCTCGTAAATATCAGGCACCACCAGCTTAAATTATCAGACAATGAACTGCATTGGCATCCGGTGAAGGATATACGCACCATGGCATTCGACCATAAAATAATCCTGGATGCCAGCTACAGTCAATTGCAGAAAAATATCCAGGAAAAACCACTCGTATTCAAGCTGCTTGGAAATAAATTTTCCCTTCGTGAATTGCAGAACCTCTACGAGGCAATCCTCTGCACAAAGCTCGACAGGAGAAATTTTAGAAAAAAAATCTCCACCATGGGACTTCTTATTGATATCAATGAAACGGAGTCGGATGTGCCCCATAGGCCGGGCAAATTATATAGGTTCAATCACCAGAAATATCAGAAGGAGCTCGAGAAACCAAGCGGGAAAATCAATAAATAGTAAATATAATATTGTATTTCCATGACGAAAACTGAATTGGAAGGACGGGCAACTAAACCCTTTCGGCAAACAGTGCCTGCCCAACCCTCAGAGGATCGCCTTGCAGCCGGAACTAAAATGAGTGCAAGGACGACATCGTCTGAACCCAATCCCTGACCAATCCTCCACCACACTCGACCGATTTTCCACCATGCGGATCTAAATTGAAACCCCGCTCGAAAAAAAAGGCAGGCATACACAATAAAATCGAAGCGGCATATTCCAAAAAATAATGAACCTTTACAGCTATTTTTGAGTCCTGAAAAATTGCACAACCCATCAGGACCTTTCAATCAGACCCAAAAGCTGAAATGACATGCAATGGCTGAAAATTATTCTTGTACTCCTCTTCTTTATTCTAATTGCCTTTTTAGCTTTTTTGCTCATTCCGGTAAATCGCACCTTCCACACCAAACTGGGACTTGATATAAGCGATGTTACAGTATTCAGAGCCCTGTCTGACACTACCAAATGGAGAAATTGGTACCCGGTAGACCACTCACCAAGTTCGCATGGATTGTCAATTCATTTTGACAGCCTGGCTACCAATCGCCTCGTGAAATACGCTGCGGGGGGCGACGATGAAATTTCCTGGAAGGGAGAAATTAAAATCAATCCCAAGAAGATTCATAAGGATGAATCTGTATTGGAATGGGAAGAAAAAGTAGTGATTAGGAAAAACATATACGAAAAACTCAGGATTCTATTCGATCCTTCAGGATATTCCGACAGATTCCTGGGAACGGTTTCAAAATTCAAAGGGAGAATGGACCATTTTGCCGATCAGCTTTCGGGTATCAGGATGGAAATATTGGATATCCCCTCTTTGGATTTGGCTGCCAGGACCGATACTGTTCCATTGAGCCAGATCGAAGACCAAATTCGAGAGATATACAAAGAAATAATAACGCATTTCAGAGACAATCAATTAAAATATCCCGACCTGATTCAATCCAGGTACAGGATGCTTAATGATTCTACAGTGGAAATTCTGGTAGGGGCCGTTTTAAAAGACTCAATCGCTGTAGTGAAAGCACCCTTGAAAAAGCTGGAGATACCTGCTTACAAAGTTTTGGTTGTGCATGCCGAAGGTCATTTTGCAGATATCAAAGATGACATGAAAATAATGGATGACTGGCTCAAAAAACACGCCGCAAGAAAGGCCTCCGATTTTTGGCTGGAACACCAATTCCAATTCGACAGCCCGGGATCCAAGAAGAGTCATTCCTTCAATATCGTACAACCCGTGTATTTTCTGAAATGAAAATGGTGGCACTAGAATCCTTTAAATTTCGCCTCCGCGAATTTGCCTTGCTTTTTATGTTTAAATTGAGTTCCCTGAAAATGCCTTTGGATAATTCCCTTGACAGTAACGAAACTACAAGGGTTTACCCGGGCCCAATGAACCAATTCTTGAAGTTATGAGAAGCAGGCTATTTCTTTTTTCTGTCCTGATTGCAGCGCAATTCCTATTCTCCTGTCGAAAACAAACTTTGTTTGAACAGGTTCCTTCCTCGCACACCCATATTTATTTTACAAACGAATTGCACGATTCGGATACTCTCAGCATTCTGGACTACCTGTACTATTATAACGGCGGAGGCGTAGCAGTGGGTGACATCAACAACGACGGTCTCCAGGATATTTTCTTTAGCTCTAATAGAAAAGGCGGGAATAAGCTCTATCTCAACAAAGGCGATTTTCAATTTGAAGATATAACGCAAAAAGCCAGCGTAATGGGCGATGCGGACTGGAGCACAGGCGTAACGATGGCTGATGTGAATGGAGACGGCCTGTTGGATATTTATGTCTGCACTGTTTCGGGTAAATTCAATCTGAAGGGGCATAATGAACTATATATAAATAACGGAGACCTGACTTTTTCAGAAAGATCTTCCGAATTCGGCCTGGCTCTTCAGGATTATTCCACCCAGGCGGCATTCTTTGACTATGATAAGGATGGTGACCTGGATTGCTACCTGCTCAATCAATCCGATCACCTGGTGGACGTAATCCGCGATACTTCCGTAAGAAGAAATTATAGCCCGAAGGCCGGGGACAGGTTATTGCGGAATGACAGCGGAAAATTCTCGGATGTCACAAGTCAGGCCGGGATCTACGGCAGCGGACTGGGATATGGATTGGGAATCGCCGTAGGAGACCTCAATAACGACGGTTGGGATGATATCTATGTTGGAAATGATTTTCATGAGAATGACTACTACTATGTCAATAATCACGACGGGACTTTTTCAGAGACAGGGGCTTCGGCATTCGGCCATTACAGCCGGTTCAGTATGGGAAATGATATGGCAGACTATAATAACGATGGCCTATTGGACCTGGTCACAATGGACATGTTGCCGCCCGATGAATCCGTGTTGAAAACTTATGGAGGAGATGACCCGCTGGACATCTACAAATACAAACTCATCAATAAGGGATTCCAGTACCAATATTCCCGCAATGCCTTGCAAAGAAATAATGACGGCAAACATTTTAGTGAGATGGCCCTGTATGCAGGCATAGCCGCTACTGACTGGAGCTGGGCGCCCTTGCTGGCCGATTTTGACAATGACGGTATCAAGGATCTCTTTGTGTCCAATGGCATCATGCGAAGACCTTCCGACCTGGACTACCTGAAATTCATCTATAATTCGAATGTGCAGGACATGCTTGACAAGAGCAGGAAGAATGACGCCAGTGTCCTGAACCTGATGCCGCCGGGAAAATCGCATAACTACATGTTCAAGGGAACTGCGCAGGAAAAATTCATAGATGAATCTGCTGCCTGGGGCATGGATTTTATCGGCATATCAAACGGTGCCGCCTATGCGGACCTGGATAACGATGGAGACCTGGACCTTGTAGTCAATCGTATGAATGACCCGGCAGGAATCTATCGTAACAATTCTTCCGGCAGGAATTACCTCGACATCAAACTCAAAGGAAGCGGCAGGAATGGCTTTGGCATCGGCACGAAAATATATTTATTTGCGGGTGGTAAGATGCAATTGCAACACCAGCAACCAACCAGGGGATTTCAATCTTCCGTTTCGCCCATACTGCATTTCGGATTGGATTCCCTCTCTTTGGTGGACAGCCTGATCGTAGTATGGCCCAGCCTCAAATCCCAGACGATTCATCATATCCTACCCAACCATGTTTTGGAATTGATGCAGGAAAACGCAGGGGATTCATTCAGGGTGGAAGAAATAATGCCGCCCGCAACACCACTACTCAGAAATATTACTGACGATCTCTCAATACAATGGAAACATTCCGAAGATGATTTTTTTGATTTTAATATCCAGTCATTCATTCCACATGAGGAATCCACCCTGGGGCCCAAACTGGCGGTAGGAGACGTTAATGGAGATGGGAGAGAAGATTTTTTTGTTTGCGGCGCGAAAAATTTCCCGGGAGCGATGTTCACCCAGGGTGCCGATGGTAAATTCACAAGGACCAATGAGACTTTATTCCAGGGAGATGCTGCGATGGAAGACGTCAATGCTCTTTTCTTTGACGCGGACGGGGATAAAGACCTGGACCTCTACCTAGTCAGCGGTGGTAATGAATACTCGGGCCAGTCACCCTTGCTGAATGATCGCTTATACCTGAACGATGGTAAGGGGAATTTCAGAAAATCGGATGGCCTTCCCCCGATGTTCGCCAACAAGAGTTGTGTTTCGGTTGCGGACATTGATGGAGACGGAGACCTGGATATTTTCGTGGGCGGCAGAACAGATGCTAAATCCTATGGCAATATTCCCGAATCATATCTTTTGCTGAATGATGGCAATGGTCATTTCAGGATCGCGACGGATGAATGGGCGCCGGGTCTCCGTAATGTGGGCATGGTATCTGCCGCGAAGTTCGCCGACCTGAACCATGATGGTAAGCCCGACCTTGTGCTGGTGGGGGAATGGATGCCCCTCACTATATACATGAATACCGGGAGTCAACTCAGAAGATCTCCGGAAAACTGTGCAGGCTCTATGGCAAACTGCCAACTTAGTTCCGGCTGGTGGCAGAGCCTGGAAATATCTGACCTCGACGGAGACGGCAATCCAGATATAATTGCGGGAAATTATGGATTGAATTCCAAATTGACCGCTTCTCCCGAATATCCATTGAAACTTTTTCTATTTGATTATGACAATAATGGGCGACAGGACCAGATACTGGCAAATGTCAACAATGGAAAATATTATAGTTTCCTTGGAAAGGATGAATTGGAAAAACAATTGCCCGTTATAAAAAAGAAATATCTGCAATACCGGGGATTTGCGGGTAAAACTATGGAAGAAGTATTCGGTGATAAATTGTCTTCGGCCAAAGTATTGCAGGCGTCCACTATGGCCAGCGCCATTTTTATGAATGATGGCAAAGGGAATTTCAGTATGAGGGAACTTCCCCTGCCGGCCCAGCTATCACCCATTTTCGGAATCCTGGCCGTGGACCTGGATGGAGATGGAAAAAAAGAACTCATTTGCGGAGGGAATTTTTATGGAGTGCAGCCCTATGAAGGCCGCTATGATGCTTCCTATGGCATTGTGCTGAAGCAGGATGGCCGGGGAAATTTTGTTCCTCTTTCAATGAGAGAGAGTGGGTTAATTGTGACAGGAGAAACCAGGGATATCAAAGCCATCCAAAGCCCGCGAGGCTTTCCTTATATATTAGTAGCCAGGAATAATGATTCGGTGTTGGTATTCAAACAAAATCTGCCCGAATTCCATCCGGCACCGGGTCAATAAACGGCTAAAGCCTGGGCGATTTTGGAGCTCTGAAAAAAACTGCTAAAATTTTTGCTGGTAATCAATTGATTACAAAGGGGTCTTCAAAAATACAAGAGCATTTGTTTGGAAATGACTGCCTATCTCACTTACCTTTGCGCTCCTATTTTTAACTGATCCTGCCGGGATGGCGGTGGGCAAACAAAAGAAAAAGCAATGAGTAAATTACATTTCACTACCAAACATGCGAACGAGGCTTCCGTACAGCGTAACTGGTACGTTGTGGACGGCACCAATCAAACCGTTGGTCGCGTGTGCGCCAAAATCGCGGCTGTGCTGCGAGGCAAGAACAAAGCCTATTATACGCCACATGTTGACTGCGGCGACTATGTGGTTGTCACCAATGCCGAAAAGGTAAAATTCACCGGAAATAAATTGGAAGAAAAGGTCTATCTCAATTTTTCTGGTTACCCGGGAGGCCTAAGGGAAGAAACAGCGAAGAATCTGCAACAGCGCCGTCCCGAAGTCATCGTGGAGAGAGCCGTAAAAGGCATGCTTCCCAAGAATCGGCTGGGCCGCAAGATGTACAAGAAATTGTTCGTGTATGCAGGATCTGAACACCCGCATTCGGCACAGCAGCCTAAAGAATTGAAATTCTAAATTAATGTCCGGAGCATCCGGCAACAAATCGCAAACAATTATACATGGAAAAGCAAAAAAATGCCGTAGGCCGTCGCAAGGAAGCCGTGACCAGGGTTTTTCTTTCCAAAGGCGAAGGAAAGATCACGGTGAATGACAAGGACTACAAACAATATTTCCCGCTGGTTTATCTGCAGAATCAGATTGAGCATCCGTTGAAAGCAGTGGATTTGCAGGAGAAATTCGACATCAAGATAAACGCTTCGGGTGGTGGACTGAAAGGTCAGGCTGAGGCGGCCAAGCTGGGGATCGCACGCGCCCTCCTCGAAGTGAACGCCGAATTCCGCCCCGCTCTGAAAGCGGCTGGCTTATTGAGGCGCGATCCTCGCTCAGTGGAACGTAAGAAGTTTGGTAAGAAGAAAGCCAGAAGAAGCTTCCAGTTCTCAAAACGTTAACCAGTTTATGGTACCGTTCAGGCTCAAGACCATCGGTCCATACCAATACAGTATTTCAATTCATAAAAACGCTAAAGGCTAAACGCTGATAGTTAAAAGCTGAAATAAAAAATGGAAAATAACACTTCATTACAACAGCAGTTATTGGAAGCCGGTGTACATTTTGGTCACCTGCGTAAGAAGTGGAACCCTAAGATGTTGCCATACATCTTCGCAGAAAAAAAAGGCATCCATATCATCGATCTCAACAGAACCGTAGAGAACCTGCAGGAAGCCGCGGCCGTGATGAAGAATATCGCGCGCAGCGGTAAGAAGATCATGTTTGTGGGTACTAAGAAGCAGGCCAAGGAAATCGTTACGGATTGCGCCAAAAAGGTAAACATGCCTTTTGTTACCGAACGCTGGCTGGGTGGAATGCTCACCAATTTCAATACAGTTCGAAAGAGCGTGAAGAAGATGCAGAGCATTGAAAAGATGCTGAACGACGGCACTTTTGACAGCATTACCAAGAAGGAGCGTCTTACATTGAGCCGCGACAAGGAAAAAATGGAAAAAGTGCTGGGCGGTATAGCCCAATTGAGCCGCGTACCCGCCGCATTGTTCATTATTGATATAGGCCACGAACATATCGGGCTCGCCGAAGCGAAACGCCTGGGCATTACCACCTTTGGCATGGTTGATACCAACTGCGATCCAAATAAAGTGGACTATGCAATTCCGGCGAATGACGATGCTACCAAATCAATCGCCATCATCGCCAACTATGTGACCGCCGCCATCGCGGAAGGTTTGGCCGAACGCCAGGCAGAGAAAGCTGAAGAAGGAGAGGAAACAGAAGAGACAACAGAACGTGGGCCTAAGTTTGACATCGACGAAGAATCGGGTACTGGAAAAGAAAAACCAGGCAGGTCAAATGTTGGCGGAGGCCGCACAAGAGGTGGCGGTGGAAATCAGCCCAAACGCAGGATTCCTTCTTCCAGCACCAGGAGAACAGGGCCGCCCAGGTAGAATGCCCGCGTCCCGAATAAAGGAAATTGGGAAGGCATCGAATTAATTAACCAATAAAAAAGAGCCCCGAACATGGGGGAGAGATATGAATACAGTTACAATTACGGCTGCCGATATCAATAAACTTCGCCAGATGACGGGCGCAGGGATGATGGATTGCCGCAAGGCACTCACGGAAACCAATGGAGATTTTGAAGCGGCTATTGACTGGTTACGCAAGAAAGGAGCGAAAGTGGCTGCCCTGCGTGGCGACCGCGAAGCAAAAGAAGGCGTGGCAATCGCCAAAACTACAGCAGATCATAAGACCGGCATCGCAGTTTGTATCAGTTGCGAAACAGATTTCGTAAGCAAGAACGCCGATTTCGTGGCCTTTGCCCAGAGCATCGCCGGTGCGGCAATCGCCAACAACGTGAAAAGTATTGATGAACTGAACAAGGTTTCCATCAATGGAGCCCGGGTTGCCGACCTGGTCAACGACAAGCTGGCCAGCATAGGAGAGAAAATCGGCATCAGTAAATTTGAACGAATTGACGCGCCTTATGTGGCTTCTTATATCCACGGCGCCTATCGCATAGGCGTACTGGTAGGCCTCAGCGAAGCATCCGCAGAAGCGGGTAAGGATCTCGCCATGCAGATCGCGGCGATGAACCCGATAGCCGTTGACGCCGATGCAGTGCCTCCGGCCACAATAGAAAGAGAAAGGGCCATCATCACGGAACAGATCAGGAATGATCCCAAAATGGCAGGCAAACCCGATGAAATGATCGACAAAATCGCCGCAGGAAAGCTGAATGCTTTCTTCAAGGAGAATACGCTTATCGGCCAGGCCTACGTGAAAGACAATGCGAGGACGGTAGGAGAATTCCTTAAAACCCTTAACCCCAACCTCAAGGTAACAGGTTTCAAGAGAGTTCAATTAGGTTAAAAAATAAATCAGAAAGGGGGCTTAAAGCTCCCTTTTTTTATGAAGCAATTTGAAAAATTTTTTATCGCCAACAAGGATCTTTGGAATAAACGAACCATTATTCACAAAGCATCCTCATTTTACGACCTGAAATCATTTCGTGATGGCAGATCTTCATTGAAGGCAGTGGAGTTGGAAGAACTGGGTGATATTAAAGGGAAGAGCATACTCCACCTTCAATGCCATTTTGGTATGGATACATTGTCGCTGGCAAGGCTCGGCGCCCGGGTCACCGGCGTTGACCTGTCGAATGAAGCCATCGAAACAGCCAGGAAACTGAATGATGAATTGGGGCTGGAGGCAAAATTCTATTGCTCCAATATTTATGACCTTGAGGACCTGCTGGAAGAAAAATTCGATATTGTCTTTACCTCTTATGGCGTGATCGGATGGTTGCCCGATCTTGAAAAATGGGCGGCCATCATAGTGCATTTTCTAAAGAAAGGCGGCACTTTTTATATGGCGGAATTCCACCCTGTATTATGGATGCTCGACGAACATCTGCAGCATGTGAAATATCATTATCATAACCAGGAAATGTATTTTGCGGAACACAATGGCACATACGCTGACCGCAATGCCGACATAAAAGGCCTGGAATATTCCTGGAACCATAGCATCGGGGAAGTATTGAATCCACTGATTCAGCAGGGCCTCCGGATCGAACATTTCCATGAGTTTTCTTATTCACCTTTCAATTGTTTCAGCAACCTGGTAAAGGGTAAGGATGGCAACTGGAGGGTAAAGGGTCTGGAAAACAAGATACCGATGGTGTTCACCGTGAAAGCAGTGAAGAAATAGTAAAAAGTCTTTTCTTTGCAGGGCAGACCTTAATCAATATAGACAATCACAAGACCGCGCAAGGAAGATCATATTTCTAAAACAGTAAACCTTTACATGCAGCCAAAATACAAACGGATCCTTCTCAAATTGTCGGGAGAAGCATTAATGGGAGATAATAGCTTTGGATTGGATCCCGACGTTTTAACACAATACGCCACGGATATAAAAGGGATCAGGGAATTAGGAGTGGAAGTGGCCATTGTGATCGGGGGTGGTAATATTTATCGCGGAATGAATGAAGCAATCACTGGAATCGAAAGGGCGCACGGAGATTATATGGGAATGTTGGCAACAGTGATCAACGGGATGGCCCTGCAGGCGGCACTGGAGAAATTGGGCGTTTACACCAGGCTGCAAAGCGCCATCAAAATGGAACAGATAGCCGAACCCTATATCAGGAGAAGGGCCATCCGCCACCTGGAAAAAATGCGCGTGGTGATATTTGGAGCAGGCACAGGCAATCCTTATTTTACTACAGATACGGCGGGCTCATTAAGGGCCATAGAAATTAAAGCCGATGTGATTCTGAAAGGAACCAGGGTGGATGGTATTTATTCGGCCGATCCTGAAAAATATCCTGATGCCACCAAATTCGAAACCATTTCTTTCAAAGAATGTCTCGACAAGAACCTTCGTGTAATGGATATGACAGCATTCACCCTCTGCATGGAAAATAATCTGCCCATCATTGTATTTGACATGAATAAACCAGGCAATCTTGAAGACCTGGTGCTGGGAAAAAAAGTAGGGACTCTTGTGACTGGCTAATCCGCTATTTATATTTCTTTTCTTAATTACTGCTGGTCGGAGATGCCGGCCATTGTAAACGGTTGTTATTTTGACCTGAAAAGGTTAAATTTATGACTGCTCACGGAATCCCTCCCTTGAAACGAAACCCATTAAAAACGTCGCGCAACCTGCCATTTTAAGGAGTGACCGGTGAATTTCATTTCAGGATCTTCAAAATCGATTGCGTATGCTGTTACAATTTAGGTTTTCAGGTTTATTCGACTCCTTCCTGCTGGAATCATTGATATTAATTGCAGCCGCATTTCTGGTGGGATATTTCATTCGCGGGTCTGCTTCAAAATCCAAGGTAAAGAAACCGGTACCGGAGAAGGAAGAACGGAATCCATATGAGCAACAGCTCCTGGAAGCCAATAATCGATACCAGGTGAGCCTGGCAAATCATGAAAAATCCGTGACGGAATTCAAGTCGAAGCTGCAGGCAGCTGAAGACAGGGCCAACACCTATGCCGGGCAATTGGCTGCTGCCAAAAAAGAACTGGATCAAATCAGTAATGATGCCAGGCAGTGGAACAGCAGGATTGGAATGATGCGGGAAGAAAAAGAAGTGATCGCCGAAAAACTGCGGGAATCAGAAAAAAAACTCAATTCCAGCGAAACCCGTTTCGGCGAACTTAACAGGCAATTCCAGGCGCTGGGCCAGGCCGAAGACTGGCACGGGAAAAATACAGAGTTGACGCATGAGAAAGAACGCTTGAAAGAAGAGTTGCAGAAAGTAAAAGAAATGATAGACTCTCGTGACAGGCGCATCATTGACTTGCTCAGCAAGGATGCATTAGCCAAGGATTTCCGGAATCGGTACGAAGAAGCACAAAAAGAGAATGAAATCCTGCGCAACAGAATCGTTGAACTTGAATACCAGGTGAGGCATAATGGAGATATTTGCAGCCAGTTGGAAAATGAAAGAGGCAACCTGCAGCAAAGGCTGGCGCAATTGCAACGTGAATCCATGGAAATGCAGGAGAAGTTGAGAACCCTCGCTGACGCAGACCCGCAGGTGACCTCCCAGCATGAATTTAGAGCCATCCAGATCCAGGAAGAATTGAACCTGCTGCAACAGCGATACAATATCATGGAAAAGAATCTTCAATCTGCCTTGGAAGAGCGCGATGGACTGGTGATGGAAGTGCAGCGCATACGCATATCGAAATCTATACTCACGCCCGATGAACAGAGAGAGTCCGGCGCATCCTCTTAGTGTAAAAATGTGGAATTTTCAAGTATGAAGAATTCTGAATATCAGCAATATCATCATAAAATCACCGGTAGAGAAGTACCGGTTTTTTTATATGCCGATGTTGACGGAAATTTGAGGGATAATAAAGGTCTATGAATGCTTCGATTGCAGATATGCGAAAAGAATACCAGAATGCCTCCCTTTCTGAGAAGGATGTAAAAGTGGATCCCTATGATCAATTTGATAAATGGTGGAATGACGCTATGAACGCTGGCATTGAGGAAGTGAATGCCATGACTTTGGCCACCGCTTCCCCGGATGGCCTTCCCTCTGCCAGGATTGTTTTATTGAAAGGCTTTGATCATAGAGGATTTGTATTCTATTCAAATTACAATAGTTATAAAGGCAGGCAATTGGTAGAAAATCCGAGGGCCTGCCTGGTATTTCTTTGGAAAGAACTCGAGAGACAGGTTCGCATCACTGGCCTGGTGGAAAAATTGTCGCCTGCGGAGAGTGATGAATACTTTGAGCAGAGGCCCAAAGGAAGCCAGATCGGGGCCTGGGCCTCACCACAAAGCGAAGTGATACGCAGCAGGGAATGGCTTGAAAATATTGAGAAAGAATTTGAGAATAAATTTAAAGGGAAACCCATTCCAAGGCCTTCGCATTGGGGCGGATATCGCGTTAGACCTGTTACCATTGAATTCTGGCAGGGACGCCCAAGCCGGATGCATGACAGGATCCAATATTCGCTGCAGGACGATGGCAACTGGCAGATTGAAAGGTTGGCTCCCTGAAGAAAAATGACATATTTCTGAACCAGGACTTCCCTGATTCAGCATCCGTGAAACCATCCCTATATCAATCTTTCTTTGCGGCCGCTTTCTTGGCCGCGGCTTTTTTCGCCTGGCCGGGTCTCGCAATTCTGGATTTGCCGAAAGATCCTTTGAATATTTTTCCTTTCTTGGTTTTTTTATCTCCTCTGCCCATGATGTCTGTTATTTAGATATTTGATTCCTTTAAATACTGGTTGGGTAGTTGCCATATTTTTGATTGCTTGAACCCTGCATAAAATTAGTGCATTAACTGTGCTTTCAAAAAATAAAAGCAAGATACATGATATGCATCCTGCTTTCAATGCGCTTTTGATTTAGAATTATAACTTGGAAGATAATTCCTTCCCAGCCTTGAAACGGGCAACTTTTTTAGCCTTAATTTTAATAACTGCTCCTGTTTGAGGGTTACGGCCATTGCGAGCTGCACGCTTCGATACGGAAAATGTGCCAAAGCCAACCAGGGTAACTTTACCGCCGCCTTTCAGAGTTTTGGTAACTGCTTCAACAAAAGAATCCAATGCAGAATTTGCCTGGGTCTTGGTGACGCCGGCATCGTCGGCGATCTTCGTAATTAATTCAGCTTTGTTCATAGTAGAGCGTTTTAAATTTTATAACAGCGACAAATATAGATGGTTTTTGATTGCGATAAAAAATTTTTAATGAAATTTATTCACATTGAAATCTGTTAAAATCCGCTACTGACAAGGATTGCAGGCAGGTGAAGCGAAAAGGAATCAGGTTCATGTTGCTGCTCTATTTCATGAAACCCGCTACAGCGCTTAGTTTGCGGGAATGTGTGCTGGAACGCTGGACAGACAAGGCTTTCAAGACAATATACAAATTTTTTCAATGGATCAAATAATAAATATAGTTTCTCACAGTTCATCCACAACCTGCATGATGGTGCCAAATGATACCAACTTCTCTCCCCATTTTTGAATTTCCTGTGTGCGAATCATTGGCGCGAAAAATTCCTGGTAATGATGGTAATTGCCAGGGGCAGTCGCGAAATATTGAACGGCATAGGTGGGACCATCCGTCTCATCAACTTCCAGTAATCGCACCAGGCGGTAATGGGTGAACATGCCGGTGGCAAGCATTTCCGGTATTTGCACTTCCTTCATCCACTGAAACCATTCTTCGTGGATGAGCCAGTCTGCCTTGAAGGTGATATTGTAGATGATCATGAGCATGCAGTTTAGCGGGCCATAATCATTGACAAGTGAGAAATTAAGTGAAATGCTATTATTCCAGGCCTGCTCTCCAAAATGAAATTCCGGCTACATGGAAGCCCATACTAATTATGGTTTGCTATGATTTTATTTCCAGGTACACAGGACAATGGTCACTGTGTTTTACATCGGGAAAGATATCTGCGTTTACCAATTTGCTGCTGAGTTCTTTTGTAGTGTTGATATAATCAATTCTCCAACCCTTGTTTTGAGCCCTGACCGTGGGAAAGCGCTGGCTCCACCAGCTATAGCGATGAGGCTCAGGATGGAAGACACGGAAACTGTCAACCCAGGAGCTGGCAAAGAATTTGTCCATCCAGGCTCTTTCCTCTGGTAAAAAACCCGAAGAGTTCTTGTTGCCTTTGGGATCATGAATGTCTATCACCTGGTGCGCGATATTGTAGTCACCGCACAGAATCATTTGCGGATATTTTTTCTTGAGTTTGGTGATATAGCGGAGAAATTCATCGAGCCATTGGTATTTGAATTCCTGGCGTTCGTCACCCGAAGTGCCGGAAGGAAAATAAGCATTGATCAACCTGAGGGAACCGAAATCCAGTTGGATCACACGACCTTCTTCGTCACTGGGGCCATGCCCGTTGCCATATTCCACATGATCGGGCTTTATCTTGCTGAATACAGCTACTCCACTATATCCTTTTTTCCGGGCCGAAAACCAGTAATCCATATATCCCATTTCCTGAAATGGCAGGTGATCTACGTTTTCCCTGGAAGCTTTTGTTTCCTGAACGCAGACCACATCGGCCGGATCGGTCCTGAGCCAATCCAGGAACCCCTTGTTGATGGCGGCCCTGATGCCGTTTACATTGTAACTGATGATTCGCATAAATGAGGAATGAGTTTCTTATTGAATCGGAATGCTCTTCCCCATCGGGAAATTGACTCCAAGGTTTAAAATTAACTCATAAGTTGCGAATGCCTGCCTGGCCGTTCCCTTATAAATTTTCAGATTGGAATATCTTGCATAGTCCAGCTTGTTGCAGAATTCAAGATAAACGCGATCAAAAAATATTGCCTTCAGAGCCCCTTCGGCACCAATATTCCAGCCTCCTAATTGAAAATGAGGCTTGTTCTTATCTCCAAAAAAACTGTTTTCCACATGAGGGATGACGGGCCCCAGACCTGCTTTCCCAAGGAAATCGAGCCTAAAGGCCTTATTCGTTTTCGACTGGTGGACCGTCCATCGCTTCACTAAATTAAACAGGAGAAAATTTGCGCCATTGTTCAGATAATAATAAAAACCGTTGGAATTTGAGAAGAGAATACTGCTATCAACAGCCCTGCCATGCAAGACTCCTTTGATATGAGCCTGCTGGTTATCGGTGAAAATAAACTTCGTGTGATCAAAATTGATTTCCAGGGCCAGGCCTTTCTTGCGATCAAAAAAATATCCAAGCCTGTAATTATATTGCGGGATCGTGATATCTTTTTTCAGTAACTCATCATCCCATCCCCGGTGGTCATTTCCTTTGATGTTCCGGAAACTGTAATTATTCTGGAGTTCAGGCTGGTTTATATACACATTACTGCGGGTGAACCATTCCGTATTATATCCCCATGAAAAATAGAATTCTCCTTTTTTTTCTGATTTAGTTTGAGCAGCGGATAAGGATGGTATTGACAATACAAACACAACCATAATCGCTACGGTTCGTAGTGATTTCATTAATAAAGCCGTGATTTAAAATGTTATCTTGATTCTCCTGATCTCAGCTACTGACTGCAAAAATCTTCTCCAGCATCCGGGTGGTGGCTGATTATATTTTCAGGAAAGTTTTCATCGCCTGGCAAGCAGGCAAACAAAAAGTATCGCAAATGTAAGGATTTCAAATTTCAGGGAAATGAATTCTGCATCAAATATCATATTCCAGGTTGGGCCTCAGCCACCTTTCAACTTCTTCTTCGGACATCCCTTTACGTTTGGCGTAATCTGTCACCTGGTCCTTCAGAATCTTACCCACGCCAAAATATTGACTTTGCGGATGAGAGAAATACCAGCCACTCACAGAAGAGGCCGGATACATGGCAAGAGACTCTGTTAGTTCGATGCCGGCATTGGCGGTAGCATCCAGTAGCGCGAATAGCTTATACTTCTCCGTATGGTCGGGGCACGCAGGATATCCCGGTGCAGGCCTGATGCCGGTATACTCTTCTTTAATCAATGCTTCGTTGGAAAGGCTTTCCCTGGCAGCATATCCCCAGAACTCTTTTCTCACGCGTTCGTGAAGCAATTCTGCGAAAGCTTCAGCCAGGCGGTCGCCCAGGGCCTGCAGTATTATCTTGCTATAATCATCATGTTGCTCCTCGAATCGTTTCACATGTGGTTTAATGCCATGAATGGTAACTGCAAATCCACCGAGCCAATCATCCGCTCCTAAGGATGCCGGTTTGATGAAATCCGCAAGGCTCAGGTTGGGCTGGCCGGGCGCTTTTTTCATCTGCTGGCGTAGAAATTCCAATTTGGTGATTTCGCCATCCCCGCCCAATACAATGGTATCAGGAGCCGTGGTCGCGGCAGGCCAAAAACCAATCACACCCCTGGCCCTAAACCATTTTTCTTTGATGATCTTGTCCAATAATACCCGCGCGTCATTATACAATTTGGTCGCTTCCACGCCAACTTTGGCATCACTGAGTATTTGCGGGAATTTGCCATGCATTTCCCAGGCTATGAAAAATGGTTGCCAGTCAATATATGGAACCAGCTCTTGCAGGTTGTAATCGTCAAAAGCCCTGTTGCCTGTAAATGCAGGCACCGGAGGTTTATAGTGCTCCCAATTGATTTTTAATTTGTTCTGCTGCGCGCCTTCCGCCGTTAGGTATTGTTTGGTTGATTTTTTGTTTTCAAAGTCCTTTTTCAGCTTTTCATATTCCGTTTTGATCTGTGCGAGGAATCCTGGTTTTTGTTCTTTATTAAGCAGGGTACTCACCACCGTAACGCTGCGTGAAGCATCGAGCACATGTACCACACCGTTATCATATTGCTGGGCAATCCTCACCGCCGTATGCATCCTGGACGTAGTGGCGCCACCAATGAGCAGGGGCTGCTTCATGTTCCTCCTTTTCATTTCGTGAGCCACATGCACCATCTCATCCAGGGAAGGTGTAATAAGACCGCTGAGGCCAACCATGGCCACATTTTCTTTGAGAGCCGTGTCCAGTATCTTGTCGGCCGGCACCATCACGCCCAGATCAATGACTTCATAACCATTGCAACCCAATACAACGCCTACAATATTTTTCCCGATATCGTGCACGTCGCCTTTTACAGTGGCCAGCAGAATTTTCGCGGCTCCCTCTTTTTCTTCCTCCTTTTTTCCTGCTGCCAGGTTTGCCTTCCGCAACTCTTCTTTTCCGGCTTCAATATAAGGGGTCAATATTGCGACCGATTTCTTCATCACCCTTGCGCTCTTCACCACCTGCGGCAGGAACATTTTCCCGCTTCCAAACAAATCTCCAACAACATTCATCCCATCCATCAGGGGGCCTTCAATCACATCCAGGGGTTTGGGATATTTCTGCCTGGCTTCTTCCGTATCAATATCTATATAGTCTGTAATGCCGTTGACCAATGAATGCTTAAGCCTTTCTTCCACAGAATTGTTTCTCCACGATTCATCTTTTACTTCGATTTTCCCTTTGGCCTTGACCTTTTCTGCAAACTGAATCAGCCTTTCTGTGGCTTCATTATTATCGTTGTTTCTATTGAGCAGCACATCCTCACACAATTCCCTGAGGCGTGGCTCAATTTCATCATAAACTACCAACTGCCCCGCGTTCACTATCCCCATGTCCATCCCCGCTCTGATAGCATGGAAAAGAAACACGGCATGCATCGCTTCCCGCACATGATCATTACCCCTAAAAGAAAATGATATATTACTCACACCACCGCTCACCCTGGTGAGGGGCATTTTTTGTTTGATGATGCGAGTGGCTTCAATAAAATCCACCGCATAATTATTGTGTTCTTCAATGCCCGTTGCCACCGCAAAAATATTGGGATCGAATATGATATCCTGGGGATCGAATCCGGCCTTTTCTGTTAGCAATTTATATGCCTTCTCTGAGATCGTTACCTTACGTTCAAGGGTATCTGCCTGTCCTTTTTCATCAAAAGCCATTACAACTACGGCGGCTCCGTATGACTTGCAAATGAGCGCCTGGTCAATGAATTTATCTTCACCCTCTTTCATGGAGATGGAATTCACGATACATTTACCCTGTACACATTTGAGGCCTGCTTCAATGATATGAAACTTGGAGGAATCAATCATGATCGGAATCTTCGCAATGTCGGGTTCAGCCTGCAGCAGATTCAGGAATTTTTGCATGGCCTTTTCTCCATCCAGCAGTGCGTCGTCCATATTGACGTCCAGGACCTGGGCTCCACTTTCTACCTGCTGGCGGGCTACACTAAGGGCTTCTTCAAATCTGTTATCCCTGATGAGTCGTGCAAATTTTTTGGAACCGGTTACATTGGTACGTTCGCCAATATTCACAAAATTGGTTTCGGGCCTTACCACCAGCGGTTCCAGGCCACTCAATCTCAGGAAAGGGCGTATGATAAATGGTTCTGACATGTCAATTTCTTTGAGGTAGCCATTTTCAACCTACAGGATTCTGAGGCTGATTGACCGCGGTAATTTTTATAAAGTGATTTCGAATTTAGTTTGGAAGCGTTCAGGATTTTCATAAAATAAACTTCTACCTGAAATTCATGAATGACTCAATTCGGGTTCTTCTTGTAATACCGGTAATGCCCTGGGTTTAAACCTGGCCACATGTTCGGCAATATGGCGGATATGCTCAGGCGTAGTGCCGCAACATCCTCCCACAATATTCACGAATCCCTGTTCCGCCCATTCTTCAATAAAATGAGCCGTTTGTTCCGGTTGCTCGTCGTATTCACCCATGGCATTCGGCAGGCCGGCATTGGGATACGCTGAAGTATAACAACCGGCCAAATGCGACAATTCCTCAATATGAGGACGCATTTCAGCCGCGCCCAAAGCGCAGTTCAATCCAAAACTTAAAGGCCTTGCATGATTCAGTGAAATATAGAAAGCTTCCAGTGTCTGCCCGCTGAGCGTGCGCCCTGAGGCATCGGTTATGGTGCCGCTGATCATGATGGGCAATTCTTTTTGTCCCGATTCGCGAAAATATTTCTTGATGGCGTATACAGCGGCCTTCGCATTGAGTGTGTCAAATATGGTTTCAATCAGCAGCAGGTCAACACCACCATCTACCAGGCCTCTGACCTGCTCTAAATAGGCAGCTACTACTTCGTCGAAGTTTACGGCACGGAAGCCGGGATCATTTACATCGGGTGATAAACTAAGAGTCTTGTTCAGTGGACCAATTGCGCCTGCAACAAATCTAGGTTTTGAGGGATCCTTCGTGGTAAATTCCAAAGCTGCTTTTTTGGCAAGTCCTGCAGCCGCCAGGTTCAATTCGTAAATCAGGGACTGCATTCCATAATCGGCCTGCGCAATGGCTGTGCTTGAAAAAGTATTGGTCTCAATAATATCGGCACCGGCTTCGAGATATTGCCGGTGAATGGATTCTATGATCTCTGGTTGCGTCAGGCAAAGCAGATCGCTATTGCCCTTTACATCCACGGGCCAGTCCTTAAATCTTTCTCCTCTGAAATCCTTTTCAGTAAGCTTATGCCGCTGGATCATGGTACCCATGGCTCCGTCAATGATCAGAATTCTTTCTTTTAAACAATCATAGATCGTCTTCATGATGTCTCCTGTTTTTGATGGTTCAGGTTATCGCAATAGGGATGATACCCCTCAAACCCCCGAAGGGATTGAAATATGGCTGGCAAAAAATCCGGTTAAGAGTGCTGAGCAGTTTAAACGTTGGGAAACTGGGAGTGGAGTTTCTTGGCGTTTATTAGTTCAGTTAATGCTAACCGGGCATTAGCCCCAGAGCAAACAGGCCGAACAATAAACAAATCCGCCTGTAAATGCAGCACAAAAGTAAAATAAAAAGCCGCAATGACAAAACATTGCGGCAGAATGGTTATCGTTGAATTTTTTTAAAGGCAGCAGAATCCGTATTCCACCAGGTAAAGGATTAAAATTCAACTGGGTTTCTCATGGATAAGGAATCTAAATACTTTGTAGAACCCTTTGTAAAACGAGGTCGGCCACAGGATCTGGATTGGTAATTCTGATATTGGATTAGTTCGGATATTGGTGGCTTTTATTGGATATTGATTCTAAAACAAAGATTGCCCATTTTGATGGCTTATACCAATAAATGTTACCGAACGGGAAATTCTGGCCGCTGAACAGGTAATAAAGCAAGTTTAGGGCCAAAAGCACAAATTACTTTGCTACTTATTGTTAATCATGTAGTTATCTACGGGCTGGCGATTGGTTATTGAGCGGGCAAGGGTCATTTCATCGGCATATTCCAGCTCCCCGCCGAAAGCGATTCCACGGGCTATCGTGGTAATCCGAAGGGGTTTGTCCTGCAATTTCTTCTGTATATAATAGATGGTAGTATCGCCCTGTATATTGGGGCTCAATGCGAAAATAAGCTCTTCGGGTTTTTCCTCTTTTATCCTCCGCAGCAGTGAATCAATATTGAGTTGATCCGGGCCAATACCGTCCAAGGGAGAGATGATTCCACCCAGAACATGGTAAAGGCCATTATACTGTTGGGTACTTTCTATGGCAATCACATCCCGTAGGCTTTCAACAACGCATATCGTTCCTGATTTCCTGGACCGGTCTGAACAGATATTACAGACTTCGGTGTCCGAAATATTATTGCATTTCGAGCAGAACCTGATCTCCTTTTTCATCTTGTCTATCGCTTCCGTAAATTGCCGGACCTCAGCGGGGCTCTGTTTAATAAGATGCAAGACCAGCCTCAATGCCGTCTTCTTTCCGATTCCCGGCAGCCTGGCAAATTCATTCACCGCATTTTCCAAAATAGTCGAGGAGAAAATCATCCTGCAAATATAAGTGAGTGGCGGCAGTTGAGCTTGCTTCAATTGTTGGGTAAGTGAAGGAATGCATGGAGATTTCATGTCTGGAAGCTCAGCCGATTGGAAAACCCTTCAAACCTATGGTTCATTCCCATTGAGAGACCAATGAACACTTGCATGGATCATCAAAGCCTGCTGATCGATTAATCTCTCTCGGTCTTCAACCAGGCTATCATTCATTCTTCAATTCTATGAGGATATCATTATCCCAGTCTGCCTTGACATTATATTTTTTCCCATCGGAAACCACCCGCTCCGGTTGAAGCTTTTTCCAATAGTCTCCTGTATCCCATTTGCCATTGCTGTTCCGGTCATAAAGGATATAGATCTCATAATCACCGGGAGGAAATAGCTTATAACTGAATTCCCTGGAATTGACCCTCTCCGACCTGCTAAGTTTACCATCTTTCATGAAGAGCAATACAATATGTTTCGAAGTGTCGAGATTGTTGATCCTGAATTTCGGCCTTCCATAATCGCTATTCAGTTTTGTACTTATTTTAAGTGTATCGTCCTTTGACAGCTGGTTCCCCAAAGTATCGGTAACGACGGTTTTTTCCAATATCAGCCTGAAGAATTGTTTCTCCTGCCAGGGATAGTTTAGAATTATTTTTCTGTGCGAAGTATCTTCTTCCACCTGGTATCCTGCAACGGGTTGAAACAAACTGTCAGTAAGATGCAGTTTCGAAGAGTCAAATGTCCTGAGTGGTTTATCAAAAACGATTTCCAGGTGATTCAACAGATCCTGCTGACCATTTTCAAGGGTGGTATTGAATCGAAGTCTCTTGTCTGCCGGCGCATTCCCTGTCTTGGATCCTCCCGGTCTGGGCGCTTCGGCTTCACCAGCGAATGCATACAACACGAGGCCTGGGCCTGAGGGGCCAACGATAATATTGCTGTCTATAAATGCGAAGAGGTCGCTATTGCGTTGATACAATTTTTGACCGCTGGGATCTTTGAGAGCAAATACATTGTATCGTCCCGGGGCCAGGTTATGGAATTTGAAATTACCTTTCTTGTCCAGGCGCGTATAATATCGGGGTCTTTCTTTTACCACGGCGGAGTCGTCTAAATTCCTGTGGAGCATCACTATGAGGGTTGTGTCAATCTTGCCATTTTCAGCAAGAATCACATTCCCCGATAGCATGGCGCTGTCAAACTTAGACCCTGTAGTAAAAAGATAAGTGAAATTTCTGAGGGCATTGCCTTCATTGATATCCTTCAACGCGTTTCCCAAATCAATGCTATAAGTGGTATTGGGTTCCAGTGTGTCCTTTATCTTGATGGTGACGGTTTTCAATTTCGCCTCAATGGAAGGTGCGATTTTTGGCGTGGGCGAAACAATGAGCTGGTCCTGGAGATTATTATCCAATTGCACATATTCATCAAAATTCAGGGTGATCTTATTGCCGGTAAAATTGATCGTAGAATCCTTGGGAATAGCCTCGAGCAACACAGGAGCCAAAGTATCTTTCGGGCCACCTGTAGGAGGAATGATCTGTGCGCAACCGGACCCGCCGATGGTGATTACATAGTAGATCGCGACGAATGCCAAAAAAGAAATTGCTGATTTATGCCACATTTTTACCAGATACAAAAATGAGTTGCAAACTTAATTGGTTTTGAAGTATAATCCCTTTCGATACTGCTAATAATCATTTAAATCATTGCAGAACCAGATGTGACTGCATTTCTATTGTTCCATCCAACGCAATAAAGTGAATTTCCGGGAATATCGGGGTGTTGTGACCAATTCCTTCAGCATCGCTCAGGATTCGGATTCTTCCTCCTCATTAACTTCGTGCAAGGCCACGGCGAGATTGTTGGTCTTGGCGAAATTGCACCAGTGGCAATCAGGTTTGCCGCATCCGGTATAAAATTCACGGTTCTGAATTCTGGTCCATACTGAACTGATCTGTTCTCTGACGGTTTCAATATCGGCCTCATTGATCAAGACTCTTTCCTTTTTGTATTTCTTTTTCTTATCCGGCTCCACAAAGTCAAATTCCGCGCTCCTCACCGTCCGTCCTTTCTGATCAGCCTGATCAACCAGGATCTTGTAAAACACGGCCTGTCGCCAGTAGTCGCCACCCTCAGGATTTTTTTCGTTAGGTGATTGAAGCTTGGACCTCGATTTTTCCGGGTCACCGGTCTTGTAATCCACCACATTTATTTCCTCGCCAAAAAACTCCAGTTTGTCCAGCTTGCCCTTGAGAGGAACGCCATTCACTACAACTCCCTTGATCGATCTTTCTACGGACACTACCCGATGCCAACTGTTGATGTATTGGTCGTAATATTTGCCCAGCACATCAATTCCATATTCCATCCTTCTATTGAATTGTTCTTTGGTAAAACTCTCCCTGTGCCGCTTCATATACCATTCAAAATCCCCGATGAAAGTCTCCCTGGAAGGGAATTGCTTTTTCTCGCTGTCAAGCATTTTCCGGAATAATTTTTCAAGCGCATAATGGACCGATGACCCGAATTCGGTGGCCTCATTTTTGGGAGAAGGTATCCTCACCAGGGTCTTGAAATAAAACTCCAGCGGACAGTTCAAATAATTGTTCAGGGCCGTTACATTCATCACGAATTTTTCGAGCAGCCGGCCGATAAATTCTTCTTCCAGTTTTTCAATTTCAGGGGCTATAACTTCTCCGAACTGGAGCAATTGGAATTCCGCCAATACTTCCTCACTGATAAATACTTTTTCAACCGGATAGTCATGTTTGGCCAGAATTTCAGCAATGAACATGGAAGGTTCCCTTTCCTTGCCATCATTCCCGTAACGACTATAAGAAATGTAGAGATATTTTTCCGCGCGGGTCAAGGCAACATAAAACAACCTGCGCAGTTCCTCTGCATCTTTTTTGTGAAGAGCCGGATTACTGTCTCCTCTTTCTTCTGCCAGGAGAGATGGGAAAAAAGTATCAGGCAGTTTATATCCCGATGAAGGGGCGCGCTTGCCTTCCCAAAAACCGGCATTGCAGCCGGCGAAAAACACATATTCGAATTCCAGCCCTTTGGAGCCGTGTACGGTTAGGAGGTTTACTCCCCTGTCATTACCACTCACCTGTATGATCGGAAGTGGTATCCCTTCTTTTTCCATCAATTCAAAAATGCTCACCAGGCCCTGTAGCTGCAGGGAGGGATCCCGCCTGCTTTCTTCTTTCACAAAATCAAAAACCGCCGTTAGCACCTGGATTAACCAGACCTTTTCGGGGCTTTGCATGATGTATTGAAGTATGCCTGTTTCGCGTATGATATTTTCCAGCAATTGCTGAATTGTGACATTCGGCACATCTGAAATAAGTTTTTCCAAAACAGCATGGGCCTTCAGCAAGCCGGCGTGCAAACCCTGGCTGAACAGGTCTTTCGCAGGGGCCCTGGATTTTTCGTAAATTAATTCTCTGATCGAAGTCTTGTCCTTGCCAAACTGCCTTTCCGCTACTTCCACACTTATTTTGGCCACTTCCATGGCCGGGATTTGGAACCAGTCGAAATGAAGAATTTCAAATAACATCTCATCGCCTCCATAGGGTATATCATGCTCAGCGGCGAGATATTGCAGAAGGAGGATTATTTTTCTGGCCAGAGGAATTTCGAAAATATTCTGGTTTCTGCGGCTGTAGAATGGAATTTTCCGGAGCTTGCAATATTGCATCAACTCATTTCCAAATTTATTCTCTTTGTAAATGACGGCGATTCTCTTAGGTACTGTGCCTTGTTGAATGAGTTTTTCCACCTGCAATATTATATCCGTCATTTCCTCACGCTGTGTTTCATATTCCTTTAGGATCGGCCTGACTTCCGATTGACTGACCGCCGGATTTGCCGACAGGAGGTTCTTGCTCAATCCTTCAATCTGTCTCACCAGCCTTTCCTGATTCTGATCGATCAGTGTTTTGGAGATGTCGAGAATCGGTTGCGTGGACCTGTAATTACTGGTCAATACCACGGTGAGAAGGTCATTCTTGTAGCTGTCGGCAAAATTGAGCATGTTCTCCACATTGGCACCCTGGAAGCGAAAGATGCTCTGGTCGTCATCGCCCACTACGAAAATATTTGGTTTATCCCAATAGCTAATGAGTAGTTCTACAATTTTATTTTGCGTGCCGCTGCTGTCCTGGAATTCATCTACCAGTATATATTGAAATTGTTCCTGGTAGCGGGCGAGCAGGTTTTTATTTTCCCGGAAGGCCTTTATCACCCAGTTGATCATGTCATCAAAATCGTAACGATTTCGTTTGTGCATGAGTTGCTGAAAGCGAGGGAACTCATTGGCAGCGGCCCTCAGCTTTTCCATTTTTTCTTTCAATTCTTCAAAAGCCGGCTTCAGGGATCCGGCTTCCTTATCCCTGTATTTTTTCTGGTATTTATATTCCTTATAATATTTGCTGCCGGCTTCACTGTTTTCTACGAGGTTCAGGAATTCGTCTATTTTCCGGCTCACAAATTCAGGGGTCCAGCCTTCCCTCTTCATGGCGCTGAACAGATTCTTCAGGTTGTTTATCTCAAAATATACATCTCCGCGAAATCGCTTCAGAGGATGATTCCCGGGAAAGGAATCGATGAGTTCTTTGAATATTTCAGTCTCTTCCAGGTCGGAGACCGGATCCATGGAAGTCTTTTCAAAAAGAGAGAGGTTCTCCTGGATCACGTCATTGCAAAAGGCGTGAAAGGTATAGATATTTACTTTATAGGCGTCTGGTCCAATAAAATGCTGTAATCGCCGACGCATGGCAATGGTTCCGGCTTCGGTATAGGTGAGGCATAAAATATTGGCGGGACTGGTATCGGTTTCCAATAAGATTTTTCCAATCCTTGCGGCAAGTATCTGGGTCTTTCCGGTTCCGGGGCCGGCTATTACCATTACCGGTCCTTCTATTTTGTCAACCGCGAGGCGTTGTTGCTCATTGAGCCTTTCATATTCATCCTTAAATTTTTGCTCCAGTTTTTCTTTGGTAAATGACATGAATCAAAGTTAGCAGATTTCGGAGTATGGGAGACAGGTCCTTGCATCAGCAGGATTTTGTTGAAAGGATCGGGTATTGGTTCCGGAGTGGGATTCTTTATTCATTGAGGCCATTCCTTTGGGAATAGCATTGATTACCGATGCGGCGGCAGGCTGGGCCTGGGTTCCCTTGGGAAATTACCCATTTACGTGAAGTATTTTTTCCATGTAACCAACTAATTTTACTAACCACAAAGTGGTATTGTTCAGAGCATTGCACTTAGTTAAATTGCACGGTGAAACTGATCATTTCTTCAGTTCATGCCGTTGGGAACCAGAATAACACATCCGATTGCTTCTCTTGTTTTGTGATATCGTGGGTAAGAATTTTTCGAAGAGCCATTAACCATTAAACTTCAACGGCTTTTTGAAAATGCAAAAGCCGTCTGGATCTCCGGACGGCTTTTTGTGAGTAAGCTATTCAGCATTCCAGGGGTCGCATGATTCATCCTGGTATCCTGCTGATATATTTTTCAATTTGCTTGATCTGATCCACTACCTGGGGGGTCGTGGGTTTTTGCTCCTTTGCTCTCCTGAAATAATCTTTTGCAGCGCGAAATTCTCTTTTGTTCATGAATATCTGGCACATCTGCAGGTAGGCAGCAGCGGTATTTTCTTTGTCGGGCAGTCCGACCCTTATCGCTTTGCGGATATATTCCTCCGCCTGTTTCATATTATTCTTTTGCATGTAAATGGTGCCCAGTTGAAAATAAGCTGCGCCTTCTGTTTCCTTCATCGGGACCCCCAGGCTGATGCTTTTCTTCATCATGATTTCCGCCGTATCATAGTCCTGTTTGAACAAGGCCAGGTTGGATCTCAGAAAATAATAGACGCTGCGAACGGGTTTTATGAGCAGGCCGGGATACCAGATCGAATCCAGCACTTTTTTCGCTCCTTCCAGGTCGCCATTCTCCATATATTCCTGTATCAGGCGCATGGGACCGAAGAGAAAATGACTCACAACCGCTATCAGGGCCAGGAAATATAAAGGAAAGGCAGGCCAGAAAGAAGAGGTATAATTCACCAGGATCCCCGCGATGAGACAGAGGGCTCCAAGTTGAAGCCGGTATTTTATGATTAGGTTATAAAACTTCATAGTCCTATTTTAAAGGACTGCAAAGATAGGTGAAATGCGCCTGCCGGGCACGGGCATTAAGGCCTTGTCTGCGGCAAGGGCCGGTGGCCCTTTGATCTAATAGTGGAAGGTTTTTTTTGGGGCGTGCCCCCTACGCTGATAGTGATAGGTCCATCACTGCTGCCGCGTTGCTTTTGGCAGACTATCACGTAGGGGTCGGTCTATCCGCTCCAAGTCCTCGCAAGGCTCCGGGCTTTCCGCTTCTATACCTCACGCAGATGCCGATCAATAATCAGCCTAACCTAAGATCTATCATCATTGATTTCTATCCAATATCCGTCGGGATCCTGGAAATATATCTGCCTGATACCGTCCACGCGGAGGGTTACCGCATTTTTTTCGCCGGCCCAGTTTTCGAAGGGCACCTGGTGTTGCTGTAGCACTTTGATGAATTCGGAAACAGAGGGCACACTGAAGCAGAGGTGGGTATTCTTATCGTGTGGTGTTTTGGATTTAGCTCCTGAAATGATATGCAGGTGGCCATGTGCACCCAGGCTGAACCAGGTATGATGATTATCATGAAATGGTTCCGGAATGGTATCCAGGCCAATGATATTGCTATAAAAGTCCGTGCTGACCTTCAGGTCAACCACGTATTGGGCTATATGGTTAATTATGGTGCCCGAGGGCTTCATGCTGCTTTGAGCGCGGCCGGCATGGGCCAGGAGCAAGAGGGGAAATACTAGTAGAAAAGAACAAAATTTTTTCATGATGCATCTTTGTTAAGGATATGAAAGGTAATAAAATTGGGGTATTTGCGACTCATTGATTTCGGTCCTGGAAATAAGAAAGAATCTGTTATTTTTGCCGCTCAACCGGCCCCGTAGTTCAATGGATAGAATAGAAGTTTCCTAAACTTTAGATACAGGTTCGATTCCTGTCGGGGCTACCAAACCGGAAACAGCGTTTGTTTCCGGTTTTTTGTTGGCTGAAACCCTTGCTGGTATTGGGTTTTGAGAAGTTCGATAAATTTTATTTCTTTTATTTTTATTTCCGATGATAGCACGTAGCCGATTTCTTCTAGAATGCAGTGCTGGCAAGGGTTTCATGAGGAAACATAATTTTATTAATTATTTTGAAAACTCATCTTTTTGAAACATCCCTAGCGGAATCGAACTTTTCAATTGTTCTATCAAGAGTCTGCATATAAGTCTTAACTGATATCTCAGCCAGCTTATAAAGAAAGTCTACAATAATTTCGGCTTCTCTTTCTGTTACGATGGCGCCATGTTTCTTAAGGATTTCCTGAGCTTTTTTCGGGTTCATAGTTTT
This sequence comes from Agriterribacter sp., assembly GCA_041484195.1. Classification (GTDB taxonomy): domain Bacteria; phylum Bacteroidota; class Bacteroidia; order Chitinophagales; family Chitinophagaceae; genus PSRI01. The sequence continues at coordinate 17,119 of JBGPHC010000009.1, read as the reverse complement.
CATGTTTTCATTCTGAATTTTTAAGTAAGATGCAATCAACTGAGTTTAACATAACTCAGCGGATCTATGCCTTAGACCTATCAGGGAGATGAAAGATTTAGTGAATGCTAAAATGGCGTGGATTATGTGTGATCCGGGGTTGGCGGGAGCGGTGTTGAAGAAGGGATAGGTGCCCGTTTTCGCACCCCGTAATCCTTTCCGACTGGAGCGAAATCCAATACAGCATGGTCCTACTTGGTCAAACAAAACATTTGCAAATGTTTTTGCCTTTTGTAAACGATATGAATACTAATGAAACACTGTTTGATAAAGTTAATTTCGGGAAAATTAAGCTATCGACTGGTTAAAACGCATATCTGGCTAGTTTTCAACCATAGCACTGCGAATCAAGCGATTGTTCACAAAATTGTATAATCTATTATCCTATTTTTGGAAGCCAGATTGTATATTTAAAAGCACAAACAGCCCAATGAATCAGGAATTATTAATAAGGTTATTTAGAACTATTGAAGGTGATACGAATGATGACATCGTTAAAGTGGCGAATAAAATAATTGACGAGGAAAACAAAAAGGGTCATTCAAAGCTTGCGTCGAGGCTGAAAGAGATTCTCAGTAAAAATATTACCTCCTATACCTCTTTTAAGGGGCATCTAAAAACTTTACTCCCTAATGGGGTAACAATACCAACTGATAATAGATTTAAAGTTCCTCTTGCTGATATTATTGAACGAGATTCTCTTAGACATGAAATGGTATTGCCTAATGAGACTGAGTATAAAATTCATAGGATTGAGAAAGAATATATAGCAAGAGAAAGGCTGCATCACCATGGATTAAAACCCAAGCAAAAAATTTTGCTTTATGGCCCGCCCGGTTGCGGTAAAAGCATGGCTGCCGAAAGAATTGCATGGAATATCGGGCTGCCGTTTCTCAAAGTAAGGTTTGAAGCTATAATCTCTTCTTATTTGGGCGAATCCGCATCTAACTTAAAAAAACTGTTTGATATTCTTGAGGATTTCCCTTGCGTTATCTTACTTGACGAGTTCGATTTTATAGCAAAATCCAGGGATCATGGTCATGATGTTGGTGAAATGCACCGGGTAGTAAACATTTTATTAGGTTTATTAGAGGATCTTAATTCATTAGGGTTATTGGTTGCCACAACTAATTTTGATGGAATTATTGATAAAGCATTATTTAGACGATTCGACGAAATCATAGAAATGCCCCTTCCTGGCTTGGAAGAAATTCAAAGGCTTTTAAAAAATACGCTATCTGCGTTTAATATCTCACCTAATATTGACTTTAAACAATTTGCCCCAAAAATGGATGAGTTTTCAGCCTCTTTAGTTGTCAAAGTGGCGCAGGACGCAGCGAAATTATCTGTTATTGAAGCAAGCAAACTTGTTGAACAAAAACATTTAACACAGGCACTTTCGGAAAATAAGTTTTTCAATAAAGGATAAATATCATGCCGGACTTCCCTCACTTGCCACTACCGCAAAATGTAGAACGGAAAAATTATTTAGGACAAAGAAATCCTAGAAAGAGACCTCAAAGGAGTTTTCACAATTTAGACAATCGTGTCGAGCATAGTAATACTTTGTATACAAGTGTGGCAAACTTGGAAAAAGCATGGACTGATGAACTGGAGACCATTAAGGACACACCTCTTAGGGAGCATATTGATGAAAAAATCATACCCATTCTTCTGAAAATTGACAATATCAGCTTGATTGTAGATGCTTTGAGAGGCTTTGGAATTGAAATTATTTCTCAGGAGGATGAGGGGTATATAATAGGTGCGAGTATAGACGCATTTAATAAGCTTAGATTAAAAATTGATCGTTTTGCCAATGAAGATAATGTTAGCACTGCATATCTATGGGAAATAGATCATGGGCTTGCATGGAAAAGAGAGATGATATTATCGGCTGAATTAAATGAAAAATTAGATCATTTGAGTGATGATGAAATGTTGGACTTAGATATAAGCATTGCCTGCAATATTCATGTTCCTGACAAACCTGTTCAAAACCCAGATGAACCTAATGACGGATATGAAAGAAAGTTGCGTAAATGGGAACTAAAGGCCAGAAGAAGGGATGATGTCTATACTGCTCGCTATAATCAGTTTGAAAGAATTGTTTCGATATATGGCGCCATAAAATTTGCTTTTGATTATAACGACAGTTTTGGATGTAGAATTGAAATCAGCGCTAAGGGGTTAAAAGATATTTTATTTAATTACCCGTATGTCTTTGAAATTACCGAACACGACTATTTAGAGGGCTTATTTGAAGAAGTTCCTGTAGAATCGGATTCAAAAGTGCAAATTGCAGCCCCGGATGCTAATGCACCTAAAGTTTGCATTATTGATAGTGGAATTATGGAAGGGCATAGACTTCTGGCGCCAGCAATTGATGTTATCAAGTCAAAGTCGTATGTACTTGGAGAAGGAACTGCCGATTTAGTCGCTGGTGGTGGTCATGGTACGAGTGTTGCCGGCGTTGTCTTATATCCAAATGGGATTGAGGGGAATGGACTTATTCGGCTTCCCTTTTGGTTGCAAAATGCAAAGGTTTTAAATCAAAGGAATGAATTGAACATATCTCTTTTTCCGCCTCAACTGATGAACGATTTAGTAAACGAATATCTTCCAACGAGAATCTACAATCTTTCAATTAATAGTTGGGTTCCCTGCAGAATAAATCATATGTCACAATGGGCTGCTTCCATAGATAAATTAATTTGGGAAAATGATATAATTTTTATCATATCGGTAGGAAATATTTTTAAAAGTGGAGCCAATGGGAAACCTGGAATAAGGGATTTTCTTAATAACGGCCGCAATTACCCGGACTATCTTTTATCTGAAAATTTTTGCAGAATTGCCAACCCTTCGCAAAGTAGTTTTGCCTTATCAGTAGGTTCTGTTACAATTGGAGAATTTGAAGATCAAGACAGAATCTCATTCGGCAAACAGAATGGAGGTTTGCCAGGACCATCTCCGTTCTCAAGGACTGGTTTAGGTCTTTGGGGTATGATTAAGCCGGATGTTGTTGAATTAGGCGGCGATTTGATCAGAGAGAAAAACCGGAATCCAAATATTGTAGAACATCCCGATACTTCTCCCCATTTGGTAAAATCAGTCCAAACAAGCAATGAAGCTACCGGCAAAGATCGTGTAGGAACATCTTTCGCCGCTCCTAAAGTATCAAATCTGGTTGCAACCTTGCAAAATGAATTTCCCGATATGGGTTGTTTGTTTTACCGTGGATTAGTAGTTCAGTCAGCACGCCTTCCTGAATATGCTTTTAATAACCCAACGACTGATTATTTACGGCATTTTGGATATGGTCTTCCAAGTGTAGATAGGGCTTTAAGTAATAATCGCCAAAGAATTACTTTATTCTCAAATGGACAATTGAATGCAAAACATGCAGATATTTATTCCGTAAAGATTCCAGCCGATGTTAATAGACCCGGAGAAGAATTTGACGTTTTAATGGAGGTTACTCTTTCATACAAAGCGAATCCCAGAAGAACAAGAATGAGAACAAACTCATACCTGTCGCATTGGCTGGATTGGCGTACTTCTAAAATTGGTGAACCATTTGATGAATTTCAGGCACGAATAATCAATCTTAGTGAAGAAGCAGAAGATAGTAATGATGAGGATGAAGAAGATGATCCATTTGCAGAGTTTAGATATCCCGAAATGCCATGGAAAATAAGGGAACGAACAAATCTTGGAGAAATCAGAAATGTAAAGCGGCAAGATAATACACTGCAAAAGGATTGGCTTATAATGAAGTCATATAACATTCCTGATTCACTTGGAATCGCAGTTATGGGTCACAAAGGATGGAGCCCTGATTTGGAGGAAAAATTGCCTTACACCCTTTTGGTAAGTTTTGAAGCTCTCAACACGGAACTGGATATTTACACTCCAATCAAAGTTTCAAATGAAATTGAAATAGAGCAACAAATCCAGATATAAGGTAAATATTCGTTTTCCATTTTTTTTTGAATTGTCGGACAAATTTTGTTAATCCTACGTCGTAGCTCTTGTTCGACAATTATCTCTTGGCCAGTTCATTTTAATAGAGTTAGATTAGCCAATTTTTTTAGGTCGTCCATAAACAAATTCGAAATCTGCATATTTGGGACTACTTTGTCCGCCGAAGTTCATGCGAAGGCGGGCTTTTTATTTGTTGCTGCACTAAACTTTAGATACAGGTTCCCTGCCCGACTGCGTCGCGCAGGCGGGGATTCCTGTCGGGGCTACCAAAGCCGCACTCTCAATTTTTTTTAAAAGAGTGCGGCTTTTAGAGGAATCTAAAAGCCGCTTCAGTTCTGCAATGTATTGAAATGCACCATTAGCATTGTCGGTTCGACACTTGTCTTCTTCTCTATTGTAAAAAATCCCTTCAGGAAATAACAAAAATTGAAGTCTATGCAAGGGGCTGAATAGTTACAGAAAAACATCAGAACTTGCGTATATTTAAGTATTACCTGCAATTATAATTTTCAACTATGAAGTTCAAAATAAATATCATCATCCTTCTTTTATTATGTACATCTTATATTTATGGACAACGGGCTATAGACTCTTCTGTTGTTCAATTACAAGAAAGGCTTCACGGATTCGACAGTTCACTGGCAACACTTCAATTGGATACTTTACAAGGCAAAATAAAAGCCATTTATAGTAAGAATTACAGATTGAGAGCTGAACTCATTCAAACTATGGTTGAAAAATGTTGCAAATTCTACGAACAAAAATTTCCTGAAATAAAATTTACTGCTCAACTATTGATTCTTGATACAAATGATTTCAGCAATGTGTTATTTCCCTTTACAACCAAAACTACTTACGGTATGCCCTTTTGCATTTTAAAAAGAAACTCAATAGTAATGGGAGCCGACAAAAAAGCTGTTAGTGAACAATTAGGATCCGACAACACTCCTACTCCTGATAGTATTTTATCATGGTTTGACGGAATTGCTTTGCATGAATTAGGACATGTTTTTTTCGGTGTAGTAAAGAATATTCATCCTAAAGAGAACTGGGCATCCGAATTTATAGCTAATTACTTTGCTGAATGTTATTATGCAGAAACAATACCTGGCTTTTTCAAAGATATAGACTCTCCTGCACAAAACAACGCGCCTAAATATCAACCAAAATATAAAACACTTGAAGATTTTGAACAGTTGTATGTACAGGTTGGGGCACGAAATTATGGATGGTATCAGGGAAAATTCAATGACCTTTGTGATAGGCTTTATCCAAAATTTAAAATTGAATTAATCAGAAAAATTATTGCCAATTATTCTGCCAATGGAGAAAATTTAGATATGCTGATATTATTAAAACAGATTACTCCTGAAATAACTAATAAATGGCTTGAAGAAATGAAATAACTGCAGGCAACAAATAAGGCTTCGTCGGGTGCGCAGCACCAACGATGAGGCCTCGGTTGTACGGAACCTTGAACATTGGGTTTTTGTGGCGGCAACTTTACAAACGCCAATTTTGCAAGAACCTATGCTATCTATGCGGTATTTTTATTTTATTGCTCTGTCTTTTTTACTTTGGGCTTATAAGGTTGACAATTTCCGACCGGATAGATACGATACAACCGGTGCCTCAATTGCTTTGTTAGGTGTGTAATTTTCTATGCCAGAAGTCCGGTCTCCTATAAGTATCGTATTTGATTTAAGATGCCCGATAGTTCATGAATCCTTCGATTTTTTTTAATCCGGGGATAAATAAGTTCGACTCTTCGCAACTTAGCCCTACAAATTCTTGTTAAGAAGCGATAAGTTGTGAAAGGACTCTTTATTGCTCTTTTTTAAAAAACTTTTCATATAGTTTTTTAAAGTAAGACAAGAGCATGTTCGATATTTGTCCTCTCGGGACTACAAAAGATAATCTTGTTATTCTTAATACTTTATAAGTTAGCCCTTACAGGACTATTGAACTTTCTTTGAATTATTTTCAATTAAGATTAAGTACAAGTTTTGTTTAAATTAGACCGACAAAGCTTGCCGACACATTCTTTTTCCAAATTATTTAGTCTCACGAAAATAATTTCGTGAAAACTTGGGGGTTACCAAATCCAATACTTAATCCATTACCACAAATACTAATTCACATGAGTATGTAACTGAAAAAAGGCCCTGGTAAACTTTCTTGCAAATGGAGTGTTGTTTGAAGAATGGAAAGTTTCTGGTGCTGTGGAAAAGAAGAAAGATGGATGGAAAATGTTCAGGAATTTTTTCAGTCGCAATCGTAAATCACAAAAGATGAAAGCATTAACATTTGCAAGGTTCGGTAGTTCCGGCGTACTTGAATATTCAGAAACGGATAATCCTGTATTGAAGCCAGGTGAAATTCTTGTTGAAATGAAAGCCATAGGATTGAACTATGCTGATATTATGAGAAGAAGCGGCATTTATCCTCTCAAGGGCGATGCTCCTTATATAAACGGATACGAAGGCGCTGGAGTAGTAGTGGATAATAGTCACAATCCTGAGTTTAAAAAAGGGGACAAGGTGGGCTTTGCAGATGTACCCTTTGCCAACGCAGAATTGGTAGCTGTTCCGGTTACGCATGCTATTCCGCTGCCTGATGAAATCGATTTTGAAACGGCTGCGTCTGTTTTGCTGCAAGGCTTATCAGCACATTTTCTTGCCACTGATTGCCATAAAACCCGGGATGGCGAAACGGTGGTCATTCATGCTGCAGGAGGAGGGGTGGGCCAGCTACTCATACAGGTTTGTAAAATACTCGGAGCCAGGGTTATTGGGTTGGTATCTTCTGAGAATAAGAGACAAATCGCCTCTTCGTTTGGCGCTGACGCCGTGTTTTTATACAATGAGGATTGGAAGGAAAAGATCCTGGCATTGAACCCCTCAGGCGTGGATGTTGTGTTTGACAGCATCGGCAACACCATACAGCAAAGTTTAGAGATAACAAAAGTGCGGGGCCAGGTTGTTTTTTTTGGAATGGCCAGCGGTGAATTTAACCTTGGCAATCCTCTTTATATCATAGGCACTTCCAAAACAATTACCGGGGGAGATCTATGGGATTACCTCACATCAAAAGAAGAAAGACTAAAAAGAGCCGGCCAGTTGTTCCAATGGATAATTGACGGGAAGATAAAAATTTCGCCGCCTACAAAGTTTAAACTTGCGGACGGAAAGCAGGCACATGATTTTATGGAAAGCAGGAAAAGCATGGGTAAAATTTTACTTATTCCCTGATCATACAAGACGGCAATAACAGGAAATTTTTCAACCAGGATAAGGAACAAAATTATTCCATTAGTTCTTTGTACATCCATTTGAAATATAAAAGAATCTTGTTCGATATTTGTCCTTTAGGGACTACCTCACCGGAAAGGCACAAAAAATCGTTATCCTTCCGGTTTTTCATTTCGCTGAAACCATTGTCCAGCTTATATATCAGCCGAACGGCCTCATTCAGTCGTTTAGTTCGATATACCTCTCCGTCAAATACCAGATTCTCAGGATATATTGAACTAATAATCTGACGTTTATCATTTGCATCTGCTTCTTCATATAAAACATCCAAAAGAGACAAATGTCGAACTGCTGAATTCAGCAATTCATCTACGTTGTTTTCCTTGCGCTGTCCACTGGTAAGTTTTATTTCTAATTGATTTATCATAGTGGTGCAATCTGCCTTAAGAGCTTTATAGTCATCTGCTTCCATCTTTTGATCAGCATACATTTCTCTCGCATTTTTCAGCCTTGCATTTATCTCATCAAGTTGAAAAGGAATTTGCCATGTTTGTTTATGATTTTAAGTTCGATGACCTATCCATCATCCCTTACAATCATTATCTGAAGTACCGGCACTTATATAAAATTCCGGCGAAGTTTTATGCAATCAATTTTGAAGATTTGTCCCGGACGCATCGTTGTAATCCGCTCGATAAAGAGAATATGCTTGATATCACAGACGCTTCCGAATCTGCCCGGACAATATTAATGGGATTGAATAGAGAATGGATCAGGAGACAGGGAGATTTTTTTGTCGAATCGCCAATCAATTTTCTGACGGCTATCATTTGGTTTTTACGCCGCTATAGTGAGGGTGAATTCTGCACGCTGCCTCATGTGATTGAACTCATGCAGACAGGATATGATAAGCTCTTTACGATTCTGCAAACTGAGAGAGAAATTCAGGCGCTCATCAATCCTTTTGTTTCTGCCTATATGAATGATGTGATGGAGCAACTGGAGGGACAGATCGCCGCCGCAAAAATTTCGATGGCCAGGCTATCATCCCCGCAACTCTATTATGTGTTATCGGGCAATGATTTTACACTTGATATCAATAATCCCGAAGCTCCTAAGATTGTCTGCATGGGAAATAACCCCCAGAAAATACAGGTGCATGGTGCTGTATTGTCATTATATATTTCGAGATTAATTAAAACAGTGAATAAAAGAGGAAAGCAAAAAAGTTCTTTGATCTTCGATGAGTTTCCAACCATTTATCTCAATAATATGGATAGCCTGATTGCAACTGCACGAAGTAATAAAGTAGCTACAACATTAGGAGTTCAGGACTTCAGCCAGCTCAAAAAAGATTATGGCAAAGATCAGGCGGATGTGATCATGAATATTACTGGAAATATTATTTCGGGACAAGTGACAGGTGAAACAGCCAAACAATTATCGGAACGTTTCGGAAAGATCATGCAGGATAGAACCAGCCTGTCCATCAACCGGACAGATACTTCCGTCAGCCACTCCAAGCAGCTCGATACGGCCATTCCAGCCTCCAAAATAGCCGCCCTCAGCGCCGGGGAGCTCGTCGGTATGGTGGCGGACGACCCAGATCAGAAAATCGAGCTAAAAGCCTTTTATGGGACTATCCTGAACGATCATGAAGCTCTGGAGCAGGAGCAGGCGGGGTACAAGCCCATTCCGGTAGTCAGGGAGGTCACTCCCGCCATGATTAAAAGAAGTTATGTCCAGATCCGGCAGGAGATAGAAGACCTGGTCAATGCGGAAATGGAGCGGATTATGGGCGATCCGGGAATGATGGGAACCATACTCAAAAAAACATGAATGTGTTTGGAGCTACGGATGGCAGCTTCTATAAAAAATGAAAAAGTATCTAAAAAACTTCCTCCCTGAGTAGGTACCCATTGACAGAACCTTTTGAAACCAGGTAATCCAGTAATGTTAATACCTTTTCTTTTAGCATAAGATTCGTTTTGATCTTAGTCCGGTTCAGGTACACAAAACGCCGCGCAATAATTTCCAGGTAATAGATTGTATTGGGATGCACATCTGCTGCGGACAGTTTTTTTTGCTGTGTGAACAGGTCAGCAACCCAGATGAGCCCTTCAACTAAAAAAGGCGTCCCAATTTCATTGAGGAGTTTGGCAATCGAATAAAGAACGGCCGGGTGCGCGCCCATTTCTTGACATACCTTCTTGAAAAAAGCACTGTCTTTGCTTCGCAGGCTGTGCCATTCTTTTGCGGTATCATTCCACCAGGGCCAGGCCAGCAGATAATTATGCAGGATACTGTCCATATCCCGGTGGCGACTGGCAAGAGCGGCTTTTTTAATAGCTGGATAAAGAGATTCCCATATCGCCCAGAAGTTATCATACTGCTGTAGCCTGTCCTGCTCCGATACCACGTCGGAGATGAACTGTGCCATGCTTTCGGAAATAGTAAAGTGATCAATAAACGGCTGTATCCATGCTGCAACCGCAACGTCCGGCCGGTGCAATAAGAACCGCGCATATTTTCGGAAGAAACGGTTTTTGAGCCTGTAATTGATCTTCTCATTTTCATCGTAGCGGGTCTCCGCAAGCAATCCTTTACTATATGCTTCCAATGCCTTCCTAGTGAAATCAAGATGGATCTCATCTTCCGTCGCATCGGGCATTAATAGAAAAGCCGTATCTACGATGTCAATGCTCAGTTGGTCGAAATCGATCGTTGTATAATAGTCGTAGCTCACCTTTAGATTACGGAGCTCTTGATCATGCGTCTCTGCAAATTGTTCAAGAACCTGATGACGGGAGATTCCGGATTGATGCAATTTTCGAGGATCCGTCAGCTTGTCAAATGAAGATTTAAAACCGAGGTAGGCCAACAGGATAGAATTGGCATCTCCGGGTTGCCATTGAAACAGGTTAGGGTTGATCGCCTCAATGGCATAATCGCAGATCCGCTTATATTCCCCGATCGGATATTCATCAAATAAAGTGAACAGTAAAATAAGATTGTAATCTTTTCTGCCCCTCGGAAACAATGCATATAAATAGGGAAGGGTGCGGATGGCCACTTCCACACCATCGCCGATCTGATAGTCATAACCTGGCTGAAGCGGACGTAATGCATATTGAATAATAATGTCCTTGCAATATTTCAGATCTTTTCGTGAGAAGTCCTTGCCATGGAATTTTAAAAGTGCAGCACAGGTATAGGCAGGAATCTCTCCATTGAATAAGAAAAATTCCTGGGTAGCATTCTTAAACTGGTCAACGATTTCTTTTGTCTCTTTCAATACAATGTCGGGGTGTTCTTCATATTGATGATAAGGCTTGTCCTGCATTCTTCGATCAAATTTGCTGATGCCCCAGGATTTGAGCCGGCTATATTTAAATTTATCAGTGAATTGTTTGGTACCTTCTTCACTATAAGTTTTTAAATCTGCGTCGAGTTCCGGATTGAAAGAAATGACCGACCGGTTATTTTCATGTTGCACCGTGGGATTCATTTTCCTTCTGTCGATGCGGGCTAGCAACAGCCGGACCGCCTTGCCCTTTTCCGTTGACAATGTGGCCGGATCAAGCGAAGCGTGCATTTGATCGATAATACGTTCAATGGTTTCGCCACGCTTCATGGCCTCTTCTTCCGATACCCCTTCATTCCTGAAAAATTGGTACTCGACAACAAGATTTTCCAGCGATTTTTTTCGATGCGGGTCGTCACAACTGGCAATCCGTTCATCTTCGTATGCCTTTGACTGGCGATTGAATCCTCTTCCAATAGAGTAAAGGGACAATGCATGATGCTCTTCCCCTTGCCGGATATTATCATACCTGTAAAATTCATACTGGCTGAACAGGATGGCGGCTACCTCGAAGAATGAATCCGGGTGGGCGAGGATAACGCTGGTGACAACGGTGGTAATGGAAGCAGACCGTGTATGCTTGAGCAAATGTTTCAGCCATGGCAGCAAGTTTTTCCCTTTCGGTTCCTTTGCTTTCTCCAGTAAAAATTTTTCAAGGGCCATGTGCATGGACTGTAATAGGTAAGGCGTTACCGGTGAGCCAGTGCCGCGATACATAGTCCATAAACTATGGCTGATTAGTTGCTTTGATTCCACTCCATCTACCAGTAAAGTGATTTCCATTACCGTATCACCATACTCCGATTTAGCATAGGCGTCGGTCGCCCGATTCGTGAAGTCAAGAATAAATTGAATCGTTTGGGGAAAGGCGACTTTTCAAACGAAGTGAAAAACCAGCCGCAGTATTCAGAGAGCAGAATACTGATCAGCAATTCATCCTTCCAGAAAGAAGGAATTGCGCTTTCGGTAAAAGCCTGCTCAATAAACAATTTGATCCCGGGATCCGCCTGGGATAGTTTACCAGAAAGCCAGGATCGAAAAGCCCGTCTCATAGGTAGGGAAGAACCGATCTGTTCAAAAAAATTAGAACTGCTCGTAACTCGTGCAAATTCTTTTTCGATCAGCTTTTCCAGCGCCCACTCTTCATAAATATCATGAGTGATAAAATAACCACTCTGCGAATCTTCATATTGGATGATTTCGTCTTGGGCGAGCAGGGACAATATATCTGGATCGCAGGGCGGGTCTGTCACAAAAAAGCTACCGGTATCGCAGCGTTTTTGGCCAGTTGGAGAAAACATTTTTCCCTTTCCAGGTGGGCATTGTTTTTTTTGAATGAGGAATGTTGAATGCGTTTTTGCCAGAGAATGTTGCGGAATTTTGCAAAATCAATCTTCTCGCTAATCGTGTCGTATAATGCTAAATATTCTTTCATGTAAAATAGATTGCCAAGCATTTGCTGAAGGCGGTGCTCTGCTGGCAATCGGAATTGAAAACGTCGGGACAGTTCTTCGAGTTCTTCAGTTGTTAAGTTACCGAGTGTAATTGTTTCAAAAGGTTGCCGGTAAACTTCCATCATTTGGAATCGAAGGTCGTCGAGATAACTTAACCTCGTGGTGAATATGATTTTCCAGTGGCTGCCAATAAGCGCTGATAACAGCTCAATGAAGACATCCTGGTTTTCAAGGTCCGCTAACTTCTCGGCAGAATCAATAACAAAGATTTTTTCCGGCTCTTCGCTATGCGCACGGATTAGGTCACTTAATCCGAAGCGGCCGAATTGTCTCAGTACTTCTGAAATACTTCCGCGGTTGAATTCCGCAGCTTTAAGGATGTAGCAAGGTTTGTTGTCCGGCCAACTGTCTTTGATAAGCGCCGTTTTACCGCTGCCGCCTTCCCCGGCCAAAATGATCACCTGAGCAGTGCTGTTATTCAGGGATGAAATAGCAACAGGCCGTTCAATTTTTATTGTGCCGCCGGCAAATGGAATATCGGTGTGAATGGCATACAGGATATGGGCAGAATGTTGTTTCAACTGTTCCAGGAAATCAATAATGCCGGTTCCTGTTTCAAAAAAATAGGAAACCAGGTAATCGTTTTCCGGTACGGAAAGTTGTTTTTCAATATGACTATTGACGCGCCATTCCAGTTCGATGTCCAGTTCTGTGGCTACCTTTTCAATGGCGAGATGGTAGACAGGTTTCTTTTTGGTTTTGTCCCGACTTTCTGAAAGTTCCTGATTGGTGTAAAGCAGGATCTTTTGCAAGCTTGGGTTTTTTGATTTGGCTTTTCGGAGGGAGTCAATGATATCGTCTTTATTCGATGACAGTTTTGTTTCGTAATACTTGGCTTGAAAACCAGTTAGTTTTCCTTCATGCAGAATAGGCTCCGTTTCGATACCTGTTTGATTTTTGAACCGGAAGATCCCCACCTTAATCCCGTGCTCATAGCAAAAGAGCACATAAGCAAGCGACTCAAAAGCAGCCCGCTCCCGCAAATGAAATTTTGATCTGAATATGTTCCAGTTTAACGCGATCATCGTACAAACTATGTAAATAAGTCTTCCATTACTATTTCAGCCTGTATACGTCCGAGATAGTGTTCATTTTTCCGGGTACCATAAGTAGTGATCATAGTAGGGAACAGGGTTTTTTTGGTACCGGTTTCGGTTCGGAAAACATTCACCTTCGTATCCAGTTCAGCGGCGTATTTTTTATCAATCACGAACTCGTCGCCGGAGAATTTCATTTCACAAATATTGATACAACGGTCCTGCCGGTCCAGTAACAGGTCAATCTGTGCGCCTTGTGCGCCTTTTCCTGGCTTATGCCGCCAGGTAGAAGTGGTAGTCAATACCCCTTCGATTCCGAGTTTGCGCCTAACCTGCAACACATGTTTTTGGCAAACCGATTCAAAAGCAAATCCGCTCCAGATCGCATAAGCAGATGTTCTGTATTGCCGGAGCCAGGCGCCGTCTGCCGTATCCTTTGCATGCTCAATGAACTTTAGGTAAAATAGCGAGTATTCGTCTGACAGCTTATAGATACTTTCGTTGGCGTTCTTTTGAAAGGGAATGTAAGGAGTGATAAAGCCCGATTCTTCCAGTTCCTGCAATATCCGGGAGGTGGTGCCTCCGGAGGTGAAGCCACATTCGTCAATAATTTCATTACGCGTGAGGCCCTTTCCTTTGGCGGCCAGTGCGCGGATTACCCGTTCATGGTTTTCCGAATGAGCAAACAGCGATTTATAGAGGTTGTTGAATTCATTTTTCAAAGGGCCGTCTTTGGCAAAACAAAGTCGGTCTATTATTTGGGCAGCGCTTTCTCCTGGGTTGATGTTTCGCAGGTAGTGAGGGATGCCACCCATAGCCATATACAACTGTAGTTGGCTGTATTGATCGAGCGCGGCACCTTTACTTTGCAGATACGCTTGGGTTTCACCCAGGGTAAACGGAAGCAACCGGATGGTTTGCGTGACACGGTTATGCAGGCCTCCCCGGTTATTGATGACCTTATCGATCATCCAGGAAGCCGCCGACCCGCAGATGATTACTTTTAAATGAGATTTTTTGGAGGCAGAGGCGTTCCACCAGTGGTCAAAGGCTTGCAGGAAACCCGACTTATGGGTTTCAATCCAGGGAAACTCATCAAAGAAAATAACGGCCGGTTTATCGGAAGGAAGGGTATTAAGATAGGTGTCCAGCATCATAAAAGCTTGCAGCCAGTTGGCGGGAATTGCCAGGGCCACGGCGCTTTTGGTAGCCTGTTGGAGGGCCTGGCTGAAATTTTCAAGCTGCGTTTTCATCATGGCCTCGTGAATGCCGGTAAATTCAAATAGAAGGGCATCTTTACAGAAAGTCCGTACGAGATAGGTTTTGCCTACACGGCGGCGGCCATAGATGGAGATCAGCTCGGGCTCATGGGTCGCTAGCTTGGCTGCCAGAATTTTTTGCTCTGCAATACGTCCGGTAATACTCATACTATCTATTTGCAGCCAAAATTAAGATTTTTATCCAATTTTGGACGCTGATAAAATTTCATCAACAGCCAAAACTCGAGAAAAAGGGCTATTTTGGACTTGCATAAGCTTTTCAAAGAGGCCAAAGAGACATAGCAGGCTCTTTGAAAGTGATAGGAAGTGCTCTTCATCGAACTCAACTAACTATCCTCCCTCCATTGGCTGGGGAAAGGTTATTCACTTACAAACTGAATATTTGAAAGCACATTACAGTATTTGTAAGATATATTCTGAAATTGGAGATCAAGAAAATTTGCTAAAGGAGTCGGAAGCTGTTAAGAAATTAGGCTTTAGAGCAGAAGAAATATCATCAACTTTAAAAATAGATAGGCCATTTCGGCCCGAATAATAAATCTATCGAGCCGTCCTAGGATGGGCGACTTTTTTGATTATATTTTAAACAATAATTATGAAGCTGAGTGAGAAAATAGCTCAGTATAATGCTTTTCGGAAACTTTGTTTAGTTAATGCCGAAAGTGCAATCAAATCCGCTGAGTTATTAATAAACAAAGATGCCAATCATATAGTGTACCATTTGCTTGTATTAGCTATTGAGGAAATAGGAAAAATATTTGTTGGATTTAATGAATTTGTAAAGGAGGAACAATGGGATAAAGAAAATCCGAATTTTGGTTTTGATGACCATACTAAAAAATTATTTTGGGCCATTTGGGGGCCTACAATCGGAAACGAAATAATAACAAAGCAACAATGGGAAGAAAACCAAAGAATGGCATCTACACTTCATCAAAGAAGATTAAATTCATTATACACTGGCATAAATGACATAATTTCTGCCTCCAATAAGATTAGCAACGCAGATGTTACACAGTTATTATCTTTTGCGAAAGCGCGTTCGAATTTGGCGAAAATTGAAGGGGAAGGTGATCCGAACTTAGCTAACAATCCTGAAATGGAGTGGATGGCGGCAGCAAACAGAGATCCGCTAAAAAGGAGTTTTATTTTTGGAAAAGAATCCCAGGAGAAACTTGTCGAATTCGGAAATCCCCGACTTTGGATTGCTTGGCTCAAAGAGTATTATGAAAAGGAAAATCAGGCACTCAGCCAGTTAATTGAAAAAGAGATCACTCGAGATACTTGGGGAGACGAAAAAATGGACTCCCCGAAATGGAAAATAAAGATCAAGTTAATTACTCCTTCACATTCCATCCGGCAGAAAGTATTGGATGAGTTCAATAAAATACATAATACAATATTCACACTTTCAAAAGGGGGAGATACACATACCTTACTCGTTGAATTTTCCTTCCCTGCCAGCATTTCAGTTACGGCACTCTGGCAACATGGTTGGTTATTGAGCAAATTCTATGTGGGAGCTTTGAACGCAGCTTCGAATGGTTTTTTTTATTGGAATGCGATCATTGATACAGAAAAATATTATGAAACTATACGAGACCTTGAAAATAATCAATGGCTTTCAGCCAAGTTGGAATCCGGACTAAAGTTAAATTGGGCGGAAAGGAAGATGGCTCTTAATATCAACCATCTACACTTGGCAAAAATGATTTTTGATTATTTAGTTCAAATCCGTGAGCAGAGTCTTTTCATATCCGTCAACAAATATCTGCAGGCACTGGCATTACTATCTAAATCTGATATTCATTCAAGGTTCGAGTACCAGATATTCGGCTTGTTTTTTTCTTCCCTAAAAGATGCAGTCGCGGCTACTTACAAGGGTGGATCATATACGAGCGTTTCGGAAATTCTATACCCGCAATTGGAAAAAATGATCAAAACAAAAACCGAGTTTGAAAGAATAATTGCCTTGGGATACGAGCTACAGCAAGAAAACCCGGTATTGAAACAGCCAATCACACTTGCAGAAGTAATTCTGATTAAACAATATTGTGGTTTTTATCTTATGACACTGGCAGCACGAAAATTACATAATGATGATAGTTTAGCGCTTGTTATACAAGAAGGAGAAATTTGACAACCTCCATAACCTTAGCTGTTGTCAGTCTTTTATTGTAAGGCTGGTCGTTGTATCGGAATGGAATATTTTTGCTGGAACAAGGCAATATTGTTCTTTCTTCCTCTTGTTTATAAGTTCATATTGCCCTTTTGTTGCTCTAGATTCTAAAACAATTATGAATGAAGGGTAAGCATATTTGTATCGGAAGAGCTTTGGCCTGGTAAAAACGTCGGACAATTTTAATATCTTAATGAACGCTAAGTGCCGTACAATTGCTACATAAACTATTTATTTTAAAAGGCTTAAGCACGCCAAACGCTTTAAATCATCCATGAAGAAGTTCGAAATCTGTATCTCCGGGGCTACTTTGTCCGCCGAAGTTCATGCGAAGGCGGGCTTTTTATTTGTTGCTGCACTAAACTTTAAATACAGGTTCCCTGCCCGACTGCGTCGCGCAGGCGGGGATTCCTGTCGGGGCTACACACTTATCTGCTCAAATATCTCAGTGAAACTTTAGATACAGGT
>JBGPHC010000008.1:0-143375 GCA_041484195.1 Agriterribacter sp. | reverse complement strand
AGATGTATCGCAAAGGACGCAATGTAAACTTAATCATCTCCCCCTTGCGTTCCTTGCGTAAACTTTGCGAACCTTGGTGATACAAAGGATAGATGTATCGCAAAGGACGCCAGGAACCGCAAAGGACGCAATGTAAACTTAATCATCTCCCCCTTGCGTTCCTTGCGTAAACTTTGCGAACCTTGTGATACAAAGGATAGATGTATCGCAATGGACGCCAGGAACCGCAATGGACGCAATGTAAACTTAATCATCTCCCCCTTGCGTTCCTTGCGTAAACTTTGCGAACCTTGCGATACAAAAAGAAGATGTAACGCGAAGCGTGCAGCCCCCCTCAAAATTAGCCCGGGTGTCCCAGCGCACAAAACAGGGCCTGTTGCCATAATTCAATTTTGAAGGCAGCCTGATATTTCATAAAAAAAAGTTTTACATGCCGGATCTTATGACAAACTGCTTCTTGTTTCTTTCTATATTCCACATATCAGAGGTGGAGAATTTCTTTTGATTGCATTTAAAATTGTTAACGATTTGCCGGCCAGAAACATCAAAGGTTTTTTTGCAATAATGCATACCACATTCTGTTCCGTTTTGTACAGAGAGATTATTCATGTCGCTCATAGCTTTATTATTGTTTGATTAAAGAAATGAAGTTGAGTTTTACTATTAGTTGCAGCAATCGGGACCACAGCAGGCTTTTTTTTCTTCAATTGGTTTCTCCGCAAATACAGTAATGCTCCTGATACCAGTGGCAGATTGCTTAAATGCGGCAATTTGTTCTGCTGACAAGTAGTTGGCTAAAATATCATCAGGGATAATAATTGCCTTGTCTTTTTGAACTGTAATATTCTTAAAGCCGTTAGCTTCTATCAGTTCCAAATACACCTGTTTTTGAATGGCGCCTGCCACGCAACCCGAATACATTTCAGCCGCTTCTTTAATTTCTTTCGGTAACTGCCCCTCCAAAACAATGTCTGAAATTGAAAAATGACCACCCGGTTTCAATACCCTGTATATTTCCTTTATCACCGCGTCTTTATTAGGCACAAGGTTTAACACGCAGTTGCTGACAATCACATCTGCTTTATTAGAGGTCACCGGCATTTTCTCAATGTCACCTTGCCTGAACTCGACATTATTAAAACCTCTTGCTTCCGCATTCTGCCTTGCTCTTTCGATCATGGCAGGCGTAAAGTCAATGCCGATCACTTTACCCGTTTCGCCAGTTTCATGCCTGGCTACAAATGCGTCATTGCCAGCGCCACTGCCCAGGTCTATAACAATATCGCCTTTTTTGATTTTGGCGAACTGTGTGGGAAGGCCACAGCCCAAACCCAGGTCTGCATCAGGATTATACCCTTCAAGATTATTGTAATCATCCGCCATGATATTATATACTTCCGTGCTGCAACAACTGGCGCCACAGCAGGAAGAGGCATTTGTTTCTTTATCCTGCATGGCAATCTCTGAATACTTCTGTTTTACGAGTTCTTTTATCTGATCCTGCGTTTTCATTGTATTTAAATTTTTATATTATCGAAATATTACGATGATTTTAGGCAAAAAAAAGTTCAGCAACAATTCCCGCACTCTCTGTAGCTTTCAAACATTTGGTTTAACATTGACTGAGCCGCCTTCCATTCTTTAGCATCGATGCAATAACAGACCTTGGCGCCTTCAATTTCACCGGTGATTAATCCAGCCGCTTTCAATTCTTTTAGATGTTGTGATACGGTACTTTGGGAGAGGGGTATTTCATCAACTATGTCGCCGCAAATGCAGGCCGATCGTTTTGCCAATAGATTTAAGATGGCAATTCTTGCAGGGTGAGCCAATGCCTTTGCGATTTTTGCAATCTTGTTATCCTTGACGCTGAATTCGTATGATTTAGTCGCTCCCATAAATCTTATATCGCAAAATTACGATAAGATTTCAAATGGCCAAATTTATTTTTACCAGCACTAAACCCAGAAGGATTTGAAGGGCGCAGGTTGACAATAATAAGTGGACTGCCCATTGGCTTGAGTGTGCCTAAGGGCTAATTCAATTATTTATTTGAGCATTAATATGATGCCCCAAGGACGACTCGTGCCATAATTTTCCGGGAAGCCTTCTTCAAGCAAGATAAAAAGAAATAACTCGTTAATTTATGTGTCTTATTTTCCAAAGAAGATCACGTTTCTAAAAAGCATGAGTCGTTCGGCCGGAATACTACAAGTGATGCATCAACTTTCGTTCTGAAACACTCACGCTGGATTTCGTTTTTTTAATAACATTTCCGAAGCAGTGAGGGGGAGGAATTCTGCATAAAGAAATAGGGCACATCCAAGAAGATGCGCCCATACAATATTACTTTCCTGAAATTCATTCCACACCTAGTGCCGAAAGGAGGAGGGTGCAGAAGCATCAAAGGTTTAGGGTCCTGATGCCGGAATGACAATAAAATAATATTCAGCCTCTTGCAGAAGCATATAGAGAAAGCCGTTGTAAAACGGGCTCGAAAATCTGTTCGATGCTAGGCTCCGTAACCAAGGGCGTCTTCACAAATGACTTGGCACTCTTAACTTCAATGGAACGAAAATAGAAGTAACCCACCACAACGGAGCCTATTACTGCTGTCAGGATTGAGATCTTGGCGATATCACGGGAACCCACATCCGGAAATGCCAACATGGTTGTAAATATTGACATGGTAAATCCGATGCCTGCCAACATACCCATTCCGAGGAATTGTTTCCATTGGACATTTCCAGGGAGGCTGGCTATTCTTAGGGCAACCATCAATCTGCTGATAAGGAAAATGCCCAATGGTTTGCCAATAACCAGGCCCAGTATGATGCCCAAACCGATATTTGTATTAAGAGAAAACAGAATGTTGGAAGGTATCAGGATAGCAGTGTTAGCCAGCGCAAACAGTGGCAAAATAATGAAATTAACCTGTTTATGGATTGCTTTTTCTATTACAGCCAGCGTATTTACCGGAACGGCAAAAGCGAACAGAACGCCGGTGATGCTTGCTTCAATTCCAGACTGCAAAATGGTGAACCAAAGACAAAATCCCAATATAATCTGAACGGTCCCGAATTTCAATTTGAAATAATTGCAGGCAAACATTCCGAAGTAAATCAACGCGCTAATGCCAAGATAAAGCCATTCAATATGACCACCGTAGAACAATGCTATAACAATGATGGCGCCCAGGTCATCAATGATGGCGAGCGCGAGCAATAGAATTTTCAAACTAACTGGGAATCGCTTTCCCAAAAGAGAAGCGACACCAATGGAGAAAGCAATATCAGTTGCAGTTGGAATTCCCCAACCATGCACATACGGTGTATTGGCATTGACTAGGACAAATATTAAAGCGGGTACCAACATTCCTCCAAAGGCGGCGCCAAAAGGAAGAATGGCTTTCTTGAATGAGGAAAGTTCTCCATTGAGAAGTTCACGCTTTATTTCCATGCCCGCCAGTAGGAAAAAGAAAGACATGAGGAAATCATTGATCAAATGGGTAGGAGAAGATGGTAAATGGAGGGTTGTATTGAACTGCAGGTCGGCGTTCCAGAAATTTCTATACCACAATCCATTGAATGAATTGCTGATAAAAAGAGAGCAAATGGTACATCCTATTAATATTATTCCGGTTGCCCTGCTATCATTTAGGAATTCCCGTAGAGGATTCATGATGCGGTAATGAATTTGCCGGAGTGGTGGCGCTACGGAAGGCATTTCGTGATATTTTAGTTCAAATTAAAAAAATGAATATATAATATTTCATAAAGCCTAGTCGAAGATAATGCAAAATATCAATAACAATGAATACACAATCGATTACAATTAAATAAAATATTCACATATTATTTTATATAATATCTATTCGGAAATTTGGGTAAGTTTTCCATTATAAAATAACAATATGAAAAGAGTCTGCGTCATTTAGCATGGGCAGACTCTTAAATTTTTCAAGGCTGTCTAATCTACATATCCATGTACTCCCATTTCAGGAATATCGAGTCCGGCTACTTCCACGGATTCTGATACCCGCATCTTCACAATCTTATTTGATAGTTTGAAGAATGCATACATCACCACAAATACGAATACGGCGCAGGTGAGACCACCAATTAGTTCAGCCACAAATTGTTTTCCATCTCCATAAAAAAGTCCCTTAACGGTTCCCGGCACTCCATTCCATCCGTCTCCATAAGAACCATCCGCAAACAGACCCAGGGAAAGTACTCCCCAAAATCCATTGGCGCCATGAACCGCAAATGCTCCAACAGGATCGTCAATCTTCAGTTTACGATCTACAAAATTGTAAACTACAATTACCAAAATACCTGCAACGATTCCAATTATGACCGCAGATAAAGCATTTACAAAGGCGCATGGTGCTGTTATGGCCACAAGTCCGGCCAGCATTCCATTTGCCATCATACCCGGATCAGGTTTTTTGCCGCTTAAATACATGTACATCATAGCCGCAAGAGCGCCAGCCGCACTTGCCAGCATAGTATTAACGGCTATAACGGAAATGCGAAGGTCCGTTCCCGCCAATGTGGACCCAGGATTGAATCCAAACCATCCGAAAGCGAGAATAAATGTTCCCAGTATTGCCATTGGTATATTATGTCCGGGGATGGTATTGACCGATCCATCTTTGCCGTATTTTCCTTTTCGAGGGCCTAACGCCAGAGCCCCGGCAAGTGCGGCAACGCCTCCCACTTCGTGTACTACAGAGGAACCCGCAAAGTCCACATGTCCATGTCCCAATCCAAAGTTCAACCCCAGTTGAGAAAGCCATCCACCTCCCCATACCCAGTTTCCGAACAACGGATATACGAACATAGAAATGAAAAATCCAAAAAGTATAAAGGATTTGAAGGACCATCTTTCTGCCATAGATCCGGTAGGAATGGTAGCTGTTGTATCCATAAATACCATTTGGAATAAGAACAAGGTGAATACGCCAACATCATAAACATCACTATTCAGGAAATACCCAACCCTTCCCCAAATCCCAAAATCATGTCCGAACAAATGCACCACATATTCATGACTGGATGCAACGCCGCCTCCCAACATTGCGGGGTTCAGTGCTCCGCCAAACATGATCGCAAATCCGCATATCCAAAAACCGATCATCCCAATGGCATAAACCATAAAATTCATACCGATGGTATGTGCAACGTTTTTCTTCTGCGTGAACCCGGTTTCAACCAGGGCAAAACCAGCCTGCATAAACATCACCAGGAATCCGGTAATCAGCGTCCACATGATATTGATCGCGATCTTGTTGTGCCCATCAGCATTCCCGATTGTATTTACGGTTGCAATTACCTTGTTAATGATAGTATCTTTTGATGCTGCAAGGGTATCAATACCGAGATCCTTAATGGTACCCGTATTTGCGCCGGAAGGATCCTGGGCTAATGCCGGAATCAGAATGGCCATTAATGCCAGGGTGATTAATATATGAGGCAGTGTATTCCTGATTCTACGTAAAAGTGGCCTGCTTCCATCTAGGGCAATAGACCGGGCCCCCATTTGGGGCACACAGTTTTTGAAATTTGCTTTCATGTTATGTTGGTTTAAAGTTTAAACTGTGGATTCAGGAGCTCTTCAAACTATACTAGAAATGATATGTTGCGCCAAGTATGAAAGTGGCAGTACTCTTTTTGCCTTCATCAGAATTGTTTTTGAATATTGGATCTTTGGCATTGTCCAGTCTGATTTCGGGAATGATTGTCAGATTGTCAATCCTGATATTCCCCGAAAGGGTCAAGTCAAAAACACTGGTGCCGAGTCCTACCGCGGGTGCCAGGCCGGAAACGGCTTTCTGATCATCAAAATATTCTCCACGCAGGGTGACCCCGAACATGGGAACCGGATCGAAATTCAGGTACAGGGCCGAGCCCCACCATGAGTCGCTGCTGGCGCCACTGGGTTTGACAGACTGGACGGTACCATTGTATCCCACGCTGAATTTGCTGCTGACCGTTCCTGTTATGACTACGTCAAATTGGTTGATGCTTTGATCGGCCCCATTCTTCCCGCCCTGGTAGTTCAGGTATCCTTTCACCTTTCCGCTGGCAGAAGCCACACTGAACTGACCGATAATAAATTTCTTTGCGAAACTGGCGGTAATATTATCAGAAGGATTTTCCACACCAATCATGAATCCCACCTGTTTGAAAGTGGCGTCCATTTTAAGGCCGGTGTGAGAGAACGGGCCATATGAGAACATATAGTCCATACTGTAATTCCGGTTCAAATACGCGTCCAGCACTTCATAGCCAATATGTGTGCCCCACTTCCCTAGGGTGAATTTAATTTTGTCGGAAGGTGCATAACTGAGGAAAGCCTGTTTGATGGCGGCCATACTATTGTGGTCGTTATAGGAAAACTCTTCTGCCCTCCTTCCGAATCCAAGGTCAACGGTGGCGGCCACCTTTCCCATCGTATGATCCACTCTCAGGGAAGCCATGCCTAATTCGAAAGAGTTTTGGGAATTGGTAAAGCTGGTATAGTTATTAATAGCCGGAGGGTCTGCATCTTTGGCGTTGTCAAAATTGAAACGGTAATACGCGTCAACAGAGCCGGTGAGTGTCCAGGTACTTTTCTTAGAAGACGAATCCTGTGAAAAGGCGCTGAAAACACTGGAAAAAAGAAAGGCTGATGCGAAGAATTTTCTTAACATTGTAATTGGTTTTAAGTTTAAAATGAGAGGGAAAGGATACAAAGTGAGAAGTTAACCTTGAAAATTCGCTTCTCGCTTGGTAGCTTTTCCTCTTTTTACATAAGACCGCAGGGACTTAATTCTCAGAAAATTTCCTCCCCTATGTATTCATTTTCTTCAAGCGTTCCCCGATTGTCAACCAGGAGTGTGCCTTGCACATAGCGTTCTCCATGCTGGGTCTGGTCAAGTCCCTTGTCTTCTTCTTCAGAGCTGACACGGAGAGGACTGATCATATCAATGAGCTTGAATATTAAAAAGGAGACTATGAAGCTGTAAGCAACAACGATAGTCAAACCCTTCAATTGGGTGAAGAAAAGCGAAGCATTTCCATAGAACCATCCATTATTTCCTGCCGCGTTGATGGCCTTGGTGGCAAAAATTCCGGTGAGCAACATCCCAACCATGCCACCGATACCATGACAGGGAAAAACATCGAGTGTGTCATCGAGTGTGGATTTGGACCTCCAATGGGCGGCCATATTGGATATGATTGCTGCTATGAAACCGATAAAAGCGCTTTGAGGGACGGCCACATAACCAGCCGCGGGGGTAATGGCAACGAGTCCTACCACCGCGCCAATGCAAAACCCCAGCACGCTTGGTTTTTTTCCTCTGAGGGCATCAAAAAACATCCATGATAATCCTGCAACGGCTGATGCAGTATTGGTGGCGGCGAATGCGGAGACCGCGAGGTCGTTTGCAGCAAGTGCGGAGCCGGCATTAAAACCAAACCAGCCAAACCAAAGTAAACCGGTACCCAGCAGAACATAGGGTATGTTTGCCGGCTGAGTGTCTTCGCCTTTAATATGGACCTTTCTTCTTTTCAAAACGATGGCTCCTGCCAGCGCTGCGCAACCGGCAGATATATGCACCACGGTGCCTCCGGCAAAGTCGAGTACACCCATCTTGGCCAGGAATCCATCAGGATGCCAGGTCCAATGCGCGAGAGGGGCATAGACAAGAAGACTGAATAATATTATAAATAGAAGGTAAGAAACAAATTTGATCCGCTCCGCCACGGCTCCAACTATAAGCGCGGGAGTAATGATCGCAAATTTGAGTTGGAACAGTGCGAATAATAATAATGGAATGGTTGCACCTCCGCCCCAGGGAGCGCCGTTATTCACCCCCTTGAAGAAAAAATGAGAAAATGGATTGCCGATCACACCTCCAATATCATTGCCAAAGGCCAGGCTATATCCTACAATCAGCCAAAGAAAGCTGATGACACCAGTGGCAACAAAACTCTTGATCATGGTGCTGAGCACATTCTTGCGATTTACCATGCCACCATAAAAAAAAGAAAGACCCGGAGTCATGAGAAAGACCAGGGCCGTGGCGACGAGCACCCAGGCTATATCGGCGCTGTTGTACTTGGATGTGTCAGAGAAATTCGGGATTGTGGGAATAAAAATGGAGATGATTGCGAGTACAGACAGAATTAAGAAAGGGATGACTGCTTTGAACCCAATTTTGCTCATACGCTGTAAACTTTTAATTTTAAATTAATAATATTTATAATATTATATTTACAACACAAAAATAACAATCTCTTTCATTTAATCTTTTTTAAAATTTATATTTATTTTATTTTAATGTATATTTAATTAGCAGAATTGGCAAATTCAGATCTTATGAATAAAATAATTGCTCTTAAGAGAGTTATTTGAAAATAATGTCATATTATAATAAAACATAAAGCCACCTTTAAAGGTGGCTCAAGATATAAGAAAACGCTGGTTTAAACAGCCTTGCTTAGGAGAGATTTGTCCTTGGATTCCAGAAACGAATTACCCATCAGGAATTCATCTACTTTATGGGCGCATTCCCTGCCCTCGCTGATGGCCCATACCACAAGGGACTGGCCCCGGCGCATATCTCCACAACTGAATACTTTTGAAATATTGGTCTGGAAAGATTTTTCACCCGCTTTTACATTCCCCCTTTCGTCCAGGTCAACACCCAGTTCCGAGATCATTCCTTTCTGCAGAGGATGCAGAAATCCCATCGCTAACAATGCTAATTCGCAAGGGATCACTCTCTCAGTTCCCTGCACTTCTATGAATTGGGCAGGACGGCCTTCTTCCGTGAATTTCCATTCGAGCTTCACTATTTTCAATCCCTTGAGATTTCCCTTTCCGTCTCCAATAAATTCTTTGGTGGCAATGGCCCAATCCCTTTCGCAACCTTCTTCGTGTGAAGATGATGTTTTGAGCGTCATGGGATAAGAGGGCCATGGCATGAAGGGGGTTCTTTCTCCAGGAGGTTTAGGCAACAATTCAAACTGAGTCACGGAAATTGCACCCTGTCTGTTTGATGTTCCCACACAGTCGCTTCCGGTATCTCCCCCACCAATCACTACCACATTTTTCCCTGCAGCCTTTAGTTCTTCAGGATAAATATTGCCTTCAATATTAGAATCAGGAAATATATCCCTGCCGGCTACCCGCTTATTTTGTTGTTTCAGGAATGGCATCGCAAAATAAATCCCTTTCAACTCCCTTCCGGGAATATCAAGGTCCCTCGGATCCATGGAACCTCCCGAAAGAACCAGCGCGCTGTATTCCCTCAATAGATCATTCAGGCTGACATTCACGCCTACATAGGAATTGCATTTGAAAACGACTCCTTCCTCCTCCAGCAATTTGACGCGACGGTCAATCACCCATTTTTCAAGTTTGAAATCCGGTATTCCGTATCTCAACAATCCGCCCGGCAGGTCATCCCTTTCGAATACGGTCACAGAATGTCCGGCAGAATTCAACTGGGCTGCGGCGGCCAGTCCGGCGGGACCCGAACCTACTATCGCAATCTTCTTTCCACTGCGTACCCCCGGCTTGCGGGCTTTTACAAATCCCTTCTCGAATGCGATTTCAATGATATGTTTCTCGATTTCTTCAATTACAACCGCCGGCTGGTTAATACCCAATACACAGGCGGTCTCACAGGGAGCGGGACAAATGCGGCCCGTAAACTCCGGGAAATTATTAGTAGATGAAAGTATCTCGTAGGCCTCTTTCCAACTCTTGCGATAGACCACATCATTGAATTCGGGGATCACGTTTCCCAGCGGACAACCATTATGGCAGAATGGAATCCCGCAATTCATGCATCGGGAAGCCTGCTGATTCAATTTTTCTTCGCTGTATGGTTGGATGAATTCTTTATAATCTTTTAACCTCTGCCTGACAGGTCTCTTGTCTGGCAGCTCCCTCGAATACTCCAAAAATCCTGTAGGTTTACCCATCTTTCTTCTAAACCATTTGATTTAATAAATCCAATTTCAAAATTTCAATTGCTATTTCCTGCTCTTCACGGTCACTTTTTCATTTCGCTCCTGCAGCGCTTTCTTGTAATCTCTTGGGAATACTTTCACGAAATTTTTCAACTGGTTTTCAAAATCTTCCAAAATGAATTTTGCCACCGTGCTCCCTGTATGCGCATAGTGCTGCATGATCAGGTCCTGCAATTCACGGGAATCCCCGTTCGCTATCGTTTCCAGGTCCACCATTTCCATATTGCAATTCGAAGCAAATTGTCCTTTTACATCATAAACATAGGCGATGCCACCACTCATTCCTGCCGCGAAATTTCTTCCTGTATCTCCCAGGATCACTGCCCTGCCACCCGTCATGTATTCGCAACCGTGATCTCCCACACCTTCCACCACTACATGGGCTCCGGAATTACGCACGCAAAAACGCTCGCCGGCCTTTCCCCTGATGTATGCCTCTCCCTCGGTAGCTCCATATAGCGCCACATTTCCAATGATGATATTTTCCTCGGCTATATAGGCTGCTTCCCGTGGGGGATACACAACCAGCCTGGCGCCACTCAGCCCCTTACCGAAATAATCATTTGCATCTCCTTCGAGCTCAAGCGTTACACCTTTCACGGTGAAGGCTCCAAAGCTTTGACCCGCGGTTCCGATAAACTTTAAATGAATGGTATCATCCGGAAGCCCTTCGGCCCTATATTTTTTGGTTATTTCGTGTGACAATATGGTCCCTACTGTCCTGTCTGTATTCCTGATGGTGAATGTAGCAGTTACCGGCTCCCTTCTTTCCAATGCGGGTCTGGCTTTTTCAATCAGTTCCCAGTCCATCACCGCGGCAAGGCCATGATCCTGTTCTTCCTGTTTGAACAGCCCGGTAAACATGGAATCAGGTTCCTTATATAAGACTGGCGAAAGATCCAACTTGCCATATTTCCAGTGTGTGATATTTTCTCTCTTCCCAAGGTTATCTGCCTGGCCGATCATTTCATTGACAGTACGGAATCCAAGTTCCGCCATGATTTCCCTGAGCTCCTGTGTGATGAATTTGAAGAAATTAACGACATGATCCGGATTGCCTGTGAATCTTTTGCGCAGCTCAGGATTCTGTGTGGCGACACCTACAGGGCAGGTATTCAGATGGCATTTCCGCATCATGATACAGCCTTCCACTACCAGGGCAGCCGTGGCAATACCCCATTCTTCGGCTCCCAGCAAGGCTGCGATGGCGATATCCCTTCCCGTCCTCAACTGTCCGTCAACCTGTACTATAACGCGGCTGCGTAAGCGATTTTTCACCAGGGTCTGATGCGTTTCCGCCAGGCCTAGTTCCCAGGGTAGTCCCGCATGCTTTATGGAACTCATGGGCGAAGCGCCTGTGCCACCGTCATGACCTGCAATCAATACCACATCCGCCTTCGCCTTGGTTACGCCAGCGGCGATCGTTCCTACTCCTGCCTTGGAAACGAGTTTCACACTGATCCTGGCATGCCTGTTGGCATTTTTGAGATCATAGATCAGTTGCGCGAGGTCTTCGATAGAATAAATATCGTGATGTGGAGGAGGCGAAATCAGTCCCACTCCTGGTGTGGAATGCCTTACCCTGCCAATCCATTCGTCAACTTTATGACCAGGCAATTGTCCCCCTTCACCCGGTTTGGCTCCCTGGGCCATCTTGATCTGCAATTCATCTGCTTCTGAGAGGTAGAGGCTCGTTACACCGAAACGCGCCGATGCTACCTGCTTGATAGCTGAACGCATGGAATCTCCATTGGGCAACCGATCGTAGCGCCTTTCATCTTCTCCTCCCTCGCCCGTATTACTCTTGCCACCCAGGCGGTTCATCGCAATCGCTAAAGTGGTGTGGGCTTCCCAAGAAATGGATCCAAATGACATGGCCCCGGTAGCGAAACGCTTGTAGATATTTTCAGCGGGTTCAACTTCTTCTATGGGAATGGAAGGTCGTGTGCGTTTGAATTCAAAAAGACTTCTCAGTGTGCAGGCTTTTTCGCCCTGATCGTTAATATGCTTTGAATATTTCTTGAAAATTGAATAATCCCCCATCCTGGTCGAGTATTGGAGGAGATGAATGGTTTGCGGATTGAACAGGTGAAATTCGCCTTTTCTCTTCCATTGGTAAAGCCCTCCTGCCGGTAACATATCAACCGGAATATTCTTACGATTGAATGCAAGGAAATGTTTGGCCAGTGCTTCCTTGGCAATTTCGTCCAGACCGATTCCTTCTATACGTGATACCGCTCCGGTGAAATATTTTTCAACTACTTCACTGTTCAATCCCAGTATTTCGAAAATCTGCGCGCCCTGATAAGACTGGAATGTTGAGATCCCCATTTTGGAGAACACTTTCAGCAATCCATCATTGATGGCCTTGATATAATTCTTTCTCAGGTTGTCCCATTCCAACTCCGTTTCGAGGTTTCCGGAAGACTTCATGTTACGGATAGTCGCCATTGCCAGGTATGGGTTGATAGCGGTGGCGCCAAAACCGATCAGACAGGCGAAATGATGCACTTCCCATACATCGCCGGCCTCAATCACAAGTCCCACTTCACCCCGCAGACCTTTACGGATGAGATGATGATGCACCGCTGCCGTGGCCAGTAAAGACGGAATGGCCGCGTGTTCTGAATCAATGGCACGATCCGAAAGTATGAGCACTTCGAATCCATCTTCAACCGCATCCACCGCATAACGGCAAAGGCGATCGATTCCCGCCTGTAATGAACCGGGTTTACCATCAGATCTGAAATAAGTCTGAAGTGTTTTTGCCTGGAAAATGCCGGTATCAATGCTACGGAGTTTTTCAAGTTCCTTGCTGGTGAGAATTGGATGCTTCAATGCTACGGTATGACAATGCCCCGGATCTTCGTCCAGCAGGTTTCCATTGTTTCCAACATAAGAAGCAAGACTCATAACCATCCGTTCGCGGATTGGGTCGATAGGAGGATTGGTAACCTGGGCGAATAATTGTTTAAAATAACTGCTGAAGTGCTGAGGCTCGTCGGACAGAATGCCCAATGGCACATCATTACCCATGGAACCCACCGGCTCTTTTCCTTCGAGGGCCATGGGTTTTATCAGCAATTCCAGATCTTCGGAAGAATAACCAAATGCTTTTTGATATTTGAATACGGATTCATCGGACAAATGCGTGAATGTTACGCGCGGTTCATCCAATTCCTCCAATCTAATCTTATATTGATTCAACCAATCACCATAGGGCTTTTGGGTGCAAATCTTTTGTTTCAATTCGGTATCGCTGATGATCCTACCCTGTTCCATATCCACCACGAACATTTTGCCAGCTTGCAATCTTCCTTTTTCCTTGATCATTGCGGGATCAACAGGCAGTGTGCCCGTTTCAGATGCCATGATCACACGGTCATCGTGGGTAACACAATACCTGGAAGGCCGCAAACCATTCCTGTCGAGGGTGGCACCTATGATTCTCCCATCCGTAAATGAAATGGAAGCAGGTCCATCCCAGGGTTCCATGATAGAACCATGATATTCATAAAAAGCTTTTTTGATTGGATCCATTTGTTCATTCCCATCCCATGCTTCGGGGATCAGCATCATCATCACATGCGGCAGGGAACGTCCGGTCAGGGTAAGTAACTCAATCATATTGTCCAGGCATGCCGAATCCGACTGTCCACCCGTTACGATTGGCAACAACATCTCCATATCCTCCTTGCTGAAATATGGAGAAGTAAAACCGCGCTCACTTGTCTTGAGCCAGTTCAGGTTTCCCTGCAGGGTATTGATTTCTCCATTGTGGGCAATATACCGGAATGGTTGTGCAAGTTTCCAGGATGGAAAAGTATTGGTGGCAAAACGTGAATGGATCAGGCCGAATGCACTCACCACGCGTTTATTACTCAGGTCAGGAAAATAAGGCCGGACCTGGAGGCTGGTCAACTGGCCTTTATAAACAACAGTTTTGTAGGAAAGGGAAGCGATATAGAATCCGATTGCGTCTTTCCTGACGGTATTATTGATGGTGTGCGTGGCATAATTACGCAGCACAAAGAGTTTCCGTTCAAAGTCGATAGGATTTGTAATATGATCCGGGCAGGCTATGAATACCTGTTCCATTTCAGGCTCAACCGAAAGTGCGCCGGTACCAATTCCCGTGGGTTTCACCGGTACCTTACGATAAGTCAATATCTCCAATCCCAATTTCTCCGCTGAACGGTTGAAGATATCCCTGCATTCTTCCCGCAATTTGATTTCGCGAGGATAGAAGATCACGCCCACACCATATCTACCATAGGAAGGGAGATGGACCCCCAGCTTCACACATTCATCAAAAAAGAATTCATGAGGAGTCTGTATAATGATCCCTGCCCCATCGCCTGTATTGTTTTCGCAGCCGCAGGCGCCCCTGTGTTCCATGTTCTCCAGAACGGTCAATGCGTCGGATATGATCTGGTGTGACTTGTTCCCTTTAATATTCACCACAAAGCCAATACCGCAGGCATCGCGCTCAAATTCAGGAGAATATAATCCATTGCTCACCATAATCCAGTAGGGTTTTTAAAGAATATCAAAAAATAAGGCAAAAAACTATATAATATTCAAATATAATGGCAAGCTATCCTATAAAAATACAAAATAAAACGATCATTTCAGGCGACTCATCAAAAAATTTCGCACATGGCTGTGGATATTGTTAAATCAGGTATCCAAACATTTTATCGTCCTTATTTATCTCCGAAAAGTCAATATTCCGGCTTTTCATATTGGCCATCAGGATGTCATAATCCGATCTGTTCTGGAGTTCAATACCCACCAGGGCGGGCCCGGTTTCCTTATTTGTCTTCTGCATATATTCAAACCTTGTGATATCGTCTGTAGGACCCAGCACATAATTCACAAATTCCTTCAAGGCTCCGGGTCTCTGGGCGAAACGTACCATGAAATAATGTTTCAGACCCTCGTATTGGAGAGATCTTTCCTTTATTTCCGGCATACGATCAATATCATTATTGCTGCCACTTACAATGCAGACGACAGTCTTGCCTTTGATTTTGCCGGCATAGGAATCCAGGGCCGCGATAGACAATGCCCCCGCCGGTTCCACAACCACGGCGTCTTCATTATACATTTTCAAAATCGTGGAGCAGACCTTGCCTTCGGGTACGAGTATCATATCATCCAGCACTTCCCTACAAATTTCAAAAGTGAGGTCCCCCACCCTTTTTACCGAGGCGCCATCCACAAACCGATCAATATCTTCCAGCACCACCGGATGACCCATTTCCAGGGCGCGTTTCATGGAAGGAGCTCCTTCGGGCTCGACACCGATAATTTTTGTGTGCGGACTAAATGTCTTGAAATAAGAACCTATTCCTGATGCCAGGCCCCCGCCTCCGACAGGAACAAAAACAAAATCCACTTTGGACTGGTCTTCCAGAATTTCAATCCCAACGGTGCCCTGTCCTTCTATAATACGGTAATCGTCAAAGGGAGGAATGAATATCATCCCATTCTCTTCAGTGAATTGTTTGGCGGCAACCGCGCAATCATCATAATTATCCCCCACCAGCCTGATCTCGATATTGTCTTCGCCAAACATTTTTGTTTGATTCACTTTTTGCCTTGGCGTTATGATGGGCATGAAGACCACACCCCGGATATTAAGCTTCCTGCAGGAATAGGCGAATCCCTGGGCATGATTACCCGCGCTGGCACAAACCACTCCCTGTTTTAATTTCTCCGGGGACAGACAACTGATCATATTGTAGGCTCCCCTTAATTTGTAGGAGCGCACCACCTGGAGGTCTTCTCTTTTCAGGTACACATCACATTTATATTTTCGGGACAGGCTATGATTATAGGTAAGTGGTGTGCGGTGCACTACATTTTTCAGCCGGTCGGCTGCTTTCTGAAAATCCAGTGTGTGTCTTGTTTGAATTGTTTTCATCGTTTATGGTTGGGCTCACGGGAACCGTGAGTAATTATCCAACTGCTTCTTTTTTTGTGATTTTGATTCCTTCCTCCGCCGGTTTTTGATTTTCAGGCCGGAGACTTCTCACGGTCTTGCCTGCCTGCCACATTTCGCTTTCGCGCAGTTCTTTCAATTCCAGTTCCAGTTTTTCGCGGTAATCGGGCTGGCTGTTCGATGCGATTGACCTTGCGGATTCCTTTCCGGCAGCGACGCTCTGGTACAGTTCAT
This sequence comes from Agriterribacter sp., assembly GCA_041484195.1. GTDB lineage: Bacteria > Bacteroidota > Bacteroidia > Chitinophagales > Chitinophagaceae > PSRI01. Next base: position 127,163 of record JBGPHC010000008.1, on the reverse strand, counting down.
TGAATACGGGAGCGGTGGCATCGCGGAATCGTTTCCACCAGTCCAGGGCCCCGCGCTGTGCGGTGGTAGAACAGTTCGCATACATCCAATCCATTCCATTTTCAGCTACCAGCGGCATCAATGACTGCGTCAATTCTTCTACCGTTTCATTGAATGCTTCAGAAGGTGAATGGCCATTTTTACGCAATACTTCATATTGGGCTGCGAATATTCCCTGTATGGCGCCCATTAGGGTACCACGTTCTCCTGTGAGGTCAGAAAATACTTCTTTCCTGAAATCAGTTTCGAAGAGATAGCCGCTTCCTACGGCGATGCCAAGGGCTATGACCCTGTCTTTTGCCTTTCCGGTAGCATCCTGAAAGATGGCATAACTGGAATTCAGACCCCGCCCCTGCAAAAACATTCTGCGAAGAGAAGTTCCTGAACCCTTTGGGGCCACCAGGAATACATCCACATCTTTGGGAGGGATGATGCCTGTCTGCTCGTTGAATGTTATCCCAAAGCCATGAGAAAAATACAGGGCCTTGCCGGGCGTCAGGTGTTTTTTCACCGTGGGCCACAATTCAATCTGGGCAGCATCACTCAGCAGGTAGCAGATGATCGTACCGCGCTGCAATGCTTCTTCAATTTCAAATAGAGTGACGCCGGGCACAAAACCATCTTTAACGGCCTTGTCCCAGGTTTTAGAACTCTTGCGTTGGCCCACAATCACATTGATGCCATTATCTCTCTGGTTCAGCGCCTGGCCAGGTCCCTGAACGCCATAACCAATCACAGCGATGGTTTCATTTTTCAAAACCTGCTGTGCCTTCGACAATGGGAATTCATCCCTTGTTACAACATTTTCTTCCACTCCTCCGAAAATTAATTTTGCCATGATTGTTTGTTTAAGTAGTTTATTGTTTTAAATATTTTTCTAAATAATTATTCTTTACGGATTACATGGTGAACACTTCATCCTGCTTGTCCAGGAATTCATTTTCAACTGTTTCATCGCCCGGTTCTGTTTCCTCGAATTCTTTCAACTTTTCGTGAAACCCCTTGCTGTCTTTGATGATGGCCACCCGGGCGCTCCTTACGAATTCAATCAGACCAATGGGCTCCAGCACTTCCACGAGTTTATCGGTCTCTTCCCGATGGCCTGAGGTTTCGAATATGGTGTAATCTTTGCGGATCACTACAGCCCTGGCGCCATATTCCCTGAGCAATCTTTCCACTTTCACCTTTTCGGCGATCTCATCGGTAGGAACTTTGTAAAGAGCCAATTCCTGCCAGATGATCTCTTCATTGGTATTGAAATAGGCTTTCAGCACTTCCACCTGTTTCTCGATCTGACGAACGAGTTTTTTTACGGTCTCCTCCGATTCGTTGATCACGATGGTGAACCTATGGATGCCCTCCACCTCAGAAGGGGAAGTATTGAGGCTTTCCACGTTGATCTTTCTCCTGGAAAACAAGATGGCGATGCGGTTGAGTAAACCGATATGATTTTCCGTATAGACGGTGATGGTATATTCCTGTTTCTGCATGATCTGTGAGTTTAACTTTTTTGAATGATTGCAGCGTTGGTTACTTTAATCTGATCTCCCCCACACCGCAGCCCTGTGGCACCATCGGGAACACATTGTTTTCTTTTCCCACTTTAACTTCCAGCAGGTAGGCGCCATCGTGATCCAACATGGTCTTCAGTGAACTCTTCAGTGAATCCCTCCTGGATAGTCTTTGTGCCGGTATGCCATAAGCACTGGCCAGGATTACAAAATCCGGGCTGGCAATGTCAACAAATGAGTATCGCTTGTCGTTGAACAATTGCTGCCATTGCCTAACCATACCCAGGAATTCATTATTCAGGATGATTATTTTCACATCCACATCGTTTTGCATGATGGTACCAAGCTCCTGCAGCGTCATCTGGAATCCACCATCTCCGATTACTGCCACTACGGTCCGGTTTGGCGCCCCATATTTTGCGCCTATGGCTGCGGGTAAGGCAAAGCCCATAGTACCCAATCCCCCCGAAGTGACGCTGCTTCTGCTGTCCTTGAATTTGGCGTATCTGCAGGCGACCATCTGGTGTTGGCCAACATCCGTCACGATGACCGCGTTTCCATCAGTCAATTCATTCAGGACCTTTATCACTTCTCCCATGGTCATAATATCCACTTGCGGATTCAGTTCTCCCTGGATTACGGCCTCTATTTCCTCCTGCTGGCAATTCCTGAATTTTTGCAACCAGTCCGGGTATTTTTTTTGTTGAATGAGTGCCGTTAGCTGCGAGAGTGTTTCCTTGCAATCACCCCATACCGGAACGGTGGCCTTGACGTTCTTGTCTATTTCAGCCGGATCAATATCGAGATGTATTATTTTGGCCTGTTTGGCATATTTGTCGAGCCGACCGGTTACTCTGTCATCAAAACGCATCCCCACCGCTATCAATATATCACATTCATTGGTGAGTACATTGGGGCCATAATTACCATGCATTCCCAGCATGCCTACATTGAGCGGATGATCTGTAGGCAGGGCGCTAAGGCCGAGTATGGTCCAGGCTGCGGGAAGGCCTCCCTTCTCGATGAATTTCCGGAGTTCTTTTTCTGCCTTGCCCAAAATCACACCCTGGCCAAAGATCACAAATGGGCGTTCGGCCAGATTGATCAAATCGGCTGCTTCCTTCACGTATTCCTTTCGAATGATCGGCTTAGGCCGGTAGCTTCTGATATGATGGCAAGGCTCATAGCCCGTGAAGTCGAATTTTTGAATCTGCGCGTTCTTGGTGATGTCGATCAGCACGGGCCCGGGCCTCCCGCTTTTCGCTATATAAAATGCTTTCGCCATTACTTCGGGTATTTCGGTCGCGTCCGTAACCTGGTAATTCCATTTGGTGACTGGCGTAGTAATATTGATCACGTCCGTCTCCTGGAAAGCGTCAGTCCCCAACAGGTGGGCAAATACCTGCCCTGTAATACAGACCACCGGAGTGCTGTCAATCATGGCATCCGCCAGGCCGGTGACCAGGTTAGTAGCGCCAGGGCCACTGGTGGCAAATACCACACCCACATCGCCGGAACTGCGTGCATAGCCCTGAGCGGCGTGTATGCCTCCCTGTTCGTGCCTCACCAGGATATGGCGTAACTGATCACGATAATCATACAATGCGTCATATATAGGCATGATGGCTCCGCCGGGATATCCGAAGATGGTATGCACCCCTTCTGAGGTCAATGCTCTTAGGACAGCCTGTGAGCCGCTGATTGATTCCGTTTGCTTTTTTGCAGGGCGGCTGAGCGTCGCTGTATTGGCTTCTGTTTTCATTTTCTTAATTTTTTTTCAGTAAGTTCCTTGCTGAAGGATGTTGAATAACTCCGCGTGTTTTTATCAGAGTCCTTCATCGGTCACGCACCCTGTGGCAGCATTTGAAACGGTTTTGGCATATTTATAAAGTATTCCCTTCTTCGCTTTCAGTTCGGGTTGTTTCCAATTCTTCTTTCTTTCGGCGATCGTCTTTTCATCTACCCGCAGGTTGATGGTTCGGGTTGCCGCGTCAATTTCAATGATATCATTTTCATGCACCAGGGCGATCAGGCCTCCATCAAATGTCTCGGGTGTGATATGTCCAACCACGAAGCCATGGGTGCCACCGCTGAATCTTCCGTCGGTTATCAAGGCAACGGATTTGCCCAGTCCCGCTCCAATGATGGCTGAAGTGGGTTTGAGCATTTCCGGCATTCCGGGAGCGCCTTTGGGACCGACATTACGGATCACTACCACGTCGCCGGCTTTGACTCTTCCGCTCTGTATGCCGGCAATCAATTCAAATTCCCCATCGAATACCCTTGCCGGGCCAACAAATCTTTCGCCTTCTTTTCCGCTGATTTTCGCGACACTTCCCTCTTCGGCGAGATTTCCGTATAAGATCTGCAAATGTCCGGTGGCTTTTATTGGTTTTTCCAGGGGCAGGATTATCTTTTGTGTTTCAAAATCCAGGTCCGGAACTGTGGCCAGATTCTCTGCAATGGTCATTCCTGTGACGGTGAGGCAGTCCCCATGCAAATAGCCTTTTTTCAGCAAATATTTCATGACGGCAGGTACGCCTCCAATCTTGTGCAGGTCTTCCATGAGCCATTTACCGCTCGGCTTGAGATCCGCCAGGACCGGGGTCTTTTCACTGACTTTTTGAAAATCATCCTGGTTAAGTTCCACATCTACACTCCTGGCCATTGCCAGCAGGTGAAGTACGGCGTTAGTAGATCCTCCGAGGACCATGATCACCGTTATGGCGTTTTCGAATGCCTTCCTGGTCATGATATCGGAAGGCCTGATATTTTTTTCAAGCAGGAGACGGATTGCCTTTCCGGCATGCTCACATTCTTTTTGTTTTTCTCCGCTCAGAGCCGGATTGGAAGAAGAATAAGGCAGGCTCATGCCCAACGCTTCTATGGCTGCTGCCATGGTATTTGCAGTGTACATTCCACCACAGGCGCCCGGGCCTGGACAGGAATTCATTACTATGCCCTTGAAATCCGCGTCACTTAAGTTACCCGCGATTTTTTGTCCTAATGCTTCAAATGCCGACACAATATTCAAATCCTGCCCCTTGTAATGGCCTGGGGCAATGGTGCCGCCATATACCATTATGGAGGGCCTGTTCAATCTGCCCATGGCGATAAGCGAACCCGGCATATTCTTGTCGCAGCCCGGCACCGCAATCAGCGCGTCATAGTATTGAGCGCCGCATACGGCTTCTATCGAATCCGCGATGATATCCCTGCTCACAAGTGAGTAGCGCATTCCTTCAGTACCATTACTCATGCCATCGCTCACACCAATGGTATTAAAGATCAATCCCACAAGTCCATTGCTCCAAACACTTTGCTTGATTGTCTTTGCCAGGTCATTCAGGTGCATATTGCAGGTATTGCCATCGTATCCCATACTCACGATCCCTACCTGTGCTTTCTTCAGATCCTCATCTGTTAATCCAATACCGAAAAACATGGCCTGCGCCGCAGGTTGTGTTATGTCCTGGGTAATGACCTTTGAATATTTGTTTAATTCCGCCATTGTTTAGAGCCTTATTTTCGAAATTCTAAATTTGTTTTCTGTTTACCGATCATTCAATCAATTCATTTCCTTTTCATATTCTTTGACCGCGATTGCCGGTCTTATAGCATTCTCCGTCACTCTCGCCTTGTATGCTTCCTGAATGATTTTTCCCAATGAATTTTCCCAGGGTGTGGCGAATTCAATATCATCGAGCGAACGCCATCCAATTACCTCTGCGGCAGTCCCACAGAAAAAAGCGGCATCGGCTTTTTTTAGCTCCTCAACCGTGAATAATTTTTCTTCAAATGGGATTCCAAGCTCCCTGCAAATTTCCATGACGGTGGACCTGGTGATTCCCGGCAGTATATTTTCCGGAGGAGGAGTGAATAATTTTCCTTTCTTCTCGAAGAACACATTCGCCCCTGGCCCTTCTGCAACATATCCGCGACTGTCATTTAATAAGGCCTCGTCGAAACCACGGGACTTAGCTTCCTGGCTTGCCAATATTGAATTAACGTAGTGCCCGCTGGCCTTGGCGTGAATCTTAAATGCGAGGGGATTGGGTCTTTGAAAAGAAGAAACTCCAACCTTTATTAGCTTATCGCCCAGGAATGGCGCCATCTCCCATGCTTCGATCACTAAAAAGGATTCGGTATTTTGAACAAAGCTCATATTCGCCGGCGCATACAAGAGCGGGCGGATATAAGCATCCTGGAATTGATTCCTCTCCAATAACTCATAGGTGGCCTTTGTCAATTCGTCGGAACTATATTGGTAGGGAATATTCAGGGCATTAGCGGAATTCCTAAATCTTTCAAAATGCTCTTTTGCCTTGAAGATTCTTGTATCTCCCGTATGAGTCCTGTAAGAACGGATCCCCTCAAAAACAGAGTAGCCATAATGCAGTGACTGGCTGTAAAGGTCTATCACGGCATCCGCCGCTTTTACAAATTGACCATCCCGGTACAGGATGGTATTGTGGTCGTAATATTTCATATCCTATTTTTAAATAAAAAAAAGCGGCCCGCCTTCAGGAGGCGGGCCGCTTGTATCGCTGATAATTACATTTTTACGAAATACAACTTCCACCTCCTTGCAGTGCAGGAATAATAATGACCACCACGATAATCAGTATGACTAACCGACCGATGATGATATTATGGAGATTCCGCTTCAACATGAAAGAATAGTTGTAATGCGAATTTACTCCCGCCTTTCTTAAAAAACAAAGAACTTCCTGCTTTTTTTAAATAATTGTTGACTTTCTCAATTCAATATTGGCCATATGGATCTCACCCGGCGCCTTATTCCCAACATAGTCGCCGATGAGTTCCCCAATGGTGCTGGTGAAATAGAAATTCACAGGATCAATGTCTTTGGTTACGAAATTGTTCCTTAGGGTCCATTCTACCGCTTCGCGCACCAGGGCAGCTTCCTGAACCATGCCCAGGTATTCCAGCATCAGGGCCGAAGACAATACGGATCCGATAGGATTTGCTATATCTTTTCCTGCCGCCTGGGGATATGATCCATGAATGGGTTCGAATAAAGCCGCGCCTTTCCCCAAGGATGCTGAAGGAAGCAAACCCAGGCTGCCTGCTATCACACTGGCTTCATCGCTGATGATATCGCCAAACATATTCTCGGTCAGTATCACGTCAAATTGCCGGGGGTTCAAGATAATTTGCATCGCCGCGTTATCCACGTACATGTATTCCGTAAACACATCATTGTATTGCTGCTCTAATTCTTTCACAATCCTTCTCCAAAGCCTGGAAGTTTCCAGCACATTCGCCTTATCCACCAGCGTGAGTTTTTTTCTTCTCTTTTGCGCATGTTGAAATGCGAGGTGGGCGATCCTTTCTATTTCTTCCCTGCTGTACACGCATTCATCTGAAGCCAGGGTATATTCGCTATCCACTTCCTTTTTGCCGAAATAGATGCCGCCTGTCAATTCTCTGAATATGGTGAAATCCACTCCTTCAATAATTTTTGTTTTTAGTGGAGAGAGATGATGCAATGAAGGATATGTTGTAACAGGACGGATATTGGCATATAGTTGCAATGATTTTCGCAATTTCAGCAATCCCTGTTCCGGCCTCACTTTCGCGGAAGGGTCATTGTCGTATTTAGGATGACCAATGGCCCCGAAGAGAACCGCATCACTATTCAGACAGATCTCGATGGTCTCGTCAGGAAGCGGATTACCCGTTTTGTCAATTGCATCGGCTCCCATCAGGCCATAAGTGAATTTGAATTCATGGCCGAAACGGCGGGCAATGGCATTCAACAGGTTGACAGATACCCGCGTGACTTCAGGACCTATCCCATCTCCATAAATGACCGCAATATTTTTTTTCATACACCAGCTTTGGGTTGGTAATAATTAGACACTTGATTTTTCAAATTCCTCTATTTCATTTCTTAAACTCAACAGATAGTCTATGTCGTCATATCCGTTAATGAGGCAGGCTTTCTTGTATGGATTGATCTCAAAGCTCTCTTCCTCGCCTGTAGAAGATATTCGGATGATCTGTTTTTCGAGATTCACTTCCAGTTTTTCTGAAGGATCCTTTTGAATGAGTTCAAATATCGTCCGCAGGAAGGAATCACTCACCAATACGGGCAGCAGAAAATTATTCAATGCATTGTTCCTGAAAATATCTGCAAAGAAACTGCTCACTACCACATCAAAGCCATAGTCCTTCAGGGCCCAGGCAGCATGTTCCCTGCTGGATCCACATCCGAAATTTTTGGCAGCTACCAGAATGAGGCCTGAATAAACCGGACTGTTCAGAACAAAATCCGCCCTGGGTTTTTGATCGTCATCATCCAGGTAACGCCAGTCCCTGAAAAGGTTTTTTCCGAATCCCTCCCGGGTGGTCCCTTTAAGAAATCGCGCGGGAATGATCTGGTCCGTGTCCACATTTTCAACGGTGAGCGGCACAGCAGTGGAGATGATTGTATTTATTGTGGTTTTAGTCATTGGGCAAAAGTAATTAGTCATTAGTCATTAGTCATTCATCAAAAGTCATTCGTCACTGAGGCACGAAGTCCACCCCCTGGCGGATTGGTACGATTTGCTCATTCCTTAGAGATAATCCCTCACATCGGCCACTTCGCCGGTTATGGCGGCAACGGCTGCTGTAAGCGGGCTGGCCAATAGCGTTCTGGCTTGAGGACCCTGTCTACCCTCGAAGTTTCTATTGGAAGTGGAAATGCAATACTTGCCCGCAGGAATCTTGTCTTCATTCATTCCCAGGCATGCCGAGCAACCTGGTTGGCGTAACTGAAAACCTGCATCTGAAAATATCTTGTCGATGCCTTCTTCAATTGCCTGCTGTTCCACCTGTTTGCTGCCTGGCACTACCCATACTTCCACATCGCCGGACTTTTTTCTTCCTTTCACGAAGGATGCCACCATGCGCAGGTCTTCGATCCTGGAATTGGTGCAACTTCCTATAAATACATAATCAACTTTTTTCCCTATCAGCGAAATCCCCGGTTGCAGCCCCATATAATATAGAGATTTCTCGAATGAAGATTTGTCTTCATCACCCACTTCACTCAGCGATGGTATATGGCCGGTTACGGGAATCCCCATACCGGGATTGGTGCCATAGGTGATCATGGGTTCTATTTTCGAAGCATCGATGAATAGTTCCTTATCAAATACTGCATCCTGATCTGTGTACAATTCTTTCCAGGCTGCGAGTTCATGATCCCATTCACTGCCCTGTGGTGCAAATTTTCTGCCTTTGAGGTATTTGAAAGTGGTTTCATCGGGTGCGATGAATCCTCCCCGCGCTCCCATTTCAATGCTCATATTGCAAATGGTCATGCGGCCTTCCATAGAAAGTGCACGTATAGCCGAACCTGCGTATTCCACAAAGTAGCCGGTGGCACCGCTGGCTGAAATTTTTGAAATTATGTATAACACGATGTCTTTCGAAACCACCCCCTTGTTGAGATTCCCTTCAATATTGATGCGCATCAATTTGGGCCTGGTCTGCAAAAGGCATTGGGTCGCAAGGACCATTTCCACTTCGCTGGTTCCAATTCCGAAGGCAATGGCCCCGAAGGCTCCGTGGGTGGAGGTATGGCTGTCGCCGCAAACGATGGTAGCTCCCGGCTGGGTGATTCCTAATTCGGGCCCGATAACATGCACAATCCCCTGGTAAGGATGACCCAACCCGTATAATTCAATTCCGAAATTCGCGCAATTGGAAATCAACTGGTCCACCTGTTTCCTGGACAATTCTTCTTTGATGGGCAGGTGCTGATTGATGGTTGGCACATTGTGATCTGCCGTGGCAATCACCTGTTGGGGACGAAATACCTGCAGTCCTCTTTTTTTCAAACCATTGAAGGCCTGTGGACTGGTGACTTCGTGAATAAAATGCTTGTCAATGTATAATACGCTTGGGCCACCGTCAATGGTCTTCACCACATGCTTGTCCCAGATCTTTTCAAATAATGTCTTACCCACTTGTTTATTGATTATGTATTCGTTCATGCTGTGGCAGCAATTCGAAATCAGATGACCTGGCTGAGTCATGAACGGGGTCGCTGGGGGTATTAATGAAGCGTGGCGCAAGCGCGCCACGCTAACCAGAGGACTTAACGCTCATGAGAAAACATCTGCTTATAATGCTACTGCTACTTCCGGATGATATTTAGCGGCCAACGCTTTCAAATCTTCGTCTTCAATTTCCTTTTTAACATCGGCCACTTTCAGGAATTCTTCATAGATCACATCAATTGCATTGCGGTTAAACTGAAAGCCCAGTTTTAGCAAACGATATGCAAGAGCGGATCGCCCACTGCGTGCCGTTAGTACAATTCTGGAACTGTCAGCGCCCACTTCCTCGGGTCTGATGATCTCGTAGTTTTGGGCATTCTTTAAGAATCCATCCTGGTGAATTCCTGAGGAATGCGCGAATGCATTGCTACCCACAATCGCCTTATTAGGCTGCACGGGCATTCGCATGGTATCGGAAACCAACCTGCTAATGGGATTCAACTGGATCGTCTTAACATCAGTGTATAACCCCAAAGATTGATGCTGCTTAATTACCATCACCACTTCTTCGAGTGAAGTATTGCCTGCTCTTTCTCCCAAACCATTAATAGTGCATTCGATTTGTCTTGCCCCATTGATCACTCCAGCTATGGAATTAGCAGTTGCCAGTCCAAGGTCGTTATGACAATGACAGGAAATAATCGCCTTGTCAATATTGGGGACTTTATTTCTCAGGTAAGCAATCTTTTCTCCATATTGATGGGGTAAACAGTACCCGGTAGTGTCCGGGATATTCACAACAGTGGCGCCGGCTTTGATAACCGCTTCCACCACCCTGGCCAGGAATTCCAGGTCAGCCCTTCCTGCATCTTCTCCAAAAAATTCCACATCATCCGTATAATTGCGGGCCCATTTTACGGCTTGAATAGCGCGTTCCAATATCTCTTCCCTTGTAGAGTTAAATTTTGTTTTGATATGCATATCGGATGTGCCAATTCCGGTATGGATACGCGGCCGCTTCGCAAATTTGAGTGCCAACGCAGCGACTTCAATGTCCTTTTGCACCGCGCGGGTTAATCCGCAGACAGTGGCGCTTGTGATTACTTTTGCGATTTCGCTCACAGATTCAAAATCACCGGGACTCGAAATGGGGAATCCCGCTTCTATGATATCGACTCCCAGCTCTTCCAGAGCCAGCGCAAGTTCAACTTTTTCATTTGTATTTAACTTACACCCGGGAACCTGCTCGCCATCCCTTAATGTAGTGTCAAAAATGAAAATTTTGTCTTGAGACATAGATGGATTTTAGAATCTTTGATGAATCGCTTTTCTGTCGATCCTGTTCCCTTGCGGGGATTGTGATGAATTGAAAGACCCACCGGCTCGAATGTAGACCTATGTATTTAGGCCGGCAAACCAAATTATGCATTAAATTACGCTGTCTAAAGGCCGACAGAATCCCCTAAACCCTTGCTGGTAGCGGACTTAAATGAAAACTGATTACGATGCCCAACCGTTCTACAGACGAGCTATTTCAACTGGTAAAATCGCTGGAAAAGGCGGAAAAGAGGAATTTCAAGCTGTTTGCGAAGCGCAATTCAACTGGCCCCGACTTGAAGGTCATACAACTATTTGACGCATTGGACAAGATGGATGCTTACGATGAAAGCCTGCTCCTGAAGAAAAACAAGGGTATCCGGAAAGGGCAGTTGTCAAACCTGAAATCACATCTATACCGCCAGATCCTGGCCAGCCTGAGGCGACTGAAGGACGAAAACAATATAGAGCTGGAATTGCATGAATTCATGGATAATGCCCGTATCCTGTATAATAAAGGTCTATATCTCCAAAGTCTCAAGGTCCTTGACCGCATCAAGGAATTCGCACGTGAAAATAACCAGGTGACTTTTTGCTTGCAGGCATTGATCTTCGAAAAAAAGATCGAAGCGCTCTATATAACGCGAAGCCTTGAGAACAGGGCGGAATCTCTTGCGCGTGAGGTGGATGAGCTGGATGACAGGCTAGTTATGATCGGAAAGCTGAGCAACCTGGCCCTTCAGTTGTATGGCTGGTATATAAGGATGGGACACGCGCGGGATGAGAAAGATGTGAAAGCCGTAAATGATTTCTTTGAGAAGAATTTACCCAAAGACGCTTCCAATTATAAAGGTTTTTATGAAAGACTCTATTACTACCAGAGTTATTGCTGGTATGGCTTTATCCTGCAGGACCTGCTGATCTATTACCGTTATTGCCAAAAATGGGTTGACCTTTTTGAGCAGGAACCCTTCATGAAAAAAGTAGATTCCCAGATGTATATCAAAGGAATGCACAATCTGCTTAACGCCCATTTCATGCTGAGGAATTACGAGAAATTCAATATCGCCCTGCACCAGTTTGAAAATTTTTACCGCTCCAAGGAAGCCAATAGCAATGACAATAACCGGATCCAGACATTTATTTACCTCTATACCGGCAAAATAAACAAGCATTTCCTGGAAGGAAGTTTCAGCCAGGGATTGAAGCTGGTACCACATATTGAAGAAAAATTGGCGGAATACGAACTAAAATTGGATCGCCACCGCGTATTGGTTTTTTATTATAAGATTGCCTGTCTCTATTTTGGGAGTGGTGACAATGAAAAGACTATTGACTACCTAAACCGCATTATCAATTGGAAGGTGGATCTCCGCACCGACCTGCAATGCTATTCCCGACTGCTGCACCTGATAGCGCATTATGAATTGGGCAATTACGATATACTGGAATCGCTGATAAAATCTGTCTATCGTTTCATGGCGAAAATGCAAAATCTGAGCGTGGTGGAAGAAGAAATATTCCGCTTTCTCAGGAAGTCTTTCCATCTCGACAAGAAACAGGTCCGCCCCGCTTTTGCCGCCCTCAAGGAGAAACTTCAAAAATACCAGGACAATCCATTGGAAAGCAGATCCTATATGTACCTGGATATCATTTCCTGGCTGGAAAGTAAAATCAGGAACGTACCTGTGCAGGACATCATCCGCGAAAAATTCCAGAATTCCTCACAGGGAAGGTTTAAGGAAAGAAAGGTATCCTGAATGTGACGATAAATTAATTAGAATCTTATTGCACCATGACCTTGGTTACGAAAATGATTTTCCGGGCCGCGTCCATGACCTTTAGGAGATACACACCTTTTGCGGAAGATGCGGGCAGCCTGAGCTCCTCCACCTGATTGCGGAAACTAATTGAAACTTTCTTCAGCAGGGTCTGCACACCAAGACTATTCATCACCTGCACCTCGTAATCTCCAGCCGGATTATTGTCGAATGATACCCTGAAGCGCCTTTCAGAAACAGGATTGGGGAATATGGAAATCCCCGGCTCCGGATCAGGAATCCTAAAATGATTAGGTTGTTCTGTTGCCAGCCTGTCAAATGCAAGATTCCCGGTGGCAAGATCTGATGCGTTGAAAATGGTTCCTTCTGAATTTATTTTTTGAGCGTGAAGCGTGGAAAGGTCTAGTTCATAGTAGCCGCCCGTAGAATAGGCACTTGCAATTACCAGGCTCCCGTCGTCAAGAACAGCCGCGCCGTTTGTAGTAAATCCGGCAGGCAATCCGGAAATGGAACCCAGCAAAAAGGCTTTGCGGTTCCTGATGTCAATTTTGAATACCGCATTTCCGTTCGTGAACAAATAGAGGTTATTGAATGCGTCGCATATAATATCGCCTCCCCAACCCGTGCAGCGGTTGTGAATAGAGGCCGAGCCATTCCGGTCATCATCCACGAGTGGCCCCAGGTCCGTGATTTCCGGATCCTTCGAGGTGGCGAATTTTAGCAGGTGATTGCCATCGTTAGTGAGTGCATATCCATTCCCATCCGCGCCGATGGCCATCCTTGTGATCATGTCGTCTTCCTTTTTCACCATGCCTTCCGCGCTGAAATGCTGACCCGTCACCACAAAAATCCTGCGTTGGTCATGATTCAGATCGATATATTTTAACTGATCTGTTTGGAGTGGCGTGAAATAGAGTCGGTTGTGCTTTTTGTCATAAGCCATTGCCGCAACACCCGCGCCCATTGCAGAAGGGTGGATCTGGTGAGCTTGCATGGCAGTGAGTTCGGCGGCCAGGAGTTGCCGGCTATCCCTGGCATCATAAATGGGAAGCCCGGCAGTTGCGCCATTAAGGATCAATTCTTTTTCTTCGCCATTCGAAAAATCTATCAGCCTGATCATATTCCAGCTAGTACTGCCCTTTACATCTCCCGTAACGGCAAATACCAGGCTGGAAGCATGTTTTTGCGCATGTGAAATTTGAGCGTCGGCAAGGAAGAAAATAATTAGTACCAGAAGCAGTTTACCATGGCTGCTGCATTTCCTGATTAAGTTCATGAGCAGAATTTTGGTTTACAACGTAAGAAATTACTGCTTATTCTTCAAAAAAGCAATGAATCATGGTAAATAAATTGATCAATGGCTATGCAGGAAATTTTCCGCGGCTTTTTTTACGCTTCCATATTTGCGGAGTAATTTATTGGCCTCATCATAATTAGTGAGATTCAGTTGTTCCATCAACATCTTTGTACCCCTATCCAGCAATTTTTCATTGCTAAGAAGCATATTTACCATTTTATTGTCTTCCACGCGACCCAGTTGGATCATGACAGTCGTTGAGATCATGTTCAGTACCAATTTTTGGGAAGTACCACTTTTCATCCTGGTACTGCCGGTTACAAATTCCGGCCCCACTAGAACTTCGATCGGGAAATCCGATTCCGATACGATGGGGCTGCCCGGATTGTTGGTGATGCAGCCGGTTACAACACCATGCTCCCTGCATTTTTTCAGTGCGGCTATCACATAAGGAGTCGTGCCGCTCGCTGCAATGCCAATAACAACGTCTTTCCCATTCACATGGTGCGATTTCAGGTCCTGCCAACCCTGGGTCTTGCTGTCCTCCGCATTTTCCACTGCTTTAGTCAGGGCAATTTCGCCTCCGGCAATTACAGCGATCACAAGCTCGGCTGGTACACCGTATGTCGGTGGACATTCGCTGGCATCCACCATGGCCAGGCGCCCGCTGGTTCCTGCTCCAATATAGAAAAGCCTGCCACCCGCAAGCATCTTGTCTGCTATCACGCTTACGAGTCTTTCTATTTGAGGAATAGCCTTCTCCACTGCAAAGGGAACTGTCTGATCCTCGGCATTGATATTCACCAGGAGTTCAATGATACTCATCTTTTCCAGGTGTCTGTACCTGGAGGACTCTTCAGTGATTTTTTGAAATGCGTTCATATATTTTCAAAACAGAATTTCGTGGGTTTAATCAATTTATTAGTCAGGGTTAAAATCTTATTGTTAAGGATGAAAAATATAGAATATTGACCCTGTTAGTTTTTCCCGGGTTTGGCTGAAACGCCATTGGAATGATACCTGATCAATCCTTCCATCGGATTCTGAAGCACCTTGCCCAATTCCAGTTCGTATGATTTACAAAGTTCCTCCAAAACGTCTTTGAAATGATAAGCTACACCTCCAATAA
The DNA here is from genome assembly GCA_041484195.1 of Agriterribacter sp. GTDB lineage: Bacteria > Bacteroidota > Bacteroidia > Chitinophagales > Chitinophagaceae > PSRI01. The sequence goes on along the minus strand of JBGPHC010000008.1, from coordinate 112,074 downwards.
AACTTACGGGCAAGGTCCAGCTTTCACGATACTTACAGATATGCTGAAAGAAAAAATCATTCAAACCATCTTCAATAATATTCTCAATCATATAATGGCCCCTGTTTTCCGACAGGAATAAGGCAAATGAAGCCAGGTAGCGATTGGGTAGCGGTTTCTTGTAAACATTTTCGAGGATCTCAACGCTATTCGTATGGTACCGGGCATCAAACCTATCATTCAAATCTGTATCAAATGTCTTATACAGGTAATATTGAATCACCTTTTTCCCGAGATAGGCTCCGCTTCCTTCATCTCCCAATATATATCCCAATCCCGGGCTGTTTTTTACGATCTTTTTACCATTATAATAGCATGAATTGGAGCCGGTGCCCAAAATGCAGGCCACTCCTTTCCGATTGCCACAGAGAGCCCTGGCTGCACCCATCAGGTCGTGGGTCACTTCCGAATGCACCGGTCCGAAGACATTTTGAATGGCTTTTTTGACGATCCTCACATTGGCGGGATTGCTGCAACCCGTCCCGTAATAGTACACTTCATCTATCCTCACCTTTCCAATCGAGGGCTTCAGTTCTGTCAATAATAATTTGGTGATTTGTTCAGTATTCAGAAAATAGGGACTGATTCCCTGGGTAAATATTATCTGTCTTTTTTGCCCGATCATTAAACACCACTCAGCTTTAGTAGATCCGCTGTCGGCAATCAATTTTGCAGATGCCATGATTAATTAAACTTATTTCATGAAATTCGTGGTTTCAAAGATAACATACAAATTAAGACGAATGAGTAATAATAAATCCAGGGTATGGCTTCCATTGATCTTTGCCCTCGTGTTGATTTCAGGAATTGTATTGGGTTACCGGATCAAAGATAATGCTGTGCCGGGCAGCGGTTTTTTTTCGAGGGATAGATCGGGCCCGGTCCAGGAAGTGCTGGATCTCATTTCAAAAAGATATGTTGATCCGATTCATGAAGACACTCTTGCCGACGCTGCAATTCAGGAAATGCTCAATCATCTTGACCCCCATTCGGTTTATATTCCTTCAAAAGATTTGCAACAGGTGAATGAAGACCTTGCCGGAAAATTTGAAGGCATTGGCATTGAGTTCAATATTTTCAACGACACGATCAGTGTGCTGAGCGTATTAAAAGGAGGCCCCTCCGAAACGGCAGGATTGCAGGTAGGAGATCGGTTTTTGAAAGTGGGAGATTCTGTTGTTGCAGGTAATGGCATCACAAGTGACAAGGTTCGAAAATTGCTGCGTGGTGAAAGAAATTCAAAAGTGTCCGTACTCATTTTGCGTGATAATTCACCCATTCAGGTTACGATCACAAGGGGTATCATTCCCATTTATTCAAGGGATGCTGCATATATGATTGCTCCGGGGACCGGCTACATTAAACTGAATAAATTTTCGGAGACCACTTATGAAGAATTCATGGAGGGGATGGAAACTCTTAAAGAAAAGGGCTTGCAAAAACTGGTGCTCGACCTCCGGGATAATGGAGGCGGGATCCTCCAGGAAGCCACACAAATAGCGGATGAATTCCTTGATGGAAATAAATTGATCGTATATACTGTAGGGAGTCACACGCCTAAACAGGAATACCGTGCCCAAAGGCAGGGTATTTTTGAAAAAGGGAAACTGGTTGTACTGGTAGATGAAGGAACTGCTTCGGCCAGCGAAGTTCTGAGTGGCGCTTTGCAGGATTGGGATAGGGCCGAAATAATCGGAAGGAGAACATTCGGCAAGGGCCTGGTGCAGGAACAATACAATCTGAGTGATGGATCTGCTTTAAGACTGACCGTAGCCAGATATTATACACCGCTTGGCAGGTCCATTCAAAAATCATACGAAAAAGGGATGGAGAACTATAATGAAGAAGTGATTGACAGATATCATAATGGTGAATTATTGAATGCAGACAGCAATAAAAAAGTCATTGGCCAGCCTTATTATACACCAGGAGGCAAGCTGGTTTATGGAGGAGGAGGCATTACGCCCGATGTATTTGTACCGCTGGATACCACTTCCATTGACACAAGCATATCGCAACTCTACCGAAAAAATACCATCGGCAATTTTGTGTACCGGTATTATGTGCAACACAATGGCCTATTTCAACAATACAAAACGCCTACGGAATTTGCGAATGGATTCCATGTTTCGGCTCCTATCATGGATGAACTTGTGAATTTTGCAAAAACAGACAGCATCAATTTGAATGGGATCTCTCAAAAAGACAAGCAATTCCTCTCCGAAAGACTCAAGAGTCTTTTCGCTCGTCAGATTTGGCGAACCGAAGGATTTTATGAAGTAAATAATATGGAAGATCCGACTGTAAAAAAGGGTTTGGAAGAGTTGGCCAAATAAGCCATAATGCTGGTTTCCGAAGGCAGCGAATTTCAATCGCAGGGACAGAAGATATTGCCCGTCAATTAAGGACATTATTGTCGGCCGGCATTTATCTGGATTGAAATTTCATTCAGTTGCATCCGGAAACTCATCTCTTTCAAGGTAAGTTCCAAAGTGTAATTTAATAGAACCTATTATTGTTGCGCTTTGTCCAGCAATTCCTTCTTTTCAATCTTATAGGATACGATCAGACCCAGACCGCCAAAAATGGCAATCAATGCGAAATAAATAGCAGGGTTGTCCTCTCCATTAATAAGAGGTGATGCGAAATCAATAAGATAGGCCAGCAGGAGACCGAGACCTGCCCCGAGCAGGAGCAAACCGGCTTTCAGGTTCCTGTAAGGAGCCGGTCTGTTGGCGAATTCCTTTGGATTCATCCCTTTTTCAATCATTGCCAGATTTTCCCTGGTCTTGAGATAGACAATGCCAAAGACCAAGGCGCATCCCCCCAGGGGAACTAAGATTGGTATCAAAACTTCCGAGCCCATCATTGTTTGAATGTTTTATTGGTTAAGATTGACTGTTATATCCATTGATACTCCACCTGTGAAGCCAGGGTTACATGTTTTCCGAAAAACTTTGGGAGAAATCATGTCGTTTTTCTTATTAAATATGTAACCTTATTGCCCGAAGGCTAGTATCAGGTCTTGAGATGGATGACGGAATTCCCGATAATGAGATCATCCGCAGGGTAATTCAAGGTGAGCAGAATGCCTATGCGGAACTGGTAACCCGTTACCAGAATTATGTATTTACAATGGCCTTGAAATATGTTCCCCGAAGAGAAGATGCGGAAGAACTTGCACAGGACGTATTTGTGAAAGCTTATAGATTTCTTTCTGATTTTAAGGGAGAAACCGCCAGGTTCAGCACTTGGCTTTACACCATCACCCAAAATACCTGCTTCAGCTATCTCAGAAAAAAAAGGTTGCCGATTGATTCATTGGATGATGATAAGACGAGGCCGGGGATGGAGCAGCTTGAATGGCAGACAGGTGAACAAAGAATGGAACAGCAATCCAGGCAGAACACGGTGAAGAAAGCCATGAAATTATTGTCGCGGGGAGATGCATCTATATTAACCCTGTTTTATAATGCGGAACAAAATCTGGATGAGATAGCCATGATCCTGCGAATTGATCCCAATACCGCCAAAGTGAGATTGCACCGTGCCAGGCAGCGTTTAAAAGAAAAACTGGAAATCCATTGGTCAAATGAAATAAATGAAATGATATGAATGCCCCGACAAATATGGATAGCCAACTATGGGACTATATAGATGGTTTGTGCCCCGATTCCGAAAGGCCGGCAATCGAAAAACTAATCCAGACTGATCCCAATTGGCGTTCGAGATATTTGGATCTCCTCCAAATTCGGGAATTGCTGAAGGCTCAGGAATCCGAAGTTCCATCTATGCGTTTCACCAAAAAAGTGATGGAGGAAATTGCCGGGTATCATGTTTTAAAGGCAACGAATAAATATCTAAATAATAAAATCATTTTCGGCATTGCGGCTTTTTTTCTCATTTTGATTACGGGCATGCTCATTTATCTCTTTGCCACTACCGAATGGGGCGACATCTCCAATGCCCACAGTCTTGAATTTTCAAATTGGAATCTCTCAAAATATATCAGCACACCCGTTCTGCAAGTCATCATGTTCTTCAATGTAATTCTGGGATTATTTTTGCTGGATCATTATCTCGGCCGCAGAAAACGCCAGCTACAGAGGCAGAAATCCTGAGTAACGGGTCCATCCATCCACCCTGGTCTTTGTTTACCCGAAAATAAATCTGTGGGCAATACCTGCGACGATAAAGGGTTTTCGATGTCACACCCGGATTTTAGATCGAATCCACTGGAAATATTTTAAGTTTTCTTTTCAAATTACTGCGTTGCAAAACCCGACAGGGTCTCTTGACTATATCATACCTTTGCCGCAGTATAACAATTCGTTATGGATATTAAGAAAAACATTCTGGAGACCATCGGACATACACCCCTGATCAGGCTCAATAAAATAACAAGGGATCTGCCCTGCACGGTGGCAGCCAAAGTGGATTATTTCAACCCGGGTAATTCCATCAAGGACCGGATGGCCCTGAAAATGGTTGATGTAGCGGAACAGGAGGGGAAACTCAAACCGGGAGGTACTATTATTGAATGTACTTCGGGAAATACGGGAATGGGACTGGCACTGGTGGCATGCGTGAGGGGTTACAAATGTATTTTCACAACGACCGATAAACAATCAAAAGAGAAAATTGATATCCTCAAAGCGGTTGGCGCGGAGGTGATTGTATGCCCTACAAATGTGGAGCCCGATGACCCCGCAAGTTATTATTCCGTGGCAAGAAAACTGGCAAACGAGATACCGAACTCTTGTTTGATGAATCAGTATGATAATCCTGCCAACAGGATGGCGCACTATGAAACAACGGGGCCTGAAATATGGGAGCAGACCGATGGAAAGATAACACACCTTGTTTGCACCGCAGGAACCGGCGGTACAGTCACTGGCACTGCCATGTACCTGAAGGAGAAAAATCCACAGATACAGATTTGGGCTATTGATGTTTATGGCTCATTGCTCACAAAATATTTTCGCACCGGAGAAATTGACATGAACGAAGTGCACCCCTATGTGTCGGAAGGATTCGGAGAAGATTTTGTTCCGAAGAATTATGATATGAAGGTCATCGATTATTTTGAGCAGGTCACGGATAAGGAAGGAGCGATCATGGCAAGACGTATTGCCAAGGAAGAAGGTTTGTTTTGTGGATATAGCGCGGGAAGCTGCCTTCAGGGTCTTATGCAACTCAAGTCCCGCCTCAAACCCACCGACCTGGTGGTTTGCATTTTCCACGATCATGGAAGCAGGTATGTTGCGAAAATTTACAATGATCAGTGGATGATGGAAAGAGGGTTTATGGATGTGAAAACTTTCAGGGACATCATCAATGGGATGGGGGCCAAAAGCCTGATTACAGTTGATCCTGGCCAAACTGTGGCAGCGGCCTTTGACCTGATGAAGAAATATGATATCGAAAATCTTCCGGTGAAGAACGGCGAAGGTCTGGTGGGATCCATTTCTGAAAGCGGCCTCTTCAATAAGATATTTGGCAATCCTGAAATCAGGAACCAGACAGTTCTTACGGTTCTGGAACCCCCCTATCCCGTTGTTTCATTCGATACCCCCATCGAAAGACTGAGCAGTTTGATCAATAAAGAGAATGGGGCAGTACTCGGCAAGGATGAAACCGGCAACTATCATATCGTAACAAAATATGATATTATTCATTCCCTGTCCAAGTAATTTCAGGCCGGCACGTATCTTTACCAATTTGACGAAATGCAGTACAGCATTAATTCCTGGCGAATCATACTTCATTAATGGTCCGAATACAAGCTGCATGAATCGTAAATCTACCAAAGCGAAAGTCGGAATTACACGGAACACTTCTATTGGAACTTTACTCATCTGGCAGTAAAATACCTGAAATCAAAAAAGAGCAAAACTGCTCTTGCCCAAGGCTTTAAGGGGAAGTATCTTTGTTCCAGAAGTTGATTGATGAGGAGAATTCTACACCTCAGCCGTCCAATGTCCCAAAAACCGTCCAAGAAATAACTAGAAGTCCAAATCCTTTGAAAGGGTAGTTTAAAATCCAGTATCAGTCAACTTTCTTCTTTGAAAAACCAGAACAATATCCAATAGAAAGACCCGAATACCTTAATCCAATTTCACAGAACCTTATTCTAGCGAAATCCAATATCCGGACAAGGAAAACCAATTGCCAATATTCCTATGTAATTGCACCTCGAAAAACGCCGACAAAGATCCAATGTCCCCGAACTGTGGAAAACCAAGTTGATGAAAGGTCACTTTTCGTAGTGAATCCTTAAAGTCCTATCCTTAGAAGCCCATCTAATCTTAGTAGGCTCGTCAAAAAGATTGCCTCCATCGTATTTCGATGGAGGTTCTTTATTTTGGGCCACTCCTACCCAGCCTGATCATTTCTAGAAAATATTTTGCATGTATGATCCCATCCCAATGGCATTGAATTCGATTTGAAAGATGGAAGAATGTTTGGTTGGAATGATGGTATTAGGTCAAAAGTTCCCTCCTGTTTTGCATACCTGGTGAAAGAGCTCCGGAATCGAAAATTGCTATTATAATTTCTGTGTTTATATTTGCGCCGCTGAGTAAGATGGTTTCGGAATTTTTCCGGCCGCTTCTCATTACTTAAAACCAGTAACAAATGGCATCTAAAAAAATTCTCGATCTTTTGGGCGACAAGGCCGACTACCTTTTGAAACATACCTGCAAGACCATCGATAAATCAACCATAACGCTTCCATCACCCAACCATGTAGATGAAATCTGGATCAATAGCAATCGCAATAACCAGGTTCTAAGAAATCTGCAAACACTGCTCAATCATGGTCGGCTTGGCGGAACCGGCTATTGTTCAATTTTCCCGGTTGACCAGGGTATTGAGCATAGCGCCGGGTCTGCATTTTCTCCCAATCCCATCTATTTCGATCCGGAGAATATTATTAAGCTTGCCCTGGAAAGCGGATCCAATGGTGTGGCATCCACATTTGGTGTACTGGGCATCATGAGCCGCAAATACGCGCATAAGATTCCGTTTATTGTCAAGATCAATCATAATGAATTCCTGAGCCTGCCGAACCGATACGATCAGACCTTATTCGGAACAGTTCGCAGCGCTTGGAATATGGGAGCTGTCGGTATAGGGGCGACAGTTTACTGGGGATCACCAGAGAGTACCCGGCAACTGAAGGAAATTGCAGAAGCATTCGAACTGGCGCACGAACTGGGCATGCTCACTATATTATGGTGTTATACCAGGAATAATGGTTTCAAAGTAGATGGTGTAGATTATCACACTTCTGCTGACTTTACCGGCCAGGCCAACCATCTGGGCGTAACCATCCAGGCGGATATCATCAAACAAAAGCTCCCAACCAATAATGGCGGATACCTGGCCACAAAACACGGCAAGACTTCACCATTGGTATATGAAAAATTGACCTCAGACCATCCCATTGATCTTTGCCGCTATCAGGTATTGAATTGCTATAGTGGAAAAATCGGACTCATCAATAGTGGAGGCGAAAGCAAAGGAAGTAGTGACCTGGTTGATTCGGTTCAAACTGCAGTCATTAACAAGAGAGCGGGAGGCATGGGCCTTATATTGGGAAGGAAAGCTTTTCAGCGGCCTTTCAAGGAAGGCGTAGAATTGCTCCAGGCTACTCAGGATGTTTATCTTGACAAGAGTATAACCATCGCCTAGCGCTCAAATCACCCTCTATTATTACATATTATTTTTATACTCAATGCCAAGGGTCACAATAAATTGTGAAAACAGGCCTGAGTTTGCTTTAATTGGTTAAATTTGATACCATTCAATAATGTCCAATACCATGCAGCACGAAGAGGACTTTGATGCAAACCTTGCCGGTGAGGACGGTCAAAGTGAAGAGACAAGAAGCAGATGGTTTAAGAGAATCAAAAAAGGGATTCTCACTTCCACGGCCGAAAAGAAAGAGGCCCCGGATGGTTTATGGACTAAATGCCCCAATTGCAAGTATACCTGCACTGTACTGGAACTTCGGGAACACTTATTCGTATGTCCCAAATGCAATTATCATCATCGCATAGGAAGCCAGGAATACTTTGAAATTCTTTTTGATGAGAACCAGTATGAGGAAATGTTTGCTAATGTTCGTTCGATAGATTTCCTGGGATTCAGCGACCTCAGGCCATATAGCAAGCGTCTCAAAGAAGCTTATGCGAAGACCGGTTTGCATGATTCAATCTCCGTTGGTGTAGGCAAACTGAGTGGGAATGATCTGGTGGTAGCATGCATGGACTTTAATTTTATTGGAGGTTCGCTGGGCAGTGTGATGGGTGAAAAGATCGCGAGGGCTGCCGACTTTTGTCTGGAGCACAATTTTCCGCTCATGATTATAAGCAAGAGTGGTGGGGCCCGTATGATGGAAAGCGCATTTTCATTGATGCAATTGGCTAAGACCTCAGGCAAGCTTTCTCAATTGGCCGACGCCAGGATCCCGTATATATCACTCTGCACCGATCCCACCTATGGCGGAACTACCGCTTCATTTGCCATGCTGGGCGATGTAAACCTTGCGGAACCCAGCGCCAGGATTGGATTTGCCGGTCCGCGCGTGATTAAGGAAACGATCAAAAAAGAATTGCCAGTGGGATTCCAGAGTTCTGAATTTGTGATGGAACATGGATTTTTGGATATCATCGTGGATAGAAAAGACCTCAAAAGCAGATTATCAAAACTGTTGGTCCTGTTCAAAAATTAGGCGCATCCCATTAATTTGATTGGCCATTCCTGCAAAATCCTGGCTTCCGCTTTTCCACCGAATTTCAGATATCCTTCATGTGACTGGTAAATTAAGACAATTCATTTTGATGCACTGATCCTCAATAGCCATGATAATAAGTAATCGCTCCGCATATTTTGAATATCATATCGAAGACAAGTACAGTGCCGGCCTGGTATTGACTGGTACCGAAGTAAAATCCCTGCGCGAAGGAAAGGCTAGTTTTAATGACAGCTATTGCTATTTCAATAAGGGAGAACTCTGGATCAAGAGCCTGTATATTGCCGAATACAGCCATGGCAACCTCAATAATCATGACCCTGTTCGGGAAAGAAAGCTCCTGCTGAGCAAAAGGGAACTGAAAAAGCTGGAATCCAAAATCAAAGAAAAAGGCTACAGTATTGTCCCACTACGCATCTTCTTCAATGAAAAAGGCCTCGCAAAATTGGAAATCGGTCTCGGTAAAGGCAAGAAGGTTCATGACAAAAGGGAAACAATCAAGGAGCGTGAAATTGAAAGGGACATCAAACGAAAATATGGTATTTGATGTGCCTCGAAGACTTTTTTCTAACAACTGTGACCATCTTGGTCATATGGCTTCCTGCAGAAGCTCTTTATTTGCAATAGTTTTAAGGTATTAGGCGTTTAATATCGTGCTACTGGCACGGATTTTTCGATATAATGGCAATTGCAGCTAAATGAGATTAATAATCAGTATAGGTTTTTTGTTATGTGTTACGAATTCCCACGCTCAAAATGTGAAGGGTAATTGGTTTGGCAATGCCGATGTGCTTTTGGGCGGCTCCCATAATAATTACCTGGTTGAATTGAACCTGAAGCAAAAATCAAGGAGCGAAATTCATGGTGTGATCAGTTACTATTTCAAGAATAGCTTTCAGACCTTTTATGTGCATGGAACATATGACGCCGATTCCAGGGAGATCAACATCCGGAATGTACCAATCACTTATTTCAGGGCCAGCGCATCCGGTGGCGTTGAATGTCCCATGGACTTAAAGGCAATCCTCACTATTTCCCGGGTTAGCTCCAATCTGAAAGGGGTATTCACTTCCCAGGAAAAATATAAATATACCTGTCCTGATATAGCATTTGATTTTGTGTATGGCGACCAATCGCTTGACGCCGACAGCCTCATTGACAAATTCACGGCAATCAGGAAAATATGGAGGCCTTCCGCGGAAGATTTCGTAGTCAGCGCCATTCCCAAGCCGGAACCTCCCAAGGAGCAAACTGATTCTGCAATTGCTATGGCCCCTAAAGATAGTTCAGCCTCATCTCCAGAAAGCATCGCATCCATCGCGCCCGCCAGCGTGGAACTGAAAAAAAAGGATACCGTTGAGGCCGTTCCAAATGATGTAAAGAAGATCATTGCCGATTTTGCCAGGAGACAGAAAGTGTTGAGCAAAGAGGTCTGGGTACAATCCGATTCCATCCGGATAACGCTTTACGACAATGGTATCGTTGACGGTGACAGTATTTCCGTCTTCTTTAATAAGGCGCCTGTTGCCGTTCACCAGGGATTAAGCGAAAGAGGGATTAATTTGTATGTAGCCATCGACAGCAGCAGACCTTATAATGAAATTACCATGTTCGCCGAAAACCTCGGACGCATCGCCCCCAATACTGCACTCATGGTCATCACAGACGGCATAAACAGGTATGAGGTATTCCTGTCAAGCAGTTTTACACAGAATGCCACCGTCCGAATCATGAGGAAGCAATAGACTGGCGGAATGGCCCTTGTTTAGCCGGATCTCAGAAGATTTCAATTGCTGGAAAATTTACCCATTCTCCCGATACAGAACATCACTAAATCTGCCGGCTCCCCGATAATTGTTATATTTATAAGGATTGACAATTCCACCAGTATTCAAAATTCGGGTATGAAATACATTTATGGTTTGACCAGCATTTTGATTTCGATTGCTTGCTCAGCCCAAACCAATATTCAAAATTTTCCGAAAACAGCGCCTGCTGAGCAGATGCTCAAGGCGGTGAACAGGTTTATTGCGACTCTTGACCAAGCCCGCAAGGATAAGATATTTTATTCCTTCAGCGATTCAGAAAGATATGACTGGCATTATGTGCCGCTGGACAACCGAAGAGGAATTCCCCTGAATGATCTGACTCCGGCACAAAAGGATGCAGCATTGGAGTTACTTAAGACAGGGCTCAGTGAAGAAGGATACGAAAAAGCCGTTGCCATCACTCAATTGGAGAATGTACTTAAGGTATTGGAACATCATCCACCGGAAGATCATTATCGTGATCCGGGAAAATATTTTTTCACGCTATTCGGCAGGCCTTCTTCCAATGAAGTTTGGGGCTGGCGCCTGGAAGGACATCATATCTCATTCAATTTTACCTCCGAAAATAACAGGATCATTTCGGGCACGCCGGGATTCCTGGGATCGAACCCGGCAATCGTTCTATCGGGGCCTGAAAAAGGGAAACAGGTGCTGAAGGAAGAGTCTGATGACGCATTTTTGTTGCTGCATTCCCTTACGTCGGATCAATTGACGAAAACGATGATTGATACCACTGCGCCCAATGATATCATCACTTATGTAAGCCGCAGGGCCATGATCGAAAATCCGGCCGGGATCAGCTATAATGATCTCAATTCAAAACAAAAAGCACTCCTGATGGATTTGGTGCTGGTATATATTCACCGTTACACAAAATTATTCGCCGATGACATGTTGCAGGAATTAAAGGATGCGGGATTGGAGAGGCTCCGGTTCGCATGGGCCGGAGCGCATAATCCAGGCCTTGGCGCACGTCACTATTACCGCATCACCGGCCCTACAATTATCATCGAATATGACAACTCACAGAATAATGCAAACCATGTACATTCAGTTGTAAGGGATTTGAAGAGAGATTTTGGAGGCGATGAACTTCTGGAACATTACCTGAAGGACCACCAGGCAAAAGTCAAATAGGTGTGAACCTTGATCCACATGACCTATTTGACTTATTGATCCAATCCCTATTTTCTCCCCAGGAATTCCTCATCCTTATCGGGGTTTTCTATTCCTGATTTTGCGAGTTTCCCGGCCTTCTGCACCAATTGCAGGAATTCTTTGCGATAGCCTTCCGCATCACCGCCCAGCGATTCCCGGGCCAGGCTGATTACGGAGGAAAAACTGGAATTTTGTTTGAATTCTGATTGACGCAATAACATTCCGAACTCTGCAACGGCGGAGGCAAATCGTAAATTTTCAGAACTCTTAGAGATATTGCAAGGATTGTCCTGGACAGGATGCTCGATCAACTTACTTGTATTTCCGTCAGGTCTCTTGTACCTGAACTTGATAGTCATCAATTCAGAACTCGCAGTCCTTTCATTGTTTTCTCTCATGGGTTGATATTTCAATGGGTCCACGGTTTCAATAAACCTGCTCTTTACGCCCGCGGGAATCACTTCATAGAGGGCCGTTACGGTATGCCCACTTCCCAATTCACCCGCATCCTTCTGATCGTTGTTGAAATCTTCTTTATTCAATAAACGGTTCTCATAACCTATCAGCCTGTAGGCCTGAACTTTTTCAGGGTTGAATTCAATCTGTAATTTTACATCTTTGGCAATGGTAAAGAGTGTGCCTCCGAATTCGCTGACCAATACCTTTTTTGCTTCATTCAAATTGTCGATATAGGCGTGGTTCCCATTTCCCTTATCTGCCAACTTTTGCATTTTGCTGTCTTTATAATTCCCCATTCCATATCCCAGCACGGTCAGGAATACTCCGCTTTTTCGCTCCTGCTCAATGAGTCTTTCCATTTCGTCATCGCTACTGGCGCCCACATTAAAATCTCCATCGGTGCAAAGGATAACTCTATTATTCCCTTTAGGGAGATAGTTATTTTTGGCGATCTCATAGGCTAGTTTAATACCGGCTCCCCCGGCAGTGGAGCCGCCTGCTTCAAGCCTGTCGATGGCATTGCTAATGGCCTGCTTATTGGCACCGCTGGTAGCTGGAAGCACCAGGCCGGCATTTCCGGCATAAACCACAATGGCTACCCGATCCTGTTCGCGCAACTGCTCCGTCAGCATTTTCATGGATTGCTGCACCAGGGGCAATTTATTGGGTTCATTCATGGAACCAGAAACGTCGATCAGGAAAACAATATTCGATGGCGTCAAATTTTCTGTGGGGATCTGCTTTCCCTGCAGTCCGATCAGCACCAGCCGATTGTCCTGGCTCCAGGGACAGGCTGCTATTTCCGTATTGATTGAAAATGGATCCTCGCCTGTCGGTTGGGGATAATCGTAATGAAAATAATTGATCATCTCCTCAATTCTCACCGCACCCGCCGGGGGCAAAGCACCATCATTCAGGAATCTCCTAACATTACTGTAGGAGGCGGCATCCACATCGATAGAAAAAGTTGAAAGGGGATTATCTGTTACTTTCAGGAACCTGTTCTCCACGATTCCATCGTATCCTTCCGTGTTGAATGCCTCGTCAATACTATCATGATATTTCCCCGGCTGAGCAGACCCGGGATAGTTCTTTGATCTAAGTTTTGAATGATTTGTGATGTCGAGTCCCGAGACTTTCCCCATCAGGGCATCCTCCACGGGCATGGGCCTGTAAGAATTCAGCCGATTATCGGAGATTGCCATTAATCGTTTATTGTTTCGTGTGCCTCTTCCCGTTACTACAACTTCCTCCAATTTCTTTGAGGGTATGTCCAACTGAACACTCAGGAAGCTTTGCCCCTGCAGGGTAATTTCCTTGTTGCTAAATCCGGGGCTTTCGAATATCAGGCTTGCATGGGCAGACCTGACCGTCAGGCTAAATTCGCCGTTATTACCTGTAAGGGTGGCATTTCGGGTGCCTTTCTCCGTTATGGTGACCTGGACCAGTGGATTGCCCAACTGATCGCTTACCTTACCCTTAACGGTAAAATTATTGAAAGGAGTAAATGCCACGATTGCGGTCAAAATAAGGAGTCCGCAGAAATAAATGGTTCGCATATAAAGTGGTTTTAAATGGCCTTTTCCTGATCAGGATGCTCCATTTACGGGGATTGCATAATTCTTCCTAAAAAAATTTGAGTAATTTGCTAATGGAGTATTTCCGGCCTTAAATATTTCCGGCCTTAAAATGGCGGGAATGAGGCCCGGAACCTGCAACAAATTTTCCCTTGGCGGGAATTGAATATTGACATTCATCAAAAACATATCGAACTCCAGTCTTACCGACGCCGAATTGCTGCATTTGTACCAGCAGGGATTTGACATGCAAATACTGTCTCAGCTATATCAGAGGTATATGGACCTGGTTTATGGCGTTTGCCTGAAATACCTTAAGGACAGTGAAGCCAGCAAGGACGCTGTGATGAATATATTCGGGGAATTGGTCATAAAATTGAAGTCTCATGAAGTGGACCATTTCAGGAGTTGGCTCTATGTGCTGGCCAGGAATCATTGCCTAATGCAGCTGAGATCAGCCAAGAACCTGAAGACCGTTGAGATCCAACCCGATTTTATGCAATCGCAGGAGCCGGTGCATCTAAACGGTATGCTGGACAGGGAAGAGGAATTTGCTAAATTAGAGCATTGCCTGAAAAGCCTCTCAAAAGAACAAAAACTGAGTATTGAATTGTTCTATTTGCAGAACAAGTGCTATAAGGAAATAGTGGAATTGACAGGATTTGAATGGAACCATGTGAGGAGTCATATTCAAAACGGGAGAAGGAATCTAAAACTGTGCATGGAACAGAGAGGTTCAATGGGCGATTGATAAATTTATTGAAATATTCCATATAGTAGCCCTGGCGAATCAAATTCGGATTCATTTAAAAGCAGGCTTTGTGGCTTGCCTGAATTATACGACAAAAAATATTTATAAGACTGCAAATGGCAGATGACAAAGAAAATAAGAATCAGTTTACGGTAAACGACATTCAATCATACCTGAGCCGAAGCATGTCCGCTGAGGAAATGAATGCTTTTGAGAAAGCGGTCCTGGAAGATCCCTTTCTGGCTGATGCCCTGGAAGGATATTCCCAAACGAGTCCCGCCGATGCTCATTCGGCACTTGAATTATTACGCAAAAGAATAGCAGAGACTGTCGGAGAAAATATTATCAGTATCAGCAGGAAAAAGGTATTGTGGTGGAGTGTAGCTGCTGCCGCTGTATTGATACTAGGCGGAGGAATTACAATCTACCTGAAAAATCAGACCAACAAAGACATCATTGCGAGCAATAAATTAACAGACACATCCCGTCATGAAAAAATGGAGCCGGTGCTCAAGCAAGTCGAAGGAAATATCAAGTCTGATACAATTGACCTTGAACAGAATTCACAGCCTGCGACTCGGCCTCCCTCAAAAGGGACTAATGCCGTCGCTGACAGGACCCCGGTTTCTAAGGCAAAACCCAGGGAAGAAAATGGTTTGAAAGATTCCCTTGCATTTCAAAATCGAATCGTCTCAGGAATCACCCCGACTTCCAAATCGGATCCTGAAATTTCAGAAGACAAGACTTTAGCCCATGATATTAATAAAGACAAACAGGAATCTTTGAATCCCGAAAAAGCTGCTGCACCAATAAAGATAGAACAAGAGTCAGGGATTGCTGCATCAAGGCAGCCAGACATGAAACGAAAGAACGCGAATGAATTTCTCACACCGCATATATTCACTGGAAAATTGAGGGATCTCAATAATAATGCAGTGCCTTTCGCGAATATCCGCATCAATAATACCAACAATCGCGTCTATGCTGATGCTAATGGGTATTTCAGGCTCACAAGCGGAGACAGTGTACTAAATGTCGATATAAGGTCGGTAGGTTTTCAGCCTTTGCAAGCCACGCTGTCTAACACCAATAAGGCCAATAATATTATTATGATTCCCGATGAAAATTCTTTGTCAGAAGTCGTCGTAAAAGGTTATGCAACCAAGAAATCAGCCAAGGCTGATGAGGACGAAGCAGAGCCGGATGCGAGTCCTGTGGACGGATGGGGCAATTATGATGCCTACCTGGCCAATAATACTGTGCTGCCCAGGGATGGCATTAACAGCAATATTCATGGCGAGGTGGAATTGTCATTTACGGTATTTAGCTCGGGGCTAATGTCAAATTTTACTATTGAAAAATCCTTGAGTCCGGCCAACGATAAAGAAGCGATCCGTCTGGTAAAGCAAGGGCCGCCGTGGCAAATACAAAAGGGCAAAAAATATGCCCGGGTAAGTCTGACCATTGCATTTTGATCAAATCCCGAATTCTTTTCCCTGAGCGCATTATCCCTTACCTTCGCAGCAAAATTTGTTTGCCATGAAAAAATTATTTTCACTCATTGCCATTGGATTTTTTTCTTATTTCTGCCAGGCGCAGGAATTGAGAACACCCTACCCCTCTCCCCCGCAGACCATCAAGCAGGATTTTGGATTATCCACAATAGAATTATCTTATTCGCGGCCGGGTGTAAAGGGTAGAACTATTTTTGGAGACCTGGTTCCCTATGGGAAAGTTTGGCGCACCGGGGCCAATAGCGCCACCACCATCCAATTTGGAGAAGACGTAGTATTCGGAGACGCCAAAGTCCCCGCAGGTAAATATGGGTTACTAACTATTCCCGACCGGAATCAATGGACCGTGATCCTGACCAAACAATTGGACGTTACCAGTCCGGCCGCCTATAAGCAAGACCAGGATGTAGCAAGAGTTGTACTTACACCCGATGAACTGCCATTCCCGATTGAGTCATTCATGATCGTATTCGACAATATCACCTCATCAACAATGGATATGCTGGTTCTCTGGGAAAGGACCGTTGTAAAAATTCCTATAAAATCCGACGTTGATTCAAAAATTATGGCAACGATTGACGAGTTGATGAATAAAGACAATCGCCCTTATTATGAATCGGCAGTGTACTATATGAATAACGGGAAAGACCTGAATAAGGCGATGGGATGGTTTGACAAGGCTGTCCAACAAAGTCCCAATGCATTTTGGGTATGGCACCAAAGGGCAAACTGTCTTGCAAAATTGGGCAGGAAACAGGATGCTATTGCTTCGGCCAATAAGTCGATTGAATTAGCGAAGGCAGCCAAGAACGATGACTACGTTTCTCTGAACAATAAACTGATTGCATCTCTGAAATAATTTTGTGAAGTCTGAAGATGAAAGTCCCGCTGGAGTGAAACTTTCAGCGGGATTTTATTTTTGGGGAATCCGGGTAGTATCATGGATGTATGTACTTGAATTTCCATTTTTTGAAATCAATATTTGCATTAGCCACGCAATTGCAATGACCGCGGCAGCGCCAATGAAATTCAACCACAGAAATCCCAGGCCGATGATCTTTTTTTCATTCAGCACAAATAGCGTTATCACCCCAAGTTCTCCCAGGATTGCGCTCCAAAAGACAGCACTGCCCCGAATTTTCTTGAAAAAAAATGCCACCAGGAATACACCCAGGATGACTCCATAAAAAAGTGAGCCCAATTTATTAACCGCTTCAATAAGGCTGTTGCCTATATTGTAGGCAAACATGGCCACCACAATGCAGAAAATGCCCCATAAAAGCGTATATATTTTAGCTATCCGGTAATCCTGGCTTTCGGTCATGGAAGGGTTCACAAATTTCTTATGAAAATCGACTACACTTGCCGACGCGAGCGAATTAAGGGCCGCAGCGATGCTACCCCAGGATGCCAGAAATATAACGGCTATCAACAATCCCACCAGGCCTTTTGGCAAAAAATCGATCACGAACCTGAGAAATATGTAATTGGTATCATTACTATCCCCGCCTACTCCCGACTTACCTATCATTTGTTTAAATGATTTGCGCAGGCTATCGCCCTGACGGTTCACCTTCTTTAATTCTTCCTGAAAAACAGGGCTGAAATCCATTCCCGCTTCTACCCGCGGAAATTTTTCCATCAGCGCCAGTTTCTGGTCATTAAACCGATCATATTCAGACTGTATATTCTTCAGGGAATCGGCATAAGCGCTGTTGGCGACTTTTTCAATCAGGGTATTATTAAAGAAAAGAGGCGCCTTATGAAATTGGTAGAATGAAAAGATCAGGACGCCGATCAGCAGAATCAGGAATTGCATCGGCACTTTTACCAATCCATTCATTAGGAGACCAACCCTGCTTTCCCTCAGGGATTTTGCCGTCAGATATCTTCCCACCTGGCTCTGATCTGTTCCAAAATAAGAGAGCGCCAAAAAAAATCCTCCAATCAGTCCGCTCAGTAAATTGTATTGGTCGCTCCAGTCAAAACCGCCGTTCGGTTTCATGCCTGTTGTGATCACATTGAGCTTGCCCATCTTGCCGCCCACTTGCAGTGCGTCAAAAAAGCCCACTCCTTCCGGTAATAAACTCACAACCATATAAGCCGCTATAAACATGCTCACAAAAATGATGATGAGTTGTAACTGTTGGGTATAAGCGACAGCTTTCGCCCCACCACTCACAGTATAAATAATCAGCAATCCGCCCATCAGCACATTCGTGATATAGATATTCCACCCCAGCAGGGATGAAAGAATGATTGAAGGGGCATATACGCTGATTCCTGTGGAAACGCCGCGTTGTAATAGGAAGAGGAAGGCAGTGAAGGTCCGGGTCTTTACATCGAAACGTTTTTCAAGGTATTCGTAAGCCGTGTACAATCTGAGGCGATGGAACAGCGGCACGAAGGTGATGCAGAGCACTACCATGGCCAGGGGCAATCCGAAATAATATTGCACGAACCGCATTCCATCTGTGTAAGCCTGGCCTGGCGCTGATAAAAAGGTGATGGCGCTGGCCTGGGTTCCCATGATACTCAGTAATATGAGCCACCACGGCATTTCACGGTCGCTGAGGAAATAACCTTCGAGGTTTCTGGAGCTCCTGCTTTTATAGATGCCATACAAGATTATGCCCAGCAGGGATATGATCAATACTATCCAGTCGAAATAACTCATGCAAAATATTTCGTGAAATACACGAAGAAAATAATCAGGGCCACCAGAAAACCAATGACCAGGGCATACCAGCCCGACCATTTCTTAAATATCGGTGGACGCTCTTTTTCTTCGTACATAGATTCTTATTTTGAAAAGCGGTATAATAAGACCGCTATTACAATCCCCAATAAGATTCCCTTTGCAAGGGGTTTAAAGATCAATGCGACCAGAATTCCTAAACTAACACCAATGATTACACCTATTTCCGGACTTTTGCGAGGTCTATTTTGATGAGCCATTTTTTTTCCGATGATTTGGATTAGCGACCAAATTAGCGAATAATCTGTAAGCACCGGGAACACCGGCAGGTAATTCGCGAAAAAAAACAAGCCCGGTATAAATAAACCTCCCTTTTCCATAGTTACCTACAATCAGGCTGCCATTCTGTGCATTCTCCTCTCCGGGATCTTTCATGCTTAATATGGCTTTGTAGGCAGGATCCAATTGGTCTGCAAAATAAATCCCACGTTCCTGTATCCAACCTTCAAAATCCTTTTCTATTATCTTATTAGGCCAGTTCAGCACCGGATCCGATGGTACCAGGAAGTCAACACTGGCTTTTTCATCGGTTATCCTGTTCCGGGATACCACGAAATCATAAGGCCCGAATTTCGCCTTCATTGGTGCCGAAAAGCCGCTGGTATTATATTGAACCAGGAGGTTTCCTCCGTTTTTCACATAGTCCATCAATATATCATGATAGTTATTCAGCCAGTCGTGCACATTGTATGCTCGCACGCCGACCACGATCGCATCAAATTGCCTGAGTGTTTTGGCTGTGAGGTCCTTTTCTTCAAGGAAGCTCACTTCATAGTCCATCTGCTGTAGTGATTCCGCAACCTTGTCTCCCGCCCCCCTGATATAGCCAATCTTCTTCCCGTCCGTTTTGATATCTTCATTTATAATGGAAATCTTGTCCAGGTAATAATATGTAATGGCCGGTATGTGGGAATATTCAATTCTTCTGACGGCAAAACTGAGCGGTGTGTCCGAAAAAGCCGGTGGCATTTTCACGAGAAAGCGTATAGACTTCTGATCTTTGCTTTTTATCAGCGAATCCGTATTGATCGTATATGTCTGTACTCCATTCGCGGGGATATTGAGATTTTTTTCCAGAAACAGACTGTCTTTTATCAATTTCCCCTGTTCATATTCATAGCGGAACACGCTTACCCGGGCGCTATCAATTTTGGTCTTTGCATTCAGGAACAAACGAACCTCCCTGGTTTTCTTATTATTCAAATGGGTGAACACGAATGGAGGTCCGGCGCTAATTGAAATTGGAGGCGCAATGGCCAAAGGCTGATAGATTTCACCCATCACCGGGTCAGTAAATCTGTATTGCACGGGAATTCTGATTGTCAAAAATTGTTTTTCGATTTCCAGGTTCAGAGGAATATCAATGGCAGGAGGATTTTCCGGTAAGCCTATTAGACTTTGATCATCAACCACAAAATGGCCACCATCCAGTCCATGAAATAGCCAGTAAGGCTGGCTGGTAAAATTCGCAGGTATATCAAAAGTCTTGCTTGTGGTAAAGGGCTTATTCTCCGTTAGTTTATTGCCGAATTCAATATCGAATGGCGCCATTGCTGAGCCGGACATGGGGATACCGCTCCTGTTGACCACGTTCAGGGTTACGCGCAATGTTTTACCCTGGACCGCATAGGGTTCATTGGTAGTGGCTTCCATGTAAATACCGCTGCACGCCAGGATCAGTTTTTCCACTTCTGCCAATTTCCGTTTCTCCCAATAAGAATCCCCAATTCTCATCAGGGCCCAGCGGAGTCGCATCAAAGCAGGTACTGAATATTCGGGATGCTCAAATGAAAAATGTCGGATCAGGCTGTCTATTGAGTTCGGAATGGATACCGCATATTTCAACCGGTCAGTTGCTTCTGTATTGGAAGCCGCTGTGGCTCCGGATCCTTTTGGCATTGTCTGTTGATGAATAACCCTGCTCCAATCAGTTTCCACGCCATCCATCAAATCGTGTTGTGGAGGATCGCCCAGCACGGTCTTAAAATATTCTATGCCTTCGCCACGCTGCGCCGATACTCCAAATCCCTGGCTCTTGTGTTGGCTCCGGCTTTCAGCGGCAAGTTCTCCATAGCTTTTTCCCAGCAGGGGGTTGAATCCACCCACGTCCACTTTGAACTGGTCCTCACTTTGCGTATTGGCGCCTCCAAAATTAAAAGTGTTCCACAATATCCTCTTTGCCTGCCAGGGTCTCACTCCATACCTAAATTGATCAGGAAACATTTTTGGATCCGCGGCGGCGACGAATGCTTCACGGGCAAGTACGGCTGATGCGGAATGTTGGCCATGTCCGGCACGGGAGTCTTCTGGAAACCTGGTGATGATTACATCGGGTCTGAAATTCCGAATCACCCAGACCACATTGCTCAAGACCTGATTCTTATTCCAGAGTTCCAGGGCTTCCTCTGTGCTTTTTGTATAGCCAAAATCATATGCAGTTGAAAAAAACTGTTCCGCGCCGTCAATTCTGCGGGCGGATAGCAGTTCCTGGGTGCGGATGAGGCCCAGCTCCACTCCCTGTTCATCTCCAATAAGGTTCTGTCCGCCATCGCCCCGAGTGAGACTCAGGTAGGCCGTGCGATATGATTTCTCATTGGCCAGCCAGGCCAGCAGTCTGGTATTTTCGTCGTCGGGATGCGCCGCTATATACAGCACGCTACCCAGTACATTCAATTTTTTAAGATTCAACAAAATCTCAGCGCTATTCCATGTTCTTGGCGCCTGTGCCCGGGTTGGAAAAAAACCAAGACCCAGAAATAAAATCAGAAAGAATTGTTTCATGATATTGAGCATTGTTGGAAATTTCGAGAACAGGCAGGATGATGCCACAGAAGACAAATTCCTGTTTGAACTTCGGAAAGTATTTTTGGGATTGAGTTGGCAGTAATCAGGAGTAGAATGATGCGTGAATCTTCTCATGGCAGTTATTGGTTGGGCAGGGCAATTCATGCGCTAAGATAAAAGAACCAGTTGTGTAATTGATACCATTCAGCAAAAAACCGAAGGGGAATTCAGACCTTTAACATTTTAATGTAGTCATGAGAAATTGAGGTCTGCATTATCCCCTTCTGTCCTGGATTTGCCGGTCTTGCCTGCCTGATCCCGGCGGTCATAAAAAATGATTGTATTCTCCCTTGGGTATTTTCCTCCTGGTCAGGCGCAAAAACATTTCCGCAAATTCAATCATGAATCCTATTTTTATGATCCTTTCACCCAGTATCATCCAAACAATTCTTTAAAATGATAAGGAATTTATTATTGATAACGGTTCTACTGTCCATGCAATTCCAATCGGCCGCTCAGAAAAAAATGAATCACATCAGCCCTTTTCAATTCCAAATTCAGAAAAAGGTGACAGGCAGGAACGGTGCCGTGGTTTCTGCACATCCCCTGGCAAGCAAGGTTGGGCTTTCTATTCTGCAACAAGGTGGTAACGCCGTTGATGCCGCCATAGCTGTGCAGTTAGCCCTGGCCGTAGTCCATCCGTCAGCAGGAAATATTGGAGGAGGGGGATTCATGATTGCCCACCTGAGCAATGGCAGGACTGTAGCCTTAGATTATCGGGAAAAAGCTCCAGGTAAAGCAAGCAGGGACATGTACCTGGATTCCATGGGTAAGCCCAATATGGCCTTGAGCCAGGATGGTCACCTGTCAAGTGGAGTGCCCGGCACCATTGCGGGACTCTTCGCATCATTGAAATACGCAAAACTTCCATTTGTAAAATTAATACAGCCAGCCATCAACCTTGCCGAGAAAGGATTTGCTCTTACGGAAAAGGAAGCGGCATCGCTGAACGGCAGTAAACAGGATTTCCTGAATTCAAATATCAATCCCCCCATTTTTGTAAGAGAGGGCGGCTGGAAGGCCGGGGATACCCTGATTCAAAAAGACTTTGCCGGCACGCTCAAACGAATCAGGGATCTTGGTCAGAAAGGTTTTTATGAAGGTGAAACTGCCAGGCTCATCGTTGCGGAAATGAAAAAAGCCAATGGCATTATTAGTTATGAAGACCTCAAGAATTATCGTGCTATTGAAAGAAAGCCAGTTCAATTCAATTATAAAGGTTATGAAATCATTTCTATGCCGCTGCCCAGTAGTGGTGGATTGATTTTACAACAATGCATGAAGATGGTTGAAGACAGAAATATCGGTTCCCTGGGCTTTCAGTCACCGGCTGCGGTGCAGCTCATGGTAGAAGCAGAGCGAAGAGCTTTTGCCGACAGGGCTAAATACCTGGGTGATCCCGATTTCGTAAAAGTGCCCGTCAATACACTTATAAGCGCAGCCTATCTCCAAGAAAGAATGAAAGATTTTGTTCCGGGAGTTGCGGGAAATAGCAAATCCATAGGGGCAGGCATGATCCCGCATGAAAGTATGGAAACCACCCACCTTTCCATAGTGGATAAATGGGGAAATGCGGTTTCCGTTACCACTACTTTGAACAATGGTTATGGGAGTAAGACGGTCATCGAAGGCGCGGGATTCATAATGAATGATGAGATGGATGATTTCAGCGTGAAACCGGGTGTGCCAAACATGTTTGGAGCCATTGGTGGGGAAGCCAACGCCATCGCGCCCGCGAAAAGAATGTTGAGTTCAATGACGCCGGCCATTGTTCTGAAAAATCGCAAACCCTTTCTTGTCACGGGCACGCCCGGAGGCACCACAATACCCACTTCCGTATATCAAACCATCCTTAATATAATTGAATTCAACCTGAGTACCGAAGATGCAGTGAACCTCCCCAAATTCCATCACCAATGGCTCCCTGATGTAATCATTGTGGAGCAAGGCTTCCCCGCTGCAACAATTCAGTCGCTCCATGATATGGGCTACCAGACCAATAAGGCTGGCTCAATCGGTCGAACCGAACTGATCAGGATTACAAATGGTAATGTTGAAGCAGTTGGGGACAGAAGAGGAGATGACGATGCCGAGGGGTATTGAATCCGCCATGCAGAATGTTGCGTGTGAAGCGGAATTTAGACAGGAAACGGCATATTGGAAAGTGGCCCTGAAGCAATTATCATGCATCATTTATTCAATCCCTTCAAAGGAGATTTCGAGACAATTACTATGAAAAACAAGAATTAATTAGCAATTTCGCCTACTCATATGAGATTGATAGCCGTTGTTTTCCTCTTAGCCCTTTTCACTCTTTCTTCAAAGGCTCAAATATTTTACGGAGCAGATGCGGGATGGAATCATATTGGCGCCATCGCGCAGACGAGACAAGGAACAAAAATCCCCGTTATAGCCGGAAACGGGTTTCACGCTGGCATCATGCTAAAAGTTCCCTTTGATAAGAAGCTCTATTTCGTTCCGCAGTTACAATACAGTTCAAAAAAATATGGCCTGCAGTATCAAAATCTTTACGGTGATTCCGTAGTCCAAAAAAGCCTCAATATCCACTATATAGAATTGCCACTGCTCCTGCAATACGATACCAGGGAACAGAGGGCGCATATCTTCTTCCAGTTCGGCCCTTCTATTTCTTTCGCTATATCTGGCCGGGAAAGGATTTCCGAGCTAGATCAATCCATCGTTTCTCAAAAAATGGTCTTTGATTTCTATGCTTACGATCATTTTGAATTCAACCTCATTGGCAGAGTCGGATATCAATTCGGGAACAATATGGTGCTGTCTACTGGATATGCGCTTGGGCTAGGATCCATAGTAGATGATGACAATGGCCCAATTGTTAAACCCCGCACCTTTACCGTCAACCTCGGGTATTGGTTTCGATAGAGCGCGCCGCAATCCCGATGCTTTTGCAGATTATTATCCATTTGTCAATTTCCTGTTAAACCCCAAAGTTCCCGGGTCCACAATTTGTATGGCCATCATTTTACCGGGTAGGACGCCTGCTTGCGCAATCCCTGTTCCGGTATTTGGAAAGAGGAGGCCAATTCCTGGAAATCATCATCCTCAACCCTTGCCGGACCTGGTTTTGATGAATTCCGCCAGCGTAGATTGATCCCTGGCAAATAACCCTGAGAAGTAATAGATCCTGAATAAAAAAAGGACCTCTGGAGTCCCAGGAGGGTGGTCCCGAACGGTGCACAACTAAGAGGTCTTTAATTGGTATTGAATTTGCACATCAAGGGCGTTTACATACTTTTACAAATCAATTTCCTGGCCTGAGAACTACTCTGAAAATATTAAAATGGA
The DNA here is from genome assembly GCA_041484195.1 of Agriterribacter sp. Classification (GTDB taxonomy): domain Bacteria; phylum Bacteroidota; class Bacteroidia; order Chitinophagales; family Chitinophagaceae; genus PSRI01. The sequence continues at coordinate 87,060 of JBGPHC010000008.1, read as the reverse complement.
CCGTACTATGGTTGCTATTTCTCATAGTGATTTCAGCCATCCTCATTAATACCACGCCGGTACAAAATATGCTCGTCCGCGCCGTGACGCATCGCATTTCCAAAGACCTCCGGATTAAAATCTCCATCAAGCATGTGAGTTTTGCGCTTTTTAACCGGATGAATCTTGAAGAAACTTATGTTGAAGACCTTCACAAGGATACCCTTTTGTATGCCGGCAATCTGCAGGTGAGGATCACTGACTGGTTTTTTTTCAAAGACAAGGCTGAATTGAAATATATCGGCCTGGAGAATGTCAGGATCAATCTTCACAGAACAGATTCAGTTTGGAATTATCAATTCCTACTCGACTATTTTTCGGGTCCTACAGATACGAGCAGCAAGAAGGGCATTGCCCTTTCCCTTAAGCAAATAGATCTCAGGAATGTTCAAATCAGCAAGATTGATGAATGGAAGGGCCAGGACATGACGATGAAGCTGAAGGGGCTGACCCTGGATGCCGATGAAATAGACCTTGACAGGAAAATTGTTCGCATCAGAAAACTAACCCTGGATGAACCCCTGTTTTCACTTTCGGACTATACCGGCAAATTCATTCGTAACGTTTTACAGAAGCAGGAACCCGGTCCGGATGAACCATTTAATTCAGGGAACTGGAGTATCAAGATAGCGGAACTCTCACTTTCAAATGCCGCATTCAGGAATGATAAAGAGATGGCAAGGGCTCCCTTCGATTATTTTGACGGAAACCATATTCATTTTTACGGGATCGATGGAGATTTTCGCAATCTTGAATTGAAGCAGGATACGCTTTTTGCCGACATTAAACTCAAGGCCAAAGAGAGAAGTGGTTTTGAAGTCAGCAATTTATCTGCACAACTTCGCATGTACCCGCAGGGAATGATATTTGACAAGCTTGATATCAGGACTCCCCGAAGCCATTTGTCGAATTATTATGCGATGCGGTTTGATGACTTCAATGAGGACATGAGTAATTTCATAGAGCAGGTGAAGCTGGAGGGCAGGTTCAATAACAGTACGATAAGCAGTGACGATATTGCTTATTTCGCTCCTGCACTCAAAGACTGGAAACGCAGTATCAGGATCGATGGAAATGTGAGGGGCACGATTGACAATCTCAGCGCCAGGAATTTTCTGGTGGAAGCAGGCAAAAACAGCCGACTCGATGGAAACATCAAGATGATAGGACTGCCGAATATCGACTCCACTTTTATAGATTTCAAGGCCAATGATTTTCGTACGTCCTATAGCGATATGTTATCCATTTTCCCCGGTCTTAAGGATATCAACAAACCTCATATAAAAGAAATACAATACCTGCAATTTCGGGGCGATTTTACGGGGTTCATAAGAGACTTTGTAACGAATGGTACTATCGAAACCAACCTCGGTACGGTGAAGACCGACCTGAACATGAAATTTCCAACGAACAAGGTCGCGGCTTATTCAGGTAAAATCGCGGCCAGCAATTTTCAACTCGGCTCTTTTCTGGGGCTAAGCCAACTGGGTAGCATATCCTTTGACGGTACCATCAAAGGAAAGGGGTTTAGCGCCAAGACTTTTGACGCCAGCTTCGACGGCAAATTCGCGCAGATCCAATACAATGATTACAATTACCAGAACATTACAGTAAATGGCCAGCTCAACAGAAAATTATTCAAGGGACTTGCCAATATAGATGACCCCAATGCCATCGCATCTCTGGATGGCACCATTGACTTCAGCACCCAAAAGCCGGAATTCAACTTTTTCGCAGACATAAAGAGGGGCAATCTCAAGACAATCGGCTTTGCCAAGGAAGACCTGAATGTGATAGGAAAATTCGACATGAATTTCAATGGCGACAATATAGATAATTTCCTGGGCACTGTTTCTCTTTACGACGTGGCAGTGACCAAGGATGGGGAGACATTTGTGTTCGACACCCTGACGCTCAGCTCGCAGATGGTGGATCAGCAAAAAATATTGCAGCTACGCAATACGGAGGCTTCCGCGTTTTTGATGGGAGATTTTAATATCCGTGACTTGCCCAATACTGTCAGGCAATTCCTGAACAAGTACTATCCGGCCTATATTTCCGCTCCTGACAAACCCATAAAAAATCAGAATTTCCTTTTTCAACTGGACGTCAAGAATATTGATCAGTATCTAACCCTGTTGGATAAGCGATTGAGTGGATTCAACAACAGTACCATTGTAGGATCACTCAATTCACGAACTAACCTGATGGCCCTGAGTGCAATGGTTCCGCATGCCGCATATAACAAGATTGAAGTAAGTGATTTCAATCTGAAAGCAATCGGAAATATGGATAGCCTCAAAGTGAATGCCGATATGGGCAACACTACTATCAATGACAGCCTGCAGTTTCCCAGCACAAAAATCTCCATTGCCACCTCCCAGGACGTATCTCAACTGAATATTACTACGGCGGCCACCCAAACGATCAATAACGCCAATCTGTCAGCGCAAATCACTACTCTCGAGGACGGACTGCGCATCCATTTCGATCCTTCCACAGTAGTATTGAATGAGAAGACCTGGAAGATTGACAAGGGAGGCGAGATCACCCTGAGCCGCTCACTGGTGGATGCGAATGAGATCAGGGTCACTAATGGAGAACAGGAAATCACCGTAGTGACCAGAAAGTCCGAGATTGGAAACTGGAATGATATCGTAGTAGGATTGAAGAAGGTGAATCTGGGCGATTTCCTGCCCTTCGTGATGAAGGAGCCCAGGTTGGAAGGGCTGGCCACTGGCAATGTAACCGTTGAAGATCCCTTTCGAAACCTGTATGTGACAAGCGAGTTAAAAGCCGAACAATTCAGATTTGAAAATGATTCGGTTGGGGTGATTAACCTTTCAGGATCCTGGGACAACAGGAATAAAAAAGCGGTTTACCAGGCAGTTTCCGACAATGTGGGTTATAAATTCGATGTCAACGGGTCATTCGATGGCAAGGATTCTGCCAATCAACAAATCAACGCGAAAGCCAATTTTGAAAATACGAGTATTCATTTCCTGGAACAATACCTGGGCTCGGTATTCGGCAGTTTGAAAGGCCAGGCAAATGGCCAGCTTCAAATGAAGGGGAACATTAAAAAACCCGATTATGTGGGGATGGTAACGGTGAGGGATGGTGGCATAAAGGTGCTTTATACCCAATGCTATTATGTTTTCGACAGCGCCAGGATTGCATTCACACCTGGCGCGATAGACTTCGGAAACATCACCCTCTATGATACATTGCATACCAATGGAGCCAGGAATTTTGCAACACTTACCGGCAGCCTGCAGCATGAAAATTTCAAGAATTTCGCTTATAATATCAGGGCCAATTCCCAGCGGCTCTTGCTCCTGAACACTACCCGTGTTGACAATAATACGTTTTACGGAAAAGCCATTGGCAAAGTAACTTTCCGGTTCACAGGACCCGAAGATGAAATGCGCATGTCGGTAAATGCAGAACCCGTAGATAGTTCCAGCATATATGTCACTTCCAGCTCATCCAAGGAAAATGGGCAGGCAGACTATATTGTTTGGAAGCAATACGGGCACAAGATGAATATTGACTCTCTGACGGGTAAATCCTCAAACCTGAATATCGCGCTGGATCTGAAGGCTAATAATTACGCCAAATTATATATGATCCTGGATGAAATCACCGGCGATATCATCGAGGCAAATGGGAATGGGAACCTTGAAATCAGGACAGGCACTAATACGCGTTTTACCATGACGGGGAAATACACCATTGACCGCGGATATTACAGGTTCAGCTTCCAGGAGATCTTCAAGAAACCATTCGTGCTCCTGCCAGACGAAGGCAGTTATATCCGGTGGGACGGAGACCCATACAATGCCGAAATTGACATCAAGGCGAAATATACGGCGGATGATGTAAAACTGAGTTCCCTCTATGCGAGCGAGTCTCAAACAACAGATCCGCAACTTACCAATTTGAAAAGCGAAAGAACCGATGTGGATGTATTATGTACGTTAAGGGGCCCTCTAAGCAGCCCGGTCATCACATTTGGTATCGCCCTACCTGCTTATAGCGATATCAAAAATAATCAAAGGCTGGTGGCAGACCTGGCGCGCATCAACCAGGATGACAATGAAAAAAATAAACAGGTGGCCTACCTGATCGTATTTAAAAGCTTCGCGCCAATTGGACAATATAATCTTCAACAAACAGAAGCCACCACTTTTGCCTTTAACACCATTTCGGAATATATTTCGGGCTATCTCAGCAGTTCCCTCAAAGGCCTGCTGTATTCTATCTTCAAGGATCCAAACCTGAGCGTCAATTTCAAATATACGCGCGCGGCCATTGACCCATTGCAGACCGGCACTACCAGCAATACCGTTAATTTCACGAGAGATAATATTAGCCTTCAGTTCATCAAATCACTTTTGAATGACAAGCTGGTCATCACTTTTGGAAGTGATTTCAATTTTGTGAGTAATGGCGCACAGGCAAGCCAAACGACGGCACAGAATACCAGTTTCCTGTTTCTGCCCGATATCACGGCCGAATATAAAATAACGCCCGACGGCAGGTTTAGAGTGAGTTTCTTCTACCGGAGTAATTTCGATGCCCTGTCAACTACGGGCAAGAGAGATCGTACCGGAGGTAATTTATCTTACCGGACTGAATTCGATCCACCAAAATTGAGGAAGAAAAAATTGCAACCGGTCATTAAGCCGGCAAAAGAAAAAGGGGCCGCCGATACTACCAATACATCGGCAAAAGTGAATGCCTCACTTCCCGGTTAATATTTCATGGCCTAACTTGTCTCTCTTCGTCTGAAGGTATTTTTCATTATAAGGGTTTGGCCTTATCTGAAGTGGGACGTTCTCCACGATATCCAATCCATATCCTTTCAGGCCCACCCGCTTCCGTGGATTGTTGCTGATCAGTTTCATTTTGGTTACTCCCAAGTAGCGCAATATTTGCGCACCCACACCGTAGTCGCGGTCGTCCATGCCGAATCCCAGGTGCAGATTGGCCTCCACGGTATCCATCCCTTCTTCCTGGAGTTTATAGGCTCTCAATTTGTTGAGCAGGCCAATACCTCTACCTTCCTGGTTCATATAGAGCACTACTCCCTTCCCTTCCTTCTGAACCATTTCCATAGCTTTATGTAACTGTTCCCCGCAATCGCAGCGCAGTGATCCCAGTATATCACCCGTAAAGCAGGATGAATGTACTCTCACCAGCACAGGGTCCGTGGATTTCCACTCTCCTTTCACCAATGCAAGATGTTCTCCACTGGTAGGATTGTTCCGCTCTCTAAAAGATATTAGTTTGAAATGCCCATAATTTGTCGGCATATCTACGCGCACGAGTTCTTCAATCAAAGAATCCGTTTTCAATCTATATTCAATAAGGTCTTTGATGGTTATCAATTTCAGGTCAAATTTCCTGGCTATTTCATGGAGCTGGGGCAGCCTGGCCATGGTTCCATCATCGTTCATGATCTCCACCAATACAGCCGCTGTTTCAAATCCAGCCAGCCTGGCAAGGTCAATCGCGGCTTCAGTATGTCCTGTCCTTCTCAAAACACCGCCAGCTTTGGCCCTGAGAGGAAATATATGACCCGGCCTGCCCAGGTCCTCCGGTTTGGTGGCAGGGTTGATCAATGCCATCACTGTCTTGTACCGGTCATGAGCCGAGATACCGGTAGTGCAGCCATGACCCAAAAGGTCAACCGAAACAGTGAATGCAGTTTCATGAAGTGAGGTGTTGCTATTCACCATCTGTTCTAACCTGAGTTCATCACAGCGTTGCTCCGCCAGGGGTACGCAAATAAGCCCTCTGCCATTCTTACTCATGAAATTTATCACTTCGGGACTGGCATTTCGGGCGGCAGTAATAAAATCTCCTTCGTTTTCACGGTCTTCATCATCTACCACAATCACCAGTTTCCCTTTCCGGATATCCTCAATCGCGCTTTCAATAGTATCAAACATTGAAGAAAATTTATGCAAAGTTACGGTTTCGGCGCTGGTTATTGTGAACAGCGCTTGTCATGGCATTACACGAGAGAATTCAGGTATAGGTTTCTACTGATAGGCGAAAAATAGATTTATCCTTGGCATTCAATAAACTATTATTTACAGACCTTTGACATAACAAAATGTTAATAATACTGAGACTTTAATTATCAAGATTGTCTTTTCTTTGCAGCGAAAACATTATGCTTATGAGAGTTATAAAAAGTCTATTACCCATTATCCTGATTTTGCTTATGTCAGGAATAGGTTATGCGCAGGTAACCACGAGCAGCATAACCGGAATTGTTAAAGATTCCATGAGTCGGCCCCTGGAAGGCGCCACAATTACCGCCACCCACCAGCCATCCGGTACTGTATATGCTACGATTTCAAAACGCGGAGGGGTATTCAATATTCCCAACGCGAGGATTGGCGGGCCATATTCGGTCAAGGTGGAATATGTGGGCTTTAAACCTGAAATTTTTGACGGCATCTTCCTCCAATTGGGAGAACCATACAACGTGAATGCAGTGATGGGTGAAGATATCAGGGACCTGAGCACTGTGACCATTATTGGCAGAAGAAGGAGGCTCACCGCCGATAAAACGGGGGCCAGCACCAATATCGGACAGCGGCAGATTGTAACACTGCCAACGATTTCAAGAAGTATCACAGATTTTACCCGCCTAACGCCTCAGGCTAATGGCAATAACTTTGCCGGACGTGACGCCCGCTACAATAACCTGCAGGTGGATGGAGCGAATCTGAATAATAATTTTGGCCTGAGTTCCGATCCTCTTCCCGGAGGAGGATATCAACCCATCTCACTCGACGCCATTGAAGAAGTATCCGTAAATATCGCGCCCTATGACGTGCGCCAGTCCGGGTTTACCGGGGCCGGCATCAATGCCGTTACAAAGAGCGGAACCAATACTTTCCACGGAACACTGTATGGCTATTTCAGGAACCAGGACTATAACGGTACCAAGGTCGCCAGCAGCACAATCAGCAAGGGTCCCGATCAAAGCAATAAAGTATATGGCGCCGCCATCGGAGGTCCCATCATCAAAAACAAATTATTTTTCTTTATCAGCGCAGAAAAAGAACAGAGGCAATTTCCGGGAGTTACCTATAGCCCCACGGGCGGAAGCGGCTCCGGAAACGTTTCGTCCACTCCTATTGACTCCCTCAAAAAACTTTCCGATTACCTGAAGGCAACCTACAATTATGATCCAGGCGCCTACGACAACTTCCCTAATTTCCAGGCCGAAAATCACAAAATACTGGGAAGGCTTGACTGGAATATCAGCAAGGTTCATAAAGTGACAGTCAAATACAACGATTTTAAGAGCACGAATCCGCAGCAGGTAAACCTGACCAGCGTGCCCAATGGAGGAGGATTCAGTGTGGTGGGTGGTACTGGCACTTTATCCAGGTTACCCAACAACCGCGTAGGCACTAAATCCATGGCTTTCGATAATTCAAATTATGGATTCAAAGACATTGTGAAGTCGGGTACTTTTGAGTTGAACAGTAATTTCAGCGGCAAGTCGGCAAACCAATTCCTGGCCACTTTTACCAAGGTACGAGATACACGCACTTTCAATGGCGGCATATTCCCAACCATTGATATCTTCAACAACGACGGGAATAACTATATGTCAGTGGGCATGGATCCATTTACCAACAACAATGATGTCATAAATAATATCTATAGTTTCATTGACAACTTCACGTATTTCGCAGGCAAGCATACCATAACCGCCGGCGCATCGTATGAATACCAGAAAGTGGGCAATATGTTCATGTCGGGTTCCAACCAGTATTACGCGTTTAATTCCCTGAATGATTTCATGACGAACAGGCCGCCCGCATATTACGCATATACCTATTCGTTAGTAAAGGGTCAGCCCGCCGTATATTCTGCCAACCTGAAAATAGGACAGCTCGGAGTTTACGTGCAGGATGAAATCAACGTGAATGAAAGATTCAAGCTGACTGCCGGCATCCGGATCGACAAACCCATTTATCTGGAAAAAGCGCTGGAAAATCCTGCCGTAACAGCGCTCGAATTCCCGGATGCCAAGGGTAATCCCACGCATTACAACACCAGCAATTGGCCCAAGGGCACGATTCTATGGTCGCCCCGTATTGGATTTCGCTGGGATGTGGACGGCGACAGATCACTGATAATTCGGGGCGGAACAGGCCTGTTCACGGGAAAGATTCCTTTTGTGTTCCTAACTAATATGCCGACCAACTCGGGTATGTACCAGTTTGGAGGCGCAATCACTTCTGCTTCCAGGCTGCAGAATTACCTGTTCACAACGGTTACGAATGCCTACCAGGATAGTTTCCCGAGTGCAGCCGGCACAAGCGCTCCAACCAATATAGTGGTAATGGACCCCAATTTCAAATTCCCCCAGATATGGAGGACCAATATCGCATTTGACAAGAGATTTGGAATGGGCTGGACTTTTACCGTGGAAGCAGCCATTACAAAAGATGTGCATGCCGTACGAATGAGAAATGCGAACCAAAAGGATCCCAATGCGCAATTCACCAATAATTCGGATACACGTCCCCGTTATCTGACGACGGCCGACAGGAAAGAATATCCAAATCTTTCTTCGGCCATCGTTCTGGAGAATACAAATAAGGGTGGCGGATTCTTCCTCACCACGCAGATTTCCAAGAGCTTCTCCAATGGCTTCTATGGATCCTTCGCCTATACCTATACTTATTCCGGCGATGTAACGGCCAATCCGGGATCGCAGGCTACCTCGGTATGGAACGCTAACCCCACACGTGGCACCCAAAATGACCTGGAGCTTGCATACTCGCAATACGCGATTCCACATCGTCTGGTGGGCACTGTTTCATACAGAAGAGAATACCTGAAACACCTTGCCACCACCATTTCGCTCTTCTATGAGGGAACTTCACTTGGCAATTACAGTTATGTATATGCGAGTGACTTGAACAATGACGGTAATAATACCACCGATCTGATGTATATACCCAAAGATCCTTCAGATATCATTTTCAAAGACAGGGCTGCCAATGCCGGGCAGGGTATAGTTGGTTACACAGCACAGCAGCAGTCAGACGCATTTTTCCAACTTATAGAAAATACGCCTTATCTCAGGAAACATAAGGGCCAATACGCCGAAAGGAATAGTTCCTTCCTGCCCTGGTTGCATCGTGTGGATTTCAAATTGCTGCAGGATGTCTTTGCTAATATTAGCGATCGCAGACATACGATGCAACTCAGTCTGGATATCCTCAATTTTGCCAATCTACTCAACCGGGATTGGGGTGTGCAAAAACAAACCATTGTCAGGAATCCACTCCAACTCCAGGGTGTTGATGCCCAGGGAAGGCCCAATTATTATATGAACCAGGTAGGGGGTAAATTGGTCACGGAACCATTCCAGAATACGCTTTCTTCATTTAGTACATGGGGAATACAACTGGGACTCCGATATATCTTTTAGCTTCATTCTTTCAGTCCATGGAACCCCGCGATTTGCGGGGTTTCTTTTTTGCCAACCGGGGCTATTGGTGGCTCGTAGGGAGTTACGGCGGGGACATTTTAATATTGGCGGCACGTGTAGACTTGCGTGGCAGAAAAAAATATTTTACCTGTCTCTAATTTTGCAAGTCTCTCATCACTCTCTATCCGTTCCATGTACCCATTTCAAATAAGCAGGCATGGCACGGGCCCAGGTAGCAATATCGTGTTTCCCGTCGGTCAATTCCAGATACATGATATCCCTGCCCCGTTGGTATCCCTTTTCCTCCAGTTCTTCAATCAGGCTGATGGTATCGTCAATAGAATCAATAATGCCATTATTATTCCGGTCCATGACCTCGTCCAGGGTACCCGTTTCAAAAAAGAATTTCATTCCGGGATGAAAGACTCCTTCGCGAATACGCGCATGCATGATCCGGTCCGTTTCTTCTATATAGCCTGCATCCAGACCCTTTGTCCTCCACCAGAGTGAACCGCTGAAAACACCTACGCTGGAAAATTCGTCCTGGTGATTCCAAACAATGTCCAATGCGCTAAGCCCTCCCAGTGAAAATCCCACAAATGACTTATTCCTGAATGCTGGAATATGATATTTCTTACTGATGAATGGGATCAATTCCTCCATAACGAATTTCGTATAATGATAGGCTTTTGCTCCCCTGCCCTTATAGTCCGTGCGCTTGGCGGTTCCGTATTCGGTTTTTCTTTCGGGTCCGGCGTGGATGCCTGCGCATAATAAGGGTCGCAGGGTTTTTTGGCGATACATTTTCTCAAGCATATCGGCCAAACCCAATTCTTGCAGATTTTGACCGTCATTGATGAGCAGCAAACTTATTTCCCCCGGGTATTGTACATTCGCAGGGAGATAAAAATCCAGTTTTACCAGGCGTTCGAGGTTGTATGATTTCAAACTTTCATTTTCCATGAACAACCCACTCGGTTTCGTGACAAACATATTGGGCCAAATATAATGGAAAACTGTCAATGGGAATTTCCGCCTGACCCGCATTTTAACTATCAAAATATCAATTTGTTTTTTCATCAGGAATAAATAGATTTGAAAATAACCCTGGGGCGCTCATGAATGAAGAATATCATAAATGGTACTCCCCGTCAATTGACAGGGAATTTGAGATGCTGGTTTTTGGCCACTCGGGACTGCCCTTAATCCTTTTCCCCACGTCAAAGGGCAAATATTATGAAAACAAAGACCGGGGGATGATTGCCGCTGCTCAATGGTTTATTGACCAGGGTAAGGTGAAGATATACTGTCCGGATAGCCTGGATGCCCTGAGTTGGTATAATAAAGAAATTTCTCCGGGCTCGAGGGCCTATAACCACACCTGCTACGACAGGCTAATCGCGAATGAAATTGTGCCACGTGCCCAAAGGGAATGCAGCTCTCATTTTGTGGCAACAGCCGGCGCCAGTTTCGGAGGATACCATGCTATCAATTTCGCCTTCAGACACGCCGACATTGTCAGTTATGCTTTCAGCATGAGTGGGCTCTTCGATATTACAAGTTTCGTGGATGGATATTACGACGATAATGTATATTACAATAACCCCGTTGATTACCTTCCCGGTGACAATAATCCGCAGCTTTGGAATATGGGTATCGTTCTGGGAGCCGGCGAACATGACGCGTGCAGACAGGCGAATGAACGCCTGAGTAATATCCTTGAAAGCAAGAATATCAAACATTGGCTGGACATCAGGCCCAATGCCATACATGACTGGCCCTTATGGAAAGAAATGTTCCCGCATTATTTGTCGCTGATAAAATAAGGTACCCGGTAGCGAGGCTGGAAGCCCCGGCCGTTGGTGGTATTCATGTAGGAAAATGTCTCGCTTTACAATCCAAAGGCTCAGAAAACAGGATCCTTATTTGATGAAATTCCGCATTCATCTATTAATAGAAAATTTTTCAAAATGAAAAAAATAGGAATTCTGCATGGCAAAGAAAGGGCCTTTCCTCAGACATTGGTGGAGAGGATAAACAGCAGGAAACTTGAGGGTATTACAGCCGGACCAGTGAAGATTGATAAGGTGATCCAGGGAGAATCCGGCGGCTATGCCGTGATCATAGATAGGATTTCACAGGATGTGCCATTTTATAGGGCCTTCCTGAAAAACGCGGCGATCAGTGATACGGCGGTAATCAATAATCCCTTTTGGTGGAGCGCCGATGAAAAATTTTTTAATAATGCTCTGGCCACCAGGATTGGTGTGCCGGTACCCAAGACCGTGATCCTCCCCTCCCACGATCTCCCGCCCGACACATCAGACGATTCATTCTCCAATCTTGCCTATCCCCTCGATTGGGAAGGCATATTCAAATATGTTGGCTTCCCTGCCTATATGAAGCCCTTTGCGGGTGGTGGATGGAAGCATGTGTACCGACTTGCCAATATGAAAGATTTTTTTGAGAAACATGGCGAAACGGGTCAACTGGTGATGCTGCTCCAGGAAGAAATAAAATTTGATGAATATTATCGCTGTTATTGTATTGGAGGGAAACATGTGCGGATCATGCCCTATGAACCCCGCAACCCCCATCACCTACGCTACTCCAGTGATTTCAAGCCTTCACCTGAAAGGCAAAAATTGATGGAAGATATCGTTCTCGCCATAAATAAATACCTGGGTTATGATTTCAATACGGTAGAACTTGCAGTACGTGATGGGATACCCTATGCCATTGATTTCTGCAATCCGGCGCCGGATGCAGACCGCGAAAGCGTTGGAGATGAAAATTTTGAATGGGTGGTTGAAACGGTAGCGAATTATGCCATTGAAAGAGCACTGACACACAAGGATGGCGTAGATAATCTCACCTGGGGAGAATACATCAAAAGAAGCGTCTTGAAACAGGGCCTCAAATAGCGGGGCTGACTGATACATAAATCGATATCAGAATCACCAATTTCTTATATTTAAGTTCGTGCCCGAGGCTTTTGGCCGGCTCCCGGATTTCAATCATTGGGTGCAGGCCTTGCCCGAAGATTAATAATCGCTATATATGGCCTCATTGAATTACAAACAATTTACGCTGGGTATTGAAGAAGAGTATATGGTGTTGGATCCTCATACTCTGGAACTGAAGAGTCATGAACAAAAAATAGTGACGGAAGGCCAGAAAGTGATCAAGGATAAAGTGAAGGCCGAAATGCACCAGGCGGTGGTGGAGGTAGGCACCGACATTTGCCAGAACATTGATGAAGCATTCAAGGACGTGGCTTTGCTCCGGAGCACGATTGCCGGAATCGCAAGAGAATTGGGTTTCGGCATGGGGGCAGCGGGCACACATCCTTTCAGTCATTGGGAAAGCCAACTCATCACCGACCACGCGAGGTATCATGAGATCGTCAAGGAAATGCAGGAAGCCGCCCGTAGCAACCTCATCTTTGGACTGCATGTGCACGTGGGAATGGAGACAAGGAAAATGGCCATACATATCGCGAATTCCGCCCGGTATTTCCTGCCACATGTTTTCGCCTTGAGCACCAATTCGCCTTTCTGGGAAGGCCGCCTCACCGGTTTCAAATCTTTCCGGACCAAAGTATTCGATAAATTCCCACGGACAGGCATACCCGATTATTTTGAAAGCATTGAGGCCTATGATAATTACGTAAACCTGCTAATCAAGACCAACTGTATCGACAATGCCAAAAAGATCTGGTGGGATTTGCGGGTGCATCCCTTTTTCAACACCGTTGAATTCAGGATTTGCGACGTTCCACTGACCGTTGATGAAACCATTGCCATCGCCGCCCTATTTCAAGCCATCTGCGTGAAACTCTACAAGCTCCGCATGGAAAACCTGAACTTCATCCAATATTCGAGAGCGCTGGTGAATGAGAATAAATGGCGCGCCAGCCGCTATGGGCTCGAAGGAAGACTGATCGATTTCGGTAAGGAGGAAGAAGTGAATACCCGAGTATTGATCTATGAACTGCTCGATTTTGTGGACGATGTTGTGGATCATGTGGGTTCAAGACATCGCCTCTCTTTTGTCAAGAAAATCATGGAGCAAGGCACGGGAGCGGACCGACAACTGGAAGTCTTTAATCAAACCAACAATCTCAGATCTGTCGCCGAATATATCAACAGCCAATTCCTGGCAGGCATTTAAGAATTTGCCTGCATACAGATGAAAAATCAATATCGGATTTGCCAATAATCAAATTGTTCAAAAAGTTTCGGAGAATTCTACCGTTAAAATGATTGGCGGTCCTCTTACTGCCACTGGATTTGATCAGGCCTTCGAACGGTATAAATTCTGTAAATTTGCCCGATGAATCTGAAGGAAAAGAAACTCATCCGCGTAGCTATCCTGGACCTGTATGAAGGAGAAGCCAATCAGGGCATGCGCTGCATCCGGGACATCCTTACCCAATACGAAGCGAAACATGATCTCAACCTGGAGTGGACCGAGTTCGAAGTGAGACAAAAATTCGAATTGCCTGATACTTCATTTGACGTCTACATTTCCAGCGGAGGGCCGGGCAGCCCCCTGGATAGCGAAGGATCTGAATGGGAAAAGAGCTTCTTCAACTGGTTGCAGGAAGTGGAAAGATGGAATGATGATCCCACCAACTTAATGAAAAAATATATTTTTCTGATCTGCCATTCCTTTCAATTGGTGTGCAGACAATATAAGCTTGCATTAGTGAGTAAACGAAAATCCACCGCATTTGGAGTATTCCCCATACATATTTTGCCAGAAATACAAAACGAGCCCATTTTTGAAGGCTTGGATAACCCATTCTATGCTGTAGAAAGCCGCGACTACCAGATCACGCAACCTCACAATGAGGCCCTGCAAGAGATGGGAGCCACGGTTCTATGCATCGAAAAAGAAAGGCCGCATATCCCCCTGGAACGAGCCATCATGGCGATTCGCTTCAATGAATACATGGTAGGCACCCAATTTCATCCAGAGGCTGACGCGGTTGGAATGAGCATGTATTTACAAAGAGAAGACAAGAAGAAATACGTGATTGAACATTACGGAGAAGAAAAATGGCAGTCCATGATCAAACATCTCAATGACCCCGACAAGATATCCTGGACCTACTCCCATGTCCTTCCAAATTTTCTCAACCAGGCTTCGGAACATTTGCAGATAGCCGGACTGGTGTTTTAACTTTGGAATTGCCAATTTATTGCTTCTGAAATATCAGCATAAGATTTGCTACCCCGATAAATCCGGTTGATGGCATTTCCTAAAATCAACTGACCGGGCTGATGGCCGTCATTAGACATAATTTGTAACTTCCAGATTCAAAACGCATCTCATGGTACCAGCTCTTCGCGAGGCATTCAACAGGCAATTTACCAATGCTCAATATGAAGCATTCCTAAAAGACTTAAAGAGTCTGCATCCGGGCGCAATTGAATTCAGGATCGCGGAAACACCGGTTTTTGCCGACAAAGAATTTACCGGCAAAATGCTTGACACCTGTGAGAGCATTATTGATCTCATTACTGACCAGCGATTCAAAACGCTCACAGAAAGGGCCATACCCTCAGGGGAAAACCTGCCCGGAGAAAATGACCATTGCCAGATGATTGCTTTTGATTTCGGAATTTGTGAAAATTCCGAAAATGAATTGGAACCCCAACTGATAGAAATGCAGGGCTTCCCCACCCTCTTCGCATTCCAGGTTTACTATCCCGAACTTTTACGCCATTATTTTACCATACCCGCCAATTACAGCCACTACCTGCATGGGTATGAAAAGGATTCCTATCTAAAAATGCTAAAGCAAATGATCGTGGGCACTCATCCAGTTGAGAATGTAATACTGCTTGAAATAAAGCCGCATGAACAAAAAACAAGGATCGATTTTTATTGTACCCGTGACTATATTGGCATAGAGGCCGTTTGCATTACAGACCTTGTCGCGGATGGGAACAAATTATATTATATGAACAAGGGCAGGAAGACTGAAGTCAAAAGAATTTATAACCGCGTCATTTTTGACGATCTGCATTCGCAGAAGGATTCACTGGGAGATATTATTGATCTGACTAAACCCTGGGACCTGGAGTGGATACCACATCCCAATTGGTTTTACCGAATCAGCAAATTCACTCTGCCATTCATACATCATCCTAATGTGCCCAAAACATATTTTCTCAAGGAAGTGAAACAGATTCCGCCGGATCTTGAAAACTATGTATTGAAACCTCTTTTTTCTTTTGCCGGCCAGGGTGTGCTGATCGACATTGCAGCAAGTGATCTGGGAAAAATTCATGATCCCCAAAACTGGATACTGCAGAGGAAGGTGAAATATGCAGATGTGATCCCCACTCCGGATATTCCGGCCAAAGTGGAAATCAGGTTGATGTACTTATGGCCTGATGGAGAAGCGCGCCCTCATGCCGCGATAAACCTGGCGCGACTGAGCAAGGGAAAAATGATCGGCGTTCGATACAATAAGGATAAGGAATGGGTGGGCGGCAGCGTTTGCTATTTTGAAAAATGACACTAGAACTTTTGCAAGAATTTTGCTGGACGTAGATTAAGTTAAAGCGGTTACATTCAATACGGAAATTTCTTTTTCCAATGGATTTCATTCCCGGTGGTCCTAGTTAAGGTATTTCCTTGGAATGGAACTGATGGGCCGGATCATGATTTGCTTATAAAAAATTTCGGCGCCCTCCGATTGAATTTGGATCTTTCCCCTGACCAATGGTGTTTCCTGATTGTTGTCCAATTGTCGGGAATGATACAATACCATCATGAGTTTATTATTTACCAGATGCACGCTCGTATCGCCATTGCAATACAGGTCAACCTGGTTCCATTCACCTGAAGGTTCTTCTGCATTGCCCGCTTTTATGCAATGGCGTCCTATTTTATTGGCCGCGCTGAATGTATAAAACTGTTCTTTCTGATCATAAACATATTCTGAATCCGATTTTCTGGCGGCCCTGATATCCTCTATTCCGCTAGCCACTCCCCAATAGTCCCCACAATCCCCTTCCTGTATCTGAAATTCCTGAGAACGCATCCAGAATCCATAGTCAGCGCCGTGAGGCCCAACCGCATGGTACAAGAGGCCGCTATCCATTTTCTTCCCCTTTTTCGAAGGAACGATTTGCTCACCCCATTTGAACATGAGCCGGAGATGATAGTTTTGAAATTCCTTTTGGGTGGATATGCCTCCTGATACCTCGCCCGAAATACGAATGACTTTTTCATGATCCTGTTCAACCACACTGAATACATGGTAGGGATCATTGTTCAAACCCAATGGCGCATCTTTGGAATTCATGTTGGAAACATCGGTTGCCGTTCCCAGATAGGTATCCCATCCTGCAAAGTCTTTTCCATTGAATAAGGCAATCCATTTATCATTCTGGCGACAGGAAGATAAAAGGAAACTAAGGCCGCAGGCGACCAAGACCAGGCCTGCGAGGAATATGCGGGCTCTCATGTCATGAAAATTTGAGAATTTGATATGAATGTACTCATTTAAAGCCAGCCGGGCTCAAGATTTACTGTCTTCCAAAGTTTTGAAAGATTTGTCAGGGAATATTTTAGTGAATCAGGCAGTCACTCATATCTTCCAGATAGCGGATGGCCTGATCCTGCCTATTCAGATCTGGAAAATCGGGTCGGATTCTGACAGCCATAGAGACAATCAAAATCAGGAATAAGTAAATCGTCTTCTCAGTAACTATCGGAGATTTGTTTCGATGCTCACCGGATCGAATTATTTTTTTCGGTATCTTTAGAACAACAAAAGTTATTTGCATATGCTCCGGACTGCTGACAAGGCAACCATGATTTCATGTCCATTCATTTAATTATCTGCAATAAAACCAATAGCAATGAAAGGAAAAAAACGCTCTTCTCAAGGGCCTTCATCGGGCCGTCGTAAATTTATTCGTAACATGGCTTTGACGGGGGCAGGGTTTTACATTGTACCCAGACATGTGCTTGGTGGCAAGGGTTATGTGGCTCCCAGCGACAAATTACTCATAGCCGGTGTGGGAGGCGGTGGAAAAGGAGGTGATGACATTCGCCACTTTGCAAAAAGCACCAATGCTGAAATTGCATTTATTTGTGATGTGGACGATCGCCAGTCTGCGGGTAGCCTGAAGCAATTCCCCAAGGCAAAATATTATCATGACTGGAGGGAAATGTTTGAAAAGGAACGCAAGAATTTTGACGCGGTATCAGTGGGCATCCCCGATCATAACCATGCCGTCGTGGCTTTCCATGCCATGCAATTGGGCAAACATGTATATGTTCAGAAACCCCTCACCCATGATATTGACGAGGCAAGAATTCTAACGGAAGCTGCTAAACGATACAAGGTAGTGACTCAAATGGGTGACCAGGGATCTTCAAATGACGGGGTGCGGGTTTTGAAAGAATGGCATGATGCCGGAATTATCGGTGATGTGCATACCATATATTGTTGGACTAACCGTCCCGTATGGCCGCAGGGAATAGCATGGCCTAATGACAAGCCTTCTGTGCCGGCTGAATTGAATTGGGATTTATGGCAGGGTACCGCAGGATCAAAGGAATACGAAAATAATGTGGTGCCCTTTAATTGGCGCGGCTGGTGGGACTATGGTACAGGGGCATTGGGCGATATGGGTTGCCATATTATCGGGCCCGTGTTTAAGGTTTTGGAACTGGGTTATCCTACAGAAGTCAGTTGCAGCGTCAGCACCATATATTCCGGGAATTTTCAACAGGCTAATTTCCCCGACAGCGGACCTGTTTCCTCTTCGGTTCATTTCAAGTACGCTGGAAAGAATGGACAAGAAATCCGCCTGCATTGGATGGATGGAGGCATTCAACCGGAGCGTCCTGAAGAATTGGGACCGAATGAAATCATGGGAGATGGAGGCAATGGGGCTTTGTTTATCGGTACCAAAGGTAAAATGATGTGCGCCACATACGGACTGAATCCACAATTGCTGCCGACATCCAAAACAAAGGAAACATCGGTTCCCCAAAAATATCCCAGGGTGCCCAATGGAGCGGAAGGTCATTATGGCCAGTGGATTGATGCCTGCGTTGCCGGCTATGGTAAGGCGGTAGTGGATTCGCCTTTTGAAACCTATGCGGGACCTCTTACGGAATGCATTCTCATGGGCAACCTCGCGCTAAGGAGTTTTAACTACGCGGAGCCCAGGAATAGTGGCAGAGGATTTAGTTACCCGGGAAGAGGGATCACACTGCAGTGGGATGGACCCAACATGAAAGTCACAAATTTTGATAGGGCTAATCAGTATGTAAAGAGGCAGTACCGCGAAGGCTGGCCGTCTTTGAAGTTTTGAAAAGCAGGTTGAAATTACGGTAGGCTTTACCGTTATCATGGACGCGACAAAGCTGAAAATCTTTAACGGAAGAATTATCACACCCGGCGGCATCATTCGAAACGGGACAGTCATTATTTCGGGTGATACCATCGAACTGGTGACGAGGGCTTCTGTTGAGATTCCGGGCGCGGTGGAGATCGATGCCGGAGGTAAATACATCTCCCCTGGATTCATTGATATGCACGTGCATGGCGGCGGCGGCCATGATTTTATGGATGGCAACAAAAATGCCTTCCTGGAAGTGGCGAGAATGCATGCCAGCCATGGCACTACAGCCATGACTCCGACCACCCTGACCTGTAAAAAAGAGGATATCCTGGAATCTCTGGACCTCTATGAAAAAGCATCTAAAGAAAACCTGTTCGGCTCTCAGTTCATTGGCATGCACCTGGAAGGACCCTATATCGCTATGAGTCAGAAGGGAGCGCAGGATGCCAGGTATATTCGTGATCCTGACCCAAAGGAATACAGAGAAATACTGGAGCGGCCCAACCCTGTCAAAAGGTGGAGCGCCGCGCCCGAACTTAAAGGCGCCCTGGAATTTGGCGACTATATTCAATCCAGGGGCGTGATTCCCGCCATTGCGCATACCGATGCCATTTATGAAGAAGTATCGGAAGCATTCAAGAGAGGATACCGTCATGCCACTCATTTTTATTCTGCCATGTCTGGCGTAACCCGTCGTAACGGTTATCGTTATGCGGGTGTTATTGAAAGCGCCTACCTGATCGATGATATGACTGTTGAAATCATTGCGGATGGCGTTCACCTTCCCGCTCCCCTGCTGAAATTGGTTTATAAGCTGAAGGGAGCAGAAAAAACGGCATTGATTACGGATGCCATGCGTGCTGCAGGTATGCCACCGGGTGAGAGCATACTCGGAAGCCTGAAGAGTGGGATCAAAGTTGTGGTAGAAGACAACGTAGCTAAATTGCCCGACCGGAGTTCTTTTGCGGGAAGTGTCGCCACGGCCGACCACCTGGTCAGAAATATGATAAACCTGGCCGAAGTGCCCCTGGTGGATGCTGTTAGGATGATGACCGCTACGCCGGCATCCATAATGGGATTATCCGGAACCAAAGGATCATTGAAATCGGGAATGGACGCGGATATTGTGATTTTTGATGAAGATATCAGGATTGACAAAACGATTATCAAAGGAAGGATCGTTTACGCCCTCTGAAACAAGAGTTCTACTGCTGAACCCTCCCTTAATTTTTCCAGTAATATGAACACTGAAACAAAGATTGGTAAACTCGTCACCAGGATTTACCCTAACAGGAAGGAAATGGGAATCGCGGCAGCGGAAGAAGTCAGCCGAAATATCAGCGAACTACTATCGCGGCAGGAGGAGGTGAATATCATCTTCGCGGCGGCTCCTTCACAGAATGAATTCCTGGAATCTTTGTGCGGATATACGAATTTGGATTGGAACCGGGTGAACGCCTTTCACCTGGACGAGTATATTGGCCTCCAGAAAAATTCGCCAATGAAATTTGGATATTTTCTGAAAAATAAAATATTCGACAGGCTCCCCTTCCGCGCTATCCACTACATGGATGGCCATTCCACAGGCATTGAAAAGGAATGCACGCGATATGCCAATCTTTTGCTGAAAAACCCGGCTGACATTATCTGCATGGGCATCGGGGAAAATAACCATATTGCCTTCAATGATCCTCATGTAGCGGACTTTGAAGACAGGCTACTGGTAAAAATTGTGGAATTGGATGAGAGGTCCCGTCTGCAACAGGTAAGAGACGGCTGTTTTGCCAAAATTCAGGACGTGCCTTCAGGAGCCATTACGCTCACCATTCCGGCATTAATGAAGGCCAGATTCATTTACTGCGTGGTGCCTGGAAAAAATAAGGCGATTGCTGTGTACAATACATTGAAGAAAGATATTGAAGAGAGGTTTCCTTCCACCATTCTGAGAAACCATGAGAATGCGATAATGTTTCTGGACCGGGACAGCGGAACACTTCTCTGAATTCATGCTCAAATCAAAATCCTTGACCCGTCAGGCCCAAGTAAAAGCATCCTTTGAAGGTATATGTGTGATCGGGATGTCAGGAACCTTGGGTTGAAGCCAGTCAACCAGCCATTGCATGCCAGGCTCCTCACTTACTATATGTCCAAGCACGAGAAGGGCGGTTGGAGAACCCATATACCGTAGGTCTCTCACATATTCACTGGTCTCCCACTCATTCAATTCTCCGCAAACAAAGAGGTCAGGTTTTTCCCGGCGGATCGTCTCGATCTGGGGCCTGCCACCTGCCGCTCCGGGAGACATAGCTATCCTTTTGCATGGCTGATTCGGATCGCCCATGAATCTAAGTTTTGAAATGCCAAGCCTATCTTTGAATAAGTCAATGACATCCCCCAGCCTGCTTGCCGGTATCGTCAACACCTGCGGTTTTGCCGCATCATAATATTTTTCCCATCCCAGGGCGGTTAATACGCCCATGCGGACGCCATCCGGCCGGTGTGAGTGGATATAATCGTGAAAACGCCATATGGCGATTCCATTTTTCCTGAGAAGATCTGCCTTGAACTTATACACTTCATCATACTCCAGCCAGCTTGTATCGTCAAGGTGGTTATAAAAACTGGGCTCATGAGCAATTATAAAATTAGCGCCCAGTTTGGCAGCCTGTTCAATGACCGCATCGGTAGGAAACATCGTGGTAACTATTCCCCTCACCTGCTGATTGGCATCACCGGCCTTAACGGTATCAACCGTCTGCTTAAATGGGGCACCCGGTATTTCGGCCAGGATCATGTCAATAATCTGCTGAACCGTTTTCCCGGAATTTCCTGCCGGCTGAGAGGCTCCTCTTGCGGATGCACTTTTCACCAATAGTGGAAAGAAGCCACCGGCGACGATAAGAGTATTCACAAATTTTCGCCGGTTCCAACGGGTGCCACTATGCTTACCTGAAGGTCTGTATTTGTTCATATTCCCTATTTTTATAGTCATCAAAATTATCCAATTGCAGCATATTCATTGAAATTAGATTCTAACCTTTCCAGGATTCGTGCAGACAGACTGTTGAATTGATAAGAATTATCCTGTATCTTAGTAACACACTCAAAACAAAGCACTGCTCATGAAAATACATAAGGTTGTCCTGGCTGTTATCATTTTATTTTCATTCTCACAGCCGGGGCAGACACAGACCAAAATTGACAGCCTGCTTCCCGTCAGGGGATTTTGCATTGGGTCACCACGGCCCGCTTCAGTGGATTCATTTGTGCAATTCATTGGCAACGAGCTGGCGCCATGCAAAGTGAATACCCTGGTGCTCCTGATAGATTATAATTACCAGTACGAAAGCCATCCTGAATTGAGGGATAGCATTGCCCTGTCAAAAGAAGACATGAAGAAGATCGTGCAGGTATGCAAGACAAACCATATTCGAATTATTCCCCAAATCAATTTGCTGGGTCACCAATCCTGGGCGAATCATCCGAATAAGCTCCTGAAAGTATATCCCGAATTCGATGAGACTCCCCATATCCTCATGCCAGAAAAATATGTTTGGCCTAATGCCGACAATCTTTATTGCAAGAGTTATTGTCCGCTATATCCGGGCTTACACAAAATCATTTTTGACCTTGTAGATGAGATTTGCGATGTATTGGAGACCGATGCGTTCCATGCCGGGATGGACGAAGTTTTTATTCTGGGGGATGACAAATGCCCGCGATGTTCGGGAAGGGATAAGGCAGAATTATTTGCGGGGGAAGTGACTGCCATTCGTAATCACCTGGCTCAAAAGAATCGGGAACTTTGGATCTGGGGAGACCGCCTTATTGATGGCAAGTCAACGGGGCTGGGCATCTGGGAAGCCAGTTACAACAACACATATCGGGCCATTGATATGATTCCCAAAGACGTATTGATCTGCGATTGGCATTATGAACGCGCTGATTTAACCGCCGTATATTTCGCGATGAAAGGATTCCGTGTGGTGACCTGCCCCTGGAGAAATCCAAGTCTCTCCGCCACTCAGTTGCACGACATGGTCAATTTCAGAAACCAGTCTTCATCTGAAATGAAAGATCGTTTCCAGGGTATGCTTCAAACGGTGTGGACGGGTGCGAGCAGATTCATGGATGGATACTATGGAAAGAATAATACCAGTACAGATGGCCATACGCCCTGGAATAGTTTTACTTATATGTATTCCCTCATCGGAAATATAAGATGAGTGCAGGGCGATTGAAGGATGATCAACCAAAACCAATTAAGCGCGCCAATATGAATACCGTTCCACGCCGCATGGCTTCCATAGATGTATTTCGTGCGATTACCATGCTGCTCATGATCTTCGTAAATGACCTCTGGTCGCTGAAAGATATTCCCGGATGGCTGGAACACACAGGCGCCAATGATGACAGTATGGGTCTGGCCGACACTGTTTTTCCTGCATTTCTATTCATCGTTGGGTTATCAATTCCCTTTGCCATCCAGGCAAGAATTTCGAAAGGGGAATCCAAATCCAGCACAGCTCTTCATATACTGCTACGCACTCTTGCCTTACTCGTGATGGGGGTATTCCATGTGAACCTGGAACATTACAATCACCTGGCCCTGCTTTCCAAACCCGTTTACCAGATATTGATCACCGTGGGCTTCTTCATGGTCTGGCTTGACTACCCTGCTACGATGTCGAAACAAAAGAGGTGGACATGGCAGGGGATCGGAATCGCTCTCTTAATAGCCTTAGCTATTTTGTATAAAGGAGGAGAAGGCGATACAATTATTTGGATGAGGCCCTATTGGTGGGGTATCCTGGGGATTATCGGCTGGTCCTACCTGTTAGTGGCAGGGATTTATCTTATTGGAAATGGCCGGCTGGGAGTATTGGTTGCAGCGTTGATCTTCTTCTTTGGATTTAATGTGGCCAATCATGCCGGCTGGCTCGATGCCCTGAATCCCGTCAAGCCCTATTTGTGGATCGTGACTGGAGGATCCTCGCCCGCTTTAACCATGGCAGGGGTGATTGTCGCAGTCATTTATAGGAGACTTTCGGCACAGGGCAGAGTGCAATTAGGTTGGTCTGTGCTCAGCCTATTGGCCATATTCATGGTATTATTTGGATTCGCAACCCGATCCTTCGGCGGGATCTCGAAAATAAAAGCCACGCCTTCCTGGACCGCCATTTGCACCGGCATCAGCATCGTTTTTTTCCTCCTACTCATCATTTTGGTTGATATCAAAGGCAAGAAAAACTGGTTTGCCCTCATCAAACCCGCCGGCACCAGTACACTGACCTGCTATCTACTTCCATACATCATCTATGCTCTGGTAACCTTGGCAAAAATAAGCCTGCCCTTCTTTTTGTTGACAGGAATTGTCGGGCTGATCAAATCATTTTTATTTGCGATGATTGTGATCATTTTGGGGGGCCTGCTGGAAAAATGGCGGCTCCGTCTCAAGATCTAGAACAAAATATCGAGTCTAAAGCTACCGAAATCATGTCCTGGCTGGTCCGGTCAGGATTGATTGTTAATGAATTCTTATTGCCTTGTCATCTGCATTTGATGCATTGGCAAAAAATTTCCAGTTCGCCTGTTCGAATAATTTCTCCTGGCACCGATAACTTTCGCTTAACAAGAGTACATTAAACTCCTTTTATTTATTCCTGTCGTTAGGACGGATCAATCATTCATAACCATAAAAGGAGCACTATGAAAAAGTTAGCATTATTAATGGCCATTGTTTTGCTGGTAGCAAATGTCGGCCTCGCATCGGTAAGTGGAAGTAAGGCAGGTAAAGTCACCTTTTTTTCACAGCGATCATTCAATGACAATTTTGGTTTTGTGCCGAACGTAAGTTGGGAAGCAACACCAAATTTTGACCGAGCCAGTTTTGTGCGGGATGGAAAGGCTCTGAGGGCCTATTTTTCAAAAGATGGCGGTCTGATTGGCATCTGTTCCACATTAGACTTGTCTAATTTGCCCACGAAGGTTCGGAAACAAATTGAAAAAAAGTATGGGCCTGATTCCATTCAGGAGTTGTTGGAATTCCGAGCCAATGAAGACAATGATCTGCCTTCTTACCCAGACCTGATGAGTGGAGACTTTGAATCAGATGACAACTATTTTGTTCTGGTTAAAGGAAACAATCGGTCCAGTTTGATATTGGAAATTACCCAGACCGGAAGCATTTCGGTTTTTAAAAAATTGCAAGGGCTATAGTCGGTTCGTCGGTTCTTAGGAGTTGCAGGTCCCTTGGAGGGGCCTGTTTTTTATGGCATGAATGGAATGGAAAGCAGTATGAAATGAGCCTGTGGATGACTGGGCAATTGTAGCCTGTTCAAGAATTAAACTTGATTGTCTTTTCCAATCCCGTAATATCTCCTTTACTTCGAATTTGGATTTGCAGGTTACTAATCCACTCTGTGCATCCTTTTGCATATAGTAATTCGTTGATATCATTGATCACCTTCATGACTTCTGAATAGGTTCCTTCCAGTACGGTAGCAAAGGGGCCGACCTGATATTGGATTCCTGATTGTTGAATGACCGAAATGGCATCGTCCACCCAGGCATAGGGATGTTTGTCCTGAACGATAGGAACAATTTGTATGGAAGCATTGACAATATAATCGTGCATGCTGTGGCTATGAAATTTGAAAATTTAATTTCAGGAGAGAATATCCTCGATAGAAATTACAGCGTCCAGGTTGATGGGGCCGTACACATGCGGAAATGTGTCCTCGATGGAAGGCGACCAATCGTAGATCAGCTGGCTGGTCAGTTTGCGGCTGTCTATCACCAGTTTCACAAGTTTGGTCTTCTCCGAAAAATAACGCCGGATCACATCCTCTATCTGACGCTCTTCGCAGCAATGAATAAAGCCCTCTTCTTTGAGTGCGGCGGATTCATAAAATCCCTTTTTTTTAGCGGATTCCCATTCAGGTTTTGTGGTGATATGATAGATAATAGGCATGATCTTTTTTTAAATATTCAGTGTAATATTCTACTGATACGTTGTTCCAGCAACATAAAATCAGCCAGCACGATGGCGGTCATGGCTTCCAAAACCACGGGTACCCGCAGGGCAATGCACAAGTCATGGCGGCCTTTCACCGAAAAATTCTCCATGCTGCCGGTTTCCCAATTCAGGGTCTGCTGTTCCTTTGGCGTTGATGAAGTTGGCTTGACTGCTATGCGAAATACCAGTTCATTTCCATTGGTGATGCCTCCAACCACTCCGCCCGCGTGATTAGTGCGGGTATGGCCATTCATATTGTCTATAGCATCGTTGTGTTCACTGCCAAACATCCTGGCTGCCGCAAAGCCCGTTCCGAATTCAATGGCCCTTATGGCAGGTATGGAAAGTACAGCATGACTGATAACAGATTCCACGGAATCAAAAAAAGGTTCGCCCAGTCCAATAGGCAAATTATTGACTCTGCATTCTACGATGCCTCCAATGCTATCCTTTGCCTCGATCGCTTTTTGGAGACCCGCTTCCAGGTTGGCTTCACCTCCAATTTCCAGGAGGGTGGCTTTAACTTCAAGGTCTACAGCCCGGAGCAGGAGTTTTCTGGCAACTACACCGGCCGCGACAATCGCTACGGTAAGCCTCCCGCTGAAGTGACCACCGCCCCTGTAGTCTTCAAAGCCCCCGAATTTATGATGGGCTACAAAATCCGCATGACCGGGCCTGGGCACTGATTTCTGTTTTTCGTAGTCCCCCGATCTTGTATTCTTATTTTCAAAAAAAATGGCAATGGGTGCGCCTGTTGTCTTTCCATTGAATATACCACTCTTAAAAACCGGCAAGTCCTCTTCCTGGCGGGGCGTAGTACCTTTTTGAGTACCGCCTTTCCTCCGCTCCAGATCGGGCAGGAAATCATCCACCACGAGGGGCAGCCCTGCGGGACAACCATCGATCACAATTCCGGCTGACTCGCCATGCGATTCGCCAAAAATCTGGACCCGGAATATTCTACCCAAACTATTCATAAACAAATTTACTGCAGTTATTACTGTTAAGATCAAACGCTACTTCCAGCTTTGTAATATCACTAAGATAGTTGCATAATTTTCAATTTCGCGCCCAACGACTGCATGTCGTCAAAGAAATCGGGATAGGATTTATCCACCGCTTCTGCATCTTCAATGACCGTGGGTCCATCTGCGCCAAGCGAAGCGATCGCACAAGACATGGCAATCCTGTGGTCATGCCGGGACTGCACTGTGGCACCTTTTATCCTCCCCCCTCCATGCACCCGCATGATGTCTTCCTGCACTTCTATCCTCACTCCCATTTTGGCGAATTCTGCCCGGAGCGTCATGGCCCTGTCACTTTCTTTATGCGTAAGTCTGCCTGCTCCTTCAATGGTCGTGGTTCCATGGCAATATGCAGCAAGCGCGACCAGCGGAGGGAAGAGATCAGGGCAGTCGGTAGCATCAAAATGAAATCCCCTCAGGTCTGTGGGTCGGATTTCAATCTTATCCGAATTTACGGAGAAGCCGGCATTCGCGCTCTCCAATGCCTGCAACATAGCTTTATCTGCCTGCGCCGATAATGGATCAAGTCCCCTCACCACCAATGGGCCGGCGATGGCTCCCGCCGCCAACAGGAAGGAAGCGCCACTCCAATCGCCTTCAACCTTGTAAGTTCGGCTCCCGCCGGACGTTTGCCTGCTCGTGGAAGTAAAGAAAAATTCCTGGTAATCCCTGTTTTCCGGCACAGCCAGGCCAAATTCCTTCATGACCCGCAGCGTAAGATCGACATAGGGACGGCTCTTCAGATCCCGGACTTTAATTGAAACACCGGAGGCGCCCGCGGCCGCATAGGCCATCAGCAATCCGGTCAGGAATTGGGAGCTTAGAGATCCGTCAATTTCGATATCCCGGGGTTGCAAAGGACCCCTCACAATCAACGGAAGTTTGCCTGCATTTGATCTAACGGTGACGCCTAATTGCGGAAATATTTCGTCAAAAAAATCCATCGGCCGGTTCAACAAGCTGCCCTCACCTTCAATGCTGATCTCCTGTCCACTCAATGCAATCAGCGGCGTAAGCATTCGAATGCCGAGCCCGCTTTCCCCGCAATTCACTTTTGTCGCGAAAGGGTCAATGCCATTGCTTGTAATTTTCAGAGATCCGTCGGACAATGACTCCACGGTGGCTCCGAGAGAAGCGATCACGCTTAAAGAAGCCTTGTCATCATTGCTGTGCCCGGGGTTCCTGATAATGGTTTCGCCTCCGGCTAGTAAAGCCGCCGCACAGGCCCTCTGCATTGAACTCTTGGAGGCAGGCGCCTGTATAATTCCGGATAGTCTTGATGGCTGCATGGTCACTATCATATCGTGGCTCACCCTGAGCGGGTATCATTTTTGAGAATTATCCTTAATTATTTTTTCCAAAGCACGCAAAGGAATCGAACGGATAACTCCCTTCCCGATCTTTTCGAGTAATATGAAATTGATTTCCTTTTTCTGTCGCTTCTTATCCATTTTCAACACCTCAAATACCTTAGCGCTGTCAAATTTGGCATATGTAGGAAGACCATATTGATGCAAAAGACTCACTACCCTGTCTGAATCACCGAATTTCATGAATGCTCCGGATAGGGTGCAGGCATAAGTCATTCCAATCGCAACCGCCTGGCCATGCGAAAGATCATATTGATTTTCGATGGCATGCCCCAATGTATGGCCAAAATTGAGCAGTTTCCTTTCACCCTTTTCAAATTCATCGTTTTGCACAATTTTGATCTTGATCTTTGCATTTCTTTCCACCAGGGCAGGCAGCAGATTCTTGTCCTTTCTTATGATTTCGAGATTGGTTTTTTCCAATAACCCAAACATCGCCGCGTCTTTGATACAGGCGTGTTTGATTATTTCCGCCATACCATTGACCCACTCTTGTTGAGGCAGGGTCTTTAACATATGTACATCATACAAAAGAAAAGCAGGCTGTCTGATCACTCCCACCATATTCTTATATACGTCCACATCTATTCCATTCTTGCCTCCAATGGATGCATCCACCATGGCAAGCAGGGTTGTGGGCACAAATCCAAAAGCGAGTCCACGCATATATATTGATGCGACATATCCGGTGATATCGGTTACCACGCCGCCGCCTATGCCTACGAGAATGGTTTTCCTGCCGGCTTCCAGGTCAATCAGTTGACGAATCACCGCATCTACGGTTTGCTGCACTTTGAATTCCTCACCGGGCTTCAGAACGATCGTATTCCAGCCTTTGAATTTGGAAGCATGTTTGTCAAAGACATTCTTGTCCGTAATGATTATGGTCTCGCTTTTCAAAACCAATTTAGAAAGATGGGAAAAGGCCGCTCCAAAATAAAAATCCGTTTTTCCAGTCGTGAATTTATAACTAAGCTTTTTCATGTCTCTGTATTGCCGGCATCAGTTTGGGTTGACCCGTTAAAACATCTCCCGGATTTAACAATTCAAAAATGATATTCTTCAAATATTTTCAATTCGTCTTCCAATGTTCTTGTCAAGTGCCAGTCTTCCTGCTTTTCAATATAATCCATCACGGCTTTGACTCCGGAAGGGCTCACCGAATAGGCCGCGAATCCTTCTTCCCATTCAAAAGGCCCGGCAAGAAGCTTGGTACCATTCAGCCACTCAGCGGAATTGGTCTTAATGCTTTTCATGACCTGGGCCAGATTTTGGGCAGCCTGAAGCCTCAATAGGCAATGCACATGGTCTTCCACTCCGTTCAGGCACATGATATTGATCCCATTTTCGGCCGCCTGTTTTAGCAGATGAGCGAACAGCACTTTACGGATAGATTTTGATAAGCAGGGTTCAGCGTCGTTCACACGCCAAATCGCGTGCACGAAAAGAAAAAGTTTGTTGGGAATGCCCATCGTTTACCTGGTTAAGCAGACACCGGGTTGAAGATCGCCAAAAAATCAGCTATTCATGATCCTATTCTGGTGACTGATGCTTTCCATATGGACGGCGTCAAAATACCGGGTGATGAATTCTTTGCTCAGTCCTATCTTCTCCCCCTCTTGAAATGCTCTATCCAGGATTTCGTTCCACCGGTTGGTCTGCAGGATGGTAATATTATTATTCTTCTTGTATTCTCCGATATGTTCCGCAATCTTCATGCGTTGCCCCAATATTTGCATCAATTCATCATCCAGGTGATTGATTTGTTGGCGGAGTTTTTCAAGGGCAGCATGAAATTCTTCCGAATTCACGTCTTCCTTTCTCCAAATGATGCTATCGAGCATTTCAGCCAGACGTTCAGGCGTAACCTGCTGTTTTGCGTCGCTCCAGGCATTGTCGGGGTCGATATGAGATTCGATCATCAGCCCGTCAAAATCCAGGTCTATGGCTTTCTGGGCCACATCCAGCAGGATATCACGGCGGCCGCAGATATGCGAGGGATCGTTGATGATCATCAATTCGGGGTTACGGCGTTTCATCTCAATGGCCAGATGCCACATGGGAGCGTTACGGTATTCCGTATTTCCATAGGCGCTGAAACCACGGTGTATGAGGCCAATCTGTTTAATACCGGCCTTGGCTACACGCTCAACGGCTCCGATCCAGAGTTCCAGGTCGGGGTTGATGGGATTCTTAATGAGTACCGGCACATCTGCGCCCCTCAAAGCATCGGCCACTTCCTGAACGCTGAAGGGGTTCACCGTAGTCCGCGCGCCCAGCCACAATATGTCCGTATCAAAATGCAATGCGTCTTCAACCTGTTTGCCGGTGGCCACTTCAACCGTGACAGGCAAGCCAGTGAGCTTCTTTGCCTGTTGCAACCAGGGCAGGCCCTTAGTACCAATGCCTTCAAAGCTTCCTGGCCGGGTACGGGGTTTCCAGATACCGGCTCTTAAAATATCCACTTTGCCCGTATCAGCCAGGCGTTGTGCTGTTGCCAATACCTGATCTTCCGTTTCGGCGCTGCAGGGGCCCGAAATGATCAAGGGACGTTTATTCCATTTTTCCTGCACGACTGATTTCATTTTGGTTTCGATTGCTTGCATTATTTAGAAAATTAATCTATTGAATGGCGAATCATTCGGGGGTTCTTTTCCCTTATATGCATAATCACCTTAAAAATTAATTCCGGCAGAAGGCCTTTTCATCGTCTGCTTTCCGCTTCGTTCATCCTGATGCTTCTTCCCTTGTACTTTTTTCCATCGATGGACCGGATCATCTGACCGGCCACCTTGCTATCAATTTCAATCCAGGAATTCATTTCTTTCATGTCGATCCTTCCAAGCACATCTTTTCTCAGGTCACTCATGTCGAGGATAAACTGTAGAAAACTGGCCTTGTAAAACCCGTCTTTCGTGCCCAGGTTCACAAAGAGTTTTGTGTAATCGCCGTTAGATCCAAATTCCCTGCCCCTTGTGTCGCGCCGCCGCGTCATGTCCCTCCTTTCCGTGGTAAATGATCTGGGTTCCCGCTCGCGGTATTCACGCTGACGTTCCCTCATATTAAGGTCCTCGGCATTTTCATAATACTTGAGGAACCTGTCGAATTCCAGTGCTGCCACTCTTTGGAGCACTTCTTCCTTACTCACGTCGGCAAATTTCTCCTTTAGCATCGGCACATAGGGTTCATAGTCTCCCTGACTGATGTCGAGCTGTAATAATTTTTCCATGAAATGAAAGAACTGCTTCCTGCAAACGTCCTTGCCCGATGGTATTTCCAACTTGTGGAAAGGAACCTGCACCATTCTTTCAATCAGTTTGATCTTACCGATCTCACGGCTATGGATAATTGACATGCAGATACCGGTGTTACCCGCCCTGCCAGTTCTGCCACTGCGATGAGTGTACACTTCCACGTCGTCGGGCAATTCGTAATTGATCACATGCGTGATGCCCTGAACGTCTATACCCCTCGCTGCCACGTCTGTGGCGATCAGGAGCTGCAGGGTCTTGTCACGAAATTCGCCCATAACCTTGTCACGCTGCTGCTGGGTAAGGTCGCCATGCAACGCGTCGATATCATATCCTTCACGGGTCAGCTTTTCCGCGATAGCCTGTGCATCGGCCTTGGTACGGGTAAAAACAATTCCGTAAATGCCCGGATTAAAATCAATCAGCCGCTTCAATGCCTGGTAACGGTGTTGAGCACTCGTAATATAATACTGGTGATCCACATCTATATTGGCCGTATTCATTCTGCCTACTGTAATTTCCACCGGCTTCTGCATATATTTCTTGCTCACGCGACGGATTTCCGGCGGCATGGTGGCACTGAACAGCCAGGTAGCTTCGCGATTGGGCGTATTCTGCAGTATGAATTCTATATCATCCTGGAATCCCATATTCAGCATTTCATCAGCCTCGTCCAGCACCACGTATTTGATCTGTTCCAGGTTGATTGCTTTTCTTTCAATGAGGTCAATCAAACGGCCAGGTGTTGCCACAACTATCTGTACGCCTCTCTTCAATTCCCTGATTTGCGCACCGATGGCGGTACCTCCATAAACGGCAATCACATGCATGGCGCTAATGAATTTCTTATAGAGCTCAATTTCGCTCACGATCTGCAGGCATAATTCCCTTGTGGGACAAACAACCAATGCCTGCGGGTGCCTTTCGTTCGCATCCACCAGTTGTAACAACGGCAATCCAAATGCCGCAGTCTTGCCGGTCCCGGTTTGTGCCAAACCAACCAGGTCCTTAGTTCCACTCAATAAAACAGGAATCGCCTGTTCCTGTATAGGGGTTGGATGCTTATAACCCAAAGCATCGGTAGCCTGTACCAGCTTCGCATCTAAACCCAACCCTTCAAAAGTCATCATATATTTAAAAAATTTGCCGCAAAGGTACGACTATTGCCGTCTTCAGCCTAATGTATCCGCTCCACGAACCTCCTCCAAGAACCAATATATGTTGATCTCCAATGCCTTCAAAAAGAACGCCACGATTCTGCAACCTTCAAACCAGAGGTAACACAATTTGGCTTTCCGGTTCCGGGCCTGTAACCCACCAACTTCGGCAGCACCATTCAATTTTTTTCCATCGCCGGAGCCCGGAGACTATAGCTAATTGTTGTTTGATACCAGTGAACCCTAGCCGAAGAATATGCTCCTATCCAAATCCCTGACTCACTTGATGATCCTGCTTATCCTGTTGGCGTGTTCCATCAATTCCAGCAGATAGTCGTAGTTCTCCTTTTCCAGACAGCTCTTGAATTTCCTCAATTGTGAAATATGTTCATTCAATACATCCAGCACGTTCTCCCTGTTTTGCATGAAAATGGGCGCCCACATGGCAGGATTGCTTTTCGCCAGCCGGACAGTACTTTCAAAACCACCTCCTGCCAATTCAAAGATGGCATCTTCTTCTTTTTCCTTTTCCAATACAGTATTGGCCAGGGCAAATGAAGTGATATGCGAAATATGGCTAACATAAGCAGCATGCATATCGTGACTGTCGGCATCCATATAGGCGATCCTCATCCCTAAAAGTTTATACAGAGATTCCACAAGGTCCGCAGCGTCCGGGTCACTTTTTTCTTTTTCACAAATCACGCAGGTGCGTCCCGTGAAAGCATCTCTCACCGCAGATTCCGGCCCGCTGTATTCAGTTCCCCACATTGGATGGGTAGCCACGAAACGCCTTCTCATGGGATGATGGCCAAGAGCCTCACAGAGTACACGCTTCGTGGATCCGGCGTCTGCCACTATTTGATTTTCACTAATCATGTCCATGACCTGCAGACTCAGAGGAACCGTGACGTCCACCGGAATGGCAATGTATATGAGATCGGATTTTTTTACCGCCTCTTCCAATGGCAGGGCTTCATCAATGATCCCCAGGTCCAGCGCCTTCATGATGCTAACTGCAGTGCGACTGACCCCGATCACATTTTTTACCAGCCCTCTTTCTTTCAGAGCCAGACTGAACGAACCGCTGATCAAGCCTACTCCCACCACGGTAACAGAATCAAACATGTGCTTATTTTTATTTCCCTAAAAATGTTTTTACCCTATCAATACTTTCCTGCAATTTTTCTTCACTGCTGCACAGACTCAGTCTCACGAATAAATTACCGGCTTCACCGAATATCCCTCCTGGTGTAATAAATACGCCCGCTCCATGAAGGAGTTCATCACTCAGCACGTACCCGCTTTCGCATCCGTCGGGGATGTGTGCCCAGACAAACATTCCTGCCTGACCCGCGGCATATTCGCATTTCAGGGATTGCAATAGCTCATGGGCCTTCTTCCTTCTTTTTCCATAAATAGCGTTTACTTCGTCGTACCATTCTTTGCCCAGAGTCAGGGCCTTTGCCGCCGCCAGTTGCACCGGCAGAAACATTCCACTGTCCATATTACTCTTGAAGCGCAGAACTTCTTCCACTCTCTCCTTCGCGCCGCAAAGCATCCCAACCCTCCATCCGGCCATATTCGCAGACTTGCTGAGGGAATTTAGCTCAATGACACATTCTTTGGCGCCTTCCACCGAAAGCAAGCTCATTGGTCTTTCATTCAGGATAAATGAATAAGGGTTGTCGTGAACGATGAGTATCTGGTGTTTCCTGGCAAAGTCCACGAATTGCCGGAACAATTCCATACTGGGCAGTTGACCAGTCGGCATATGCGGATAATTTGCAAACAAAAGTCTCAGTCTTCCATTGCTATTGGAGACCTGCTTTGTGAGGGCTTCCCAGTCAGGCAACCAGCCGTTTCTTTCTTCAAGGCGATATTCCCTGCAAATTCCTCCGGCCAATTTAACCGCGCTGCTATAAGTAGGATAACCCGGATTGGGCACCAGCGCTTCGTCTCCTTCGTTGAGGTAGGTCATGCAAATATGCATGATCCCTTCCTTGCTTCCAATCAAGGGGAGAATTTCCGTTTCTGGATTGAGGTCAACGGCATACCATTTGGCATACCAATCACCGATTGCTTTTCGTAGCAAGGGTGATCCCTTATAACTCTGATAGCCATGAACACCGGGTCTAGCCGCCTCCTCCTGCAATTCCCTAATCACATCCGGATGTGGGGGTAAATCAGGACTGCCGATCCCCAGGTTAATGATTTTTTTTCCCTGCCGGTTCAGATCCTCAATTTCCCTGAGTTTTTGGGAAAAATAATATTCCCCGATTCCGTTCAACCTATTGGCCGTTTTCATTTGAATTATTGCCATAAACCTGAGATGAAATTTTCGTTTATTGCTGCCGTTATCATGGCTTGGGCCTTAATTTCTATACGGTCCTGCCTCGCTTATATACACCATACACTTTCAACCCCTCCGTGATCGGTTTAATATTTTCCATCACACCCTGAAATTGATCCAGATTGTCAAATTCCATGTCGGCATGAAATGAATATTTGAAATCGGTGCCAGGGATGGGCATGCTTTGCAGCTTGCTGAGATTGATTCCTCCTTCGGCGATCCTGGTGAGCACTTTCGCGAGGCTTCCCCTGGAGTGATCCGTTTGAAAGTTTACTGAAGCCTTGTCCGCGCCCTCAATGGTATCGGCCTTGTCTTCCCTTTGCAGCACCAGGAATCGTGTATAATTATTCTTCATGGTTTGGATATTCGGAGCCATGACCTCCAGTTGAAATAAGTCGGCCGCGATTTTACTGGCGATGGCCGCGATATGTTTACTATGGTGCTGTTGAATATGTTTGGCGCTCAAGGCAGTATCTTCCGTCTCCACCAGCTTCCAGTCAAATTGATCCAGGTATTCGAGGCATTGCTGGATGGCCATTGGATGGGAATGGACTTCCCTGATATCTTCGAGTTTCACCCCGGGATTGACCAATAAATTCTGTCTGATCTGAAGGTAGATTTCGCCAATGATTTTCAGATGGCCCTTCTGAAGGAGGTTATAGTTCGGGAGAATGCTGCCTGCAATTGAGTTTTCAATGGCCATCAATCCCCCGTCACTTTGCTTTTTGTCGGAGGCTATTTTCACCACTTCTCTGAATGTGGCGCAGGGAATCACGTTCACTTTCCCGCCGAAAAAATGTTGCGCTGCTTCCTGATGAAAACTGCCCTCATAACCCTGGATGGATACCCGGAATCCGGCTCCCTCTTCATTGGAAGCCGAACGAGTTTTGACTATCTTTCCCTTGCTATCCTCTTGGTTCATACATTCATTTTTGTGTCGCAAATGCTTTTTAAGTGATTTCGATATCTTATCAAAACAAGAATCCCGGCCTGTTGACCGGGATTCTTTATGTTGACTTCATTTTTCCTTTTTATAAACGTTTCAACCAAAGCAATCCCGTCCTGCCGGTAAAGTAGGAGTAAAAATAAAAGAAACGGTATGCCCTTGTTGAAATCATATCGCTAAAATAGGAAGTTCCTGAAAGTAAAAAAATTTTTTTCGGCAAATAACAGAAAAAAAATGCCACTCCTGGAAAAGAGTGGCCTCAACGATTGCTTGCCATATGAAAAAAACTTCGGTATCCTTTACTTCTTAACTGCTTTTTGAGCGGCGGCCTTTGCGGAGTCAGCAACAGCGCCTACAGCAGATTTAGCTGAATCAGCTACAGCACCGATTGCAGATTTAGCAGAGTCAGCAACTGTGCCTACAGCGGATTTTGCGGAATCAGCAGCGGCATTGATTTCAGTTTTTGCGCTGTCAGCTGCACCTGAAGCTGATTCGCTGGCATTGTTACAGGCAGCAAAAGCGCCAAAAGCCAGAATTACTAATACCTTTTTCATTCGATAATTTTTTTAAGTTTGGTAATGAAATTTGATTTTAATACGGATTGGCGAAAAAGGTAACCCTAATTTTTTTTAAAAAGTTTTTTGACCAATTTTGGGTTACCAATCTTGGCATAAAAGTATTAATACAGACCTGGTGGATAGCTATAAACAGGAACAAGAACTACTTAAAGCGTTGGCAGTCAATGACAAGAAGGCCATTGAAAAGATCTACGAGGACAATTACAGCCTGATTCAGAACCTGATCCTGAACAATAGTGGCACCGAAGAAGACGCAAAGGACATTTTTCAGGAAGCGGTTATCATCCTATACGAAAAGTCAAAATCGGATTCATTTGAGTTGAGTTGCCAGATTAAGACTTATGTATATTCAGTGTGCAGGCGCCTTTGGCTGAAACGATTGCAATACATCAGGAGGTATGAAGCTGAAATTGCGAGCCTGGTGGAGATTGTTCCAGTGGAAGAAGACATGGAAGAGCACGATAAGAGGAGTCTCCAGTTTGGCATGATGGAAAAGGCCATGACCAGCATCGGCGAACCCTGTAAGAGCCTCCTGGAAGCCTATTATATCAACAAGAAATCAATGCAGGAGATAGCGGAAAACTTCGGTTACACGAATGCCGATAATGCCAAGAACCAGAAATATAAATGTCTGTTGCGATTGAAGAAACTATTCTTTGCACAATATAAAAATGGCAATTGAGATGGATGATATAACCTTATTAGACGCCGCGGAAAGATACCTCAGGGGTGAGATGACCGAAGAGGAAAGGAAATTGTTTGAAGAACTGCGCAAGAATAACGCGGATGTGGACCAGTTGGTGGTTGAGCATCATTTTTTCCTGGATGAAATGAACCGCCATGCCAATATCAAGAACTTGCGGTCCACTCTCCACGATACCCATATAGCACTTCTGAAAGAGGGCGCCATCAGGGAAATTCCCACCGGAAGAGCCAGGCTGGTTTATTTATGGACCCGATACAAGAGAACCATCGCGGTCGCCGCTTCCATAGCTGGCGTAACGGCGTTGCTATTCAGTGGCATGGTTACCGTACTCACGCCAAAGGCCGACAAGAATCAGGTTGAAGTATTGGGCCGCAAATTGGACATACTTGAAAAAAATCAGAATCATACCAATAGTGAATTGCGGGATGTGAAACACAAGATTGAAATCCCCGGCACACCTGCCAAATTCGGAGGCACCGGATTTCTGATCGACGCAAAGGGTTTGCTGGTTACAAATGCTCATGTGGTGAAAAATGCTTCGCGCGTAACGGTTCAAAACAAATCTGGACTTGAATTAAACGCTAAGACCATATTTGTGGATGACAGCCTTGATATTGCAATCCTTAAGATTGATGACAGTCTGTTCAAAGCCCTGAACGCTCTCCCATATGCCATTAAGAAATCTTCCAACGACCTGGCCGAACCCATCTATACGCTGGGCTATCCCAGGGACGAAATTGTTTACGGCGAGGGCTATCTGAGCGCAAAGACCGGATTCAATGGCGACACACTCACTTGCCAGATTTCGGTTGCGGCCAATCCTGGCAACAGCGGTGGCCCGGTCCTGAACAAGAATGGTGAAGTGATTGGTATTCTGAGCACCCGGCAGGTGGCCGCGGAAGGTGTTGTATTCGCTATCAACTCCAAAAATATTTTCAGGGCTCTTGACCAAATGAAAAGAACGGACACTTCTTTTCAGAACATAAAATTACCCGGCAATTCAGCCATGAAAAGCATGGATAGGGTGCAACAGGTTAAGAAAGTGCAGGATTGCGTATTCATGGTGAAAGGTTATTAGAACTGAAATTTGATTCAGCCCATTGGGATCATTCGAGTGGAAGCGATTTTCTGCGCAGGTTTCTCTAATTCATGAGGGTGATCAATCAGCATTCCTCTATTTTTCTTCCTTCAGGATTTCGCCGTTTTTCATTACAAAAACAACATTCCTGAAAAGGCGGATATCTTTTACCGGATCTCTGGACACGGCAATCAGGTCTGCCAACAATCCCTGGCGGATGCGACCTATACTGGCCCCATATCCAAAAACGTCGGCATTTACGGAGGTAGCTGAGCGCATGGTTTCAAGAGGCGACATTCCGTATTCCACCATCAATTCCATTTCCTTCCAATTTTCTCCGTGCGTGAAGACTCCTACATCTCCACCCATACAAATGATTACCCCGGCTGCTAAAGCCGCTGCAAAGCTTTTTTTCTTTTCAATGATCCTCGCCGGTGTAGGATCCACTCCTTTCTTCCAGCCTCTGTAGGCCAGGACAGCCTCGCCTGCCGCCAGCGTAGGACACAACGCGATTCCCTTCTGCTTCATCAGCGAAAACAATTCCGACGTGCCTTCATCGCCATGTTCGATGGTAGTCACTCCCGCCTCAATGCATCTACGCATACCCTCTACCGTTACAGAGTGTGCCACCACGGGCCTGCCACTGCTCCTGCAGACAGCCACCACTGCCTTCAATTCGTCAATTGTAAAACTGGGCCTTGAAGCATCATTCAATCCCCAGCGATAGTCGGCATAAATTTTTATGAGATCGGCGCCTTTCCCAATCTGGGTCCTCACTTCGCGGGTGAGGCCTTCGATGCCATCGGCTTCGGCTGCGCCTTTAATGGATTCGATATCGGGGGATTCAGGTTTGGGGCCATAGATGCCCGTGGCGACGATAGCCCTGGTGGCCACAATCATTCTGGGCCCTCGTATGACGCCTTTTTCAATGGCTTTCTTAAGCCCTGCATCGTCGTACATGGCTCCTTCAGTGCCCAGGTCACGAACCGTAGTGAATCCAGCCATCAGGGTGGCCCTTGCATGTTGTACCGCTCTTGCAGTACGTTCTGCCCTGGATTCCTTCAGCACCTGGTCATCCCAGGAAGTCTCATTGTATGGATGCAGGAATAGATGCGAATGTCCCTCAATCAGTCCTGGTAAGACCGTCTTACCCCGGAGGTCGACAATGACCCAGTTTGGATTCGACTTAAAATTAGATGGAGGCCCCAACTCTTCAATCCTGTCATTTTTCACCAGCACCCACCAACCTTCATGCATCTGCTCCCCGTCGAAAACGGCCATGGGCTTGAGGAGATAATATGAATCCTTTGTAGCCAATTGCGCCGAAGCGGAAAATCCGCATCCAAGAAGAATGAAGATGAATGTGAAAATTTTTTTCATGATCCTGTATGAGAAGCCCAAAGATTTTCGGGGTATTTCCCGCTGTTGACAAGATTCCGGATGGAAGCCTGCACGCCGGGGGCATCTTCTTTGTATGTAACGCCGAACCATTCGGAACTGGTGGGCAACACTTTCAAAACATGGCCGGGTTTCCGAATGAATTCAGCCCCTACATCAACCACATACAATTCGGCTTTGGGATTGGATTTATTTTCCTTTATGAATCGGTCAAACATTTCCTTGCATAAATCAAATACGGCCGGAGTAAAACCCCAGAAATTCATGGATACCCTGGAATCAGCAGGCACTTCAGTTTTCTTTCCATTTTCTTCATAGTAGATATTCCCATTCTCCATATAAATCTTGGTGCGCTCGGCGATGGCTACCAGGTTTCCTCTATCATCCACCCTGCATACACCGCGACTCACGGAACCATTGGGCGAAAGCGTTTTCACGAGATCATAACCGACCAGGCTGAAGGTTTTGTCATTGCTTTCTGTTTTCAGGAATTGGGCAGCCTTTTCAAATGCGTCGCGTCCATAAAAATCATCCGCGTTGATCACCGCAAATGGTTCGCTAACCGCGGGTGAAGCGCATAACACCGCGTGCGCAGTGCCCCATGGCTTGCTGCGGTCGGCAGGCACTTCCATCCCATCCGTGAAAGAATTCATTTCCTGGAATGCATACTCGACTTCGATTTTGCCCTTTAACCTGGGTTCGAATATTTCTCTGAACTCTTTCACGAAATCCTTCCTTACAATGAATACACATTTTCCATAACCGGAATGAATGGCGTCATAGATGGAATAATCCATGATGGTCTCCCCGGAAGGGCCAAACCTTTGGATCTGTTTTAGGCTACCATACCTGGAGGCCATCCCCGCCGCCA
Source organism: Agriterribacter sp. (assembly GCA_041484195.1). Taxonomy (GTDB): domain Bacteria; phylum Bacteroidota; class Bacteroidia; order Chitinophagales; family Chitinophagaceae; genus PSRI01. The sequence continues at coordinate 46,412 of JBGPHC010000008.1, read as the reverse complement.
TAATGACTAGTGTTGGTTTCATCTTCGCTGGTTGAATTTAAACTGAGCCGTGTAATTGGTATAAGGACATCATTTCGGATATTCCAGTAATGACTGATCTTTTTCAAGCAATAAATCCTTTTTGGCTAACTTAAGCTCCTCATCTTTCCTGATGATTATGCCCCTGACGCTCGATGCCCGAAAATAAAGAATATAGCTTGGATGAGAAAACAATAATGCATTGTATGGAAATTTCTTCAATAGATTTAAGCGCGGCAACCATTCAAAAAATCAGCAATGAAAGGACAAGGGCAGGTCAGGTAAATTTATCGGTTTTACGACTGGATAAAATCCATCCCGTGATATCGGGAAATAAATGGTTCAAGCTCAAATATTATTTGCAGGATGCCATGAGTCGTGGCATAAAATCACTTTTGACATTCGGAGGACCCTACTCGAATCATATTGTCGCGACTGCCCTGGCGTCTCAATTGCATGGAATAAAATCCGTGGGTATCATCAGGGGAGAAGAGCCAAAAGTCTGGTCTCCGTCCCTGGTGGATGCGCATGGGATGGGAATGGAATTGCATTTTATAAGCAGGGAAGAATTCAAATCCCCAAATAGAGACCAGTTGATCCATTCATTCAATCGGGACAACGAACCTTTATTGGTGGTTCCTGAAGGAGGATCGGGAGAGGCTGGTGTGCTGGGTGCCTCAGAAATATGGGGCCTGGTTGAAAAAAGCGCTTACTCACATGTTATGGCCGCGGCAGGCACGGGTACCACATTGGCCGGACTCCTGAGATCTGCCGAATCGGGGCAGTCAGTAATCGGGATCAGCGTGATGAAAGACAACCTCTCATTGCAGAACCATATAGAAACTCTGTCGGGCCCGGATAAGAAAGCGAATTTCATCCTGAATCAGAATTATCATTTCGGAGGCTATGCCAAAAAAAATACTGAATTAATGCAATTCATGAATGAATTATACAAAGAGCATGGACTCCCCACAGATTTTGTATATACGGGTAAATTGATGTATGCTGTGCTGGACCTCATCAACAAAAATTATTTCCCGCCAGGATCGGATATACTTGTAATTCATAGCGGGGGACTGCAGGGCAACCGATCTTTGGCTCCGCGTACTTTGGTCTACTAATAATCCTAGCCCTATCTTTGTGGAACAAAGCCGAAATAACAAACAAAAGGATTCGTTAGTACAATATGAAAAGCATTGTGTGTGTAGCTTTCTTTGCAAGTCTGGCCTTCATGGGCCCCGGTCTCGCGGCGCAGGACACACTCCCCGAATTTACCGTTAAGAATCGTTTCGGAAAGATCATCCTCAGTTGGGTCAATGCATACCCGATCATCAAACAAATCAGTATTCAAAGGTCAACTGATAGTCTCAAAGGCTATAAGACCATCTTAACAGTTCCCGATCCTACCTCCATCACCAATGGATTCCTGGATACCAAGGCCCCGGACCTGCAGTCGTACTATAAACTGTATATATTGTTGGATAATGGGAAATACCTTTTCAGCAGGGCCAGGAAACCACTGGTTGACTCAAGTATTGAAAAGCCCGTTGTGCAGGAACGAAAAGAATTCAAAATCCCCGCACCTAAAGATGAAGTAGCAGCGCCACCACCGCCCGAGACAGAAGTCACCAGGAAATTTGATCTTGCCACTACCAACAACAATTCCAGGAAAAGGAGTGATGCCCTCAAGCCGGACACAATGAAGGCCGTTCCGCCGAAAGAAGAATTTGTCCCCAGCAGTCTTGTCTATACCAATCCCGATGGAAATATTACTATTGCCATTCCGGATTCAAAACGAAAATCCTACACTATAAAATTTTATGAAGAAGATGGGACTCCCCTATTCAAAATGGATAAGATCAAGGAGAGCATCATGATCCTCGACAAAGTGAATTTCATGCATTCAGGCTGGTTTCGATTCGAGGTTTTTGAAAATGGGATCCTTAAAGAAAAACATAAATTCTTTATCCCAAAGGATCCGGCTAGCCGCTGATCAATTCCGCATCAAACACTTTTTCAAAACTTTGCTTAAGGACGGATTTAACTTCTTCCAGGTCTGCACGAATGCCCGTTTCTTTTTCAATGGATGTTACCTGCTTGTCCTGGATACCACAGGGAATGATATGGTTGAAATAATCCAACTCGGTATTTACATTCAAGGCAAAGCCATGCATGGTAACCCAACGGCTGCAACGGACACCCATGGCACAGATTTTTCGCTCCCTTCCTTTCAGGGATGGATCGATCCAAACGCCTGTTTCGCCCGGTGAGCGCTCTCCTTTTATGCCATAATAATTCAGTGTAATTATGATCACCTCTTCCAGGCTGCGCAGGTATTTACCAATATCTGTAAAATATTTTTCAAGGTCCAGTATGGGATATCCTACAATCTGGCCCGGTCCATGATAGGTGATATCCCCACCCCGATTGGTATTGAAGAAGGCGATTCCCCTTTTTTCGAGATCCTGGGCTCCCAACAGGATATTTGCTATATGGCCACTTTTCCCCAATGTGTAGACGGGGGGATGCTCGACAAATAACAGGTAGTGGCTGGTGGATAGAGGGGAATGATTCATGCCCACTGAGGAAGAAAGTGGATCAGGTTTAACATGTATATGAGATGCTTCATGCAGGCCGCCGATCTCAGCGATCCCTATTTCTTCCTGCTGCTGCCTGATTTGCGATTTTATGAAAAGGTTTTGCCTCAATAATTCCTCCTGGTAATCCCAGGCAGATTTGTAGTCCATCTGGCCCAAATCCCTGAATATGACGCTTTGCATATCCCGCAAAGTTAGAGATTTTGGCCGATCTGGGATTGGCAGGAGAATGAAAGCGTCCGAAGTAACAGGCAAACCAAGCGCCGCTGAATGAGGTGGTTCTTAAATTCCAGAGGTTTATATTTGCAAAAAAACAGGAATGCCATGCAGCAGGAACCGGAGTTGGAAAATGAATTGGAAAATGGGGATGGATCTGAAACCTACTTCGAAAGACTGTCTTTTGAAATCGACAAAGGACAGGAACCCATGCGCATTGATAAATTCCTGATGAATCGCGTTGAAGGTGCCACACGGAACAAAATACAACAAGCCATTCAAAAAGGGCTGGTCCTGGTGAACAAGAATGCCATTAAATCAAATTACAGGATCAAGCCGGGCGATCATATTATCATCTACTCTGACAAATCTCCGGAATCCCTGGAAATCGTTCCTGAAAAAATGCCCCTGAACATTGTTTATGAGGATGATGACATCATGGTGATCAATAAACCTGCCGGAATGGTAGTGCATCCGGGTTGTGGCAATTACCGCGGCACCCTGGTGAATGGGGTCGCTTATTATTTGAAGGAAAAGAATCCCGGCCTCTCTGAATCAGAGCTGCCCCGCTTTGGATTAGTGCATAGGATCGACAAGAATACAAGCGGACTGCTGGTACTGGCAAAGACAGAAAAAGCTTCCCTTGATCTGGCCAACCAGTTTTTTGAACACACCGTCCAGCGAAAATATATTGCTTTGGTGTGGGGAGATTTTGAAGAGGACGAAGGCACGGTAACCGCGCATGTAGGCAGGCACCAGCGATTCCGGAAAATAATGGACAGTTATCCCGAAGGAGATCACGGCAAGGAAGCCACCACTCACTTCAGGGTATTGGAACGCTTCGGCTATGTTACACTGATAGAATGCCGGCTCGAAACGGGAAGAACCCACCAGATCAGGGTGCACATGCAACATATAGGCCATCCTCTTTTTAACGATGAAACCTATGGAGGCGACAGGATCGTTAAAGGAACCGTGTTCAGTAAATACAGACAGTTTGTTGACAATTGCTTTGCCATTTGCCCCCGGCATGCGCTGCACGCGAAAACACTTGGCTTCATTCATCCCATTACGAAGCAGGAAATGCTTTTTGACAGTGAATTGCCCGAGGATATATTGGCTGTAATTGAGAAATGGAGAAATTATACACAAAACAAAAATCTTTCCCATGCTTCCTGATTAAGAATCAGGGAATCGCGAAATCAAAAACAGTTGCCGTAAAAACGGCACGCTCCCTTTTCTTAAAGATCACCTTCCAATTGCCGTTGTAGCGAATCAAATGAGGAACCTGGAATTCTTCAAAACGACCCATCTCCACTTCCATCTGAACATCAAAATCGTAAAACATGGCGTGGTAACTCATGGAATAATTCCTGGCGACCACTTCAAATGTTTTTTCATTGAACCATGTCACCATCTCATCGATCACAATTCTGTTTTTCTGACCTGCATCCAAATCAGATTTTGCTTTGACTTTGAAAATATAGCATGGCTCTCCGGCTTTTTGTTCTTCATCAATATCATAGTCATAGAGCTCCGCCATGTCCGCGTCAAAGATGGCCAGTTTATTGCCTATAAAAGGCAGGCCTGGTATGGCTTTCCCGGGATTGAAGAATAGTATTTTCAATTGTTCCCTGTGTTTGGCCATTCCGGACTTGCCTTTGATTTCGAGTTCTGCTCCTTTTACAATATTGTTCTCTCCACAAATGGTGTCATACGCGAAGAAGAGGCTCGCGTAGAGCGCGGCTGTATAATAATTGAACTGGCCCCGGTCATCATATATGTCCCCTTTCACTTCTTCACTGAGAATATTAGTATGGCGGCAACTATCCCAGACTTCCTGCCTGGTTCTGCTTTGCAGGGATGCCCTGACCTGGTCTTTCTTATCCAGAATTTCAATATCATTGAGGGAGGTAAACCGCAAAACACGCAAGTTCTTGAAAGCCTTATAAAAACTACTGTCGTTCTTTACCCTTTCAATGAAATATGGAACATTGATGCGACTATTGACAACGACCTCCGACAGTGTGATCACCTTCTTGTCCACGATCACCGAGTCTTTTCGTTGTGCCCGCGAGATTTGATGGGAAAGCAGGAACTGTATCAGTAATAAGATTGGCAAACTGGTTCCTGAGAATGATTTCCTGATCATGGGCCCTGATTGTATCCGGATGCAATCGGCGCCGGATCAGTTAAGGGAATAGTCTATTTGTTCATTTGGAAAAAGCCATTTTGTAATCAACGCTGACCTTACCTTTTGAAATATCTTCCAGCTTGCCGCGGAGCAGTTTTCTTTTAAGGGGCTTCATATAATCAATGAACAATTTGCCTTCAATATGATCATATTCGTGGAGTATGATGCGGGCCGTGATTCCATTGAAGGACCCCACATGGTGTTCAAAATTTTCGTCATCGTATTCCAGGGTCACTTCCTCCTTGCGGTTGATATCTTCCCTGATTTTGGGAATGCTCAGACAACCTTCATTGTATGACCAATCTTGACCATTCACCTCTTTTATATGCGCATTAATGAAGACCTGCTTGGTGCCAGGTTCGTCCGGATATTTTCCCTTTTCATCTTCGTCGAGATTCGCGAAAATCTGCCTGCTGTCAACTATGAATAAGCGTATGTCACGATTAACCTGGGGCGCAGCCAGTCCTACTCCGTTTGAAGCATACATGGTCTCCCACATATCTTCCAGCAGCTTGTCCAACTGTGGATATTCCGGCATAATATCCTTGCAAACCGTTCTCAAAATAGGGGCTCCATATGCAATGATTGGAAGGATCATCTGAATAAAAATTGGGCTTTGATAAAATGAATCTAAGCGCGAAAATATTTTAAAAAAAATGATTAACCTAATCGATTGATAATCATTAAATTACCATCAGTCAGCAATCTGGTTTCAGGGACAAGTCCATCCTATTCCCTGGTTCCCAACAAATATTCCTGGAGCAGTATGGTAGCGGCGATTTCATCAATCAGGGCTTTTTTTCGACGGTCTTTCTTTTTCATTCCCATTTCAATCATGGCCCTGGAAGCCGCTTTGGAACTATATCTCTCATCAACTGTTTTGAGTGGAATGTTGGGGAATTCCTTTCTCAACTTTTCGCAGATTTTCCTGACGGGTTCCGTTGCATGGGTATCCGAATCATCAAGATTCCTCGGTTCCCCGATGATAAACAATTCCACATCCTCTTTCCGTACATAATTCTTGAGGAAGGAAATGAGTTGGGGCGTTTCTATCGTTGTCAGGCCCGTCGCTATGATCTGCAACGGATCTGTAACCGCAATTCCGGTGCGCTTGAGGCCGTAGTCTAAGGAGAGTATTCGGGGCAATGATAGATTTTTTATGATCCGCCCGATGGCAGATCAGTGCTTGTAAATATATACACCAATGCAATCATTCATCTTCTGTAAATAAACAGGTCCAGCATGACGAATATAGAAAAGACCACACTGGCGATGCCATTTGCTGTCATGAATGCGAGGTTGACACGGCGCAGGTCATGGGGCTTCACAACGGAATGCTGGTAGATGAGCATGCCCGTAAAAATGAGCACCCCAATCCAATACCAAATATGGAAACCACCATAGACTCCTGCAGCAATCACAGCCAGGGCAGCACAGAGATGCAGGATTTCAGAGATTCTCAAGGCCCTGGACCTGCCCAGTGCGGCCGGAATTGAATAGAGGTTTTGCGACTGATCGAATTCTTCATCCTGCAGCGCGTATATGATGTCAAATCCACTCACCCAAAACAGCACGGTAAACGAAAACAAAACCGGAAGCAGATCAAATTTTCCGGTCACGGCCAGATAGGCTCCGATTGGCGCCAGGCTTAGTCCTAGTCCAAGAACCAAATGACATAGCACCGTAAATCTTTTGGTGTAGCTGTAAAAGAGTATAACGAATAAGGCTACCGGCGATAAATAGAAACAGATCCTATTGATGAACCAGGTGCAAACGATGAACAGGATGCTACAGGCGATGCTAAACCATAGGGCACTGTTGGCAGAAACAATCCCGGCTGGAATTTCCCTGATGGCGGTACGTGGGTTCTTCGCGTCGAAGCCCCTGTCCAGGTATCGATTAAAAGACATAGCGGCACTACGAGCCAACACCATGCACAGCACCACCAATAAAAATCGGGAAGCAATTTCATATGAATTTTTCCGCAAGTCAATTGAAATGAGTCCTAAAGAAAACCCGATCATGGCAAATGGCATAGCGAAAATGGTATGGGAAAATTTTACCAGGCTTAGATAATTTCTTACGGAACTGATCATGTATGGGTATTGCTATTCCTTTGTGATTAATTTGATTCAAATATTCCGTATTGTAAATTGGTGAAACAAATGCCAGAGCACGATACCGGCGGCCACGGAAATATTCAGGGAATGTTTGACTCCTAACTGTGGTATCTCAAGACATCCATCGCATAATTTCAGAACTTCCTCATCCACTCCCTCCACTTCGTTTCCGAATATGATGGCAAGTTTCTTTCCCAAACCGATCATTCCATTGGAGCCATTCATAGGTTTTTCCAAACTAATGGCATTATCCCGGATTTCAATTTCACTGCCGATAAAATCCTTGGATTTAATTTCAGCCATTTCACCCAAAGCAACCCTGTCGAGTGCAATACTCCCGGATGCCTGTTCCGAAGCCCAGATATTGTAACCTGAGTCCTTAAGTTGCGATACCGCTTCCCTGGTATTGGGGAAATATTTCCATTCCACCGAATCCGTGGCCCCCAGCGCGGTCTTATGTATATCACGGTGGGGAGGTCTGGGCGTGTAGCCACAGAGATATATGGCTTCCAATAAAAAAGCATCGGCCGTTCGAAATATGCTGCCTACATTATGCATGCTGCGCACATTATCCAATACCACCACAATGGGAATCTTTTGGGAGCTGCGGAATTCATCCACCGTTTTGCGGTTCAGTTCTTCCATTGCCAGTTTTCGCATTCTGCAAAGATAATGGACTAATCTGTGGAGAAAACCTTTGGAAACAAGGCTATAGCGAGGTATGCCTGCCAGCATTTACCTCGGAGATCTTCCGAAAAATAATCCCTACTGGGCTCGCATTCCTTGTCTGGCATAGGTCAAAGTTTTATCACTTTTTGCAAAACCGTTTCCCCGTTGGCTCCCATAAACCTGAAGAAATAAATTCCTGGGCCCCATCCCTTCATATCCAGTTCATAAGTATTGCTTCCTCCCCTTGCATCGGCCTGGTAAATGGTCATGATCCTTCCTACGGCATCCGTAACCTGGATCTCAATGACCTGGTCATTCTTTGAATCCAGGGAGATGGCCCCCCTGCCTGATACCGGATTGGGATAGATCTTCACAATCATGGTTCCGCTTTGATTCTGCGGCCAGTCACGGCAAGGCCCCATATTGGGAACATTGTCGTCGATCCATTTCAATCGTGCCGAGACCCAGGATTTCAACTGGCTGATTTCGCCGGCATAACTGGTAGGGATAGGCGCCGGATTGGGCCAAACGTATTGCCCCAGGATGGGCCATCTTTGAAAATGTCTTTGCTGCGCTTCCGCTACCAGGCCATTCACGGAATCTATCAACTGATTGACGCGGGTATCGCTCAGGGAAGATTGTCTCAGCTCTTTCCAGCGGCAGCGTAGCGATCCTTCAAAAGCCGTATCAGTCATCAGGCGGTCCCACCAGAATGGAACCTGCCAAAAATCTCCGGGGCAAATGTAATTGAAACGATAGGCCCATCCTTCAATACTGCTACCGGAACAGTAATCGGCATTCCGGAAGGCAAGATCATAGTCCCATACGGGGCCTGCGATTATTTTGGGATTCTTGCTATTGCGGTCCTTATGAAAAAAACTGCTGAGGCGATAGGCATCCACATTCCGGCTCACCTCATTCACTATGAAAAAATCGATGAAAGAAGGAATATCCGCAAAGCGGCGCACGCCATTTGCCGGGTCCTGGTATTGCGGCCCTGCGAGGGCGTTCTCAAAACTGTCCACATAACTCTTAATATAGGTTTTCTGTTCCTGGACAATATTTTCAGGCTTGGGAAAAACATAGTCGAATTGTTCAGAGGCAGATGGTGCATTTGGGGGAGGATAAGAAGAGAACCAGCCCGTAGCTTCTTTGTCAAGGCTGAAAATATATCCACCCGTCAAGGCATCTCCACTAATATCACCCGCTCCCATCTTAGTAACATTTACGCGATTACCGTTGCGCTTGATTTTTTCCATGAACACATATACGCCCACATAGTCGCCATTGAGCACCACCTCAACAAAGCGGCATCTCGCCGCCCACTGTCCCATTTCCCTCGCCATGGTATAAGCCAGGAAATTGCGCATGAGGGTCTTGTCGGTATAGGGCGCATACATTACCCAATCACTCTCTTTTGGCATTCCCAAAATTGAATAGTCAACGGAATTGCCGGAAGCATCGCGTAACTCAAGGCTATATGATTTCATGGGGAACATCTGCGATGATTGGCCCCTCACTTCTATTCCGATCTTACCATTGTAATTATTGAAGGAATCGGTAATATTATTCCGCACCTCCGTCCCGTTGAATATCACACCCATATCGGCTGTAATCTTAGGATCATCAGGGATCGACTGACCATTGGTATTGATCACGACTATGGGAAGGTCAGAGGAACTGAATGGCGTGGTTTGGGCATAACTGAAAGAACCCACAGTGGAAATAGCCATCAAAAGGGCAGCGGCTTTAATCATGAGCGTCGGTTTGAATGGATAAATTTAATGAGAAATAAGCGCTTTTTACAAGGGAATATCCGCAAGGAGCAGGGGAATGATCTGCTTCCGGGACTCTTAATAGGATTACAAGTTCCTACTTCCTTATTTTTGCAAGCCTGCATGTTGAAACCCTGGGTCAGGCTTATATTCCGGAGAATTGGGAGTTGATTTATTAGGTTATGCAGGACGGCCTGGATGTGGACAGAATGAAATAAGGAGAGCAGCGAATATTCTAATACCATTATGTCTAAAGCTATAGCAGATACGCCTTTGATGCAGCAACACCGCGCGGTGAAGCAAAAATATCCCGATGCCTTGCTTTTGTTCAGGGTGGGAGATTTTTATGAAACTTTCGGGGAGGATGCCATCATTGCGTCGAAGATTCTGGGCATAACACTCACGAGAAGGAATAATGGCGGAGCAGCTTCATCTGAACTTGCCGGGTTTCCATTTCATGCCCTTGATACCTACCTGCATAAACTGGTCAAGGCCGGTTATCGTGTGGCCATCTGCGACCAACTCGAAGATCCCAGGCAGGCCAAGGGAATCGTGAAACGGGGCGTTACAGAAATGGTGACACCTGGCGTGGCTATCAATGACAAACTGCTGGAGCATAACAGTAATAATTTCCTGGCCGGGATCCATTTTGGAGAGAAGGTCACCGGACTGGCTTTCCTGGATATTTCTACTGGTGAATTTTTTGTTGCCGAAGGAGATATTGAATACGCTGACCGTCTCCTGCAAAGCCTCAAGCCGGCGGAAGTAATATTCCAGCGAAATTTCCAAAAGCATTTCAAGGAAACATTTGGCTCGAAGTTCTATACCTACGGACTCGAAAGCTGGTTATTTGACGAAGCCTACGCAACCGAAAATCTGCTGAAACAATTTGGCACCATGTCGCTCAAAGGTTTTGGGATCGAGAGCATGCACGCGGGAATCATCGCTGCCGGAGCGGTATTGCACTATCTCAAGGACACAGAACATCCCAACCTCCAGCACATTACGGCTATTCAGCGTATCGACAGGGAGGATCATTTGTGGATGGATAGGTTCACCATCCGGAACCTGGAGCTCCTGGGCAGTCCCATTGAGAACGGACAAACGCTGCTCCGGATACTGGACAATACAGTTTCGCCTATGGGAGCACGTTTGCTAAAACGGTGGATGCTGTTGCCGATGAAAGATATCCGGAAAATCAATGAAAGGCTGGACCTCACGGAGTTTTTTATCAGGGAGGTGGAATTACGGGCTAAACTTTCACAACATATCCGCCAGTGCGGCGACGTGGAAAGGCTGACGAGCAAAGTGCCGATGAAAAAAATCAACCCGCGTGAGTTGAGGCAGATCGCGAGGGGGCTTCAACATATTGAAGAAATCAGGAAATTTTCAATCCCTGCCGAAAACGATTATCTGAAGCGACTAGCCGATGCCCTGAATCCCTGCCACTATATCCTTGAAAAAATAAACAGGGAAATAATCGAAAACCCTCCGGTGCAGTCAAATAAGGGAGGCATCATGGCCCCGGGGGTGAACCAGGAATTGGATGAGCTGAGGAAAATTGCGTCGGGAGGTAAAGAATACCTCTTGCAACTGCAGCAAAAAGAAATTCTCGCGACGGGTATCAATTCCCTGAAAATCGGATTCAATAATGTATTCGGGTATTACCTGGAAGTGACGCATTTACATAAGAACAAAGTGCCGGCAGACTGGATCAGGAAGCAGACGCTGACAAATGCGGAGCGATATATAACGCCAGAGCTGAAACATTATGAAGAGAGAATTACAGGCGCGGAAGAAAAGATCATCCTCATTGAAATGGAATTGTATGAAAAACTCCTGCTTGAATTGCAGGATTATATTTCTCCGATGCAGGTAAATGGCAATATACTGGCCACGCTGGATGTATTGCTTTGCTTCGCTAACAATGCGATACAATTCAATTACAAAAAACCCAGCTTGCACGAAGGACTGGAATTGGATTTGAAGGAAAGCCGTCATCCCGTGATCGAGAGAAATCTCCCGGCAGGTGAAACTTATGTTGCCAATGATATCCAGTTAGATCCGTCATCCCAGCAGGTCATCATCCTCACCGGACCAAACATGAGTGGAAAGAGCGCCCTGTTGCGGCAGACGGCGCTGATCACGCTGATGGCGCATATGGGGAGTTTTGTGCCGGCACAGGTAGCAAATATTCCAATCACCGACAAGATTTTTACCCGTGTAGGCGCTTCCGATAATCTGAGCGGTGGTGAATCCACGTTCATGGTGGAAATGAATGAAACAGCCAGCATCATCAATAATATTTCCAGCAGGAGTCTGATCTTGCTGGACGAGATAGGCAGAGGCACATCGACTTACGATGGTATTTCCATTGCCTGGAGCATCGTGGAATTCCTGCATGCTTCCCCGCATGCTCCCAAGACGCTTTTCGCGACCCATTATCATGAACTGAATGAATTGGAAAATAAATTGCCCCGGGTCAGGAATTTCCATATCACTAATAAAGAAGTAGGTAATAAAGTTATTTTCCTGCGCAAACTGGAACCGGGTGGGAGCACGCATAGCTTCGGAATACATGTGGCAAAGATGGCGGGCATGCCTCCTGCACTAATAAACCGCGCCAACGATATTCTGAAACAATTGGAAGAGAGCCGGGAAGTTAAAGAGGACGAGGCGATGCCCAAGCCGGCAAATCGCGATCTACAGCAGTCTGTGAAATCCATTTCCGCTCCCCAAATGCAGCTCTCCATCTTTGATGCGCATACCGAAACCTTTGACGAAATCAGAAAACTCCTGGAACAGACCGATATAAACAGACTTACCCCGGTTGAAGCCCTGTTGAAATTAGACCAGATCAAGAAATTACTCCACTAGTCGGCCATACATTTTGGAATGGCATTTTCGCCAGATATCCCCTTGAGTATCCAGGGGTCGAATAATATATGTATCGGATCACAAATAACTCATCCACCAATATTTCCGGCTGCTCTTGATTTTGTCGTACCACTTGCAGGGTACATAGAGCAGCAATACAACAGAGATCCAAACGCCATAAACAACCCAAAGGCCGAATCCATAATGCGGGGGCAGGAAAAACAGGGGCAGCTTGGGGTTCACAATATCCTTTATGCCAAAACCTGAAATGAAAAAGAAAATGACATTCAGGAAATGTATCAGGAAAAAATGAACCACGTAATAAAAGAAGGGCACTCTCCCATACACCCTGCAAAAAGAGGTGAATCTGTTCTTATATTTCTCGATGAATGAAAGAAACAGGATCGATGGGCCGAGGGTCATGCAGGTGTACATCAGGGAAGGAGGATATTTATTGGTGTTTATGAAAGAAAGGAAAGTGTAAAAGCCATTTCGCTGCACAGACCAGGGAACCGGATCGCCATAAAGATTGATGAAGCGCAGGGCAATAAATACCAATATCAATGCCCATCCCAGCCCGATTAAAATTCTTTTTCGTTGGGCAGGATTCAACCCGGGATCAAAACATTTCCCGAAGCAATAGCCCAGGAACATGATACCCGTCCAGGAAAGGAAGGAATAAAATATGGCTAACACGTGGTGCGGCCATATTTGAAAAGTACCGAAAGCGCCATGAATCAGGGTCCACCAGAATCCAAGTTGGCCATTGCGTTCGGCTTCGGGATAGTCTATCAGATTATGGCCCAGAAATATCAGGAGGCCAATGATCAAAATCACCTTAAAGGGTAGTCGCACTGCCACACCCAGCAATACCATGCTGATGCCAATGGCCCAGATCACCTGTAGAATGAAAACATTGTAGAAAGGATTGAAAGTTATGAATAAGGTGATGATGAATAATTCTACCAGTATCAGCCATATCCCTCTTTTAATAAGGAATGAGCTCATTTCTGCCTTTGTCTTTTTCAAGCCCATGAGACAGGCCGAAGTGCCCGCGAGAAATACGAATGTGGGGGCACAAAAATGGGTGATCCAACGTGTAAAAAATAATGCTCCCGTAGTGGTGGCTAAATTTAGTGGGTTATCTGTAAAAGCGGTTTCATGAAAATAATCACGCGTGTGATCCAGGGCCATAATTACCATGACCAATCCACGCAAAACATCGATAGATATTATGCGTTGCCGTTCGGGTGAAACGTTTACATTCATTTTAATGGTTGAAGACCTACAAAATAAATTTTGTCTTTTAAAACTGCAAGGTTTCGGCAGGCAATTTTGTCCACCATTCCAGGCAATTCATACTATGGAAGTTCTGTAATGCAGCGAATGGTGCAGCCATTCAATATGACTGCCGCGCCTGGGACTCTCCGATTTAATTTAGTTTTTCCCTCCTTTGCATCAGTTCTCTCCAGGTTGTTAGTATGATACCTTCTTTTTGGATATAGGCTTTTAATGCGGGATCGAGCATGGCCAGCAGGTCACCCCTGCGGGTGGGTCCGGAATCAGTGATATTTGAAAATATTTCGGAAGTCTGTGTACAGTGCATGATCACCATGGTAATTCCCGGCTTCAGCGATTTCAAGGTCTGGATATATTTCTCAGTCTTGAACGAGCGCAGATTTGCATCGGTTGGCTGCACACCTTTTGGAAGGCTCCATCCATAGCTATCATTAAAGAGGTCATCCAGTACAGGAAGGCCGGCATTCCACAACATCTTTCCAATAGCGCGTGCTCTTTGCATATCAAAATTCAGGCCCTTCATTTGTGACGCGATCATGGTATTGTGTCCGCCTGGAAACATCACGGGAATCTTGTATTCCATACCTAATTTGATATAGCGTTCCACATAGGCCGGCGTTGCGAATAGTGTTCCCATATGGGAATCCAGGTGCGTGGGTTCAAATCCTATAGTGTGGGCACGGTCTATTTGGGCCCTGATTTCGGTTTCCACCTCATCGGCGCTGGCGTGCATTACCACAGCGGGCACACTGGACCAGAGGTCACCTTCCGTGTCAACAAGTCCGGGTGTTTTTGATTTTCCGCTCAAGGGTCCCCAGCGATAATCTTTCCATTCGGAAGTGAGGGTCAGGTGCAAGCCTGCGTCTATGGCCGGGTGTTGTTTAAGGTAATGCACAAAACCAGGAACCCAGGAACAGGGCATCATCACACTGCAGGATGTGGCAACACCCTTGGTCATCGCTTCAACACCTCCCTGATTGGATTCATAGGACATACCCATATCATCCACATGCAGGATCACTACTTTGGCGCCTTTCGGAAAGCCCAGTCTTTCTGCATAGGTGGTGTCAGTCTGAGCGCTGACGGATAAAAGAATTGTAAAAAATAAACAGATCAATGTGGAAGCCCTAGCGATTTTCATATCTTTTTTTTATCAGTTTAGCTTTGAATTTGATCCCAATCCGCCCGGGACAGGCTCCTTGACATAGTGACTAATTACAAATGACTCCTGACTACTGACTCATGACTACTGACTATATTCCCCAATCGCCCGTCTACCGAATATTTCCCAATTTCTGAAATTCTGTTCGAAGGGCAGGGTATAAATTCCGGTAAATCTCAAAATACTTCATATAGATCGCATGCTCCATAGTCATAGGATAGTATATTTTCCCTTCGGGGATTCTCCTTTTCACTTCATCCCAGCTCCTGATGACGCTTACTGCGTAAAATCCCAGGAGCGCGGCGCCTATTGAAGAAGCATCGGCAATATTGGTAACTACTATTCTCCTGTTAAAAATATCGGCGAGCATCTGCACCCATAAGGGAGACTGCACGAATCCTCCGCTGGCGCAGATGGTTCCAATATGGCCCGAGGATTCCTCCAGCGACTGGAACACATGATACAAGGCAAAGCTCACACCCTCGATCACTGCCCTCATCATATTCTGTTCCCGGTGCAATGCATTCAGACCGAAAAATACTCCTCTTGCTTCCGCGTCCCAGACCGGAGCTCTCTCTCCCTGAAGATAGGGCAAAAAAATAAGTCCCTCCGCTCCTGCCGGCACTTTATGCGCTTCCTTCACAAACCAATCATAGTCTTCTTCGCTAACCAATTCCCGCTGCAGAAAATTCCGGGCATACCACTGCAACACATAGCCGCCGTTATTAGTGGCGCCTCCGGTAACGAAAAGATCTTCGGTCAGGGGATAACAAAATAAGCTTTGCTCGGGATGAAAGACCGGATGGTCTCCTGTGGTTCGCACCGCGCCGCTGGTGCCGATGGTGAGGGCAGCTTTACCTGAATCCCATACTCCCGTTCCAATATTCGCAAGACATCCGTCGCTGGCTCCGATGATGAAAGGGGTCCCCAGCTCCAGGTTGAAATATTCCCTGTATTCATCCACCAATACAGTTTCTGAGTGCGTAGTACTAACCAAATCGGATAGTTGATCCTTGCTGATACCCGCCGTCTTCAATGCCAATTCATTCCATTGCAATGACTGCAAATCCAGGAATCCTGTTGCCGCGGCAATGGAATAATCCACAAGATATTTGCCGAACAATTTAAAAAAGACATATTCTTTGATGGAGATGAATTTACAAGTCCTGGAAAATATTTCAGGTTCCTGTTCCTTCAGCCACATGATCTTGCAGAGGGGAAGGGAAGGATGAATGGGCACTCCTGAACGCTCGCCAATTTCGGCAGCCAGCCCATTTTCTTTAAGGCCCCTTGCCTGCCGGATGCTCCTGGTATCTCCCCAGAGAATGGCGTTCGTAAGCGGTTCACCGGCAGGATTAACTGCCATAATGCTGTGCATACCAGCGCTGAAACATACCCCCACCACGGATTCATTTCTCAAGGCGACGAATACAGTCTGCAAGAGGCGAATCAGGGACTGAAAAATTATTTCCGGATCCTGCTCGGCTCGGTCGGGCGCCGGCTTCATCGTTTTACAAATCACTTTCTCTTCATGCAGCAATTCACCCAACTCGCTATATGCAATGGCTTTAATATGTGTGGTCCCAATATCAACGCCGATGATGATTGACATAATAAAAATTTATCAAATCTGATTGTAACCTTTCATAAAAAGTTGGGCCCCTGCAGAGATTCGAACCTGAAATCAATTCAGGAGAATTGGAATTCTTTTTCTTATCGTCTCAATTTCGCTAAATTTCTTTTAGCACAGGAATATCTATAACCCGCGCTGAAAATAAAAAATTCAATCCGGTATAATCGATAAAATCTTACATTTAGGCCCCACAAAACATATCACAAAATTATTCAGCGCTATGGGCGAATTACAGATCAAAAAACAACCTACCCTATATGATGCAGTCATTGTTGGCTCCGGAGCCGGAGGGGGTATGGCTGCTTACGAGTTGTCAAAAGCCGGGCTAAAAATTTGTCTTTTGGAAGCCGGCCCTATGTACGATCCAAAGAAAAATATTACCCAATTCAAATGGCCTTATGAATCGCCAAGGCGGGGCGCCGGCACGAAGACCAGGCCCTTTGGAGATTTCGATGCCTGCTATGGTGGCTGGCAGATTGATGGAGAACCTTACACTCATAAGGGTGACGATAAATGGCTCTGGTGGCGCGCGCGTATGTTGGGAGGACGCACCAATCATTGGGGAAGAATTTCTCTGCGTTTTGGGCCGAGGGATTTTAAGAGGAAGAGTATTGACGGGCTCGGTGAAAACTGGCCCATCTCCTACGATGATATCAAACCTTATTATGACAAGCTGGATCAGTTGGTGGGTGTATTTGGCTCCAATGAGGGATTGGAAAATGATCCCGATGGATTCTTTTTACCCCCTCCCAAACCCAGGCTGCACGAGCTTTTCATAAAGAATGCCGCTGCCAAGACCGGCGTGAAAGTGATTCCGGGCCGCTTGTCCATGCTCACCAAGAAGATCAATGACGAAAGGGGTGTTTGTGTGTATTGCGGACAGTGCAACCGTGGCTGCCAGTATTATGCCGACTTCTCCTCTTCATCCGTATTCATACAGCCAGCACTGAAGACCGGCAATATTGATGTGCTTTGCAATGCCATGGCGCGTGAGGTGATCACAGATAGCGAGGGGAGGGCCACAGCGGTTTCTTATGTGAACAAGGATGATATGCAGGAATACCAGGTAAGAGGCAAGGTCGTGATCGTAGCAGCAAGCGCCTGCGAATCAGCGCGTTTATTGCTGAATTCAAAATCTCCCAGGCATCCAAACGGACTCGCGAACGGTAGTAGTGTAGTAGGCAAATACCTGCACGATTCAACGGGCGCCGCCATGGGTGGTTATCTGCCACAGTTATTCGGTCGCAAACGCTATAATGAAGATGGCGTGGGTGGTATGCATGTCTATTCTCCCTGGTGGCTGGACAATAAAAAACTCGATTTCCCACGTGGATACCATATTGAATACTGGGGTGGCATGGATATGCCGGCTTATGGTTTTGGCGGAGGCATCGAAGGAATGAACGGCATGCATGAAGTGAATGGAAAAAAGAAAGAAGCTGGTGGCTACGGGAAATCATTGAAAGAAGATTATCGTTTCTTTTACGGTTCCGGAGTAGGCATGGCTGGACGTGGAGAAGCCATTGCAAGGGCTGACAACTATTGCGAGATCGATCCTGACACCTTGGATAAATTCGGTATTCCTGTTTTGCGTTTCAACACAAAATACAGTGACTATGAAATCAAGCAGGCAAAGCACATGAAAGAGACTTTTAAGGAGGTCATGCACAATATGGGCGCAGTGATAACCTGGGGCGATACGGATAATGACAGCAACGATTGGGGTCTTTCCAAACCCGGAGAAATCATTCACGAAGCCGGAACCGTCAGGATGGGTGACGATCCGGCAAGTTCCGCGCTCAACAAGTGGAACCAGGCACATGAATGCAAGAACCTCTTTGTGGTGGATGGTGGTCCTTTTGTATCACAGGCAGATAAGAATATCACCTGGACCATTATGGCACTCTCCATGCGCACGAGCGAATATATCATCGACGGTTTGAAAAAGAATTCGATTTAAATGAAGCAATATGTACGATCATTCGGGATGGTGAATCAATCCTGTTGATCCGACAATCAATCATCAAAAATTACTTGTCTAAAAAATATCTCATGGACAGAAGAAAATCTCTCAAAGCGCTGGCTTTCGGCACGGTTTCAACCTCGGTATTGCTGGATGCCTGCAAACTGATGGATAAGAAATCAGAAACCGCTTCGGCAGAAACGCCCTCGGGATTCACCATTGACCGCACTGTTGAAGAGGCGGAACGCGATAGCAAATTGATCGCCCAGCATTTTTTCAACGAGCATGAATTAGCAACCATAACTGTACTCTGCGATATCATCATTCCCAAAGACGAAGTGAGTGGCTCTGCTTCTGAAGCTGGTGTGCCGGCCTTCATAGATTTTATTGCCATAGATATGCCTCATAACCAGGTGCCATTACGCGGAGGACTTCGCTGGCTGGACGTGCAGTGCATGAATCGCTATGGTAAAGCGTTTATAGATTGCAGTCCACAACAGAAAACGGGAATGGTGGACCTGATCGCCTATCCCGAAAAGGCCAAGGGAAATTCGGAACTCGCACCCGGGGTTGCTTTTTTCACTCGCATGCGCGATCTCACCGCCAGCGGATTCTATTCCTCGAAGATCGGTATTGCCGATATTGGATATAAGGGCAACACCCCTAACCAATGGAATGGTGTTCCAGACGACGTTCTGAAACAATATGGTCTCGCTTATACAGAAAAGGAATTGAAGGAATGTGCGAGCTATTAATCTAATAAATCTTTGATAAAATGAAAATCCCAGCCTTAACAGTTGGGATTTTTTATTTCCACCTTGGTTCGTGTCACCACGAACCAATAGTCACACAAATAGAATCTCAATCAAAGACAGCGCACGGAATTAATGTGGTTCGTGAAGACTCGAACCACGGCGTGCTCCGCACTGCCGCAAGTTTGCCAGACGATTAATTTCAAAATACTAAAAGTATAATTGTGGCAGTCTGGACTACTTGTGCCCACTATTTTTGATTTGCATGCTTGCAAATATGTAATTAGTTTATTTTCTTTGCAGATAGTATCAGAAATGCCCATTGATAAAACACCAAAACAAATATATATGAAACATCTACGCTTTGCTATTTTGATCGGGCTCATCGCCATTGTTTCCAGCAGTTTCAATTCACCTTATTCCAACAATTCCGGAAAAGAAAGAATCGAAGTTGTTTTCAATAGTACCCTCAACATGCAATCGCTCATAAAGATCCAGCGGGAAACAGCCGCCAAGGGGATCGATCTCAAATACAACAAATTGGAATTTGACGAGGGTGGCAAATTGACGGCAATCAATTTCAGCGTTGATTGTAAGGATGGATTTTATGGCAGTGCAGGCCGCAGTTTCCTTAGTAAGACAAGTCGTTTTGGATTCTATAGAGATTACTCCAAAAATGCAGTCTCTCCATTTGGCACCGGAGGTCTTTAGATTTCACTCCTAAGATTGTCATGGTTTCGATGGCTGTGACAATCTTATCCCCATCAAAATAATTCAGAAATTCAGTCGATCCTCTAGTCAGAGCCCGGTAAATCTATTCCCCAAAAAAATGAGCGGGTAGTAGAAACCACCCGCGTTTAACATGAGAAAACTTCTATGCACCAGCTTTAATAGCCGGAGAAGCTGGCACTATGTAATTCCGGCATAGATTTTAGAATATCCTTCATCCATTCCTGATTTCGAAAATTATGTATTTGGGAATTCGCTGTCTTACAATCTCCCTCGCAAATTACTTAAAGCACCGCATCGGCTGCCTGTAATGAAGATGAGTGGCAATTATCCTTCTTAGAATGCAGTATCATGATAACAGGTGGGAATTCTGGACGAGTTCAGGAGTGGGAATCCTTTGGAGATAGATTTGACATTCATCAAATGATCACTACTATTTGACCCGAAAGATTGTTATTTTGCTGATCAATCTTTCACTATGTTTATCGGTCATTTTGGAATTGGTTTTGGTGCCAAAAAGTATGCACCTAAACTCTCATTGGGCACCCTCTTCATTGCCGCTCAGTTCCTGGATCTCCTCTGGCCCACCCTGCTATTATTGAATGTAGAGCATGTGGAGATCAATACTGCGAATGCGAAGGTTCCACTGAATTTCACAGACTACCCTATTTCGCATAGCCTGCTGGTTGTGCTGCTTTGGTCTTTCCTGTTTGCCGGCCTGGGCTGGTTGATCAGGAAGGATGCCCGAACTGCCGTCATTTTAGGTCTCTGTGTTTTGAGTCACTGGATATTGGACCTCATCGTGCATTTCCCTGATCTGCCCTTATATCCCGGCAATTCACCCAAATTGGGATTCAGTCTCTGGGTTTCCGTTGCCGGCAGCGCAGTGGTAGAAGGCATCATTTTTATCCTGGGCCTGGTATGGTATCTGCAGTGCACCAGGGCAAAAAATGCGGCCGGCAAATGGGGGTTCTGGCTATTGGCAGGCTTGCTGGTATTGTCACATGTTTCCAGTCTTTTTGGCCCCGTCCCTCCCAGCGTAAAAGCCATTGCCTGGACCGGCCAATTGCAATGGATATTTGTCATATTGGCCTATTGGGTGGACCACAACAGAAGATATTTCAAACGCTGAATCAGCAGTTCTTAGCGGCGCAGCACTGAGCCTGAGCTGACTGAGAGGCTGATTTTCCCTTTTCATCGACAGCACTCTCCTGTTTGTCGAATTGTTTTTTGAGATCTGCCGATTCAGGATAGATTTATTCCAAATCCCTGGTCAGATGGAATACGACAACGATAAAATAATCAGGCCTGCCTATAGAATTGAAATATTCTACTGGACGGTTTTGGCCGTTTTCAGTCCTGTATTTAATTCCCTTGTATTTTTTCCAAATGACTGGAAGTTCTGGCCATTATTATTGATGATCAGCCTCCTGCTCCTGCCGGCCTATATAGTATATGCGAGGATCATATTACCCAGGGTGCTGTTTCCGCGGCATTACCTGGTATTCATTTTCTCCAGCGTGAATTTTGTGATATTGCTCCAGTTGATCATATATGGATTGTATCAACTCTTCCATTTTCAATCGCCTTTAGCCGCCAAAGCATATTTTGCTCCAACGGTTGCAACCGTTGCCCGGGAATCATTATGGACCATTTTGAATATGTGTATGGCCATCGCCATCACATTTATCAGGAAGGCCCTGGATGAAAAATACCTGATCGAAGACCTCTGGAAAGACAATATCAATTTCA
The DNA here is from genome assembly GCA_041484195.1 of Agriterribacter sp. Classification (GTDB taxonomy): domain Bacteria; phylum Bacteroidota; class Bacteroidia; order Chitinophagales; family Chitinophagaceae; genus PSRI01. The sequence continues at coordinate 24,656 of JBGPHC010000008.1, read as the reverse complement.
AATTGAAATACCTGAGGTCGCAGCTAAACCCGCATTTCCTGTTCAATACACTGAACAGTATCTATTCACTAAGCCTGCAGAAATCCGACAAAACGCCTGAAGTGGTGGTGAGGCTGGCAGACATCATGCGCTACCTGGTGGATGACTGCAATGAGCCCAGGATAGCGCTGGACAAGGAAATTGAATTCATCAGGAATTATATTGAAATAGAAAAGATCAGGTTCCAGGCCGACATCCGTTTTGAAGTGGAAGGTGAAACCAGGGGCGTGATGATAGAACCTTACTTATTCATATCTTTTATTGAAAATGGATTCAAGCATGCGCTGCATAGTGAATCGGAGCGTCCATACATTTATATTACGCTTACCTGTGGAGGCGGACAGGTAGCCCTGACCGTTGTAAACAATACCCATATGGACCTGGAGACCCAGGCCAAAAAAGTTCAGGGAACCGGAATCAGGAATAGTAAATTGCTCTTGGAACTACTCTATCCCGGTTCTTATGCGCTGGATATTATTCAAACCGAAAAGAAAGAAAGAAGAAAGAGTATTACAAGGCTCAAGAATGCAAGGGAACGCCTGAAACTGCTTTATCCTGATACGCATACCCTGGATGTAATCCTGAATCACAATTCCTTTACCGTATCACTCATCCTAAACCCGGGAGCCCGATGATCAGGTGCATGATAGTAGAAGATGAAATCCTTGCCCAGGATGTGATCCGGAAACATGTGTCTGCGACAAGTCAACTGGAACTGGTAAGCGTGTGCCAGAATGCCCGTGAGGCAGTGAAGGTTCTTGAGAATAATGAGATTGACCTGATATTCCTGGACATTCAATTGCCAGGTATGACGGGCCTGCATTTTCTAAGTTCCATTCCAGATCCTCCTTTGGTGATCCTTACAACCGCTTATTCAGAGTATGCGCTCGAAAGTTATGAGTTTAACGTTATAGACTACCTGCTGAAGCCTATTTCATTTGAAAGATTTTCCAGAGCCATTGATAAACTCAGGAATGGCCGCTTATTTACGGGGGTCGGGAGGGAAAATGAGCCTCCAATTGACCACCTATTCATCAGATCCGGGAGCAAATTCTTTAAGGTGGATTTTTCGGAAATAATATATATCCAGAGCCTCAAAGACTATGTGAAAATCCACGCGCGCGACTATACATTGGTGACCCACCAAACCCTGACCGATCTTGAAAAATCCCTGCCACCTGAGCATTTTCTGCGAATTCATAAATCCTATATCATTTCCTTATCTTCCATAAAAACCATATTTGGCAATACAATTGAGGTTGGACAGGCAAGCCTCCCTATCGGCAACAATTACAGGAACCAGGTAATGCGGCTGATCACTAAGGGCCGCCCTTAGAGTCATGGTAATGAGGGCAATACCTTCCCCCGCATCATTGAGCAAGTCGAAATTCCAGCATGTTTATTGGTTAGCATTTCTCAACCAGCCATGAATTTAGGTTCGAATATAAATTCCGCAAGTTTCGGGTTTCACATTTATGAAACAGAAAATAATTTTGTGTCATAAAACATAAATATATGAGTCTTCAGGAAACGATCAATTATCAGCGGGTGGCAGAAGCCATCGAGTACATCAGGGCCAATTTTAAGGAACAGCCTGATTTGAATGAAGTGGCTGAAAAAATGCATCTCAGTCCTTTCCATTTTCAAAGAGTCTTTACAGAATGGGCCGGAGTCAGCCCCAAGAAATTTGTCCAATTCCTCAGCCTGGCACATGCCAAGAGCCTGCTCCAAAATGGTTCCGCCACTGTTTCGGAAGCGGCATTTGAAACTGGCTTTTCAGGCACCGGACGCCTGCACGATCTCTTCATTAACATTGAGGGAATGACCCCTGGAGAATACAGGAACGGTGGTGAGTCTCTATTTATTAATTACAGTTTTGCGGAAAGTCCTTTCGGGAACATTCTGGTGGCTTCCACAACCAAAGGAATTTGCTATATGGCATTTGCCGACGAAGAAGAGAAATCCTTTGCGGAGTTGAAGCATATCTTTCCCAACGCAAATTACCGGCAGGTAGTGGACATGGCTCAGCAAAATGCACTTTATGTCTTCAGGCAGGACTGGTCTAATCTTCAGCAGATAAAACTCCATTTAAAAGGAACCAGTTTTCAGTTGAAAGTATGGGAGACCTTGCTCAAAATTCCAATGGGAAGTCTGGCAAGCTATTCAGGCATTGCCGAAAGCATCAGTCAGCCTGGTGCATCCAGGGCTGTTGGGTCAGCCATTGGGGATAACCCGGTAGCTTTTCTCATTCCTTGTCATCGGGTCATTCAGGCATCCGGTTCAATTGGAGAATACCATTGGGGCAGTACCCGGAAAACTGCCATGATCGGATGGGAAGCAGCCAAAACATTTTCAGGAGAATAAAGTAAGGCGAATGAAAGATAAAAATCTGGAACAAAGGCTGGCATCACTTGATTGGTCACGTATTTCCGCCGATATGGATCAAACGGGCTATGCCCTCCTGCCCAAAATACTTCCGGATGAATATTGCAGCGGTATGATCCGGGACTATGACAATCCGGCTCTTTACCGTAAGACCATCCGAATGGAGCGATTCAGGTTCGGATCGGGAGAATATAAATATTTCGATTATCCCCTACCGTCAGCGATTGAGACCCTCAGGAATTCGCTTTACCCCTTCCTGGCTCCGATAGCTAACGGCTGGATGCGATCCCTGGGCCTTGAGCGGGAATTCCCTTCCAGTCTGGAGAGGCTTCATGAACTTTGCAGGGAACATCATCAAACCAAAGCAACCGTATTGATACTGAAATATGGAACCGGCGGCCATAACACGATGCACCAGGACCTCTACGGCGAAATTTTTTTCCCGATGCAGGCAGTAGTCTTCCTGAACGAACCATCCATAGACTATGAAGGCGGAGCCTTTGTAATGCTGGAACAGAGACCCCGGGCACAGTCCAAGGCCATTGTATTGCAGCCGGCCAAGGGTGATATGCTGATATTTACCACGCAGTTCAGGCCGGTGAAAGGAACCAAAGCTTATTACCGCGTGAATATGAAACACGGTGTGAGCGAGGTCTTGTCAGGCAACAGGCACACTCTCGGCATCATATTTCACGACGCTTTATGATATTGCACTCTTCCATGGGAAATACAGCGGCTGAAAGAAAAAGTAAGTTGAAGGAATTGATTGGCATTGGCGCCATTGCCCTTGGCGGAAACCGGAAATTGAAAATCTATGGAAGTCTCCATTGCAGAACGGGGAAGCGCATGCTCGTGGAGAATCGCGTATTTTTTTCGTCTGAGGAAGAAGCGATTGCCAAAGGTTACAGGCCCTGCGGACACTGCATGCATGAAGCCTACCTGTACTGGCGCAAAAAAAACAAGAGTTGAAGTCAATGAATCAGGATCTATTTCGCGAAGAATATCTAAACCTGCTTCCATTTGATGGAGAGGCATGGTATTATCCCCGCTTTCTTGAACAATCAAAGGCCGATCATTATTTGGCAATTCTTTTGGATGAGATTACATGGAGACAAGAACCGATAAAGATTTTCGGAAAGGAAGTTATGCAGCCCAGGCTCACCTCATGGTATGGCGATCCCGGGAAAATATACAGCTATTCCGGCATTACCATGATTCCACAGTCATGGACAACCGCACTAGGGGAGCTTAAACATAATACCGGGTCTTTCGCGCAATCTTCATTCAACAGCGCTCTCCTGAATTTATACCGGGATGGAAATGACAGCATGGGATGGCATCGGGACAATGAAAAAGAATTGGGCCCAAGGCCCGTGATTGCTTCCCTCAGCCTGGGCGTGCCCCGGATTTTTCAATTCAGATCCCATTTGCATAAAGATCAATTGAAATCCATTGAGCTCATTCACGGTAGCCTCCTGGTTATGAAAGGAGATACGCAGGAGAAATGGGAACATCGGCTGCCGAAGTCCAAAATTGCGATAACTCCAAGGATTAATATTACATTCAGAAAAATCCTTTGATCACTGGTACAATTTTTTCCTGGTAACATCTTTTTGAAACAGTGTTCTCGGCTCCTTGTAAAATTGATTGAAGTTATCTGCGGAAGCCTGCCCTTTGTAAGGCACATAGTATTCAAATCCTTTGTTCCTGAAGCCCGCATTGCGCCATCCGAGCACATAAGAAATTTGATGGGATTGAATGCTCTTCCACAGTACATTAGTCCACCATTGAGGATCGGGAATTCCATTATAACCAAATTCGGTCAATGCGGGTATCTTATCCTTTTCTTTTGCAATCGTCTCCAGTGTCGTCAGAGTCTTGTCCAATTCCGCAATGAATTTTTCATTTTCATAGGTTCTTTGGTAAATATCGAATCCAACCAGGTCAACCCATTCATCCCCCGGGTATCTTTCGAGGTATTCCACCCGGGTCTGGAATCTGTCGGTATTGTAAGCATACAATAAATGATGAATATTCCTGGTGTCTCGCAAATAGGATTCTGTGAACCGGTACAACTGAATCAATTCCGTGGGCGTGCTGTTTTTTCCACCCCACCAAAACCAACTGCCATTGAGCTCATGAAATGGTCTGAAGATGACGGGGATGTATTCCCCATTTTTCCCTTTCAGGCTGAGAAAGAAATCGGCCACCTTATCCAGCCATTTCACATAAAGATCATGGCTGGAACCTCCGGGCAATGCCGAAGCTACAGAACCAGGAGCCGGATCCCAAGCGGTTTTTCCGGTCAGGGGATTGTGTAAATGCCAACTGATTGTAATAACTCCTCCCCGATCATACCCTTCGCGGATATACTGTCTCATCTTATCGAATGGCACACTGTCAATATTAACGGCGCCGTCCAATTCAAGATGACCTAACTCCCAACCGTACACGGCAGGATAATCACCGGTCACATCTCTGATATCACTTCTTCCATCCTCGTATTTCCAGCCAACCCCATAAGCAAGATCATCCTGGTGTCCAAACATGATCCCTTTTTTCAGCAATTGGTGCAGATTCTGGAATAGGTGAATGGTTTCCTTCGTGGCTTTCTTGTCAGCAGGCAGCCCACCCTGAGCCTTAAGCAGACAAGTGCCGGATACCAGTATCAGGACTAAGAGACAGGCCGGAGGCAATAGTTTCCGCATTTCTGAAGATTTTAAATGGAAGGATCTGAACGAGTAAGTCTAACCGATACCTGTGTGAAGGTATGAATCTTGAGAAACAATTGAAACAGTCATTGGCTTTTTGAAATGGTTCAAGCTCATGATCCTGAAGCCAGCAGGCTTTTTAATCGGGGAGATAATTGTATTAGCACTAAATTTATCCATTAAATATTCCAAAACATGCATGTTTGGTGACAAAAGAATCTCTCATTATTTTTTTTTCTAAACAGTTTCATTCCGGTTGTGGCGGACATCCAGGTCTCGAAGATCACCGTCAAATAGCATCCGAATTGACAGATCATGTTCGCAGACTCATGAAATGGTAATAGATACAGGTTGTGGAATTATAATCATATTCGATTGGTCTTGCCTGAGATTCATTGCTATTGAGGTTTTGGCTTGCGGATAAAATAAATGAATCCTGCGCTAAAATGTACCAATTGGCTAATTTTATTGAAATAAATCAGCCATGATTCAGATTGACGAAATTCCGGCAAAGGAAATAATCCCGGGCTTTGTGGGCAAATTCCTTCACGGATCTCAAAGCACACTGGGAATATGGAATATCAAAGCGGGGAGCAGTATGCCAGATCATCAACATTTTCACGAGCAGCTCACTTATGTACAGGAAGGAGAATTGGAAATGGTGATTGGTGGTGAAAAAATGCATTTCAGCGCCGGCAATTTGCATGTGATTCCTCCCAACACGCCACATTCTGCCCTCGCCATAACGGATTGCAGGGTCATTGATTTTTTTGCGCCGGCCAGGGAAGAATACCGATAAATAGGTTTGAATTGAGCCTGGCTGAATATATTTCAAAACCAAAATGCTGACTTTACGGAATGAAAAAAATTGTCTGTATCCAACTGGTCTTTCTTTCCCTGCAAATATGCGCGCAGGATAATTATGAAATACAGGTTTATGGTTCTGCAACAATGAATCCCGGAACGGCCATGTTTGAATTGCACAGCAATTATACATTCGACGGAGAAAAGACCAAGATCAACGGCGTAATTCCTTCCAACCACTCCTTGCATGAAACCTTCGAGATCACTCAGGGTATCTCAAAGAATTTCGAATTGGGTTTCTATCTATTCACTAATTACAGTCCCGGTTATGGCTACAAGGTAGTCGGTTCTCATTTGCGTCCACGCGTGAGGGCACCTGAAAAATGGGGGCTCCCCGTGGGACTGAGCCTCTCACTTGAAATGGGTTACCAGAAAAAGGAATATGCCACAGAAACCTGGAGCCTGGAAATCAGGCCCATTATTGACAAACAATTGGGAAAATTTTACCTTTCACTCAATCCCACATTAGGTGTAACCATAAAAGGTATTGACAAGGCCGGCGCCCCTGTATTCGCGCCCAATTTCAAGGCGAGCTACGCGATGCGTTCATGGATGAATGTGGGTACGGAATATTATGGAGATCTTGGCCCCCTGAACCATTTTGAATCCGGGCCAGATCAAAGCCATGCTCTTTTTGTGGCAATAGATCTTTATGTAGATCCAAATTGGGAGATCAACCTGGGTCCGGGCTGGGGGCTCACGCGGGCTACGGACGGATTCATTTTCAAACTACTGCTGGGAAGAAGGATTGACTGGCACCGAAAGCCCCTGAAAGAACCGGATCAGCCGCGATGATGAGTCCAGATAAAATTTCTTGTCAAATAGCCAGCAACCAATATGCAGACTATGGAGCTGGAGAGGAATGTTGCAGCTGGTCCGAAATCATACCATAACCAACCCGCAAGGGAACTGGCGAGAAGGGCCGCTATGCTTTGGAATCCGGTATAAGTGCCAATTGCAGTAGCAGTGTCTTCCTTTTGCACCAGGTTGGTGATCCAGGCCTTGGCGATGCCATCCGTAGCGGCCGCGTAAATTCCATAAAGCAGGAATAAGAAAAGAAAGAGATACGCGGAATCCGCGAATGCAAAACCCGCATAGGTGGCGCTAAATAAAACCAGTCCGAGCACAAATACTTTCGGCAGCCCTATCCGGTCTCCCAATCTCCCCAATGGATAAGCGAAGATGGCGAATATGAGGTTGTAGAATATATAGATACCAATAAGCGCCTCATCGCTGAAGCCAGCTGATTTTATTTTGAGCAGCAGAAATACATCTGAGCTGTTGAATACGGCAAATAATATTAGGGCTGACACTATCCGGCGAAATGTCTTGGGCGATTCTTTCCAGTACCTGAATGATTCCAGGAGGGAAACGGATTTCCTGTTCAATTTTGGAGTTCTCTTTTTTGGCCGGATTAAAAATGTTAGAGCAATGGCCATTATGCCAGGGAAGAATGCGTAGAGGAATAGCTTCTTATATTGTCCCGGAAAGGCGTTGAGGAATATCAGGGCGATCAGGGGACCAAGCACGGCACCCAGGGTGTCCAGCGCCCTATGAAATCCAAAAACCGATCCCTTGGTGGCAACACTGGCTTCATCACTGAGCATGGCATCTCTTGCTCCGGTCCTGATGCCCTTACCCAGCCGGTCCAGGGTCCTCGCGGAAAATATCCACCAGACCTGGGTTAGTACCGCCATCATGGGTTTGGAAATGGCGCTCATAGCATAACCCAACCGAACAAAGGGCAATCGTTTTCCGCTCGAATCCGAAAGCCTTCCAAAATAGCTCTTGCTGAGGCCTGCCACCGCTTCGGCGACACCCTCCAAAACACCAATCAGTACAATGGAAAAACCAATATGTTGCAGGTAAACCGGCATGACCGGATAGAGCATCTCACTGGCTATATCAGTGAACAGGCTGACCAGAGAAAGAATCCAGATGGTTCTTGTCAGGGGGGACTTGCTTTCCTGCATTGATTTTTGAGATTCTAAATCTTATTTCAGAAGCGATTTCAATTTATGTTCCAGTTCTTTTCCTTCCAGGTTGATTCCAACGATCTTTCCATTCTTGTTTAGCAGGTAAGAAGCTGGAATTGCATTCACTCCATAAACCAGTGTGGAAGGAGCATACCATCCCTTGTCATCCAGAACCTGTATCCAGTTCAACTTATCCTGCCGGATCGCGTTTCGCCAATTCTCCTTCTTACTGTCGATTGAAACCCCATAAATTTCAAGTCCCAACGGTTTGTATTTTTCATAGAGCTCCACGAGCCTGGGATTGTTTTGTCGGCATGGCCCGCACCAACTGGCCCAGAAATCAATCAATACCACTTTTCCTTTCAGACTGGAAAGGGCAATGGTATCTCCCTGCTCATTCTTTAAGGCGATCTCAGGCGCTGCCTGCCTCATTCTGACCTGCGACTGTGCAGCCGTTACAAGAATAAAAGCAACAAAGAATGCGAAAATTTGTCTCATCCTATTTTGTTTCAAAAATTGCCTTCCTGATACGAGCGGTCTGTGATTCTGATTCAGGATAATTCATGCTCCCCTGCATCCTCCTGACCAGGGAGTAAATTAGAAAAATAAATCCTGCTTCATCATTTGCAACAGTCCTTTTTCACAAAAAGTCCCTTGATGAAATTGAGTATGGAAAATATTACAATTTTTACTGTCATGTTATTTTATCCTCTAATGAATTCAGAAATTAAGAATTATACCTGGTCTTAAGTGGTTCTGATCAGGCGGGGGCTGCCTCCTTTAGCGCCGAATCAGGAGTCATCTCCCTCCAAATCACGTCAAAGATAAATCGAATTGCAACTATGGCCCCACCATGTTTTATGCTCCAGCTTTAAAAACCATGGTTCCTGCTGTACAAAATCATGAACAAGGCCTTTGAAGCACGTATTGCAGGTATTTATAACGAAGGCTTCAGCAGCTTAGTTGGCAAATACCCAGAAAATACCAAATTTAAACTGGAATCCGGGATATGGATATAGCGGCGCGGCCAGGTTATTGGCTGAAAAGCTGAATCCGTTTTGGAAACTAATACTATTGATATTTTCAGCACGTATAAATGCGGTAAAGCTGCGAATCCGGAAATGCAAAAATCCCGCTATATCCGGCCTGTTGGAGATCCGGATCGAATCCTGTATGAAAAATCTGCCCAGTACGGGTGAATAATTATCGGCAGTATAAGGGGTATTATAGCGCATATCCAACCCAGTTGCCAACACGAGGTTCTTGAAAAACCTGCCCTCGAATACCAACCTGTTGCGAGTATAGAAAAGGGGAATATTCAAAGGAGATGCGCCCGCCGTCTTTTGAAAAACCACATCAAGGTACCAATGCCAATATTTTGAAAGGACAACTTCTTTACTCAATTTCAAGAGTAAAACGTTGAACAGGGCCGTTTGCTGATCCACTTCATAATAGTCTTTCAAATAGGAAAAATTGCCCACCAGGTAATAGTGTCCTTCCAGCGACAGCTTTTCGGATGGTATCAGTACAGAGGCAAAAAGATGGGTTATATTTTCTTTGTTCAGGCCATTCTTGAATGCAATAGGGAAAGCGGTTTGATGGCCCAGGAGAAAAGAGGGTGTCCGGTTAATATTCTGAAAACCGAGTTCCAGATATCCCAGTTTCCTGCTCAACAGCCTTTGCAGGCTGATATAGGCCATATAATCCCCGGCGTTTAAGCCATTAATATATAGCTGGCCATTCGACTGCACATCCCATTTCCCATTTCGGGTTCGGTTACGGTATTCGACATGCGCAAAAAAATTGTAATCCCGGGAACGACCCGTATCAAAAATATATGTGAGATTTTGAGCGCTCACACCTAATTTCAGAAACTGCTGCTGGTTCTTGATATCCGGGAATTGGTAAACAGAAAAATCATTGATAATTTCTTTCCAGCCATCCTTATACAAAAGAGTATCCCCGGGGGTTAGGTCCAGGTTATACTGGCCTTTATAATAAACGCTATCCGGTGTCAGGTCCTGAAATTTGTAATTATAGCTTCCATAGTCGAAGGTATATTCAAACCGGAGGCGCGGATAGAAAAGTTTGATGACAGTTGAATCGGTAACAACCGAGTCCTTCTTACCCAGGTCGAATTGCTGCCGGATGAGCAGATGGAAATCGGTGTATTTATTACCAGTCAGTAATTTGGTGTTAAAGAAATTCCGGCTACGCGCCGTTGCTCCTCCTATATTCACAGGGATATTAAATCTGTCGGCATAAGCAGAATTTTTATTGTTAAGAAAACTGTCGGATACTATACCGCCGTTTTCCGCAGACTGGAGTGAATTGTTTAACAGAATAAAATATAGACCATACCTCTTGTTGGGAGACTGGTAATATGAATTCAGCCTGATATTGGCGTGATTGGTATTCTGGCTCTTGTATAAACCTGGCGAGTTGATCAACCTGAATTGAAAAGCTGCATTCCAATTAGGCTTGATATTCTGAGTCTGCATGAGATTCATATACTGCTCGCCGATGCTGCCTATTAGATAGTTGAGTTCAGTATAGGGACGGGTAGTATAATAAAAACGGGTATCCTCCACTTTGAATGCATACAGATCGAAAGCATGAAATCCCGCGTCCCAGCCAGGCTTCATGAAGGGGCTGAACAGGAGTGACTCAGTGGCATTACCGTTATTTCCGAGCCAGGCCTGGTCCCATTTCAGCGGGATCTTCCGGTAATAGTCTGTCAGGTTGGAATCAATATTATAATTGCGGCTGGAGTCAAGATAGCGAAACCGGATCGTCAGCGAATCTGCAAAAGGATCCCGGTGCTCAAATTGCAGTGAATCTGACTTACCGCCACCCCTGGAACTACCCATTCTGCCCAATCCCCCCGGAAGAGATGGTCTTTGTGCCAGCAGTAAAGAGCTTTGGCAGGAAAAAAAAATAACCAGCAGGTATATATGTATTCGCTTCAATGAATCAGCTTAATGATTTGATGCACGAAAATACTCGAATTCAGGAGGCATTGAGCGATTATCAAGCCCGGATCAAATGGCTTTAACTAACTCTTTAAAAATACTGGTGAGTTTAGGCTCAGCATCCCTGGCTGCCTGCAATACTTCTTCATGAGTTATGATATTATCTGCTTCGCGAATGCCCAGGTCGGTAATCACACTAATGGCAAACACGTGCAATCCCGCATGAACCGCAACAATCACTTCCTGCACGGTGCTCATGCCTACCGCATCGCCTCCAAGCACATGGATCATTTTGTATTCTGCCCTCGTTTCAAACGTGGGTCCCGTTACGCCGAAATAAACACCCTCTCTTACCTCATAGCCCAATTTTGCAATCACCGTTCTGGCCAGCCTGATCAATTCTTTCCTGTACGGTTCGCTCATATCCGGGAATCGGGGACCCAGTGATTCTTCATTCTTTCCCACAAGGGGATTTACTGTAGCCAGGCTGATATGATCTGTTATAATCATCAGGTCGCCTACTTTAAATGATGGGTTTACGCCTCCGGCCGCGTTACTGATCAATAAAGTGTGAATGCCCAACACCTTCATTGCCCGAATGGGAAAAGCCACCTCGTGGGCTCTATAACCTTCGTAAAAATGAAGCCTGCCCGACATGGCAACCACTTTTCTGCCGGAGAGTTCTCCGAAAATCAATTTCCCTGAATGTCCCGCCACGGTTGAAACAGGAAAATGTGGAATCTCATCATAGGCCATTTCTTTTTCTACCCTGAGTTCTGAAACAAGGTTTCCCAGGCCACTACCAAGTATAATTCCAATTTCGGGTGTCGCTGAATATTGCTTCTTAATAAACCCAACCGCTTCATTTAATTGGTCCAGGATAGAACTCATATTTTATATTTAATGGCGGCAAAGATAGGTCTTCATCGCTTTTCACCCACCAAACCAGGTTCATTAGCTAAATGAAAAAAAGGGTTCAGGTTTGGCAAATAAAAAAGCCAATCAGAAATAATATGATTGGCTGCAAACTATTTGAAAATTGGTTCCGGCAATATTGCAAGGCCAGCCTCGCATATTCTAAATCCCATACATCCTCTTTACTTCCAGTACAATCAACTCTATCTGCGCATCTTCGCCCTTGGCATCATAGGTTTGTTTAAGACTGCTGCCGAATACCCAGGCAATCGTTTGCCAGAAACCGGCCGAAAAACTTCCTTTGTATTCGTCGATGATCTGATAGCAGGTATTACCCGTTTCGCGGGCGATCAGCTTCATCAATATTTTTCCCTGATAAACAGATAGCTCCATGAGTGGCTTGGCGAATTCCCGGCGCAGGTCCTTTTCCCTCGTCTTAATATAAGCTTTTCGCTTAGTCCTGTCAGTTACACCCACCAGGTGCAGGTTTATGTCATTAAAAACGGCACCCGCTTTTTTGGCATAAGGATAGGTCACATATACGGCGTTGCGAAGCCTGGTCCACTTGCGGTAAGCCTCCCTTTGCGCGTCGGTCATTTTACCCAGGATCAAGACTTCTGAAAGTTCTTTATAGGGTATGGTATCGCCCTGGTAGACAATGGCGGGAACCAGGAGTGAGTCATTTTGCGAGGATCCAGACTGTGCCGGCGCCGAAGAAATCAGGCATCCCAGACAAAGCAGGGACAGGAAGAATTTACCATATGTTTGACCACTCACCGTCATCCTGCTAATTTAACGAATTGATACGGATCTTAATACCCAGAGACAAAAAGAGTAACCCTTTCGCTGCCGAAATAAAAACTTAAATTTTTGATAATGCACTAGTTACGATTGAGCAGGAAACGCCTCCGGGCGCTCATCATAAAGCCGGTGACCATGATAATGGTGCCCAACCAGAGGATATTGATAAATGGGAATTGAAAGGCCTTCAGCGTCACATATTTCATGACGGCATTGGATTCCTTAAGTCCCAGTTCTATCTCATCACCCATCACCTTATTCACCTGCATAATCAGGCTCTGTGCCATCACGGTATCAGTCTTGTAAATGGGAAGATTATCTTTCACAAAAAGGGCCGGTTCGGCTTTGAATTGCATCCCATTCTTAGCATAAATGGTCATGGCTGCCAGCCAGGCACTGTCAACCAGGGGCAGGTCTTTATTATTGTTCTTGTTAGCCGTAATGATCTTATCCAGGACTAAAAATCCATTGGAATAAAAAACAGTGTCACCCTCGTGAATCAAATGTTTTACAAAAGAGGAAGTGTCCTTGGCCCTTTCAGGATCGGGCATGGACGTAATAAATGTAAAGATGTCCTTATGCCAATAGTGTTTTGAGGAAGGGTTTGCAGAAAGACTGGTCTGACCACCTCCTGTCTTCATCAGGAAGGCATCGGGAAATAAATTGAATTCCTCCAGGACCCGCCCGGTTGCTGAATCCTTGTGAACATAATTGATCTTGAAATATAATTTTTCATCTCCAGGCGCGGTTGAATCTCCCAGGTAAGTGACCATATATTTTCCCATTGGCACGGGAACGCCCATGATCAGCGTCATATTCTGAAGACCGCTGTCATCATTGCCCTTGGGATCTTTCAGTCCCGGAATCACAATGCCGGTGCGGTTAATGGAGATCACTTCTTTCTTGGATGACGAGATCAATATTCCGGCCAGCATCATTCCAAAACCAAAATGTGCTATAGACGCTCCCGCAGATTTCAGCTTTCCTTTCAATCCAATCCAGATATATGCCGCATTTGCTACTACCGAGTATATGGCGGAAAACAAAGCCAAATGAATGGCAGCAAGATAGCCGGCACCATATTTATCATAGTGGATGCCTCCAAACAAACTGATCATTATGGAAATTACCAGTGCAATCCCCGTTGGCCAGGCAATTCTCTTCATCCAATAGGATCGATCCGTGTTCTTGTATTTGAGATATTGGGTAACGGCCGTGAGTAAGCCGATCACGACGGCAATTAAAACCATCACCCTGTTGTAAACATATTCCGGATCTTCGCCGATTGCCTTGTTGGTGCCAAATATTTTATTGATGAGGGGCAAAGAAGTAAAAACAGAAATATAGATGGCTGAGATAAATAAAACAAGCGCACCTACAAACATCCAGAATTCACGAGATGAAACGCTTTCCTCCTTATGGATTACGGGAATATTTTTCCGGTTCCTGAAATATAGTCCGGCGCTTATCAAAAGAAAAACTCCCATCATGACTATCAGGTGCCAGTATAATGAATTTCCTTCTCCGGTGAAAGAGTGAACGGAAGTGTCGCCCAGAACGCCCGTGCGCGTGAGGAAAGTAGAATAGAGTATCAATAAGAAACTCAGAGAACAAAACCAGAATGAGGCTTTCAAAGAATAACCGGTTGATCTGAAGATCAGCATGGTGTGGATGCCTGCCACCATCACCAGCCAGGGAACAAATGATGCATTTTCCACGGGGTCCCATGCCCAGTATCCGCCAAAAGTGAGTGATTCATAAGCCCATGCAGCACCCATCATCACCCCCAAACCCAGGATTCCCGCGCTGAATAAGGCCCAGGGCAGTGCTGTTTTTGTCCATTCGCCATACTGCTTCTTCCACAATCCGGCAACCGCAAATGCGAAAGGAACAATGGTGGAAGAAAAACCCAGGAATAGTATGGGCGGATGAATGACCATCCAATAATTCTGTAACAATACATTCAGTCCGCTCCCATCAGTAATATATTTCTGCAGGTACTGGGGATCCTGAAAAATCGGAGCGCCCAATGAATCATCGCGCAGCAAACTAAAGGGACTGCTGCCAACCTTCGTATTGAAGAAATATATTCCGATCAGGAAGGATGCTATGAATACCTGTGCAAGGCTGATCACTGTCATTACCGGAGCTTCCCACTTTTTGGAAGTCCGCATCAAAACCAATCCTAATATGCAGTGCCAGAAATTCCAAAGCATGAAACTGCCTTCCTGGCCGCCCCAGCAGGAACTGAGAAGGTATTGGGTCTCCATGTTCCGTTTGGAATGCTGATAAGCGTAGTTATATTCAAAATAATGGTTGTAGATGATACCGTACATCCCGACGAATATTCCAATGACAGACAGGGTTTCAACAAGGAAAGCAATCCTGGCCATCCTTCTCCAACTGTCGTGTTCCGTAAGGATGGTGGCTTGCGTAGCCTTGAAATATGCGAAAGTGGCAACCAGGGAAGCGACGAAAGAAAGTATTGCGAAAAAATGCCCGATTTGCCCTATCAGTAAATGTTCACCCTGGTATAGCATGTCTGGTTAATACTGTGATTGTGGATTATTCTCTGAATTCTTCTTTTCAGTGGTAGCTTGATGTTGACCTGGGTCATCTTTATATTTGGATGGACATTTCAACAGGATTTCTTTGCACTCAAAAACATTCCCATTCATCTTCCCTTTCATTACAATCCTTTCACTCATTTCAAGCTCCGGGGGTTTGGTACTATGGTAGATGACCTTAGTTTGTCCACCCAATGAATCCACGGCATAAAAGGCGAGGTAATTAGGATCCTTCACCGGATCATATTCAATAGGCCTGCTACGATCAAGTTTCCCAATCAAATGAATGAATTTCCCCTGCTTTTGCTGAGCAGAAGCAATGGTATCGTACGTGGTGAGGTCTTTAGACATTGTGATCAGCAGGTAGGCAATTGCTGCCGCGATCACTACTAAGGCTACTATGTGAATCTTTTTCATAATTGATTTTCATGACTGCCACGCAAAGTTAGTCCAAAAAGCCTTTAGTTCTGCACCAAAGCTTCATTTCCAAATTCAAGAAACAGTTGATGCTAAGCCCAATGCACCGATCAGCGATTTGGATAAGGATAATACGGGTTAACATAGATTATAGCGGCCTCCTATTATTTATTTTTGCGGCTTTACAAAACTGGGCTAACTTGCACCGCTTTTTAAAGGACAGGAGCAGCGATGATCGACCTCACAACATTTGATCCCAATTCAGTAGGCAATCCCAACAATAATATTTTCGGATTGCCATTTACAGAAGAAGAATCCAGCCTGGTGTTATTATCAGTCCCCTGGGAAGTTACGGTCAGTTATGGCGCAGGTACCGCCAGGGCTCCGGAACATATGCTGAAAGCCAGCCTGCAGATTGACCTCTTTGATCCCGATGTAAAACAAGGTTGGAAAAAAGGCTTCTATATGAGAGAACCTGAAAAGAAAATCCTCATGAAGAGCGATTACCTGAGAAAGGAGGCCGAACTGTATATCAATTTCATAACACAGGGTGAAAATGCTGAAAAGAATAAGTTCATGTGCAAGAACCTCCGGGAGGTGAATGAGGGTGGGGAGTTCCTGAATAACTGGGTATATGAGCAAACCAAGGATTTGTTAAATAAACATAAACTGGTGGGTTTGGTAGGGGGTGATCACAGCACTCCCCTGGGTTTTATCAAGGCCCTCGCAGAAAAGCACGGTGAATTCGGAATGCTACAGATAGATGCGCATTGTGACTTGAGGGCAGCGTATGAGCAATTCAAATATTCGCATGCTTCTATTATGTATAACGCGCTCACGGAAATACCCCAGATTACCAAACTGGTGCAGGTGGGCGTGAGAGACTTCAGCGAAAGTGAATGGGAATATATCTGCAATAGCCAGGGAAGGGTCCTCACCTACTTCGACCAGGCAATCAAGGAAAGGCAATTCGCTGGTGAAAGCTGGAAGCTTATTACTGAAGAAATAGTGAGCCATTTGCCTCAGAAGGTTTATATAAGTTTTGACATTGACGGGCTGGATAGAAAATATTGTCCGCATACCGGAACTCCCGTGCACGGTGGATTTGAAGTGTTACAGATATTTTATCTGTTCAAAAAAATTGTTCAAAGCGGCCGCCAGTTGATTGGCTTTGATCTCTGCGAAGTAGGCGTGAGTACTAACGAATGGGATGAAAATGTAGGAGCCAGAGTTCTTTTTAAGCTGAGTAACCTGATGGTATCTAATCTTCCCTGATGGACGCATCCAAGAAGACAGAACTGTTTCAATATGTGCTGGTGATCAAAAAAGAAAAAGACCGCAGCATTGACTATATGAGCATTCTGCTCTGCCTGATTTCCTGGATTTATTTCCTGTTTTATGCCACCCGCTCTGAAAAATTCCAACCCCTGATATTCTTCTCCAGTTTTCTAATACCGGCTGTATTAGCCTGGACGGAATGGATCCGGAAGGCTCGTGTAAGAACAGGTTTTAAGACGGCACTCTTTGTCACCGGCTTGCTCTGGTTGCTGATTCCCGGCCTAAGATGGGTAATATTGATTTACTTTTTCTTCATTTTACTCGATCAGCAATCGAGGGTGCCTCTGGAAGTGGGCATCAGCGACGAACAAGTGGTGATCAACACTTTCTTCAGAAGAAGATACCGGTGGAGTGAATTCTCAAATGTCCTTCTCAAAGATGATCTACTGACGCTGGACTTCACCAATAATCGCATTCTTCAAAAAGAGGTGTTCCCACTGCCAAGCCAGTCGGACGAGATCGAATTCAACGAATTCTGCAGACAGCAACTCGAGAGAAACTTCAGGGCCTGATCAATTTACGCCCCAGCCGGCAGAAGCCCGGAAATGTTCACAGAATTTTTATGGATTATTAACAAACTCGCATCTCCTTCCAAAACCGGCAATATGAACCCACTTTCTATTGCTATTATACACCCTGCTTTTGAAAGGCTTAAAAACTCAGGTCGCTGGCTGCACCTGCTGGCAGCAATCATCATTACTGCTAATGCGCTTACCCTATATCGTCAGCAAAACAGTTCCGCTATTTATTTTTGGTGCCAGATCATTGTCGCGGCAGACATCTTTATCCTGGTGCTCGCCGGCAAGATATTCACTGAATTGGCCCGCTCATTAAGCCTCTTTTTCAGGCTCCTCGAAGCGATCTTATTCACCATGACTGGTTTGATCTTGCTGCAGGAGAATGAACTGACAACAGTGATCCTGCAATGGCTGGTTGCAACAGGATACTTCTACCTGTATTATTGCGAAAAAAAATTAGACAGTAATGAAATCCTGTCCTTTTTCAACCTCGGCATCTTTGTACCCAATCTTCCCCATGGGAAAATGATCTATTGGATCCATATTGAAAGCGTTGAAACAGAAGAAGATTCGATATCCATCATCACCAACAACAGGAAAATCCTGCGCTATCCACTCCAAAAGCATTTACAGACCCGGGAAGTGGGGGAAATACACGAATTTTGCAGGCATTATATTAATTGAAAAAATAATATCCTGGTACCAGGATTGGGCCTGACGGGTTTTGGAACGGGGAGGACCCTGCAATAAGACATATATGCCTGCATTGAGACATTCACCATACCTATTGTATTCAGACGGGAAGGGCAATATATTTGAAGACCCTACCCTTTATGCCACAGGGCGAAGCGGTTGGGATGCCCTGGCATTGCCATTGGAGGATTGGATAGAACTGCCCGAAGGAGGATCACTCTATGAATTACCTGGTAGAAAAGGAATCGGGATAGACGTTAAGACCGGGGCCATGCGCCTCTGCGAGAAAGGCTGGGCAGTAGCGGCATTTATTCCCCCCGCGCATACGGGGCTCTACCTTGCAGCTTATGAAACCGAGCCCAAAGCACCCACCCTTCCATTATTCTGTTATACGGCCACCGGCTGGAGTGCAGGAAAATTCTTCGTTCCGGCAGTCCGCATCGAAAATGATATCCGCCAGGAATCCCGCGGATATGATCAGGATTCTATCAAGCAGGGCGTTGCCCATATCCTGAAAGCCTATCCGCAAAACCGTCTGGTTAAACATCTGGCTGAAAATTGTTGCCTCACCTATCATTGCCCCGCCGCCAGGAATTATTTTATGGGCAGATGGGAATGCCCGGTTCCCAGTTCACCGGCCTGCAATGCAAATTGTATTGGCTGCATTTCATTTCAACCGCAGGAAGAATCAATTAGTTCCACACAGGATCGCCTCACCTTCAAACCCACAGCAGATGAGATCGTGGAATTCACGGTGCCTCATCTCCAGACCGCCCCCTTTCCATTGGTGAGTTTTGGCCAGGGTTGCGAGGGAGAGCCGCTACTCATGTGGGAAACCATACGGGAATCCATACTCGAAATCAGGAAACATACCAGCCGCGGCAGCATCAATATCAACACCAATGGCTCTAAACCAGATGCCGTGAGAGCATTGTGTGAAGCAGGATTGAACAGCATCCGTGTGAGTACCAACTCGGCAAGGAAAGCTGTTTATGAAGCCTATTACCGTCCCAATAATTATGTGTTCGAAGAAATATTGGAAAGTCTCAAAGTGGTGCATGAATATGGAGGATGGACTTCCATCAATTATTTTGTTTTCCCTGGCATGACTGACAGTGTTGAAGAATATGAAGCCTTGAGGAAGCTGATCCGCTCCTCCGGACTCAATATGATCCAATGGCGCAATTTCAACATTGATCCAGACTGGTACATGGGGCGATTAGGCGTGGGTGATAGTGTGAATTACCTGGGCGTGAAAAAGCTCATGGCCCTGATCCGCGAGGAGTTCCCAACTCTGAAATTCGGATATTTTAATCCACCTATTGAAAGGATTAGGGGAAATTATGAATTGGATTTCGCCCATTGAATCCCTGAAACGACTGAATGGTTACATCTGACTTTTCTCTGTGACAGAGATCTATACCTGAATAAGTAATTTGAAAATGTTCCTGGCAACCAATAGTGCCAATTGATTGTATATTGTAGTCCGATGATGCGAGGAACCAGCAAGAACCAAATATATATTGGCACAGGGTTGGCCGTTCTGGCTACGCTGGTCTGGTCCGGGAATTTCATCATTGCCAGGGCAGTCCACAAAACGATACCTCCTGTCAGTCTCGCGTTCTATCGCTGGGCAACAGCTTCCCTCCTGCTATTGCCCTTTGCCTACAAGAAATTTATTGCCGAGCTGCCGACAATGAGAAAACATATTTCTTATCTCTTCTGGGTAGCCCTGAGCGGCGTGGCATTGTTCAACAGCTTCGTATATATAGCCGGCCATTATTCTCCCGCCATAAACCTGGCCCTGATAGGAACCACTTCCTCTCCGATCATGGCGATCATACTGGCCCGGATATTTTTGAAGGAAAAAATAACCACCCTGCGTGTGCTTGGTCTCTTAGTTTGTATAGCTGGAATTGTCGTATTGCTCACTAAGGGAGATTGGAATAACCTGCTTCATTTCCAATTTTCAAAGGGCGACTATTGGATATTGCTGGCCGCGTTTTGCTTCGCGGTTTATAGCACGCTCGTCAGGAAAAAACCCAATTCTATTTCTCCGGGGAATTTCCTGTTTACCATTTTCTCGGGAGGCACTATTTTGCTATTTCCTTTTTATTTGTGGGAACAAACGCGATCTGAACCTGTTGAATGGAACGCCTTAAATATCGGCTCCATCCTCTACCTGGGACTGGGTACTTCCTTCATCGCCTACCTCTGTTGGAATGCAGCTATTGCAAGGCTGGGCGCTGCAAGAACCGCATTGTTCGGGAACCTCATACCCGTATTCAGTACCCTCGAAGCTGTAGTCCTGCTTCACGAATCAGTCGGCATAATTCATTTCATAAGTTTCTTCCTGGTGATTGCAGGTCTCGCGATTGCCAACCTCAACCCTAACAGTATCCGGCAATAAAAACTGCCTGTCAGATTCATTTCAACCCGACAGGCAGCGCTCCCTGATACAATAAATTATTTTAATTCGGGATGAGGATTTCCCCGATGGCAGGTGACACAGCTAACGGCCACTACCTGGCCGCCATTTTCTTCCTTATTAAAATTGAAAAACTTCTTATTGATCTTGGCTGTCATGCGAAGCATCTTGCGGGCCGTATTCTTCTCTGGCTTTTCATCACTGGCAAAATCCAATTTATTTTCTTCAGTTTTGGATTTGGCATGGCAAAAATCGCATCTCACTCCCAAAGCAGCCTTGAATCCATCCATCACCTTGCTCAAGTCATCGTGGCTGATATTCCTTGGCAAGACTTTCAGGTTCCGCTTTGGTTTCGAATCCTCCGGTTTGCCAGCCGACAAAACAAGTATAACAGTCGCGCAAAGTGCCGCGCTTACGATAATTTTCCTTTGGTGAAATTTAAACATACCAATTAGTTTTGAAGTTTGAAATTAGTAATTCCTGTTTAAACAACAATATCAATTTTTGAATAATTTTAGATGCGGTTGAAAAGACCATCATGCTCAAGTTTCAAATCCGCTCCAGGAGGGAGTTTCTCAATTCTAAATTGTTATCTTGCTTTCATGAAATCACAAAAATGTGTCATTATTGGCGCGACCTCCGGCATGGGCAGGGAACTGGCCAGGATCTATGCCTCCAAAGGTTCGGTAGTGGCTGCAACGGGCAGAAGGCAGGATCTGTTATACAGCCTCCGGTTGGAATTCCCCAACAGGATCGTGACCGAATGTTTCGATGTTACAAGCACGAGCAATATCGCTCACCTTGAATCCATTCTTAGCAAAATTGGCGGCCTCGACCTGTTCATAGTGTGTGCGGGGATTGGAATTGTGAGCGAAAATCTTGACCGGGATGCAGACAAGAAAACCATTGATACGAATGTGAACGGCTTCGCTGAAATGATCAATTGGGCATTTAATTATTTTATGGAGCACGGAGGCGTCGGCCAGATTGTGAATATTTCATCCATCGCGGCCTGGCGGGGCAATAGCTGGGCCCCTGCATACAGCGCCAGCAAAGCATTTCAATCCGTGTATTTTGAAGGACTCTATATGAAAGCCAGGAAAATGAAGTCACAAATTGTGATAACCGATATTCAGCCAGGATTTGTGAATACCAATATGAGCCAGGGCAATAAACGTTTTTGGGTTGCATCAGTCGAAAAAGCCGGAAGGCAAATCTACAGGGCCATTGAGGCAAAGAGATTCCGTGTATTCGTTACGAAAAGATGGCGCCTGATTGCATGGGCCATGAAATGGACGCCTGGATTTCTTTACCATCGTGTTGGATAATTCGGCAGCCGGCGGGCAATCCCTTTCACTGAATTACGTTATAAGCCAGGACTGATTTCGGCCTATTTCGTAGAAAATAGAAGGATTCACAAGATTGTAACATCAATAATAATAAATTTGCATAACTGCAAAGCGGAGCCCATGTCAACTGATTTTGAAAACAAAAAGAATCTTCAGGCCGGAACAATTACGGGAGTGATCGTCGGTGCCTTACTGGCATTCTTATTTTTGGTTTCATGGTCAATCCCCAAACCTGTTATTCCGATTGTGGAAGAAGGAATGGTAGTCAATCTGGGCAATAGTGATGATGGATCGGGCTCAGTGCAGCCCTTGATTCCGGGTCCCCCCGCCGATGCCAGGGAACAAGTGAATACTCCTCCCAAAGCCTCCAACACCGTTGCCGAAGACGCCAAGGCGGTTGAAACGGATAACAATGATGCAGATGCGCCCAAAGTAAGTGTACCCAAGCCAAAGGTTTCCAATCCCGAAAGTCATAATATCCCCACAAAAGAAAATACCAGTATTGTCAAATCTAAGAAACCGGCACCCCAGATTGTGGAAAATCCAAAACCCGTAGTGCCGAAACCCAAATATGTTTACAAGGGAGGTGATGGCGCCGGGCCTGGAGGAAATAATGCCGATAGTTGGAATAACAGCAAGAGTGAAGGCAATACCACAGGTAGTGGTGACCGTGGTAAGATCAATGGTGACCCCAATTCAAAGAATTATGACGGATCCGGGGGCAATGGTAGTGGATATTCAATCATTGGAAATTTAAGGGGACGAAAAATCATTCGCCAGCCTTCCTTCCAGGATGATTTTAATGACAACGCAAAATTAGCCATTGACGTTACCGTAAATGCCTCGGGAGCCGTTACAGACGCCAGTTACCAGCCAAGAGGTTCTACTACATCCGACGGCAATATGAAGGATATCGCCATTCGCAAGGCGAGGCAATTGAAATTCGCGGCCGGTGAAGAACAAAGAGGTACTATCATCTTTAATTTCAAGGTTACCAACTAGTATTCCGCCAAAGATTATTTCAAATTTCCAAGGACGCGCCCAATCCGGGATTTCATCTCTGATCCATCTGTTATTTGATGGCACCAGCTCCCCTACCTTAAATTGAGTTCCAATTTCCCAAGAATTTTTTCGCTTAATTTTGCCAGCCCTGAGTTCCTGTATGAATTATTCAGAAACAATAGAATATCTGGTTGCCAAATTGCCCATGTTCAGCCGCATTGGGGCGGCGGCTTATAAAAAAGACCTCACGAATATCAGGATACTCAGCGAATACCTGGGAGATCCCGATCGCAAATTCAAATCGATACATATTGCCGGTACTAATGGCAAGGGATCAACCAGCCATATGCTCGCGGCTATTCTCCAATCTGCCGGTTACAAAACAGGCTTGTACACTTCTCCTCACCTGAAAGATTTTCGCGAGCGAATCCGCATAAACGGAGCCATGATCGAAAAGGATTTCGTGGTTGAATTTACGTCAGCAGTGCAGCCATTGATACAATCCCTGGATCCTTCATTCTTCGAGATCACCGTGGCCATGGCCTTTGATTATTTTGCAAAAGAACAAGTAGAAATCGCCGTGATTGAAGTGGGCCTGGGAGGAAGACTGGACAGCACGAATATCATCCTCCCCGAATTGTCTGTAATTACCAATATTGGATGGGATCACATGAATATGCTGGGAGATACCCTTGAAAAGATTGCATTTGAAAAGGCCGGCATCATCAAGCAGGGCGTGCCCGTGGTAATTGGAGAAACCCTGCCTGAGACCAAATCCGTTTTTCAAGAAGTGGCAACCGAAAAAAAATCGCCAATTCATTTCGCCGATCAGACCAGGTATGTGGATGAAAGCGGGATGGAAAAAGACGAATTGGTTGTGGAAGTGGTCAATTCTCTATCCAATGAAAAGCAGGTTTACCATCTGGATCTGCCCGGGATTTACCAGATCCGGAACCTGGTTACCGTCTTGGAAATAGTGTACCAACTACGTGAAATGGGATGGGACCTGCCCGAAAAAACAGTGAAGACCGCGCTCCGGCAAGTAAAGAAATTGACGGGCTTGCATGGGCGATGGCAAATCGTTCATCATCATCCGCTGCTCGTATTTGATGTGGCGCATAATGTGGATGGCATGATGCAGGTCACTGAGCAATTGGAAATCACGGATCATAAAGAGCTTCATATCGTAATTGGGATGGTAAAGGATAAGGAGGTGGAAAAAATATTGGAGCTATTGCCCAAAGCAGCCCGCTACTATTTCACCCGGGCCCAGATTCCCAGGGCGCTCCCGGAAGATCAACTGGCGAAAGCGGGGAGCGCGTTGGGTCTACATGGAAATCATTTTCCGGATGTGAATGAGGCGCTCCGCTCAGCATTTGCAAATGCGAGTAAGGAAGATCTCATCCTGGTATGCGGCAGCGTTTTTTTGATTGGGGAAGTTGAATGGGATGAAGGGGGGCATTAGTCACGGCGTGTGCACCCACCCTGGTTCCTGTCCCCGGGAACCGGAATTTCCCTGGCCTGGTTCGAGGGGCTCAAGTCCATAATAGTGAAAATCTGACAGACTTCACCAGCCGGAACATCTTTGTTCATTTCGTCAATACAAAAGCATACAGCCTTTCAAATCAGATTCATTCACTGTCTGGTGACCGTGATAGTATTGTCCAATGTAATTGGAATT
>JBGPHC010000007.1:0-156684 GCA_041484195.1 Agriterribacter sp. | reverse complement strand
GTTTGACACAAGCCCATATGGAACAAGCTTTGAATGGCGACAAATTGATGACGGCACAAAAAAGGGACTTACCCAGTGGAATCCTTTTGCAAAAACACAAAATATTTTGAGCCTTCAACAAAAGACTTTATGATAAACTATAGAGTAGAGAATTTAGAAGCATTGGTTGAAGAATTAAGAAAGGAAAACGTAACTATCGTTGACAAAATTGAAACATATGATTATGGAAAATTTCTTCATATTTTAGACATTGAAGGAAATAAAATTCAATTGTGGGAGCCTAAAGATTAGAGTATGATATAATTGTTGGTGGACGAACGAGATAAAAAAATGAATAACTCAAAAACGCCTACCGCTAACGTGGGGTTTGCAATAGTGGGGCTTGACATTGTAAGCCTCATCATTTGTAATTCTATTGTGCTTCAGTTCGGGCTTGACGGAATTCTAATTCCCCACCATCGCAAAGTCCTGTTCGTTGGCGGTCATTAAATGAAACTCTCTAATTATGCATACTGAAATACATTCCCAACTTGACGAGAAAATAATGATACGATTTTCTTTAACTACAATCATTTTATTATTTGTTCTTGGTTCATTTGGACAAGCAAACAAAGATAGTGTTCAGGTTAATGAACCTGTTATAAAAGTTACCTTACTTGGTACTGGCACTCCGCAACCAATTATGGAACGGTTTGGGGCAAGTATTCTTGTTCAGGCTGGCAGTGAAACTTTGCTGTTTGATGCCGGTCGGGGTTGTTTACAAAGGTTGCTTCAAATAAATGTTTCTTATGATAAGATAAATGCATTGTTTTTTACGCACCTTCATTCAGACCATATTGTGGGTTTACCTGACTTGTGGCTAACAGGATGGCTCATATCAGGGCGGGAAATAGCACTGAATGTATTTGGGCCCACAGGCACCGATGATATGATTAAGAACCTGCATAAGGCATTTGCTTTTGATATCAAAATTAGAGTAGGAGATGATAAAAGGGCAGAGGAAGGCAGCAAATTGTTGGTTAAGGAAATACAGCAAGGGATTGTTTATGAGAAAAATGGTGTTAAAGTAATTGCATTTAAAGTAGACCATCATCCTGATATACCTGCTTTTGGATATAGAATAGAATACGGCGGACATTCGGTTGTATTATCGGGCGACACACGATATTCGGAAAATCTAATCAGGTTTGCAAAAGGAACAGATTTGTTGGTACATGAAGTAATCGTGGCCCCTGACACATTAAGTAAATCAGATCCTAAATATCCGCAATTCGCTCATCATACTACTGTCGAGCAGGCGGCCAAAGTTTTTAACGAAGTAAAACCAAAGCTTGCTGCATATTCGCATATCGGAAAACTTTATGGGCTGAACGAACAAGAGTTATTAAAACGAACTAAAGCTAATTATTCAGGACCGTTTATTATAGGAGAAGATTTGATGAGCTTTTCAATTGGTGATACAGCAGTTTCTGTAAGTGCCTGGCAAAAGAAATAACTACCGCTAACAAAGTATTTGCAAAAGCTGTGCGACAATGAAACATCAGCTATGTTTAGGCATCAGCCCCGATAGCCCCGATAGCCCCGATAGCTATCGGGGGGGGGGGGGGCGTCGGGCTCGACGTTATAAATTTAGCTTTGGTTCATAACTTCACCAACATATTTTCATCCCGATAGCCCCGATAGCTATCGGGGGGAGGGCATTCCTGCCTGCCGATAGGCATTTGTACCGGGCTGGACGTTCAATGAATTCCCTGCCTTCGCAAATACTCGAACGTTATAGGCAACCAGTGGGACACAGCAAACTTAACTAACAGCAAGGGATGACGATTTAAACCGACATAGCTTTGAAAGCAATAAAACCATAGGACAAGTAACAGATGATAACTGAATTTAAATGCCATGTTGCGCAAGCCGCGATTGACGACTTGAAATTTAGAATCGCACAGACCCGTTGGACAGATGAAATCATAGATTCTGGTTGGAAATATGGAGCTAATCTAAATTATATAAAAGAGCTTGCTGATTATTGGTTGAACAAGTTTGATTGGAGAAAGGTTGAAGATGAAATTAACCAATATCCTAGCTACGTAACAGAGATTGACGGAGTTAAAATTCACTTTTTGCATATCAAAGGAAAAGGAAAAACATCCGTTCCACTTATTATTACGCATGGTTGGCCAGGTTCTTTTCTTGAAATGATGAAACTCATTCCTCTTCTTACAACTAATCCTGAATTCTCATTTGATTTAATTATTCCTTCCGTCATTGGGTTTGGGTTTTCACAAAAAATTAATACTTCAGGTTGCAATCTCTGGTTCATTGCCGATTTGTGGGCTAAACTTATAACAGAATCAGGGTACAAAAAAGTTTTAGCACAGGGAGGAGATTTTGGAGCAGGCATCAGCACAGCCCTTGCTTTAAGACATCCCGACAAGATACTTGGTTTGCATCTCAACTATATTCACAGTTCCTATTTCCCTTTTTTATCCAAAACGGAAAATTTTACTGCAGAAGAAATTCAATTTCAAAAAAAATCTGACGACTGGTTCAAAATTGAAGGAGCTTATGCACACCAACACCGCACCAAACCACTGACTCTTGCATACAGCTTAAATGACTCTCCAGTTGGACTTTGTGCATGGATTGTAGAAAAATTTTATGGATGGAGCGATTGCAACGGTAACATTGAAAATGTCTTTACGAAAGATGAGTTACTTGCTAATATTAGTTTGTATTGGTTTACGGAAACAATTCATTCTTCTATTAGATTGTATAATGAAACTATCAGGAAACCTATACACTTTTTGGAAAATGATTTTATAAATATTCCAGTGGGCATTGCAAAGTTTCATAAGGAAGAACCTTTTCCACCACGAAAGTTCATTGAAAGAGGCTACAACATTCAACAGTGGACAGATATACCGGAAGGCGGACATTTTGCTGCTATGGAACAACCAATTCTACTAGCAAACGACATTATAAAATTCGCAAAAAAACTGATCCCCTATAACTAACTTCAGGTTTAATGGACACAGCAGCACATGCGCATAACAAGGTATTGCCAAAAGTCGGGTTGACGTACAAAACTCAACATTTTTAATTCTATTGAACTTTTGTACCGTTAGCCAAGCTGAAGTGCTTTGATTTCCCGCCCTTCGGCAATACCCAAACCATTGTGCGATAGCCTACCCGGATAAACTGAAACAACTGATTGACCATTAGGATCATATTTGTCAGATGAAACTGGTTTCATTTTGACACATCCTTAATATATATTCAACGTATAACCGTCACTCTTAAGAAAGTGGCAGGTATGGAAGTGGTATTCATGTTGGTGCTTTTGTTTTGACTATTAAACAAAACTTCTAATTCATGCTGCAGATCCAAAACTTTACCATTTTTTTCAGCTGCTTCAAAAGCATTCATGGTGGGGCCGTAGTAGTTTTTGAACGTGTTGACGAGTTCTGATGGCGAATAAGAGGCGTTAAATACAAAAGTATCTTTAATGAATGATATATTTTCTCTGGCCACACCGGCGTTAACAAAACGTTCTATAACATGGTTTTCTACACCCCACAACATAGGGCTAATGAAACCCTCGGGCGGTGGTGGTGTATATGCGGAGCTAATTTTTAGTATTTGCGCCACCAGGGTGGGGTCTCCCGGTATCCAGTTACCCATGACGATTCTTCCACCTGAGCGGGTTACGCGAACCATTTCCTTGGCTACATCAAATGGCTTTGGAGCGAACATTGCACCAAAGATGCTTACGACAAGATCAAAAGTCTGATCCTTCAGCTCTTGCAAATCTGTCGCATCACCTTCCTGGATAGAACAATTTGTAAGCCCTTCCCTTTTCGCCCGAACGTTGCCGGCTTCAACGAGATACTTTGCTATATCAACACCTAAAACATTGGCTCCAAGTTTTGCTTCAGGTATTGCCGTGTTGCCATCGCCACAACCGAGATCAAGAACGTTTAGATTTTTGGTGATCCCAAGTTTGGCGACCAGTGCCGCACCGCTTTCCCGCATGGTTTCTGCGATTCGGGTGAAGTCCCCTTTCTCCCATAATGCTTTGTTTGGATTCATATTGTTCCTTTTTTGTAATAGGAAGGTACGAATTTTTGTATATTGTTTAATTTTCGAACCTTCCAAATGTTATCTGCATGAGTTAAAAAGGCCATCGCGCAACATTGCATTAGCGCTATGCCGTCGGATCCAGCGGAAATTCAGCATTTGGAATTCTATTGAACATTAGTAATTTGGCCGTAGGTAAACAAAAGTTAAGGCCAAGCCAGTTGTAGGAATTCTATTCCGGCACAGCGCCAATGCCCTACCGTTAGTGGTCATTGTAAATGGAAGGTGAGATACTTAATTGTTATGAATACTAACTTAAAAAAATTTATAAGTAAATATGTTACCCTTTCAGATGTAGAGTTGGAAGACATTACCAATAAGTTTAAAAGTAAAGTATTTAAGAAGGATAATTATTTATTGAGACAAGGTGACACTTGTAAAGACCTTGTATTCGTTCAAAAGGGCTGTTTGCGTTTATATTATCTGAAAGATGATATTGAAGTATCTGTTTGGTTTGCTTTTAAGCAATCATCAGCCATTGAAATTTATAGCTTTATCAGCGAGAATCCTTCAAACTATTTTATCCAGGCAATAGAAGACAGCGAAGTTCTATGCCTTCCAAAGACAGAACTAAATAAACTTTATCAATATCAACCAAAAATGCAGGAGATGATGAGAAAATTTTGGGAAGATGTGATCCTTAACCTGATAGACAGATTTACAGCACTTCAAAAAGATTCGGCGGAGAAACGATACCTGGACCTATTAGACAAACCTGCATATTTGGAAGCAATACCTCAAAAACTTCTTGCTTCTTTTATTGGCGTTACGCCAACATCCTTAAGCAGAATCAGAAAGCGGATCATTAAAAACCATTAATTGCCATAGGACAACTTTTTATTTGAAAAAGATTTGAAATTTTGTACTCATTAAAGCCAAAATAAATGAATACAAAATCTAAATTGATTGAAGCGGAAAATATTGCACAGCAATTATTCAATGCTATTGAAGAACGCCAACTAATAAAACATGGCAAATCGGAAACCCAATTAAATGAAGAAGTGTTTAAATTGGCTGAAGAGCTGTTCGGGATTCAAAAATATTGGCACAAGCGAATTGTAAGAAGCGGTGTTAACACATTAGTACCTTATGATGAAAATCCGCCCGATTTAATTATACAGGAAGATGATATTTTGTTTTTAGATTTTGGGCCTATCCTTGAAGATTGGGAAGCAGATTTTGGCAGAACTTATGTTTTAGGAAATGACCCTTTGAAACATAAATTGAAAAATGATATTGAATTGGCTTGGCAAGAAGCCAGGAATTGGTTTAGCAAGCAAACAAAACTTACGGGTGCAGAATTCCATCAATACATTATTGAACTTGCAAAAAAATACGGATGGGCTTATGGCGGACAGCTTGCGGGACATCTCATCGGACATTTCCCTCACGAAAAATTAGAGCCAAAAAACTACGGACTTTATGTTCACCCCGAAAATCCGAACGATATGTTTTTACCCGATGCAAGCGGAAACAAAAGAGAATGGATTTTGGAGATTCATTTTGTGAATAGAGAAAAACAAATTGGCGGCTTTTTTGAACAACTATTAACATAACTAAAACAACGAGCCGCAATCATGGGGTTTTCTGCTATGCTGGCTGAAGAATATATCCTCATCGGCATATCGCTTTCGACTGTAGTCCGGGCTGAACGAACCTGCCTGCGGGCAGGTAGGTTAATCTCAGCTGTATATCTTAACTTCAATTTCGGTAATTCTATTGGCCTTAAGCTCCGGGCTGATGGATCACGCCTGCCTGCCGGCAGGCAGGGAATATCAGCGCAGCTGAAAGCCCTGAACGTTAGCGGTCATGCTATGGCGACACCAAACATTATTGACAAAATTGAATAATGACAAAAGAGCAATAGCCCAAAGCTTATCACTATATAAGAAATTGTTTAGGCAAAATTGTTCATTTGCAGCTACTTTGCCAAAGCTATCAATCTTACAGATATTACAAATGAAGCTTTTTTCGCTTAAAAACTCCATTTCATCCTTAAAAAGCCACGGTGGTTCACCGCTTCAAAATTGTTATTCAGTTCTGCAAAAAAAGATTGCCAGATTACATCTGCATCGAGGTTGGTAGCAAGGTTATATTTAAATGAAGGGAGAAGTATAATTAAATTGGTGCCCGGTGCATACAACACACTCATATTGGCCGAGAACAATGGCGTAATTTCTTTAGCGGTGGTTACAATGAAATTCCATTTGGTGGGCATCAGGTTTTCAGGTGAAAGTTTGAGGTTGATATTATTCCAATTACTTAATGATCGGCATAGCCCATTATTATTAAACAGCAAACCGGCACTTACATACCAGCCTTTTTTAAACATATAATCCCCCTCAAGCGATAGATTGAAATGGTCGATAGAATCTTTATCCGGAAAAAAATATTGCACTTCGCCTTTAAAACCTGCATCTTTTATATTGCCTGCCCAGCCTGCACCCAAAGTAATATGCTCATTGTACCAACCTGTAATCAATTGCAAGTCGTATCCCCATTTATTAAGATTATATTTTACTGCCGCCACATTGCCATCCTTTTTTCCGGTATGCGCATAAGCAATTTCTGCGTTAAGAGAGTTGTTGAAAATGTATTGGAACTTGCCGCCATCCACACCGGGCCGTTCTTCATAATCAAAATCTAAAAAATTATACGTATTAAAAATATCATTGGGGTTCCAGGTGGTGGTAATGCCCCAGTTTATTCGTTGGCGGCCCACCCTTACACTCCAGTTGGTATCACGGTATTCGATATTCAACCGCTCTATATTGGTATGCAGCACCAGTGATTTGTTCTGTATCCATGCTTTTTGCAGGTTTACTTTTTCATTATCATTTCTTAATTGCTTTGCAAAATCAGGAATGCTTCTTACTTCCTCGCCCCAAAATAGGCGGTTACGAAACTCAGTGGTGGTTGTTATTTTATCTGATGGTTTCCATTTTATATTTAGCCGGTGGTGAAGAAGATTGTTGGAAATGATATTTTCGAAAATTTTATCAAAAGACAATGATTCTAAATTTTTGATATACCCGTTTAGGAACCATTTCTTTTTGGTTTCAACAGTATCTTGTGCATTGCAAAAATGGGTAATAATAAAAGGCAGTATAATCAAAATCCATTTCATTATGTTTTTACTTCATACGGATGTATAATATTTGTAGCAACTGTTGCTGTATCTGATGCAATTTTTCCATCCACCAGCGTAATCACTCTCCTTGCCCTATCAATCACCCGCTGGTCGTGAGTGGAAAAAAGAAAGGTGATATTTTCTTCCTTGTTCAGCATTGCCATTATGTCCAAAAGCTTAGAGGCAGATTTGGAATCTAAATTGGCTGTAGGTTCATCTGCCAAAACAAATTGCGGTTTGCTTGCCAATGCCCTTGCTACTGCCACCCGTTGTTGTTGCCCACCTGAAAGTTTCGAAGGCCGTACATTTAATTTGTCATCCAATCCAATTTCCTTAAATAGTTTATCCACTCTTTTGTTACGTTCCTTTTTGTTCATCTTTTGCAACTGCATGATAAACTCCACATTTTCTTTTGCAGTTAATACCGGGATAAGATTAAATGACTGAAATACAAAACCAATATTCTTCAAACGGAAATTAATTAATTCATTGGCAGAAAGTTTGGTGATGTCAACTCCGTTAATAAAAATATTCCCTTCATCGGGTTTATCCAATCCTCCAATCATATTGAGCAAGGTAGTTTTGCCGGAACCTGATGGCCCTACCAATGCAGTAAATTCGCCTCTCTCTAAATGCAGGTGCACATTGTTTACCGCATACACCGGTATTGTTTTTGGGTTATATACTTTGCTGATGTTATGCGCGTCAATTACCGTGTTCATGAAATAATATTTATCGTCTTAATGCTTCAGCCGGCTGTAGCCGCAATGCTTTTCTTGCCGGAAACAAGCAGGAAATAATTGCTGTAGCAAACACAATCAGCAGTACGCCCATAATTTTATCTGCCGGAAATTCAGGATAAATAATTGTGGTGTATCCAAAGCTGCTCATCATTTCCTTACCCATTCCCGATATGTCCAATCCGTTTTTATTAAAATAATTCGATGCCAGCCAGCCAATTAAAATGCCAATCGGTGCTCCCGCCAATGTTAAATAAATTGTTTCGAGCACTACCAGTAAGAATATTTTTAGTTTGGTTGTACCCAGCGCTATCATCATTCCAATCTCTCTTGTTCGTTCCAATACGGCCATCAGCATGGTGTTGATGATGCCAAAGGCCAGTGAAAACATGATAATCGTCATGAGGATATAGGAAAGTTGGTCGGTTGTTTTTACCATCAGATCGGTTTCAGGAGAAATTTCTTTCCAAGATTCAATTTTATAAGACGAAAAATGTTGTTGCAGCTGTTGTTGTACTGTTTGTACATCTTCATCATTGTTAAGCAACACCACAATTTCATGAAATGAGTGGCCTGTGGTAAGGAGTGTGTTCATATCCTTCATGGTGACATATACATTCCGTTCATCCAATGGGGCATTGGCACTTTGGTAAATTGCAGCAACACGAAATGCCCCTGATACAATACTACCCGTTGTATCAGTGAAAGTGAGCACCAGTTTTGAACCCGGTTTTAATTTCATTTTATTCGCCAGTTTCTTTCCAATCATCACCTCATTTTTCCTGAGGGTATCAAACAACTTTCCTTCAATAATTTTTTTCTTTAGTTGCGATGCCTGATATTCCTGTTCGGCAATTACACCATTAATTTGCACTCCTGCACTGCCGGTAGCCGTGGCCAGCATACCGTTGGTGATGCTTCGTGACGCTGTTAATTTTACGCCGGGTGTTTTGGTAATTTCTTTTAGCACTTCATCACCATTGGTTACAATATATTTTGATTCATAATCTTTTTTAAAGTTGATGTCGTGTATTTGCAAGTGACCTACTTCTGCATCTATCGCTGTTCTTATACGGGCTTTCATCATGCCTTTATACAATGCCAGCACGGCAATACCCGCAAACAAGCCTATCGTTATTGATAACATGATAACGATGCTCCGCATTTTATTGCGCCAGATATTTCGCCAGGCCATTGAAAAAATCATATGCTCATTTATGTGTTCATTTTTTCATTGCTGTTACCGGATTCAAACGCATTGCTATATACATAGGGTACAGCGATAGAATCAACCCAATGATTACTACAATAATCCCCTGCCGGATAAAATTGGATGCGTCAACGGAGGTTGGAAAAATGGGTTCGAAACCAAATCGCTGATATGTTTCCGCTGTATCGCCACCAATTCTTATCGGGTGGCGGTTGAAATAATATACCAGGGGGATGCTGGCAATGATACCCAGCAAGCAACCGGTCAAAACGGTTAATACCGATTCAATTAATAATAGCAGCATCAGTTTTATTTTTTTCATGCCGATTGCCACAAACATGCCCATTTCAAATTTCCGTTCCACCATCATCATTAATAATGTACCAAAAATGCCAAAACAGATTAACACATATAAAACACCCTGTACATATTTTGCATTGTCTGTGTCTGTCTTAATATGTTGTTTGATGTCCGGAATTATATCGCTCCATGTTAGTACTTCAAAATTATTTCCCAAGGCCGCAGCAACAGTCGCTGCAGTAGGTTCAAGTTTTTTTGTGGAGTGCAGAGAAAGGATATAAGAAGTTATCATGCCTGTAGCACTGTAAAATGCCTGTGCTGTGGCAAGTGGCATAAATAATATTTTATCATTCAACTCAGGCGAGCCAAATTTGGCAATTCCCATAATGCGGTATTTACCTGCGGCGGTAGAACCATGATAACCCTGTCCAATTAATACAATGGTATCGTTAAGCTTTAGTTTTAACCGTTCTGCTAATCCCTGTGACAGCAGCACTGCATTGTCCTCGCTTTTCATATATTCACCCTGTACGATTTTATTCTTTAGCGAAGTAATTTGATTTTCTTTTTCTGGATTAATGCCTACCAGCAAACAGCCTTTGGTAACATTTTCTGCAGATGCCAGTGCAAAGGATTCTAATCTTGGGGTAACACCGCTTACATTTTTATCCTGCAATATCTTCTGTTCTGTTTCTGCGGATGCTTCAAAACTATTGTCGAGAATTTGCTCATCCTGATAACCTTGTTTGTGTACCTGCACATAACCCGTATAAAAACTCACTACATTTTTTACCAGGTTGTCAAAAATGCCATCTCTTAAACTGCTGGTGGCAACAGATAGAATAACGGCAAAGAAAATGGCCGCCATTGTAATGATGGTACGGTTGCGGTTGCGCCACATATTTTTCCATGCCAATTTTAATAGAAACATAAAACGCAAATTTGATAATATGCCAATTTGCTGATTTGCTAATGTTTTAATAGGACAAATAATTCATTATCATTATTAATTAGCTAACCGTCTTCATTTTCTCCGTCGTAAAAAATCCATCCTCAATTGGCCGGTTATATTTTATAGCCCGGTAAATCATTTCTGTTTTCTGATTTGTTTTATCCATCGGTATCATTTCAAACCTTGTTGGTATCAGCCGGTTGTCCATTATTTTTATATCGTAAGCATTCATAATATTTATGAGTTTCCCATCTTCATCAAAAAACCTGGTGTGCAGTTCTAAAAAATCTTTTTTGTCAATACATACAATCAATTTGCCCCATACCACCGCGGCTTCCGGTTTAGGAATCATTTGAATGATATAGCAGGTCCTGTTATCAATCGTCGTATCACCAACGATGCTGTGATTATAATCGTTAACTATGGAAGATTCTTTAACCAAATCATCATTGGTAAAATCGGTACCCATCCAGCTTTGGCTCATCATGCTGGGCGGCAGTTTAATGGTACGTTCCAATGATGGCATCCAGTTCCAAACTTCTTTTTTGCGTTTTAAAAAAGCGATGCCCCTATCTTTTGCCGGGGATTGAATGAGTATCATGGAATAGTCGCTACCTTTCATCCATGCTTTTACGTCCATGCTTCTTGTCCAGCTTGGTCGCACGGTTTTAATGGTGAGTTCCATCAGTGAGGTAATGCCCCGTAATTTTTCATCGGCTTTTTGTACGATTTCTTTAGCAGTTTGTGCCTGTAGTGTAGCAGAAAAATAGATAGCAATAATGAAAATAATATGCCTCATCCTTTTTAGATTTTTGAACAGGTTCAAATTTAGAAGTTTGGCTATTATTGTTTTATGATAGCAATCAGCATAAGGAATGACGTTAATTGGAGAAAAAAAAATAATCAAAACTCTCTGAAGAAAAGCACGAACCGCTAACAAGAGGGTTTGCCAAAATGGGGGCGGATGGAAGCCGTGTTTCAGCTTTTTGTTTTTCAATTTGACTTCATGGCGGGCTTGACGTTATTAATATAGTCCCGATTGCTATTGGGATGCAAATCATCAACTTTTATTGATTAATTTAACTTCTGTTGGCCGGGCGGACGGAAGTCTATTACCCACCAATTCGGCAAGCCCTGTTTGTTGAATGCAATTGCCTGGCTTGGCTCACTGGTCTTTTCTGATTGGAAGCGGGAGTTGGCGTTTTAGTTTCTAACGGGCGGGGCAAAATTGGTACGGTTGGACATTTGTCTTCATATCCGGCCTGACGGTATTTCAAGAAACATCATCGCTTTCAATAGACACTTCAGGCCGACAGATGCCTTTCCCGATTGTAAGCCGGCCTGGCTGACGGTCAGGAATTGAAATGCCGAAGAATCTTGAAATGCACTTGTACTATAACTTTTGGTGTAACAGGGTTGACAAAAAGAATCCGGTTTCATATCCCTCCCCGTCTTTTGTGCTGCATTGACAATTTATCATAGGATTGACTTCTGTGCGACCCGGGCAGCCTGCAATTGCCCTGGCATCTGCATACAAAATGGGTTTTGCGCAAGCGGGGCTGACGCCCGCCCGTACAGAACGGTACGTTCGGAAGGGGAAAACGCATCAGTTGTAGTGCTACTATGGGGCTTTGGTTTCGGGCTGACGAACAATGCCGTACCCGGCTGACGCAAACCCGTGGCGTTGCCAGGCATAGGACCGTGAAATTCTTAGCTTTATTCATATTGACAATATCATTATGTGCAAAGTCACGTGGACAAGATTATCCGCAACCTCTTATTGGCAGCTTATGTAACGAAACAATTAGCTTGCATTACAGAGACTTTTTGAAGCGATTGGACAGTATTGACGCTGTAAGCTATCGCCCCAATATTATCACAAAATCTCGAATTTTTTCATGCCGGTTTATGCAGGAAAATATAGTCAAACCATGGTGACTACTAATCCGGGATGTTTGAAAATGATTTCAGAAATTCCGTTTCCTTTTCCCTTGTGTGCTTAAATTACATTACAGGTTGAGAATGAATATTGGCCTGGCATTGCAGTTTTTAGTATTTGGATCGGTAGAGCTTACACAAGGAGGTAATAGAACCAAAAAGCCTTTGCAGAGCTTTACATTTTAATGAATTTTACTGCATCATCAGCACACTTTATAAAATAAATTCCCGGGTTCCATTCACTAATATCTATTGTAATTCTGTCATTGAGTATGGTCATTTTTTTGATGGTCTGGCCAGCCATGTTTTCGATGAATATTTCACCTGCCTTCATACCAGTAATTGTAATTAAGTTATTGGCTGGATTGGGGAATACAGACAGCTTTATGCCTCGTGTAACATTGCTAATATGAATGATTTTGCTGTACCGGTATTTATTATCTGCGTCCACGATTTTTAATTGGTAATAGTATGAAGTCGCGGTTGCTGAAATAGTGTCCATAAAACTATAATTATGCCTTCCAAATCCTTCTGCCGGAACGGAGGCTGTCGTTTCAAAAGAAAAATCGTCAGTACTTCTCCGGATTTCAAAATGAGAAACATTTATTTCATTGTCACTTGACCAGTCAAGCTGTACTCTGTTGCTGCCAGTGTTTCTCGCGGTAAAAGACGTAAGGGTTAGCGGCAATGAGGTTGAATATCTTGCCTGGATATACAGCCGCTTGAACGTTCCTCCACATGGGTCTCCAAATACGCCGTTTGTGGCGCTGATGCTTGCTGAATTTAAACCCACAAATGCTGTAGAACATATACTTACGCTGTTTGCAGCATCACAGGAACCTATTGTAAAGCTGCCGCAGCTTCCGTTCGGTGTGCCGTAACTGGCAAATTCAATGCTTACAAAAATATTTCCGGGAGGAGCTGTAAGAGTTACCACCCCACCTTCATCAGCAGTTCCACAGATTACTTGCGCATTTGAATAAATGGAAATGAGCAAAGGCATTAAAACTAAAACTCTCTTCATAAGTATTTGGTTTAATCGTTCTATGACGGAAATTTCAGAACTGCCAGGATTTATAAGCTCAGAAAGCGCAAGGCTTCTGTTAAATTCCAAATTTTCAATAATTGTGGGTATCGTCCTGTTAATCCAGGTAATGTGCAGATGAATTACAAATATAAATGTTTATCCATTTATTCAAACAGAATGTATGAAATATCCTTCACTTTTTATACATCTTAATCTTGTGCTACTTGCTAAAGAGTAGACTTATCCAGGAAATTTGTCGTCCCTCCGATTTTTTTGTAAGGATGCCGTTTCGAACTTAGTAAAGCCTTCGGGTACAATCCTGGAGGCGTAGACTCCGTAAAGACAAGATCACCTATTACTAATAAACCTGAAAGGAAAAATTTCAAACTGGCTCTTGCCGGTTCTGCATCATTATGACTGAATCCCTATTAAGGACCAATTTTCTCGCGCCCCTCTCTTTGCTCGTAAGCATTTCCAGATAATTATTTGGATTCAGGTTTCTTACTGAGTTCTAAGGCCTGTTCGGTGGACGAGTCTTTATCTTTTTCCGGGTGCTGCAATCCGGCCTTTAGAGACAGATTACTGTATTTTGAATATCGGGTTGCGTATATTTACGTGTTAGCGCAAGCTTATGGTGACAGTCCTCAAATTTGGGCACACACAGGACTACAACGATTAACGTGTTATACATCCTTTTCCACCAACAACCTTTCACAGACAATATTGCTTAATGCTTCTGCTGGTCTTTTGCCATAGGTTACCACTATGGACTTGTCGAACGGCTCTATTGCCTTGATTTTTATTTTTAGACCCAAACGCATTTCACGGGCATTTAAAAACTTTAAAAAATCGGACGAGGTATTTATCACCGCAGCCAGTTTGACTGTTTCGCCAACTTTGCAATCGCTTAGTTTGTTGTACTCTTTCCAAACTACTTTTCCATTTTTATCGGGTATGGGAGAGCCGTGTGGGTCAACTTTTGGATAACCCAGCAATTCATCCATTTTCTCAAAAAAAACAGGAGATTGTATATGCTCAATTTGTTCGGCAATATCGTGTACATCTTCCCAACCTATCTTCATTTTATCTACCAAAAACATTTCTGTAAGGCGATGCTTACGGATAATCAACCCTGCTTCTTTCTTGCCTTTTTCGGTTAGATGTAAAGGCTTGTAACTTTCATAATGAACCAGCTTTTTTTCCGATAGCTTTTTCATCATACTTGTTACAGTAGGCATTTTTATATCAAGCCTTTTAGACAATTCTGCAACATTCACTTCGCCAGTTTCATTGGCTATGTTGAACAGGGCTTTCAAATAATTTTCTTCTATTAATGAATTCATAGGACAAAACTAATAAAATTTATTGCCTACCAAAAGCTTTCAGTTCGTTCATTGAAATATATTTTGTTAGATGACTCTAACTATATACTTTTGTATATCTAATTTAGATTTTCAGAATGATGCAAAAAAGTATTTACAAGCAAAGTGTAATAATTACCCTGATGCTTATAGTTGCTCAGCAATGGGTGCATGCACAAACCATTAGTGGCGTTGTGAAAGATGCTGAAACGCAACAGCCGCTCGACTATTGTAATATCTTAATTTTGAAATCCACTATTGGCACAACCACCGATGCTACGGGTAAATTTAAAATCACACTTCCTCAAAATGTGACAACATCAAAATTGGTTATTTCCTTTTTAGGCTATGTGTCTGACACCATACAAGTTTCTATACTAAAAAACAATTACGAGATATTATTAAAACCAAAACAAGGAACGCTTAATGAAGTAGTTGTTACAGGGGTTTCAAAAGCGGTGCTTGCAAGGGAAAACCCTATTGCAATTGTCAGTGTTTCTACAAAAGCGATTGAGAATACCACCGAAACAAATATTATAGACGTGCTGGTAAAAAATGTTGCAGGATTGAATGCCGTAAAAACCGGTCCCAATATTTCAAAACCTTTTATTCGTGGTTTGGGTTATAACCGTGTGCTTACTTTGTATAACGGCATAAGGCAGGAAGGGCAACAATGGGGCGATGAACATGGCATAGAGGTTGATGCCTATAATATCGGCAAAGCCGAGGTTGTAAAAGGTCCTGCAAGCATTATGTATGGTTCGGATGCGGTGGCTGGCGTGGTAAGTTTGATACCCGAAATGCCTGCTAAGGACGATGCAAAATTGAAAGGGAAATATTTTACAGAATA
This sequence comes from Agriterribacter sp., assembly GCA_041484195.1. Classification (GTDB taxonomy): domain Bacteria; phylum Bacteroidota; class Bacteroidia; order Chitinophagales; family Chitinophagaceae; genus PSRI01. The sequence goes on along the minus strand of JBGPHC010000007.1, from coordinate 141,039 downwards.
TCAAAGCAATAACGGTTTAATAGGCAATGGGCTAAGACTTACCTTTTCAAAAAATAATTGGGCTTATGCTTTGAGAGGGTCGTATAGAATTGCCAAAAATTACGCCAATAATATTGACGGAAGGGTTTACAATACAGGCTTTCATGAAACCAACGCATCGGCAACCATGCTGCATTACAGCAGTAAAGGATACTCTAATCTAAACCTTACACTCTACGACAATTTACAGGGAATACCCGATGGAAGCCGTGATTCGATAACAAGACAATTCACCAAACAGATTTATGAGGGCAACAATGACGATATAAAAGACCGCCCCGTTGTTTCGGATGCCGAATTAAATTCTTATCAACTCAGCCCTTTGCACCAGCGCATTCAGCATTACAGGATTTATAGCAATAATCATTATGATATTGGCAAAGGCGATATTGATTTTTCTCTGGCATTTCAACAAAATATCCGCGGGGAATATAACCACCCAACCATTCCACAGCAAGCAGGAATGTATGTGCGGCTAAATACTTTTAATTATGATTTTCGTTACAATGCACCTACTGTTTTTAATCTCGAAATTTCTATTGGTGTAAATGGAATGTATCAAGACAACAAGAGCAAAGACGCAACAGATTTTCCCATTCCTGATTATGATTTATTCGATATTGGCAGTTATGTCTATGCGAAATGGAAACAAGATAAATGGACAATAAGCGGTGGCTTAAGATATGACAACCGACATTTGCAAGGCAATAGTTTTTACACAAAAATCAATAGTATAACGGGCTTTGGCAAACGAGTATCACCGCCGGACACGGCAGGGACATATTTACAATTCCCTGCATTCACTAAAACATTTAACGGAACTTCTTTGAGCATTGGTACAACCTATAAACTGAACGAGCATATAAACTTAAAGGCCAATATGGCGAAAGGTTACAGAGCGCCAAGCATTACTGAATTTGCATCTAATGGTTTAGACCCGGGAGCACACATCATTTATTTGGGCGACAGAAATTTTGTGCCTGAATTTAGCTTGCAGGAAGATATTGGAGCAGACATTCATTTCAATAATGTTTCTGCATCAGCAAGCCTGTTCAACAACAACATCGACCATTATATTTATTTGTCGCTATTGACGGATGCAAATGGAGACGCAATCTTGGATGCGCAAGGAAATAAAGCATTTCAATATCAACAGGCATCGGCACAACTTTATGGCACAGAGCTGATGCTGAATATACATCCCACAATTTTAAAAGGCTTTTCTTTCGACAATTCTTCATCTGTTGTGTATGGCTTCAATAAAAAACGAGCCTATAAGAATGAAAGGATAAACGGAGAGTATTTGCCATTAATTCCACCTTTGAAAATATTAAGCAGCATCAATCAGAACATAAAAACAAAATCAAAAATATTTGAAGAGATAAACGGTAAAATAGAAGCTGAATTTAGTGCGGCACAAAACAGGTATTTGGCATTGAACAATACCGAAACTGCAACGCCATCTTATACTTTGTTCAATGTATCAATAAACACAAAAATACGTTTTTCAAAAAGCAATGCCTTACAGTTTCAATTTCAGGTAAACAATCTTTTTGACAAGGCCTACCAATCCAACCTTAGCCGACTAAAGTATTTTGAATATTACACACATTCGACAAGCGGGCATTTTGGAATGTACAATATGGGAAGGAATATGTGTATAAAAACAATCGTGCCGTTTAATTAATGGACACATAGCTTAACAACGCAAGACGAAAGCCAGCAGGTAACATTGCATTGGCAATTGCAGGGCTGGACTTTGGAAGGATTGGCTACAGTCCGCTATCAGCTTTAGTTCCAGCGGGACGTTAATAATTTGGCTTTTAGTTGTTATCTTCAGCTTCAACCTTTCAATTTGGCTTCGGTCATGGGCGGACGAATATAAAATGCCCTGCCATCGCCAATGCGGAACGTTATGCGCAAGCTAAGATTGACTTTCAAAAGGCGTTTTGCAGCACATAAGTGAGTTGTATGATCTGGAGACCCTAAAAACTACAATTAGGAGTAACCATGACAAATCTTACGGTTGAAACTTCCCGGCAATTTTACGCAAGGCTCGCTGGCTTCACAATCCTTTTCTACATCGCGGCAGGCCTAACCAGCGTGGTCCTGTTTAGCCAGGCCACCAGCGCCGAAGGGACTAATGCGATTCTCGTGCGCATATCCGGGCACGCGTCAGCGGTGCGAGTGACTATCCTGCTGGAGTTGCTCGAAAGCTTCTCGGCGGTTGTGTTGGCCGTAACGCTATACGGGATCACGCGCTACGTGAACCACGAGCTCGCGATGCTGGCCTTGGCTTGTCGCGTTTGCGAAGGCGTGCTGGGTGCTCTCGGCATCCGGAATACGCTGGGGCTGCTGTGGCTTGCGAAGGCGGGAGCCGGGGCAGGTGCTCCTGTCGCCGCGGACTCGCTCGGCGCCTTCTTACTCATGCCAGCCCAGAGCGCGATGATTGGTGCGCCCTTCTTCGCCGTGGGGAGCATGATCTTCTCGTATCTCCTGCTACGCGGACGAATCGTCCCCGCCCCACTCGCGTGGCTTGGCGTGCTCGCGTCGGTCCTGCTCGTGGTGGGCCTGCCCCTGCAGCTCGCCGACTTCTTCAAAGGACCGATGACCTGGTATATGTGGCTGCCGATGCTCGCGTTCCAAATCCCGCTCGGTTTGTGGCTGCTTATCAAAGGGGTCGCCATGCCGGGGCGGGGGCAACCAGCATGATAGTGCTGGCTTGATATTCATCTTTATATCTTTATATTACAGGTGATCGCCTACCCGGCAACTTTAGCTTGTCACTCTCAAAGCGATAGCGGATTATCAACTCGTGCAATTGCAGGATAAATCTATTTAGGCGTCAATTAAACTGTGAGAAAAATTAAATGACAATCGGCACCATCGACGAATCACAACGCAAAGCAGCGAAAGTTGTTGGATTCACTTATCTATTTGCGCTTGTCCCGGCAATCTTCGCCGAGTTCTATGTCCGGGCCAATCTAGTGGTCTTCGACAATGCCGCGCAGACTGCGATGAACATTGTGGGGCACGAAAGGGTCTTTCGCCTTGGCATCGCCAGCAATCTCACAGTCTTCGCTGTCGATGTAGCCCTGATCACCGCTCTTTACGTGGTCCTCAAGCCGGTCAATAGGAGCCTTGCCTTGCTGGCCGCAGGTTGGGGGCTGATAGAGACCGCAATCCTGGTTGTCGTCACGCTGAATGACCTCGACGTTCTGCGAATCCTGAGCGGTGCGGACTATTTGCAAGCATTCGAAGTAAGTCGATTGCAGGCGTTGGCGAGACTGTCGATCGGTGCGCATGACGCTACGTATAACGTAGGTTTGGTATTCGCCGGACTTCGAAGCACCGCCTTCTGCTATTTGTGGTTTAAGTCCGGCTTCATTCCGAGAGTATTGGCAGCCTGGGGGGTGTTTGCTTCCTTTCTGATGGGAGCATGCGCCTTCTCGTTCATCATTTTTCCCGAGCTTGCGAAGGTGGTCCCTGTGGAGATTTACGGCGGTCCTATTTTTGTTTTCGAACTGATAATGGGCTTTTGGCTTCTGTTTAATAGACTACGGTCATCTGGGATGGCTGAGCTGGACAAAGCAAGCGGCTGAACACAGACTCGGGTGCCACAACACGCGCGATATTGAACTTTGCCTGCGCATAATATAAGCATTTATGTTATTGGGGCACTACGCAAAGCGTCGTTCAAGCTCTGTGAGACTATTCAGCTTTGTCCCGGCTTGACATTTACTATTAAGCAACAGAATTAATTTTTATTTTTAGTAACAACTCTCCGGGACATCAGTTTTGCTATTGAAACTTTCACGATGGCTTGGTTGAATTTTAAGACTTCCTAATTCAGGCCGACGGATTCCTGGCTTATTTTCTTTTCTGCCGGCTTGCATAACACACAATTAAATCTGGTGGTGCCGCAAACCGGCAATACAACTGAAAGTACGGGACTTTCACCCGCTCTCCGTCAGACATATTAAACAATAACATTCATTTTATATTCCGATTTGCAGAATGAAGCCAGGTTCGACAATAAACATTTCAATGAGAAAAACACATCTATTAATTGCGTTTTTCCCCGACCAGCCCACGCGCAGAACATTGCTCTTGGCGTTATCAGGTGCTGACGAATATGTTTTGAGCAGTAGTAATACTATTTATCTTTAGGTTATGGGCCAGGCGGACGGATTTCAATTTCACCCGCAACGCCAAGGCCCGAACGTTTGTGGTGAGACAAAAAGACGACAATGAACAAGCAAACCGGGAAGACTATTTAAAATCAGATTTTATGAACGAAAAGGCTTTTTTTAAGACCAGTCTCTATTTTACAGGAATAGTAACAATTGCTATATGGTCACTATTAGCCTGGAACCATTATCATGGAGGTGTACCAAGCCATCATATTTTGCATAGAGAAGACCTGCCTGCAATTTCTAATTGGTGGGGCGGTCTTTTACTTCCTTTACTTACATGGTTTCTACTGTATCGCATCCAAAAGAGATTAATGCGTGACAATGTTGAAAAGTCAAAAGTATCAAAACACCTGGGAAATATACTTTATGGGTTCACTGGTGCTTTATTTTTTGGAATACTGCTTTCTGTCTTTTTTACTTTTGGCTATTCTAATATTTCAGGATACATACTTTCTGGACTCTTTCTACTTGCACTGTTCTTTCCGATTTATCGGGCCGAGTGCATGCTTGGCTTTGTCATTGGTATGACCTTTACATTTGGTGTGGTGCTACCAACTGCGGTTGGAATCATATTAGCGTTGGTTGGTGCAGTACTATATCTATATGTTCGACCAGTAATATTATATATTGCATCAAGATTTGTGCGTATAGTATTGTCAAATAGACGCAAGCCCGGCAAATAAATAAAATTAAGGAGTAAGATTAAAGGCTTGACATTGGGAAAAATTGATCAATAAATCAACAACTCCAAAAAAAGCCCGAACCGCTAACAAGAGTATTGCCAAGAGTGGGGCTCAACATTGGAACAATCAGCATCGGTAATTCTGTTGTACTTCAGTGAGGGGCTTGACGAACAAAGCAAAATCTTAGCTCTTAATATTTAACTATATCGAAGGCCAGGCAGTGGTTCCAGCGGACTGAATACTAATTCCACACGTTCGGCAATACCTGTTCGTTAGAGGTCATTGCAAACCGCTTCCTTAAATGACAGTGGAAGGACATTTTGGCTTTTTATTTTTTGATACATGCCTTTTAAAAGACCTGACAAACAGGATTTGATTTATATTTAATGGAAAAATAAAAAATTATGAACGAAGTGAAACAAAGACTAATTCTTGCCGAACAAAAAGCAAAAGAATTATTTTATACAGTAGAGGAAAGAGGGTTAATAGTTTCTGGGAAATCTGAGAAAGAACTTTGCGATGAAATAGTAAAAATTGCCAAAGAAGATTTTTGTATTGAAAATCATTGGCACAAAAAAATTGTGAGAACAGGCATTAATACATTACAACCCTTCATTGCAAACCCACCTGACCTAATTATTCAAGAAGATGATATACTGTTCTTCGATTTTCATCCCATTTTTGAAGGTTGGGAAGCAGACCTTGGAAGAACATATATTTTAGGCAACGACCCTTTGAAACTAAGGGTGAAAAAAGATATAGAAGCCGCATGGCACGAAGCGAATGCCTGGTATTTTAAACAAAACAATCTTACTGGTGCCGAATATTTTAATTACGTTACTGACCTTACAAAACGCTATGGCTATGAATTTGGAAATGCAATAGCTGGTCATATTGTAGGTCGTTTTCCTCATGAGCAACCCGATGACCCTAATGATTTGTGTTTAGATGTACACCCAGGCAATCATAATGATATACTGCAATTAGACAAATACGGAAACAAAAGACATTGGATTTTGGAGCTTCATTTTGTGGATAAAGTAAATAATATTGGTGCCTTCTTTGAACAATTGTTGACAGCAGAATAAAGCAACGAACCGCTAATAAGGTGTTTGCCAAAATGGGGGCGGACGGAATTCTATTTCGCCCACTTCGGCAGGCCCTGAACGTTAGCAGCAGCTTAGAGTGACCCTACAACGATTTAACGACATAAAAAAGTTGTAAAAAATATGGACAAAAGTTTACAGCCAACTTTTGCCAACGGAAAAATTTGCTACATTGAAATTTCTCCTGTTGACATTCAACAGTCTTCAAAGTTTCATTAAACTGTATTTGGCTCGAATATTCGGGAAGACAACGAGGGCAATGTTTCATTTGACGATACTGTTGGGCACGTAAGCGGAATGTGGGTGCTTGACAGGGAACCTGTAACAGAGCTTCCGGGACTTTGAAATTAATTGTAGAAAATAGTGGCAGGGTTATTCAATCCCCTGATAACAACTCATCTGAAGTTATAGCAAGATTTTCAGACCCGGTTCGTAATGTGTTTTATCTTTACCAGACCATCAATCTATCAACTTTTAACGATAATAATGAAATGGATTAAATGGATTTTAGGAGTTCTACTCGCAGGAGTAATAACACTGGGGCCTGCAAATTTTATAATGCACCACACAGGAAAAGTAGATATGAATAACCTGACCCCTTTTCAATATTGGATACAATTTCTACTTGTTCCATCTTTAGCTTTTGGGCTGTTTCTTTTTTTAGCCTGTGCATTTGTTCCAATACAAAAAAAGCACGCAGGCATTTTAGTTTTCTCGTTGAGCATCATTTTTATTGCATTAGGGACATATCAACATTATACAGACGATGGGTTTCTTCGTAGCGATTATTTGGTTAGGTACACCGGGTTTGTTGTAGCGTTAATAATCGGTTTTAAATTAAGTTACAAGTTTTTCGGTCAAAGGAAATGGACATCAACTCAACAGAAAGCCAGGCGCTAACAAGCGGTTTGGTAAAATGAGGGCTGACGTACAACCTATCAGCATTATTCCGCTAATCGGCTCCGGCCCTGGGTGGGACAACTTAAAATGGCCATTTGAATAAAACTTTGAATCTACTATTAATTAACATCAGCTCCGGGCAGACGGAATGCTAATCCCCGCACTTCGCCAAGCCGAAAACGTTGCCATTATATGAAAGAGTCTGAATTTGTAAAGGGTCTCTATAAAGTTAACGGAGGGTTGACCTTCCTATTTTGGGAAGTATATGGTGGAAACGAGTTCTATCCATTAAGAGAAAATGCTACGCTTGCTGATTTTAAGTCACATTTTTCGAAACTAATAATTACAATTAAGCAAACCTTTCTCGACACATGTAACAACACCGATATCGCACACAGGGACGAAATCATTTCAATAACAACTTCACAAGTGGATTCAATACGAAGGACCAAGACCATTGAGGATCTGTTTTACAGGCCTAATCATATTCTTTCCTAAATTGTGCTTTGTCTTGATCGGTAGAAGGCCTAATAATTATTCAAATAGAATTAAAGATAATAGGGCAACCTGGACGATAAACCAACATAGGCAAATTCAGTACACTCAAACCAGAGAACAGCAATTTCAATTACTTCGCGACCTTTTGAAAAACGAGGATATACCAGGATTGACTTCCTATAAAAAAGAATTAAAGAATTATCAGTCACAAAGGCTTACGGGTGAAGACATGCTTGATTGGTTTAAGAGACTGCATCCAGAAATATATTTCAAGCTATTTGACAGGACAAACTGAATATGGAAGCTAACATGGGGGTTGTCTTCTATGATAGCTGAAGAATATATGGGGCTGAAGGATCAACCGCCCTTTCTAACCACCTGCGCTAAAGCTTTAGGGGTGGTCACCTTCGCTGGCGCTTCGGTGCCCGATGACGCAAGCTTCGGCGGATAAAACAAGATATCGGTACAGCAGATAGCCCTGCTTGCTGTGCGTTATTCGATGAAACCCTGCATTCTAATAACCATATTAAGTCTCACGCTTTTCTTCAGTTGTAACTCGCCAGACAAACATGTTGAGAGCTATATCGAAGCACACCCAGGGTTTTTCGACCTTCAGCGCAAGGATCCCACAAAAAATGCCTGGATATGAGATCCGAAAAATCTGTTAATGATTCATGAAACATTCAAAAAAATGAGTTATCAATATTTAATTGACATGAACTTAATGACCGCTAATCCTTTCATTGCAGAAGATGTTTACATCAAATCTTGGACCTTATGAAGATCCCGAAAACAGTATTTGCCTTGAGAGAATACTAATACTTTAAATCAATGATCAAAAGCATTGCCGCTAACAAGGGTTTTCCCAAGCGGGGCGACGGATAAACACTCGGCTATTATTCGCTGATAGGCTTAAGCTATGGGCCGATAATATTCTGGCCAATATTCTACTGATCATCAACTTTTGTATCTTTAATCAGCATCGGAAGCCGGACTGGGAGGAATTATATTTAGCAGGGCTGCGCAAAGCCCAACCCTTATAGACGGGCTCATTTCAGATATGGACAACTCACTACTTTTAACTCAATTTAGACAAGTATATAAATTATCTCACAAAGATTGTGCAAGGCTTGTTCCCCTGTTTGAGTCATGTGCGGTTAAGAAAAACGAACACCTTTTTCAGCAGGGAAACATCGCTAAATACGTTTATTTTATAGAGGAAGGATGTTTAAGACAATATTATATTAATAATAATGGAGAGGAGCGTACAATTTACTTCAAAGTGGAGGGCGGATGGGCCAGTGAACTGGTAAGTTTCCTGGATAATACTCCAACTGAATTAAACCTGCAGGCTCTTGAAGACGGTAAACTCCAAATCATAAATCAAAAAAACTGGATATATGCGGTAACTCAGATTCATTCTTTTACCATGGGTTTTATAAGAGCACAGCAGGATACCAATTACATGCTTAAAAAGCGGCTTGCGGAAGCTACAGTTGAAACTCCCGAAGAAAAATATCTGCGTTTTATAAATGAAGAACCTGGTCTGCTTCAACGAATACCATTATATCACATTGCATCTTATTTAGCAATGACACCGGAGACGTTAAGCCGCATACGGAAGAAAATTACTCAAAAATAATTTCTTATTTCAAATCAAGATCTTTGTTACTTCACCTCAGTATGTTTGACACATAAAAAAATCATTATCATGAAAAATGAAACAATCAGATGTGGTGAAGTTTCCATTGACTTCTTACTGGAAGCTGCAGATACCAATGGCTCTGCAGCAATGTTTGAATTTACAGTTCCTGCAGGCGCCAGAGTACCCATACCGCATTATCATGAGTATTACGATGAAACTATTTATGGATTAGAAGGCGTTATTACTTTTACAGTTGAAGGTAAGGCTATAGACATTGCTCCGGGTGAAACTCATTTTATTCCCCGTGGTGCAGTTCATGGTTTCAATAATTTAAAGCAAGAAGACTGCAAAACTCTAGCAGTAATTACTCCTGCTCTGCTGGGACCAAACTACTTTAAGGAGATTGCTGAAATTCTAAACGCGGGTGGCCCGCCTGACGTAGAAAAATTAAAGCTGGTTATGGCAAAACATGCGCTTGTGGCAGCTATGCCGAAAGTAGAAAACAAGGAATGACCCTGCCTATACCATTGCATTGGCAATATGGCGGGGCAACAAAGAGCAATCGGTCTCATATTACTATTCGGCCCCGATACCCATCGGGGTTCCAGCCGGCGAATAGCGCCGGGCAAAAGTTTTTAATACCTGCTTTTGTATTTTTACTCAACTTCGGTTTCATGCAGGACGGAATACTTATACCGCACATCGTGAATCCTGAGCCTTTATGTGCAACCCTAAAGACAGCTTTAAATAATTGATCGGCGAATTGTTCGATAGCGTTTATCGGGGGTTAGTGGAAGACGGAATTCTAATCCCCCACGTGCACAAAGCCTTGTACATTAGCGGCAAGCTTTTCGCGACAGTGCAAGCTTTAAATTGACTGACATAAACAGACATTAACAAACTAAGATGAAAAAAGTGAATACATGTTTCAGCTATTAAAAAAATCAATTTAAAAAAATAATATGACAAAAGAAAATAGTAAAACATTTTTTGCGCCACAACTTTTCATTAATAACGGAGTAAACGATATTTCATTTTACTCAAGTGCATTTGGAGCAACAGAGCAACTACATTTTTCCAATGAGGATGGTAGCCTTCATGTTGCCGAACTTTCTATTGACGGAGCTATATTTCACTTACATGAGGTAACTGCAAATCCGAATTTGTTTTCTCCTGAAAAACATAGCGGGACAACGTGCATTATCGGATTATTTGTTTCAGATGTAGACGCTGTGATGAGCAATGCAATTAAGGCAGGTGCGACTGAAATAAATCCAGCGAAAGACTATGAATATGGATATCGCCAGGGAGAAATCGAAGACCCGTTTGGACATCACTGGTTAATACAGAAAAAAATCTAATGATTATTTATTGATATAGTACATCGCAGGCAGGAAAATATGCCAGCCGCTAGCAAAAGGCTTGGGAAAAAGCCGGCTGACTTAACGCAGCATCAACTTTTGTTTCGCTATTGAGCTTCAGTTCCAGGTCCACGTTATAAATTTGGCGACTGAAATAACAATGAACTTTTTATCTTTACTCAGCCCCGATAGCTATCGGGGGTTCCAGGCTGACGGATTTCGAATACCAGTTCTTCGCCAAGCTGTGAACATTGGGGTAATTAAAGAACGAAAAGCATGGAACATAAAGCCATATCAATTCGACCATTTATCGGAACCGAAAACTTTGAGCTGTCACGGAGTTTTTACCGGGACTTGGGTTTTCAAGAAAGCATTTTGACTCATAATATGTCTTATTTCAAAATACAGGGATTGGGATTTTATTTACAAGATGCTTATGTTCGGGATTGGATAGACAATTTGATGATTTTTTTAGAAGTTGAAGATGTTGGTCGGTATTGGAACGAACTTATAGCTTTGGACCTACTAACTAAATATAAAAATGTAAAACTAACCCCAATTCGAGAATATAATTGGGGTAGAGAATGTTTTATGCATGACCCATCGGGAATCCTCTGGCACTTTGGAGAATTTTATAAGTAAGGTGACCATAAGCCACAATCAGAGTTATCTTCGGTTTAACAGGATCAATAAACTTTGTTGATGATTCTAACCCATTTCTTACAGGGGAGATTATACAGAGATTCGAGTCACCGACTGGAAAATCTGCCGCTACCACGGGGCTTTCGGCTATGCTGGTCTGATGACTCTGACAAATATCAAACTCCGTCTGAGCTGACGAACCCGCCGGTAGCCAGGTATATCCTCATCTGCATATCGCCTTCATCTGCACCTTGGGTTGCAAGAACCTGCCTGCAGCAGGCCGGTAAATCTCAAGTGTATTTCTTAACTTCAACTTTATGATATTTGTCGGCTTCTGCTCCTGGATGAGTTAACAAGGAATATCAACACTGCAGAAAGCCCCGGACGCTAGTGGCAATTTTTCATACCACCCCGAAATTAAAGCTCTGATAGTGTTTTCTTACCTTAAAACGAATTCCGGCAATTCCGACTTCCGGCAGCTTGCTTCTAAACTGGAAGAGGAACTTAGAATTCTTGACGGTGATGACCACGCCCATTATGCACAACTGAACAAAGTTGAAAGTATCATGTATGCAATTGTTGCTTATCATAATGGGCAAGCCTCGGGTTGTGGGGCTATTCAACAATATTCGCAAGATGCCATGGAAATTAAAAGGATGTATACGATTCCTGAAAAACGTGGCCTTGGAATTGCCTCTCAAATCTTAAGAGACCTGGAAAATTGGACTCTACACTCAAACTGTAAAAAATGTATATTAGAAACGGGTCGTAATCAACCGGAGGCGATTGCCTTTTATAAGAAAAACAATTACTCCATAATATCAAATTTTGGACGTTATAAAGACTCTGAAAACAGCATTTGCTTTGAGAAAATACTAATGGCTTAAATCAAGGTTCAAAAACACTGCCGATAACAAGGGTTTTGCCCAAGCGGGGCGACGGATAAAAACTCGGCTATTATTCGCTGATCGGCTTCAGATATGGCTGACGTAATTCTGTGGAGCATTTGAACAAATCAGTAACAATTGTATCTTTAATCAGCAGCGGTGACCGGTTTAACGAAATTCTATTTTCCGCGCCTGCGCAAAGCGGCGGACTTTATGCATCATACTTGGCGACAGTGAAACGCTAAACGAAATCAATTATAAATAATTGGAACATAAAAAGAACGAGCATAACACGAAGGAGACATCAAGAATTGAAGCATTCAGCGATGGTGTTTTTGCCATTGCTATTACACTTTTAGTATTGGAACTGATACAAACTTTGCATCCTCAATCGGAGGATGGGTTGTTAAAGACATGTCTCGACCATTGGCAATCTTTTCTCGCGTTTTTGATCGGATTTATAACAATACTGGTCTGCTGGATTAATCATCACGTTGCGTTTGAATATATTAAGAAAATTGACACTAAATTAATGTGGATAAATGGTTTCTTATTGTTCGTAGTAACGCTTACGCCATTTCCAACTGCTATATTAGCCGAGTACATTGAAAAAGAAGGTAGAACGGCAGTGGCGATTTTTGGCTTCAATTATTTTTTGATTTCAATTGCTGCCGATAGTATCTGCACCTATGCCTATAATCATCACCTTATCGAGGAAGAGCACCGGAAATATTATTATTCCTATAAACTGATTTATCGCTACGCTATATTTTACGCACTGATTGCATTTCTTTTTTGTTTCGTGTCTATTGTTGTTCCCATTTTTTTATATGCAATAATGTTTGCAGCATTTGCAGCGCCTAAAGAATGTGCATCAAGACTTTACAAGATTAGAATGGCAAGAAAAAAAATGAAATGAAAAATTATATAGTATGAACGCATAACATAAGGTTTTCTGCTATCCTGGTCTGGTGACTTTGACGAGTATCACACTCCGGCAGAGCTGGCGAACCTGCCTGCGGCAGCCAGGTATGTCCTCATCTTTGTGCTACCATCAGCTCTGGCCCGGGCTGAACGAACCTGCCTGCCTGCCGGCAGGTAAATCTCAACACACAAATATAACTTCAACTTCCCCGCCTGACCGATTTCAGTCGGGCTGGAATTTTTCTATCAGCTTCAGTTTTCGGCTGAAGGATCACCCACCTTCGCTGGCGCTTCGGTGCCCGATGACGCAAGCTTCGGCGGATAAAGCAAAATATCAGCACAGCAGAAAGCCGTGAACGTTGTGTGCCTTTCAAGACCTCCGATACTAATTCCCATTACGAGCAAGACCTGTATTCTGAAGAAGCAATTAAGTAAGAATGGCAAAAGACAATTTCATAGCAATTACAGGTGGACCAGGGTCCGGAAAATCGACAATTTTGGATTCCCTATCTAAGTTGGCCTATGAATTTGTAGGCGAGACTGCTCGAACAATCATTAAAGCGAGAGTTAGTAGAGGGTTAACACCCAGGCCAAATCCAGAGGAATTTGCACGACAAATATTTGATATAGATTTCACAAATCACATCAATAATATTGACACAAGTCGGCCAATATGTTTTGACAGGTCCTTTTTAGACAGCGCAGCAATGATATTTGAAACAAATAATACTGATACCGTTAGGATAACGGAAATCTTAAAAACCTATTGATTTAGAAAAACGTTTCATCGCTCCGCCTTGGAAAGAAATTTATCGTAATGATAGTGAGCGTGATCAACCTTACAAGGATTCTGTTGAAATCTACGAAAAGCTATATCGCCGGCATGACTTAGATGATTATGCATTGATACAGTTTCCGAAGTGCGATATTGGCAGTCGCATACATTTTATTCTGGATAGCATTAAGTAGACATTTTCGAGTGACAATGAACAGCACACGACACCGGGTTTGGGCAACCTGGGCTGACGGAAAACATATCGGCTGAGGTGCAAAGCCAGGCAGCGGTCCGGGCCTGACAGCAACTGTTGAGCTAATTGCATATCTTCAGCATTCGTGATTCTATTAGGCTGACTTTTACCAGGCCGGCGAATAAAGCCAACCCCGGCTGGCGCAAACCCGTCCCGTTAGCGGCAAGCATAAAGGCGGCACAACATAAATAAATATAACATGGACAAAATGAAAAAAATGCTAATAGCAGTTGACGATGGACCGACTTCTGAAAGGGTTGCTTCAAAAGGTTTTCAGTTGGGACAACAACTAAATTCAGAAATTGCACTAATAAGCGTTGTTGACACGACAGCTCTAATGACTGATAGTGGCATGACACCAGGTGAATTAGCAGACATTAGAAAAAATGACTTAAAAAAAAGTCAACAAATGCTAATTGACAAAGTATTTAAGGACTATAAGGTCTGGACATTTGTAGAAGAAGGAAAGCCGTTTGAAGCTATTTTAAAAGTAGCCGAAGAATGGGAAGCAGATTTAATAGTTTTAGGCACACACGGCAGAACAGGGCTATCACATTTACTTATGGGGAGTGTTGCAGAGAAGGTAATCAGACATTCGACAAAACCAATATTTATTGTTCCGACCGAGCCATGATAGAAAAACTTCTTCCCAATATACATCATGCGACAGAAACACTTCGCAGGTCAATTTTTAAAACCATTAGTTACAGAGTGGTTATTTTAATTCTTGACTTTGCTTCTATTTATCTATTTACAGGACAAATTAAAGTAGCACTGGATTTTATGATTGTGAGTAATGTCTATACCACGCTTGGTTATTTTGTTCATGAGAGAATTTGGGATAAAATAAAATGGGGAAAAATAATTTATAAAAAGGTTGACGAATAAATAGCGGACACTATCTCAATAGACAAATGCCAGTCTAATGTCTTTACAGGCACAACAGAGTGCCGAGGAGTTTATACTAAAATCCCATAACCTTTTTTATATCTTCCTGAAGAATATGCCAGTGATACTGTAAAAAAATGGCCTTTAATTGTTTTTTGCATGGCTACGGTGAAAGTGGTGATGATCTGGAAAAGGTAAAAGTAAATGGCCTTCCCAAACTCATTGAACAGAGAAAAAAGTTCCCTTTCATCATCGTCTCCCCACAAGCAGCGGATGCAGAAATAGTATTTCATCCTGAACTATTAAAAGGGTTACTTTCTGATGGAAAGAAGAAATATTGTGTTGATGAGGAGCATGTCTATCTTACTGGTCTTAGCATAACCGGTTTTAGCACTTGGGATTTTGTTGAAAAACATCGAGAGGAATTTGCTGCAATTGCCCCAATCTGCAGTGCCGGCCCTATTGACAAATTATGGAAATTGTGGCATATGCCTTTGTGGTGCTTTCATGGTGTCAAAGATGATGCCGTACCCATAGCGGGTTCGAATGAAATGGTAGATTCTATAAAAAAATCATAGGCTCAATGGGAGATTCACGATTTATCCAAATGCAAATCACAACAGTTGGGATATGACTTATAGCGATGATAATTTGCATGGCTGGTTTTCATGATAGAAAAGGTTTAAATATACCCGCGTTCCCCTGCAACAAAAATTATTAAAGGAATATAGCGGTACTTATATAGATCAGGATAATGACACAATTAAAATTGAATTTGAGAATAATAAGTTAATGGCTGGAAATGGAAGTGACAGAGGGGAAGATAAAATTGAAATTATGCCCAGCTTTGATATGAATTTTTTAATGCTGACAACCTGCTAACTGAATTGATATTTATAATAAATGACATCCATAAATTAGTAGGATTTTGTTTATATGACCAGCAGAATAAAAATCTTTATAATAAGATAATCAAAAAAAAGAAGTTGTAAATTTTGAGTCAACTTATTGCGAGGTACAACAAAGCATTGCCGCAATTCGGGCTCACAGTCATATTCTCAGCATTATTTCGCTACCATTCTCCAGTTATCGGGTTTACCAAATATTAATTAGCCTTTGTAGTCATAGGAAAATTCCGTTCCTTTAATCAGCTTCATCGCCGGGCATACACAGCATAAAATTCCCATACTGCGGCAATGCTCCACGTTGAACACCAATCTTTAAGACTTTGAATGAAAATTATAACCTGGAATTGTAATATGGCCTTCCGTAAAAAGGCAAAATATATTTTAGAACACAATCCGGACATTGTCGTTATTCCGGAGTGTGAAAGCTTAGACAAATTAAAATTCACGGCGGATATCCCTACCCCTTCAGATAGTTTATGGTTCGGAACAAATCCTAATAAAGGTCTTGGCATTTTCTCATATTCTGACTTCCACTTTTCACTATATAAAAAATATAATCCTAAAATAAAATATATAATTCCCTTAACGGTATCGAATGACATTTCCATGTTCACTCTTTTTGCGATATGGGCAAATAATCCGGACGATGAAGACGGCCAATACGTGGAGCAAGTCTGGAAAGCTATTCATTATTACAAGAACATTATAAAAAATCAAAAAACTGTCTTAATAGGTGACTTTAATAGCAATTCTATATGGGATAAACCTCGTCGTATTGGGAATCACACAGATGTGGTACAACATTTAAGTAGAAAGGGCATCGAAAGCGCTTATCATTTGCTTCACAGAGAAAAGCACGGGAGTGAAAAGCACTTTACTCTCTTCATGTACAGACACAAAAACAAACCTTATCATATAGATTATTGCTTCACTTCTGCTGATTTATCTCTAAGAATTACTTCCGTTGAAATAGGCGACTATAAATACTGGACCCAATTTAGCGACCATGTTCCGCTAATTGTATCCATGAAAGACTTCCTCTAACTAAATCAGGGCGGCGAATAAAAAGCGGGTTTGCGCAACCGGGATTGAGGGGTAGACATATCGGCTCAAGTGCAAAGCCCGGCTTCAGGGTGGGCCTGACGTTTTCTGCTCAGCGATATTTCTTAACTTCATCTGTAGTAGAACCACCCGCCTACGCTAACCGCCTGCGCTAAATCTTTAGCGGTGGCGCAAGCAACGGCGGGTGCAATGGGCTGAGGTTACCTGGGCTGACGAATAGAGCCGGCCAGATTGACGCAAATCCATGGCGTTAGCATCCATTTTATGAAACCCAGAGTGAAATATTTCCTTGTTCTCTTATTCGTTGTTCCGGTTTTTAGCTTAACCCGGGGACAAAATATGACTGAGCAGATTAACTTACGCTCTTCCCCTGGGGACGACATAAATGTCCAAAATGGCACAATTTCCGTGAACAAAAAGAAATTGTATCAACTTCAATACGACGACATTATCTATGGAAGCAAGAGGAACAAACTATTTGAGAATGAAGGATCCGGTTTCCTTTTTTTAGAAATTAACGGCTCGCCAAATCGAGACCGATATTATGTATTCAAGGTCTCACAGAACAAAGTTGATTCTTTATTGGACGTAATTAGCTCAGATATCAAGGACTTTGACGATGACCATTTCCTTGAATTTGGTGGCTGTGATTTAACTGAGATGCATCCCTCGAAAGATTCAATGTATTATATTCCTTTTAGCTTCTATGAAATCAGAAATGGAAAGATCAATTATGACTCGGCATATACCAAACGAAAATCCTTAGAGGTAAATGGAGTTTATCTGGCAAATCCAATAGACAAGGATGGCACCTGCTGCATTGTGATATCCAAGCCAAAAAAGAAAAAAAACGGCCGCTAACAGCGTGTTTGCGAAACCTGGGCTGACGGGTAAACATATCGGCTCAAGTGCAAGGCCCGGCTTCAGTGCGGGCCTGACGTTTTCTGTTCAGCGATATTTCTTAAGTTCAACTGCAGTACAACCCCGCCTACACTAACCAGGTAGCTAAAGCTTTAGCGGGGTGCAAGCTACGGCCGGTACAATGTGCGGACCTTAGCGGCCTGACGCAAACCCGTGGCGATATGTTCCACCATGCAGGTTCTAAAAATACTATTACGGTATTTAGACAAGCTATAATGAATTTTTATAGCAACGAAAGCATATAAAATAAATAATGTGAAAATTATATTACAACTGTTCTGGATTGCTCTTTTTGCAATTCACGCCAATGCCCAAAATTTAAATGATTCAGCAGAAATGAGGCAATCACAGGATAAAGCAACTTCTTCGATTAGGGTTGCATTTGCAAAAGGAGATGCGGCATTAGTAGCTAAATTGCACCATCGTGATATAATAAAATACATTGGAGGACATAATGTTGTTATTGGTCGCGCTGCTCTGGAGAAAGGATTAACGGAATGGTTTCGAAACTCAAAGATTGAATTTATAGAAAACACGGTAGAAAGCACAATTTTTAACGGGGAGACAGCAATACAAGCAGTTATTTTTTCAATTAAAACTACACCAAAGGCCGGAGGCAAACCTGTAATAAATAGAGGCCGTTCAGTGGTTGTTTACATTCGTGACAAAAGCAGTCCCACTGGTTGATTATCTTTTAGAGAAATGACTCAGGAAGCACACGGCAAAAATTAGTAGTTAATTTCATAATTGATAAATAATCATGAAACCAAAAAGTAACCTCTGACTAGTTTTATTTGATTTAAACCGAACGCACAACATTGGGCTTTATGCAAGTGGGGCTCGCGCAAGCACAATGAGCTATTTGTAAATCTCACGTGTGGTTCCAACAGGCGAATTACGCCGGGCATTTGAATAAACAATGAGTTTTTATTTATAAATTTAGCCCCGATAGATATCAAGGGTTATGGGCAGACGGATTACTATTTCTCCACCTGCACAAAGCCCTCCTCGTTGGCTGCAAGTGTACCACCTGCAGATTGCTTCTATAGGACGGACACGAAATGAAAAACGATTATATTTTTGGAGGACTTGGTGAGGGCAATTAAAAATATAGATTTTTTTAGAGGTTGACACGATTTTTATAGATTGACAAAGAAAATGACAAATGAATTCAAATAATAAATTAGCGAGAACTGCAGGATTTCTTTACCTGATTACGATAATCGCAGGCGGGTTCGCTGAAGCATTCGTTAGGGAAGGGCTAACTGTGTCGGGTGATGCAGTAGCTACTGCTCACAATATCCTGGCTTCCGAACAAATGTATCGTTATGGTTTTGTCGCTGACCTTGTCGTTCTTATCTGCGGTACTATTTTGTCACTTATTTTCTATATCCTGTTTAAGCCGGTGAACAGGAACCTTTCTTTACTTGCCTTAATATTCTCCATTGTAGCAGGTGCAGTTATGGCTATTAACTTGCTCAATCAACTTGCACCCTTATTGCTCTTGCATAACACCAGTTATCTAAAAACATTTACTATTGAGCAGTTGCAGACACTTTCGCTATTTTTTCTCAATTTGCAATCACAAGGTTATAACATCAGCCTTTTATTATTCGCTTTTTATTTTCCAATTATTGGATACCTTGTATATAAGTCAAATTTTCTTCCCCGAATTTTGGGCGTTATCTACACCATGGCAGGTTTAGGTTATCTAATCAATAGTCTCGCATGGTTTCTTTTTCCTCACCTGGCCGCACATCTTTTCCCCTATGTATTACTTCCCGCCTTCATTGGAGAAAGTTCTATGAGCCTATGGCTTTTATTTAAAGGAATAAAGGTGTCTGAAATGAAATCTTAAAATTCATTTGTCAGACAAATATTAAAACCAGTAAATGAAAACAAACCAAAATTTGTTGTAGAAAAAGAACACCAGCAGCGAACAATGCATTTGCGTCTGGGGGCTTGACACAGCGCAATCCAGGCTTTTGTATTTCTACCAACATCAGTTCAGGCTTGACGGAATTCTACTAAAGGTTTATATTTTTAACTAAGCTTCGGTTCCGGGCGCGACAGAAGATCATTCCAGCCAGCGCAAATATGGGGGCCGTTGGTAGCAAATAGTGCTAAAATCAATCAATTTGAACTTAACAGGGCAAATAGCAAAGCAATTAAGAGATGTCATTTTTGGAGGCAACTGGACTTCGTCAAACCTTAAAGATAATTTGGCGGACCTAACCTGGCAACAGGCCACAACGCAGGTTTATTCTTTTAATACCATCGCGGCCCTTACTTACCACATGAATTATTACGTAAGCGCAGTCCTGAAAGTACTACAGGGGGAACCACTCGATGCAAGCGATAAATACAGTTTTGACCATCCGCCAATCCTATCTCAGGAAGACTGGGAGAAAGTGTTGGTTAAAACCTGGACTGATGCCGAAAACTTTGCCCGCTTAATTGAACAGATGCCAGAGAGTAAGCTTTGGGAAGACTTTGCTGATAATAAATACGGAAATTATTACAGAAATATTCACGGAATTATTGAACATATTCATTACCATTTAGGTCAAATCGTCCTGATAAGAAAAATGCTCCTCAAGGCAGCAGAAAATTGATGGGAATCCTAAAAATGAATTATGTACCCGCCACCAACATTGCTTGGCGATATGTAGGGATGAAGGAAGGACAATCAGCTACATATCGCTAATCGGCGCCGATGCCTGGCGGGGTTCCAGCCGACGAATAAGTCCGGGCTATACCAGTCGCGTCAACTTTTGTATTTTCACTCACCTTCTGCTTTGTCTTCCGAAGCTTATGCGACTGACCAATTTGGCAAAACCGGGTCGGCTTCTCATGCAAAATATTAACTTCATGAGAATGAGTGTTGATAGATCACCTGATGCGGGCATAAATCAACCATATCCCAGACTATTCTTCTGGACAGGACAATTTATGTATATCGGTAAAGCTGTTGACACTTCGATACATGACCACCATGCAATTCAAATTGCTATCAGTTTCGATGAAGCCATTGAAATAAGGCTTCCTGATACATCATTAAAATTCAAGGCTGCAATTATTGATTCAGACCAGCCGCATGGGTGCAGAACTTATGATAATACATTTCTACTGCTGAGTATCGCCCCTGAAAGCAAAATCGGGATCGCCTTGAAAATAAATTACCTCGCAAATCAGAAAATTGCGGAATTGCCGGCTGAAAAGGCTTCCGAATTTATTGGTAAATTAAAAATTGAATTGAATGGAGAACAAGACAGTGATACAATATTTTCAAATACGCAGGAATTTCTTCATGCAATTTCCCATCTTGAAGAAACAAGAATTCTTGATGACCGTATTTTGAAAGTTCTCAAACTATTGAATCAGCAAGATGATGTTCAGGTGAAAATTAACGACCTGGCAGGCGAAGTGTTCATTTCACCCAGCCGCCTGATCCATTTATTTACTGACCAGGTTGGAATACCAATCCGGAAATATGTTTTGTGGACAAGACTCTTAATTGCCCTGCAGAAGATAATTGTTACAAAGAATATTACAAAGGCAGCAATACATGCAGGATTTGCAGATGCCCCGCATTTTAACAGAACTTTCAAACGAATGTTCGGCCTTAATCCCTCCACGCTTTTAAAGAATAGCCAGTTCGTACAAGCTTACAGAAAATAGCCGTCGTTTCTTTGCACATAAAATTCAATTATTATGTATGCGATTAATCATGCGGCTACGGCCTTGTTAATTAAGAAAAAGCAACCATCGGCCCCTATATTACTATTGTTGATTTCCGTTCAATTAGTAGAACTATTGTGGGTGATCTTTAATTACCTGCACCTGGAACATTTTTCCATTGTAAGCGGTAAACTACATCTTGATTTTCTGCCTTATTCCCATTCCGTATTTTCAGGCATGGTGGCCGCTTTCATTTCGTTTGCCATTATCAATTGGGGTTTCAACAACCGAAGACTTGCAATTGCTTTTTCAATTGGCGTCTTATCACATATCTTACTTGACATGATATTTCATGAAAAGGATATCCGCCTTTCACCGTTTTCAAATACACCCGTTTGGGGACTTGGAATTCTCGACTATCCTGTTATAAATTTTGCAATTGAGTTTATATACGGAATATTTTGCTGGTGGTATTTCAAAGGCAGCAAAGCATTGCTCACAGTCATTATTGTGTTTAATATTTTGGACTTGCCGATCATGTTGGCCCATGGTGATATGTTGAAGCCTTTTGAAGAATATCCGTTTATTCTTCCTTCAATTATTCTTTTTCAAATATTTATTACATGGTATTTTATTTGGCGATACTGCAGAAATACAAAGTCGGATAATAGAAATAAACTGATATCAAATTCAATGGAATATGCCGGGAATTTGAAAGCAGCTTCGGTTTCACCGCAACAAAGGCACGCATAAGTTCTTACCTTCAGTTTCTAAAACATGGCTGGTGTCGTTTAATAATTGTACAGTCCAGGTGAGACGTAGATGATGACTGGCTCAATCCCAGCCTGTTGGCAACGACCGAAGATCATTTCGAAATAATAAGAAAATCTGCAAAATTCAGAGTTTGCAGGTTTTTTTGTTTTTTAGTTTACCTGCGTTCATTCCACTCTTTGGCTACTGGCAAAAAGCGTTTTGCCACAGGCGTTGGTGGTATTTTCCCAAACGACCATGGGATACTCCATCTTCATAATGGTGAACTTCATTGCAGGGCATTCGTTCAATCAGACAAATGAACAAATTGGCCAGCCAAAACTTTCAGAAGCAAAAGTTATTGAATGTGAACATTCGGAATTCTGGTTATCATGATTACTGATGACATCAATCATTGTTTCCCCGTAGTTAGCTCTCTTTCTTTGCAATGAACTGCAAACATTAAAAAATGGAAGGAAAGATCTTGCTCATCCGGGGCATCCTTTCTTCGATGTACCATGTTGGGTTGTCCATAATGTTTCTGCAGGTCGCAGATTCTGCGGAGGGGAGGAGTGATTCAAGGTGAGCCGATCCACTAATCTTAAGCGCCTCACTGAGCGCGATGAAGGAGCAACAAGAAAAATGTACGAACCGTTTATTAGAAGGCAAACATGGAAACAAAAATAGAATACGCCAGAAAAGAACTGGAGGCAGAAGAGAAGGTTGGTCAAGGGAGATGGCATCGGATTATCCTGCTTTGCGTTCTTGGTTACGAGGCAGCAGGCTCCTTGTTGGGTGGCAGCCTTCTCGTGGCAGCGCCGGACGGCAGATTGATGGACATGCCTGTCCACATAATGCATGATGTCTTCCCCGATTTCCTGATTCCCGGTATCATTCTCTTTGGATTGGGGATCCTGAACGCGGCAGCCTTTGTAGCCGTCCTGCGAAGGACCCGTTCCGACTGGGTCATGGCCGGCCTTGCTTTGGGCGGCCTGGCTGTCTGGTTCTGGGTCGAAATTGCCATTCTGCAAGAATTGCACTGGTTGCACTTTATGTGGGGCCTCCCGGTCCTTGTTGGGGGATTGGTGGCCATCCCGCTGGTTCCTTCCCGTTACATGACGATGCGGAAAGCCCTGCTCCTTGGCGGTATTCTCTCTTCGCTGCTCTATGTCGCCATAAACATTTTTGTGCCGACGCAATACCCCGGCTACAGCCCTGCCTCTCAAACCGTGAGCGAGCTCTCGGCCATCGGTGCTCCAACGCGAACGCTATGGATGGTGTTATGTACGCCCTATACATTGCTTATTATTGCCTTCGCTTGGGGCGTTCAGAAATCGGCTGGCGGAAATCGCCCCCTGCGCATCGCAGGCCGCTTGTTAATTGCCTATGGTGCTCTCGGAATCCTGTGGCCCTTCGCACCGATGCACCTTCGCGAAACGCTGGCAGCAGGCGGAGGAACGTTCTCTGATACCATGCACATCGCTCTTGGGGTGATAACTGAGATCATCTATCTACTCGCATTGGGTTTTGCGGCAGCGGCACTCGGAAAGCAATTCCGCCTTTATTCCATCGCCACGTTCATGATCCTTCTTGTCTTCGGCGTCCTGACCTTTTTGGATGCGCCGGACATCGCTATAAATCAGCCCACGCCGCTGGTCGGCGTTTGGGAGCGCATCAACATCGGCGTTTTCCTACTCTGGGTCGTGGTCCTGGCCATTGTCCTCTTGCGGGCGGAAAAAAAGTGGAGATCATCGAAAGGTTGAGAAGCATGTCGCAAGTGAAAAGTGAACGCGTAGATTTGTGAAAATTTAATCTGCATCGTTCGAATTCTTCAATTGCAAAAGCCATTTGTAATTTCTTTTAATCTGGACGGTGAACATCAAAGAAATTGCCCGAAATGCTTGCAAATTCAAGGGTATATTTTTATTTTGTATCATCTGATGAGAGCAATTGCAATCTGCAATTTCTTCCCTTTGTCTTGAAGCTGTACTTCACGTTATATCCAGCCATCCGTTTGAAAGATTCTGATTAATCCTTTCATCTGGTTGAAGAAACCGATCGCCGGTCCTGCTTAGTTGTGGTAGATTCATTACTGCCTTGATTCGGGTATCAATTTATTTGTCATAAACTTTATTCTTTTTTATGAGAAATAGAATCATGGGTATTCGGGGGAGACTTGGATTTTCAGTACCCCTGTGTCTGGTCTCCCTTGCCGCCACGGAAATCCTATTTGGACAAGCCAACATGACTATGCATCGCAACGATCTTCAGAGAACGGGAGCTAATCTGAATGAGACAATCCTGAACACTTCCAACGTGAACCAAAACAATTTTGGAAAGCTTTGGACCTATTCTGTAGGTGGACAAGTATATGCTCAGCCCCTCTATGTGTCTGGCGTGAACATCCCGGGCGTGGGTACCCGAAATGTACTGTATGTGGCAGATATGCATAACGATGTCTATGCCTTTGATGCTGATCAGCCATCCCTGGCCTCTACCCCGTATTGGCAGGTCAGTTATGGGAATTCTGTTCCCCTTCCAGACGCCAATATCGGGCCTGGCCTGGATTACACGGATATCCGAATAGAAATTGGAATCGTGAGCACTCCGGTGATTGACCTATCAGCCAATACGATTTATTTTGTTACTAAGACGAAAGTTGGATCTGTCTTTGCCGATAGTCTGCATGCCCTCGATATACGAACAGGGCAGCCGAAATTTGGTGGATCGCAACTGATCGCCGCAACGGTTCCTGGCACGGGCGAAGGCGGCAGCGCCATAAGTTTTGTAAGTAACAAACAAAATAACCGCTCTGCCATGATGCTGAGTAACGGCATCGTATACGTCTCTTATGGCAGTTATGGTGACGCCACTCCTTCACATGGCTGGATCATCGGTTATGATGCCAGCAATATTAATCAACAAAAAATAGCTTACAGCACTACTCCAAACTCCCGGTTAGGAAGTATTTGGATGGCCGGCGAAGGACCTTCGGTAGACAGCTTTGGAAATATATACATCGTAACAGGTAATGGTCATTATTTGGCTGGAGACCTGGGAGAAACGATGTTGAAATTGACGCCCAACCCGGTGCAAGGAACATTGATCCAGGCTGATTATTTCACGCCATATAACAAGGACAGTCTTGATTTATTTGATACGGATCTTGGTTCCAGCGGAATGGTGCTGATCCCGAATTCCCATTTGCTGGTGAACGGCGGAAAGGAGGGAGTAATATACCTGGTTGATGAAGATAACATGGGTCAATTTCACAGCGGCACAAATCCCAGCGCAGACCATGTGGTTCAGCGATTCCAGGCAGTTACCAATGAACTATTCATGACTGGCGCATATTGGGGCGATAGCATAGCCAATCCAAATACCGGCTTATTATATGTATGGAGTCCCAGTGATGTATTGAAAGCCTACCGTTTCAACGGGCTGACACAACAATTCAACACGACAGCATTTGCAACTTCCAGCAACTCTTATAATCCTCAGTTTATCCCGATGGCGTCGCTCAGCGCTAACGGTCACAACGCCGGTAGTGGAATTGTATGGGTGAATTTTCCCAATGCCTATGCATCGGAACAAACGGTAAGCGGAACCCTGTTGGCATTCAACGCAAGTACTTTGTCCGAACTCTGGAATTCAAACCAGGTACCTGGCCGGGATTCCCTGGGCAGTTATGCAAAATTCGTGACGCCTACTGTTACTAACGGTAAAGTATATATGGCTACTTTCTCCGGCATAATCAGTGTTTATGGTTTACTTTCAGCACTGCCGGTGGTGTTTATGGATTTTAATGCCAAACGGGAGCAAAGTGCGGTGCGACTGCACTGGTCCACCGCCAGCGAACAGGAAAATGATCGCTTCGATGTAATGCATAGCAGCGACGGTCGTCATTTCAGAACCATAGGAAGCATAAAGGGTCATGGTAATTCTGCCGTTCAGCGTGATTATTACTTTGTTGATTCCCACGCCGAAAATGGGATCAATTATTACCGCTTGAACCAGGTTGACGTTGATGGGAAGTCAAATTATTCGCGTACGATTTTTATCAAAATGGATTTGAAGAACAATATAAATGTGCAGATCTTCCCTAATCCCGCACATGACAGAGTGACCATAAGATGCGGCGGCTTGCGCGCCGGAGACATTGTATCTGTGGAAATGTATACTTCCGGTGGTTTGCTTGTTCATAAGCAAAGCGTCAAAATAGACGAAGAATTGGAAATCCAGATTCCCCGATCGAAAATAATGTATACGGGTGTTTATTATATCAGGATAACCCTTCCTTCGGGAGAAATGAGCGAAGAAAGACTGGTTTGGGGTAGCTGAAAATAATCGATTGCGCCATTTTATTCCTGGCTTCTCTTTTTACGCCTTTGTTGGTGTTTCACGCTTGAGAGAGGTAAACTAACTGATAAGGCTTATTTGGGAACACCAACAAAATACTATCTCTTGTTGATGCTTCCTGTCATTGATTACATAGTTAAATGCGTGAATGGAACCGGAAAACACCAACAAGGGCGAAAAATTGGTGCTACATCAATTTCATTTGGATTGGTCTTATATACGGAGAATAAAAAAGATTTTGATTTTATTCCCGAAATAAAATTTCATAAACCTTAAGCAAATCTTTTCATTGGTTCGATATTCCAGTTCGGGATATAAACAAAAATGCCTCGTAAACGTTCATTTACAAGACGTTTTATTTTAGTGCCCGGAACAGGAATCGAACCTGCACTCCCTTGCGGGAACCAGATTTTGAGTCTGGCGCGTCTACCAATTCCGCCATCCGGGCTGGAAATATTTTAGTGAATTCGGGTTTGACAGATATTTTCCAATCGATAAATTGGCTTCCACGCTCTCCCAAAATTCAGCTAAAATCGGGGGGGCAATATTAAGCATTCTCTGCCTCTTGGGCAATAAATATTTTGCCGCTCACTATGGCTTCAGGTAAGGCTCCGTCTTTTCATCCTGCTGAATTCGCAATTGTCTCCCCGCCATGCTGGGCATATGAAGGGTAAAATGTAAATTGCCCGGTTAAAGCAGGGATTGATGATCAAAATCGGACTGATCCGCGAAGGAAAGATACCACATGACAACAGGGTAGCTCTTACGCCAGCGCAGTGCAAATGGATCCATATAAATAGTGATTCCGTGCGAATCATCGTGGAATCCTGTTCCCATCGGTGCTTCAATGATAAGGAATACCTGATGGCGGGCGTAGAAGTGAAAAATGATCTGAGCGAATGTGATGTCCTCCTGGGGATCAAAGAAGTTCCACCGGATTCGCTGATTCCCTGTAAGACCTATCTTCTCTTCTCCCATACCAAGAAGAAACAACCCTATAACCAGACAATGTTTCGCTCCATCCTCGAAAAGAAGATCACGCTGATCGACTATGAGTGTCTCACTCACGAAGACGGACAACGTATCCTGGGCTTTGGTTTTTTTGCGGGAGTGGTGGGCGCACATAACGGGATGATGGCCTATGGAAACAGAACAGGGCGATTTCATCTTGCAAGGGTCTATGTGCAAAGGAGCCTGCGTGAACTCATGCATACTTATTTCGGGCTCAAACTCCCGCCGGTCAAGATAGTGGTAACGGGATCGGGCAGGGTAGCACATGGAATCCTGGAAGTCATGAACCTGATGGGCGTCATTGAAGTAGAACCTGACCTGTACCTCAAGAGGGAATTCACTTACCCCGTATTCACCCAACTGAAAGGCGCCGATCTCTACCGGCACAGGGTAAGCGGAAAATATGACCGGGAGGATTTTCATCAACATCCCGATCGTTATGAATGTTTATTTTATCCTTATACCCGCGGCTCCGATGTACTCATGAATGGCATCTATTGGGAAACCACCATGCCAAGGCTTTTCGAATGGGAAACCCTGGCGGAAAAAGAATTCCGGATCAGGACCATCGCCGATATCACCGACGACAAAAACGGATCCGTGCCCTGTAACCTTGGCGATCACCCGATGGAAGATCCTATATATGGTGTGAACCGGTTTACCCGCCGGAAAACATCTCCTTACCAGGAAGATTCGGTGGATATAATGGCCGTTGGCAATCTCCCGAATGAATTGCCCCGAGACGCGTCCCGATATTTTGGCGAACAACTCATCAAATATGTGCTGGAAGACCTTGTGAAAGGAGGAAGCGATATTATCCGGAGGGCTACTATTGTTAAGCAGGGGGAGATAACTCCAATATATGCTTACCTGCAGGATTATGGTGCCAAAAAGTAGAGGAGTTCTTGCACCATGGAGATCCTAATCTTCCATCATACATTTTGGTCTAGAAATTCAGATAATAATCCTTCAGCAGTTCCACAAATTCCTTTGAGTATTTACCGTCTTCTTTTTGAATACTGAGCTCGTGCGACTGTACCGGATCCACTTTGAATCGTGTGAAATGCTGGATGACCCTGAAAAAATTATGACGAGGCGTTTGCCTGATCAATAATTTTTCGGAGAGATGAAACCCATAGCTGTTGGCGAGTGACTCAAATTTTTCCGCACGGCGGTAGGGTAGAAGCACGCCAAATGAGCCGTTGTCTTTGAGATTTGTTTGAATTACCAGCAGGAGCTGCTCCAGGCTGAGATCCGAAGAATGTTTGGCTAGATTTTTTTGCTCGTCCGGCGATTTCAGGTCGTTTTCATAGAAAGGAGGATTACAAATGATGAAATCATATTTTACGGGGAACACGAAGCTGCGGGCATCACCGATGAAGATCCTGATCTTGTCTTTCCAATTGCAATGATTGATATTGTCCTTCAGTTGGCGAAATGAAGAAAGGTCCTTTTCGATCCCATGGACCCGGGCCCTTATTTTTTGTGCCAGCATCAGCATCAGCAGACCGGAGCCGGCGCCCACATCCAACACATAAGTATAAGGCCTTATTTTTTGAGCAAACCATGCCCCCAGGATGCTGGCATCCGTACACACTTTCATGGCACACTGGTCGTGATGCACCGTAAATTGCTTGAATTGGAAATAAGGGTTAGGCATCTGAATTTGACAATTAGGCTATAACG
This sequence comes from Agriterribacter sp., assembly GCA_041484195.1. Lineage (GTDB taxonomy): Bacteria > Bacteroidota > Bacteroidia > Chitinophagales > Chitinophagaceae > PSRI01. The sequence continues at coordinate 111,864 of JBGPHC010000007.1, read as the reverse complement.
TTAGGTCGTCTTGATTTCTTCAAAGAACACCGTACATACACCACAGTTCATAACTCAAAAAAGCGGGAATTAGTGTACCGTCCTCACCATTCTGCCCTGGCGCTCGGGCTAATACTAAGGTCCACAAAATCTGATGCGAGATATTTATAGTAACCCATCATGGCGATCATTCCTGCGTTATCGGTACAATATTCAAATGGTGGGATAAATGTATTCCATTTCATGGCCTGGCCCAATTCCCCAAAAGCCTTGCGCAGCGCCGAATTAGCGGAAACGCCGCCTCCAATGCAGATATCCCTGATACCAGTCCTAATGGCCGCCTTTTTCAACTTATGAAGGAGAATTGAAACGATTCGATCCTGTACAGAAGCACAGATATCGGCAAGATTTTCCCGCACAAAGTCCGAATTCTCCTTTTGCTTTTCCTGCAGGAAATAGAGTATGGCTGTCTTGAGTCCGCTGAAACTGAAATCCAAACCCGGTATCTGGGGTTCCGGAAATTTGAATCTGTGTGGATTGCCATTTCTGGCGTATTCGTCGATCAAAGGACCACCGGGATATGGCAGGCCAATCAGTTTGGCAGTCTTGTCGAAAGCCTCTCCTGCTGCGTCATCCAGCGTTTCACCCAAGACCTTCATGCGCAGCGGTGATTCACATAACACGATCTGTGTATGGCCTCCGCTAACTGTCAGACAAAGAAATGGGAAGGCCGGTTTATGTGCCGGGATCAGGTTGGCTATTACATGTGCCTGCATATGGTGCACGGCAATCAAGGGAATATTCAGCGCCAATGCCAGTGACTTCGCGAAGCTGGTACCCACCAGCAGCGAACCGATCAAACCCGGGGCCCGGGTAAATGCAATGGCATTGAGTTCCGAAAGTTTGGTACCGCCCTTTTCCAACGCTGCATTTACGACGGGTACTATATTTTGCATATGTGCCCTGCTCGCCAATTCGGGAACTACTCCGCCATATTGCTGGTGGATGCTTTGACCTGCCACAAAATTGGAAAGGATCGAGTCGTTATGACTGATGGCTGCGCCGGTTTCATCGCAGGATGACTCAATGGCGAGGATTTTCACTAACCCATGCTGATCTTGCATCCTGCAAAAATAAATGAATCTGATTTGGGAATAAGATGATAGAACAATGAATGGTCGGGGAGGCCATTATGGGAGATAGGTGACTGATCCGATATGAACAGGAATTCCGGCAATTGGGATTTGGGCGCTGGAATCAATATTGTAGGATACATTCACTCTTTTACCCGCGGTGAGAACTACATTTTCGGTGAGTGAAATCGGATTGAGCCTTTCGCCCTGGTCGGTGAAAATGGCAAGATAGATACCAGCGGAATCGGATACCTGCTGAATGATGCCTTGCGCCTGTTGTTTGCAGATAGGTACATTGCCATCTTTGGAAAATACAAAGAGTAGTGAAGAAATAACCATAAGAGATGCTAAGTAGATTAGCTTTAGCATTGGCATCATAGTTTATTGGCTTCTGGACTTAACTAATAAATAAACGAAAAAACCTGCATATTAGTATTTCTTATCGTTCAAAAATTTAAAAATCAGCGATTTATGAATGTGGAGAAGTCCTATTTCGACCTGATTGCCACGACGGGATCCATCCTTGCGGCAATGGTTGCAGGAATGATTCCGGCTAATATCCCTATCACGATACATATTGAGATGGCCAGACCGAGTATGCTATATGAAATAGTTATGTCGAAATGAAGGGGACCGCTGAGGATCTTTGCCAATATAAATACCAGCAATAGCCCGATCACGCCTCCGATAATGCAAATGAAAGCGGATTCAAGAAGAAACTCCGACAGGATGGTTCTTTTTTTGGCGCCTATCGCCTTCTTGAGCCCGATAATGGGAGTTCTTTCCCGCACTGTCACGAACATAATATTGGCGATACCAAATGCGCCTACCACCAGGCTCAACATGCCAATCAACCATCCTCCGAAATCAACCGTACTGAACAATTTTGTAACCGCGTCGCTGAAATCGCTGATGGCGTTCAATGCAAAATCATCTTCAGTAGTTGGGCTCAGGCGGTGAATGGCCCTCATGGTTCCTTTTAATTCATCCTTGAGCGCTGCGGGGGTAACGTTTTCCCTTCCCTGCACCATGATAACCGGGTTGGAATATTTCTCGTCATAAACCTGCCTGAAGAAATTGTAAGAGAGTATAACGCAATTATCGAAATCCCATCCACTCACCAACAGACTCTTTCCTTTTTTCTCTATAACACCAAGCACCACCATTCTCTTGCCTCGAATAGTGACCTGCTGGCCGACGGCTTTTTCTGGCCGGCCGAACAATTTCTCGGCATTGTCATAACCCATCACAACAGCCGGGTTGCCACGGTCAAAATCAGATTGGGTAAAATATCTACCGTATTGGATTTCGAAACTCTGAATGGAATTGAATTCCTCAGAAACTCCATATACGCTAACATTTTCTATTTGGTCGGCTTGGTAGATGACGGTTTGCCCTCCGGCGTTCAGCGTGAAAGCCATATAGCCAACGGCGTTTGTCTTGGCTCGGATCAGGCGCATTTCTTCATATTTGGGATTGGGCCTCTTCATATATTTCCACCATGGATAATCAGCCCCGCCGGAATAGTCCCATTTGTCAATATAAATGGTATTGGTTCCAAGTGCCTTCACTTCATTCTGGATATTCTTTTCGAGACTGTCAACCGTAGTCAGCACACCAATGATGCAAAAAATGCCGATGGTAACGCCAAAGAGGGAAAGAAAAGTACGCAGTTTATTATTTCTCAGCTCCTGAAAAGCAAGCCTGAAACTGGCTGCGAGAATTTCGAAGGTTTTGCGCATGGTTCAAATTTAAGCAGAATATTCAAGCGTTTACTAAAATTTTGTTGAAAGGAAAACCAATGACTGACAGCCTCATTAGCCCCTGTGCGTGAGGTTAGGAATGCTTAGAGACCTTGAAATATAAGGATGGATGGCGGCCCCGATTCGTGGTTCAGCAGTCTTGCATGAAATAATCCGGAAACTTCAATTCCCATTTCATCCGCTTCGATTGCTCATCAAAACTTACCTTTGCGCGCCAATCCGCCAAATGCCTTATTTGAATGATTGCAATTTTTTGACAATGACGTACGAAGCCGAAATAAATAAGAGAAAGACCTTTGCCATTATATCGCACCCCGATGCTGGTAAGACAACCCTTACTGAAAAGTTCCTGCTTTTTGGAGGGGCTATCCAGACGGCGGGGGCTGTAAAAAGCAACAAGATCAAGAAATACGCCACCAGCGATTTCATGGAAATTGAGCGGCAGCGCGGCATTTCCGTGGCCACCAGCGTCATGACCTTTGAGTACAAAGACATGCTCATCAACCTGCTTGATACTCCCGGTCACAAAGATTTTGCTGAGGATACTTACAGAACCCTCACGGCAGTGGATAGTGTCATATTGGTGATTGATAGCGTGAACGGTGTGGAAGAGCAAACCCGCAAGCTGATGGAAGTCTGCCGCATGAGGGATACGCCCGTAATCGTGTTCATCAATAAAATGGATCGCGATGGTAAACTGCCCTTCGACCTGCTGGAAGAAATAGAGAAAGAATTGAAGATCCAGTTACATCCCATGACCTGGCCCATCAATAGTGGTAAGAATTTCAAAGGCGTCTATAATCTCTTTGACAAGAACCTTCGGCTATTCACGGCCAACACCAGGGCCAACGATGAAAACACGCTGCAGATCCAGGATCTGAATAATGCCATACTGGATCAGAAAATAGGTGAGAAGGATGCGGCGCAGCTAAGAGAAGACGTGGAACTGATTGACGGCGTCCACGGGCCATTGAATGTAAAGGATTATTTATCGGGGAAAACGGCCCCGGTTTTTTTTGGAAGCGCAATCAATAATTTTGGCGTGAAAGAGCTGCTGGATACTTTTATCAGGATAGCACCGGTTCCACTTTGCAGGCCTACTTCTGTACGGGAAGTATGCCCCGGAGAAGAAAAATTAAGCGGGTTTGTCTTTAAGATCCATGCCAACCTCGATCCCAAACACCGGGACAGGATCGCATTCCTCCGCGTTTGCTCCGGCAAATTTGAGAGAAATAAATACTACCATCATGTTCGATTGAATAAGGACATCCGGTTCAGCAATCCCTATAGTTTTCTGGCGAGGGAAAAAGATATTATCAATGAAGCATTTCCAGGCGATGTGGTAGGCCTTTTTGATACCGGAAATTTCAAGATTGGAGACACACTCACTGAAGGAGAGAATTTTTATTTCACGGGAATTCCCAGTTTTTCGCCGGAACTTTTTAAAGAGGTGGTCAATAAAGACCCTATGAAAACCAAGCAATTGGACAAGGGATTATTGCAGCTCACCGACGAGGGTGTGGCCCAATTGTTTACTCAACACAATGGCAACAGGAAGATCATCGGTTGTGTGGGCGACCTGCAATTTGAAGTTATACAATACCGGCTCCTGCATGAATATGGCGCGTCGGTTCAATTCAATTCCCTGCCTTTTTACAAGGCATGCTGGATCACTGCCAAAGACAAGAAAAAGCTGGAAGATTTTATTCGGTTTAAAACAGGGAATATTGTGGTGGATAAGGACGGACACCTGGTGTACCTGGCACAGAGCCAGTGGTTCCTGAATACCGAAATCGCAAATAACCCCGACATAGAATTTCACTTTTCTTCGGAAATACATAAATGATTTTGGAAGAGGGCCATCATCGGGTATATTAAACTGTTATGAATATCTTTGAGACAGAACGTCTTTACATACGGCGCTTTACCGAGGCCGACCGGGAGGCCTGCTACAGGTTGAACAGCGATCCCGATGTGATGCGTTATATCCGTGAACCGCTCAGCAGGGATAGGTCCGCAAAATTTCTGCTTGAAAATATCGCCATCTATTCGAAATTCCCCGAATACGGAAGGTGGGCGCTCATGGCAAAAGAAAATGATCCCCTCCTGGGCTCCTTCATGCTGAAACATTCTGATAGTCTCAACGCCATTGAAATGGGTTATGCCTTATTTCCCGGATATTGGGGAATGGGGTATGCAACCGAAGCCGTGCAGGGTGGATTAGATTATGCATTCGGCACCATTAGGCTGAAAACTGTGATGGCACTCACTTTTCCCGAAAATGAAGCTTCTCAGAAAGTGCTTCTGAAGAATGGATTCATATTTGTGCAGGAATTTTGGGATGAAGGAAATCTATTGCACCTGTTTCAAATCGATAATCCGAATGAATCCTGATTCCACAACCAGTAATTTCCTGACCCATTTTAATATAGAGTTTGCTAAAATTTTGGCGTTGTGCCGGTATAGTTATGGGGTGTGATTGCCTTAAGTTCCTTTTTCAGGCCTGCGGAGATTTTTAACCCATTGATGAATTTGTGGATTGTTTTCTGGGAAATATTATCGGCCCCCCTGGTAAGTGCTTTCAATGCCTCGTAAGGGTTGGGATAATTTTCTCTTCGCAGAATCGTCTGGATTGCTTCTGCCACAACGGCCCAGTTTTGATCAAGGTCCTCCCTGATTTTAGATTCATTGAGGATCAGTTTACTCAGGCCTTTTTCGATTGACTTGAGGCTGAGAATAGTATGCGCAAATGGAACCCCGATATTTCTCAATACAGTTGAATCGGTGAGGTCTCTCTGGAGTCGTGATATGGGTAATTTTGCAGAAAGATGTTCGAAGATGGCGTTGGCAAGTCCCAGGTTTCCCTCCGCGTTTTCGAAATCAATGGGATTCACTTTATGGGGCATAGCGGAAGAACCCACTTCTCCTTTTTTCAGTTTCTGTTTGAAATATTCAAGGGAAACATAGGTCCAGATATCCCGGCAAAAATCAATCAGGATCACGTTGACGCGTTTCAGGCCATCTAAATGAGCGGCCAGGTTATCATAGTGTTCTATTTGGGTGGTGAATTGCTGGCGCTGCAATCCGAGTTTATTGCTGCAGAAATCATTGGCAAACCGGATCCAGTCGAATTTGGGAAATGCCGCCACGTGGGCGTTGAAATTTCCCGTAGCCCCTCCGAATTTGCAGGAATAGGGTATTCGAAGCAATAGCCCCAATTGTTGTTCCAGCCTTTCGGCAAATACCATGATCTCCTTTCCCAAACGGGTAGGCGAAGCAGGTTGTCCATGAGTACGTGCCAGCATAGGAACTCCGGCCCAGTTCCTGGCCAGTTTTTTCAATTCCAGCACCAGGGTGCTCACGAATGGTAGGTATTCGTTTTCCAGGGCTTCTTTCCAACTCAGCGGGACGGCGGTATTATTCACATCCTGGGAAGTGAGGCCGAAATGGATCCATTCTTTCAGGTTGCCGAGTTTTAGGGCTTCCAGTTCTCTCTTGATATAATATTCAACTGCTTTAACGTCATGATTGGTGATCCGTTCAAGGTTCTTGATCTCGTTAGCCTTGTCCACCGTGAATTGCTGATAGATATCTCTCAGGGATTTGACCTGGGCGGGCTTGAGGGTGAAGAATTTCTTTTCACTCAGGGCAATGAAATATTCCAGTTCCACCAGTATGCGGTAACGGATCAGGGCATATTCGGAAAAATACTGATCCAGGTGGTGCAACTGGGTCCGGTATCTTCCGTCGACCGGTGATATGGCCGTAAGCGCTGAAAGCTCCATGGATTGGCAATTAAATTAGTGAGGCTATTTACAAAGGTATTCCTATAAATTTGCGCAAATTTAGAATAGTGCCGGGATTATTGAGATTTTATTTGTGCCCGGAACCTGTCAAATAAAGGAGTATGCCGGAAAAGAAAATTAGGATTGGCGCGGTAAGTTATTTGAACACGAAGCCGCTGCTCTATGGGATCAAACGATCCCCTCTGATGCATGAGATTGAACTGGTGGAAGACTATCCGGCCAGGATCGCTGAGATGCTTCTAAACGACGAGATTGACGCGGGTTTAATTCCGGTTGCCTCAATTCCAAGCCTGGCATATTCCAGAATTATATCTGACTATTGCATTGGCAGCGATGGGCCCGTGGCCTCTGTATGCATGTTCAGTGAAGTGCCGGTGAACAGGATTCAAAAAGTGCTTCTCGATTACCAATCCAGGACTTCAGCGGCCTTATTGCAGATACTATTGAAGAATTACTGGCATATCTCCCCCGAAATCATAGATACCCGTGGCGAAGAATACCGGCATCTGATAAAAGATACAACTGCCGGGCTCGTGATCGGCGACCGGGCATTTGAACAAAGGCAAAAATCCACTTATATATATGACCTCGGTGAAGCCTGGAAAGATCATACGGGTCTGAATTTTGTATTCGCGGCCTGGGTGGCCAATAAACCCCTGCCAGAAGCATTTATTAAGGCATTCAATGACGCCAATGGTATGGGACTCGCCCATATCCCGGAAATCATCAGCGAAAATCCTTATAAATTATTCGACCTGCAGCGCTATTTCAAGTATTATATCAACTACCTGCTCGATGAAAAAAAGTCAGTGGGAATGGAAGAATTCATTTTTCAACTCAACCAATTGAACAATCAATCTCCCGTTTTACTTGCGGAATGAGCTTTTAGATTTTTCAGTTTGAGAATTATCATAATCCAGGATTCCGCTCGTATAAATGCGGGGCTCATGAACCGGGGAAGTCGCCAGGTTGAGTCTATTCGGGCGTTTCGGCGATCTGTTTCAGTTTCTTCATCATTTCCGGCATCCAATGGCTGTATCTCTTTCCTATCAGGCTCCACCATACACTGCTCAAAGGGCCTTCCATCCAAACCTCATGCGTAACCGTAGTCTTGCTATTATGGTATCCCATGAAGCGATGGAGGGTGATTTCAGCAAGCGGTAATTTAGCGGTAATGGTATAAGAGAAATTAGGTTTGCAGGAAGTGATGCGGAACCCGGTTCTTGGGCCTTTCTCCGACACTGCCACACCTTCCATATTTTCCTGGAAAGGGCCTTTTATCAGAGCCTCCCGGAGGCCGAAATCCCAATTCTTCCAATTTTTCACATCGGTCCAAATTTTCCAGATCTTGTCAGGGGTAGCTGTAGTCAACATGGTTTCGGTAATGTACATAATCACAGATTTTAGAGCCTCTTTGCGAATGGGGCGATTGTGAAAGAAATTAAAAGGTATTGCAAAAGGCCCGGCAGGAAATGCACAGGGAATGCACATTTTTTGATTTCCGGTTTTATGTACCTGACAATCAGCACACCATAGCTATATTAATTTTACATTAAGAAATTGATATAGGGAAAGATCATAATGAATGTTTGCCGAACTCCTGTAATCAAGGCGATGAGCAAGCTTTCCCTGATTCTTGATTATTTTAGCGCATTTAATATTAATCGCGCCCATTAATTAAGAATGGAGGATGAAAATTCAAATTTGGACTATCGGCAAGAACCATGAGGCAGTCTTCAGACCCGGGATTGAAGAATTTACCAGGCGCATCGCAAGGTATTTCGCCGTGGAGTGGAAAATAATTCCCATGCCTAAAAATGCCGCTGCTTTGTCGCCGCTTGATTTGAAAAAAAAGGAAAGGGACTTGGTTTCAGGGATATTGACGAAAGAAGATTACCTGGTCATCCTGGATGAAAAGGGGAAGCAAATGAGTTCCAAAATTTTGGCGAAGTTCATACAATCAAGGGCAAACGAAAACGTTAAACAACTGGTTTTCCTGGTAGGAGGCGCATACGGCATTGATGAGGCCTTATTGAAGCGCGCCGATTTTGTGTGGTCATTGTCTCAACTCACTTTCCCGCATCAATTGGTGCGCCTGATCCTGGCCGAACAGGTTTACCGTGCCTGCAGTATTACCAGGAATGAGAAATACCATCATGAATGAGCAGGGACGCTATGTTTATTCAATTATCTTCGGAAAAATTTTAATGCATGTCTATCACTTTGATCATCGTGGTCATTACCTGTGTGATTTCCATTATTGCCCTGAATAATCCCAAACTGAAAGCGGATTTGATTTTCTGGCCTGCTGTCATAAAGACCAACGGGCAATATTTCCGGTTTCTTACTTATGGCCTGATCCATGCCGACTATATCCATCTTTCATTTAATATGTTGTCTCTTTATTCATTTGGCATTTTCGTGGAACAGCAGGTCTTCTCAGCGCCATTCCTGTTTTATGAAAAAGGCAAGATATTTTTCCTGGCGATGTATGTCCTGGCCCTGGTGATCTCCACCATACCGGATTATTTTAAATACCGGGATGTATATGGCTATACGGCCCTGGGCGCATCCGGAGCGGTTTCGGCAGTGATCTTTTCCGGAATAATTCTCCGGCCCCAATTGCCGATCAGGTTTATGTTTATTCCATTTGATATTCCAGGCTATATTTTCGGAATTCTTTTCCTGGTCTTATCAGCATATCTGGCAAAAAGGGGAAAGGATAATATTGGCCATGTGGCGCATTTTTTTGGCGCCATTTTCGGGATTGTTTTTACAGTGGTGGCGGCCAAACTTTTCGCAAATGAAAACGTGGATGTGCTGGGTGATTTTATTCACTCCATCTTCAGGCGCTGACATCCAACCACGAAATCCTCAGTACGTTTTTAGTGGCATTGCCGATCTTGAATCGGTCATCAATCCTTTTGCCTACCACCCAGACTATCTTTTTATTCATTTCAAGCACCCAGGTCTTTTCTTTTTCTTGCAGCGACATTTTCTGGTCAATAAAAAAACGGGCGAGTTTCTTCTTTTTGGGCATGCCCAATGGATAGAAATAGTCTCCCTTCTGCCATTTTCGCAATAGCAATGGAAACTCTATTCGATCCGCGTCCAGGAATGCTTTCTTTTCCCCCAAAGGCATTTTAAATTCAATATTTGGAATCCATTCAAATTCCAGGATTCCATTTTCGAATTCCGCCCTCCTCTGGTTCTCTTCGATCAGGATCATGCCACCACTCTGGTTTTCCAACTTTGAAATGATGAACCAATTTCTGTTCCTGAGTATGCGATGCGTAGGTGAGAGCATGTATTTGCCGCTTTCGCTTTCCATTAGCTTCAGTACCCCATCAACCTGCTTCGGACTAAATCCATATTCACGGATGATCTCATAAATAATGGTCCGGATGGGGCTGGACTTACGAAGTTTAAGGATCGGAATATATAATTCGTCTCCCCTGTGTTCGAGCAGCTTTTTCTTATGCAGTTCGATGGCCTGATGGTATAATATTTCAAGATCCCTTGCCTTATCAATATTATCGGCCAGGTTTTTTTCGGCTTCGGGATAGATTTTCTGGATCAATGGAATGACCTGCCTTCGAAAATAGTTGCGGGAATATTTGTCGGAAGAATTGCTGGAATCTTCCACAAACAAAAGATTGCGCCCCTTTGCGAAATTGAGTAATTCTTCCTTCCGGGCCTGTAATAATGGCCTGACCAGTTTCCCGTTTTTCGGCAACATGCCACGCATTCCGGCTACGCCTGTTCCCTTAAAAAAATTCATCAGGACTGTTTCAATATTGTCATCCAGGTGATGAGCCGTAAGCACATAATTCGGTCTTGGCAATCCAGCCAGGGCAGGATTCGAGCCCTTCGATTGGCCCGGCTCCAATTCCCCCTTTAGCCATTCAGAATTCCCGTCGCTGAAAATGGATTTTTTTTCACCCAATAGTTCGGCGAACCAGCCATAGCGCAATTCTCTTGCGGCCACCTGAATGGATACCCGATGCAGGAGTGCATATTTTTCGGTATCGAAATGTTTTACCAACAGGGATGTATCGTACTTGTTTGCGAGACCTCTCACGAACATTTCATCCCTGCCGCTTTCTTCCCCACGGAGCTGGAAATTGCAATGAGCTATTATGAATGAATAACCGGCATCATGACATAGTTCGCAAAGCACCACGGAATCCACTCCGCCGCTCACGGCAAGTATCAGCAGGTCACCCTGATTAAACAGAGATTCCGTCCTGATAAACTGGATAAACTTTTCTTGGAGGGACATCAAATTAAATAGTTTGCCGGATAAAGAATGAATCAATCAGCCAATTCCTCATAAGCCGCCTGCAATTCCTGCAAAGCATGCTGATCTCCCGCCTTTTTTGCGGCTTCCATTCCCCGTCCATACCACTCAAGGGCAAGTCGGGGCTCAGCATTTCTCTCTAATAATTTACACAGGTGATAGTAGGAACCAATATAGCCGGGATCCCTGTTCAGGATTTCTTCAAATAAATGCCGGGCCTGCGAGTCCTGCCCGAGCTTGATATTTTCCAGAGCGAGGGCATGCTGGAGAAAATTGTCTTCCGGACTGATCTTCAACAATTCCATGATCCGCTTAATCCTGTCCATGAACCCGGTAATATTTTAAAAAATAATTAATGTATGAACTTTTCCCGCTTTATATTTGCTGTCTATATTGGTTGCATAAACAACCTTATTGCCTTCGGGAGTTTAGACTATGAAATAAAACTAAAGTTCATGAAAATTTTGGTCTGTATCAGTAAGACGCCTGACACTACGGCAAAAATAGCTTTCACCGATAACAATACGAAATTCGCCACGGATGGAGTGCAGTGGATCATCAATCCCTATGATGAATGGTATGCGCTTGTGAGGGCCATTGAATTGAAGGAGAAAGATCCTTCCATTATCCTTCACCTGGCAACAGTTGGCCTGGCGGATTCAGAACCCATCATCCGTAAGGCTTTGGCCCTCGGTGGAGATGAAGCCGTTCGTGTGAATGTAGATAGCCAGGACAGTTTCTATACCGCTTCGCAGATTGCGGCCGTAGCGAAGGGAGGAGGATATGACCTGATCCTCACGGGCAGGGAAACGATTGATTATAATGGAGCTGCCATAGGAGGCATGCTATCAGAATTACTGGATTTGCCTTATATCGCCATGGCCACGAAATTTGAATTGAATGGAAATACTGCTACGGTCTCCAGGGAAATAGAAGGCGGTGAGGAGATTTGCGAACTTAGTTTACCGCTGGTAGTTAGTTGTCAGAAAGGCGTTGCCGAAGCCAGGATTCCAAATATGCGGGGCATCATGGCGGCCCGTACTAAACCGCTGAAAACAGTGGAAGCGGTTCCGGCGGATACGCTCACCACCATCGTGAAATTTGAATTGCCTCCTCCCAAAGCAGGGGTGAAGCTGGTACCCGCAGACAATCCGGCCGAACTGGTGAGACTCCTGCATGAGGAAGCAAAACTGATTTGAGCAATATTGAGAACTTGTTGAGAGAATAACTGAAACCATAAATTGGAATTTCTGAATCACATATATTAATGGCTCATAATCCGGAATCTTAACCGGTGCAATGAGTGAAAGCAGCTATCATGAGTGTACTCATATTCATAGATCAGTCAGAAGGGCATGTAAAGAAAGCATCCCTGGAAGCCATGAGTTATGGCGCAAAGTTGGCAGAGCTATTGGGAACCAGCGCCGAAGGCCTTTTATTGGGTTCGATAAAAGAGGACCTGCCCGCATTGGGGAAATATGGTGTGAAAAAAATTCATCATGCGGGCAATGAGATATTAGATCATTTTGACGCGCAGGTTTTCACACGCGCCATCGCGCAGGCCGTGGAAACTACGGGTGCCAAACAAATAGTGTTCCCGAATAATGTGGATGGAAAGTCCATTGCTCCCCGATTATCTGCGAGGTTGAAAGCCGGTTTGGTGGCGGGGGCGATTGCCTTGCCGGATATATCCAATGGTTTTGTGGTCAAAAAAAATGTGTTTTCCGGAAAGGCTTTTGCCTATGTGGGTCTGGCAACGGATATCAAGATTATTTCTTTGAATCCCAATTCTTTTCCAGTACAGACAAGCGGGGACAAGGCAGAAATTGTTCCGATTAATCTAAAGCCTGAGGCAGGCAGGGTGAAGATAACGGCAGTGGACAAAGTGAAGGGGGAGATTCCATTGAGTGAAGCAGAAATTGTAGTGAGCGGAGGACGCGGATTGAAGGGGCCCGAAAACTGGGGCATGCTCGAAGACCTTGCCAAGGCATTGGGCGCCGCAACAGCATGCAGCAGGCCGGTTGCCGATGCGAATTGGAGACCCCATCATGAACATGTTGGGCAGACAGGGCTGGCTATCGCACCCAACCTTTATATAGCCATCGGAATTTCAGGTGCCATTCAACACCTGGCCGGTGTAAACCGCAGCAAAGTAATTGTAGTCATCAATAAAGATCCTGAAGCGCCTTTCTTTAAAGCAGCAGATTATGGCATTGTAGGAGATGCCTTTGAAGTAGTGCCCAAACTGACAGAAGAAGTCAAAAAGCTGAAAGGCATAACATGAGAAAACGCAGCTTTTGATTGAACCGCAGGCTATCCTGCGGTTTTTTTATTTTATGAATAATCACGTAATTCGTGTTCCAAAATTCATGTACATTCGTAACGATTATGAAGAAAATAGAATTGGAAATAGTGGCCTTATCTCATAGTATTACCCAGACACATTCCTATGCAGTAGTATTGGGTGAAGTGAATGGTTTGAGGCGCCTGCCCATCGTGATTGGGGGTTTTGAAGCGCAGGCCATCGCTGTAGCTTTGGAGAGAATGCAGCCGAGCCGCCCACTTACGCACGACCTGATGAAGAATTTTATGATGGCCTTCAATATTGAATTGCATGAAGTAATTATTTGCGATCTCCAGGAAGGCATTTTTTATTCCAAACTCCTCTGCAGTAATGAGCACGATACGGTGGAAATAGATTCCCGCACATCCGATGCCCTGGCGCTCGCCGTTCGCTTCGGTTGTCCAATCTATACCTACGAACACATACTCGATAGCGCCGGCATCCTCATGGAAGAAACCGGGAAAAAGAAAAAGGAGGAAGGAGAAACGGTGAAGGAAACTGCCGGCACCAGGGAAGACCTGAAGGCCATGAGCCTGGAAGACCTGAATCAACTCCTGGGCGAAGTGCTGGAGCAGGAGGATTATATCCGCGCCATCGCCATCCGCGATGAGATCAATAATCGCAAGAAAGGCAGGTAATCCTGAGCTCAATGGCGCAATTCCACAAGCGCCGGAGCTTCAAGGATTTTTTACATTCCGTAAAATTGATGTATTTCGTAGGATAAATGACTCAGCCTGGTGCTTGTTTTTCCCAATTGTAAAATAAACCTCGGACTCCATATCGTTCGCAAGAGAAAAGACAGTTATCACGATCTGGAAACTGTTTTTTACCCATTGCAAATACGGGATGCGCTCGAAATATTGGAGTGGAAGGGACCGGAACAGAAACAGGAGGCCACCTATTCCATAGGGGGGATTCATTTTTCAGTTTCAGGATCGGAGATTCCAGTGGACGCCAATGAAAATTTATGCGTTAAAGCATGTCAATTGCTGAAAAGGGACTTTCCTCAAATCCTGGACATCCGCCTGCACCTGCACAAGTCGATCCCCATTGGCGCCGGATTGGGTGGAGGCTCTGCAGACGCAGCATTTACGCTCTGCCTGCTGAATGAAAAATTCAATCTCGGTATCTCATTGCATGATCTTCAAAGTTATGCTTCACAAATCGGCAGTGATTGTCCATTTTTTATTCTGAACCAGCCTGCTTATGCAAGGGGAAGGGGTGAGATCCTGGAAAAGATTGAGCTGGACCTTTCAGGCTATTCATTCCTGCTCCTCTATCCCCGAATTTCCATCAGTACGGCAATGGCCTTTTCAAAACTGCGTTTATCCGGCACTGTTAATTCGGTGAAGGATATCGTGCAGGCGCCAATCGAATCCTGGAAAGATAGTTTGCGGAACGATTTTGAACCCATGGTATTCAACGAATTCCCCGAATTGTTGGGCATCCGGGAAAGCCTGTACCAGTCAGGCGCGATCTATGCATCCATGACCGGTAGCGGATCCGCCATTTATGGCATATTCAAAAAAAATGCCCTGCCGGATTTATTCAAAGACAAAGAATACTTGCAGATGAAAATCGTCTGAGCAATTTTCCAGCCCGCTCCTTATGATTTGCGAATTTGAATAAAATTTCCATCTCAATCACTCGACAACTTTCATTTATTCAATTCTGCCAGGAGGTCTTCAATGTCTAATGCCTCAGTGATCATGTCCAAATTGCCATTTGTGTCTTTGGGCCAAATTTCTTTCGGTTTGTCCCAATACAATTCCACACCATTCTTGTCGGGATCATTCGTGTACAGAGCTTCCGAAACGCCATGATTGGCGAAACCTGTCATGGGGTGTCGCGCCTCAAGCAGTCTTTTAAGAATTGCCGCCAGGTCCATGCGAGTGGGATATACAATCGCGACATGAAAAAGCCCGGCGCTGTTGACCGGAGCGGGTGGGGCATTCTTACTGTGCCAGGTATTCAGCCCAATATGATGGTGGTATCCTCCTGCCGAGAGAAAGACAGCGCTGCTTCCAAAATATTGTTGCACTTCAAAGCCCAGCAGATCCCTGTAGAATCCCAAGGCTCTTTCCAGGTCGGCCACTTTTAGATGTACATGGCCAATATGCGTTTGCAGAGGAATACTATATGACATCAGGAATATTTTATGAATAAAATATGAATGAGTTACGCGCAAATATAAAATATGTCAGGGGCTTAACTTTTAATTGATCATGTATTAACAGTGCCCTAATGATAAGTCAATATTGGGAAATGATCTTTGTGACCATGAAAAAAGCTAAGCTAAAATTGAGCAGATTTGCCATCCCCATACTATTCATTTTGGGAAATATCCTGTACCTGGCTGTGGTGGAAGATATCAGGCATAAGCTAGATCCTGCTGCCCCTGCAACCGCAATTCATAAAATGCCTTCTGTAAAAGATTCATTGAATCCGTTACCAGGGCCGGGGCCGGTTCTGGTTTCTGCAGACGCTGCCATTGACGGGCCCCGAAACAAATATGAAAATACAGTGGCCAAATAAGCATTTTTAGATTCATGAAATAAAATGGTAAATTGCGTCAAATTTCATCGCCATTCAAACCAGGCCTACCATACCTGATTTCTTAGATCAAAACCTCGACTTCCTCGATCACCAGTGATGGTTCACAGGGAAGGGGCCGCGCCTGACGTGAAAGCCCCTGCCACTGCACGTATTTTCTCTCCTCATTTTTCATTTTAAAGTTTTGTGTTATGTCATCCACTTTATCTTTTTCCGAAAGAACAGAATATTATTTGACCCTCGAGGCAAAATACGGGGCGCATAATTATCATCCTTTGCCGGTGGTCCTCACCAGGGGTGAGGGTGTATTTGTCTGGGATATTGACGGCAACCGCTATTTTGATTTTCTAAGCGGCTATTCCGCCGTTAACCAGGGCCATTGCCATCCTCGGATTATCGCTGCCCTGATTGAGCAGGCTCAAAAGCTGACTCTGACGTCAAGAGCCTTTCATAACAACCTGCTGGGTGAGTACGAGGCATTTATTACACAGTATTTCGGCTATGATAAAGTGTTACCCATCAATACCGGCGCTGAAGCCGTAGAAACCGCCATCAAACTTTGCAGGCGTTGGGGATATTCGGTGAAACATATCCCCGATGGAAGGGCGAAAATCATTGTGTGCGAAAATAATTTTCACGGGAGAACAACCACCCTGGTCTCTTTCAGTACGGATCCATCTGCACGCAAACAATTCGGCCCATTTACTCCGGGTTTTGAAGTGATACCATACAATGACCTGAATGCATTGTCTATCGCCCTGCAGGATAAGGACGTCGCCGGATTTTTGGTAGAACCAATACAGGGTGAGGCAGGCGTGGTAGTGCCTGATCAGGGTTATCTGAAAAAGGCCTTTGAATATTGTGAAATGGCCAATGTGCTGTTCATAGCAGATGAAATACAGACCGGCCTCTGCCGTACAGGAAAGATGCTTGCCTGCGATCACGAAAATGTTCGTCCCGACATTTTAATTCTGGGAAAGGCGTTGAGCGGAGGAACTATTCCAATCAGTGCCGTATTGGCTGACGATGAAATAATGCTAACTATCAAAGCCGGAGAACATGGATCCACTTATGGAGGCAATCCTCTTGCATGTCGCGTAGCTATTGAGTCATTGAATGTTTTGAAAG
Organism: Agriterribacter sp.; assembly: GCA_041484195.1. GTDB lineage: Bacteria > Bacteroidota > Bacteroidia > Chitinophagales > Chitinophagaceae > PSRI01. The sequence goes on along the minus strand of JBGPHC010000007.1, from coordinate 94,858 downwards.
ACGAAAACCTGGCGGCTAAAGCAGAGGAAATGGGAAGCCTTCTAAGGTCTGAGTTGGCTAAAATACATTCTCCATTTTTGGCCAAAGTGAGGGGCATGGGCTTATTGAATGCGATTGTGATCAGGCATCATGACTCAGAAGCCGCCTGGGAACTCTGCCTGCGCCTGAAGGAAAATGGCCTCCTGGCCAAACCCACTCATGGCGACAAGATCAGGTTGGCGCCTCCCCTGGTCATTGACAGAGATCAAATAATGGAGTGCGCCGATATTATCAGAAAAAGCCTCGCTGTTTTAGAATGAGGTTTGCTTATCAAATTATTTTCTCCAAAACCTGATTTTTTTTGGGGAAGACTCTATTACCTTATACATAAGAGGAATAAGGCATGGAAACCCGTTTGTACCATGTGCTTGTTGAATCGCATCACCAGAATACAATAACCATCGCGGAAATAGTGATTTGATGTGGCGCGATTAGCAGCGAGATCTACGACCTCGATGATTGAAGGGGCAGCCGGACGAAGAACAATCCTTACATTTGCAATTCAATTTTTCCAGAGCAATGAGTGAAGAAAAAGACCTCAATTTTATTGAAGAAATTGTTGAAGCTGATTTGAATATCGATAAATACCGGACAATCAGGACAAGGTTTCCGCCGGAACCCAACGGCTACCTGCATATTGGCCATGCCAAGAGCATTTGCCTGAATTTTGGACTAGCCCTGAAATATGGTGGAGAAACCAATCTCAGATTTGATGATACCAATCCTGTTACGGAAGAGACGGAATATGTGGAAAGCATCAAGGCGGACGTGCAGTGGCTGGGATTCAACTGGGCTAAGGAACTATATGCTTCCGACTATTTTGAGCAATTGTATGGCTTTGCAGTTAGGCTGATCCAAAAGGGTTTGGCCTATGTGGATGATAGCAGCAGTGAGGAAATCGCCATTCAAAAGAAATCTCCTTCTGAACCGGGAATAGAAAGTCCTTACCGCGAGCGCAGCGTGGAGGAAAATCTCCAGTTGTTTGAAAACATGAGGTTGGGAAAATATAAGGATGGCGAAAAGGTTTTGAGAGCTAAAATAGACATGTCATCTCCCAACATGCACCTGCGCGACCCTATCCTCTACCGCATCAAACATGCCCATCATCACAGAACCGGCGATGAATGGTGTATTTACCCCATGTATGATTTCGCTCATGGGCAGAGTGACAGCATCGAACAAATCACCCATTCCATCTGTACGCTGGAGTTCATTCCCCATCGGCCTCTATATGACTGGCTTATCGAAAAGCTGGAAATTTTCCCCTCTAAGCAATATGAATTTGCCAGGCTGAACCTGACCTATACGGTTATGAGTAAGCGAAAATTATTGCAATTGGTTAATGAAGGTTTTGTCACTGGATGGGATGACCCCCGAATGCCCACATTGTCGGCCTACCGGAGGAAGGGCTATACCCCCGAGAGCATCCGCGAATTTTGCGAGCGCATCGGCGTACAGAAACGGGAGAACCTGATTGACCTGGGATTGCTGGAATATTGCATCCGGGAGCATCTCAACAGGATCGCGCAGCGGCGCATGGCCGTACTCGACCCTGTGAAACTTGTTATCACCAATTATCCCGGAGGGCAAACAGAACAGCTTCCTACAGAAAATAATCCTGAAGACAAAGAAGCCGGCTCCAGGATGATCCCATTTTCGGGTACCCTTTGGATTGAAAAGGAAGACTTCATGGAACTGCCTGCCAAGAAATGGTTCAGGCTGGCACCCGGTGCCATGGTGAGATTGAAGAGCGCCTATATCATTCGCTGTGATGATTTCGTCAAAGATGCAAACGGAAATCTAACGGAAATCCTTGCCAGCTATATACCCGAAAGCAAGAGTGGCGCAGACAGTTCGGGAATCCACGTTAAGGGAACCATACACTGGCTAAGCGCTGCGCATGCAGCCACTGCGGAAATTAGATTGTATGACAGGTTGTTCAAGACAGAGAATCCAGCCATGGAAGAAGGTGATTTCAAGGATTATATCAATCAGGAATCCCTGCATATTATAGGGAAGGCCTTTATCGAACCTTCACTGAAGAATGCGGCACCCGGGGAAAAATTCCAATTCATTAGAAAGGGCTATTTCTGTCTGGATACTGATTCAACGGCAGATCGCTTAGTCTTTAACCGTACCGTGACCTTGAAAGATGGCTGGGTAAAAGAAGTTAAGAAATGAGAAACTAATAAGTTTGGAATATCAGCATCCTTACTTCAGGACTTTGATTGATCGGGTGACTCCTGGGGGATTTTCAAGTTCGGGAAGAATGCTGCCAGCAGCATGACTATGGAGCCAATAAGTATCAGATAGAGTCCAAATTTCCGGATCGGGCAGGTATCCATTTCACACCTTGCATAGATGATAAAATTCCTGAGCCCCCAGGCTAAAGCGAAGGCACAAACGAACCAATTGACTCTTTTTGCCCAGATCCGGGGTATACAGAACATCAATAGGGCAATGGCGCTTAAGAGTATATGCAATTGTCCGGGCCTTCCGAAATTAGTTCCCTGCGCGTTCATTCCCGACAGCACTATATGAGCGCTTTGGATTTCCACCCAGGGCATAAATGATGCTACCAGCACAGCAATGGCGGCCAGCACTCCAATGGGAGATGAATATCGCATTTCTCTTTTCGAATTTAGCAAGTGAATATCTTCAATCCAAAAAAGATGACTAATCCAGGATTTGTTGCGGCAAACTTACTTATTTTCTATCCGGATCAATCATACTTTGATAATGTTTGATTAGTTATTCGGCTAGACCCCCTTGTCTTCCCTGATGATCTTAAGCCCTTTTGTCCAGCGTATCAATTGCCTGAACATGGTATCTGCGGCTTTCAGGGAAATATCGTTTGCTTCGAATTCATTTTGATCGTTGATATTTTTTTGAAAAAATGAAAAGTTCACCGATTCTGTGATAGCAACCACTTTTAATGAAGCCAGATCATTTTTCAGACTGTTCAGCGCCCTTGTCCCGGCTGAAACACCTCCATAACTTACTACGCCGGCGGCTTTATAAGCCCATTCCTGTGACAGGTATTCCAAGGCATTTCTCAAAGGGGCGGGGTAATTAAAATCGTATTCGGCCGTTACGAAAATGAATGCATCCGCTTCGTCAATCTTGGAGCTCCACCATTTGGTATGCTCATGCTCGTATTTTTTCAAGATCGGATGATTGGGTTCATTCATCATCGGCAGATTTATTTCTCCGAGGTCCAACACCTCCACATTGAAATTTTCATTTTTTCTGGCCAGTCCTGCTATCCATTTTGTGACGATGGGTCCTTTTCTGCCGGGACGTACCGTTGAAGAAATAATTTTCAGATTGTACATGTTTTAGATTTGTCTGATCTTAATAGGCTTTCCATCATCAAAGCCCGCGACAATGGATTTTGCTTCGATACCTCATAGCTCTTAATACAATAAATGTTGTTGGATAATGGCTATGATCAAGGACTTCTCCAACGGGAATCTGTAAAATTATTTAGGATTAACCAGATAGAGCGCAAAGCGAAAATAGGGAATTGCCATGTACTGATGTATGTTGTATTTTTATGCTAAATGATTGATCATCTGAAATAGGGTCATTATTAATGTTTTTAATGAGTTCATTACAAACTAAGGTGATTGCAGGAGGAATTTGTTAAGAATAAAATGGAGGTATGGATATCATTGCCGGCTATATAAGTATACAAACGGTTATAAGTATAAGCCCCCTCTCATCTACTCAGCTTCTACTCAAAGACTTTAGAGGCAATGCGGCTTAAATGGGTAATCATATATTTATTTCTGTGCTCTATATGGATAATCCCATATCTATTTCCATTTGGATAAAGCCGATCATTGTAATCATTTTCCATCAGCCCCAATATGGCAGCATTCAGTCTTATTTATTCCGCTTTGAATCTTCTCCTGTCACATGGCCTGATCCTAATGATTTGTGTCCTATTGAAACCATGTCAGAACTTTCAGGAATGAAATTTGTTCATTAGTAAAGTCAGACCAGAAATTCAACAGGTTAACTAAATAAATTCATGAATATGAAAAGAATTGCGATCAATGGCTTTGGGCGAATTGGCCGGGCATCCCTCAAACTAATTTTCAATACTCCAGGCCTTGAACTTGTGGCCGTCAACGATCTTATGACCCTGGAAAATGCAGCCTACCTGTTGAAGTATGACAGCGTATATGGCATTTATGAGAAGGAAGTAAGGATGCAAAAAGGAGCATTAATTGTTGGAGGACAAAACATAAAATTCATTTCGGAAAAGGATCCGGCAAAATTGCCATGGAAAAGCATGGGAGTGGATATTGTCATAGAAAGCACTGGCTTATTCACCAAACGGGAAGATGCCGAAAAGCATATTCATGCCGGGGCCGGGACCGTCATAATTTCAGGACCTACCAAGAGCAAGGACACGCCAACCGTAGTATATGGAGTAAATACCAATGACGGGAAAACGGCCATTTTCTCCTGCGCGAGTTGCACTACCAACAATACGGGTCCCATCATGGAGATCATTGGCAGAAGAGTCGGTATCAAAAAAGCGATTCTGATAACGGTGCATGCATTTACCGCTTCCCAATCCTTGGTGGATTCTCCTTCTAAAAGAGAACCAAGGATGGGTCGGGCTGCCGCCGTAAACCTGGCGCCAGCTTCAACGGGAGCAGCCATAGCTGTAACCAAGGCCCTCCCGCAATTTGCAGGGAAATTCGATGGGGTGGCTATTCGTACACCCGTTCCTGTTGGATCTATTTCGGATGTCACATTCATCTCTCAAAGAAATACTACTCCGGAAGAGATCAATGCCATCCTGCTCGAAGAATCTAAAACAGACCGGTATAAACAGGTGCTGTCGGTATCCGATGAGCCATTGGTTTCAACAGATATTATCAAAAGCCCATTTGCGGCCATTGTGGATTCAGAGATGACTCGTGTGGTAGATGGAGATCTCGTAAAAGTGATGGCCTGGTACGATAATGAATGGGGATTTACTAACCAAATGATAAGGCAGATTCAGGAATTGTGATTGCGGATTATTGGGGCAGGAATATGCAGGATTTTCAATTCCGGCTTCAGGTTTTAGCTTCTATTATGATCTATTATTAGACATTTACACTTCCCTGAATGAGTAATCCCTGAATCACATTCAAATAATTCTGCCGGGGCGTTAAAGAATAAGACCTGCTGATAAGTCATCAGCAGGCCTTTACGTTATTTGTATTCTGGTTGAGGTCCCGAGCGGATTCGAACCGCTGTAGGAGCTTTTGCAGAGCTCTGCCTAGCCACTCGGCCACAGGACCATTTTACCGGGTTGCGAAAATAGGATATTTTTGTTTGTAAATGTTAAATTCGGGCTTTCAGATTCGTTAATACCGGAGCTTCAAGCCGGAGCTTCCTCAAAATAAAGCAAGGAATTTATATTTTCAGGACTGTTTTCCCTGAAGCAAAATAAAATACCACACCATCGGTCTCAAATATGCAGAGAATACCCGAATCTGAATTAATCATCAACCCCAGGGGCGCCATTTACCACCTGAATCTAAAACCCGAAGAACTGGCCCATGATATTATTACGGTGGGTGATCCTGAGAGGGTGGGAGAAGTAAGTAAGTTTTTGGACCATATTGAATTCGAGATTCAGCACCGGGAATTCGTTACCCATACGGGTTGGTTAGGGAAAAAGAGATTGTCGGTGATTTCTACAGGCATCGGAACGGATAATATTGATATTGTATTGAATGAATTGGACGCCCTGGTGAATATTGATCTCGGGAGCCGCACCATAAAGGACAAATTGACGACACTCAATATCATTCGGATAGGTACAGCCGGTTCTCTTCAGCAGGAAATAGAGGTGGATAGTTTTGTAGCCAGCACCCATGGTTTGGGTATTGATAACCTGATGAATTTCTATCGTACTGAAAATAACGAGGAAGAGAAGCAGCTCCTGCATGCCTTCATCACCCAAACCCAATTACACAATCAATTTGCAAGGCCCTATATCAGCAGCGTCAGTCCTGCTTTACTCAAGCATTTTGTGCGCGATTTTCATCAGGGTATAACAATTACCTGCCCCGGCTTTTATGGCCCGCAGGGAAGGATTCTCCGCCTGGGTTTAAGTAGTCCAGACCTGCTAAACCGTCTGACCCAATTTCAATTCGGCCAGCACCGGATCGCCAATTTTGAAATGGAAACGGCAGGGATCTACGGATTGGGGAAACTATTGGGTCACCATTGCCTGAGCCTGAGCGCCATAGTGGCGAACCGCGTGAGCAAAGAATTCAGCAGGGATGGAAATACCACGATAAATCGTTTAATCAGGAAGTGCCTGGATATAATTGCCGGCATACCCGTCATTCCATAGTCAAATCTTGTTACATTTGCGGTCATCATTTTACTAAATGGCGTGGACCTTCTGTTATGAATATATCATTTTATAAATACCAGGGAACCGGAAATGATTTTGTGATTCTTGACAACCGGAAAAATGAATATGCCGCTCTCAACAATGCCCAGGTTGAATTCATTTGCAAGCGGAGTTTCGGCGTTGGCGCAGATGGGCTGATGCTTCTGAATGAGAAGCCCGGCTATGATTTCGAAATGAAGTATTATAATGCCGATGGACGCGAGAGCTCCATGTGTGGCAATGGAGGAAGGTGCATGGTGAAATTCGCGTATCAATTGGGTATTCATAAACCCTTATATCAATTCATGGCGACCGATGGTAAGCATGAGGCGGAAATAGATCTCAATGGATGGGTTAGACTCAAAATGCAGGACGTACGCGAAGTCGAGAACCGTTACGAGGAACATATCCTAAACACCGGGTCACCTCATTTTGTGAAATTCACAACTGACGTCAGGGACATTAATGTTAAGGAAGAAGGCCGGGAGATCAGGAACAGTAAGGAATTCGCGGCGGAAGGCATCAATGTTAATTTTGTGGAGCATCTCAATGAGCATACCATTTTTGTCCGCACTTATGAAAGGGGTGTTGAAGATGAAACACTCAGTTGCGGCACCGGGGTAGTAGCCTCTGCACTCATGGCTGCTCACAATGAAAATGGCTTTAACCAGGTTGACGTTTATACGCCCGGCGGCAAACTCAGTGTTGAATTTGACCTTACACAAGAAAATCTATACACTAATATCTGGCTCTGCGGCCCGGCTGAATTTGTCTTCAAGGGAGAAATTGAGGTAGAGTAGGTAAATTCTGCATTCCCGATTTGCTATACCCCTTACCTTTGCTCCGCCATGATTCAATATTTCAAGAACGTTGACGGAGTGACCCTGGCAATTGATAAGCCGGATAACGAAACATGGGTCAATATTCTTCCCCCACTCAAGCATGAAGAATTTGCAGAAGTCTCTGAGGCTCTTGATATACCCATTGAATTTCTCCAGGACTCGCTTGACATTGACGAAAGGCCCAGGTTTGAACTGGAAGACAATGTCAAGTTGATCGTAATAAAAACCCCCACGGAAAACAATTCTTTCAATGAAAGTGACGCTTATTATATTACTATTCCCATCTGCATTATACTCACGCATAACCAAATTGTAACGGTTAATTCCTTTGAGAATGGAGCCATTAAGAAATTCCTAAACACTTTTCCGAACCGGCATCCCGACAAGAAGAATATGATGGTGCTCAAGATCTTCGAGAAGGTCACGCAGGCATTCATGGAATACCTTAAGGAGATCAATCACCGCCGGAATATCGTCGAAAAGAAATTATATGACTCCAACCGGAATGAGGAATTGCTGGAATTAATGAGGATCCAGAAAAGCCTGGTCTATTTTGTGACGGCACTTCGTTCCAATGAATTGCTGCTGATGAAACTGGAAAGGACCAATTTCCTGGGCCTGAATGATGAGGAAAAGGAAATTCTGAATGACCATGTGGTGGACATGTCGCAAGGCCTGGAAATGGCCCATATTTATACCAATATTCTAAGTAGCACACTGGATGCATTCGCCAGCATCATCAGCAATAACTTGAACAATATCATGAAGCGGCTCACTTCCATAACCATAGTGCTTTCGCTGCCTGCGCTTGTTACTGGCATCTACGGTATGAACGTTCCGATTCCTTATGCCAATTCCACGCATGCATTTTATATCCCGATCATTCTATCCCTTTTGGTGTCGGTTGTGATCAGTTGGTATTTCATGAAGAGAAAATGGTTCTGAGTCTTCCGTCTATATAAACCATTTCCTGATTTCCAACCGGCTTCCCTCAAGTTCTTATATTTGTTTTCAAATTTTGATCCATGTTCAATGTTAGGGTATATGGGATCCTGATCAACGACCAAAAGCAGGTATTGGTAAGTGACGAATATATCAGGGGCAGTTACTACACAAAATTTCCCGGCGGCGGATTGGAATTCGGTGAGGGGACCAGAGACTGTCTGCAAAGGGAGTTTTTGGAAGAAATGAATCTTAGAGTACAAATTGGAGAACATATTTATACTACGGATTTCTTCCAGCTTTCGGCATTCAACCCCGGGCACCAGATTATTTCGATCTATTACTATGCAAGACCCCTGGAACCCATTACTGTGCCATTGAGAGGAGGACCATTTGAATTTGATGAGCAGCAACTTTTTGTCTATGAGGAAAAGGGAGAAATCGAAACCTTTCGCTTCATAAATTGGGAGGATTTTTCTGAAGATAAATTGACCCTTCCCATTGACATGGTAGTTGCCGGCCTGGTGAGGAAAATGAATTTCCCCTAATTTTCTTCTTTGCCCATTGCGGCTCTTTTCATCTTCATGGCCGTTTCGTGCCCCACATATTTCTCAATTCTTTTTTCGATCAGATAAATGAGTGGCGTGAGAATGATGGCCATGGTGAATTTATAGATATAATTTACCAGGCATATGGCCAGCACGAGCTGCCAGCTCCAGTTATTGCCCAGCTTGAACGCTATGAAAAGAACGATAAAACTATCTATGAGCTGGGAAATGACGGTGGATCCGGTTGCCCTGAGCCAGACCCATTTTTCGCCAGTGATTTTTTTGATCTTGTGAAATACGGTTACGTCCACAATCTGGCTGACGAGGAATGCTGTCAGGCTGCCGGCAATGATCCACATTCCCTGACCGAATATCCCGTTAAACGCTACCTGCATATTGGGTATCCCACTATCTGTCTTGCTGCCAAGCCAGAAATCAGCCGAAGGAATATGAATGGCGAGGTAGAACATGAGAAATGCATAGGAAATCAGGGCTACGGCGGTATAGGATATTCTTCTCACGGCCCTGGGTCCATAATATTCATTCACAATATCGGTCATTACAAATTCAAGCGGCCACAGTAAAACACCACAGGTAAGGTTAAATGCTAAATCCTTTTGTCCGAATAAGGTAAAACTGGCCGGCTGAAGACCGAATACTTTTTCGAGGGAGAATATTTTCCCACCAATACATTCGGCTATCAGCGCATTGGCTACAAAAAAAGCCGTAAACACAATGAATAATTTGGTAGGCTTGTCTTTTAGAATATGATGGATCATGCTATGAAAAAAAGATATGCTTGAACAATAAAGAATAGTGCATTGGTAGTGATCAACCATTGTGGCACGGGAGATAATTCCCTCCTACCTGCAACAAAGAGGATAGAATGAGTGATATTCACGATCGCGTTCAGTCCCAGTGGTAGCAGCCATCCTAATATGAGCAAAGTGGCTAGCACATCTTTTTCTTCCATAAAACTCCGATACCTGAGAACCAGGCAAAGGAGGAATGCGATATTTGAGATAAATGCCAGCCTGGACAGGAAATAAAGCCAACGCATAGACCTTGGTGATGATGAAAAAATGAAAGGGTAAAAATCCAAATGAAGACTAAAAATAGCATTAATTTGCTCCCTAAACTTCAGTAACCAGATGAAAAATTTCAATTTCAAGTCAGTTGTTCCTCACCTGATAGCGGTTGTGGTATTCCTGGTCGTAGCCGTTATTTACTGTAAGCCGGTACTGGAGGGCAAAGTGGTTCAGCAGCATGATATCACCAACTGGAAGGGATCCATACAGCAATCTGTAGAATATAAGAATACCCACGGGCGCTATCCTTTGTGGACAAACAGCCTGTTCAGCGGTATGCCCACTTTCCAGATAGGATTCGAGGGCAACAATATCGTGCCTGGGGTCGCGCATACGATCCTCACCCTGGGCCTGCCAATTCCTATCCAGTTTTTTTTCCTGGCCTGTATCTGTTTCTATTTCCTTTGCATAGTGCTCAGGGTAAATCCTTATGTGGGCATGATCGGCGCCCTGAGCTTCGCCTACGCTACCTATGATCCTGTTATCATAGCAGTGGGGCATAATACCAAAATGTGGTCTATCGCTTATATGCCGGCGTTACTTGGTTCCATAATATTGATCTATGAACGCAAATATTGGATAGGAGTGGCCCTGACAGCCCTTGTCGCTTCGGTTATGGTGGCCATGAATCATCCACAGGTGGATTATTATTTCTTTTTAGTGGCGGGTATCATGACCATCGCCTATATCATTCGCTGGATCAGGGCTAAAGAGTATAAGCAAATGTTTATATCTCTCGGATTAACACTGATTGCTGCCACTGTGGGTCTGCTCACCAATGCGGTCAACCTCCTCTCCACCTATGAATACCAGAAAGAGACCATAAGAGGGGGAACATCTGTCCTCGCGGATAATTCATCGGGAATACATTCCAAAACCGGACTCGACAAAGACTATGCATTTGCCTACAGCGTGTATAAGACAGAACCCCTGGTCATGATGTTTCCGCGATTCTACGGTGGAAGCAGCCAAATGGAAATATCGCAGGACCAGTCAAAGGCATTTGAAGCTTTGCAGACCCTGGGTCAGGAAAATATCAATGCGGTGCAGGAACATACTGGCGTGGGACTCATGAATCTCCTGGGATCCTATTGGGGAGGGATATCCAATAATGGCGCTGTGGGCACCTCAGGACCTCCTTATGTGGGGGCCATTATCTGCTTTCTTTTCATTCTTGGAATGGTGGTAATTGACAACAAATACAGAGGATGGATCCTCACTGCAGTGATTCTTACCATCCTGATGTCCTGGGGAAGTTATTTTGACGGGTTCAATTCTCTCTTGTACAAATACCTGCCACTCTACAATAAATTCAGGGCACCTTCCATGATATTGTTGGTTCCACAGTTACTAATACCACTAGGCGCAGTTTTGGGCCTGAATACTATCATCAATGCGCCCGACAGGAAGGTCTTTATTAAACCTTTTAAAAAGGCATTGATAATCACTGGCGGGATATTCCTGCTGGTACTCATTCTTTATATTTCATCTGATTTCCAGAATGAACAGGACCGTAGCGCCATGAGGCAAATCCGGCAAATCAATCAACCCGAAATCATCCAGGCTATAAATCCCTTTTTTGAGGGCATGAAATCAGACAGAAAGACTATGATGCTGGATGATATACTCCGGTCATTAGCATTTATTGCCGTGCCTGTGATCCTCATTTTCCTGTTTTTGAGAAATAAGCTGAAACCGATGCCGGTGATCCTTGGCATATTGATTTTCTCATTCATCGACCTGATTGCCATTGATCTTCATTATTTGAATGCAGATAATTACGTGGAACGGGAGGAAAATGACCTTCCATTTCAAAAGACAGCTGCGGATGATGCCTTACAAAAAGACAGCAGTTTCTTCCGTGTATTCAATGTGGGTGGCGATGCATGGACAGAGAATATTACATCCTATTATTATCATTCTATTGGCGGCTATCATCCTGCTAAATTGATCATCTACCAGGATTTGATTGAGCACCAGATGGGCAAGCGCCCTCCAAACATGCAGGTATTCAATATGCTGAATACGAAATATTTCATTCAACGTGATCCAAGGACTTTGCAGACGGCTAATTTCCAAAGAAATGATTCCGCATTGGGAAATTGTTGGTTTGTAAGGGCCATCAAATTTGTGAAGGACGATAAGGCAGAAATGGACGCCCTTGATCATTTCAATCCGAAGGATACCGCCATCGTGCAGGAAAAGTTCAAATCAGGGATTCCTTTTAGTCCCCAGTTCGATTCAGCAGCTACGATCAGCCTTCTAAAAAATGATTACGAAATTGTCACCTATCATTCCAATTCAAGCGCTAACCAGTTCGCGGTTTTCAGTGAGATCTATTATGATGCCGGATGGAAGTCTTTCGTTGACGGGAAACAATTGCCCATTGTGAAAGTGAATTATGTGCTGAGGGGACTCGCTTTGCCTGCGGGGCAGCACAATATTGAATTCCGGTTTGAACCACCTGGATATTATAAAGGCAGAACGCTAACGAGTATTTTCTCAGTCATTTTAGTATTGATTTTTGCCGGGGGATTGTTCATGCAGTGGAAGAACCGGGCCAAGACAGCTTCATGAGATCAAAAGACTGGTAACAATTGCCTAAGAATCTGAATATTTCTTTCATAAGGCGGCTGTTTAATCAGCACTATTCATTTGAAAACAATTATCAGGAAAATCAGAATGCAAAACTCTCGTGTCGCGCATCCGGGAAGGAATGAGGGATCAGCATTATCTTTGGAGCCAATCCCGGTAAGGCCATGCAGCAATTGAAAATATCTGTGATTATTTGTTCTTATAACAGGCAGGATTATATTATCCAGGCCCTGGACAGCCTTTATCATCAGGGTCTCCCAAAATCGCTCTACGAAGTGATTGTGGTGGACAATAACAGCAGTGACAATACGGCTCAAATATGTCGGGACTATATTGCCGGCCATCCCGACTATAATATTCGTTATCTCACAGAGACCAGGCAGGGGGCTTCATTTGCCCGGAATACCGGCGCCACGGCCTCGGTCGCAGCTTTGTTGGCATTCATGGACGATGACGCCATCGCTCAACCTGATTTCCTGGAAAGGATCATTCGATTTTTTGAATCTCATCAAGATGCCACTGGCATGGGTGGTCGCATCATACCAAGATACATACCCGAAGAGCCCAAATGGATGTCGCATTTTGTGGCTTCCCTTGTTGGAAATTTCGATTATAGTCCGCAAGTGGTCCCGTTCAAGGCTGGCAAATACCCCCTGGAGTCCAATATGGTTGTCCGGAAGAAAGCCTTTGACCAGATTGGGGGGTTCAATACTGACTTGCCAGGTGTGGCAGGGACTCTGCGCATTGGTGGAGAGGGGAAAGATTTCTTCCTGAAGCTACAATCAGGTGGAGGCAAAATTTATTATGATCCATCCGTCGTGGTGGAGCATGTAGTGGAAACCAACAAACTGACGCGGGAATATATGTACCGTGTGGCTTCGGGTATCGGCAGGGGTGAGCGTGTAAGAATGCTTGCCAGGGGGGGATTTGCATATTTCAATAAGGTGCTTGAATACCTGTTCAAACTGGGAGCTTCCCTTGTCCTGTCAGCTATTTATGTTCTTCAGGGAAATCCTGCCAAAGCCATGCCGGTGATACGGTTCAGGATAGACGCGTTGAAGGGATTATTCAACCGCTGATTAAAGCATCTTATAAAAATATGGTTTGTTGCGAATAATGGTGGGCGCAAGAGTCCAGATCCGGGATACATTTTTTCCAAATGCGACTACTTTAGTGTAATGCCCGAAAGGATTCCGGAAGCTAATGAGCCGATGAATAAATCCAACTACAGCATACACCAACACTCCCCAGGTATAATTTAGAAGCAGGAAGAGGAACCATCCCACTCCATATTGCTTGCGCACCCGCAAATGATTAGAGACCATGAGTTGCAGATCTTTTCGGTCATATAATCCATAATAGCCCTTTTTATTCGATTGTTGGTCTTTGTTGATGGCCTCCCCCTGGAGATGGATTGCGCCGAGGTCGCCATAGATACAGAGTTTTCCCTGTTTACGGATACGGCTGCACCATTCCACTTCTTCTGCGTAAAGAAAGAAATCTTCATCCATGAGTCCGGCTTTTTCCAAAGCCTTTTTCTTCACCATCAGGAAGGCGCCGCTGATCCAATCCACCTCCTGAATTTCTGCGGCAAGGGGTATGCTGGGCCTTGGGGTCCTGAGAAGGGTTCCAATCCATTTCAGGAAAGCGCCCCAATAGGGCAGGGGTAATACCAGGTTAAATCCACCTTTCATGAAATAATGTCCGGAAATCTGGGGACTGTTATCCGGATTCCTCAATTGCACGCCCGCCGCCACATATTCACTTGCGTCAAGTCTCTCATAGCACTGTGCAACTGAATTATCCGTAATGATGATATCCGGGTTTAGCAGCAGCACTGTCTCCGCCCCCGCTGCCTTTATACCGGCGTTATTAGCCCTTGCAAATCCGGCGTTGTAGCCCATGGGGAGCCATTTGACGGAGGGAACATTTCCCAAGATTTCCTGAGAAGATCCATCCGAAGAATCATTGTCAACAACTATGATTTCAAACGAAATAGATTTAGTCTTGGTCATGAGGCTGTGAATACATTCCAAGGTTAATTGGAATGAATTGTAGTTGACTATAATTATGGACAGATCTATCATCAGGCTCGATACCTACTATTTTAGCAATGGTTTTGAGTAAATTCTTTTGAATTGTAAAAACAATTTCCGGCCAAATGCGCTTTGATCAAGCATTTTTGCAATGCGGATACTTGGAACCGCCAAAGGATTAAAATGATTGCCAGGGTTCAACATATCAGCGTAAGTCTTACACTTTTCCAGGAAAGATTTCACTGACAAATTATCTCTCTGCTCCAACGGAGTTCTCAGCAGGCGATGAGAGAGACCTTTGCAATAAGTTAAAAGAAAATGCTCACTATGTTCCAGGATTACTTTGTTCAGTTCAGGGCTTTCATTTTTCAATTTAACAAGGAAATTTATGAATTTACCAAGCGCCATTTGGAGCCTTCTATCAGTTGAATTTGAAGTTGTGCTCTGGTGAATGCGGAATGAGAAACACTCCTCCGGCGAGGTAGCCCTATAGCCCATTTGAGTAAGGCGAATCCACAATTCGAAATCTGCAAATAGCAGGCTGGGATATGGAGGGATGCCACCTATTGCATCATAGTCGGCAGACCGCATCATGTATCCAGTTCCATTCACATCAATCTGGTTAGTGAGAAAACTTTTCAGGAAATCTGTGGCGGTCTCTATTGGAGCCATGGGCTTACATTTCCGGATCAAGCCTCCGTTCGCGTTCATAAATCTGAAATGAGTCTGATAAAGGCTGGCATGTGGATTTTCAGATATCAGTCTGTCCATTACCGAAAGATATTCGATGTCGAGTAAATCGTCGTGCCCTATAAGAGTTATAAATTCATTCTTGTTTACGCTTATTATCCTTCCCCAATTTTCTTCTATAGTAAGCGACTTGTCAGATTCATGCAAGACAATTCTCTCATCATGAAGCGATCGTATCCATTCTTTGGTACCATCAGTGCTGTTATTATCCAGAATAATCAGGTTGAAATGTGGGAGCGATTGAGACAGAATACTGTGCACGCAAAGTTTTACATATTCGCCACCATTGCGCACAGGTAGTATGATGCTGTATCGATCCATTGGGTCTGATCTGGGAAAATGGAATTTTTATCCTTTGAATTTTTTCTTCAAAATAACCAATTGATCATGGATTTTTGGAAATCTTTTCTTGAAAAAGTACTTGGTATGAAATTTTCTGACATAATCAATCTTAAAGACATCCCTCTCAGCTTGAGCCAGGCCCTTTTCGTTTTCTTCATTCTCATTGAAATAGTGGTGAAGGAATGCCATGTGCGAGATTACCCATGATCCGGTGAAATCAAGTATATATTTTTCGATCATGTGCCAGTTTTGTAAATGTGACAGACGAGCGTGGAGGTATTTTGGAAATGCTTTTGCCGCAGTGATGATTTGATCATTCTGGTTTCTACCAAAATTTTGATTGTGCACAGTTTGGCAACCCAAAGATTTATTTATTACCACACAACCCGATACAGAACCCATTAGGCTCAGGTAAGCGTAGTCTCCCAAAAAAGGTGTGCCATAGTCCGGAATTCCTCCCATTTGAATGATTATATCTCTTTTTACCATACAAGTGGACCAGAGATACGAAGGGAAAATCTTAAAAGTGAAGAAGTCTATCAGGAACTCAGAGCCTGAGTATTTATTTATATATCCAATTTCATGGTCACTTGACAAGTGAGAATTCGTGCCCACCTTCAATTTATAGAGCTTTGCTACTTCAGGTGTTGTACAAAGCCAGTCAGACCCGCCCATATACATTCCATATCCGGGGTATTTATTCGCGAGGCCAACCAGGGTCTGCAGCATGTCGTGATAGATGGGATCATCGTCGGCTATCATCACTATGAAATCTCCGGATGACCGCTGAAGGCTCTTATTGAAACTTGGTTTCATCCCCAAATTGGCTCCATTTGAAAAATACCTGAAACGAGTGTCATTCATGGACTCTACGAACTCTCTCGCGCTGTTTTCGGGGTCATTATCTGATACAATAACTTCGTAGTCATCAAAAGCTTGCCTTTTGATGCTGTCCAGTGTATCTTTAAGGATGGATCCTCTCTTAAATGTGGTGAAACAAAAGCTGACAAATGGCATAGAATAAATTTATGAATTCGCCTTTATTTGATTCTCTTCAGATACCCGCCCGGAGCCACGCTTATCAATAGCTTGTCATCAATGGAATGATCAATCTGAAATTTGTCATTTTGTTGCAGGAATTCAACTACGGCGCTATGCGGGTTATTTCCTCTACCCCAGGGCTTACCCTGAACATAGTTGTCCGGCAGGTTTTCAACTATAGTGTCGAAAACAACCAGGTAGGAATTTTTGGATACCAATGGCGAATATAATTCCAGTTCGCGGAGCACATGTTCATGGGTATGATTTGAATCCAGGACCACCAGAATTGTTTCGCTGGCATTCGCAAATGATTTTGCCTTTTCTACAACTTCCGTACTTGTTGAAGATCCCTGTAACATATTAATGCGCTTGAACATAGGGTGTTTTTCTATTTCCCTTCGATTGTGTTCCCTGATATCAATATCAATTCCAAGTATTTTCCCTTTACCTATGAGTTCAAGCAAAGAAGCATAATATATAAGCGATCCTCCATGGGCAATACCCGTTTCAATGATAAGGTCTGGTTGCAATTGCCAAATGATTTCCTGCATTGCTATCAAGTCCTGGGGATATTGAATTACGGGCCTTCCCATCCAGGAAAAATTGTAAGAATACAAGGCTTTGTTTGATTCAACATTGAATGCTTCGGCAGCTGCTTTCAGTTTACTGTTTGTGCCGTTCATAGCGATACGGAGTTTCCTCTCTTCAATGAATGCCGTAACAGGATTCACATTACTCATCGTTCAAAATGGTTTTTAATTTAGAATTGCTTCCCCAAAATGCCATCGGCTCATAATCAGGGTATGGATAAAATCCCAGATTTAATTTTATGCTTGCTTTTTTCGATCTTAGATATGAATTCACCAATTCCTTTACGCTCACAGGACGTCCGCTGCAACAATTGATGACACCGGTAACTTTGTGTTGCAGGGCAATTTTTACAATATATTTTGCCACCTTTTCAACTGGCAAATAATCTCTCAGTTGTTCACCTCCACTCATATTGAACTCTGTGGCTCCATTTGCAAGGGCCTTATCCAGTTGCGAAAATAAGGAATTGGGGTTTTGGCCGGTACCAAACATGTAAAATAGCCTGATCCATTTGAGTTCAAATGTCGTTTGGTTTTGTAAATTCTGTAGGTATTGCCTCAAATGTTCCTTGGCTTGTGCGTATGGGTTGGCGGGTTGAGCCGCCATGCTTTCATCAAGGCAGCCCTCCTTCATGCCATATTCAAAACAGGTGCCGGTCACTGTTATATCCCGTGCTCCTGTTTCTATCAGACTATGCAGAAAGGCAATCTGCCTGGGCAAGTTTATATCAAGGTGAACATGCGATTTGTAGTTTTGCAATCCCTCCCATGAAAGGTGAATTACTGCATCAGGCTGCTGAAAATATTCAAAGACATTTTTAATTCCTACAGTATTATCCAGGTCTAAGGGAATATAGGTCACGCTGGGGAACCAGGTCATTTCCTTTGCCCTTCCTTCATTCGATGAGCTGGCGATTACGTGGAAATTTTCTTTCAAGAGTTCCTGAATCACATGATTGCCTATAAAACCAGTAGCTCCGGTAACCAGGATTTTCTTCATAGATCAAAAAATTTGCAATTCAGGAATCGGAATTACAAATTGACCATTCCAATTCCTTATATAGGAAATTTGGTCCATAATTTCTTCTTTCAGGTTCCATGGTAACAGAATAACATAGTCTGGTTTTTTTTCTTTCAGCATTTGCTCAGCTACGACTGGGATATGGCTGGCCGGAAGGAATCTATTCTGCTTATGAGGGTTTGCGTCCACCACAAAACTGATCAAATCATTCTTGATGCCACAGTAATTCAACAGTGTATTTCCCTTGGCGGCTGCACCATAAGCTGCCACTTTCTTGTTGCCTCTTTTTTTCTGGATCAGGAATTCCAATAAATCGATTTTAGCACGCAAAACTTTCTCCTGAAAATTATCATAATATGCCAGGCTATTCATTCCATTTTTTAGTTCTTTTTGAATTAAGGCATCTACGCGTGGTGATATTTCTTTATTGAAATCTTCCACATGCTTTGCGAAGATCCGCAATGAACCTCCATGAGTGGGAATTTCTTCAACATCAAATAAATCCAATCCACATGCTTCAAAAATTTTCTTTGTGGTATGAAAGGAGAGATATGAAAAATGCTCGTGATAGATGGTGTCAAATTGGTTATGATTTACGAGTTGCATCAAGTGCGGGAATTCCATTGTGATGATACCCTTGTCACTGAGAATTATCTTCATTCCCCGGACAAAATCGACAATATCAGGCACATGTGCCAATACATTGTTACCTAGCAACAGATCTGCCTTTATATTTTTTTTCACTAGTTCCTTTGCAAGCCTCACCCCAAAAAAATCAATGATTGTTGAAATACCTTTATCTATGGCGACTTTTGCGGTATTGGCCGTGGGTTCAATCCCTAAGACAGGGATGTCCCTTTCCTTGAAGTATTGGAGCAGATAGCCATCATTTGAAGCCAACTCAATCACCTGTGACTTGCTTTCTAATCCAAATCGCTCAACCATCATTGAAGTGTAATCCCTGGCATGCTTCAGCCAGCTGGTAGAATAAGATGAAAAGTAAACATAGTCATTATTAAAAATGGCGGCAGACTTTTTATATTCATCAACCTGCACTAAAAAACAATTTGAACAGGTGTAAACTCTTAGTGGGTAGAATGTTTCAGGCTCATCCAGTTGTTCTTTCCGAAGAAATGAATTTGACGCAGGTGCATTCACCAGGTCAATAAAAACATTTGTCAGTTCTTTTTTACAAAATCGGCATTGCATACTTAAATTCCTTTGAATTGACCACTTAACAAGGGATGTTTTTGGTCTCTTTCTGAAATCGTGGAAACGGCTAGTGGCCATTCTATTCCTATGGCGGGATCATCATATCTAACTCCCGCTTCTGCATCTGGGTTGTAATAACCCGTATGATGGTACAATAATTCTACCTGGTCTGTTAAAGTCTGAAAGCCATGGGCAAATCCTTCCGGAATATATAGCATTTTTCTGTTTTCAGCCGACAGCTCTGTTGCATACCATTCCAGAAAAGTAGGAGAATCTTTTCTAAGATCAATAATAACATCGTAAACTTTTCCTGAGATGCATTTTATCATCTTAATTTCTCCGTAGGGTTGAAGCTGGAAATGCATACCTCTAAGGGTTCCCATCGCAAAGGTCGCAGAATGGTTCATCTGGACCCATTCGAGATGATGCCCGATTTGTGCAAACTCCTCCTTGGAATAAGTCCTCGCGAACCAGCCTCTGTTATCCTGGAATGGAGTAATATCAATTACATAACTACCTGCCAGAGGAGTGGGAGTGAATATCATAAGGCGAGGTACTTTTTGATTTGCTCAAATGTAAAATCTGCCTGTCTATTTATAGGTTGCTGATACCACTTGATGGTCCAATCTATCGCATTGGTGGAATTCAGTTTTGGCTTCCATTGCAGGTCTGTAATGGAACGCGTGATATCCAATTTCAGCAATCTGGCCTCGTGCGGCTGGAGCGGGTCGGAAATATCTTTCCAAGAACCATTTCCCCATATCTTCAGCGCAATTTCAACCAATTCCTTTACTTGCAAGTGATCCTGTGGATATGGACCAAAGTTATAGGCCCTTGAATATTGCTGGGGCTGTTCTTGCATGCGGGCTGCGAGTAACAAGTATCCACCAAGGGGTTCTAATACGTGCTGCCAGGGACGCACGGAAAGAGGATTTCGCAAAGAAATTGCTTGTTCGTTTTTCAAATAGCGCACAATATCAGGTATTATCCTATCGGTATTCCAATCTCCTCCTCCTATCACATTGCCAGCCCTGGCGCTTGCTAAGGATTTTTTGTGGTTGCTAAATTTACTTGCTGGAAAAAATGAACTTCGAAATGAACTTACAACCAATTCTGTGCAGGCTTTGCTGGCGCTGTAGGGGTCAAATCCTCCAAGTCGGTCATGTTCGGTATAGAGTATGTCTTGCTCCCTATTTTCGTAGACCTTGTCCGATGTAATGATGACCACAGAACAAGGCTGAGCCTTGTTTCGCAGCGCTTCCAGTAAATTTGCCGTGCCTACTACATTAATGTCGAAAGTTTCAGCAGGAATGGAGTATGAACGACGTACCAAAGGTTGGGCTGCAAGGTGGAATATGAAGTCCGGTTTGAATGTGGTGATTTCTTGGTCGAGTCTTGATTTGTCTCTTATGTCAGCAATAACGCTTTCGCATACTTGATAAGGAAGGAGGAGATTAAACAGACCATTTTCGTATTCAGGTTCCAACGCATATCCTTTCACTCTGGCTCCAAGGGTAAAGAGAAGGGCGCTGAGCCAGGCTCCCTTGAAACCAGTATGGCCAGTAACAAGTACCTTCTTTCCGTTGTAATATTTATGCAGGTTTTGATAGTTTACCACACTTTCCATTTTGCCTCATTGTTTTTCCACAAAGCTTCCAGTTCCAGCTTATCCCTGAGCGCGTCCATGCATTTCCAGAATCCTTTGTGTTTGTATGCAGCTAATTGATGGTCTTCGGTCAGCCTTTCCAGTGGTTCGTCTTCCCACATCATATCCACAGTATCGCCGGTAAGGTAATTGAATACTTCGGGCTTAAGCACAAAGAATCCAGCATTGATCCATTTGCTTTCGTCCTTAGCTTTTTCCTTGAATGAAACCACATCTCCATTATCTGCCAGGTCCATTCCCCCAAATCGGGCATCCAATTGCACAGCCGTAACTGTGGCTATTTTATTATGGGATTTATGGAATGCCAGTAGTGCGCGCAGGTCAAGGTCTGATACCCCATCTCCATATGTCAGCATGAAATCTTCATTTCCCAGATATTTTTGAACCTGCTTCAACCTTCCTGCCGTTTTCGTGTTGGCTCCGGTGTCAACTAATGTAACCTTGAAAGCGTCAGAATAGCTGCCATGCACTTCCATCTTATTATTGGCTACGTCTATAGTGATATCTGAATTATGGAGAAAATAATTCACAAAATATTCCTTGATCATAAAGCCTTTGTAACCAAGACAAATAATGAATTCATTGAATCCATACGCACTGTATATTTTCATGATATGCCAGATCATGGGCTTTCCCCCGATCTCAACCATTGGTTTAGGCCTTGCTTCAGTTTCCTCACTAATGCGGGTTCCCAGGCCACCTGCGAATATGACTACTTTCATCCGTCAAATATCTTTTAAAATACGCACAAAAATACATTAAGTGAGCATTGCACACATTATAAATTATTTATATGCGGATGACAAATGATTAATTGGCTTGATACCAGATTTCAGAAAGCCTTTTAGTGCTGAGAGGATTTTAATCTACAAAGGATTATTGCGATATTGTGTGAAACCCTTGCTACATACTATCTATGAAAAATATTGTTCTTTCAACACTTATACTAATCGGTTCTTTCAATTCCATTGCGCAATCTAATAGTGGGCAACTCAATATTGCGCTGAATGATGGCCAACCTCAAACTGATGGTCAACAGAAAAATCCTGCAATTGGATTCCAGAAAATAAAACAAATCAGCCATTCTATGTCGCCCTGCGACAACTGGCTTTATCTTCCCGCATTATATTCGTATATGTCTGTCGGACAACTTAATGTTATGGGAAATCAGATTACGGTGGAAGCTATGATCAACCGAACTGCACCATATACCGGTGGCCCTTTGTACGCAGGTGATATTGTTTCCAAGCATAACGATCCAACCGATGTGAATTATTTGCTACGCCCAAATAGCGCAGAGATCACGACTACAAATGGATATTTCAGGACTCCTGATGTTTGTGAAATAAAGCTTAACAAGACCTATCATGTGGCGATGGTATATGACGGGAGCTCGCTGAAGTTTTATCGAAATGGATATTTGATGAGCCAGATTCCTGCTAGCGGGGATTTGTTTCAGAATGGTTGGGATACCAGGATAGGCCTTTATGAACTACAGGCTTACAATACTAATTTTATAGGCTATATAAACGAAGTTAGAATTTGGAATGTTGCAAGGTCACAATTGGAGTTACAGACCTATATGAATACAACTCTGCCAACTCCAACCTTACAGATAGGCCTGTTGGCCTACTACAATTTTAGCAGCCTGTCCAATTTACAAGGCAATCCGGCTTGGAACGGAACGCTGGCAGGTACCGCGGCTATCAACCAGACCAATCCAACCTGCTATGCATTTGTGGCCGATTCCTGCTGTAATGATCTTTCTGGTACTTTTGACGGCAGCACAGTTTGCTATGGGGAAATGGCAAAATTGACTTTCACTTCCATTGTTGGAGTGGGCCCTTACTCACTAACCTTTAATGATGGAATTTCCAACTATACTCAGAATAATATCCAGGATGGTGTTCCCTTTGATTTTCCCAATCCAATTCATTCGAAAACTAATTTTCAATTATTGTCGATAAAAGATGCATCTAATTGCCAGTCAAATGTGTCTGGTGAATTTGCAACAGTGAATATATTTGCGCCCACTTTAACTGTCATTAATGATACAAACACTTGCCCAAATAAATCCATTCAACTACAAGGAAACGGAGCAACGGTATATTCCTGGTCCCCTGCAGTCTATCTAAATGACCAATCCCTTCCTAATCCTATTGCTTCCATTGATAGCGACACAAAATTCTATGTCACTGCAAAAGATTTGAACAACTGTGTGGATGTAGATTCCGTGTTCGTTGCCATTAGACCTAAACCTGTTTTCAACCAACCACCTGATAAGGCAGTATGTTCAGGCAAGCCAATATCCTTGGAAGGCAATAATCCAACCAATTATTCCTATAGCTGGTCACCCCAGGCTTCCTTAGACAATCCTAATTCACCGAATCCAATAGCGACACCTGATTCCACAATGACATTTACTGCAACTATTGCCGAAAATATTTGTAATTATGATAGCACATTCAAGGTAATGGTCACTGTAAATCCAAGTCCCACAGTTATTGCCAGAAAATCAAATGATATTGATTGCAATATTCACACCGCAAAAATTAGTGCCACAGGTGCATCGAAATTTGTATGGTCGCCGACTGCTGGACTTGATTACTCTGGCAAACCCAATCCCACTGTGAGCATATCCAGTACAACTACTTATACTGTAGAGGGTATCGACTTGAATGGCTGTTCCGCATTCGATTCTATCACAGTCAATGTAGGAGTTGGTGGAAATCCTTTGTTTATAGTTCCCAATGCATTTACTCCCAATGGCGATGGACTGAATGATTGTTTTGGAATTGGCCGGTGGGGGAATGTATCTGTTGAAGAGTTTGCTGTTTACAATCGCTGGGGTGAACGAATTTTCAGCACCAGGAATCCATCCGTTTGTTGGGACGGCACTTTGAATGGCAAAGCTCAAGCTTCGGGCACTTACGTATACGTTATCAAGGTTCAGACTTTCTGTGGAAAAATTGAGCGAAAAGGGCTTATAACGTTAATACGCTAGTATTCTGGCACTGTCTTGAGAGAAAATGACTAACTACCACCAATACCCGCCTTCGCGCCTTCTTTCAGATTTTGTGGAATGTTATTGGATATGGCGTTCTCCCGGGGAAGGGGCCAGTTCCATTCAAAGGCTGATCCCCGGGGGCCGGGTTGAACTGATCTTCAATCTTGCGGATAATTTTCATTGGCAATTCCCCGGCCTGGAAGCCCAATCCCTCGGGTGCGGTGGAATAAAAGTCATGGGTCAGCGTAATAAAATTTCTTTCGCATGGCAGGAGGGAAGCCCTCATCTCCTGGGCGTCAGGTTCAAGCCCGGAGGCTTAGCGGCATTTAGCAGAGTACCCGTTTCAGAAATATTAAATCAAGTCCTTCCCGCCGAATATCTGTTTGGTGATTCAGTTCATGAATGGATCGCCAGACTGCAGGGCTCAGTGCAGGCCGAAGATCAAATTAAGATTCTGGACGGATTTCTTGCAAAAGCAATAAGATATGAACCTGCTGAATGGTCCCTCGTGAGCAGGACAGTGAATTTCATAAGGACCAGCCGTGACAATATTTCCATCGGGGAAATATGCAGGGAAAACCAGGCTTACTATAAGAAATTGGAGAGAAAATTTCTGCAAATGGTTGGATACACTCCCAAAAATTACTACAGGATCATACGCTTCAACAGGGCCATTAGAGAGATGGCATTTCGCAAAAATAGCCTTACCAATATCGGTTACGAATGTGGATTCTATGACCAGGCCCATTTTATAAAAGACTTCCGTCTCTTCACCGGCACCACACCCAGCCTGTTCAGGAAAGAAGACCATTTTATGGCCGACTTCCTGATCCACCACCAACCTGTCTAATTCTTACAATTTCGGGTAATGAAGGATAGTTATATTTGAGACGGATCCGCAAATTCAATTTATAAGTCAGATGGAACCGGAATCTCAACGCAGTCCTTTATTGAAGAATATATTTCTGATTTGTGGGATCTTAATCTCGGGCATTTGCTGGTATGCTTCCTGCGGATTGACAGGGAATTTCTGGTTCCTGCTTTGGGCGGCGCCGGTTCCGGTATTGCTGATCTCATTCCGGGTCTCAGCTGCCAAAGCCTTTATGGCCGCCTTTATAGCATTCCTCATAGGGAGATTGAGCTGGCTTGGCTACCTCTTTTCCGTGGTGCCTCCTCTGCTTGCTATCACGTTCACGATGATTCTGCCTTTGATCTTTGCCGTTATTATCATCCTGGTGAGAAGGATCGTACTGAATTCAAAAAGCTGGATAACAGTATTCGCTTTTCCGGTACTCTGGGTCAGTTTTGAATGGCTCGCTTTTATGTTTTCACGAGATGGAACCATCGGAAGCCTCGCATACACCCAGGTTGAGTTTTTACCCTTGGTACAAATTGCGTCTTTGACAGGCATCCTGGGGATCAGCTTCCTGGTCACATTGATACCATCTGCAATTGCCCTGGCCTGGCATCGGAGGAAGGACAAAGTTGCTAAGTCCCGTTTAATTGTTTCATCAGTTCTTTTGGTTTTTGTGGCCATTGGGTTTGGGTTGTTCCGCCTGCAAAAGGATTCAGTCAACTCCAGTTTGCCGGTAGGATTGGTGGTCATTGACAAGAAAGTTTATGAAAATGTGTATGATCCGGGATTCGAAAATGAAATGCGAATAGCGAGACTGCATGTCGATGAAATTGAGCGACTGGCTAGTCAGGGCGCTGAACTGGTAGTATTGGCTGAAAAAGCGATACCCGTGACGGATTCCAGTGATCCATTCATCACCCGCCTGTTTACAGATGCCGCGAGAAAAAATAAAGTGGCGATCGTTGCGGGATACACCAGGATTAAAAATGGCTACTATCAAAATACGGCCCTGGTGATTTCGCCTGAGGGGCATGTTATTACGGATTACATGAAAGTGAACCTGTTCGAGGGAGAAGCCTATGAAGGATTTCGGCCCGGACGGGAACCGGGATTATTCAGCCTGAACGGTGTTCCAGCAGGAGTTGCTATTTGCAAAGACATGGACTTTGAAGGCTATATCAGGAAATATGATAAAGGAGGCTTGGAAATCCTCTATGTTCCCGCCTGGGATTTTAACGCCGATGGCTGGTTACATTCGAGAATGGCGGTTATGCGTGGTGTTGAAAATGGATATGGCGTCGTCAGGGTAGCGCAGGAAGGCAGGCTAACGATCAGCGATAACCGCGGACGGATATTACGCGAAGAGAAGAGCCAGGTTGGAAAGAATGTGGTGCTGTCAGGAAAAGCCCCTTTGGGTAAGGAAGCAACGATTTATAGCCAGACTGGAGATTGGTTTGCCTGGGGAAATCTCGCCGCTGCTCTGCTATTTCTTTTTAACCTTGTCGGGAGAAGAAAGAAATAAAAATGCCAAAGGTCTTCTTCCCTTTAGAGTAGGGCAGAAGACCCTTTGGAATCAGGAATTTTTCAATCCGGGGCTTGGCAGCCTGACCTAAATCCCTGCATACCCTGGGATAGGCTTGTTCCATAAAGGTGAATTCTATGCCCTGAGTACCGCTTTCCCTATCAGTCCAAGCACCAAAATGCCGCCCATCAGGAATGGCATATCGTAACTGGCTTTTTCCCGAATGGTATTGGAATTCCTGTTGTCATTGCCGAGAGATACCAGCATTCTTTCCTTTGACTGCAACTGGTCTGCATGATAAAAAAGCGCCAGCCCTGTACCCTGTTTCTGGTATTCCAGGATTTCCCTTACCGGGATCCTCATTCCTTTGTCTGCCGAACTATTTTCAAAATCCCATTCCTTATAAACCTTTCCGTTTTCGTCTTTGAGCTCAATTTTACGGCTGGTACCCACTGTTCCGCAATGAGAATAATAGATGACCAGTTCATCATTTCGCTCAGCGGCTGTCAATTGCAAACCTTTCGACAGTGCGGTTGAAGGTTTCCCTACCACTTCATTCAGGACAAGCTTGTTATTCAGGTAAATTTGGAAATAGTCTCCACCACCGGCATGTGCCAGTTGGGAAATGCCGAATGTTGATGCCAGGAGAATGGCTGAACGGGTCAAACCCGTGATGGCTCCTCGAAGGGTAATCATAAAATTTCTTTTTTTGATGAATAAATCTGCTTAGCCCACAAAGCAAATACAGATGTGCTACCGGTTCTAATTAGTTTGACCATCCGCCATGAATTCTTGATGAGGTGAGATATTCTTTACTAAGAAATTCGGCAGAACGCCTTATGATTGGCAGAAATGAAGGCGCTAACAAGGTCAGGGATTTCTTTTAGCCATACCTTATTTGTCAACAACTCTATCTGACAGGGGGAACATTTCCTGTTACAGTGATGAACCACTCATTAATTACACGTCCTATTCAGGAGGTGAATTAATTTTATAGATTTGCATAGGTGCATTCTAACTAAATTGTCTGTATGGCGAAATCACATGACAGTATCTCGGCTCAACACCTGGAATTCATTGAACATCAGAAAATGTTCTTTGTGGCTACCGCTCCTCTTAGCCCGCAAGGCCATGTAAACCTGTCACCAAAGGGGCTTGACAGTTTCCGGGTGATTTCGCCTACAAGGGTGGCTTATATGGATATCACCGGAAGCGGGAATGAAACCTCTGCCCATATCCTGGAAAACGGGCGGATCACATTCATGTTTTGCGCCTTTGATGGACCACCCAATATCCTGAGACTTTACGGGAAGGCCTACACGATATTACCGGGTCAGGAAGCCTGGGCGCCCTATTCTCCACTATTCAATATTCAACTGCTCACGAGGCAGATCATAGTCGCCGACCTCGACCGGGTGCAGACTTCCTGCGGTTTCGGAGTTCCCCTGTATGAATATCAGGGAGAAAGAGATCATGTCTTCAAATGGGCAGATAGCAAAGGTGTGGAAGGGTTGGAAGCATACAAGAAAGAAAAGAACCTGCTAAGTATTGACGGCCTGCCAACTTCCCTTTCCTTAACTGGAAAATAGGGGCTGTCATTTTGAAACATTTAGCATGAAGCTTATAAGATGAGAGATGGCCACTAATGTGCGCAGTAGACCGATACATAAATCATTTCATCACATTGCCATTGCTGGCGTAATGTGGTAAGCAATAAAGAAATGGTTATGTGAATCCTTTCCAGCGATTTGAATATGAAATTATGATCGTACTGGTTCGTGGAGACGCGATCCAGCGTGGATGCTTTTATAACGCCCTCATTATTCGTGAACTTTCAGGCTTTAGAAGGTGCCGATTGTTCAATTCTCCTGACTGTAATAGCAAAGAGTATGTAATTGATCCCGCTAATAATGAGGAGAATTCCGGCGGCTTAGAGAGAACCGTTCTGGCCGGTCAGATCTTTCAGCTTACTTAACCTGGCAAATCATTCTTGCTACCAGACAAAAAAGCCGCCCAAAAATTCATTTGGCCGGCTTTGTGACCCCGTCAGGATTCAAACCTGAAACCTTCTGATCCGTAGTCAGATGCTCTATTCAATTGAGCTACGGGGCCTTAAATGGGTTGCAAAAATAAGGCTTATCCGGCTTCTTCCAAAATTTCAAAATTCTAATCCCTGAAGGTTCGAAATCCAATAACAATCAGGCCATCATCATCATTCCTCGCATTCCTTTTCCCCGTGCCGGATGCAAATAATTACTTTCTGTTTAACACCGCCACCTGACAAATGCTTCCATTGCGGCGTACTGTGTCAGTCCCAACTTCGCATATAGATGGGCGGTATTGGCATTCCGGTCTTCTGCTCTCTGCCAGAATTCCCGGGCATCGGCACCCTGGAATGGCACCATATCTTTTTGTGACTGGTGAATGAAGATGCCAAATCTTTTTTGAAGTACTTGTTCGGGACTCATGGGAATGGCCATCTCGATTTCGGTGATATCCCATTCCTGCCAGGCGCCTTTGTAAAGCCAGATCCAGCAGTCCTTCACCCAATCGTCACCTGCCTCCTTGATTCTTCTCATGGATTCAAAAACAATATCGAGACAAACTTTATGAGTTCCGTGTGGATCCGCCAGATCGCCCGCGCAATACACCTGGTGAGGCTTGATCTTACGCAATAGGTCAACCGTCAGTTTGATATCTTCTTCCCCCATTGGCTTTTTTTCGATGGTGCCCGTCTCATAGAAGGGGAGATTCTGAAAATGAGCGTGGTCATCGCTCACACCCACATAGCGGCAGGTGGCCTTGGCTTCGCATTGCCGGATAAGACCCTTGATACTCCTGATTTCCGGCGTATCTATTTCACTGGTCTTTTTATGATGGATATATTCCCTCGCATTGGTGAGAATCTGGGTTGACTTCCTGCTATCCATTCCGAACATGTTTTCAAAGCCTACGGCAAAATCAAGGAAACGGGTCACAAATTCATCCGTAACAGCAATATTACCCGAAGTCTGGTAGGCTATATGAACGTCATGGCCCTGGTCATGCAGTCTTTGAAATGTTCCACCCATGGAAATGATATCATCATCAGGGTGCGGCGAGAAAATGATGACCCTTTTAGGATAGGGTGCCGACCGCTCAGGATGATTCGGCAGGTTAGCATTGGGTTTGCCTCCCGGCCAGCCGGTGATCCCGTCGCGCAACATATAATAGACCTGCAGGTTGATCTCATATGCCTCGCCTTTTTCCACCAGCAAGTCTCCCAGACCATTGTCATTATAATCACTATTGGTAAGACTGAGTACGGGTTTATTCAGTTTCAGCGAAGTATTCACCACAGCCCTGCGAATCATTTTAGAAGTCCATTCACATTCACCCGTGAGCCAGGGGGAGCGGTTCCTGGTGAGGTCTCCGGCAGCGCCCTCATCCAAAATAAAGAGGCAGTCATTATGATTCTGCAGCAGAGAAGCGGGCACCAGCTCCGTAATATTTTCTTCGACGGCCCTTTTGATGATGGGAGCTTTTATCTGTCCCCAGGCCATGAGTATTACTTTCTTAGCCTTCATGATCGTGCTGATTCCCATGGTAATGGCCAGGCGAGGCACCTGTGAAATATTGGCGAACTCATAGGAATTGGCGATCCGTGTGGAATTCTCAAGTGTTACCAGCCTCGTTCTCGAATACACACTGGAACCGGGTTCATTGAATCCTATATGCCCGTTATTGCCGATACCCAGAATTTGCAAATCAATGCCACCAACAGATTCCATCAATTTCTCATATTCGAGGCAATGCTGCTTCACCTCCTCTTTTTTCCACTCGCCATCGGGAATATGACAATTGGAAGGATCAATATCTATCTTGTCAAAGAGGTTTGTCCTCATGAATCGGTTATAACTTTGCAGCGCATGTTTTTCGATCGGGTAATATTCATCCAGGTTGAATGTAATCACATTTTTAAAACTCAACTTTTCCTGCTGATGTATTCTGATCAACTCAGCATATAAGGTCTTAGGAGTAGATCCCGTGGCCAGGCCAAGCACACATTTTTCTCCTTTACTTTGCCTGTCCCGTATGAGTTTGGCTATTTCCTGGGCAACGAATTTTGAACCTGCGGACAAATCAGCAAAAATCTGACAAGGAATTTTCTCAAAAGAATCAACCATGCTCATATCTAACATATTATTTTAAGGTGAACACTATAATAAGCCCCTTGCCCAATATAAGACTGAAAGTCCCACCATCTCATCCAGGCATTCATGTGACGTTCAATATAAGGCAAGTCCAAAAATATTCCTGCCAAACTTATTGAAGTTATAGATGTTTTTGATCAGTCAAACCTGCGACTAAGTTCCTGAATCCCATTTTGCTTCGCCTGGCTTATAACAGATCATAATGGCAATCATACTAAAATCTCCATTCTCCAGGCTCTGCTCTTTCGTTTCGCAAAGAAAACATTATTTAATTCTTCAGAAACTTTATTTATTGTGAGTATTTTTATTGAAACTTCTTAAAATTATTCATTAAGTTTGTTGTACATAATATAAATCTTGATATAAGAAGTTGGAAAGCAATTGATTGACACGCCATTAAAATATCGGATAATAAGGCAAATTTACCTTGACAAGCTAATGTCCTGTGCCGATCTGAGTGATGTATTGGGTAAGAGTGTACCGTTAGTCGCAAAGGCGTTGAATGAATTAATGAAATCCGGACATATTGTGGAAAAGGGATATGCCGCTTCGAGCGGAGGCCGGAGGCCTTTGGTTTATTCACTGCAACCCAATGATATGTTCATCATTGCGGTTGGAATGGACCAGTTGTTCACGAAGATTACCATTGTAGACTTACTGAAACATCCTGTACTGCCCACTGAGACCCGGGAACTGAAGCTCCACAATAATAGTGACGCATTGCCGCAACTGGTAAAGATGATTGACAATGCCATTGAGAGATCGGGCATTGATCGAGGAAAAGTAATCGGCGTAGGCATTGGGATGCCGGGTTTCGTGAACACCACCCTTGGAATCAATTATTCTTACCTGGCCACCAACAGTTCAGAGAGCCTGAGTGATTATCTGGAACGCAGTCTGCAACTGCCGGTTCAAATAGACAATGATTCGAGTATGATCGCGCTGGCTGAACTGA
The DNA here is from genome assembly GCA_041484195.1 of Agriterribacter sp. Lineage (GTDB taxonomy): Bacteria > Bacteroidota > Bacteroidia > Chitinophagales > Chitinophagaceae > PSRI01. Next base: position 63,201 of record JBGPHC010000007.1, on the reverse strand, counting down.
AATTTGGACTCGCAAGGCAAAAGGAAAATGTGATGGTGGTGAATATCGGTTGGGGCATAGGGTTAGGTATGATAATACATGGTGAATTGTTCAGGGGCAATACTGGTTACGCAGGTGAATTCAGCCATATTCCCATTTTTGACAACGACATACTTTGTGAATGCGGCAAAAGGGGATGCCTGGAAACAGAAGCCAGCCTCCTGGTGATTACCCGAAAAGCCATGGAGGAAATCAAGCGTGGCAAATTGTCAAGGTTGGAACTTAAGAATAGCTATGAGGAAATGTGTACGGCACTCATGATAGCCGCTAACAAAGGAGATCAGTATTCAATTGAATTGTTAACAGACATTGGATTCAAGATAGGGAAGGGAATCGCCATACTCATTCACATTGTGAACCCCGAAATGGTGGTGCTGAGCGGGAGGGGAGCAGATGTTGGGAAAATACTGATGGCTCCCATCCAACAGGCTATAAATAAATACTGTATTCCGAGACTCGCTGAAAATACTGAATTGAAAGTTTCTGGTCTGGGTCATGACGCCGAACTCATTGGAGCAGCCGCCCTGGTGATGGAAAATTTTGGAGAGAAGTCATACCAGCCGGTTGAAAGGCCTGGTAAAGTTCTCATGAAATAATTAAATGAGAATTCGGTGCAGCAAATGGTGGTTAGGGATTTGTCTGAACATTATGTTTGTTAATTTCTTCTTTCAAAACATAGATAAACGACAGGCAACTTAATTCTTAATTAAAACTAACTTAAGCGTCTCCAACTCAAAAACTATCAAGGTTACTTCAAAGTACATTTTTTCCGTCTTTCCGGTCTTCACAGCCGGAAGATATTACGACTATTTCTAAAACAACAAAACAATTTACCCTTAAAATGCTGCAAAATGAGAAGAATTAATCTAAAGCGCTGTATGGCCTTTGGTTTTGTGGTCATGCAGTTGGCGGCTTTGCCACCTGCCCATGCAGGCGGCAAAACGCGCCTCCACAACCGGCCGCCATCCGGGAAAGAAAACCTGCATGCCATTGCCATATCAGGCAAAGTGACCGGTCAGGATGGAAATCCCCTGCCAGGAGTAAATGTAACGGTCAAGGGTACCAGAAAAGGAACGACCACCGGAGCTGACGGCAGTTTTTCTATTGACGCCAATGTGGGAGACGTGGTAGTGATCTCTATGGTGGGATACGAATCCCAGGAAATTACCGTGGGCAGCGCCACTAATATTTCAGTGGTACTGCAGTCCAGTGCGCAGCAACTGAGTGAAGTGGTTGTTACGGCATTGGGTATCAGAAGAGAGAAAAGGGCGCTGGGCTATTCTGCTCAGAATGTGAGTGGCGAAAATCTCACCAAAGCTCGTGAAGTCAATATCCTGAATAGTTTGACAGGTAAGATTGCGGGCGTTGAAGTCAATAAGACCGGCACCGGTCCTGCCGGCTCGGCAAGGATTACAATCCGCGGAAATAATTTCCTTCCCAGCGCCAGCGGAGGTTCCAATAATGAACCATTGATCGTGGTGGATGGAATTCCCATGGACAATTTTCAAAGCGCCACCGGACAAAGTGAATATGGTTCCTTTGACGGAGGAAATGGCTTGTCTGATTTGAACCCCGATGATATTGAAGATATTAACGTCCTGAAAGGTCCCGCCGCATCCGCACTCTATGGAATCAGGGGTGGTAATGGAGTACTGGTTATAACTACCAAAAAAGGAATTAAGAGAAAAGGTCTTGGCGTAAGATTCAGTACTTCTGCTACTACGGAATCGCCTTTACTCTATCCCGATCTGCAGAATGAATACGGACAGGGATCTGACGGCGTATTCGACGTAAAATCGCAGAGCAGTTGGGGACCCAAGATAGCCGGTCAGCCGATCACAGACTGGACTGGCCAAACCCGGCCCATGACCGCCGACCCGAATGACCTGAAAAATTTTTTGCAAAAAGGCTTAACTACCAATAATTCAATTGAATTGACAGGTGGAGGAGACAAGACTACTTTCCGCCTGGCCTATTCCAATCTCTTCAACAAGGGTCTGCTTCCAAATACAACTCTTAGAAGAGACTTTGTTTCTCTAAGAGTGAACAGTCAGATCACTAATGCGTTCTCTATTGAAGGTAGGGTAAACTACAATAATCAAAGAACGCATAACCGGCCACAGACTTCCGGCAGCCCCAGCAATATATTTGCGCAGTACCAGACCATGCCGAGATCCGTTCATATTTCGGACATGAATCCTTATGAAGACCAGGAAGGCGCCATGGTGTTATGGCAGCCCATGTTTTACAGTACCCTGAGGAACCCATACTGGGTGCTATACAAAGATTTTAACAATGACCAGAGCGATCGCTTCCTGACCATGATCCAGCTCGAATATAAATTCACCGATTGGCTGAAATTGCAGGTAAGACATGGTATGGATATGCGTCAGACATTCACAGAAAGCGCGAACGCTTATGGCATCAGGGACCTGGGATCCGGTGCTCTGAATTTTAATTCAGGTTATAGTGCCTATAGGAGCAGGGCCATGGAATCCAACGCGGATTTTCTGCTGACTGCAAACAGGAAATTGACCGGAGATTTGACGGCTTCACTCAGCGTAGGTGGCAATAAGGAAACTTCTAATTATAATAATGTTGGTGGATCAACAGGTTTATTGGATCTGCCCGGAGTTTACTCACTCAATACCGGCCAGCTGCCCAGGCCAAGCAGTGATGTATCGAAAAGCAGGATCAATTCTCTTTATGGATTCCTGAACCTTGGTTTCAGGAACTATCTGTTCCTGGACGCCACCTACCGCAATGACTGGGTTTCTGTACTGGCAAAAGACAGACGTTCATTTCATTATCCTTCGTTGTCATTCTCGGCAGTTGTAAGTGATCTGTGGTCCGACCTCTTCAAGAGCGAATTCCCGCAGGCCATTTCATTTGCTAAAATCCGTGCGGCTTATGCAGAAGCAGGCAGCGTCACGATCGCTCCGTATGAACTCACTCCAACCTTTGGAATAAGCCGCGGTTATGGTGATGCCAGCCTGCTGGTAACCTCACCTCCCCGCATCCTCTACGATCCGGATATCAAACCGGGTCTGGTCAAGTCTCAGGAGTATGGCGCCGAAATGAGGTTCCTCAAAAATCGTGTGGGATTTGATTTCACATTCTATACCAAGGATGGAGTAAACCAGATTTTACCTCTACCTTTGCCCGGAGCAACAGGCTTTGCAACTGCATATATCAACGCTGGTAAGATCAGGAACAGAGGTTATGAATTTACGATCACTGGCAGTCCCATCAAGAGAGATTTTGTCTGGGATATAGCGATCAATTATAACCACAATAAGAACCAGGTGATTTCTCTCGATCCACGGCAAAAGACTTTTTCTCTGCAGGGTGATGTAAATTCCAGAGCCATCCGCATCATGGCCAATGAAGGCGAACCTTATGGAAATATCTACGGAAGGGATTTTGCGAAGGACGCCAATGGAAATATCATCGTGGAATCGGATGGAACACCCAGGATCAACGAAAACAAGAATGTGCTGATCGGGAATTTCCAACCCAAGTTCCTCGCCGGCATTCAGAACAATTTCTCATACAAGAACTTTTACATGAGTTTCCTGATTGACATGCGAAATGGCGGTCAATTCTATTCTCAATCACTGGCCTATATGTATGCTGCAGGTAATGCTAATGGAACTCTTGCAGATCGGGAAGGCGGACTCATTGTGAATGGCGTATTGGACGGTGGAGGGAAAAACACAACTGCAATAAAGGCCCAGGAATACTGGTCAAAAGTTTCGGGCGCGGAACCAGTGGCTTCCCTGTTCATTTATGATGCCAGCAATGTGCGGTTGAGAGAAGTGGTACTTGGATACACTTTCCCCAACAATCTTTGGGGCAGAATTCCCGTTCGTAATGTGACACTCAGTGTTGTTGGCAGAAATCTATGGCTAATTTCAAAACATATCCCAGGCATTGACCCGGAATCATCTTTTAATACCACGGATGCGCAGGGTTGGGAAAATGGATCTTATCCATCCACGCGCAGCTTTGGAGCCAATTTAAAAATTGAATTCTAGTCTTTTCATAAAAGCATTAAAAGACATCATATGAAAATATTAAGAAACATTGCATGGGTAGTTGCGGGATTGGTGCCCTTGATGATGATTCAGTCCTGTGACAAGGATTTTGACTCCATCAATAGAAACCCCAATGGATTTACGCCCGATAAGGTGAATCCAAGTTTCCTGCTGGCGAATACCATCATGAGTTCGCCACTCGATCCCGGTATGCATGAACGCATGACCCAGTTGACCAACGATATTTATGCCCAGTATGCGGCCAACGAAGGCTTCAGTACTCAAAGAGGCATCACCAATGACGAGTGGATCACTGATTTTTATAACAATTATCACAATGCCTTCATCGCGTCATTGAATGAGGCTATCAGGATTGGTCATGACAATCCGATACCACTCAACGAAACGCAGATGTGCAGGATATGGAGATGTTGGATCTATTCCCGCGCCACCGATATTTGGGGAGACCTTCCCTATTTCCAGGCTGCTGACGGAAAGGGTACCAATCCACCTTATGATCCTCAGGAATTGATCTACAAAGACATGCTGAAAGAGTTGAAAGAAGCTTCAGATTCACTGTCAACTGCGAATCCGAAGCAGATGGCCGGGCAGGATATTGTCTATAATGATGACATTTCCCTCTGGAAAAAATTCGCGAACTCCCTTCGTCTGCGTTTAGCCATGAGGTTAACCCAGGTTGATCCACAGCTCGCCAAGCAAAATGCGGAAGAAGCCGTTGCAGGAGGCCTGATAAGTGACCCGTCCGAAGCCTGTATTGTAAAACGCTCCCTTTCTTATGGCTGGGGTAACGATTACCAATACACGTACTATTACGGATGGGGTTCAGAAGGCATGAGCCGCTCCATGGAAAATTTGCTGACCGGATTGGGTGGACAACCCTTCCCCAACCCGCCTGCAGGTGCCATTGTAGATGATCCCGGCATGCCATTGCCTCCCGGAAATGAAAATCCTCTTGACCCTAATGCCAATAAATTCAAAGTGGGTATCCCGGGCAAAGTGGATCCCAGGGGCCCCGTTTATTTTGAACCGAGCTCGGATGAATCCGGAGCCAATTCTGCTGCTGTTGTAAATGGAATTACGGTGGACGCGAGGAATCGCTGGCATGGTACGCCTGCCGGACTCTCGGCAACAGCCGCTGGAAAGCAGGAATATCAAATAGGCAACCAGGCCAGGATGGGCGCCAAATTCTCCAAAGACCATGAACGGGGTTATGAAATCCTGACTTATCATGAAGTATGTTTCCTCCTGGCAGAAGCAGCCCAAAGAGGATGGAATGTTGGCGGTGACGTTCAAACATGGTATGAAAAAGGCATCACGGCTTCCATGCAATGGATGGGAGTAGCTGATCCGACCATTGCAGCTTATCTGGCATCCACTGACCAAAACACATACGGCACTACGGTAAAATGGAGTAATAATTCCGGAAAGACCTACTTGGGTAATCCGGTTGACGATCCCATGAGCAAGATCATTACGCAGAAATATATAGGACTATTTCCTGACGGTGGATGGGAAGCCTGGGCTGATCACCGGAGACTACACCTACCCATACTCATTCCATTTGCGGCCCCAGATCCGGCGGGAATCACTGCCACAGATGGAGGTCCAGGTAATTTCACAAAACGGATTACCTATCCATCAATAGAAGCATTGAACAATAAGACATTCTATGATGAAGCCATCCAGCGGCAAGGGGCTGACAAAGAGTCCACGCCAGTGTGGTGGGATAAATAAATTATAGTAGTTGAAAAGGAGAAAAAGAATGAGGTGCAAGGGCCTCATTCTTTTTTCATTTTTATTTTATAAGACTAATTTGTCTCAAATATTTCCCCTTTATGTCTTTCAGAAATCATGCCCGCGGACTCGCGCTTTTCCTTGGAACAATCATCATGCTTCAGCTAGCCTGTAATTCAGATAAGGGGAAAAAACTATTCACCCTTCTGGATAATGAATCTACCGGCATCCATTTTAATAATGTGAGCGCGGAGAATGAACAGATAAATATTCTCACTTATGAATATTTGTATAACGGCGGTGGCGTTGCCATCGGGGATATTAACGATGACGGACTGAAAGACGTCTATTTTACATCCAATAATCAGGGAGATAAACTTTACCTCAACAAGGGGAATTTTAAATTCGAAGACATCACCGCAAAATCGGGAACTGCCTGTACAAAGGGGTGGAAGACAGGCGTGACGATGGCGGATGTGAACGGAGACGGGCTCCTGGATATATATGTTTGCAAATCAGCCGATGGAAATCCCGAAAACCGCCGGAATATACTACTCATAAATAACGGCGACCTCACTTTCACGGACAGGGCAAAGGAATATGGGCTGGATGATCCGGGCTATTCAACACAAGCGGCCTTCTTCGATTATGACAATGACGGGGACCTCGACATGTTCCTGCTAAACCATTCATTGATCGAAGTATCTAACACCATCGGCATAGACCCGGTGAAAAGATCCAAACGTGATCCCAATTTCAGTGATAAACTTTTCAGGAACGACAATGGCAAATTCACGGATGTGAGCGAGGAAGCAGGCATTACCGGTGGCATGGCCAATTACGGTTTGGGAATTGCCATCAGCGACTTTAATAATGATGGCTGGCAGGATATCTATGTCACGAATGACTATGCGGAAAACGACCATCTCTACATCAATAATCAACATGGAGCTTTTGTGGATTCCGTTTCTGAATACATCGATCACATGTCAAATTTTTCGATGGGAGTGGATGTGGCCGATTTCAACAACGACGGACTCCAGGATATATGCACTCTTGACATGCTACCGGAAGACAATAAGCGCCAAAAATTATTATTCGGACCCAATGAATATGACAAATTCAACCTCTATGTAAAGACCGGGCTGCAGTATCAGTACATGCGCAATATGCTGCAGTTGAATACGGGCAACCGGAGATTCAGCGAGATCGGTCAGTTAAGTGGGGTCTCGAATACCGATTGGAGCTGGGCGCCGCTTCTGGCCGATTTTGACAACGACGGTTATCCAGACCTCTTTGTAAGCAACGGGTACAAACGCGATTTTACCAGCATGGATTTCTTGAAGTACAAGGCCGACATGCAAATAAAGACCCGCGCTCCCGGCACTGGCAAACAAAATTCGCTGATGGAGACCATTGCCAAAATGCCTTCCAATAAATTTCATAACTACCTGTTCAGGAATAATGGCGACCTCACATTCAGCAATGTTTCCCAGCAATGGGGTATTGACAAACCTGTACTGAATAACGGCGCGGCTTACGCGGACCTGGACAACGATGGTGACCTGGACCTGGTTACCAATAATATGGACGAAGAAGCTTTTGTATATAGGAATAATTCCAATGAACTCTTAAAAAATCATTACCTCACCGTTCGCCTGCAAGGAACCGGAATGAACAGGCTTGGAATCGGCACTAAAGTAAAATTGTACAATAAGGGGCAGGTTGCATTGAGAGAATCCAATCTTTCAAGAGGTTTTCAATCCTCAGTTGACCCCGATCTGCATTTTGGACTGGGAACTTCTCTGGCTGCCGATTCATTGGAAATCATTTGGCCCGGAGGCAAGCGCCAGATTATTACCAACGTGAAGGCTGACCAGGTTCTGATCGCGAAGCAGGAAGATGCGCGGGAAAATCATATTTATGGTCCTCCTGGCAACCCGGTCTATTTCACTGCGGACCTTGAGCCCCTGCTTCCATTCACTCACAAGGAAGATGATTTCATAGATTTCAATGTGCAATCATTCCTGCCAGGTCTTTATTCCACACAGGGTCCGCGGATGGCAAAAGGAGACGTGAATGGAGATGGTCGGGAAGATATTTATATATGCGGAGCCAGGAATCAGCCGGGAAGATTATTCCTTCAAAATGCCAATGGGAAATTCATTCCTTCAGTCCAGCCTGAATTTGAAAGAGATTCAATTCCCGAAGATATTGATGCAGTTTTCTTCGACGCGGATGGAGACAAGGACCTGGATTTGTATGTGGTAAGCGGAGGATATCTTTTCCCGCCCGGCAGTCCGTACTTACAAAACAGGCTTTACCTGAATGATGGCAGCGGGCATTTTATGCTCAAACAAAATGCGGTTCCGGACATTTACATAAACGCGTCCTGCGTGAAAGCTGCAGATATTGATGGCGATGGTGATACGGATGTTTTTGTGGGCGGCAGGGTAGTACCCGGGCGATACCCTGAAACACCGGCAAGTTATATTTTGATAAATGATGGCAAAGGAAATTTCAGCAACCAGACCCAGACCCTAGCTCCTGAAATGCTTTCACTTGGAATGGTTACGGATGCTATATGGGTGGATCTGAATCACGACGGTCAGCCCGACCTCATTGCCGTGGGCGAATGGATGCCCATTACAATCCTGATCAACGATCATGGAAAATTAAAAGACCAGTCTGCTGCTTTTATCGCCCAGCCTTCCAACGGCTGGTGGTCCCGTATTTATGCCGATGATTTTGACAACGATGGCGATATTGATTTCATAGTGGGTAATCTTGGCTGGAATACCCAGATGAGAGTGAGTGCAGGTCAACCATGCACCATGGTCTATGATGATTTTGATCAAAATGGATCGGTGGATGGGATCATGTGCTACTATGTGCAAGGGAAGAGCTATCCTTTTCTAAGTCGCGACGAATTGTTATTGCAACTGCCCATATTGAGAAAGAAATTCAACGACTATGCCTCTTATGCAAATGCCACCATTGAGGATATTTTCAGTAAGGAAGCGTTAGCCAAGGCAAAAAAATTAACGGCCAATAGGTTTACGACCACCTATATGGAGAATAAAGGCAATGGAAAATTTGAATTGAAAGACCTGCCCATTCAGGCACAATTCGCACCCGTGTATGCGATACAATCCCTGGATATTAATAAGGACGGAAATAAAGACCTTGTTCTTGCAGGGAATTTCACTCAAACCAGGGTGGCAACGGGCAAATTCGATGCGAATCAGGGCATGTTATTCCTGGGAGACGGCAAAGGCAATTTCAAGTACGTCAGCCAACTCAGTTCCGGTCTTCACCTCAGGGGAGATGTTAAAGATATTATGCTCCTGGGCGACCGGACTAAAAATACCATCCTCTTTTCAATCAACAACAGTCCAGTTGCGAGTTACCGTTATTCTAAACCATAAGGGTCAATTGCCTCCCGGGTTCAAAAAACCAGCAATTCATCCACGAAGAGCCAGGCATCGTTGCCGGCTCCGGGTTTCCCTTCGGGGATTTTACCCGCATTTTTTGCAATCACCCTCACATAGCGGGCCTTCAGGCTGGTTACATCCATCCTGATTTTGAGCAACCTTTTGTTTTCAAATGAATCTTTTGATGCCACGTTACGGAAAACCATTCCATCGTCGGATACCGAAAAACTAAGGGAAGAAGGAGGATATATCCAACCCCGCGGATTATTGATGAAATTAATTCCGAATGAGGATATCTCCACCGGCTGTTCAAAGTCAATGACTGCGTCCAGATCGTTTCCGCTGAATCCAAACCAATTATTATCGTCAGAGTTTTCGCTGCCTTCAATGCCGTCCACCAGCGCGAAATCACTACCCGGATTGTGTTCCTTGCCGGGCGCAAATTTAGAGATCACTTTTTTGCCCGCAGCCTTATGAATGATAAAATCCTGCCTGTATTCGTTCCCGTAAGGCTGATCATTCAGGAACGGTCTTGCCCTTACTGTCATAGATTTTCCTATGGTGAGAGGCTGGAGGTAGATTTCTGAATTTGGACCGGGTTCAGACCCGTCGTTGGTGTACCGGATTTTTGCGCCATCCAACCGCGAACTGAAGGACAGCTTTATGATTCCTTCCTTGGTTCTGTTTACATCACCCTTGATCCCCAAAGCATGTTTGGCATAATTCACTTTCAGTCTGTCCAGCCTTTTCATTTCAATTTTAAGCCGGTTAAGGAAATTATCATAGTTCTTCTTATTCTGCTGGCTCCATAAAACTTCACTTAGTGCAATGGCCCTCGGATATACCATGTATTCAACCTGGCTTTCAGTGGGCATATATTCCGTCCATACATTGCCCTGTGCGCCTTTGATATATTTAGCTTCTTCTACGGATAGCTTGGCGGGAATAGGTTCATAGCCATATACTGTGTTCAGGGGCAGGAATCCACCGATGGCAAGAGGTTCGCTGGAATCCCTGGATTGGTAATGATCCAGGTAAACGTATTTACCTGGTGTCATCACCACATCATGATGCTGCTGCGCCGCGGTGATGCCTCCCTCTTCGCCTCTCCAGCTCATTACGGTTGCATTGGGAGCGAGTCCGCCTTCGAGGATTTCATCCCAACCAATAATCATCCTTCCTTTCCCGTTGAGATATTTTTCAATGCGCTGTATGAAATAGCTCTGCAAAGCATGTTCGTCTTTCAGGCCCAGTTGCCTGATTCGCTCCTGGCATTTGGGACATTTTTCCCACCGTGTTTTCGGGCATTCATCGCCACCGATATGAATGTATTTTCCGGGGAATAATTGAATCACTTCGTCCAGCACATTCTCCAGGAATGTGAACGTGCTATCGTTACCGGCACAGAATACATCCGGGAATACACCCCAGCGAGTGGCTACTTCGTAAGGGCCTTTGGTGCATCCCAGGTAAGGGTAGGAAGCCAATGCTGCCAATGCATGACCGGGCATTTCAATTTCAGGTATGATTGTGATCTGCCTGTCGGCCGCATACTTCACAACTTCACGTATCTGTTCCTGCGTGTAATAGCCGCCGTGAGGAATACTATCGCCCACAAAGGGATTGAATTTTTTTCCCACAACCGTTTGTTTTCTCATGGATCCGATTTGGGTGAGTCGGGGATATTTTTTTATTTCTATTCTCCATCCCTGGTCTTCGGTAAGATGCCAGTGGAATGTATTGAATTTGTATAGAGCCATCAGGTCAATATAACGCTTGACAAAATCCACGGGAAAAAAATGGCGGCCAACATCCAAATGCATGCCGCGGTACTGAAACCTTGGATAGTCATAGATATCGCAAGCAGGAAAACTGATCTTTTTTCTATCGGAACTTGCGTTTTGTTCCATGAGCTGCAGGAGGGTTTGGGTGGCATTGAACAAACCCCTGGCATCACCCATCAGGCGAATGGTATTGTCCCTGGCCTTGATGCCATAGGCTTCATCCGGTGCATCAGCCTTTACCTTAATATCATAAATTATTTGAGTGATGGCGGGGTCTTTGACCGGTTGATTTACGATCTTCAATTTGTAGCCGGTCCATTTTGCAAGATAGTCATTCAGGTATGCCACGGTACGTGCAGCGTCTTTGTTGATGAGCACAATCTCCGTCTGAGCCCCGATGCTAACGATCCCGTTTTTCAATTCACTGAATACGGGTTGCGGAATTATATTGACTGACTGCTGGGTGAAAGCGCAATTCATGAATAAGAAAAGGCTTACCAATTGTGTTATGAGTCGTTTTGTGTTCATGGACTACTGATTTAATATTGGCAGGAAGATTTTGGATGAGTGTTCCTGTTCGTGATAAATTTTAATGGTTGATTTTTGAAAATCGCCTGATTCGGCATTTGGTATGTTCAAATATTTTTGAGGATTCCTGTCCACCAGGGGGAACCAGGAGCTTTGCAGCTGTATCATGATGCGGTGCCCTTTTTTGAATGTATGAGCGGCATCCGGCAATTCAAATTTCACTTCTTCTATCCTGCCCGGAGTGAAAGGCGATGGTTTTTCGAAACTATTCCTGAACTTTCCCCGGATTACTTCGGCTCTCACCAGCCGCTGGTAACCGGCCATATTGAGATTTTGTGGATTGGGAACAGGATCGGGTTCATCAGCAGGAAGCACATCAATTAATTTGACGACAAAATCAGCGTCTGTGCCGGTGGTGGATACAAACAAATCGGCGAAGATCTTTCCCGAAATGGTGATTGGAAATGCCAGGGTATCGGTTTGATAAGTTAAGACATCCGGGCGTTTCGAAGCGAATCGCTGATCATCCACCATATATTCATTTCGCCTCCTTCGGTATGCACCTTCCACATAGGGTACGGGATTGTCGGGATCGCTGACATATTCATCAAAACCGCTTGACTGCGCCTGTGATCGGGAAAGCTTCTTATTTTCTCTAAGATAAAATGGCAGGGGAGTGGAATTCCGGGGAGGCCAGTCATCGTATTTCTTCCATTCATTGCTCCCTGTTTCAAAAATATATGCTTCGGGTAAATTCAGTGCGCCTTTGTCTTTCAGATAATAATTGAAGAATTTAGTTTCTATTTCGTCTCTATAGAACCCGCTGGTATTCTGTCCGAAATCATGGGACCCGAATTTGGTCCATTCCATTCGGCTCCAGGCACCATGTGTCCAGGGCCCCATCACAAGCCTGTTGTTGTTTTGGGGATTTTGCTCCTCAATGGATTCATAAGTCCGAAGTGCCCCAAACATGTCCTCAGCGTCAAACCAGCCACCCACAACTAATACAGCGGGTTTAATGTTTTTCAGGTGAGACCGGATATTCCTTTTCTGCCAATAGTCGTCATAGTTGTCATGAGCCAGGTATTCGTTCCAGATTTTTCCCTGGTTGTTGAAATAAAGAGGGCCATTGCTGTTCCTTAGAGGACCCAGGTCGAGAAAGAATTTGTATGCATCAGTATAGTCGGTGTTAAAAAGGCTTTTTCCGTAATCCTGGACCGGCCCCATGCGATGAGAATCGAAATAATTCATGAAATCAAAATTATCCATCAGGAAGAAAGCGCCCTTATGATTAGCGTCGTCACCAATGAATTCATCGGTTACGGGCGCCTGTGGTGAAACCGCTTTTATGGCAGGATGTGCCTGGGGAAGAGATGCGGTGGCATAAAATCCAGGATAAGAAATTCCATAGATGCCAACTCTTCCATTATTATTACTTATATTTTTCAGAAGCCAGTTAACGGTATCATAGGTGTCGCTGCTTTCATCCACGTCTTTTTTGGATGTCTTTTTGTCAATGGCCGGCGTCATCTCCTGAAATGCTCCCTGACTCATGTATCGCCCTCTCACGTCCTGGTAAATGAAAATATATTGCTCCTGCATCAATTGCCTGTTAGGCCCCAGGCGCCGGCTTGGAAATTTAGTGGCGCCATAAGGGGCGCAACCGTAAGGCGTTCTTTGAATCAGGAAGGGGTATTTCTGCGATTTGTCTCTGGGCTCGTAAATAGAAGTGAAGAGTCTTACACCGTCTCTCATGCTAATATATACTTCCCTCTTGCTGTAATGGGTACGGATGAAAACAGAATCCTCATTCAGGGCCTGGCCATGAAGGATCAATGAGGCCTGAAGAAGGAGAACGAAAGATAAGTATTTCATTTTTCGAAATTCTTTAAGGAAGTACTGGTAATATCACAGATGAACTGTTGACTGCGTCATGGTATATATGTATCGTTGCCTTTTTGAAATCGCTGTCACTGCAATGGTAAATATCAATGAATTGCTGGGGGTTACGATCTGCAAGTGGGAACCAACTGCTCTGCACCTGTACCATGAGGCGATGTCCTTTTTTAAATGTGTGCGCGATGGGAGGCAATTCGAATCTCACTCTTTCGACCTTGCCGGGTGAGAAAGGTTCCGGGTTCTCATAGCTTTTTCTGTAGCGGCCCCGGAAGATTTCGCCCCTTACCAGCATCTGGTAACCTCCCATAGGATACGTCTTGTCGGGATCCGATTCAGCGTAGATATCAATATCTGTGTAGCCCAGGCGATCCGGGAAGACGTCAATAATTTTTACTACAAAATCCGCGTCGGTGGTGGAAATGCTGGTCATGAGGTCGGCAATTACGTTACCGGTCACCGTTAGGTCCTCTTTTAGCGTATCTGTCTGGAAAACCATTACGTCCGGCCTGCGGGAAGCGAATCGCTGGTCATCGGTCATATAACTGCGGGTTCTGTTGAAATGAACATCTTCCGTATAGGGGACTGGTTTCGCAGGGTCGCTGATATATTCGCTGAATGATTTCGCTGCCGTGGGTCTGGTCCAGTCAAGTTTCCCGTCTGGTTGCAAATACATAGCCTTGTCCTGTTTGGCTGCCGGAGGCCATTGCCCAAAACTTTTCCATTCATTGCTACCAGTAATAAAGATATTGGCTTCCGCAATGGCAGAAATATCTCCCTTCCCTTCCAGGAAGTAATTGAAAAATGGTATTTCCATATTCTTCTGGAACCATTCGCTGGTGTTCGAGCCAAATTGGATATTACCCAGGTGAGTTCCGTCGCGGTTGGCCCATTGTACATGGTACCAGGGACCTTCTACGATCTTATTAAATGACTTGCCGGGATTATTTTGTTCCGCCGCTTTATAGGCATTCCAGGCTCCCCAGCAATCTTCCGCGTCAAAAAGTCCTCCGACCCACAACATGGCCGGCTTTAGATTCCTGGTGGCGTTCCTTGCATCCCTTGCCTTCCACCAGGTATCATAATTCGGATGAGCATAGAGGTCTTTCCAGAATGCTATACTATCTCCCATCAATTTGGCCAGGTTCTTCAGCGCTCCGGTTTCCAGGTAAAATTTGTAATTGTCATGCGTGTAATAGTCAAATCCCGTGGGCCCCACGGTTGTAGGTGCGGGACGCGGTTTCCCGAATGAAGAATAAAATGAAAAACCATCCATCGCAAAAAAAGCACCATTGTGATGGAAGTCATCGCCGATGAACCAATTGGTGACGGGAGCCTGGGGACTGACGGCTTTAAGTGCGGGATGATTGCTGGCGGCCGCCATGTTGGAATAAAAGCCCGGATAGGAAATTCCGAATACGCCCACATTGCCGTTATTACCTGAAATATTCCTGATCAGCCAATCAATCGTATCATAAGTGTCGCTGGACTCATCAATATCCCGTTTGGTTTTTTTGTTTGGATTGAATGGTCTTATATCTACAAATTGGCCCTCGCTCATCCAGCGCCCCCGCACGTCCTGTGTAACCATAATATAACCTTCCCTGAAATATTCCCGCTGGTATGAATCCCAATAAGCGTTGAATGCATTTTCGCCATAGGGGGCACAGGAATAGGGCGTTCTCGTCATCAGTATGGGATGCCTGGTGGTACTGTCTTTAGGGATATAAATTGAAGTGAAAAGTTTCACACCATCCCGCATGGGTATATATCGTTCTATCTTATAATAATTTTCCCTGATCCAGACAGAGTCCTTCGCGTGGTCCTGAGAAAATGCCGTTAAATTCAGCAGCGCCACTGCTAATAGGAGAAGTAATTTTTTCATGGAGGAGTGATGTTTGTGCAATAAATTTAGGGAAACCAGCCTGTAAAGCAAGCCAGAATTTGTGCAGGGAGTCGAAAATCGGCGCGGCAGGATGGCGATGCCGGCAGATTGGCCTTTCGAACTTAGATTATACCCATTGAAAATGAAACACTGACTCCAATGCAGCATTATGTTGGACCTGCAGGCATTTTTTGATTGAGATGCCTTATGCTGTTTGAACCGTTAATCCTTCATGCGTCAGCACCAGTTCTTCTATGGCGATTTCAGAAGAATTCGCTACCAGGATTGGTCCGGAATATTTTATTGGGAAGGCGTTGCGCACCTGCCAAACCATTATGGGCGCATGGTTTTCATCCAGCAGGGAGATCGTTATATCTCTCCTTTCCACCGTATTGAGCTGAATGGTGTTCATCCACGCGAAAAAATCATTATCACCCTTCATGATCCCTCTTTTCAGCACAATATTGCCGAATTTCAGTAAACCTGGCATTTTGCGCGCATGCTGAGCGGGATCGCTCCCTTCGCGGTATTCACTCACTTCCACCTCGGTTTCTAATCCGGATACTTCTGAAAAACCTGTCCTGGTACCGCCCCAATTCACGGAAAAATGGTAAGCAGGCATTGGATAATGTGCAGCCATGATATATCGGATTAATCGTTTTATGAAATGGATCAGAGAATGAAAGAACTTCATTCTTTTCGCTACAAATTAGAGATTATTTTCGGGAGTTCATAGCCATGAACAGAAGAGTATCCCGCTCCTGCGAGAAGTTAGGAAGACGGGTGCCGGTCTCCCGGATCTGGATTCCAAATCTCTCAAATTTGAAATCACTCCACTTTCGTGATCTTAAGCATATTGGTAGGAAGATGCAGGTGAACAGGAAGGCTGCCTGTATTTACCACTATATCTCCTGGTTTGAGGAATCCCCGTTCCCGGAGGATCTTAATTTCGTCGGATACAATATCATCCATGCTCTGCTCTTCGTCATAAAAAAATGCCCTGACTCCCCAACTCAGGCTCAACTGGTTCACCAGCGTTTTCTCTTTGGTGAAAATATACAGGGGTGCTTCTGGTCGATAGCTACTGATCACAAATGCGGTATAGCCGCTTTGAGTCATTCCTATCAATGCGTCTGCGTTAACATCCCTGGCTATCTTGCAGGCATTATAACAGATGGCATCACTCAGGAAAGAAGGGGAGTGCGGCTGAGGTTTCAGGTCTTCCTCTCTGTTATAACGGTATTCCTTACTCTCTACTTCGTAAATGATCTTTCGCATGGTCTCAACTACCAGCACGGGATGCTTGCCTGTAGCAGTTTCGGCGCTCAACATCACTGCATCGGTGCCTTCCAGCACGGCGTTGGCCACGTCAGTTATCTCGCTTCGGTTGGGTTTAATCCGGTCGATCATGCTTTCCATCATTTGTGTGGCGACGATCACGGGCTTGGCGCGATGAATGCATTTCCTAATAATGTCTTTTTGTATCAGGGGCACTTGTTCAACTGGTAATTCCACACCCAGGTCACCACGCGCGATCATGATCCCGTCAGATTCCAGTATGATATCGCGGAGATTTGTTATGGCTTCCGGCTTTTCGATCTTGGCCATGACCTTGGTCTTGCTTTTCCGCTCCTGCAATTTGCTCTTGATGATTACGATGTCTTTTTCACTCCTGACGAATGAAAGCGCCACCCAATCCAGATTCTGCTCTATGACGAATTCAAGGTCCACCAGGTCTTTTTCAGTTAGCGCCGGCAATGAGATCTTGGTATCCGGTAAGTTGACGCCTTTCTTGGACGACAATATACCCGGCGTAATCACTTCCACTTTTACGTCATTGTCTTTTGTAATCTGCTTCACTTTCACTTCAATCTTGCCATCATCAATCAGGATCATATTACCGATCTTTACGTCTCCTGCCAGGTTGGGGTAGGAAACATAGATTTTTTCCTTATTGCCTACACATTTGGTATTGGTGAAAGTGAGTATCTCGCCTTGCTCCAGAGTCATCTCTCCGTTCTCAATTTCGCCTACCCTCAGTTTTGGACCCTGCAGGTCGCCCAAAATGCAGATATTATAAGGTTCTGTGTCATTTATCCTACGGATATGCTCAATGATCTTCAATTTATCTTCATGAGAGCCGTGGGAAAAATTGAGTCGGAAAATGTTTACGCCGGCTTTCACCAGCTCCAGTAGCTTTTCGTATGTGTCGCAGGCCGGCCCAACTGTGGCGACAATTTTTGTACGATGAAAGGTATGTTCGAGTCCCGCTTGTTTATCCATTTCTTTATGGAGGTATTTGGTGACATTTTGTGACATGGTCCTGAATTAATTTATTTGGTTTAGGATTTGGAAAAGATGTATGGGAAATGCAAGTATTGATATTTCTTCGCGATGTTTTCGTGTGCCTCCGTCGGATGCATGAATTCTGGCTGCCCAGCGATCAGGAAGCCAGTATTTTTATGATTTTCAACCATTCGTTGTCAATATTCTGTTTTGCTTTTATCGCTTTGTCAAGTGGTGTATAATTGAGCCTGTTGTTTACAATACCGATCATTACATTGTGCCTGTCACCACCTTCCATCAATGCCTCAACTGCGGCGTATCCCAGGCGGCTCGCGATCAGCCTGTCGAGGCAGGAAGGAGAGCCCCCGCGCTGAATATGGCCAAGTATGCAGACTCTCACGTCGAGATTAGGGAGGCTATTCTTGATGGCTTTTGCAACTTCATTGCCTCCTCCAAATTCATCGCCCTCTGCAACCACGATGAGGTTGACCAGTTTCTTTCTTTTTTCCTTCTCTTGCAAAGATGCGATGACTTCATTGATATTGGTCTTGCGTTCCGGGATCAGAATATTTTCGGCGCCTGTGGCGATGCCGCTGTGGAGCGCTATATAGCCCGCGTCTCTTCCCATCACTTCAATGATGAAAAGCCGGTCGTGCGCGTCGGCAGTATCGCGTATCTTGTCAATGGCTTCCACTGCGGTGTTCACCGCCGTATCAAAACCAATCGTAAAATCAGATCCTGCTATGTCTTTATCAATTGTGCCGGGCAAGCCAATGCAGGGAAAGTTGAATTCGTTTGAAAAAACCTGGGCGCCGCGGAATGAGCCGTCTCCGCCTATTACCACAAGGCCATCAATGCCCAGCCTGGTGAGATTTTCATAGCTCTTTTTCCTCCCTTCATAATCGAAAAATTCTTTGCAGCGTGCTGTCTTCAGGATCGTGCCGCCTCTTTGAATGATATTGGCTACACTTCGCGACTCCATTTTTATTATGTCATTTTCAATGAGCCCGGTGTACCCGCGCATGACGCCAAAAACTTCCAGACCATAATAAATTCCAGTGCGTACAACGGCTCTGATGGCTGCATTCATTCCAGGCGCGTCGCCCCCGGATGTCAGCACGCCGATTTTAGTCACTTTTTTTTCCATTCGTTTCAAAAACTTGGCGAAGATGATTAAAAATCATTCAATAGACAAG
The DNA here is from genome assembly GCA_041484195.1 of Agriterribacter sp. Classification (GTDB taxonomy): domain Bacteria; phylum Bacteroidota; class Bacteroidia; order Chitinophagales; family Chitinophagaceae; genus PSRI01. The sequence continues at coordinate 44,361 of JBGPHC010000007.1, read as the reverse complement.
CATAATCGTTAAAAAAATGGTATGACGTTCAACGAAGTGTCAAAAATACGTAATTAGCATCATTCGGCAATTTTGAGCGGTTCGGATAATGATTTTGTAAATTGTAGTCAACGAATACTTTGTATATGGATCAACAGAAAATTCTGATAACGGGCGCGAATGGTTTATTGGGTCAGTGGCTTGTGAGAGCGGTCTTACAGGAAAACTATAAAGTCATCGCCACCGGCAAAGGGCCGGGGCGCTTCCTTTTTCAGTTTGGGCCAGACGGTAAGTATGCCGAATTAGACATTACTGACGGCAACCTGGTAGATGAATTTCTCAAAAAGGAAAAACCTGACCTGATTGTACACGCTGCAGCTATGACGCAGCCGGATGCCTGCGAACTGGACAAAGTATCATGCTGGAATTGCAATGTAACGGGAACCCGTTTCCTCATTGATGCTGCCAGGAAATCCGGATCTTTTTTTGTTTTTGTTTCGACTGATTTTGTATTCTCCGGCGAAACGGGCCCATACCGGGAAGAAGATTTGCCCGATCCTGTGAATTATTACGGCAGCAGCAAATGGGCGGCGGAAAAAGCAGTGGAAGAGAGCGGACTCGATGCCGCCATTATCAGAACATGCCTCTTATTCGGAAATTCTTTGAATGGATCCCGTCCCAACCTGGTAACCTGGGTGCGCGACAGCCTGGAGAATAAAAAACCCATCAAGGTCGTGAATGATCAATGGCGTACACCTACCTATGTGGAAGACCTGGTTTCAGGAATCATATTGGTGATTAGGAAAAAGGCCCGGGGCATTTTTCATATTTCAGGAAAGGAAATGTTGACTCCATTCCAGATGGCTACTAGAACGGCGGAGCATTTTAATCTGGATCAGTCCCTTATTGAAAAAGTGGACGCATCTTCATTTTCGCAGTCTGCCAAACGTCCGCCCAAAACCGGATTCATCATCGAAAAGGCCGTTAGCTTATTGGGATACCAACCCCGCACAATCGGGGAAGCCCTTCAAAAAATGTCAGAAGAAGAGAAAGCCTATGCCGGCTGATTCATTCATAAAATATATCAGAACTCATTTGCGGGAGGCTGTGAAATTATTACGGGACTATGAAGAAAATGGGAGAGAGGAGGATCTGCATCAATTCCGCGTAAGCCTGAAGAAAATAAGGTGCGCACTCGATTGCATGCAGAAAATAGAAGATAATACAAAATTGAAAAAGGTGCGGTACAGGGTGAAGCGGATTTTCAGGCAAACAGGCGAGGTGAGGGACGCTCAAATTCTTCTGCAGTGGCTGAAGAAAAACAGGATGCCGCTGACCATTGCTTATAATAAACCGCATCAAAGACTGACGGAATTAGAAATGCAGCTCAGGAAAGACATCCCCACGCAGTTGAAAAAGCTGCGGAGAAAACAAAAGGTCCTGCTTGAAGTTGCGGATAATTATGCAGCCGAAGATATTGAAGCCTGCTTTTTTAATCTGCGCAAATTGTTCAGGCAATTGCTCAGTGCCGGGGTAAAGGTTGAGCAGTGGCACGAATTACGCAAGCTCGCCAAGAAGATTGTTTACTCTTATCATTGGCTGCCGCCAGAACAATTTAATTTTCTCAGAAGATCAACTGAGATACAGCGTCTCGATGAACTCCAGGCAGCGATTGGTCTTTGGCATGATGAGATTGTTAGGAAAGAATGGATGGGTAGCCAGAAAAATTTTCTAAGCGGAGATGAAAAACTGAAAAAAGAATTCAGAAGAACCTGGATTCGCATACGTGAATCGGAAACAGTTCACGCGAAACAGGTCCGGCATTTGTTAAACATGGAGCAAAGAAAAATATTACGATCGGTGCAGGGCTAATAGCATTGTTCCATCCGCTGCAGCATTTTTTCGAAGCCCTAACCCGGAAGTTCAGAAAGTGAAAGCAGGTTCCCATCAGGGTCCTTAAACCAGGCGACTTTGGATCCCGAAGGCGAAGTCCAGATCCCCAATTCGTCCTGTTCGATAAAATCATATCTTTCAAAACGGACCCCCTTTTTTTCAAGCGCCTCAATATAGAGGTTAATATTTTTTACATCCCATCCCAATACAGTGAAGGGATGCGGATGCAAATCTCGCACTATATTAATCCGCAGAGATGTTCCATCAGCGTCAAACTCTACGGCAAAATTGTCCTGGTGAATAAACTTCAACCCCAGGACCTCCCCATAAAAAGCTTTGGCTCTTTCCGGATTAATGGTTGGAATGAAGGCCTTCAATTTTTGATTTGATAACATTTTTAAAAAATTTAGGCTGTGTATCAATCGTCCATAATAAAAAATAATGCTGCTTGCGTATCGCCTTACTTTCGATTGCAAGCTCCATGCTGAAAAAAGCCTGAACACTAATGGCCTGCGACTTTCGCGAGTATGGGATTGATTTCATACCGGTTCAATTTAGTAGCCGGATCTTTGGCTGCCAATTCATATACCTGATCTTCCTTGTCAACGATCAGAATGCCGATGCCATAAGTACCTCCCGGATCCAATACAGGTCCAAACAAAAGAGCCAGCCCTTTGTTCATGAGTTCTGTCCAATACTGAACGTGCTCTTTCATGATCTTTTGCTCTTCATCGCTCATAGTTTGGGCAAAATCGGGCCTCGAAGGCACCAGTTTCAGGAAGAAATATTTCTTTTGCATGTCGTAAAATTTGATTGTCTGCAAATGAAACGCAATTTTGGAGGTTGGAAATCACAGGTGAACGCTTTTAACAAAGCCTTGCCTCAATCAAGATAAATTCATGGCTTCAATGGCAGGTACACTTCCGCCATCATGCACCTGGCGCTTCCGCCGCCATTGGTTTCGATGGTGTCCAGGGATGTTTGGATAATGGGGTTATATTTTTCAAGTTCCCTGACCTGGTGCGGACTCAGGGAGTGGAAGGCCTGGCTGGACATTACGACGAATTTTTCTCCCTGCATATTCTGCACCTGCAGCATATTTCCGGCAAAATGATTCATCTGGTCCAGGCTGATTTCAATGATATCCTTCCCTGAATACCTGATTGTTTCAGTCACATGATTTCGTTCTTCTTTGTCTGGAATAGAGTCGAGGCAGATTACGACATAACGATCGGCCACACACATCATCACATTGGTATGGTATATGGGCAGGCCGTTTTGATCCACCGCGTGAAAAGCAATGGGTTTGTAGCCGGCATCCTTGCAAAATTGCTCCAGGGCCTTGAGATGAGTCCTGGCCGAAAGGCATGCATAAGCAATCTTATTATCCCTGTCGAGTACCATGCTACCCGTTCCCTCCAGGAATATGTTTTCTTTTTCAAGTGGGCTCAGGTCAACCGTTTTAGAGACGATGAATTTATTACTCAGGAATTTCAGCAGGTGGGGTTTCCGTTCCTGTCTCCGGTTTTGCGCATACATAGGATACAGGAAAATGCTGCCATCTTCATGAAATGAAATCCAATTATTGGGGAAAATGGAATCGGGTGTCGGGGGTTCGGGCTCATCTTCAACTACCGTCACATCTATCCCGGAGTCTCTTAATTTGAGTACCAGGTTTTCAAACTCCCCTAACGCTTTTTCCTGGGCATCCTCGTCTTGTCCAGCTACCTGGAAAGCGTTATTGACGGCGGTTTCGGCGTTGAAACTGAAATTCACCGGTTTGATCATCAGAATATGTGAAGTCGCCTGCATAGGCATAGGTTTTCATTTTTAAATTTGATGGCTGCTCAATTTCAGATCATGAATTGATATCATCCCTTAGCAGGGGCATGCTCATACAATGAAATCCACCGCGTGCGCGCGACAGTTCTGCTGAAGGTATCAGGATCAAAGTGTCTTTTATTTTTTCCGCCGTGGTTTCACCCCGCTCAAACTGATCTATCAGGTCCTTAACGGGAATTATTTGGAAACCATGTTCACGGAAGGCCTCAGAGGTCTTATCATTCCGATCGTAACCCAGGATAACGCCTTCCTTGAGCGCGAGGAGGTTGCAGGAATCTGTCCATTGTTCACGGGCATCATAAGGGAATTGGTTATTGCCCGAATAAATGAATACCACCTCTTCCCGGCAGCCCAGGTCATTCCTGCTTACATCGGTCAGCAGGTCTTCCAGGTTGTCCATATAAACAGGGTCTTCAATGGTTTCTTTCCTGAACTGGATGATCTTCAGAGATTCCTCCTTTTTTGTGCCCTCCAATATGCGCTGGACCGGGTCTGAGTCTTCATGCTTGACGGTTTTTTTTGAAAAAGCTCCCAGCATCACCCATACGTTTTTTTTGACCTGCGTGAATATCGTATCAATATGCATGTAATCTCTTTTCTTAGGTATCTTAACGATACTCACTTTATCGGCAATGCCTTTTTCGAAGAGGATTGTGATCACCTGGTGCGCGGCTTCCATTGTGGTGCGTTCGCTCACGCCAACGAGCACATGATTCGGACTCACTACCATCACATCTCCACCTTCCAGGGTAATTTTTCTCTCGTCTCCATCGCGGGGTAAAAGAAAATGCTGGTGCATATCTGCCAGCTCAATAATATGATCCTGGAAACCGTTGAAAAGAGGGTGGTTGAAAAAAATGTATTTCACCAACAGGGCCTCCCTTGTCCTGGCTTTTTTCGCGGGTTTGTTTAAGAGCACGAAGTCCTTGATCACGATCCCGATGTCTCTGGTGAAGATGAAATTGGGGATCGGTGGGAATATCATACGCTTATCGGGCATACTCCCGGTTATGAACACATTGGCCAGTTGCGAGGGACTCAATTCCTGTAATTCTTTCTGTGTTTCGTAAGAACAGTTTTCGATGGCGCAAACGGATGCGACAAGTTTCACAAGTAACTCACGATCGGAAAGTATATCCGCGAGTAACCACTGAAGTTCGATCACTTTTTCACTTCGAAAGAAATCAGGATGGTCGGGCTTGTAGAAATCCCGGTTAGACCTGGCATCATCAATTGATTTCAGTTTACCCTTGATCTTATCGGGGTCCAGAAAGTAGAGCAGGATCTTGGTATAATAGTCATATTCCTTGCTTCGGATTGTGTCGAGGTGCACAATATCCTCAAATAGCCAGTCCTGGGCCTTCGATGGTACTACCTTGCCCAGTCCGCTATCGGGACTATGTACCAACAGACGTCTTAGTCTGCCTACTTCTGAACTAACATATAATTGATTTGGATCATGTTTAGCCATAGAGATAAATATTGTGTGATTCTTGTGAATATGAAAAATACCGCAGGGCTGGCCGGATTCAGCCTGGTATATAAAAGTTAACCGGTAACAAAGTCGTTGCCGAATAATGAGGAACTGAGAATTTATTGAGATTTTGCAGCATACCGGATTTTACCCTGACAAAGGTAACGCTTTTTAAATCAGCCCCTGTTTAGCACGGGAATGGCAAGCAATTAATCCCGAAGTTGACCAGCAGTCTGGTCAGATTCCAATCCAGGATAATCGCAATTCTAATGATTTTTTTATATGGTATTTCAAATAAGCGGAAATGAATTACATTTAGTCCCTGTTTATAAAATGTCATAATTACATTCAACATGAAACAAAGACTTGCCTTCGTACTCACCTCTTTCTTCATTTTAATTTTATTCGCCTGCAATCAAAGATCCGGAAGGCCTCGAGTGTTGGTTTTCACCAAGACTGCAGGATTCCATCACAGTTCTGTCCCGGCAGGAGTTGCTGCCATTCAGAAGCTGGGTTCCGAAAATGGATTCGACGTTGATACCACTTCCGATGCTGCGATGTTCACGGATGATACGCTGAAAAAGTATTCGGCATTAATTTTCCTGAGCACTACCGGTCCTTTGTTCAACACAAACCAGGAGATAGCGCTGCAGCGCTATATTGAGGCAGGCGGCGGTTTCATGGGGATTCATGCAGCAACGGACGCACTGTATGACTGGGGCTGGTATAATCGCCTCGTGGGTGGGGTATTTGACAGCCATCCTGCCCAACAGGAAGCCAAACTCATCATTAATGACCGGGATCATATCTCCACCAAACATTTGCCGGCCGAATGGACCCGGAAGGATGAATGGTACAATTTTAAAAAATTGAACCCGGATGTGCATTTGCTTATCAGCATTGATGAAAAAAGTTACAAAGGAGGAAATAACGGCGATCATCACCCTATGGCATGGTTTCACCAATACGACGGCGGCCGCGCTTTTTATACTGAATTGGGACACACGGAAGAATCTTACAGCGATCCGCTTTTTCTCAAACATATTTTGGGCGGCATCAAATACGCAATAGATGATAATAAGATTCTGGATTATTCGAAGTCCAAAACGCAATATCCTCCTGATGAGGCCCGCTTCACGAAAGTCGTTTTAGCAGAGGGTGAATTCTTTGAACCCACGGAAATGACCATACTTCCTAACCTGGATGTTCTCATTGCCCAGAGAAGAGGAGAATTGCTCCTGTACAAGAACGATACAAAAAAGGTGAAGCAGGCAGGCTTTCTGAATGTTTATTTTAAGACAGATGTTCCGGGCGTAAACGCTGAAGAAGGTGTTCTGGGACTTGCCAAGGATCCACATTTTGAAAGGAATCATTATGTATACATCTATTATAGCCCCGCTGATACATCGGTCAACCGCTTGTCGCGCTTCAAATTAGAAAACGACAGTATCGACCCCAAGTCGGAAAAAGTGATTCTTCAAGTATATTCCCAGAGAAATATTTGCTGCCATACCGGCGGGTCCATCGCATTCGGACCGGACAGCCTGCTATATTTCTCCGCGGGTGATAATTCCACCCCTTTTGATGAACCCAATCAGCTCTATGTGAGTCATGGATACGCGCCTTTGGATGACCGTCCCGGCCATATACAATATGATGCCAGGCGCTCGGCAGGAAACTCCAATGACCTGAGAGGTAAGATCAACCGCATCAGGGTGAAGGAAGACGGTACTTACGAAATCCCAAGGGGTAATTTATTTCCACGAGGTGAAAAGGGCACAAGGCCCGAGATATATGTAATGGGTAACCGAAATCCTTACCGGATCACGGTGGACCAGAAAACAGGTTTCCTGTATTGGGGTGAAGTTGGGCCGGATGCCAATGCAGACAGCCTCGACACCCGGGGACCGCGTGGCTACGATGAAGTGAACCAGGCCCGGAAAGCGGGATATTTTGGCTGGCCATTATTTGTCGGAGACAATTATCCTTATCATGAATACAATTATGGAACGGGTGCCTCGGGCCCTGCATTTGATCCTGCCAAACCAGTGAATGAATCCCGAAATAATACGGGTCTGAAACTCTTACCTCCCGCACAACCTGCATTTATCTGGTATCCTTATGGAGAATCCAAAGATTTTCCGCAGGTGGGTACGGGCGGAAGGAACGCCATGGCGGGACCGGTTTATTATTCGGATATGTATCCCGAGGCTACGAGATTGCCTGACTATTATAACGGCAAATTGATCATCTACGATTGGGTGAGAGGTTGGATGAAGGCCATTACAATGTTTCCAAACGGCGATTACGACCGGATGGAGCCTTTCATGGAACACGCCAAACTCAATTCTGCCATCGATATGGAACTTGGTCCTGATGGCAGGATATATATTCTGGAATATGGAACCGGATGGTTCAGCAAGAATCCCGATGCAGCCTTGTCCAGGATTGATTACAATGGAGGGAATTTGGCACCCAGGCTGGGTAAGCTAAAAGTTGACAAGATCTCCGGTCCCCTGCCCCTCAAAGTGCATGCATCAGTGGATGCCAGCGATCCTGAAAAAGATCCGATGCAATTTGCATGGACCAGCGGGAACGGTCCCTCTCTACAAACCCAGACAGGAGAAACGGATCTCACATTCGATAAGGCAGGTGATTATTCCATTGTTGCTGATGTTAAAGACAACAAGGGAGGCCAAACCAAAACGGAGGCGATAAATATTTACGCGGGCAATACCCAACCTACGGTAAGCGTAAATGTAAATGGAAATCAAACCTTCTTTTTCCCAAATAAGCCTGTGGCATATGACGTGCAGGTGACCGATCGGGAAGATGGTTCGGCTATAGATGCCAGTAACCTCTATGTATCGGCCGATTATGTTCAGGGAAGCGACCGGGCAGGAACTCCTATGGGCCATCAGACGGCTGTTACCATCGTGAGCGGAAAGACCATAATGCTGTCACTCGACTGCAAGACCTGCCACAAGGTGGAAGAAAAATCCATTGGACCCGCATTCACTCAGGTTGCTCAACGCTATCAAAAAGATCCCAATGCCGCGAATTATCTCATTGATAAGATCAAGAAAGGAGGGGGCGGAGTCTGGGGTGAAACTGCGATGGCGGCGCATCCCAACCTGGCAGACGCGGATGCCAGGCAGATAGTGCAATGGATCATGTCATTGGGTGGAAAGACAGGATTGAAGAAATCACTGCCCTCAAAGGGCTCTGTTGCCCCTTCTCCTAAAGCGAAGGAGAATGAAGTTCTGTTTATCAATGCCAGCTACACAGATAAGGGAGGCGTTAATATTAAACCGCTTACCGGGAATGGCGCTTTTGCGCTTCGCAACAGCAAGATGCATTTCAATGATGTGAAACGGATGAAAGGTTTTTCGGGCATCGATTTCAACGGAATGAGATTCATGATAACACCCGCAGGCGATGGATGGTTTAGTATCGACCGTGTGGATTTGCAGGGCATCAGCGCAGCCAGTCTGATGGTGGGCTACCAGGAAGCGCCCAAATTCGGATTTGTATTTGAATTAAGACTCGATGCACCCGATGGGAAGAAAATCGGAGAGCTCGTGATGAATCCACCTTCAAATGCTTCCGCAAAAAAAGTGAATATGAGTATGCTCCAAACCAGTTTGACTCCTGTGACTGATGGCAAGTTGCACGATTTGTATATTGTCAGCAAGCCAAAGGATCCAAAAGAGTCAACCCAGGTTGGATTAGGGTCTCTTCAGTTTGTAGCTAAATAAACCGGGAAGCCCTGAAGGGAAATATTAGGAATTCCTTCATCAGATTTTCATGAAGATGCAGAAGCATCATGGGCCAGCCTAAGTGTTGAATGTCGCGTGAAAGCAAGAGGATGAAAGTTATATCAAATCACCAGTGCTTTCCGGCGGATGGCATTTGGTTTGGTGGGTATATCTGTCAGATCATGGCAAATATTCCGTCTTCAGGACTTGCGGGTCCTTAACTTTTTTCTTGCATAAAAGAAATCAATCAGCAGGACTCCTATCAATATTACGAGCCCGAAGAATTCCCTGGTCTCTTCCACCCAGGGTTTTTCAGCCTTCATGGTTTCGGCAATATTCTCTCCATGATGGATGGTCATCCAATCCCAGGCACCGTTCTGGTCGAAGAATTTATAAAGTGCATAAATGAAGTAAACTCCAATTCCCAGCAGGTAGGCTCTTGGATAAAATTTTTGCCTGGCTGCAAGCCAGCACAATACTGCGGCATACATATAGATGGGTATCCACACATAAGGGTCGGGATCGTTGTATTGCAGAGCGGCAAACAAAACAAATACGAAACAGAAAAAATAGTTGAAGATTTTCATGTGTAGTGGGTTAAAATCAGTCCTCAAGATTAAAACGATTTTTTGTAAGATCAAAATAAAATGAAGAGCACTTTGTGCCGGGCGAGTTCCGGATAAGGCAACCGGTCCTGGTTTGAATATGGCTTGCATATTCGGGATTTCATAATCAGGGTCCTCTGAATATAAAATGGAAAAGGAAGCTGAATTCCGGGGCTATTTTTTAGTAGTTCTCCCTGCCGGCGCGGTCAAAATCCTGTATCTTCAAAATCTCATACAACTTGCATATGAAAAATCTTCTTCTTCCAATCCTGCTATTTACTTGTCTATTTTCTATTGCGCAACCACGACTGCCAAAGATCTTCGGCGATAATATGGTGCTCCAACGTAAACAGGATATACCTGTCTGGGGATGGGCTGGTGCTGGTGAAAAAATTACAGTTCAATTCAACCATCAGTCCAAAAGTTCCAAAGCCGATAGAAATGGTAAATGGATGTTGAAATTAGATCCTGAGGAAGCCGGGGGGCCTTATCAGCTTCTTGTCAAGGGGAAGAAAATGCTTACTGTCAATAATGTATTAGTAGGCGAAGTGTGGATCTGCTCTGGTCAGTCAAACATGGAATTTCCTGTATCAGGAGTCAACAATGCGGCTAAAGAAATCGCTGCGGCGGATTACCCCACCATTCGGGAGATCAGGGTAGGCAGAGGGATCAGTACCATACCGAAAGAGGATCTGGTGGATGGAGAATGGGCGGTTTGTAGTCCCGCCACTGTAGGTGAATTCACGGCTGTGGGCTATTTCTTTGCCAGGGAATTATACAATAGACTAAAGATTCCAATCGGACTTATTAACAGTTCGTGGGGAGGGACACATTCGGAAACCTGGACCAGTCGCGGGGCTTTTGAGAGTAGCAATGATTTCAAGTCCATGATAGCGACTATGCCCCAGTTGAACCTGGATTCATTGGCAGAGATACGCAAGCAATCTACTGTAAAGCAAATTGAATCCTTGCAGGGTCACTTGCCTTCGGCGGCTGAAAAGGCGGGCTGGAAAGAAGCGGCTACTGACGATTCCCGCTGGCCGACTATGAGGCTGCCGCAGTTGTGGGATTACCAGCAGTTGGGTGCATTGGACGGCGTGGTATGGTTTAGGAAGACTCTGAATATCACAAATGAAAATGCCGGCAAAGCAGCCGAGTTGGACCTGGCAATGATTGACGATAATGATATCACATATGTGAATGGTGTGAGGGTGGGGGCCACGAATGTGTACAATGCGCAGCGAAAATATTTGGTACCTGCCGGAGTACTGAAAGCAGGGAATAATTTGATAGCTGTAAGGGTGGAAGATACCGGTGGTGGCGGAGGAATTTATGGAGACAGCTCCGATCTCAGGCTCAGGATTGGAACAGAGGTTCTTTCACTTGCAGGTGAATGGGCATTTCAGGTGGAAGCCATTTATGCCGGAGCCAATTCAATTGGCCCAAACAGTTTTCCCACGCTGCTTTTCAATACCATGATAAATCCGCTGATACCTTTTGCCATCGAGGGCGCCATTTGGTACCAGGGGGAAGCCAATGCGGACCGCGCATACGAATACCGGAAGGCTTTCCCATTGATGATCACCGACTGGAGGCAACACTGGGGGAGGGATTTCCCATTTTATTTTGTGCAACTCGCCAGTTTCAATTCGGCTAATGGTAACAGTAAGAATGGGAGTACCTGGGCAGAATTGCGCGAGGCTCAAACGATGACCCTCTCTCTTCCGAATACAGGCATGAGTGTTACCACCGACATAGGAGAATCCAATGACATTCATCCCAGAAACAAGCAGGATGTAGGTTGGCGGCTCTCCGTGATTGCATTAGACAATATTTATGGAATTGAAATGGAATCCAGCGGACCTTTATTCCAGTCCATGAAGGTGGAAGGGAACCAGGCCATTATTTCGTTTGTCCATGTAGGAAAGGGTCTTGAGGCGAGGGACAAATACGGCTACCTCAGGGGTTTTGAAATAGCCGCTGCCGGTGGGGATTTCCACTATGCTATGGCACGAGTTGAAGGTGACCATGTGATTGTTTCCTGTAATGAGGTGCGCGATCCTGTGGCAGTGCGTTTTGCCTGGGCAGACGATGCAGGCGAAGCCAACCTTTTCAACAAAGACGGTCTCCCGGCGGTTCCATTCAGGACGGATCAGTGGAAAGGGATTACGGAGGGCAACAAGTTTACTATTGAAAAATAATGCCTGAAGGCAAGACGGAATTTGCTTCGTTATTCCGTATCCTGCGGATTTAGGACGAGATTATCATTTCGGCGCTCTGTTCTTCTACATCCAAAATGGTAGTTCTGTAGCGGATGATCCTTGTTCCCACTATCAGGATCAGGAAACTGGTCAGGGCGCAGAAGGCCATCACGCCTGTCATGGGTTTAGCGCTATGGTCACTCAGAAAAGCCACCAGTGCTGCCGAGAATGCGCCAATGCTCATTTGAATTCCGCCCAGGAGTGCCGATGCCGTACCCGCGCTGGCGGAGAACGGTGCGAGAGATAATGCCGAAGAATTCGGGAAAACAAATCCCTGGCAACAGAGGAAAATGAATATGAGGAAAATGGTGCTGAACAATTCCCACCATCCCAGGATCGATCCAACGAAAAGCAATAAACCGGTTGCTGCCTGGCAGAGCAGGGCGACCCTGATGATCTGTTCACTCCTGTAAATTCGCAGCAATATGCTGTTCAGTTGACTGGAGCCGATCAATCCCATTGCAATCGTGGCAAAAATCCAGCCGTATTGTTTTTCGCTTACTCCGAAAAGTTTCATGAACACAAAAGGCGATCCTGCAATATATGCGTAGAGGCCGGAAGAAGCTATGGCACCTGCAAATGCGTATGTATAGAACTGCGGTTCCCTGAACACTCTCATAAAACTTCGAATGATAAGACCTGGCTTCAGTGAATAATTTCGATCCGCAGGCCTGCCAGCAGGTAGAAAAAAATACACAGCCAAGATTATGAGGACTCCCAGGAATGCCAGAACCAGGAAAACGGATTGCCAACCGAATGCCGCCGTAGTATAACCCCCAAGGGTAGGTGCAAGTATAGGAGACACCCCCACCACTAGCATGAGCAGGGAAAAGATTTTCGCATTTTCATTCACATGAAAGAGGTCTCTCACCATCGCTCTTGAGGCCACCATGCCAACGCAGGCTCCTAATGCCTGCACCAAACGCAGGGCTATGAGTCCATTCACTGAGCTTGCGAATGCGCATCCTACAGATGCTATCAAATAAATGAAAAGCCCCACATACAAAGGCTTTTTGCGTCCATAACGATCCAGGAGTGGGCCGTAGAGAAATTGTCCCGCGGAAATTCCAATGAAGAAACTGGACAAAGACAGGGATACATGAGCCACCGTGGAATTCAAATGGGAGGCAATTTCAGGAAAGGCCGGCAGATACATGTCAATGGAAAAAGGCCCGATGGCTGACAATAGCCCCAAAACAAAAATTAAAATGAGTCTGTTTTTATGCCGCATATAATATGAGCCAGCAAAACTATACCAGATTTGGAGAATAATGGGAAATCTTATTGGGTTCTTCAGGGTTTATGAATGGAAGCATATTCGTCTGGCCCAATCCTGGGCATTTAGTGGGGTGGTTGCTTTAACAGAGGTATAACTTTTAATTCTTAAACTTCTCTCCACGCTTTATATCTTATTCCAGAGTTTCATTATTATGCTATTTAAAATTTACAATCATGAAGAAGATTTTAACCATGTTCGTTGCCGTAGCTGCCATTTTCCTGGCTACGACTGCACAAGCGCAGAACAGAGATTTCAATAAATCAGATCGATATCCTCCCAAAGAATTGCGTAAAGACGGCGATTTCAGAAAAGGCAGGCCCGATACATTCGATCGCAAAAAAAATTCGAAAAGAGATCGCAGGGAATGGCGTCGCATGCACAAAGGGAAAAAGGGACATATGCATGGGCGGCACCATCACCACGGGAAGTTGCACAAATACCCGGGTCGTTCATAGTAGCCCTTGGGATTTAGAAATATTTTAAACAACTTTTTCCCAGAAAAACGCAAGCCCCGTTAGATGCGGGGTTTGTTTTTATTTTGGCACAATGTGCCACCGAACCAGTTTCAGAATAATTGTTCATTGGGCGGTCTCAATCCAGCCAGCCGGATATAAATAGTAGTCTGCCCCCGGTGATGCGTTTGGTGTTCAAAGGCTTTGAGGATCCAGGCATAACGGGTCTCATCACGGTTACCCGAACTTCTGCGCACTTTTTCGCCCAATTTATTCGCGTCCAGTCTTTCAATGCCCTCAATTACGAAATCATAGCTTGCTCTTACAAAATAGAGGACCGAATCCATGGTCTGAGCGGAAGGGGTTTGTTCCAGGTTCCTGTCAAGCATGATAGGTTTTTGACCTGTGCCATTCATGACCAGGAAGATATTTCCATGTGCGAGGTGCAACATTTGTTGTGCAAAGCTTCGAATGCTGTCCGTTGGTTTAAAAGAATATTTGTCGGCAGGCATGGTATTGAGGTAATCCAGTGTATAGGTTTTTGCTCTTTCCCAATCCCTCAATAATTGCGCTTTGATTTCGTCGCTGGTGATGGTTTGGGCTAAGGCGGCGGTTACGGTAAAGGCCAGAATCATGGATCCAAGCAGTTTGGCAGTCGCTTTTAAGATAGATGATGGCATGGCAGCGGGTTTGACAACTAAAGATACAGGATTACCCATTTAGGCCTCAAAGCAAAAACCAGGGGTTTTGCAATTACTAAACTATTTTAATTTGGGGCTAAATAGTTGGGTATGTTTAAGGGAATATCAGTGCAGCAGTTTAACAGGTGCTTCAAAAATGAGGACGATTGCAAACAATATCTCTTCGATCTGAAGTGGAAAAAAGGCTACCGGCGTAGAAAGTGTGATTGTACCAAAAATTACAAGGGCCGGGGAGGCAGGAAAGTCCGAAAGTCCCGTCTTAAACCCGTTATTGATTGGGAAATAGAACTGGAAAACATGGGAATATTCCCATTCTCAGGCAGGGAAAAGCAGTTTGGGGAGCAGGAATTTGAAATCAGCCTAAGTCCACCCAGACGAGGAAGAAGATTTCCGGGGATGATTGTGGTGGTGATGAATTTGAGAGGATGGATGAGAGGCATTCATCATCACTGTTCCGAACGGTTTGTCAATGGCTACCTGGATGAATTCTTTTTTCGGTTTAACGCAAGAAATTCTTTAAGAAGCCTCTGGCACCAGCTCATAGAGCAGTATATGACGAAGCCACCCTACCGCTATATGGCCAGTGCGGCCTAAATGGGTAATCCTTACCAGATAAATAAAAATGAGAAATTCCCCAAACATTACCACAGAAATTCTCCCCTGAATGAATTCAAAAGACCAACCTCCTCCCATACAGATTCTTCGAGTCAATGGCAAAATCTAGAATGCTGGAATTTGATTCTCAAGGATGGCACCCGTACGGGACCAATTCAATATTGTTAGCCTATTTCCTTCTTTGATTTCTCTCCCTGATATATCCATTGAATGAAATTGCCTGCCGGCTCGTACTGGTAACCTGCAGGGTAGCATAACCATTTGCTGAAACCTGCAAGTTCAGAACTTGAATATCGGAAACATCTTTGGGTCTGATCCTGATATTCCATCCACCATTTCTTGCATTCTTGATTTCGTATTGGAACTTGCCGGAATTGAACCTTATCCCACCTTCCGTGGGGTTAATGGGTGCAGCATAGGCGCGCCCGAAATAGGGCAGGTCCGCTGTCATGGAATCTTTACGCAATTCTAAAGAATAGTCAGTATTCAGGTACCTGATTCGCCCGCTCATTGGTGTGGCTGATTGCGCAATAAAATCAAAAACACGAGAATCCACCAGATTCTTAATCGTTTCCTGCCGAATGGAATCCCTGACTTTTTTCGAATCCTGGGCCGATAGTGGACCTGCTATTATTACAACCGCAGGGACCATCAGCCAGAGCATAATTTTTTTCATGACTTAGATCATTTTAAGTTAAGCCTTATATGTTGGGCTCTTGAAGTCTTGTTGCAATGATAACACGCGCATAGGCTGAAATAGTTCGGAACTCATGAAATTTATCAATTTCTTAAGGAATAATTACCTCAAATCGGTTAGAAATCAGACGTCCAGTGAAGCATTTTCAATTGAGAATGAGCCTGGATAAATTTGGGATCGTTCGGAATCCTGTGCCTTCCTTTGGCACTGAGCCTGGTTATGCCAGCATATCAGATATTCTTTGATTCCCTTATTTTTGCACCCACTATGACACAAGAATATTTGAAAGCTATGAGGGATCGTGTCCAGGTCCTGGGGAGGTTTCTTTGACGTTGCCAACCGCCGCGACAAGATCGCAAATGACAAACAACTGACCCTGAGTCCGGGGTTCTGGGACGATAATGCCCGCGCCACACAAATCCTGAAAGACATTAAACTGAATGAATATTGGGTTAAAATGTATGAAGGGGTTCATGAGGCCGTGGAGGATTTTGCCGTATTATTCGATTTCTGGAAGGCAGGAGAGGGATCTGAAGAGGAAGTGAAATCTGCCTACGATGAAGCCATCCGGCTCATTGAAGAAGCTGAGTTCAAGAGCACGCTGAATCAACCAGAAGACGAATTGCCCGCCCTGATGCAAATCAACAGTGGGGCGGGAGGGACCGAAAGCCAGGACTGGGCTGAAATGCTCGCACGCATGTACCGCATGTATGGCGATAAGCAGGGTTGGTCTGTGACCGAACTTGATTGGCAGGAAGGAGAGGGAGCCGGCATCAAATCGGCCACCTTGCAATTCGATGGTCCTTTCGCCTATGGATTCCTGAAAGGAGAAAGCGGCGTTCACCGGCTGGTACGGATCTCTCCATTCGACAGCAATGCCAGAAGGCATACTTCTTTCGCTTCCATCTATGTATATCCCCTCGTGGATGATTCCATTGAAATTGAAGTTAGCCCAGCCGACCTGGAATGGGAATTTTATCGCAGTGGCGGCAAGGGTGGGCAGAATGTAAATAAGGTCGAAACGGCCGTGAGGTTGAAACATATTCCCTCCGGAATCATTGTTGAATGCCAACAGGCCAGGACTCAGGGTGAGAACCGGGAAAAAGCATTGAAGATGCTGAAAAGCCGCTTGTATGAAGAAGAATTGCGTAAACGGGAAGCTATAAAGAATGCATCCAACGCTTCCAAGAAAAAAATTGAATGGGGCTCACAGATCAGGTCCTATGTATTTCATCCCTACAAGATGATCAAGGATCACAGGACCGATTACGAAGTGGGAAATGTGCAGCCAGTAATGGATGGTGAGCTGGATGGTTTCATCAAGGCCTTCCTCATGATGGAAAAAGAAGGAACTGTTGAGAACCATAAATGATAAGACTGTAATCTTTAACCTGCAATCTCGAACCGCCAATCTTAAATATCAACTGCCATGGCCTGGATATACCTCATATTGGCCGGTATCTGTGAAATCGCATTCGCAGGCTGTCTGAAATTGACGGGGAATTTCACAAACCTCAGATGGACCATCGCATTTGTAATCTTTTATGTGTTAAGCATTATCCTGCTCAACAAATCCATTCAACAGATTCCTGTGGGCACGGCTTATGCTGTCTGGACCGGCATTGGAGCAGCAGGAACCGTAATGCTCGGAATTATTTATTTCAAAGAACCTTATCATTTTTGGAGGATATTCTTCCTGTGCACCCTGGTCCTTTCAATCGTGGGATTGAAATGTGTTTCGGAATAAGAGAAATGAAACAAATATTCAAATTGAAATCATAGATTCAACCTCTCCGGGAATTTCGAAGGGAAAATGATCGGAACTGACGAACTTTGCGCTGACAATGAGTGGAAGATTTTAATTTATCGCATTCAACATTTAAATCCAGGATATGAGTCTAGGCTATTTCGATTATCCCATGCCCATAAACGAACCTGTGCTGAATTATGAGTCAGGTTCCAAAGCCAGAGAAACACTTAAGAAGGTTTTGGAAGCATTGAAGCTGGAAGAAATTGACATACCCATGTATATCGGCGGAAAAGAAGTTCGTACCGGTAAGAAACAGGCATTGCGGCCTCCGCATGAAATTTCACACCTGTTGGGGTATTACCATGAGGGGGATGAGCGACATGTGAAGCAGGCGATAGAAGCGGCATTGAAAGCAAGGGAAGACTGGGGCGCTCTATCCTGGGAGAACAGGGCTAATATATTCCTCAAGGCTGCCGACCTGATATCGGGCAAGTACCGTGCTTATATGAACGGTACAACCATGCTAGGGCAAAGCAAGAATGTTTACCAGGCGGAGATTGACAGTGCCTGCGAGTTGATCGATTTCCTGAGGTTCAATGTGCATTTTCTCAATGAGATATATAAACAACAGCCCATCAGTTCTGCAGGTATTCATAACCGTATGGAATGGAGGCCTTTGGAGGGATTCGTGCTGGCTATCACGCCTTTTAATTTTACGGCAATCGGTGGTAATCTGCCAACCTCCGCCGCGCTCTGTGGAAATGTGGTGATCTGGAAACCGGCCCATACTCAGATTTTTGCCGCGCAGATGTTTATGAGGATCCTGAAAGAAGCAGGACTTCCTGACGGTGTGATCAACCTGCTATATGTAGATGGACCCACCCTGGGGAAACAAGTTTTTTCCCATCCTGAATTTGCAGGCGTGCATTTCACCGGTTCCACCGGAGTATTCAACCAGATGTGGAAAACCATCGGCGAAAATGTAGCGCGCTACCGGTCTTACCCAAGGATTGTAGGGGAAACAGGCGGTAAGGATTTTGTACTGGCCCACAAGAGTGCGGACCCTGATGTGCTGGTAACGGCATTGCTCAGGGGAGCTTTCGAATATCAAGGACAAAAATGTTCCGCTGCATCCCGGGCTTATATCCCTTCCAACCTGGCCGATGAATTCAGAAAGAAATTGGTAGCAGGGGTGAAGAGTTTCAAAATGGGCACCGTAGAGCATTTCAATAATTTTATCAATGCCGTGATTGATGAAAAGAGCTTTGACAAGATCAAGTCCTATATTGACAAAGCCAGGAAAGATCCCAAAGCCGAAATTTGGGTTGGAGGCAAATGCAACAAGAATGAGGGATATTTCATCGAACCCACTGTGATCGAAGCGAAATCACCAGACTACATCACCATGTGTGAAGAAATATTCGGGCCCGTGCTGACTGTTTTTATCTACCCAGCCAATAGTTTCGAAAAAACATTGGAGCTGGTAAACAAAACATCTCCCTATGCCCTTACCGGATCCATTATTGCCACAGACAGATCGGCGATAGAACTGGCAACAGATGCCTTGCGCCACGCTGCCGGGAATTTTTATATCAACGACAAGCCCACTGGCGCGGTGGTCGGCCAACAGCCTTTTGGAGGTGCCAGGGCATCGGGGACAAACGACAAAGCAGGGAGTATCATTAACCTGTACCGCTGGCTGAGTGCCAGGACGATAAAAGAAACCTTTAATCCGCCTACTGATTACCGTTATCCATTCATGGCAGAAAAATGAGCTCTCCATTGTCCGAATAACCGAGCCTCACTTGGTTTAAGTCCCTATTCAAAGGGATTGCCGATGAATTTTGCCATTTATCTCCTGATCCTGCCGGATTCAGGAAATGATGCTATTTTTATGAAAATTCTTTTTTTGAAAACGATATTATCGGAAGCCCAGTTGGAAATCACCATAAAACGCCTTGCGCGTCAACTCCTGGAAAACCATGACCCGGGCCTGGACCAAGCCGTATTTATTGGCATTCAGCCCAGGGGAATCCATTTTTCAGACAGGATCATTGCTGAAATGAGCCGGCTGGTGGATCCTAAAGCCATCAAATATGGGAAATTGGATATTACATTCTACCGGGATGATGTGAGGAATGAATTGCACAACGCCAATGAGACTGACATACCTTTTTCCATAGATAAAAAAAACGTGGTCTTAATCGACGATGTACTTTATACTGGAAGGACTACCAGGGCTGCTCTGGATGCGCTATTGGATTTTGGAAGGCCGGCCAGAGTAGAGCTCTGTGTTCTGATCGACAGAAGATTCAGCCGCGAATTCCCCATACAGCCGGACTATTGCGGTAAAGCTATAGATTCCATCAATTCCCAAAAAGTGAAAGTGGAATGGGACAAGGAAGAAGTGATATTGTATTGACCATTGCCCAATTGGCGAAGGAAAGGATTTTTCCGGTACGCAAAAAAGGCTGGGGAATTGAAACATGACGAATAGGGGATTGAAGCTCAGTCGAATTAAGTTCTGAGAATTTTTCAGTTTTGGATATTGAAGATTTAAACTATAATTTCGCCTCCTAATGCAACTCAGTACAAAACATCTGTTGGGCATTAGAGAACTCCACCCCAGGGATATTCAACTCATTTTAGACACAGCAACGCAATTCAAGGAAGTCTTACAGCGTCCCATCAAGAAGGTTCCAACCCTGAGGGATGTTACCATTGTGAATTTGTTTTTCGAAAGTTCCACCCGTACCAGGATCTCTTTTGAACTGGCCGAAAAAAGGCTGAGTGCGGATACCATCAATTTCACCAGCAGCGGGTCCTCTGTGTCAAAAGGAGAAACCCTGCTCGATACAGTCAATAATATCCTGAGCATGAAAGTGGATATGGTGGTATTGCGTCACAGCGCGAGCGGAGCTCCTTATTTTCTTGCAAAACATATTCCCGCTTCCATTGTAAATGCGGGCGACGGCATCAATGAACATCCCACACAAGCCCTCCTGGATGCCTTTTCCATGAGGGAGAAAATGGGTAGACTGGAAGGGTTGAAAGTGGCCATAGTTGGCGATATCATGCATTCCCGCGTGGCCCTAAGCAATATCTATCTCCTCAAAAAAATGGGAGCCGAAATCATGGTGGCCGGGCCGCCAACCCTCATTCCCAAATACATGCAGGAAGCTTTTGATATCCGCGTTGAATACAAAATAAAGAAGGCATTGGAATGGTGCGATGTAGCAAACGTATTGAGGATACAACTGGAGCGGCAAAATCAGGTATTGTTTTCCTCCCTGAGGGAATACAACCTTGCATACGGTATCAGCAGGAAATTGCTGGACTCACTGGGCAAGGAAATATTGATCATGCATCCGGGACCCATCAACAGGGGCGTTGAGTTGGACAGCGATGTGGCTGACTCCAAACAATCCATCATCCTGCAGCAGGTCGAAAACGGAGTGGCAACAAGGATGGCGGTATTGTACCTGCTGGCAGGCGGCAGAGAGATGAATAATTGATCGGAATATTTTAGATATCCTCGTGCCGATCTGAAAGTTGGATAAGTTTCTCATGAGGAATTTTACATTAGTTTGCATACTTTCTTAACCACCCGATTATTTCATGCTAATACAAGTCAAACCATGCAGCGCATTTGTCTTTTCCCGGGAACTTTTGATCCGATAACGATCGGGCACCTGGACATAATCCACCGCTCACTACCATTATTCGACAAGCTTGTGATTGGAATAGGCAGGAATGCAGGCAAAGCATCCATGTTCAGCGAAGAGCAAAGATTGAAATGGATCCGTGAAATATTTAAGGGCGAACCAAGGGTAGAAGCCCTGATTTATGAGGGATTGACGGTCGAATGTTGTAAGAAGGTAAACGCGAAATTTATCCTGCGCGGCATAAGGTATGTGAATGATTTCGAATACGAGAAAGCGATAGCCGATATGAACCGCAGTCTGGACCATAATATCGAAACGGTATTCCTGACCTGCCTGCCTCAATACACCTCTGTCGCCTCGACCCTGGTTCGGGATGTGATCCGAAATGGAGGAGACGCTTCACCCTTCCTGCCCGAGCCTGTGGTGAGGCATTTGAAAAAACATCCTGTTCATAATCTATAATTCAGCTACATGTTTCCCCATCAACTCAGTCTGGAAGAACTCAATCAAATGGGGAAGGATACTTTGAATGGATTTATCGGTATCCGCTTCACAGAAATTGGCGACAACTACATCAAAGCCACCATGCCCGTGGATCATCGCACCAGACAGCCCTATGGCCTCTTACATGGAGGCGCTTCCGTTACTCTGGCTGAAACGCTGGGTAGCATCGCTTCTTTCATGGTCATTGACAACAGCCGCTTTATCTGCGTCGGCATGGAGATAAATGCTAATCATGTCCGCAGTGCCAGAGAAGGATTGGTCACGGGCATTTGTAAGCCTGTTCATTTGGGTAAGGCTTCCCATGTTTGGGAGATCAGGATATACGATGCGGAAGAAAAACTAATCTGCATCAGCAGGCTCACTGTGGCGATCCTGGAAAAGAGACCAATGGCTTAAGTTGCGACGCCGGCCGATTGAATAAGGTCAACAATCGAGGGGAAACTATTGGCGAGCTTTTCTTTCAATTCATCCGGTCTCACCCACTGCACCTCATGAATATCTTCTTCGGTCTGGGGTTTCATTTCTTGTGCGGCATGGGTCCGCATCCTGAACCAATAGGATTCTTTGAGGATATGTTTTCCGAATTCCTCATAGGTATGAAAGGTAGTGGGCAATGGTTCTAGGATCTGCAGCCCGGTTAATCCGGTTTCTTCTTCTACTTCCCTGATAGCGCAGGTTTCCAGTTTTTCCCCCTTCTCAAGCTTTCCTTTGGGCAAATCCCATTTTCCCCTTCTGAAGATCATCAGGACTTCGCTTTTTTCATTTTCAACCAAGCCCCCTGCAGCCTGAATAACGGTGAAATGTTTCCAGAAAGATTTCTTCAGGTCCTTCAGGTCCTTATTCCAGATAATGCCGGCATGAAAATCGGATTTTACTATTTCGTGCAGCAGGGATTTGATAGCGGGACCCGATATTTCATCAATAAAGACAGTATCGGGATGATGTAGAAATTCATGAATAATCGTATCGATCTCATCGCACAAAAAGACAGGCTTGTTCCCGAAATAGATCTTTATATACATGTCCTGAGATTTGAAATTGCACTTGGTTATTCCAGGATGGAAGTCTGAAGTTGCTCGACCGGGCAAGAATAGTCAAAAATTTTATCCGGCTCACGGGTTGAATTCCTGCCTTCTTTCAAATATCCCAAATCTTATCCATTCATCACCTTCCTTTTATTAATTTTGCAATATGACGAACGAAAAAGCGGTAGCGGAAAAGCTATTACAAATTAATGCTATCAGGCTGAATCCGCAACAGCCCTTTACCTGGGCCTCCGGATGGAAGAGCCCGATTTATTGTGACAATCGCAAAACGCTCTCCTTCCCTTATACCAGGGATTTCGTGAAGTCGGAACTGTGCAATACAATTTTTGAAAACTTCCCCGATGCGGATATGCTTGCCGGAGTTGCCACGGCAGGAATTGCCTGGGGCGCGATGGCGGCCGATCAGTTGAAATTACCATATATCTATGTGCGTCCCAAGCCCAAGGAACATGGCCTGGAAAACCAGATAGAGGGCTATTTTGAACCCGACAGGAAAGTTGTGGTAATAGAAGACCTGATATCAACTGGTAAAAGCAGTCTGCAGGTTTGCGGCGTGCTGAGAAGTGCCGGACTGGAGGTAATAGGACTGGTTTCAATCTTTAATTATGGATTTGAAATGGCCACCAAAGCTTTTGCGGAAGCGGGAATCCCTTTCAAATCTCTTACCAATTATGATACATTGGTGCCTTTGGCTATAGAAAAGGGTATCGTGAACCCGGAGCAGGAGAAAACTTTGTTAAACTGGCGGAAAAGCCCGGCTGATTGGAGCGTAAATGAAGTAAATTTATAAGAACTAAAACCCAGCATTATGAAAAAGATTGCATTCGTTTCTGCCCTAATATTAGGGATCATGGTTACGGCTTCGGCTCAAACCAGGAAGCCGGTTACGGTGAAGATCCAGACTCCTACAGTTCAATGCGATGAATGCAAACAAAGGATTGAAAATTATATGAGACATGAGGACGGAATTGCGAAAATCAACGTGGACTATAAGAGAAAAGTCACAACGGTGACCTACCTTCCAGACAGGACCAATATCGAGAATGTCAAAACGGCCATTGCGAATGTTGGATATGATGCAGACGATGTGAAGGCCAACGAGGATTCCTACAATAAACTTCCCACCTGTTGCAAGAGAACCGAGGACGGAGGGGGTCACGAGAAGCACTAAAATATCAATTGATTTAACGCCGCCGGATAAGTTCTTCCGGCTATTTTTTATTTTAGGAAGAGGCCCGATGGCTGTTTCCCTTCATAATGAACCTTCCGACTGATCTGGAGGCCGGTCCTGCCGGCCTTAACTTCACCATTCAATTTCAGAATCACCGAATCCTGTAACGCCAGGCTCAGGGCATTATTTACAATATTCTTCATATCGAGCTGCACCTTGACTGGTATGGCAAATGTATCCCGGGCCGGAATACGGATCAGGCTGTCGATAGTTGTATGCCCCAGGTAATGATTGTCCAGCGAAATATCCAGATTGGCAGATTTCAAGACCAGGGGAAACTGGTTAGGATTGAAGCACTCAATCTTCATCGAAAGAACCGATTCAGAACTTCCAATTGAGGATATCCCAACGTCCTCCAGTCCCACCCATTCCGGCTGCATGGGTTGGGAGCATTTGACTAATCCAATTACAATGAATAGGAGGAGCGGGTAAGCGTGAAGTTTATTCATATCATTTTGATGACTGCAAGATAACGATATAAAGACTGTTCAAAAATTGTAGATAAAAAGCGCTTCAAAGCATCAAAAATCGGCTGCTAAAAAGATTAGCTTTAATGCCTGTAAATTTGACAAAATCTAGTTTTGTAAGATGCTCCATTTTGTAGTAATTACTTTATGATGTTGTATTTTGGATTACAGTCGTTTATATAAAGTAATTTAAAATTTAATTGCATTAAAATTTACTTTGAATTGGCTTGTTTCATGCATCAATGATCCGAGAGTTCAACAATTGGGTAACTAAATCAAATTAAATGACGTTACTAATTGAATTACAATATTTACCGAGCATTATCGTTTATAAAAATTTAATCAACGCTTCGCATGTAAAGTTTGAGCAATATGAACTCTTTCAGAAAATGAGTTTCAGGAATCGTTGTATCATTCCTACTGCCAACGGTCTCGTTAATCTGACAGTTCCCATTGAGGGTGGAAGGAATAGCAGCGCAATAGTAAGAGATGTGAAAATTTCAAACAGAACCAGATGGCAACATATTCACTGGAGAACCATTTTCTCGGCTTACAACAGGTCACCCTGGTTTGAATTCTACAGGGAAGAAATGGAGAAATTTTACTGCCGGAATTTTGTGTTTCTGTGGGACTGGAACCTCGAGGTCCTAAACTGGACCCTTGATAAACTCGGCAGGCCTGTCGATTTGGGTTTCACTGAAGACTACCAGCCGACTGGCAGTTTGCAACAAGATACGGTAGATTGGCGGGACATGGTATTACCTAAAAACTATTTGGAATTTTCGGGAAAATGTCCCAGATACCGCCAGGTTTTTGAAGAGAAACAGGGCTTTTTCCCCAATCTGAGCATCATCGACCTCTTGTTTTGTGAGGGCAGGAACGCAGTCCCTATGCTGGGATCCAGCTGAATCTTCCCGCAATATTAAAATACTATGCAGAATAATATTCACAACGCTGCGAAAGGCATAATGGCATGAATCGGAACTCCGCTGGGTTCATTGATTTGAGTAAGCCGGAATTTGTGCTTCAGTTTCCACCCACCCGTGAATGAATATTGGAACCGGAACCCGCTTTGGCCTGTACTTGTAATTTCAATTCTGCCTGATTTATATTTTCAATTCCTTTAAGCAGGGCATCCGGACTGAAAGAAATGCTGTCTATACCTTCCTTTACCAGGAATTGGGCAAATTCCGGGAAATCGCTCGGTGCCTGTCCACATAAGCCGATCCTTGTGCCAGTCATTTTTGCTTTTCCGATCACCATAGAGATCATCATTTTGGCTGCCTTGTTTTGCTCGCTGAACAAATTGGCAACCAAGGCGGAGTCACGATCAATACCCAGGGTTAGTTGAGTCAGGTCATTGGAGCCAATCGAAAATCCGTCGAATATCTCAGCAAAATCCTCGGCCTGCAATACGTTGCTGGGGATTTCGGCCATGACATAGATTTCAAGTGAATCATCTTTCTGGCGATCCAATCCAAATTCTTCCATCACTGCGATCACTTTCCTGCCTTCTTCTACCGTCCTGCAGAATGGTATCATCACTTTTACATTGGTCAATCCCATTGCTCCCCTCACCAACCGGATAGCCTTGCATTCCAGTTCGAATCCAGGTTTATATAGGTCATTGTAATATCTGGAAGCTCCCCGAAATCCGATCATCGGGTTTTCTTCTTTTGGCTCAAAATCCTTGCCGCCAATCAGGTTTGCGTACTCATTGGTCTTAAAATCGCTCATTCTCACGATCACATCTTTAGGATAGAAAGCCGCGGCGATGGTGGCAATCCCCTGCGCCAGTTTATCAACGAAATATTCTTTCTTGTCGGGATAATGATGCGTAAGCTCTTCAATCTTTTGCCTTACCGTCTCATCTTTCAGTTCCCCGAATTTTACCAGGGCCATGGGATGCACCTGCACAAAATGGGTGATGATGAATTCAATTCGCATCAGTCCCACACCTTCGTTGGGATAGAATGAGAGCTTGAAAGCTTTCTCAGGATCACCCACGATCATCATCGGGCTCGTGGATTCGGGCATCTTGATACTGCTGAAGTCAATTTCGGTTTCCGCATATTCTAATTTCCCCCGATATACAAAACCTGTTCTACCCTCGCTGCAGGAAACCGTAATCCATTCACCGTCTTTAATTTTGCTGGTCGCATCCCCTGTACCTACTACTGCGGGCACGCCCAATTCTCTGGCTACAATGGATGCATGGCTGGTCCTTCCGCCTTTATTGGTAATGATGGCAGTTGCTTTTTTCAGGATCGGGTCCCAATCGGGACTCGTCAGGTCAGTAACAATGATTTCTCCGGCCTTTAATTTCTCCGACTCTTTGGGTGATTGAAGGATGCGGGCAATTCCACAGGCTATTTTAGAACCGATTGCTTCACCACTGGCTAGAGATTCCCCACGTTTGAGCAAACGATATTCATTGACATGATAGGGATTTTTTTGTGCTTGTACGGTTTCGGGCCTGGCCTGGATTATAAACAATTCGCCACTGATCCCATCTTTAGCCCATTCAATATCCATGGGTTTCTGGTAATGTTGTTCAATAAAAATTGCCCAATGTGCCAGCTTTGTGATTTCCTCATCTTCCAAAACAAATTGCTCTCTTTTTTCAGGAGCGGTTTGGATGTTGACTATGGATTCGCTGCTGCCGCTGGGGGCATAAATCATTGTTTTTTCCTTGCTGCCCAATTTCTTTTGGATGATCGCTTTCTTTCCCTGAAGGAGTGTGGTCTTAAACACAAAAAATTCGTCGGGAGTGACTGTTCCCTGCACTATATTTTCACCGAGTCCCCAGGTGCCTGACAAGTGAACAATATCCCTGAATCCAGATTCGGGTTCCAGGGTAAAGCCTATACCGGAACAGCTTTTATCTGATCGAACCATTTTCTGTATGCCTACGGAGAGTGCAATCTTGCCATGGTCAAAACCATTGTCCTCACGATATTTGATGGCTCTGTTAGTATATAGCGATGCGAAACATTTTTGTACCGATATTAGAAGGGCCTTTTCGCCTTTGATATTGAGATAGGATTCATGCTGGCCCGCGAAACTTGCCTGAGGCAGATCTTCCGCTGTGGCGCTACTACGAACGGCCACTTCCTCATATTCCTTTCCACACAAATCTTTATAGGCTGAAATAATTGCGGCAGATAAATCCGCAGGCATAATCCCTTCCAATATCAATTGGCGGGCCTTCTCTCCGGTTGTATTAAGATTGGAAAAACTTACCCTGTCGAGCCCCTTCATTAATTCCTGTAGCGGCTCCCTCAAATGGTTGCTATCCAGGAAATGCCAAAATGCATTGGCCGTAATGGCGAATCCATCCGGCACTTTAATACCTTTTGGGGCCAGGGATGTGAACATCTCACCTAAAGATGAATTCTTGCCACCGACAATTGGAGTGTCCGCAATATGAATTTCATTGAATTTCATTACCAGTTTTTCCATGCCCCTGATTTTACTTCAAAGGTTTTGGAAATTAAGCTTCAAAAACTATGACAATCATCAAATAGCCATGTGACCTGAGTCACCGGTTTCGATAAGCTATAGGATGAAATTTGAACTGCGGTTTGAATCAATTCTGAATGCTGCGTTGAACATTCTATTTTTGGTCACAGAATGTTCAGCAATTTTGCAAATTCTAATTTCCTGACATGGAAACAATTGATAAAGTAGTTGAATTTCAGTCTTCGCCTGAGCTTAGGAAAAAGTTATATGAGCACAGTATCATCAAAAACTTTTCCTCAGGGGATACGATTTTAAATGAAAACGCCAATATACGTGCCATCCCAATCGTTGCCAGCGGTAGCGTCAGGGTGATGAGAACGGATGACGAAGGCAAAGAAATATTGTTGTATTATATAAAAGCCGGCGAGAGTTGCATCATGTCATTTTTGGGGGGCTTGCATCACGAGACAAGCAAAGTAAAGGCGGTTGTGGAGGAGGATGCGGAGATTTTGTTTTTGCCCATGGAAAAAGTCAGGCTGTTTATCAAGGAATATCCTGAATGGCTGGATTATATATTCAGACTCTACCATAAACGCTTCGAAGAATTGCTGGAAGTGGTAAACGCGGTTGCTTTCAAAAAAGTGGATGAACGATTATTGAACTCCCTGAAAAGAAAATCCGAACTCCTTCAAAGCCGCACCCTCAACGTAACGCATGAACAATTGGCAAATGAGCTGGGTACCGCGCGTGCCGTAGTTTCGCGCCTGCTTAAACAAATGGAAGAAGAAGGCCTTGTGAAACTTGGTAGAAATAAGATTACGCTTGTGTAACCAAAGTAGCCGAACAGGAACCAGGATACCCGGAGTTTTGTATGGAATGATTTTGTCATCACAAAAGCAAATCAGAAATGAACTACTATTTTACAAAGACGGTCAACTATGATTTTGACAAGGCTATTGAAAGAGTCACAGAAGAGCTCAAAAACGAAGGATTCGGCGTGTTGACCGAGATTGACGTAAAGGAAACACTGAAAAAGAAACTGAATGTTGACTTTATTAGATACAGGATTCTGGGCGCTTGTAACCCCGGTTTTGCGTACGAAGCATTGCAGGCCGAAGATAAAATAGGCACCATGCTACCCTGCAATGTGATTGTGCAGGAACATGATAACGGCAAAGTGGAAGTATCCGCGATTGATCCTGTGGCTTCCATGATGGCAATTGAGAATGGCAAGCTGGCCAAGGTAGCCCTGCAAGTGCGGGAAAAGTTGAACAGGGTCATTGAAAAGCTATGAGCAAATCTTTTGTGATAATGAGTAATTGGTGCAGTAACAAGGTTGGTGAATAGGACCGGATCCCTGCTACTCTGAATAATCGTAGAAAGGAATTTCACCAATATCTATACATAAAAAACACAAAGAAATTAATTATGGTACATGAAATTGAAACTCAATGGATGGGTAAAATGCAATTCAATGCCCTGGTGAATGGGCATACTATTATCATGGATGCGCCTGAAAGAATTGGGGGTGAAGATAACGGGCCTATTCCAAAACCATTCCTGCTTACGGCTCTCTCTGGTTGTACAGGTATGGATATCGTTTCGATCTTACGAAAGGCCCAGGTGACCATTGATAATTTTGAAATGAGAGTGAGTGGTGAAATCAGTAAGCAGCACCCTATTGTCTATACGGCTATCCATATCGTTTATGAATTTAAAGGGCCTGCTGAAAACGAAGAACTGGCTTTAAAGGCGGTGACTGATTCACAGGAAAAATATTGCGGTATCAGCAGTATGCTCAAGAAAATATTGCCGGTTACCTGGGAAGTATTTTATAATGGGAATCGGATTTTCTCCAATAAATTGGAAGCAGTACCAAAATTAAATGAACCTTAAGGATCATATTATGATTGGGGTAGTGGGCAGAATGGTTCGCAAATACAAATTGACCTTCATCGGTATTTTAGCAGGTGGTCTGATAGGATTTCTATATTATTATTTTATTGGATGTTCGAACGGATCCTGCATTATTAGTTCCAGACCTCTGAACAGTACTTTGTATGGGGCCTTAGTCGGAGGGCTATTGCTTCATGGGACCAGGAAGAATAATCAGAAACCTATTAATGATAATGCGAATGAGCCCTGATGCTGTTATTTATCCGGGGCCTCTCGAAAAAAATATATAGAATAACTGACAATAACCGCCTTGCCCAAATAGCTCTTTGGTTGAGCTAATTAAATTAGCAGGGTGCATTTCAAATTGTCGCTGGCTGGTGGGGACACCAGCCAGGGCAGCCCGCCGTGGTCGGTGTCCCCACCGACCACCGTCGTGAAATGGAAGCGACGATTTGAAATACACCCATTAGCAGGGATATTTGAAACAGTATTGTTAAATTACTAACAGACGATCTATGAAAACACTGATAGTTTTAAATCTGATAACCAAAATAACAAAGGCAAAACCCATTGCTTTTCAGCAAATAAAGGCAAAGGCGGCTTAACTTAATTATCCTAAAATATATTTGGAACAGTTCCAGGTGGAGGTTAATTGAACATTTAAAAAATAGAATATGATTGGAATTCTTAAAAAATTCTTTGGTTACGGTCCGGAAGTGGATTATAGGACGCTTCTCGACAGGGGCGCTATAATTGTTGATGTGAGAACAAAGGGTGAATATAAAAGTGGCCATATCAGGGGTTCCCTGAACATGCCATTGGAAAGCCTGGACAATAATATTTCTAAACTAAAAAAGGAAGACTGCATAATTACCTGTTGTGCTTCCGGAATGAGAAGCGCGGCTGCGGCGCGGATTCTGAAAGCGAATGGATGCAAAGAAGTATATAACGGAGGAGGATGGAGGAGTCTGCAAAATAAAATGGGTTGAATCATGGAAACAATCAAAGAGATATTATTTACCAACTGGAATTTTGTTCGCTGGGTGAGATTGGGATTGGGGATTATTGTTGGAATATTGGCAATTCAAATGCAGGATGGTTTGCTGGGATTACTGGCGGCCTTTTTTCTATTTCAATCATTCACAAACTCAGGTTGCTGCGCGTACAATAGTTGTCCTGTCCCCAAATCAACAGATAATAAGCCTAAAGAGCTGGATGAAGGATTATAAACGCGATGATGAAAAGATTGCCATCAAATTTGTCGTCAGTCCTGATCTTCATCATTATCATCATCACTGGTAAGAGTCAGGTTCTTCCCTTGCACTGAACTTTTGGTAACCCTGGCGGCATGATCTCGGTTCTTTTTGTCCCGGTAATATTGATCCCAATTCTCCTTCACCTTTGAATGATTGGCCGGTGTCATGTCAGTGCCGAAAACCTTTATACCTTTGACCTTAGTGAGATTTTGATTGCAGTTTTCATCCAGCGTGATAATCATAGGAGCCAGGCTCCTCGTTTCTGCGGTTTTGTATTCGAAAGAAAATTTTTGGACCTCCCTTTGCTTATCGCGATCGGATTTGATCATTATATTGGCGGGTTCTTTCAATTGTTTAAATCCCTTCACTTGCATTATGCGGCTTGTAGTTTTCGCTTTTTGGTTGCTTATGGTATTGACCAAATAATTCAGGATCTGCCTGTTCAGCCTTGTGGTAATGATTCGGGAAGAAGAGGGCGTAGCAATATTAACATCCCCGGAATTCAACGCTGTCTCAGATGAAGCTTCGTTTTCAGGAGATGGATTTTCACCAATACTTACAGTAAGGGCTAGTGGTGATAGAACATTCTCCACATCAATCCGTTTCAATTGACTTTCAAATTCGTCCTTCAGTTGCCGCTCCAGGGTTTGCCAGTCCTGGGTTTGCCCATCCTGTTTCCATTCCTGTTCCATTTTTTTCCAATCGATATTTTCGAAAGCCTGTTTCCAATGATTCAATTCCACCTTCCTGCTGCCATCTTTGGGATTCTTATAGAATATCTGTGGTAATAGCTGGTCGAAATTCTGATAGGAAAAATATTCCTCGGGAATTCTGATATTCCAGTTGAAATCCTGGTTGGTAGGAGCGGGCATAAGGGGTAAGGTCTGGGCCATTGACTCCTGAACCGGCAAGCCTGATATTTCCGGCCGGGCAGGAAGTTGAGGATCCGGTGTCATGAATTTCCAATAAGCCTGGTCATTTACCAAATCCGATTCAGGCACTGAATCATTTTCGGCAAATAGTAAATCATTCGGGGAACGATCGATCTTTGATTTGAGTGGATAGAGTTTGTGATCCCTGGCATCTGCTTTCTTTTCCGTAATGAATGCGGATTTTGGTCGCTCTGATGTCACGGTATTCAAATCAGTTTCAATCCTGGAGCCTGCTTTGGAATAGGAAGGCTTTGTGGACCCGGAAGGTGCAAGCCATGCCATGGAAGTCAGGATAAATGCGATTGCAATCAATGCCATTAATTTCTGGCCATAATTAAAATTCCGGGTCTTTACATTCATTATCCTTTTGACTCTTCCCAGAAGTTGGTTCTTGCTGCCTGTGGCCGCGATAGCCAGTTGCGAAGAATTCATCCTAAGTTTTTCCAGCGACAATAATGCTGCAGCATAGCTATGAGGATCACAATGAAATTGAAGTACAAAATCATCACAGCAATTTTCCCTTTCCTTCTTTAGCGACCCCGCGAGGAGGTTGGCAAATGGATTAAAAAACAGGATGGTCTCAATAACAGAAACCATTATATTAATCAGGTAATCGTTTCTCCTGATATGCGAAAGTTCGTGCAATAAGATTGCTTCAACCTGCCCCATTGACAGATGATTGAAAGTGGCAAGGGGGAGCAGGATGACGGGCTTGAGATATCCCAGGGTGGCCGGCACGTCGATCCATTCGCTGAGGTAAATTCTTACTCCGCGGCCAATTCCGATTCTTTGACTGTATTTTTCCACCAGGTTTTTCCAGCATGCTTCGACTGGCAACAAACCGGTTGTTCTCAATTGTTGTGAATACAAATAAGCATTCACGAGCCGGAAAGCCAGGAATAGTAATACCAGCAGGTAGGCAGCAGATATATAGGGAAGGTATTGGTCCGCGGTAGCCAGGATATTGTTCCACCCTGTGGCAGAAAAAAATGTTGCAGGTGCATTAGTCCCGCTTGTATCATTCAGCGCCGGCAGGCTCGCGATATACTGCTGCAGGGATTCCTGCTCCATGTATTTTTGCAGCAGGCTGATGCAAAACCAAACAAAACCAGCCATCAGGAATCCGGTCGCAGCAAGGTGCTTCAAGAATGGTTTGATCCTACTTTGAACACTGAAGCATAACTGGTAAATGATCCATAGCAATGCCATTTGCCAAAAGCTGCTGGCTATGGCCCAACCCAATGCATACAGAAATGGGGAATGATATAAAGCATTCATGGCTCGCCCGTTTACTATTATTGTTTTTTCAGGTTATCCAAAAGTTTCTGGATTTCTTCCAGTTCCTGCTGGCTGCTCTTGTGATTTCCAAGAGCCTGTATCACCAATTGCGCGGAGGATCCGGAGAAAAGCGTGTCAATCATTTTGCCCACCAAATGCTTTTGCGTTCTTTCCCTGCTCACAGCAGGCTGGTAAATATGCGTTTTTGATGAATCATCCCGGGTGACCAGCCCTTTTTCAAACATGATTTGCATGAGCTTCAGTGTGGTGGTATATCCCACATCCTTGGTCTGCATCAGTTCTTCATGCACATCTCTGACAGTGGCCGAATTTCGCTCCCACAATACCTGCAGGATTTCGAGCTCACTCTCCGTTGGTTTAATAGTTCTGTTTTGTGCCATCTCTACGATTTGTTTCGTAAGCTAATATACGACTGATTTCGTAACAGCCAAAACCATCAGTGAAATATTTGGAAAATTTTATAGACCGGGAAAATGAGGGACCGGCCATCAAGGCTCGAGTCCGGCTTCCTTGCGCAATTCTTTGGAGGTCTTGGTAGAGCCGTCGTGGCTCCATCCTGGTGGCATGAACAAGTATCTGATTGAATTTGCAAAAGAACCCGAACGAATTGCTTTCCCAAACATATCGCCCCATTCCCTGAACGCGATTACCAGGGGATTAAAACTGCGCAGGTTAGTAGTTAGTCCATAGCGTGGCCTTTCTTCTTCGGGTTGGAATGAGTCAAAGATCCTGTCCCAGATGATGAGGATCCCTCCATGGTTCCTGTCCAGGTATTTGAGGTCGCTCGAGTGATGTACCCGATGATGGGAAGGAGTATTGAAGATGAACTCAAATGGTCGGGGCAATTTATCAATGGCTTCCGTGTGGATCCAGAATTGATAGATCAGGCTGACCTGCTGCATCAGCAGGACGATCACCGGATCAAAGCCGAGTAGGGGCATCCAAAGCCAGAACAAAAAAGCACCGGCGAAATTCCCGGTCCATGTCTGCCTTAGTGCGGTGGAAAGATTATATCGTTGCGAAGAATGGTGTACAACATGGGAGGCCCAAAACCATCTCACCCGATGGCTCACTCGATGGAACCAATAGTATGACAAATCATCCGCGAAAAATGCCAGTACCCAGACCCACCACTGATAGGCCAATGTAAAAATCCGGAACTGATAGACCAGCTCAAAAGCGCCCAGCACCAAAATCTTCGAAAGAAATCCACTTAGCAAATTTCCTATACCCATTGCCAGGCTTGCATAAGTGTCTTTGCCAGAATAGAAGGCCTTGTTTTCTTTGTAGGAATACCAGGCTTCCAGCAAAAGCAGAATGAGGAATAAAGGGATGGCATAATATAAGAGCGCAGGAGGCATGCATTATTTCCTTTATGCTAATTTACTATCATTCCTTGGAAATCACAGCTATTCGATCCTGCTGCTTTTCTCTCACTTCAGGTCGAACTGATTATGCAGGACAGGATGGAAATGGGTCAATACCGGTTCCTTTTGCGAAAAATTCTTGATCCCGAGAGTTCCATCTTGCCTTATAAAGGAAAAGCTCTTTGCACTGATCAATCCGTTCTTTTCTAAAGATGCGATCAGGGGGTAACTCACAAGCTCACCTGCAATTTTCACCGGGGCAGGTTGAAGAGAAGGCTCTGTCAATTGAATTTTTTCCTTTTTGATCGCAAGATCCTTGGTATGATGAATCTGCGCCAGGGTAGGAGCGATCACGAGGGACACGATTGACATTAATTTGATGAGGATATTCATGGATGGACCGGATGTATCCTTGAAGGGATCGCCCACCGTATCTCCAGTCACCGAAGCCTTATGCGGTTCGGATTTTTTATAGAACATTTCTCCGTTGATCTCGACTCCTTTCTCGAAGGATTTTTTGGCATTGTCCCAAGCTCCTCCGGCGTTGTTCTGGAACATTCCCATCAATACTCCGCTAACGGTGGCGCCAGCCAGGAACCCTCCCAGCGCTTCTGGTCCCAGTATGAACCCAATGATGAGTGGAGAACTAATCGCGATGGCGCCGGGCAGCATCATCTTTTTGATTGAAGCGTCGGTGGAAATGGCCACGCATTTATCATACTCGGGTTTTCCGGTACCTTCCATGATGCCGGGAATGGTACGAAACTGACGACGTACTTCTTCCACCATGGCCATGGCAGCCTGTCCGACAGCCCTGATGGCAAGCGATGAAAAAATAAAAGGGATCATTCCTCCCACAAAAAGGGAGGCCAACACTTTTGCTTTATAAATGTCAATACCCTTTATACCCGCCACTCCAACAAATGCGGCAAAAAGAGCGAGGGCCGTTAGGGCCGCTGATGCAATTGCGAATCCCTTTCCTGTGGCAGCCGTGGTATTTCCAACCGCGTCTAATACGTCGGTCTTTTCGCGCACTTCTTTGGGCAGTTCACTCATTTCAGCGATACCACCGGCATTGTCGGCAATTGGACCGAAAGCGTCAATGGCCAATTGCATGGCTGTAGTAGCCATCATGCCTGCTGCGGCTATGGCCACGCCATAAAGACCTGCGAAGGTGAATGAACCCCAGATGCCTCCGGCGAGTACGAGTATTGGCAGACATGTGGATTCCATTCCAACGGCAAGCCCGCCAATAACATTGGTGGCATGCCCGGTTGATGATTGCCTGATTATGCTGCGCACCGGGCGCTTACCCATTGCCGTATAGTATTCTGTAATGATGCTCATGAGGGTGCCAACCACAAGCCCGACTCCAATGGCCCCTAGCACGCCCCATTTTGTGAATTCGTGACCACGCAGGATCATGTTCCCGGGTAATACATAATAAACGAGGCCAATGGATGCAAGCGCCGTGAGCACTATTGAACCCCAGTTGCCCATATTCAGGGCCTTCTGAACACTATCGGTGTTCACCCCGGCGCTATCACTGACTTTCACAAAAAACGTACCCACAATGGAGAAGATGATTCCCACGCCGGCTATCAGCATGGGTAAAAGTATGGGGGCCAGCCCTCCAAAATGATCAACCGAAATAGTCTCCTGACCAAGCACCATGGTTGCCAGAACCGTTGCTACATAGGACCCGAAAAGGTCGGCGCCCATGCCTGCAACGTCACCCACATTGTCACCCACATTATCCGCGATGGTTGCAGGATTCCGTGGATCATCCTCGGGTATGCCTGCTTCCACTTTGCCCACAAGGTCTGCGCCCACATCGGCTGCCTTGGTATAGATTCCTCCTCCCACACGCGCGAAAAGTGCAATACTTTCAGCGCCGAGGGAAAACCCGGTCAGTATTTCTATGGCTTTCAGCATAGCGGCGCCATATTCTTTTGTGCCCGCTTCTATGCCGCTAACAAATTCCATATAGAGAATGATGAATAAGCCTCCCAGGCCCAATACGGCGAGACCTGCCACGCCCAGGCCCATTACAGAGCCACCTGTGAAGGAAACGGAAAGGGCTTTGCTGAGACTAGTCTTTGCTGCCTGGGCCGTGCGCACATTGGCGCGGGTAGCTACCCTCATTCCAATATATCCGGCAGTAGCGCTGAAAACTGCTCCAAAAACGAATGCGAGGGCAATTGCCCAATGAGAATTGGGATTGGCACTTGCCATGATGCCCAAAAGAATTGCAA
This sequence comes from Agriterribacter sp., assembly GCA_041484195.1. Classification (GTDB taxonomy): domain Bacteria; phylum Bacteroidota; class Bacteroidia; order Chitinophagales; family Chitinophagaceae; genus PSRI01. Next base: position 7,675 of record JBGPHC010000007.1, on the reverse strand, counting down.
CGATTACGACAAAATATCCTAAAATCTTCCATTCTGCTTTCAGGAAAGCCATGGCTCCCTCAGCGATATAATTGCTGATCTCCTTCATTCGGTCCGAGCCCGCATCCTGCCTGGACACCCAATTGAATTTTATAAATGTATAAATCAGGCCTACAACACCCAATGCCGGCACGAGGTAAAATAGTTTATCCATAAACGTTGGTTCTTATGAAATAGGTTATGTTTAAGGGACGGCAAAAATAGGGGATTAGCTCCAATAATTCCCTTCACTATGTCAATTATTTCGGGTCAGGAAGTCCTGGGAAATAGCAATTCAGGCCGCGATTTTTCCCCGGAATAAAGAAGCCCTTCCATTGCTGAAAGGGCTCCAGGCAAAATATTTTTAGAATTGATATTCTAATTTTTCACCAGCCTTTCCCTGATCCGGGTTGAAGATCCGGTTATCTCCAGGTTATATACACCCGAAGGCAGATTGCTGAGATCATTCAGATAGAACTGGTTCATTCCCGGTACACCTGATACATTGTATGTCTTGGCCGTCCTGCCCATATTATCTATCAGGCGAACGCTCAGTACTTCGGCCTTGCCGAGTGAGAGTGATATGACCGTATTTCCTCTGGCAGGGTTGGGGCTGATGAGCACCCTGTTTGAAGCTCCGCCGGACCTGATGACGACCGTATTGCTGTAAACATATTGCCCGTCTTTATCCACTTGTTTGAGGCGATAATAACTGACCCCATTTAGTGAATTGCCATCAACAAAATTATATTCGACGGTAGTGCTGGAATTTCCTTTCGCGTTCACAGATCCTACAAAGGAGAAATGAATGCCGTCCGCGCTTCTTTCAATTTCAAAATGATCGCTGTTTGATTCAGTACCTGTAGCCCAATGCAGGTTCACATTACCAGCTGCAGCCTTGGCATCAAAATAGAGAAGGGTCACTGGTAATACACCGGTGGCCACAACCATCCCGCTGAATTGCGAAGTGCTTCCCAGTGCGGATAGGGGTGTAGTACTTACACCATCGCTGATGGCGAGGGCTACGATCCCGTCGCCCGAACCGCCACCGGTAATGGGAGCCGCAAGATTTGCCGCGGGTATGGTGAATGAAAACCTGTTCGCAGTAAAAGTTGTTCCAGGGTTGGTTCCTTCCTGGGCCAGAGTATAAGCGGAAGTGGTTGCATCAGCATCAGATCCGCTCCCTTCAGTAGCGCTCACGAGATAGGTTTTTCCCTGTTGGAATTGCAAAGTCGAACCGCAGGGGAAATTTGACACCCCTTCAACCTTATAGAATTGAATGGTACTGCCTGGCAGGGCCCATCCGGTGAAAGTCACGCTTGCTGCCCCTCCAAGTATTACATTTTCTAATACCGGGTGGTCATATAAATCATTCGGTTGAAAAGCACCTGGAGCAGAAGGTGCGCCCTGGTTGGGATTAGGGCAGGTAGCTAGGCCAGTGTTGACTATGAGGTTTATTGCTGCCCTCCCGTTACCAAAATAAGAATTCCTGGAAAAGCGGTTGCCATCAGTCGGACCTGAGAAAACACTGTAGATACCAGAGCCGTCCACACCATTGTTGGCAAGTACATTTCCTTCCAAATTATCAGAAGTTCCATCATCATTGCTCCCGATCCTATTGTTAATTGCACCATTAGATGTGTTGCTTACAATTCCAACCCCAAATTGAAGATTGCCGTGAGGGGTAGTTCCGTCCAATCCAACTCCAATCGAATTTCCGGCCACCACATTATTGTTCGGAGCTCCTCCAATACCACCCTGGTCATAAATTGTAACTCCATTCCAGGCGTTTTCGCATATGTAGTTCTTCTCATTGATTTCGCCGGCACTCCCGTCTCCATTCACGCCAATTATATTGTTTGATGAGCCCCACATGATTATTCCAGATCCTAAGGGTATGATACCATTAGGAATGTTTCCCGCAGCATTCCCATTCTTAAACAATCCGATGATATTACCCGCCACCGTAGTAAAATTCGCATTCATTAGTGCAACTCCGTTCCCGTTATTCGAGATGATATTGCCTTCAGTAGCATCATTCAGATTGTCCCCATTGGTTCCTATCAAATTTTGCTGGCCACTGTTGGCTGGGGCACAATTTAGCAGGGCAACGCCATTCCTCCCATTTTTCGCGGCAGCATTGCCGGTTCCATCAACACCCAGGTAATTGCCTGAAACATTTGAACTAATGGTGTTTTCCAATAATACACCATCATTATTATTAGTTGTGATAGGATTATTGGAAGATATCGCATTGCCTTCGTTGGCGTCATTCGTACCGTCAAGGTTGGTTCCAATTTGGATGCCACTGTGAACATTAACTCCACCTGCTACCCAGATCCCGTTATTGGCGTTACCACCTATTCCAGTTCCGGGAATACTTCCCGAAGCATCAAGCCCGATATAGCAGCCCCAGACAAATAGGTTATTCCTGCTCGCTGCACCGTTTGAAAGGATCATTCCGTTTCCATTGAAATTAAAAAGTGCTACTCCACTTATTGTGACATCACTGGCATCAATTGTAAAGCCGTCTGATGCAGGGATGCCCGAACCGTCAATTGCAATATTAACCTGCCTGGTACCACTGCCAACAGGCCCCTGTACGGATCCAGGCTCGCTATATCCATCAATGATCACTGCTTCCGAAATTGTTGGAAGCGGATTGTTGATTAGAGGAAGCGTTTGAACACCGCTTACAGCTATATTGAACTGAATAATGTCAGGCCCTCCTGCAAGATTAGCAGTTGTGTTGGCCAAGTTAATAGCTTCTCTCAAACTGCCTGAAGTTGGCGTTGCATTGTTTCCATTGTCCGCACTAGTTGTTACAACGAAAGTGTTTTGCTGGGCCTGAGTAACTGTGGTAAAGCCTCCTGCTAAGAGCAATAAGCAAATAAGTTGGTAAAATTTTTTCATGGCCAAAGTTGGTTTTGATTCACTAGATGGTTTAAATTCATTAACGTCTAAATGAAGTCAAGGGTTGGGGGATCGCAGGCCTTTTGTGGAATTGGATGGTGAGACCGCAGGAAGATTTTGAAGGAAATTCCTGTTGCAGTTTCACTACTAAAGTAAGACCTTATGAGCAAATACCAAAAGGAAAACGGTTATTTCTCAAAATGAGGATTTATCCACAATTCATCTGTCATGAATTAGCTAACAATATTTTAATATACGAAACATGAAGGGTTCATTACCGGTAGAATATTTTTTTTATGGCCGCGGGTATCGCATTACAAATATCGCCCGCCATCATGGCTTCCTGAGACCATTCTTCCGCGGCGATATCACCCGCCAGACCATGCAGGTAAACACCCGCGAGGGCGGCCTGAATGGGGCCATACCCTTGTGCCAGCAATCCGGTTAATACTCCTGTAAGCACATCGCCGCTACCTGCTGTTGCCATACCGGGATTCCCGGTGGGGTTGAAGAATCCCCTCCCTTCAGGCATGGCAATGAAACTATAATGCCCTTTCAGCACTATGAATATATTCAAAGCCCTGGCCTTTTCCAAAGCCAGTTCCAGCCTCTCAAAATCATTGGAACTGCCGCCAAATAAGCGCTCAAATTCCTTTGGGTGCGGCGTGAGGATCGAATTGGCCGGGATGAATTCATACAGCTCTTTTCTCGTTGAAAGAATATTCAGTGCGTCCGCGTCAACTACAACCGGCCCTTTGGCTGACAAGAACAATTCTTCCAGGACTCCCGCGCTGATTTCCTGCTGTCCCATGCCAGGACCGATGCCATAAACTTCGTATGACCTTTTCAGTGAGAGCTTAGTCAGGAATTTCTCGTTTTCATCCATCATGCACATCGCTTCCGGCAGGGCCGTTTGCAATATGGAAAAACCGCAGGCCGGAATATAGCAGGTTAGTTTACCCGCCCCGATCTTCAGGCAGGCCCTCGCGCTGAGAACGGCTGCTCCCATCATGCCATAGCTTCCCACTACCAGGGCCGCATCGCCATAATTCCCCTTATGCGAGAATTTTTTCCTGGGTCTGTGAAATGAACTTATCAATTCCGGTTCCGAAATTTCAAACCTGCAGGGCGTATTAATGTAAAAGTCCTTGTCCAGGCCTATGTCCAGCACATGAATATCTCCCACATAGGATCCATTCTCAGGAAGCAGAAAAGCCAGTTTCATTGTTTGAAAAGTCAGCGTATGCGTCGCATTTATAACTACCCCGTCCTTTGAACTCTTGTCTGCGAATAGCCCGCTGGGCATATCAATGGAGATGGTGACGGAAGAATACTTATTTATATGATTTACCAATGCGGCTGTCAAATTCGACAGAGGCCGGTTCAATCCATAACCGAAGAGGGCGTCAACGACCACAATGCCTGTATCAATTTGAGGAAATTGTTTTTCCGTTTCAATCCTTTCAATATCACCTGCGAGTTTTTCCAGACGTTGAAGGTTAACCGAAAAATCCCCGGATGTGGAATTGGGTGCGGCCAAAATGAAAGTCCTAAGCTGCCGGTCATGCTGTAACAACATTCGGGCAATGGCCAGACCGTCTCCTCCATTATTTCCTTTCCCGCAAAAAACAATGAATTTCTTGTCGGCCGGGATATTTTTAATTAACCATTCAGTGCATTTCTGGGCCGCCCTTTCCATTAGATTGATGGAATCAGTGGACTCTTTCCTAATCGTGGCTTTGTCCCATTCCCTGACCTGATCGGTGGAGAAAATCTTCATGCAGGAGCTTTACTGCAAAATTACTGCAAGCATGGTAGTGGCCAAATCTATTGCGCAGGCTCCAGGTTTAAAAAATCAAGTCCGGCCCTGTCTGGGAATGTCTTGCCGGGGTTTCAATGATGTTTGGGGACAATTACTCTTCAGTGTCTTCATCCGTTTCGTATTTGCCGAAAACGGGAAAGAGTTGTTTGGCGTGATAAATATTGCGGTTGAATTTATTTCCCAGGATGATGATGGTGGCGGAATCCTGCAGGAGCCGGGCGAATACCGTATTGCTGCCATGCCACCAGCCGTTGTGATAAATGATCTTTTCTCCCGTAGGATAGTTGAGCATTCTCCAGCCCAGTCCATAGTTCTTGATTCCGGGCTTTTCATAACTGTAGCCACGGTATGCTGAATCCAAAGTAGCAGGCTTGAAAAGATTTCCATATACCAACGCAATGTCCCATTTCAGCATATCCTGAGCCGTGCTGAAAATATTCTTGTCACCATATACTGCATCAAGGAAAGTGAAGACTTCCTGTCTTCCTCTCCAGTTGTAAGAAGGAATGGACCTGGAAGAATCCGACATGGTAAACACATAGGTATCGTTCATCTGCAGGGGTGTGAAAAATGTTTCCTGCATGAACTGGGGATAGGGTATCCCGCTGATTTTTTCGATGACCAAAGCCAGCAAAGCATAGTTCGTGTTGCAATAGCTGAATCCTCTGTCTGGGGAGCCTACCTGAAGTTTCTTCTTATTATCAGTAAGGAATTTCAAAACATCCTGGTTTGTCGCGATTTTATTTCTGTTCCATCCAAAAAGCTCCATCACGTGCACATAATTGGGTAAACCGCTTCGGTGATTGAGAAGGGTCCTGATGGTAACGCCTTTGTAAGGAAACTCCGGCAGGTAAACTGAAACTTCATCGGATAGCTGTAGTTTGCCTTCTTCCCATAATTTCATGATGGCCATTCCTGTGAAGGTCTTTGAAACAGATGCCAATTGCAATGAGCTGTGAGCACTCATCGAATCCTTTGTCTGAAATCGGGTGAATCCAGAATTCTTTTCGTATATCACCTGCCCGTTCTTGGCCACGAGGAATTCGCCATTAAAATGGGATCTTTCCAATTGGGACTCATAAAATTCCTGGGCGGCCTTATAATAGCGCTTGAATTCAGGTTCTGATACCTTGGGAGGAGTGGGGGGATAATTGACCAGGGAATCGGCTTTCGCTATCTCTGGCTTGCTCTTGTCAATGGTGGAATAGCATCCTGCCATGAGCACAAAGGGTAGTATGACTTTTAACAAGTTTTTCATCTGGATTTGGTATCTGAAGAACGTAGAAAGAAGATAACTTATTATTTTCGCTGCAATTTTAGCACAAAATCATGAACGAAAAAAAACCAACCAGCTATCCAAGGGAGAAGATTAACATTTTATTGCTGGAAAATATCAGCGAATTAGCGGTTCAAAACTTCAAAAGGGCCGGATATGATTCAGTCCGGAAACTCACAGGGGCCTTACCCGAAGAAGAGCTGATTCGTGAAATCAGGGATGTGCATCTGCTTGGTATCCGCTCCAAATCACATATCAGCGCGAATGTGCTGAATGCGGCTAAGAAATTACAGGCGATTGGATGTTTCTGCATCGGGGTAAACCAGGTTGACCTCCAATCGGCCACCAATCAAGGCGTTGCGGTTTTTAATGCGCCTTATTCCAATACCAGGTCGGTCGCGGAATTGGTCATTGCCCTTTCCATTATGCTGATCCGTCGCATACCAGATAAAAACAGGGCGGCCCATGAAGGCATCTGGCTGAAAGAGGCCAAAGGCAGCTATGAAATAAGGGGCAAGACCCTGGGCATCATCGGTTATGGTAATATCGGGGCCCAGGTGAGTGTATTGGCCGAGGGCCTGGGTATGAAAGTGATATTTTACGATATCCGCACCAGACTTCCTCTCGGGAACGCGCAAGCGCGAAAGACCTTGAAAGAAGTGCTGGGCGAGGCCGATATCATAACTCTGCATGTGCCTGAAACGGCTCAGACCAGGAACATGATCAATAAAAATACCCTTAAACAAACAAAAAAGGGGGCCATCCTTATCAATTATGCCAGGGGAGAAGTGGTGGAACTGGAATCGCTCCGCCAGGCCATCCAGGCTGGACAGATATCGGGTGCAGCCATCGACGTTTATCCTGTGGAACCTGAAAGAAACGGGGATCCTTTTCAAACACCTTTGCAAAATCTGCCCAATGTGATTCTAACGCCGCATATCGGCGGCTCTACCGAGGAGGCACAGGCGAATATTGGGGAAGATGTGAGCACAAAGCTGATAAATTTCCTGGAAACCGGCATTACCACAGGATCACATACTGTGCCCGAACTGGCACTGCCCCTGCAGGAAGGAACACACCGGATTCTGCACATTCACAGGAACGTGCCGGGCGTATTGTCGCAGATCAATACCCAATTGTCCAGTCATAATATCAATATCCTGGCGCAATACCTGAAAACCAATGACCAGATTGGCTATGTGGTCCTCGATATTGACAAGGGGCTTTCAAAGAATGCCCTTGAATTATTGAAAGAAGTGAAGGAAACCATCAAAGTGAGAATGCTATATTAGCCAGGCGGAATTTAACACCGGCTTCGACTCAAGAACCCGGGCTGAAGAAGTTACTAAGCCTGGTAGCAAATTCCTGGAAGTCAAAATTTAGACAAACGAAGATTGTTTTCGGTTGTTGATTAGCGTTATATTTCCTCTTGGCCGGGCACTCATTGTTAATATTTGTCGGGCCACGCGCCGAAGGTGAGGGAAGTAACGCAAGGAACGCCAGGAAGCGCAAGGAGCGCAAGGAATACAGAAGATTTTGCGGGCTTTGCGAAACCTTTGCGGGCTTTGCGATACAAAAAATAACAACGAGGGAGGTAACGCAAGGAACGCCAGGAACTGCCAGGAGCGCAAGGAATACAGAAGATT
>JBGPHC010000006.1:0-163786 GCA_041484195.1 Agriterribacter sp. | reverse complement strand
GCATAGTCTTTTGCAACGAAATGCCAATTGCAGTTATGCCTTTCGGTAAGCCAGCCGAAGCACTTGTGCCCCCCATTTACAGCAAGAATTTCTTAGGAGGAATATGAATACTTGTTGGCTGGTTGTTTTGAATAATCATCTTCTATTTTGGTAAATTTGAGAATGGGTTTCTGAATAATGGTGGCGCGTGGGGACACACGCCACGGCGAAGAATAATCATCTTCCAATTTTGATAGTGGGATTTTGAAAATTGGTGGCCCCTAACTGGCGCGAATAGAAAGCCCTTTCAATGACTCGCACATAGCCTTTCGCAACGAAATGCCAATTGCAGTTATGCCTTTCGGTAAGCCAGCCGAAGCACTTGTGCCCCCCATTTACAGCAAGAATTTCTTAGGAGGAATATGAATACTTGCTGGCTGGTTATTTTGAATAATCATATTCTATTTTGGTAAATTGGAGAGCGAGAATCTGATTGATAGTGGCGTGTGGGGACATACGCCACGGCGAAATACTTGCTGGCTGGTTATTTTGAATAATCATATTCTATTTTGGTAAATTGGAGAATGGGTTTCTGAATAATGGTGGCGTGTGGGGACACACGCCACGGCGAAAAAAGTCATCTTTCATTTTTGATGAGCCACGGCGAAACGGAGTTTTGATTCATTTCTCCACGAATAATTTTTCAATTTTCCTGCTTGCTCAACACATCTTTCTTCAATCTCTCCCAAAAACTGTCGAAACTGTGATGCTCATTATCCTTCCAGCGGCGGGAGAGGGTCTTGATCTTTTCCCGGCGGTCTTCCTTGGTGAGATTGAAAAATTCCCGGATCAGGTCCATATTCTCCTGCTGCAATAGACCATTATACATTTCCTTCAACTCCCTTTCCTTATTAATATTGGCTAACGCCATATCCTTCTCCATTTCTTCCCGCAAAAAAACTTTTTCATCGTAGGTCCCAGCGGGTAATATGGTCTTGGCAATCACCGGCATCAATTCCACCAAGACCAGTATCGCCATTATGAGATAATATCTGAATCGCAACGCGTCACTCGATTTCAGCAGGTTGCTCAGGGCCTCCGCCCTGGTCAGAAAACCATCATTCATTAGTTGTGCAAACTGCAATTCCTCCTTCTTTATGTTGGATTCAATGGACTGGAGTTCGTTATCAATATCGTTGAGCTTTGGCTCCTGAGTTGCCAGGAACTGCTGGTAGGCTCCATCGAGCTTCTGATATTCGCTTCTCTTAGCCAGCGCGATATCCCTGATGCCGATCCTTCCGGTTCCACCTGAACCATCCGCCTCGGCAATGAAATTTTCCCGGGCCTTATTCACTTCGCCGTTTTTCTTCTGCATATTCAGTGTAATCTGGTCCTTTTGCGCTAACAATTCATTTTTTCGGTTGCTGTAAAGGGAGTCCAGTTCCTGACGCTTCTGCATCTTCCTTTTTTCATTGTCCAGGGAACTCTGCAACCTGATTTCCTTGTCAAACATGAACAACACGGCGGGTTGCGCCATGAAACTGCCAATAGTCAAGGCCAACAAGCCCCTGAAAAGAAGCGGCGTAAGTTTGTGCTTGTTCTGCTTGTTGATTCCCTTTATCAGGGCCCGGTCAATGCAGAGTATTATGAAACCCATGAACAGGCCCAGGGGAACATAAATCGTTGCACTGTCGGTAAAAGTGGAAAAGAAAAAGGTCCAGGTGAGGGTAGCGAATATCCATGTACCCAGCACCGTGAGGCCGATGATGCGGTAGCGATTGCGATCGACCACGCAGTCGGTGACCAATTCCTTTTCGGCTGTAGCCAGCCACCATAAAAATTCTGTAAATTGAGAAGGCGCATAGCCCTCCCTTTGTGAAACAGAAATGTTGCGCTCAGTCATAACCGAAATAATTGAAGAGTTTGCAATGGCGCCCAACAGACAGGTTGAAGAGGATTTGTTGCTGCACCCCGGAATCATCGTGAATCGCAATTCAAGAACGTCTGGTTTTTGGATTTCTTTTGTGGAGGGTGTTAAAAATTATACAATAGAATCCACGCCATGGCGGGCCCAGATCGAATGCCTTTGGTATCCGCACGGCATTCTAATCCCATACTGGCGCAGGTTTCAGGATAGATGCCGTGAATGCAGGATTTTGGATTTAAGATACTACCTTTGCCCACTCTAATTTTAAGGTAATATGCAATTTGACAAAAACGCGGTCATTGGATTTGTCTTGCTGGCGCTGATGTTCTTGGGCTTTTTTTATTTCACCCGCCAGGGTCAGATGGAAGCTGAAAAAAAACAAAGGCATATCCAGGATTCGCTGGCCTTGTTGCAACCCAGGGTCGATACCAAGTTTGCCAGGGTGGATTCTTTGAAACTGGATTCATTGAACCGGGTTCAGTCTGCGGGTGAGTTCCCCGCAGCGGCAATAGGCACGGAAAAACAGACCGTCGTGGAAAATGCGGTAATGAAAATCGTTTTTTCCAACAAAGGCGCGCAACCCAGGCTGGTAGAGCTCAAGAATTTCAAATCCATCGATAGCCAGGCAGTCAAATTGGTAGAAGGCGACTTCAGTAAGATCAGCTATGCCATCAATACTTCGGCAAACCGCTCCGCCCAGGTGGCCGATCTCTATTTTGAAGGTGGCGACCTGACCAAAGCCGCCGACGGGTCACAGACGATCAATTATCGCCTCCATGATTCAAGCGGGCAAACCATCATTCACAGTTTCACCGTGCACCCTGATAATTACATGATAGATTGGAATATCCAGATGGATGGGGCCGACCGCCTCCTTACCCAGAACAGCCTCAACCTGATCTGGCAGGATGAAGCCAGGCAGCATGAAATGGATATCGCCACTGAAAAAAGAGAGACACAGGTTGGTTTTTGGATCGATAATGACTACGATTATTTCACACTCGCCAGAACCTCTGACAAGAAATTTGAAAAGCCCCTCCAATGGCTGAGCGTCAAACAAAAATTTTTCAATACCACCCTGATCGCGAAAAACAATTTCAATTCGGGTGAAATCAACTGCGCCTCTCATCCGGATTCAACCCATATCATCACCAAGGCCACGGCCAATTTGAAGATCATATTGCCTGCAGGAAGAAAGGCCAGCATTCCCATGCAGATATATTATGGCCCCAATGATTACAAGATCCTGAGCAGCTATAACTTGGGCATGCAGAATCTGATCAACCTGGGCCAGGGCATCTACGCTTTTGTAAAATATATCAATAAGTGGATCGTGATGCCGGTATTCGATTTCTTTAAGAAATTCATTGGCAGCTATGGCCTCGTAATCGCCTTACTGACGATCTTCATCCGTTTGTTCACATCTCCCCTGGTTTATACAAGTTATTTGAGCGGAGCCAAGATGAAGGCCCTTCGCCCGGAACTGGAAATCCTCAAGGCCAAACTGAAAGATTACCAGCAGGCCTATGCCATGGAACAAATGAAATTATTCCGGACCGCCGGGGTAAATCCGCTTGGAGGCTGCATACCAGCCCTGCTACAGATTCCGATATTCTTCTCCCTCTATAGTTTTTTCAATTCAACCATTGCATTGAGGGGGCAGAGCTTTTTGTGGGCCACAGACCTTTCATCCTATGATTCTATTTTCCATTTCGGCTTCAGTATCCCCTTCTATGGGAACCACGTGAGCCTATTTACACTCCTGGCCACGGCAACAAGTTTTATTATTTCACTCTATAGCATGTCTCAAACACCGGATCAGAATAACCCGATGTTGAAATACATGCCCTATATATTTCCCTTCCTGCTTTTGGGCATATTCAACAATTTGCCTTCGGCCCTTACCTGGTATTATACGGTCTCAAACGTCATTACCCTGGTATTGCAATACGTGATCCAGAATTATATCATTGATCACGACAAGATACTGGCCCAGCTTGAGGCAAATAAGAAGAAGCCCAAAACCAAGAGCAAGTGGCAGGAGCGACTTGAACAAATGCAGGAAACCCAAAAAAAGCTTCAGGATCCCAAGGCCAAAAAAACGGGTAAATGATTGACTTTGATGGCTTACCGTTAAGCTAGCCCCGTTTTTTAACATCCTTTGCTGCAACTCCGGCATGCATTTCATTATCTTTATCCATAAACCAAAATTCTGATGAACTCAAAAAGAATCCTTGGACTCATGGCTGTTGGATTGCTATCCAGCACCTTCTCCCATGCCCAGAAGATTCTGTCTGAGGGCACCATCGTTTATGATGTAACGGTGCAAACGGGTTCCAAAGAACCCCAGTTGGCCGATATGTTTGACGGGGCTTCCACCACGGTATATCTGAAGGGAGGCCTCAGCCGGACAGAAATGAAAAGCGCCCTTGGTTCCACAGTAACCATACAGGACGCAAAGAATGGGAATGGTTTTGTGCTGAAAGAATATGGCAATCAGAAATTACTTATCAGCATGACCAAATCTGATTGGGAAGACCTGAATAAGAAATATGAAGGGATCAAATTCATTACGGGCAAAGAAACGAAAATGATCCTGGGATACAAATGCCAGAAGGCAACTGCCACATTGAAAGACGGAAATACTTTCAGCGTTTATTATACTTCGGAATTGACTACGGAGAATAAGGATTTTGATTTTCAATTCAGGAATCTTCCGGGTCTGGCCCTGGAATATGAATCTTCAGTAGGGAATCTCAAGGTAAAATATACGGCCTCCAAGGTCAGCTTTGATCCAGTTCCCGTCCAGAAATTCAATCTGGATAAATCTACTTACCGCGGTTACCGCGAATTGACTTACGCAGAAAGCATCAGGCTGAAGAGTAATTAATTTTATCCATCCCTTTTTTCAGGAAAGTCCCTCATCCACTGGTCCAATTAAGAGATGAATCAGAGAATATTTTAGTCAGGATATTTTCCAGGCCCCTATTGTCTGCTCCTGCCGGCCCCTTTCCAATATAAAATCATGCATACCTGTAATGAAAAAATTTACAGCCTGAAATCATTAACCAATAATTTGAATTGAAAACTTACTTGCCGCTGGGCATGGGGCATAACCTGATGAAGCTGGGAAGCTTGATCGACCTGGTTTTGTAAGGAAGAATATAGGTGACATTCCCTTTCCTGTAAGTGAGGATGGAATTATACATTACGAAACGTTCTTCGGTATTTGGGTTCAGCACATCGCAGTCGAATTGCAGTTTGCTCTTCAACGAAAAAGTGACCGTTGACTTGATATTGGAAAAAGCATTGCTGTGGGAAGCATTCTTATGCTTGTCGTCACCGCCACCTGACCTGATGCCGCTCACCGCGAACACAAACTTGGTGATGGTGAACAAAACCATAATCACGAAAATCCTCTTCGCAGTTTTTAACAATATGTTTCGGGACTTTAACATTGAAGGCAAATTTAGGGTATTTTTTTTAACATTTGAAATCCGTTCATCACAAACTTTAATACTTATTTAACGATCCGGAAGTCAAAAGGTTACAAATAATTTCCATTTTGAGAATAATATATTATCTTTCAATAACCTCTAATGCATGAAAGAAAACCCTTACCGCCACGACAGGGATGAATTGAAAGAGTTACTGAGGCAGTTTGAGAATCTTCGATCGGGCCAAAGCCATTCCTACCTGGACGAAGAGGCATTCGAAAAAATCATTGACCATTTTGATGACAAGGATGAGATTCCCAAGGCCCTGGAAGCCGCTGAAATGGCCATGGAGCAATATCCCTATTCCGCATCGCTCATGGTTAAAAAGGCCGACCTGCTCATAGCCTCCCGCCGCTATGTGGATGCGCTCCGCCTGCTGGAACAGGCCGAAATTCTCGATGCCAGCGATATTGACATTTACATATTGAAAACAGACGCTTACCTGGCCCTGGACCAGCAACCCAAAGCGGTGGCCCTGCTCGAGGAAGCCATTCATCACTTTGAGGATGAAGAGAGGATCAACCTGCTTTTTGAACTGGCCGATGTGTACGACGACTACGAGGAATTTGACAAAGTATTCGATTGCCTGAAACATATACTGGAATATGATCCCAATAATGAAGAAGCTTTATATAAGATTTGTTTCTGGACCGATTTTTCCGGCAGGAATGAAGAAAGTATCCGCCTGCACCAGCATATCATCAATGAATATCCCTACAATGAACTAGCCTGGTTCAACCTGGCAGCCGCTTACCAGGGCCTAAAGCTGTATGAAAAATCAATTGATGCCTACAAATATGCGATTGTAATCAATGAAAAATTCGATTATGCGTATCGCAATATGGCAGATGCCTATATCAGGCTCAGGAAATACCGCGACGCGATCGAGGCTCTGGAAAGAGTGATTGAGCTGGCCAGACCGGAAGACGTAATTTACGAGGCCATCGGGCATTGCTATGACAGGCTCAGGAATTATGCGCAGGCCAGGTTTTATTATAAGAAAGCCTCTCACCTCAATCCCGAGGGCAGCAAACTTTATTACAAAATAGCCTGCACCTATATCAATGAATCTTTCCTGAATAAAGCGGTGCAATACCTCGAATCTGCACTGCGCATTCATCGCATGCAGCCTGAATATAATCTCGCGATGGGAGAGTGCCTGATGGAAATGGGAAATATCAAGGAAGCCGTTCTCTATTTTTCCAACGTTGTAAAGTCCAAACCTCGTAACCTGGGTGGCTGGGAAGCGCTGATACGCTGCCTGTATAAAAATAATTTCACCGACCAGGCCATGCAACAGATACTGGTTGCGCAGGAAGTGGCAGGCGACAAGCCATTGTTTCTTTTTTACAAGAGCGCCGTCCTCTTTGCAAAAGGAAAATCCAAAGAAGCTTTATTGCAACTGGAAAAAGCCATGGAAAGGGCGCCGAAAACACTCAAGAAATTCATCGAACTCAATCCCACTATTCTTCAAAACCAGCAGGTAGTTGACCTCATTGCAAGGTATAAACGCAATAAGTCGATCTGACCGATCTGGCATTATCCTGGTCCTCTTACTTCAGAGGTTGACCGATTTCAGGTTTGAGTAAACATATTCTTCCCTATTTTTGCGGCTACTTTAAAATATCCGCCGCTCATGAATTTTAATCTCACGCAAATTCCCGAAAGGAACAAGAAACCGCGCAATTCCGGAGTTACTATGATTATGGATAAGGGATTAAGCACAGAAGAAGCCAGGAATTTTCTCAGTGTGGCCCATCCGCACGTAGATATCATCAAGCTGGGCTTCGGCACATCCTTCGTTACCCCCAACCTGCGCGAAAAGATAGAAGTTTACCGCTCCTACGACCTGCCCATCTATTTCGGAGGCACTTTATTTGAAGCATTTTTGATTCGTAATCAGTTCAATGACTATGTGGAGGTGTGCAGGGATTATGGGATCACCTATATGGAGGTCAGCGATGGTTCCATCACAATTCCCCATGCAGAAAAATGCGGCTATATTGAAAAACTCACAAAATATGGCGTGGTCCTGAGTGAAGTTGGCAGCAAGGACGCCGAACATATCATCCCTCCCTACAAATGGATTGAATTGATGAAGGCCGAACTTCTGGCAGGGTCTACCTATGTGATTGCGGAAGCAAGAGAAGCCGGTAATGTGGGCATTTACAGGGGAAGCGGAGAAGTGAGGGAAGGCTTGGTGCAGGAGATCCTGACCCAAATACCTTCGGAACAAATTATTTGGGAAGCGCCCCAAAAAGCCCAACAGTTGTACTTTATAGAGTTATTGGGCTGCAATGTGAACCTGGGCAATATTGCTCCCGCCGAAGTGCTGCCCCTCGAAGCAATGAGGATCGGGCTCCGTGGAGACACTTTCCATTTATTTCTGAATAAAGAAGCGGCTCAATGAGGTTGTTCGGATTAATAGGCAATCCACTGGGTCATTCCTTTTCCAAAGAATATTTTACCGCGAAATTCCTTCAGGAAGGGATTTCGGATTGCCGCTATGAATTGTACCCTATCCGCTCCGTGACCGAATTGCAATCCCTCATCAACCAAAATCCCGGCCTTGAGGGAATCAATGTAACAATCCCCTATAAGCGTTCAGTGTTGTCGCAACTGGATGATACCAGCAGAATTCCCGAAGGACTGCATGCCTGTAACTGTATCAGGATACTCGGCCATACCACCATTGGATACAACACAGATATCATTGGATTTGAAAAATCATTTTCTCAAAACCTGAAATTCAATCATAAACAAGCTCTTATTCTGGGAAATGGAGGAGCCGCCGAGGCGGTGAAATGGGTACTCCAAAAACTGGGCATCTATTACAGAGTCGTGAGCAGGCGACTCCATGATGATTCCCATCTTACCTATGATGATCTCCGTCCGGAATTGCTGAAAGATTTCCAGGTGATCATCAACAGCACGCCATTGGGAACATATCCCCATATACAAGAATGCCCACCTATTCCCTATGAAGCAATAACTCCGGATCATTATGTGTATGACCTGGTGTATAATCCTCCAAAATCCTTATTCCTCCAAAAAGCGGAGACACAAGGAGCGCTTATACAAAACGGATATGAAATGCTGATAATCCAGGCCGAAGAGAGCTGGAAGATATGGAATGGGGGTTAAATGTAAGTAGTCGTTAGTCAGTAGTCACTAGTCATTGGGAGGTAGTCACGGAGCATCTAAGTCTAACAACTTGAGGAAGGGAACTCAGGGGTTGGTGGCTAATTTTTTTCTGGCTGTTTCTGGCATGTGTGCCATCTTGCGTTTCTTGTAGTCAAAGCAAACCATTCCGGTCTTCCCAACGGCAATGCATAACCTTTTCTGATTCCTTTCCACATCCAACCGGTAAACCAGGTCAAATCCTACTCTGGAAAACTCCGTTATCGCCATACTCACCTCAAGGATATCACCATAATACATTTCCTTCTTGTATTCAATGGCCGCATCGCTCATGATCAATCCCACCCCGTCCATGTCTAACTCCCCATAGCCATAGTGGCCGAGAAACTGAATTCTCGCTTCGTGTATTAGTGAAAGTATGGTATCGTTGCCAATATGGCCTCCGTAATTGAGGTCGGTTATGCGGACGGGAATACGGGTTGTATATGAAAATTCAGCGGGGACATCGATCTTTATCCTGGCCATAAAAATGATTTAGTTCAAAATTAAAAGTAAGCTGAGGAGCGGGAAAATCATTCGTGTTCTGACTGCAGCAATTTAGTAAGATCTTCAATACCCATGAAGTTTTGAAGCGAAGGGATAAAAGCACTGGTCAGGATCTTCTCCTGCCATTGCCTGACAATGGTATTGCAATGTCCGTTTCCACCCAGGATCATATTCAGGATTTCCTCCTTGGCGGCATTGGGGACCAGGCAGGTCCTCAAATTGCGCAATTTTGATGATAGTCTTACATCTTCGTTATTGGTATCCGATAAAACAAGGTAACCGCTGGCAAGTTCACGGAGGTTCACGTCATCATTTATTTGTCCTTCCAGGTTTCTGAGCTTTTTGTTAAGGCTATTCAGGTCGAATTGGTCAGATAGGGAGGCGACCTGATCAGTAACGGGCAACGGTACGGGATTATCTGTCTGGATTCTGCCGGATCCATTTTCTGCTTCCCCTAGTACGGCAGGCTGTTCATGAACCACCGAACCCTGCTGCTTACTATGCACGAAATTGGAAATAATCTTACTCATGCCGCCAATACTGGTACTGATTTTTTCGGAGAGGCCGGAGTCGGGAGATACTGTTGCAGGGCTGCTATCTTTTGCAGCGGGAATATGGGTCTCCTGCACAATCCTGTTTTCTGTTAAGGAAGGTCTAAACCACCCATATTTCACACCCATGAAAACCAGGCCCACAACCACAGCAGCCATGGCAGTTTGCAAGATTCTCTTTCTGTTCGGTCCCGCGGGCACGGGTATGGGGCCTTTCTGCTTTTCTGCCAGTTCTTCGCGCACCCTGTTCCATACTCCGGCAGGCGGCTGCTCCTCCAATCGCGTCAGCCTGTTCCTGATCCCCAGGAATTCATTGTCCAGGTCATTTGCTATCCGCTCCCAGACTTTGCCAGGTGGAATTACTTCGAATTTATATAGTCTTTCCTTCCAATCCATGAGTCATGGTTATGGACGCCCTTCGGTCTTTTTTCTTTGATTAATCATATTCTTCAATATGCCCCTGGCCCTGGCCAATTGCGATTTACTGGTGCCCTCACTGATTCCCAGCAGTTCACCTATTTCCTTATGGGTATATCCCTCAACGGCATAAAGGTTGAATACGGTCCGGTATCCCGGTGATAATTCCTGGATCAGCTTCACCAGGTCCTTCAGATCCAGCCTGTCCAGTGCGGAAATATCCTTATCCTCGCTGGAATTTTCCAGGTTTTCCGGGACAGGATAAAGGTTCATCTGTTTGCGATAATGTTCAATAGCTGTATTTACAAAAATCCTTCTCACCCAGCCTTCAAATGATCCCTCTCCCCGAAAGCGTTCCAGATTCCTGAACACCTTAACAAAACCGTCCTGAAGAATATCCTGGGCATCATCGGCATTACCGGCGTAGCGGAGGCATACCGCGTACATTTTGGGAGAGAAGTGCTGGTAAAGTAACTCCTGCATTCGGCGGTCGCCATCAATGCATCCTTTTATTAAGTCGCTTTCGGTAATATTATGGTTGTCTGCCAAAGCCATTTTTTTATTTGCCAGATGTTAAAGACGCCATTTCAATGGGTAGCTTCCCCGGATTACGAATTTGTCTTTAGGAATGATATCATCTTGTCCATGGCCTTTCTCCGGTGGCTGAACAGGTTCTTTTCTTCCAGCCTCATTTCCCCGAATGATTTGGTGCTGCCCAGAGGCATGAAAATGGGATCATATCCAAATCCGCCGCTCCCGCTTGGCTTCTGTAAAATAGTCCCTTCACAAATTCCTTCAAACTGGTATTCATCACCCCGGAAAATAAGTGAAATGATGGTTCGGAACCTCGCATTTCGGTTAGGCTTGCCATTTAGTTCACGCAGGAGTTTTTCTATATTCTTTTCAAAGGAACGCTGTTCATCTGCGTATCTCGCGCTTTTCACTCCCGGCTCGCCGTTGAGGGCCTCCACTTCAAGTCCGGTATCCTCGCCGAAACAATCCAGTCCGCTAAGCTTGTAAATGGCCGATGATTTTTCCCTGGCATTCGCTTCCAGGCTTTCATGAGGTTCTGCTATATCAATATCAATACTTGCTTCTTCCAGGCTCATGATTTCAAAGCCCTGCCCCAGTGCCACACGAATCTCATCTACCTTATTCCTATTGTTGGTAGCGAATATAAGTTTTTGCATAGGTCGGGAATTACAGGGAGAAAATAGTTTTCAAACTGGTCCAGAGCCGGCCCTTGAGCGCTTTGTCCTGCTCCAGCAATTCCAATCCCGGAGCGGATAAATAAGTGATATTATTGAAACGCTGCACCTGGAAAAATGGAAATTGAATAGGCAGGCCGATTTCCTCCTGTTCAACCCCTAGAAGTAAGACTATTTCCGGATCTAAAATATGGTTGATAGCCATATAATTTTTTTCAGGCATTTGCTGGAGGTTGATCAGGGCGATATCCGACATATTCATCTTGCAGGCCTGCAGGATATCCACGAGGAAATTATAGGACTTGTCCGTGAGTATTGCCGCATCACATTGGTTTACCAGGATGGTGATCCGCTTCAGATTGTCACCCAGCCATCTGAATTTCCCTTTTTCGGTCTCAACGGTCTCTAATCCCTCTGGCTTCCATTCGATTAGCATATCCTTATACAAATCAACAATCATTATTGGAGGGAGGTATAGATTTTTGAGGCTCATGACTTATTTGACGAGTGGCTTACAGACCACCGGGATTTTTTTTGTTTCTTTGTGACAAAAATAACCTTTTATGATTGCCGCTCAGGATATAAAGATTAAAAAGGTGGAGAGAAGCAGGCTGGCTGAAATTGAGCTGAAGAATCTGCCCTTTGGAAAATTCTTCAGCGACCACATGTTGGTTTCGGATTATGGATCGGGTGAATGGAAGAACACAGAAATCAGACCCTATCAGCCCTTATTGCTCCAGCCCTCACTGGCAGCCCTGCACTACGGGCAGGCCATTTTTGAAGGGATCAAGGCCTATAAGGATGAAAACGGGGAGGCTTTTATTTTCAGGCCCCATGACAATTTCAAAAGGTTTAATATTTCCGCTTTGCGTATGCAAATGCCCGTGATTCCGGAAGAAATCTTCGTGGAAGGCATGCGGCAATTGATCAGGCTGGACAAGGAATGGATACCCGCCATCCCAAATCATTCTCTGTATATAAGACCACTCATGATAGCTTCGGACGAAGTGATTGGAGTGAAGCCTTCCGAGCACTATAAATTCTTAATCATATTGAGTCCCACGGGCCCTTATTATAGTGAACCCATGCGCATTTATGTGGAAGAAAAATATACCAGGGCCGCACCCGGGGGAGTGGGCTTTGCAAAGGCTGCGGGGAATTATGGCGGATCCATGCTGGCTACTGCCGAGGCCAAGAAAAAGGGCTATGACCAGGTCTTATGGACCGATGCTTTCGAACACAAATATGTGCAGGAGATCGGTACGATGAATGTATTTTTCGTGGTGGGCAATACCATCATGACTCCCGATCTCGAATCAGGGACAATTTTGAATGGTGTTACGAGAGATAGTGCCATCACCCTTTTCAAGGATATGGGATATATGGTGGAAGAAAGGCCGATCCATATAGACGATATGATCAAGGCTTATAAGGCGGGTCAATTGAAAGAAGTCTTCGGCACAGGCACGGCGGCTACCATCTCCATGATCAAAGAACTGAGGTACAAAGACTTTGTGATGAATTTTGATCCGGCTGGCTGGAAGGCGGCTCCCGCGATGAAACAGAACCTGGACGAAATCAGGTCGGGCAAGGCAGTGGACAAATACGGATGGATGTTCAAGATATGATCCGGATTTCCGCCAATTCCGGAACAAGACAGGGTCTGATTTATCACAGGAACTGCGCCAAACAGAAAGACAGGTCTAATTTGTTGTCTGATATTTCTATAAGAATGTTTTGCAAGTCTCCGGAACCCCGGTTTTTTGGGAAATGAGTGATTAAAAGTTTGGTATTTCCCCAAAGGGATTCTACCTTTGCCGTCCTTATTTAAAAAGGTCAGAATGCCTACAATCCAGCAATTAGTTAGAAAAGGTAGAGAGATTATCCGCGCGAAGAGTAAGTCCAGGGCATTGGACTCCTGCCCGCAACGTCGGGGGGTATGTACCCGTGTTTATACCACCACACCTAAGAAGCCCAATTCGGCACTTAGAAAAGTGGCAAAGGTGAGGTTGACGAATAAAGTGGAAGTGATCGCTTATATACCGGGTGAGGGCCATAATCTGCAGGAACACTCTATCGTGCTGATCCGCGGTGGTCGTGTGAAGGATTTGCCTGGCGTTCGTTACCATATCGTCCGTGGCAGTCTTGATACGGCCGGTGTAAAGGACCGTAAACAAAGCCGTTCCAAATATGGAACCAAGAAGGATAAGGCTAAAAAATAAGCCGGCTTCAGTAAATAATTTGACAGAAAAGCAATTCTAATAAACAAGTTTTCAGATGAGGAAGACCCAAGCCAAAAAATTACCACTTGCCCCGGATCCGAAGTTCAACGACAAACTGGTTACCCGGTTCGTGAATAACCTTATGTGGCAGGGTAAGAAAAGTGTTTCTTATGATATATTCTATTCGGCCATTGAGCGCGTGAACAAGATTACCGGCGATGATGGATATGAAATATGGAAAAAGGCCCTGGCTAATGTGACTCCTTCTGTGGAAGTGCGTAGCCGCCGTATCGGTGGTGCCACTTTTCAGATTCCTGCCGAGGTTCGTCCCGACAGAAAAGTTTCTTTGAGCATCAAATGGCTCATTCGTTATAGCCGTGAAAGAAATGGCCGCAGCATGGCCGACAAACTGGCCAATGAAATTGTTGCCGCCGCCAAAGGTGAGGGCGCCGCATTCAAGAAAAAAGAAGATACCCACCGTATGGCTGAAGCCAATAAGGCATTCGCACACTTCAGAGTTTAAATCTCCAGTAAAAGATTATAAAAGCAGGAATCTCCATGCCTCCCCGGCGCATGGAGATTTTTTTATCTCAAGTGCATGGCGGGTTATTTTCCATCTCATTAAATAACCTGGGCCATCTCAATGGTTTCTGTTGTTTTTTTGTACCTTTGCGCACCGAATTTTCAGGGCGATTCACTTTCTCTTTCCGAAAGTCCAAAGCAGAGGATTTCAAGAACTGGTGAATTGGGAATAAAGGATGAAATCCTTTGAAAAGAAAGGCCTGAGGATCATCCTTCAGAAATTTAAAATTATTTAATAACCCACAATGGCAGACTTAAGATTTCAAAGAAACATTGGTATTGCGGCGCATATTGATGCCGGAAAGACCACTACTACGGAGCGAATACTTTATTATACCGGTATGTCGCACAAGATCGGGGAAGTACATGATGGCGCGGCTACGACTGACTGGATGGAACAGGAAAAGGAAAGAGGTATCACCATTACTTCTGCTGCGGTGACCTGTTTTTGGAATTTTCCAACAGTGCAGGGTAAACCAACCGATGCCACTAAGAAATACAAATTCAATATTATAGACACTCCGGGCCACGTGGACTTCACTGTGGAAGTGGAGCGCAGTATGCGGGTGCTGGACGGGCTGGTAGCCTTGTTTTCGGCAGTGGACGGGGTGGAGCCGCAGTCAGAAACAGTGTGGCGCCAGGCCAACCGATATAATGTGCCAAGGATCGGATTTGTAAATAAGATGGATCGTGCCGGGGCGGATTTCCTGAATGTGGTAAAACAAGTGAAGGAAATGCTGGGCGCTAAGTCGGTCCCTCTCCAATTACCCCTCGGCGCCGAAGAGCATTTCAAAGGCGTAGTTGACCTGATACAAATGAAGGGGATCATCTGGGATGAAGAAGGCCAGGGGATGACCTATAAAGAAGTGCCCATTCCCAGTGACTTGAAGGAAGAAGCAGAATATTGGAGAGCACAGTTGATCGAAGCCGTTGCGGAATATGACGACAAGCTGATGGAAAAATTCTTTGATGATCCGGCCAGCATATCGGAAGATGAGGTGCATGAAGCCGTTCGCAAAGCCACCATTGACATGAGCATCGTTCCCATGATCTGTGGCTCGGCCTTTAAAAATAAAGGTGTTCAAACCATGCTGGACGCGGTGGTACGCTACTTGCCGAGTCCGGTTGATATTGAAGCGGTAAAAGGGCTCAACCCCAATACGGGAGCCGAAGAAATGCGCAAACCGGATGTAAAAGAGCCCTTTGCGGCCCTGGCATTCAAGATCATGACCGATCCATTCGTGGGTCGTCTGGCATTTTTCCGGGTCTATTCCGGACACCTCAAAGCTGGGTCCTATGTGCTGAATACGCGTAGTGGCAAGAACGAGCGTATCAGCCGCATCATGCAAATGTATGCCAACAAACAAAATCCCATTGACGGTATCGACGCTGGAGATATTGGCGCGGCCGTGGGTTTCAAGGAAATTAAGACCGGCGATACTCTTTGCGATGAAAAGCATCCGATAGTACTCGAAAATATGTTCATTCCCGAACCCGTTATTTCCATAGCCATCGAGCCCAGGACGCAGGCGGATATGGATAAGATGGGGATCGCCATCGCCAAACTGGTGGAAGAAGACCCTACCTTACGCGTACGTACAGACGAAGAAACGGGGCAGACCATCCTGAGCGGAATGGGAGAATTGCACCTCGAGATCATCGTGGATCGCATGAAGCGTGAGTTCAAGGTGGAGATTAACCAGGGTGCGCCGCAGGTGGCCTACAAGGAGGCATTCAGCATCACCGTTGAGCATCGTGAAGTGTTGAAAAAGCAAACCGGTGGACGTGGTAAATTCGCGGATATCGTATTCGAAATCGGTCCCGCCGACAAAGAATGGCTGACGGAAAATGCTGGAAAATCCTTCCAGTTTGTGAATGATATATTCGGAGGTTCTATTCCCCGTGAATTTATTCCCGCCATCTCCAAAGGATTTGAGACAGCCATGCACTCTGGTGTACTGGCAAATTTCCCTGTGGAAAATATGAAAGTGCGCATATTCGACGGTAGTTACCATGATGTGGATTCCGATTCCATGTCATTTGAATTGTGCGCCAAGAGCGGCTTCCGCGAAGCGGGTCGTAAGGCCAAACCGGTTTTGCTGGAACCAATCATGAAAGTAGAAGTGGTGACGCCGGATCAGTATATGGGTGATGTTACGGGAGATTTGAACCGTCGCCGGGGCATGCTGGAAGGCATGGATAGTAAGGCCGGCGCCCAGGTAATCAAGGCCAAAGTGCCACTGAGCGAAATGTTCGGTTATGTGACACAGTTGCGATCCCTGTCTTCGGGTCGCGCCACATCAACCATGGAATTCTCGCACTATGCACCTGCCCCCAATAATATCGCCGAAGAAGTGATTGCGAAGGTGAAGGGAAAAGTAAATGCTTAGTAAGTAATAATTTTCTTTAATATGAACCCCGTCTGTGAGCGACGGGGTTTTTTGCATTTTGGTTCGAATGGATTCAAGATAATATATTTTGATTTATTACGTGGTTAGGGTAAATTCACAATGACCTTTCCTATAGACATAGGCCGCCAAATACATGAGGAAATATTTTTACTCCATTCTTGTTTTGCTTTTCACTTCGCTTTCTTCCAAGCCGATTTTTGCGCAGGCGCCGGGGATTTTATGGCAGGCATTCCTTGAGAATAGTGCCGGTGTGTGTGGGTAGGGGACTTTATTCAACCCTTGAATGACGGCGGTATTCTGGTAGCGACTTCAGTCACCAACACATCGACCGGGGATCTTGATTGTCACCTAGTCAGGTTCAATGCAGATAACGCTATAGTATGGGAGAAGATTTATGGCTCATTGGGTGAGGATGGAATCAAAAAAATTGTGGAATCACCAATGGGAGGCTTCATTCTGGCTGGTATGTCAACATCCGGAGATGGGATATTTTCATCGAATCACGGGCAGACAGATATTTGGATCATGCATGTTGATGAAGATGGAAATATACTCTGGAGTAAAATGTACGGAGGCTCAAATGATGAAATATTTCAGGATTTAGTAATGGATTCAGATGGAGGATATGTAGTGGCGGGATCAACGACATCCAGGGACGGAGACCTGTCCAGGGATTCAGACGACTGGGATCCATGGCTATTTCAAATAAGCGAAGATGGAGCCATCGCTTTACAATATTGCCCTCATGACCCTGTTGATAATTTTGGTATGAGTGTGGCAGGTGATCCATTTAATGGAAAGGTATTCTTGGTGCAGAAGTTTGCAGCCAGCATTGGTGCCGACAGTACCGAATTGATCGGCCTCAATTACCAATTAATTGAAAGATGGAGAAAATTTGTGGGACCCACAAGTAATATTTCAAACGAAGGGAAATCGGTTGTTCAATACAATCCCAACACACAATCGATCGTAGTTGCCACTACAAAGTCATTACCTCGTTCATCAAACCCGACTGATTTCGGCAGGAATTACTGGATGAATTTTACTCAGTATGATGGGAATGGCAATTATATGGGTGATATAGATCTATACGACATTACTAATCCCGCCCTTGAATGGAGAGTCTATGATCTTAGATATCAGGGTAACGACTGGATATTAGTTGGAGCGATCCGTAGTTTGAACGCACGTCAAGATGCGATTATGGCTTGCATTAATCAGTATCGGCAAGTCACCTGGCAAAAGCAAATCAAAGGCTCAGGTTCCGACCTGCCTAAGAGTATGAATATTGATCTTGAAGGAAATATCCTGGTCGCAGGAAATTCAAATTCACATGACGGAGACATGACCACTAATTTCGGGAAAGGACCTTATCAACTCTGGCTTATGAAAATTGGAATCATAAATCTGATCCAAGGCTCCATTTTCGTAGATGTTAATGGAAACAATAAAAGGGACCTTGGCGAAAACGTGTTCAGGCATGCAACAGTGAATATTCAAAAAGGAGCAGAACAGATTAGCACAATAGCGGAGAATGGAGCCTTCAGAGTACCCATAGATACAGGAACCTATGTTACATCCATAGCGACAAACAGGCCCTATTACCTGATCACGCCTGCATCGTATACAACAAGCCACAATACTCCGTTCAATTCAGATTCATTGGTGTTTGCATTGAAACCCGCAATCTCCAAAGAGGATTTACAGATTAATGTTTTTCCAATGACACACACGAGGCTTGGGACTGATGCAATATATAAGGTGATTTATACCAACAATGGTACAATTCCTATGAATAGTGGAACCATTACTCTCGTCAAGGACAGTAAACTTGATTATCATTTTGCATTGCCATTTTCCAACAGAACTTCAGGGGACTCAATTTTTTGGAATTATAGCGATCTCACGCCGTCTGATACGGCATCCATCATAGTATTCTTAGAAGTGCAGTACCCACCTCGTGTGAATTTGGGAGACACATTGCGTACCGTAGCTTTCATTGATCAACCAGTAAATGATATTGATCTGAATGATAACAAATCTGTATTTGCCGAGATTATCCGCAGCTCTTTTGATCCTAACGATATGGTTGAAACCCATAACGGGACCATTCGTACCAGCGATATTTCAAACAACGAATATCTTACCTACACCATTCGCTTCCAAAATACGGGTAATGATACCGCATTTGGCATTAGGGTAAAGGATACGCTCGACGACAAGCTGGACTGGAACAGTTTTGAGATGGTAAATGCCAGTCGTCCTTATGAACTTACATTATCAGGTAACAATAAATTAAGCTGGGAATTTATGGGGATCAGGCTGCCGGATAGCTCCACCAATGAACCCGCCAGCCACGGCTATATTGCCTACCGCATCAAACCAAAAAGTACTTTAGCTCCAGGGGATAAGATCCATAATGACGCATCCATATTTTTTGATTATAATCTACCTGTTGCAACCAATACCGTTATCACCGAACTCCTTGCCGACATAGTTTTACCCATCAGGCTAATGGATTTCCAGGGCAGCCTGAAAAAAAGTGTGATCGAATTGATTTGGAAAACAGCATCGGAATCAAACAGTAAATTATTTGAAGTGCAAAAAAGCATTGACGGGATCAATTTCAAGGTCATTGGAACCGTAGCTTCAAAGAATAGCTCCGCGGGTGCGGCATAAAGTTTTGAAGATGCTCTGCCAAACCCGGGTAAGAATTATTACGGGTTAAGAATAGTTGATAAGGATAATCAGTTTAATTATTCCCAGGTAGTGGTAATTAGCATGAAATCAGGTGCTGAGACCATATTGCAGGTATATCCAAATCCTGCGCAAGGGCAAAGATATCTTAGCATATCCGGTGAAATAAATGGTAATATGAAACTCTCCCTAATAAATAGTACAGGACAAATAATCTGGGTCAGGGAACTGGGACTATTGAACTCGACGTCAATGACTTATCCGCTGCAAATAGGTCATTTGAGTGCTGGTCTCTATATTCTCAGGATTGATATTGGGGAGAACACTTACTACCTGCGCGAGGTAGAACATTAAGGTACTTTAATAGGTTCTGTCTGCAGGATTAAAGCTACTTTCCTATCCGTAGCCGAATCAGACGCAGCTATTGGCGGCCCAAACCCTGTTTATACCACTGAATAAACTATCCTGATTGAAGGCCAAACCCCGGAAATCGGCCGATGGGTAAAAAAACTTATCGAATTCTTTGTGTAATTCTAAAACAGCCCCTACCTTTGCACTCCCAAAACCGTAAGGTGATAAACGGGGATTTTGCGCTATGTCTCAAAGAATTAGGATCAAATTACAGAGTTACGATCATAACCTGGTGGACAAATCTGCCGAAAAGATCGTAAAAACAGTGCGCAGCACAGGGGCTGTGGTTACAGGACCAATCCCTTTACCTACGCAGAAAAAGATCTTTACCGTTTTACGTTCTCCGCACGTGAACAAGAAGAGCCGTGAACAATTCCAGCTTTGTACCCATAAGCGTCTGCTGGATATTTACACTTCTTCCTCACGTACCGTTGACGCGCTGAGTAAACTGGATCTGCCCAGTGGCGTGGACGTAGAGATCAAAGCATAACTAGTATCAAAAAATGGTTGATTGTAATTATTAATTAATTATCATCAAACCATCCAGTTCTTATAATTTGCCCATCTCCCAAATTCAATCGAAATAAAGGAGCGCTGGGCAGGATGGCGAAGGAAATCTATCATGGAAATCCTTCTGCTTCCAAAACGATGATAAAATATGAACTAGCCCTTCGAGGTTAGTTTACCGTCGGTACTTCCTCTTCCACAAGTGGGAAACAAGGGAAAAGGTCGGCGGCAAACGGGGATTGAAGAACTGATAATACAGCTCAGTGCTGTCTCTTCAACCTTACAGGGCATAAATTAAAAGCAATGAAAGGTATTATTGGTAAAAAGATCGGGATGACCAGCATCTTCAATCCCGCCGATGGGAGGCAGACTGCCTGCACCATAATTGAAGCTGGTCCATGCGTGGTTACCCAGGTCAAGACAAAAGAGTCCGATGGCTATAGCTCCGTTCAATTGGCTTTCGGCGATAAAAATGACAAACATTCCACTAAGGCTGAGTCCGGCCATTTCGCCAAAGCGAATACCAACCCTAAGAAGTTTTTGAAAGAATTCCGCGATTATTCCATTGAAAAGAATATTGGTGAAACCATTACCCTCGACATTTTCGCAGAAGGCGAAGAGGTGGAGGTGATTGGCACATCCAAAGGCAAGGGATTCCAGGGCGTCGTAAAACGTCATGGATTTTCCGGAGTTGGCGAACAGTCGCACGGCCAGCACGACCGTCAGAGGGCTCCCGGTTCCATCGGTAACTCATCCGACGCTTCACGCGTTTTCAAAGGTGTGCGTATGGCCGGCCGTATGGGTAATGACCGGGTGAAACTGAAAGGTTTGAAAGTGTTGAAATTATTCCCAGAGAAAAATTATATCCTGGTGAGCGGTTCTGTTCCGGGCCACAATGGTTCCATTGTTTTAATTCAGAAATAATTCCGAAAACGGGGACCCTTGCCGGGTCAAAAAAATTGAGATATGCAAGTAGATGTTCTAAATACAAAAGGAAAGAAAACAGGTAGAACGGTGGAGCTTCCGGAAGAGATTTTCGGTGCCGAGCCGAACGATCACGTTTTATACCTGTCAGTGAAGCAATTTTTGGCAGGCCAGCGCCAGGGCACTCATAAAGTGAAGACCCGCGCCGAAGTAAAAGGTTCAAGTCGCAAACTGCATCGTCAGAAAGGAACAGGAGGATCGAGAAAGGGAAATATTCGTAACCCCTTGTACAAAGGCGGTGGAACCGTATTTGGTCCCAAGCCGCATAGCTGGGATATAAAATTGAATCGCAAAGTAAAGGACCTGGCAAAAATCTCGGCGCTTACTTATAAAGCCAAGGCAGAAGCCATCCTGGTGCTGGAAGATTTTTCCTTGGAGGCCCCAAAGACTAAGGAAGTGGTTAGCATACTCAAGACTCTGAAAATTGCAAATAAGAAAACCTTGTTTGTGCTGGCAGATAGTAACGAAAACCTTGAGCTGAGCCTTAGGAATGTGCCGTCGGTGTTGGGAATTCCCCTGGCGGATATCAATACCTATGACATCATGAATAGTGATGTGCTCTTGCTGACCGAAACGGCTGCCAAAATTTTCGCCGAAGAAGAAGCAGTTGCCGAGGCATAGAAGAGATTGAGAAGCGTGGATTGATTTAGATTTATAAAATTTCAATTTGAGTTAATATGAAACTCGCAGATGTTTTGATCAGACCGATAGTCACGGAAAAAAGCAATAAGCTGAGTGAAAAAAGGCGCACTTATGCTTTTCGTGTGAGCCGCAAGGCCAATAAGCTGGAGATAAAGAAGGCTGTGGAAGATTTTTACGGCGTGAATGTAGTGGACGTGAATACGGTTGTGGTTCCCGGCAAAAGCAAATCCCGCTTCACCAAGGCCGGATTCATATCGGGTCAGAAGCCCGCTTATAAGAAAGCTTATATAACGATTTCGGAAGGTGAGAATATTGACCTGTACGGAACTCTTTGATAAAATATTTTCCGCTCTCTGGAAAGAAGCCGGACAGAATGAATTGATTTTTATTATAGCCAGCGACGCTGACAAATTCGCAGTCAAAAGTAGAATACAATGGCATTAAAAAAGTACAAACCGATTACGGCAGGGACACGATGGAGGATTGGAAACGCTTATGCGGAAATCACTACTGACAGTCCCGAGAAAAGTCTCTTGGAACCCAAGAAGAGTACGGGTGGCCGAAATGCACAGGGCCACAGGTCCATGCGCTATATGGGTGGTGGACACAAGAAGCAATACCGTGTTGTGGACTTCAGACGGAATAAGAAGGATATCAAAGCGGTGGTGGTATCGATAGAATATGATCCAAACCGCACCGCTTTCATCGCGTTGCTGAATTATGTTGACGGAGAGAAGAGGTATATCATCGCGCCGCAAGGTTTACAGGTAGGCTCAACCGTATTAAGCGGAGATGCCGTCGCGCCTGAAATCGGAAATGCACTGCCCCTGAAAAACATGCCTCTGGGTACTAATGTGCATAATATTGAAATGCAGCCCGGACAGGGAGCAAAATTGGCGAGAAGCGCGGGCTCATCCGCACAGCTTACCAATAAGGAAGATAAATATGCTGTTTTGAAAATGCCCAGCGGTGAACTCAGGAAGATCCTGATCAACTGTTATGCTACCGTAGGCGTCGTGAGCAATAGCGATCATAACCTGGAAACTGCGGGCAAGGCCGGCGTAAACAGGTGGAAAGGCATTCGTCCCCGTAATCGTGGTGTCGCCATGAACCCCGTGGATCATCCAATGGGTGGTGGTGAAGGAAAGGCATCGGGTGGTCATCCAAGGAGCAGAACGGGCAAATATGCCAAGGGTTTGAAAACACGAAAAAAGAAGGGATCCGACAAACTGATTCTGCAGCGCAGCAAGGGAAATAAACTGGCGCAATAAGAACCGGGAAATAGAAGGAAAGCATTTTTCAATAAATAACAATTAACCAATTAACGATACACTATGGGTCGTTCGATTAAAAAAGGTCCTTATGTAGCCGACTACCTCGAGAAAAAGGTACTGGCCATGAATGAGGGCAAATTGAAAAAAGGGGTGATCAAAACCTGGAGCCGCCGCACAACTATTACGCCTGACTTCGTGGGTCATACGTTGGCGGTGCACAATGGGAATAAATTCATCCCGGTATATGTGACCGAATTCATGGTAGGACATAAATTCGGAGAATTTGCGCCGACACGCAATTTCAAAGGACACTCAAGTAAAAAGATTGTATAATAGGCGGAGGCAGTACAAAGAGGCGCTGATAGGTTCATCCAAATCAAGCATCCGGTACCCGCACCAGAAACTGAATAAAAATGGAAGCAGTAGCTAAACTCAAAAACTATCCCACATCACCCCGCAAAATGCGATTGCTCGCCGATGTGATCAGGGGTATGGACGTGGAAAAGGGACTCGCGATACTGGAACATCATCCCCAGCATTCTTCTACGCCATTGTATAAATTATTGAGGAGCGCGATGAATAACTGGGAACAAAAAAATGAAGGGAAAAGTGCCGTCGATGCAGGGCTCGTGGTGAAAACGATATTTGTTGATGGTGGCAGGGTATTGAAGAGAATGTTGCCGGCGCCCCAGGGCAGGGCCTATCGCGTGCGCAAACGCAGCAACCATGTAACCTTAATAGTGGACGTAAAGAATTAAAGGATCATGATAGGCGAATTTTCGGAAGCAGCACTGAGAATAGCCTTCACAAATCCTACAAATAATTAACTAAAAAACCTATATGGGTCAGAAAGCAAATCCAATTGGTAACAGGCTAGGAATCATCCGCGGTTGGGAAAGCAACTGGTACGGTAACAAGAAGGATTATTCGGGCAAGCTGATCGAGGATTATAAGATCAGGACTTACCTGAATGCGCGTATCAACAAGGGAGGCATCTCCAAGATCGTGATTGAAAGGACGCTGAACAAGCTGATCGTTACCATCCATACGTCCAAGCCTGGTATCATCATAGGTAAGGGCGGTGGCGAAGTGGACCGCATCAAGGAAGAACTGAAAAAGCTGACCGGTAAGGAAGACGTGCAGATCAATATTCTTGAGATCCGCCGGCCCGAACTGGATGCTAATATCGTGGGTGACACCATCGCGAAGCAAATTGAGAATCGTATTAATTATAAAAGAGCCATTAAAATGGCCATCGCTTCCGCCATGCGTATGGGCGCCGAAGGAATCAAGGTGAAAGTGAGCGGTCGCCTGGGTGGCGCGGAAATCGCCAGGACCGAAGAAATCAAACAGGGCAGGGTGCCACTGCATACCTTTCGTATGGATATAGACTATGCCAACGTATTCGCGCTTACGGTTTACGGTAAGATTGGTATCAAAGTCTGGATCTGTAAGGGAGAAATACTTACGAAGCGCGATCTGAACCCGAATTTTGTTGGTGGCAAGAGCGACGTGACCGACCGCAGGGAAAGGAGAGACGAAGGCAGGGACAGGCGCGATGACCGGAGAGGCGGTGGAAATGAGAGAAGAGGTGGAGGCGACAGGAGAGGTGGCGGCGGAGACCGGAGAGGCGGAGGTGACAGAAGGCATTAATGCGAAAGGACAGCAACAAACAACAAGCAATTTGAAACATTAAAGAAAATGTTACAACCAAAGAGATCAAAACATAGAAAGGCGCAGAAAGGCCGCATCAGGAAGGTAGCCAAGCGTGGTTCCACCATTGCTTTTGGTTCTTTCGGTCTCAAGGCACTGGAAGGCATTTGGCTCACTAATCGCCAGATTGAATCAGCACGCCAGGCTATGACACGTGCCATGAAACGTGAGGGAAATGTGTGGATCAGAATTTTCCCGGATAAGCCCATTACCCGCAAACCCGCGGAAGTGAGGATGGGCAAGGGCAAGGGTAATCCCGAATTCTGGGCAGCCGTGGTAGAACCAGGACGCATCCTCTTTGAAGCAGATGGAGTTCCCGAAGCAGTGGCAAAAGAAGCCATGGATCTGGCGGCTGCAAAATTGCCGATCAAGACCAAATTTGTGGTGAGGGCAGATTATTCCGCCTCTTAGTTATATACTATACTGAATTGTCAATGGCCCGCACCCTTAGCGCGGCGGGTCGCAAAATGAATACAGATGTCAAAGAAAATTGATTTCGTAAAGAGCCTGAAAGATTTGAATGTGAAGGACCTCGAGGCGCGCATCAGCGAAGACGAATTGAGGCTCAAGAAATTACAGTTTGCACATACCATTTCTCCCTTGGAGAATCCTATGAGTATCCGTGACCTGCGGCGTGACCTCTCCCGGCTGAAAACCGAGTTGAAGAAAAGAGAGCTGGAGGGAATCGTGTAAATAGCTGTCACCTGCTTGCATGCAACAGTTGACAGGAAATGATAAAATGGCCGAAGGCTGATGGCCCAAAGCTAAAATCTAAAAAAAATGGTTGAAAGAAATTTGCGTAAAACCAGGATTGGGGTCGTAACCAGCAACAAGATGGTGAAGACCATTACGGTGGAAGTGGAAAGAAAGGTGAAACATCCTATCTACGGGAAGTTCGTAAAGAAGACTTCCAAATTCCATGCTCACGACGAAAAAAATGAATGCACGGTGGGCGATGTGGTCCGGATCATGGAATCCAGGCCGCTTAGCAAAACCAAGCGCTGGAGACTGGTTGAGGTAGTAGAAAAAGCTAAGTAAAAAATTAGCCGTAAGCCTGAGCAAGGCAATGGGGAAAGATATTAGTCTAATGATTAGCTGGGAGCAATCCGATCTGGGTCGGAACTAACAGTCAAAAGCAAAAGCCAAATAAAATGATTCAGCAAGAAAGCAGGTTAAACGTAGCTGACAATAGCGGGGCTAAAGAGGTCTTGTGCATCCGTGTTCTCGGAAACAGTGGCCAGGATTATGCCAGGATAGGCGATACGATTGTGGTGACCGTGAAGGACGCCATCCCTGCCGGGGGAATTAAGAAAGGCACCGTAACTAAGGCCGTAATCGTGCGCACCCGGAATA
This sequence comes from Agriterribacter sp., assembly GCA_041484195.1. GTDB lineage: Bacteria > Bacteroidota > Bacteroidia > Chitinophagales > Chitinophagaceae > PSRI01. The sequence continues at coordinate 137,724 of JBGPHC010000006.1, read as the reverse complement.
AATTGCGTCGCAAAGACGGTTCTTATATCCGTTTCGATGATAACGCCGTGGTGTTGTTGAACCAGGCTGACGAGCCTCGTGGTACTCGTATTTTCGGGCCCGTTGCAAGAGAATTACGCGATAAGGGATATATGAAGATCATTTCGCTGGCACCGGAAGTGCTTTGAAATAAGGCGGAGCAGGATGGACCAGGATAAGAACATCCCGGGCTGGAGCGAGGAAAAGATATTTTCAAAATTCGATTTGCATAAAGCTTATAAAAATGAGCAAGAGATTCAGACCAAAATTCAGTATTAAGAAAGGAGATGCCGTGGTTGTGATCGCGGGTGACGATAAGGATGTTGCCAAGCCACATAAGGTGCTTGAAGTATATCCCGAAGAGGCCCGTGTGCTGGTGGAAGGAGTGAATATTGTTACCAGGCATACCAAACCATCGGCCCAGAATACCCGGGGAGGATTGGTGAAAAAAGAGGCCCCGATCCATATCAGCAATGTAATGTTATGGGATGCCAAGAAAAGTGAAGGCACAAAAGTGAAACGCACCCGCGAAAACGGCAAGCTGGTTCGCGTGTCAAAAAAATCCGGCGAGGTAATTAAATAAATTGAGCATGAGCACAACAAAATATATCCCGAGATTGGCGGTAAAGTACCAGAAAGAAGTGGTACCCGCCCTGATGAAAAGATTTGACTACAAGAACCCAATGCAGGTTCCGCGTTTGGAAAAGATCTGTCTCAACCGTGGCGTGAATGGTGCGGTGAATGACAAGAAACTGGTTGACGTGGCTTTGGAAGAGCTCTCGACCATCACAGGTCAGAAAGCCGTGGCCACAAGGTCAAAGAAGGATATTTCCAATTTCAAGTTGCGGCGCGATATGCCCATCGGGGCAAGGGTAACCCTGCGGGGCGTCAAAATGTATGAATTCCTGGATCGACTGATCGCTGCCTCGCTGCCACGCGTACGCGATTTCAGGGGAGTAAATGATAAGGCATTCGATGGCCGCGGTAATTACACGCTTGGCATCACGGAGCAAATCATTTTTCCGGAGATTGATATCGACAAGGTGAACCGGATTACAGGGATGGACATCACTTTTGTGACTTCGGCGGATACTAATGAAGAAGCATTTGAATTGTTGAAGGAATTGGGCATGCCTTTCCGAAATGTAAAAAAAGACTAAAATTATCGTGTATGCAGTATCGTGACGCTTTGAATGAAGCGACGATTCACCGGATACAATAATCTAAATAAAAAAAATGGCAAAGGAATCAATAAAAGCCAGACAAAGAAAAAGAGAGCGAATGGTAGCGCAGTATGCCGATAAACGTGCCGTGCTAAAAGCCGCCGGCGACTGGAAAGCCCTGGACGCATTGCCCAGGAATGCATCGCCGGTGAGACTGAAAAATCGCTGCCAGCTTACGGGGCGTCCCAGGGGATATATCCGCTACTTTGGAATATCCAGGATCGCTTTCCGGGATATGGCATTGAATGGAAAGATACCGGGCGTGAAAAAAGCAAGCTGGTAGGGCAGACCGGGTTCTGGATTCTATATCCGGGAACCGAAGCTGTTAAACAATTTAGTTAACTTATCAATAGAGATAAAAAATGGTAACTGATCCCATCGCAGATTATTTGACAAGGGTGCGTAACGCGCAATTGGCTGGTCACCGGATCGTTGAGATTCCATCCTCCAACCTGAAGAAGCGTATTACCGAGATCCTTTATGATCAAGGTTACATATTGAAGTACAAGTTCGAGGAAAACAATAAGCAGGGCCTGATCAAGATCGCTTTGAAATATGATCCTCAGACCAAGCAGCCGGCAATCAGATCTCTGGAAAGGATCAGCCGTCCGGGATTGCGTCAATATGCCAAACCCATAGAATTCAAGAGGGTTAAATCAGGTTTGGGAGTAGCGATACTTAGCACATCCAGGGGAGTGATGACAGACAAGCAAGCCAAGTCCCAGAACGTGGGTGGGGAAGTATTGTGCTATATCTATTAAACAAACAATAGCCGCTTCACGCGAAAATTGTGATAAGCAGGCCGGGTTCCGAAAATGAAGCGCTCTATACGGCGCCGAATTCGGAACAAGGACCATGAAGAAAGGATATCGAAATAAACAAACTAATTAATTTTCTAAATTATGTCACGTATAGGTAAACAGCCGGTGCATATTCCAGCAGGGGTAACGGTAACTGTGGGAAACGACAATGTGATTACAGTCAAGAGCGCCAAAGGCGAACTCAAGCAGACCGTGGATCGCGATATCAAAGTGGAAGTAAAAGACGGGGAAGTCATATTCACCCGTCCTACTGACCAGATTCGTCACAGGGCCATGCATGGATTATACCGTGCACTAACTGCCAGTATGGTGAAAGGCGTTACTGAAGGATATAAGAAGAGTTTGGAATTGGTGGGTGTGGGTTTTAAGGCATCCAACCAGGGCAACCTGCTGGATCTTTCCCTGGGATTCTCACACAATATAGTTTTTGAAATTCCGAAGGAGTTGAAAGTGAGCACGGCGCAGGAGAAGGGCCAAAACCCCATGATCAACCTGGAAGGAATTGACAAGCAATTGATCGGCCAGGTAGCGGCAAAATTGCGCGGCCTGCGGAAACCTGAGCCCTATAAGGGGAAAGGTGTTAAATATGCCGGAGAACAATTGCGCCGCAAAGCAGGTAAGGCAGCTGGGAAATAAAATCATATCGACCGAAGGGAGATTTGATTTTATCCCGACCGAAGCGTCGGATATAACATATATCGATATAAAATATTATTTCATCATTCTTATTCTCCGGTTGGGAGATGGAGGGTACAACAATGGACGCAAAAATTATCAGGAGACAAAAGATCAGATACGGCATTCGCAAGAAGGTATCTGGTACCACCGCAAAACCCAGGTTCTCTGTTTTCAGAAGCAATACCGACATCTATGCGCAGTTGATAGATGACACCAACAACAAGACATTGGTAGCCGCAACTTCGAAGGACAAAGAATTCAAGTCGCAGAAAGGCACCAAGGTGGAGAAAAGTGCCATGGTCGGCAAGGCTTTGGCGCGCAAAGCCGCCGCGCTTGGCATTACAGAATGTGTATTTGACCGGGGTGGTTATCTCTATCATGGTCGCGTGAAATCCATAGCAGAGGGAGCCAGGGAAGGCGGACTAAAGTTTTAAATTCGGATCCCTAGTTTGTATAATTAATAATAACAAATTGTATAATGTCAAAAGTTAATTTCAACAAAGTAAAAGCCGGCGACCTGGAGTTGAAAGAAAAGGTGGTTGCGATAAACCGCGTGGTAAAGACAACCAAGGGCGGCCGTGCATTCAGCTTTTCCGCTTTAGTGGTAGTGGGTAATGAAAATGGAGTGGTGGGGCATGGACTCGGCAAGGCCAAGGAAGTGCAGGAGGCCATTACGAAGGGGATTGAGGATGCCAAGAAGAACCTTATTAAAGTACCCGTGATGCGCGGAACTATTCCGCACGATCAGTTGGCAAAAGAAGGTGCCGCCAAAGTATTGATCAAACCCGCCGCACATGGTACGGGCGTAATCGCCGGAGGAAGCATGCGTGCGGTATTGGAAAGCGCGGGCGTTACAGACGTGCTTGCAAAATCGCTGGGCTCCGCAAATCCTCATAACGTGGTAAAAGCCACATTCAAGGCATTGGCCCTGCTTCGCGAACCCATCAGTGTCGCCAAAGACAGGAGCCTGGGATTGAAAAAAGTATTTAACGGATAAGAGTCCGCTCAAACAGAAAGAGTACCCGGAATTCATTTAATATCTAAAACTAAAAGACCCGTAGGGTTTGGGGCATGAAAAAGATCAAAATCACCCAGGTTAAGAGTGTCATTGACAGACCGGAGCGACAGAAGAGAACGATGTCTGCCCTCGGGCTCAATAAGCTGAATGCCACCGTGGAACTGGAAGCAACACCACAAGTATTAGGCATGGTACGCAAGGTAAACCACCTGGTAAGTGTGGAAGACACAAAATAATAAACAGGCAAGGGCCGACACCCGGTCATTCTATCATCAGGCGAGGGGAAAAAACCCCGTTGAGTAAAAATTTGAAACATGAAATTGCATCAATTAAGGCCCGCAAAAGGCGCTACACACAAACAAAAACGCCTGGGTCGCGGCGAGGCTTCCGGTAAAGGTGGGACATCCACAAAAGGAAATAAAGGCGGACAGAGCCGGGCCGGATATCAGCGTAAAATGGCACATGAAGGAGGGCAGATGCCCATTCAGCGCCGCCTGCCCAAACGCGGGTTCAAGAATCCCCATAGAATTGAATTCGTGGTTTTCAACCTGGGCCAGATCGAACAACTTGCCGGTAAATACGGTTTTAGTGAGATATCACCTGAAAACCTATACGTAAACGGACTTGTCAAGCGCGATGAAAAAGTGAAGATCCTGGGTAACGGAGAATTGAAGACCAAGCTCAGTTTCAGGGTAAATGCAGCGAGTGTTAAGGCAAAATCTGCCATTGAAGCTGCGGGCGGTACCCTTGAAATAGTATAGTAATTTTTATTAACTTGCGATGGCGCATTGAAGAAATGCGTCTTTTTCATTGAGCGCTAAACTTTAAACGCTACCATCCGTGAAGAAATTCATACAGACGATAAAAGATATTTGGACCATCGAGGAACTCCGGACAAAAATCCTATCTACCTTATTTCTGATCCTGGTTTATCGCTTCGGTTCTTATATTGTATTACCCGGAATTGATCCTAATAAACTGACTGATTTCTCGCAAAAGAGCAGCCAGGGTCTCCTCGGCTTATTTGACGCGTTTGCGGGTGGAGCATTTTCACATGCTTCCATTTTGGCCCTGGGTATCATGCCCTATATCTCTGCATCAATCTTCATGCAATTGATGACCATCCTGGTTCCTCAGTTCCAAAAGATTCAGAAAGAAGGAGACAGCGGCAGAAAGAAAATCAACCAAATGACCCGCTACCTCACCTGCGGGGTAACATTGCTGCAGGCAGGAGCCTATGTCACTTACCTGCAAACGCAGAATAAGGACGCGTTGATTGAATCCTATCCATATTTCTGGATATCAACTGTAGTGCTGCTTACAGCGGGCACTCTCTTTGTAATGTGGTTGGGCGAAAAGATCCAGGATAAGGGTCTTGGAAATGGAACATCAATCATCATCATGGTGGGTATCCTGTCCAGGCTCCCAACATCATTCATACAGGAATTCGGCGCCAAGCAGGTGAAAGGCGGCGGAGGTTTATTGATATTTCTGATTGAACTGGCAGTCCTGATAGCCGTAATCCTTGGCCTGATAATACTGGTGCAGGGAGTGCGCAAAGTGCCCGTAAATTATGCCAAGCAGATTGTGGGTAACCGGCAATTCACCGGCGCCAGGCAATTCCTTCCATTGAAAGTGAATGCAGCGGGTGTTATGCCAATCATTTTTGCGCAGGCGATCATGTTCCTCCCGACCCTGTTTTCGTTTACGAATTTTGAAACAGGTAAAGGCCTCGCCAGAATATTCAATGACCATAGCAATTTCTGGTATATGGTGATCTATGGTGTGATGGTGATAGCATTCACATTCCTCTATACTGCATTAATATTTAATCCTAAGCAGATTTCAGATAATCTAAAACAAAGTAATGGATTCATCCCTGGTGTAAAACCCGGCCAGCCAACGGCTGACTATATCGGGCAGATCATGGACAGGATCACATTACCGGGCGCTTTCTTCCTCGCAATTGTGGGTATTTTACCTGGTGTTGCACAACGATTGGGCGTTACGCCCGGCTACTCCACGTTCTTCGGTGGTACCTCACTGCTGATCATGGTCGGCGTTATCCTCGACACCTTGCAGCAAATAGAAACCCACCTGCTCATGAGACAATACGATGGCCTCATGAAGACCGGAAGGATCCAGGGAAGACAGACCGCATCACCCGTTTCTTATTAATACAATGATCTACTATAAGACGAGAGAAGAAATAGAACTCATTCGTAAAAGTTGTTTACTGGTCAGTGCCACCTTAGCCGAGGTGGCAAAATTTTTAAGGCCAGGGATCAGTACGCTCGAAGTGGATAGCATGGCCGAAGAATTCATTCGGGACCATGGCGCCACGCCCTCCTTCAAGAATTACCGCGGCTTCCCATTTGCCTGCTGCATATCCACCAATGACGCGGTGGTGCATGGATTTCCCAACCAAACCGTATTGAAAGAAGGAGACACTGTTTCCGTGGACGTGGGCGCTTATATGAACGGGTTTCATGGTGACAGCGCCTACACTTTTGCTTTGCGCCAGGCCAGCCCTGACGTGAAACAGCTCTTGAAAGTCACCAAAGAATCTCTTTACAAAGGAATCGAAAAGGCAGTAGCGGGTAACCGTGTAGGTGATATATCATTTGCCATCCAGGAATACACCGAAAAGCAATTCGGATACGGAGTGGTGCGAGAATTAGTGGGACATGGTTTGGGCAGGCATCTGCACGAGGATCCCCAGGTACCCAATTATGGCAGAAGAGGTACAGGCATGAAACTCCGTGAAGGATTGGTGATTGCCATTGAACCCATGATCAATATGGGTTCCAAAGATGTGTACCATGATGAAGACGGATGGACCGTTCGGACCAAAGATGGAAAAGCCTCGGCCCATTTTGAGCACAGCATCAGTGTGCAGAGAAACAGGGCGGATATCCTTTCTTCATTCATCGAGATCGAAAAAAATGAAAAGGCCAATCCGAACCTGGAATCGGACTACTGATCCCCCGAAATTCCGAAAAACACATTCCTGTTTCATGCCCTTTTCCCAGGAATTTTACGCTGAAGATTTCGTTTTTCCCACCTACATAGTGCAGACTCCCTGAAGTAATTTGGCTGCTGTAAATGATGCAGTCCCATGCAAAAAAATAGTAAATCAGAACCATTCAGCGACGATGCCCAGGAAAATCTCCGTCTGGAAAATCTATTTCTGCAAATGAAACTGAAGGCCGAATGGGGAGGAGATTTCGGCAATTTCGGTGATCTGCCTCCTCAGGTTACCAATGAATTCCTGCGAAATGTGATAGCTATAGAAGAAGACATTAATAGGGCGAGACCCATAACTGTAGCGGGATTATTGGGGAACCCGGAATTTACAAAGTCTTCCCTGCTCCCTGACGATGCTCTGCCCGGAGCGCTGGAAAACTTAATGAATCGCCTAAAGGAAAAGAATATCCGACTGGACTTCCGGAGCGACTGTACCGACAGGGTCAAATATGAATTCATCACAGAGGAATTATTTGAATTCATGACCGAAGACATTGTGATGCCTGGTTTGATCAGGTGTTTTAGTTACGAGGAATTTCATCCCGACCACAAATCGGATATTCTCAAAAGGGCCAGGAAGTTCATGGAAGGGTTGTTAAGGTTAAAGATGGATGAATTCCAGCTGGTATTTGATGATCCCTTTGTTATTCCCAGCGGCCGCATGCTTACCAGGGACCAGGCGCTGGAGGAATTTCAAAAGATGATCGAGCCAATTTCCGGGTTTGAAGATTGGAAATATAATATAGCCAGTATAGAATTTGAGCTGAAGGATGAAAATGAGAGAGGATTGGGATTCGCGGAAGGCATGATGGAATTTGTATTGACAAAGAAGGATCATGCGCCAGAGAAGATGAGTGGGCCATTCAAAATCTATCTTGCTTTGGAAAACGGCAGATGGTCCATTTTCTATTTCGTTCTGCCGGGTTTCAAATGGGATGAGAAAACATGAACCATCCCCGGACCCTGAGACTGATCTTGTGACTCGGAACCTGGGAGTTTGCTAACAGTAAGGGATACTTGTGCTCTGGAGGAGCCGATTTATTCTGAGAGACAGACTTAAACACCTGAGGGAGACCGGCGCACCGAATGGGTACTCGAATTCGGGAATCTATCCCGAATTCGGGATGGATACTCATACTCGGAACTAGTACTTGTCTCCAATGGAGGACCTTTATACTTAAGTGAGTTATGGGCAGCAATCCATCCAGGTCTTCGGTACTGAGAGATGGTTCCTGCCTATTGCTGAATCATCCCGGAGATTTTTTCGGGTGCTAAAGCAAATGCAATTAGTTTTGGCGGGAAAATAATTTTCCAACCCGGACTAATTCATGAAGCATCAAAAATTGGTAGTAGTAGGGGGAGGCGCCGCAGGATTTTTCTGCGCCATCAATGCGGCAGCCTTGAATCCTGGACTGGAAGTTTTGATTCTGGAAAAAACCCATAAGCAATTGTCTAAAGTGCTTGTGAGCGGTGGAGGAAGATGCAATCTCACCCATGCCTCCACCGATATTGACGAGATGGCCTCGAATTATCCCAGAGGAAGTCATTTTGTAAAAAAAGCCTTTCACCATTTCTTTACCAACGACTGTATTGAATGGTTTGAGGAAAGAGGTGTGAAATTAAAGACCGAGGAGGACGGCAGAATCTTCCCTGTTTCCAATTCTTCGGCAACCATCATTGAATGTTTGATGAGTGAAGCAAAGCGCCTGGATATACAAATTCAGAAAGGATCAGAAGTAATTGGGATAAAACTGAAAGATGGGAAATTCATGTTGGAACTGGATGGGCTTCGATCAGTGGAAGCCGACTTTCTATGCCTTGCCTGTGGCGGTTATTCCAGGACGGCCCAATTTGAATGGCTGAAAAAAACAGGACACAGCATCGAAGAGCCGGTTCCCTCCCTATACACTTTCAACATGCCCGGCAATCCCATAACCCAATTGATGGGACTGAGTGTGGGAAAGGCAGTTGTGAAGGTTGCTGGAACCAGGTTGAAAGAGCAGGGCGCCTTAATGATCACACATTGGGGAATGAGCGGGCCGGCAATTTTGAAATTGAGCGCCTGGGGAGCCCGTGAATTGGCAGCCAGGGAATACCGCTTCAAGCTTCTGGTTAACTGGAATCCTCAATTCAACGAGCAAAGCCTGAATGAAAGATTTCGGAAATACCGGGAAAAGAATTCGGGTCAGAAAATTGGTGGTCGGAATTTTTTGGGCCTGCCTCAAAGATTATGGGGATTTATGCTGATCCAATCCGGAATAAATGGTGATATCCGCTGGGCCGATCTGACCGCGAAAGCAAAAGTCAGGCTTGCCGGGAATTGTTGCGGCGGATCCTTTGATGTTAATGGAAAAACAACCTTTAAAGAAGAATTTGTGACTGCCGGTGGAATCCGCCTCTCTGAGATTCATCATGCAAGTATGGAAAGTAAATTGGTTCCCAATCTGTATTTTGCGGGGGAGGTGATGGATGTGGATGGGATCACAGGAGGATATAATTTTCAGCATGCATGGACCAGTGGCTGGATTGCGGCTCATTCCATCGCGACAAAATCCCTGCAGAAATAAATGCCGGGGATTTCCGTATATTCAATGTAGTCTGGATTCACTTTTTGGAAAGATTAATTCAAAATAACAGATAAGAATACTGTCTGTCCGTGCTTCGACCGTTCAAAAATTTTACTAAAATAACTTAACCATGGCATCCCGCCGGAAATTCCTGAAGAATCTCGCCGCCGCTACCGGTGGTGCTTCGTTTCTTGGGCTTACCAGTCCCGCTTTTGCAAAAGAAGCCGAAAAGCAATATAAGCGATGGAGCCAATTGCCTCCTGATGCAGCCATGACAGACGATGATTTCTGGGCCTGGGTGAAAGAGTCATTCACGGTTTCCGCCAACCTGCTCAATCTTAACAACGGCGGGGTGAGTCCGCAACCGAAAGTGGTTCAGGATGCACATATCAGGTTCTATCAATTTTGTAATGAGGCGCCTTCTTATTATATGTGGCAGATACTGGACCAGGGAAGGGAACCACTCAGGGCCAAACTGGCCGATTTGGCCGGATGCCTCCCGGATGAGATTGCCATTAACCGGAATTCCACAGAGGGATTGAATTCCGTCATATTCGGACTCAACATGAAACCGGGAGACGAAATAGTGCTAACGCGCCAGGATTATCCCAATATGATCAATGCCTGGAAACAACGTGAAAAAAGGGACGGAGTGAAATTGATCTGGCTGAATTTGCAACTCCCCATTGAAAAAGAAGATGAGATAGTGAGCCAATTTGTAAATGCCTTCACGCCCCGGACCAGGATTGTACATATCACGCATATCATCAATTGGAGCGGACAATTGCTTCCCGTAAAAAAAATTGCAGCGGAAGCGCATAAGAGGGGGATTGAAGTGATCTGTGATGCCGCGCATAGCTTTGCCCAAATCGACTACAAGATCCCTGATCTGGAATGTGATTATTTTGCCACTTCTCTTCATAAATGGCTCTGTGCCCCATTCGGAAGCGGAATGCTGTACATTAAGAAAGAGAAAATTAAAAAAATATGGGCCCTTTTGTCAAATAATGAACCCGATGGGCCGGATATCCGCAAATTCGAAAGCCTGGGTACCAGGTCCTTTGCTTCGGAAATGGCCATTGGAAACGCGGTGGACTTTCATAATATCATCGGTTCAAAACGAAAAGAAGAGCGGCTAAGATACCTGAAAGATTATTGGGTGAACCAGGTGAGGGATATGCCAAAAGTTTCCTTCAATCAACCCCACAACGCATCTTTATCCTGTGCCATTGCCAATATCGCCATCCAGGGCTTGAAACCCCAGGAAGTATCGGCCGAACTTTTCAACAAACACAGGATCCACGCCGTGGCCATTGATTGGGAAAATATACATGGCGTAAGAGTTACTCCGCATGTTTACACATCCACCAAAGACCTTGACCGACTGGTGACCGCCATTCGCGAATTGGCTGCCTGAACTGGTTGCTGGAAACTTTCGCCAGCATTTTTTGCTCTTGCATATTGTTCATGTACGCAAGGCGGCAGGGAGCTGTTCGCTAAAAAAAAGTGTAGCGGTCGGATTATCCAATCCTTCGGTGATAATTGATTTGCCCCAGATGATAATTGAAATGAGCAAGCAGGAAAATCAACAAATGCTCAGTAATCACTGTCTCTCCGCCAATCTGCTGCGGATATTCTTTCTGAAGGTCATTTCTAGTAAGTTGTTCAAGCGTGTCAATCACGATGGACCTGGTGGAATCAATTTCTTCAACGAGTTTATGACGGGGGATATTTCTGAGCTTAAATTCGGCTTCCCTGTTTCTGACATATCCCGAATTGCCCAAAACAGCGCCAATGAAATGCTGAAGATTGCCTACCAGGTGCAAACACAAATTCCCTCCACAATTGATTATGCCTTCCCTCACCTTCCAGATGGCTTCATCGCCCGAATAGAGGTTGATTTCTTCTTTCAGTTTATTAAGGTCTCTTTCAAAGAGCGGGATTAGATGCTGAGTAACCATACCAATAAATTATAATTTAAAATTTAGTCATCTCCTGAAATTAGCGTACAGCCCTTAAAATGAGGTCGGGGCCTTTTTGGTTACCTTCCACTTTCAGCATGAGCGGATAGTCGTCATTGTTCAAGATCCAGTATTTGGTGGAGCCGTTTTCACTTTCCATATAAATAGCATCCGGTGTTGCCTTACTGTCGAGGATTAGTTCTGCACCTTTGGGCAGGTCTTTGAGTTGCCAAAGAGTCCCATCATATTTTGCTTTCTTATTTTGTTTCAGATCCTTCAGAAAAGCTTTCGAGAAGATCGCAAGGGTCTGGTCGGGCCCCAGTTTTCTTTCTTCACCCTGATATGGTTCGTCCCAGTTGGTATTGCTACCCTTTTCCAGGCCTTCACGGGAGTTAATGAATTTCCCTGTCATGTCTCCCACGCTGAATTCAAACCCTATCCCTCCTTCATCAGGAATAAATATTTTCATAGTAAGCGGAGTCAGTTGTCCGTTGGAATTGACTTCATAGTCCAACGATGTTCCGGTTTTTACCGTGACAGCAGTATTGGCAGACTCAGCATTAGATTGTGCCAGCAACAGAGCGCCTGGCAACAAAAAAAGCCCGGCGATTAGCATCTTTTTCATCTTTACTGATTTTGGGGCAAAAGATAAGGCAATTTTAGAATTCCGGATCGGAAAATATTTTCGGCGGACCTCAGAATAATCATTTGATAAAGAACCCATTGCAGCAAAATATAAGCCATTTTTAGCTATGAAGAATGTCCAGCGATCTTTTCTTTTCTGGCAATTATCCTTAACTTTGCACTCCCATTTTAAAACAGGGTAATTATCAGTTATGTCAGAAAACCAAATTGTTAACTCAAACGCTGATGTACAGGAGGCCCCGGCTACGGGAACGCCTGCAGCGACAACAAATCTACCTGTACAGACTGCTCACGACGATTTTGACTGGAGCATTGACAAGCGAAATGTTTCTTCTTATGACAAGGAAGAAAAACTAAAGTATGATTCCGTATATGACAGTACTTTCAAGACCGTCAATGACAATGAGATGGTGGAAGGAATTGTTGTGGGATTGACCAAGACCGATGTTGTAGTCAATATCGGGTTCAAGAGTGATGGCCTGGTGTCATTGAATGAATTCCGCGATATCCCCAATCTAAAAGTAGGGGATAAGGTGGAAGTGATGGTTGTTGAAAAGGAAGACCGTGAAGGTCACCTGCACCTGAGCCGCAAAGTGGCGAGGATCACGCGCGCCTGGGAAAGGATCGTGGAGGTGCACAAAACAGGTGAAGTGGTAACGGGTACGGTTACCAGCAAAACCAAGGGCGGACTGATCGTGGATGTCTTTGGAATGGAAACATTCCTTCCGGGATCGCAAATTGACGTTAAGCCGGTTACGGACTATGATCAGTTTGTAGGAAAGACCATGGAATTCAAAGTGGTCAAGATTAACGAAGCCATTAAGAATGCGGTAGTATCTCACAAAGCGCTTATTGAAAGCGATATAGAAGCACAGCGTGCCGAGATCATGAGCAAGCTGGAAAAAGGCCAGGTGCTCGAAGGAACCATCAAGAATATCACCGATTTCGGTGCATTCCTTGACCTTGGCGGACTCGATGGCTTATTGTATATAACAGATATCAGTTGGGGCCGTATCAGCCACCCAAGCGAAGTATTGAAACTGGACCAGAAACTGAATGTGGTGGTGCTGGATTTCGACGACGAAAAGAAACGAATCAGCCTGGGCCTGAAACAACTCACCCCACATCCATGGGATACCTTACCGGAATGGGTAGGTGAAGGAAAAATCGTGAAGGGTAAGGTGGTGAATATTGAAGATTACGGCGCATTCCTCGAAATCCTTCCGGGTGTGGAAGGCCTGGTGCACGTGAGTGAAATTACCTGGGCCAATACGCCTATCAATGCCAAGGAATTCTTTAAACTGGGTGACGAACATGAAGCCAAGATCGTGACGCTTGATAAGGATTCCCGTAAGATGAGTCTTTCCATCAAGCAACTATCTCCCGATCCCTGGAATGAAATCGAGACCAAATACCCCGTTGAGAGCCGTCATAAAGGTCTGGTGAAGAATATTACTCCTTATGGTGTTTTCGTGGAACTGGAGCCTGGCATCGGTGGAATGATACATATCAGCGACCTGAGCTGGCTGCGACGCTTTAATCACCCCAGCGAATACACGAAGGTGGGGAATGATATTGAAGTGGTAATCCTGGGTATTGACAAGGATAATCGCAAACTCCAATTGGGTCATAAACAACTGGAAGAAGATCCCTGGAATACGCTGCAGGACACATTTGCGGTGGGAACCATCCATGATGGCACCATCGTGAGGAAGGATGATAAAGGCGCCATTGTTCAACTGCCTTACGGCCTGGAAGGTTTTGCCCCCAACCGTCACTTGCTGAAAGAAGATGGCAAATCCCTCGGCGCGGATGATATTTCCCAATTCATGGTTATTGAATTCGACAGGAATGAAAAACGCATCCTGCTGAGCCATACCCGTATCTGGGAACAGGCTAAGGTTGAAGAAAAAGATGCCGTGAATAAGGAAAGAAAAGCGGAAGCGGTGAAGACCAAGAAAGCCGTCAAGGATATCCAGGGAAAGGTTGAAAAAACTACTCTGGGTGATTTGGGCGTTCTCGCTGAATTGAAGAAGAAGATGGAGAAAGGTGGCGAAGAAGAAAAGCAGGGAGAGTAAAATACTCCCCGTAAAATATCAAGAATCCGCTTTTTGAAAGCGGATTCTTTTTTTGAATCGATTCATGGAGCCCCTAAGAACGCCCATTGAATTATTTCCGGCCTCAAGAATCAACGCATTCATTCCCCATTCCCCCTATCAGATGCCCAGGATTATTTGATCATTGAAATCCGACAATGCTCCCAGCTTGAGATCGGCCGCGTCCCACCTGGTCTCGTGGTGTTGCAGCGGAGCCGGCACCACCACACATTTCATTCTAGCTGCCTTCACTGCTATCATTCCATTAAAAGAATCTTCAAAACAAATACATCGCTGGGGAGCGCTTTCCAGCAAAGTCGCACAATCCAGATAAACCTGCGGATGGGGCTTGCCCAGGACCAGGTCCTGTGCCGAACCAATCGCGTGGACCTGATCTCTGATATTCAGTTTGTCGATGACAATATCAATCAGGCTGAATGGTGAAGAAGTCGCGATTCCGATCTTGAATTTCCGCTCGGCAAAAAATTGAAATATATATTCCACGCCCTGCATGGCCTGTCCCCTTGCCCTCACTTTTTCAATCACTTTCCTCGTTATACAATCCTCTGCATCTTCAGGGCTTTGCACCCTTACCTTGAAGTAACTAAACCACCAGGACAGGAATTCCCTCGTTCTCAGACCCGTTGTAGATATGTATTGCTCCTCCGTGAGGTTGATTCCATATGTTTCCAGCACTTCATCTGCGGCCTCCTGCCAAAGCGGCTCAGAATCTATCAGAAGGCCATCCATATCAAAAATAACAGTATCGAATTTCATCAGGCAAATATAAGGAGGGTAAATTTCAATGGATTGAAATGATGATGCGCGATTAAATTGCAATTCCAGATTGCATTTTAAGATTTGTCAGACCCTTGAATGCCACTTAAGCTGTTCCGTTACTGACAATTTTATTTGCAATTACCTATATTGCAGATGAAGAATTCGCCAAAACCAACACAGATGAGTTCA
This sequence comes from Agriterribacter sp., assembly GCA_041484195.1. Taxonomy (GTDB): domain Bacteria; phylum Bacteroidota; class Bacteroidia; order Chitinophagales; family Chitinophagaceae; genus PSRI01. The sequence continues at coordinate 122,701 of JBGPHC010000006.1, read as the reverse complement.
TTTTCCGAACGGCTCCGTCATTTTCGTTTGGTAAAGAAATGTATTTATGCCGTCGTAGGGGTCATATCCTATCCCGGGCTCATGCTCATTAATAAGCTGAAGATCTCCGGAACCGTAAACCTCGAAAACCTTCCGCGCAGTAATGTGCTATTTGTCAGTAACCATCAGACCTATTTCGCGGACGTAATCACCCTGCTACATATTTTTTGTGCCGTTAAATGGGGAAAGCGCGACCGCCTTGGACTGCCTTTATATTTGCTCAACCCGTTTACGAATGTATATTATGTAGCAGCCGAAGAAACCATGAAGAGCACTTTTCTCACCAGGTTCTTCGCCATGGCCGGCGCAATAACGGTAAAGCGTACCTGGATAAACAAAGGGCAGGAGGCCCGCAGGGGGCTCGACGCTTCGGATACCCGGAAAATATCATCCGCTTTGGATAGCTCCTGGGTAATAACCTTTCCCCAGGGAACCACAACACCCTTTGCCCCGGGGCGTAAGGGAACGGCTTTCATTATCAAGCAGCATCGGCCGATTGTGATGCCGGTTGTGATCGACGGCTTCCGAACTGCTTTTGACAAGAAAGGTTTGAAACTCCGGAAACGCAGAACATTATTGACAGTGAATTTCAAAGCGCCTCTCCAAATAGACTATGAGCAATCCATTGAAGAAATTCTGGCCACCATTATGAACGCGATTGAGCAATCCAAGGAATTTGAAAAATAGAGGATCGCCTTGCAGGGGGAATAATATACAGTAATTAATGAGGAAGAATTGCCGGAAATTGGGCCATCTATTTCATCAGGCAGATACCTGGTATTAATTAACCCGGAGGTCCTGTTACAACAAGAACTTTTGAGCTCCCCCTTCACCATGAATTTGGACTTGAATGAATTACTATAGATCTTTCGCGAACAAAGCTCTCAATTCGTTGGCATCGTCGGGTTTCATCTTGCCACCCAGGATCAGCCTCAGTTGTCTTCTTCTCAGGGCGCCGTCATAAAGCCTGATTTCTTCTTCCGTTTCAGGGACTAACGCGGGGACCGTTTGTGGTTTCCGATTCGGATCTAAAGACACGAATGTGAAATATGCTTCATTACTCTTGTATTTAAATTTCTGTGTCATGTCTTCGGCCCATACTTTCAGATGCACTTCCATAGAGCTGTTGAATGCCCGGCTCACCCTCGCCTCAATCTGCACAACATTGCCAAGTTTTATCGGGGCCTCGAAGCTGATATTGTCCACCGAAACGGTGACCACAGCCGTATTACAGTGTTTGCTGGAGGCGAGAGCGGCGGCGATATCCATCCAATACATCAGTCGTCCACCCATTAGGTTTCCATATACGTTGGTATCATTTGGCAGCACCAATTCTGTCATCATCACAAATGATTCACCCGGGGTCCTGGCTTTCAATTCCATTGCTGAAAAATTTTGACAAAGATAGATGGAACGGAGTATATGCCAGCGGAGATGTTTTGAATCCTTGAGTAAGAATGTCAGTCATATTTATACAACGGCTATTTCAAGTCCGCTGAGGAATTTTTCATCCACATCTGCGCCGATGCCCGGTGAATCCGGCAATTCAACCAAATAACCATTGTAAGTTACGCCTCCTGTTACAGGATCGACTTTATGGCCCAGCATGCAGGTATCCATATCGTAAAATTGAATATTGTCGAGTGCGGTGGCAACGTGCGCGAATGCAGTCAGGGCCAGCCTGCTTTCCAACATGCCGCCCATCATACAGGGAATGTGATATTGTTCCGCCACTTTGTTGATCCTGGTTGCTTCGAGGATGCCGCCAGATTTCGACAGTTTGATATTGATATAATTACAGGCTTCCGCTTCCAGTAGTCGAATGGCGTCATGATGGTTGAACACACTTTCATCGGCCATGATTGGGATGGGTGATATGTTTCGCAGCTCGGGCAGGAGGCCATCGTTCCAATGCGGCAAGGGTTGTTCACAGAACTGGATATTGAATTTCTCCATTTGTTGCAAGGCAAATGCCGCCGAATCAAAATCCCATCCCTGGTTTACGTCAATTCTCAATTTCAATTCATCGCCTATGGCTTGCCGTATTTTTTTCACTCTTTTCAGGTCCAGCCTTGCATCTTTTCCCAATTTGATCTTTAATATCCGGAATCCCTTTGCCTGGAACTCTACGGCCTTAGCGGCCATTTCTTCCGGATCTCCGAGGCCTATGGTAATATCCGTTTCAAGCGGTTTTTTCTGAGTCGCACCCAGGAACTGGTACAAAGGCTTTCCCGCCAATTTTGAAGCAATGTCGAAAAGGGCCATTTCAAAGGCACTCTTGATGGTAGTATTGAAGGCTGTGAAGCTATTTAGTTCATTCATCCGTTCTTCTATCTGCAAGGGGTCTTTTTCTCTCCACAGAAGTGCAAAGTCCCTGGCCATCGCGAAGCAGGTATTTTGCGTTTCACCTGTGATCATGGGGAATGCGGAACATTCGCCCACGCCCTGCAATTCCTCATCCGTGAATATGCGTAGAAAAATATTCTGGGCATAATCCATAGTGCCGGTAGCGATGGTGAACGGATGCATGGGAATACTGAATCTGAAAATTTCTGTGCGGGTAATTCTCATAATATAAAATCTTTTGAAAGATAATAAAAACTAATTTCTCACTGGCTGATTTAAATCCGGGCATGCATTGATAATTCTCCATCTTGCTTACATTTGCCCCTAAACAATAATAGTATGGCAGTGTCCGAGCCCGTCATTTCCTTTGACAATACAGAAAACGCATTTGCGTATAAGTCGGATAAACAATTAAAAAAGGCGGATTTTCTATTTTCTACAATGGGCTATCCCATATTCGTAAAATTGGGTACCCGGCTGACCCCCTGGGCGATCCGTGCTGGTTTGCCCGTAAAAGGACTGATACGGGCTACCATCTTCGACCAGTTTGTAGGCGGCGAAACTCTTGAAGAAACAGCGGCGGTAGCGAAGAAATTGGGTGAATATTCAGTGCAGGTGATATTGGATTATGGTGTGGAAGGCGGAGACGATGGGGAGATTGGATTTGATCATGCCCGTGAAGAATTCATTCGAGTTATTGAATATGCATCCACGCAAAAGAATATCCCTTTCATGAGTATCAAAGTGACGGGTTTTGCGGGAAAAGCTGTCCTGGAAAAATTGGACTCATCTGTTACCAATCAGGGAGGTTCACTCTTGAACCGCTATGCCAAAGCTCTTGAATCACTAAATTCGGAAGAGAACCAGGAATGGGCCAATGTGCAGGAACGGATGGATACGATCTGCAGGACCGCTGCGGAAAAAAATGTAGGAGTATTGATCGACGCCGAAGAAACATGGATTCAGGACCCCGTTGACGTGATGGCGATTATGATGATGGAGAAATACAATAAGAACCGGGCTGTGGTTTATAATACCATTCAACTTTACAGGAATGACCGGCTTGCATTTTACAAGGATTCTCTGGAAGCGGCCAGACAGCGCAACTTCTTGCTGGGTATGAAATTGGTGCGTGGCGCTTATATGGAAAGAGAAAGAAAAAGGGCAGAGGAGATGGGATATCCTTCTCCCATTCAACCAGACAAGGTATCCACGGACAGAGATTACGATGCCGCGGTGGCGTTTTCCATTGAAAACCTGGACAGGATTTCCGTTATCATTGCTTCTCATAACGAATACAGCAATCTCTATGGAACGCAGTTGCTCACGCAAAAAGGACTTCCCTTCAACCATCCCCATGTTCATTTTTCGCAACTTTATGGCATGAGTGACAATATCACTTTCAACCTCGCAAAAGCAGGCTGCTCCGTGAGTAAATACCTTCCATTCGGACCTATTAAAGATGTAATTCCTTATCTCATGCGCAGGGCCCAGGAAAACAGTGCCGTGGCAGGCCAGACCGGCCGGGAAATGGGACTAATCGCCAAAGAAATGAAAAGGCGGGGCATTTGATTGCCCGGTGCGGAGAGGAAGCTTTGCTAACGTGAATTTTCAATTTTTCGTTGCCGGGTTACCCAGCCTAATGATTTGATTTTCCGAAATTTTTTTCACCGGCTCTGATCGCCACCCTGAGGCCGTTTTCCCTGGGCGGAATCGGGCAATTATATCCTGAGCGAAAGGCGCAATAAGGGTTGTAGGCCTTATTGAAATCAACCGCCAATTGATTGTTGACGATATCGGCAAGAACAAAATCGAGATACCTTCCCCCTCCATAACTTTCATCTCCGCTGGAGGCGTCGAAGAAGGGGATGAAAAAATTATCCTTGTATTGGGAACTGGCTCTCAGGGCCAACAGTTGGTATGCATAAAGCGTGTATTCTTTCCCGTTGAGACTGAACTGAACTGCGGCAATTTTCTGCGCGTCTTTAGTGATGCCGCTTGAAGTGGCCATTTTAAATACGGGCTCGTCTGGCAGCCTGGTCAATTTTGCCAGAACCCGGTATCCGGGATCAATGGGGAAGAATTCCACAAAGGCCGTATCCTCTTTGATGATCGAAGAAAGGTCCTTCTTATAATTTCTCTGGTATTCGGTCAATCCTTTTGAGTAATCGTCCTGGGTGAAGGCAAGGACTCCGAAACAAAATGTGGCTATCAGCAAGAAACAGTGCTTCATTATTGAAATTATTGACACTCTTATTTGGTCAATGGAGTTGCAAATTTAGGTCTAAATCGGACATGAGCATTCTGAATTCACTGGAAGAGGCAGGTCTGACTTCATTTCTCTAGATTTCACCGTTTGGAAGCCATCGCATCTTCAGCCCAATCCGAGAAAAAATTAATTATGGAGCCCCGGCCAGTCCAGAACTCCGTTCGAGCATCCGCACAGCACAGAAATTCTGGATTTCCGGCCTGGGTATTTTCTTGAAATTCGGGGCTATTCAGGACTGATTTTATTCAAAATCAACATTTAAAACCAACATGCCGGTTGGGATTCAGAAATTGGGAAAGATAAAAGTAAATCCAGGGGACGACAATCCTAAATCTTCCCTAAAAAGTATGGAGATTGTTTTTTGGTACTATTATTGGGACTGAATCTTAAGTCCTTAGTCGGATTTGTTTATTTTGCAGTTCAACGTAACCCGATATTTCGTTTCAACCAACTTTTGAAAAAGAATTTTCCTCCCTTGGAAAAAATATTCCTTACAGGATTGAACCCGGTATCTTTTTTATGAGAACAAGTTTACGTTAAATCATTTAACGATGTCTCTATTGACTGTTTCGCCTTACGAGATCAGGCAGTTCCTGCAGATTCTGGTATGGATTGCCATACCCGCGATTCTCCTCTCTTTTGTAACTGTGACCCTTGTGCATTATTACCGCAAGAAAAAAGCGCGGGCCAAACCCTTGGTGGCTGACCATTTGTTTGAGATAAATCCACTCACAGAGATGAATTCAAATTCATTGGGAGCGGGTTTACAGGACGTGGGTTATGCGTCCATTATCCAGGAGAATATGCACCAGGAAGAATTCCGGGAGGAGCGTTACCAGCGGTTGAAAATTCAATTCAGCGCCTTATACAAAAAATATGTGGAAGTATTAGCAAGGTCCGATGACCAGCAAAAACCGGATGGAGATGAAGTGGTTTCTGTCTTGCAGGAAAGACTCCTGGAATATGAATCCCGAATCTTCAGGCTCCAGGAAGAATTGGAAAATATCAAAAACAGCTATATGGAAAATCCAGATCGTGCCGAATGGCAAGACCAGTTTGACCAGAAAGAAATTGAAATGCGGCAGCTTAATCTGCTCGTTTCCCAGCTAAGAGAAGACACGAGGATCGAAAGAGAACAGAAAGAAACGCTGGGTGAGGAGCTATCTCAATTGAGATCGCAATTGGAATCATTGGAATCTTCAGCAAACGCATCCAGTCAGGAATCCGGCAATTGGAACCAGTCCCTTCAACAGCAGTTATATGAAGCCGGTAAGAGGTACGATACTGAAAAAAACCAATGGATGCAACAGTACCAGGAAATATGCACGGAATTGCAGTTACTCAAAGAAGAGAATCTGGCGTTGAGGTCGCGGGTGAGTGATACTGAGCGGTCAAATCAAATTGGACCCTTTATAGTGAATGAATCCCGGGTGACTGCGGCCGGGTCAGCGTTGGATACTGCAAGCCTCGAAGAAGAAAGGACCATGCTCAGGGACCGTGTATTTGAATTGGAGTACCTACAGGATGTAGTGGAAGAAAAAAAGGCCCAGATAGAATTCATTCAGTCCCAACTCGATCAGAGGATCAGGAGCTACCACCAGTTGGAGCAACTGCATCGCGCCGGCACACTTGATCTCAATGCAATGCGTGAAACAACTTTGTCCCTGGAACAACAATTGCAAGCCATGCAGTCCGATTTACTGCAACAGCAGAATGAAACGGATCGATTGTATGCCGCCCTGGACGAGGTGGCTGAGGAGAGGGAAAAATTAAGAGAAGTGGCTGAAGAAAAGGTGATGTATACGGAACAGTTGGAAAGAAAGAATCAGGAATGGCAGGAGCAACACCTTCACCGGCTTGAATTGCTGAACAATAAGGAGAATGCGATTGCCGAACTCAATGCCCAACTACAGGTGCAGGGAGAAAAAATTTCAGTTTTGGAAGCGAAACTTCAGGAAAGAAATAAACTGTTGAATAACATCTACAATGAGCTGGAAAAAACAGTTCATTCCGCGGAAACAGGCACTCAGCCTGAATCCGGTTCTTACCAATTGGAAAACAAACCTGAACTGGTGCCTCAATCTGACAGGACCACGCCTTCTGAATTTCGTTTGTCTATTGTAAGTTAACAATCAATCCGAAAATCGGATCCTGTACCTTCCGTCATTACTGTGGCGGCGATTCCAGGTGCTATAATCAGCAACTTCAGGTGGGGCCTTTGGTCACTATTATTATGCAATGAGCAGCGGCATGCGGAAGCAGCATTAGCCCTTTTCATGCAAAGGACAAATTTTAACAGTTCTCATCAATATTCTCAAATTGCATTGCCTATTTTCATGAGGCAAATTTCTCCCCAAACCTAACGGCATGCTCCATCGATTCACAGCCAGTTGTTTATTCCTTCTCTTGTTCAGTTCCAGGGCTTTTTGCCAATTTGGCCAAAAAGTTTGGCTGGATCAATCTGATTCGGTTTACGGGTATTATGTGACTATTCCTCCATCATCCGGCAGGGTTCAGGCTGTACTGATATTGTTAGACGGATATGGTGGGAATGCTGATGGATTTCTGTCTGAGACCAAGATTCACAATGTTGCCTGGGCGAATGATATACTTACGGTATGCGTGCCAACCGGCCTCAGACTGTTCGCCGATCAATCCATGATTACATTATTGAACCGTGTTTGCGGGGAGGTGATAAAGAAATATCAAATAAGAAATGACCGATTTGTCATAGGCGGAATGTCCTCAGGCGGCACTATCGCATTGCGTTATGCAGAGCTTTGCAGGGAGAGGCCATCTGAATATCCTATTGTGCCGAAAATGGTTTTTGATGTTGACTCACCTATTGACCTCCTTGGATTATATCGGTCTTCCAGAAGAGACACGTTGAAAAATCTGCCGAATGCCTGGTGGAATTATGAAAGCAATATGATTTTGGATAAGTTCAGGTCCGAATTGGGCGATAGCACAGGTGAATTGCAGCACTACAGGGCAGCGTCGCCATTTCTCAGGGATTTGAATCAGCCGGGGAATGAAAGCTTTCTTAAGGATCTTGCCGTGAGGTCTTATCATGATGTGGATGTAAACTGGTATATTCAAAACCGGCGACGCAGTCTCTATGAGACTAATATGCTGGATGCTTCTGAATTGATCAATCGTCTGCAGATAATGAATAATAGCAGGGCCGATTTCATATCGTCCAGGATCACAGGTCGCCGCAGCAACGGGCAACGCCACCCCCATAGCTGGAATATCGTGGATGAAATTGACCTTATTCAATGGATCAAGGGTGAAATGCATTTTTATCCCGACAACCTGGAGAAGCCTTATGCTTATGAAGCTCCTTCCGGTTGGACAAATGAACTGATCCTGTTCCCCATGGATTTTGCGCCGGATTTGAATTATCGGGGTTTTGAGGACCTGCGATTCGCACCCGGTTGGGGAGACCCGGGTAGCAGCGAAAAGTGGGCCTACACTTTATTGTGGTGGCTCGATGACAGTTACAAATTCGATGAGACCATTTTACAAAAAAACCTGGAGTCTTATTATACCGGATTGACCAAACGCAGGGCTTTGGCTGACAAACTCGATATGAGACTGGTCGCTCCCGCGAAAGCAATAGTGAAGCAAACTAAAACGGAAGAGGGGGATGCTCAGACTTTCGTTGCTTCGGTTTCCATCTTTGATTCGCAGGTAACGCGAAAACCTGCTACACTTTATTTCAGGATTCATTTGAGAAATTGCGCCTATGCCGGGAGAAACATTGTTTTGATTGAAGTGGCGGGTAAGGACTACAATTCGCCGGTCTGGCGAAGCCTGGACAAGATCAATGCAGATTTCAGATGCGTGAAATGAATAGGGATGCGGAATATTATGGGCCATTACCGGAAGGATGATAAATATGATTTTAGATCAGTACAAGAGTTTACATGAAATCCTGTCCATCTTTTTAACAACTGATGCAACTGAATATCCACTTCCAATTCACATTCAACCCCAGGTCCTTTCTGCTTATTCCATTTGACTTAACTTGCATACATGCAGCAATACCTTGACCTTTTAAGGCATATCCTGGACAAAGGCGTGGAGAAAGGAGATCGTACCGGCACAGGGACTATCAGTTGTTTCGGGTATCAGATTCGTTTTGATTTGTCCGGGGGGTTCCCCTTGGTGACAACCAAAAAGTTACACCTCAGAAGCATCATTTATGAATTACTTTGGTTTCTGAGAGGCGATACAAATATTCGCTATCTCAATGAACATGGCGTTACTATCTGGAATGAGTGGGCCGACAGTAACGGAGACCTTGGCCCGGTCTATGGCAAGCAGTGGCGCGATTGGGAAGGGGCCGGAGGGATAAAAGTTGACCAGATTTCGGAACTGATTGAACAGATAAAAGTAAATCCCAATAGCCGGAGGCTGATAGTAAGCGCCTGGAATGTGGCCGATCTTCCCAGGATGGCATTGATGCCCTGCCACAATATGTTCCAGTTCTACGTCACAAGCCCCCGTGATCAGGCCGGTGGAGAAAAGGGGAAATTATCCTGCCAGTTGTATCAACGTTCTGCCGATTCATTTTTGGGTGTGCCATACAATATTGCTTCTTATGCCCTGCTTACGATGATGATTGCACAGGTTACTGATCTGGAGCCCGGTGAGTTCATTCATAGTTTCGGAGATGTACACCTGTATAATAACCATATTGATCAGGCTAAATTGCAGTTGACAAGGGAACCATATCCGCTGCCGGTGATGAAACTCAATCCCGATGTAAAGAGTATATTTGATTTTAATTTTGAAGACTTTACCCTGGAGAATTATCGCAGCCATCCCGCCATCAAGGCTCCGGTAGCTGTGTAGAGATTGCGTGTTGTGTCAATACCATATCTGGTGTTGCAGGAATTTTTGTAGCAGGTTCATTTCTTGCAATAATCCTTGCTGATTTCATAAGATTAATTTTATAGTTCTGAGTCCTTATGATCGTTTCATTGATTGTAGCTGCATCCGAAAACAATGTTATTGGCAAGAACAATAAATTACTTTGGCATTTGCCGAATGACCTGAAGTTTTTTAAGAATACCACCTGGGGAATGCCGGTGATCATGGGCAGGAAAACCTATGAATCAATTGCCGGAGATCCATTGCCGGGGCGATATAATATTGTAATTAGCAGGACGGATGAATGGGATCCTAAGAGAGAAGGGGTTTGGGTAGTGCATACACTGGATGCCGCGATTGAAAAAGCAAAAGAAACGGATTGTAAAGAAGTTTTTGTAGCCGGAGGAGGCCAGATTTACCAGACCTCAATGCCGATAGCCGGTAAGATTTATATGACGCGCGTTCACGCGGTCCTGGAAGGCGACACTTTTTTCCCCGCGATAAATGAAGCCGAATGGAAAAGAATTTTTCATCTTGATTTTGAGAAAGACGCCAAACATGCCTATGCATATAGTTTTGAGACATGGGTGAAGAAGACTTAGAATTACGAGCGGGTCTGCCCACTATTGGTTTTGGATAAATGATTCCGGCGGCGGTCTATGAAATTGACTTTATTAATGCTGATGGAACAATAGATTTGATGAATGTACGCCTCACTGCGAATGGTCACAAAATATCTGCACTATTATTTTACCGCATCAAACGGTAAAGGTCATGGGATCCATTCTCCGTTCGTATTTGAATTTATAAAAGAAGTCTTGAACGACCGAAGGGTTTATCAGCCTTATGCTGCCATTGAAAATCAGAGAGACACTCTGTTGAAGGACCGCCGGGAGCTGGTCATCCGGGATTTTGGCGCCGGTTCCAGGATCTTGGGGCAGGATCGCCGCAGGGTATGTGATATTGCAAGAGCATCGCTGAAGCGGCCAAAATTTGCGCAACTGCTCTTCAGGATGGTCAGATATTATCAGCCTGCATCAATCATTGATCTGGGTACCTCACTTGGTATAACTACATGTTATCTCTCGTCTGCCGCTCCTTCCGCGAAACTTTATTCATTCGAAGGTTCGGATGCACTTACGGAAATTGCCAGCAGGATTTTCAGAACCCTTGATTTAAGGAATATTGAATTGATCGGGGGTAATTTTGAGGAGAGCCTTGCACACGCCATCGAAAAATTGGATAGTATTGATTTTGCATTCATTGACGGGAATCACCGTAAAGAGCCTGTATTGGATTATTACCGGAAAATAATGCAGAAATCATTTGGCTCTTCCATTATAGTAATTGATGATATTCACTGGAGCAGGGGGATGGAGCAGGCCTGGGAAGAGATAAAGACAGACACGGATGTAAAAATGACTATTGATCTTTTTTTTGCAGGTATTGTTTTCAGGAGAGATGAATTCAAAGTGAAGCAGCATTTCAAGATTCGGTTTTGATAAATTCGGGAAATAGTTGTTAAATTCAAGCCATGATAGTTGGAATACTTACTGAACCCGCCGGTGAAAACAGGGTCTCGCTTTTGCCAGAACAGGCGGAGTCGCTGATCAGGAAAAAGGTGGAAGTCTGGGTGCAGGCAGGGGCCGGGAATAATTCCTTTTCCAGGGACGAAGCATACCAGGCAAGGGGCGCGAAGACGGCATCCCGCCAGGAAATCCTGAAAACGGCTGACCTCATCCTTTCCATCAATCTTCCAACAGATGAAGACGTGAATGCCCTAAAGCAAGCGGCTGTGATGCTGGGAGTTTACCAACCTCTTTTCAACTTTTCAATCGTAAATAACTGGGCCCGAAAAGGGATCACCATTTTTAGCATGGACATGATACCCCGGACCACCCGTGCGCAGAGTATGGATGTGTTGAGTTCGCAGGCCAATATAGCAGGATACAAGGCAGTTCTGGAAGGCGCAAACCTGTTTCCAAGATATTTCCCCATGCTCATGACCGCTGCCGGCAGTATTCCTCCGGCTAAAATTTTGATCCTGGGCGCCGGAGTGGCGGGACTGCAGGCGATCGCAACCGCGAGACGCCTGGGCGCTGTGGTGGAAGTGTTTGACACCAGGCAGGCGGTTAAGGAAGAAGTGATGAGCCTGGGAGCCAAATTTATAGAGGTGGAAGGTGCTGCAGATGCGTCTAAGGCAGGGGGTTATGCTGTGGAGCAGACAGCTGAGTATCAAAAAAAGCAACAGGAGAAAATCGGGGAAGCCATCGCCAAAGCGGATATCGTGATCACCACCGCTCAGATACCGGGTAAAAAAGCGCCCCTGTTGATTTCCAGCGCCATGCTGGATCAGATGAAGAATGGTTCCATCGTGATTGACCTGGCTGCTTCTTCAGGCGGCAATACGGACCTGACGAAGAATAATGAGACGGTTAGATATAATGGAGTTACGATTGTAGGTAATTCGAATCTTCCTTCAACCATGCCTTTCGACGCCAGTAGAATGTATGGAAAAAATGTGTTGAATTTTTTAGCGCTGATGATCGATAAGGAAGGACAACTGAATTTGAATTTTGAAGACGACCTGGTGAAAGGGACCTGCATCGCTTATGGTGAACAGCTTACAAATGATCGGGTGAAGGCCCTGGCGGAACAGAAGACAGGGGTCGTGGGATAAAAAAAATCATTAATTATCAGGGAAGGTGCACGATGCGCCATTGCTTTATAAAATTTTCAGCTATGGAGAATATACTTACCTGGATTGACCATCATCAGCAAATGATCTATGTCGTGGTCCTGATGGTATTTCTTGGAATAGAAGTGATCGGCCGCGTTCCAAGCGTGCTTCATACGCCACTCATGAGCGGTGCCAATGCCATCCACGGCGTGGTGATCATCGGCGCCATTATAGTCATGGGTAAGGCAGACCCTGACAATTACATTGCGCTAACACTGGGATTCCTGGCAGTATTACTGGGTACACTCAATGTGGTTGGTGGCTTTGTGGTTACCGACAGGATGTTGGAAATGTTCAGAAAACGCAAATAGGATTGACGGATAGAATTTAGCTTATAGAAATCAGAAATTCAAGCATGGGAATCAGCATACTGACTGTTTGTTACCTCATAGGTTCGATAACCTTCATAATCGGTTTGAAAATGTTATCCAATCCTGCGTCTGCGAGAAAGGGTAACCTCATAGCTGCGGCGGGGATGTCGCTGGCCATTGCGGGCACCATCTTTCTCTATAAGGATGATAATGGCGAACCCCTGCACAATTATGGATGGATTTTTTTGGGGCTGGTGATAGGCGCGATCATTGGCACCATCGTGGCAAGAAAAGTAAAGATGACCGCCATGCCTGAAATGGTGAGTCTGTTTAATGGCACGGGAGGAGCTTGTGCTGCTTTGATTTCCATCATTGAATTCGGGCACGCTATAGATCATCTCAAATCTTCCACCGGCATTGAAGTCATTCAGACTTCCTATCAAAATGATTTCAGAATATTCCTGCTGATTTGTTGCGCGGGACTGATCATAGGTAGTGTATCCTTCGCAGGTAGCATGATTGCCTGGAGTAAACTCAATGGCAAGATCAGGGATTTTGCATTCAAGGGTCAGCACTTATTCAATATTTTCTTATTGCTCGTGATACTGGGCCTGGCAACCTACCTGATTGGATGGTTGCCCGCGGGAGGAAAGATGATATTCTATTTGATTTTCGTGCTCTCATTGGCATACGGAATCTTATTCGTCATGCCCATCGGAGGAGCGGATATGCCGGTTGTAATTTCCTTGCTGAATTCATTCACGGGCATCGCCGCCGCCTGCGGTGGATTCCTGTACAACAATATGGTGATGCTGACGGGTGGGATACTCGTGGGCGCCGCCGGTACCTTACTCACGATCCTGATGTGCAAGGCCATGAATCGCTCTCTGAAAAATGTATTGATTGGTTCTTTTGGGGTCAAGACTCCGCCGGGACAAGCCGGTCATCCTGCTGGTGCTTACAAGGAAATTTCCGTGAGCGACGCGGCCATGGTGATGAGCTACGCGCATAAAGTGATGATCGTGCCAGGCTATGGTCTTGCGGTGGCACAAGCGCAACACGCCTGTCATGATTTGGAAAAACTCTTGGAAAATAAGGGAGTGGACGTGAAATACGCGATCCATCCCGTTGCAGGACGCATGCCCGGTCACATGAATGTATTGCTGGCCGAGGCCGACGTGAGCTATGACAGGTTATTGGAGATGGATCAGGCAAATGAAGAATTTCCCAGCACGGATGTTGTATTGATTCTGGGAGCGAATGATGTAGTGAATCCCGCCGCGAAAAACGACCCCTCTTCTCCAATATACGGAATGCCGATCCTGGAAGTGGAGTTGGCCAAGACCGTTATCGTGAATAAACGAAGCATGAAACCAGGCTATGCGGGAATTGAGAACGCACTCTTCTTTCAGCCTAAAACTTCCATGCTTTTCGGAGATGCCAAAAAAGTGTTGCAGGATCTTATTGCCGGAATCAAAAGCCTCTGAGCTTGCTTGAATCCATGCTCGATGTGAACCGAATCATTTGCCCGCAGTATATTTGAAAAAAAATTGCAGTTTCCTCCAGGTTTTCTTGACTCACTCAATGGCATAAAAGGATTTAACCGGGAATCTTTTGAAAGGGTGCATCATTCCGGTGAATCGTTGACATCCATCCGGCTGAATCCCTTCAAACCTGTAGCCAGCCTGTCTTTCGGGCTGGGCGATCCACCCAATCCTATTCCATGGTGTGCCACGGGATTCTATCTGCCGGAGCGTCCATCCTTCACACTGGATCCACTTTTTCATGCCGGTTGTTATTATGTGCAGGAAGCTTCTTCCATGTTTTTGGAAGCCATGATAGACCAGGTGATGCCCATGCATGCGCGTACTCCATACAAAGTCCTGGACCTTTGCGCTGCACCCGGGGGAAAATCAACCCATCTTTCGACTCTTTTTCCTAAAGGATTCATTGTAGCCAACGAAGTAAACAAATTGCGAGTGGCTATTCTAACGGAAAATGCGATCAAGTGGGGCAGGGAAAATTTAGCAGTCACAAATAATGATCCGGCAGATTTCAAAGCACTTGAGGGATATTTTGATACAATACTTGTCGATGCTCCCTGCAGTGGCAGCGGCTTGTTCCGAAAAGATGAAGATGCCATTGGGGAGTGGTCGCTGAACAATGTGCGTCAATGCAGCAATCGCCAAAGAAAAATCCTGGAAGATATTTGGACCTCTCTGAAGGAAGATGGATTTCTAATCTATTCCACCTGTTCCTATTCGGCAGAAGAAGATGAAGATATTCTGGACTGGATGCTGGATAAGTTTGAAGCGGAAACATGCAGGATAAGTGTCGCGCGTTACGGGGGAATTGTGGAACTGCAGACCACCAAGAATGGCGCTTGGGCTTACAGGTTCTTTCCTGACCTCGTAAAAGGGGAAGGATTTTTCATAAGCTGCGTCAGGAAAAAATCCGGAAGGCAGATTAGCAGGCCCGGGATAAAAAAATCTGAAAAACTCGCCCGACAGGAGCTGAAAACTTTGCAGAATTGGGTGACCCTGGGTGATGAATTTGAATATTGCAAGCTGAACGGTGAAATTCATATCGTGCGCAGGGAATGGCTTGATCAGGCCATTGCCATCTCATCCCAACTCTATTTTAAGAAAATAGGGGTCTATCCCGGCAAATTGATTGGCACTGAAATGGTGCCTGACCATCAATTAGCTCTCAGTTCCCTGGTCTCAAATAAAATCCCGGCAATGGAATTGTCCATGCAGGAGGCATTGCAATATCTGAGGAAAGAAAGTCTGCCCTTTAATGCAAGCCATCACGGATGGACCCTGGTGAAATACCGTGGTATTAATATTGGATGGGTCAAAGCCCTTGCCAACCGTACCAATAATTATTATCCAAAGGAGTGGCGGATATTAAAATCATGATTTTTACGTTACTCCTTCGTTAGCGGATTTTTACTTACTTTCGGTATTGGTGAAAATAAATACCTGATGAAAAAGCTGGGTTTATTAATGGTCGTCTCCGTTATTGTCAGTTCCATTTCGGCACAGACCTCTTCACTGATATTGCTGAATGATGCCGGGAAATTATTCCTCAATCATACGGTGGCACCCAAGGAAAACTGGTATAGTGTTGGACGCATTTATAATGTTAGCCCTAAAGAATTGGCCCCCTTTAATGGATTGACCATGGACAAGGGCCTCGAAATTGGTGAAGTATTGAAGATCCCCGTCTCTGCTTCTAATTTCGCGCAAAAAGGCATTGCCGGGCCCAATGAAGTATTTGTTCCCCTGTATCATTTGGTGGCAGAAAAAGAGGGCCTGTATCGTATAGGTCAAAATTTTAATAAAGTCAAGGTTGCGGATCTCAAGGCCTGGAACAATCTTACTGAGGATGAGATCACCAGTGGGCAAAAATTGGTGGTGGGTTTTCTGCGGGTAAGAAAAGACCAGTCGTCCCTGGCCGCGAATGGCATCAAGAAGATCGGGGGAGCCGTGGCTGGTGCTGCCAATCCTGTAGTTGAGAATACACAAGTGCCAAAGAAAGATGAAAAACCTGCTGAAATAAAAACTAAGATTCCGGATCAGGTGGCTGTTAAGGTGGAACCGGCTGAAAAGGCACGCGATACTAATCGTTCGGGTGTAAATGCTTTGGAAGGTGCCGGATATTTCAAGGCAGTCTATCTTCAGCAGAATAAGAATCCGGGCAATATCAAGACCCAAACCGGAATGGCGGCGATCTTCAAGAGCACCAGTGGCTGGCAGGATGCGAAATACTATGCATTGATGAATAACATCAATCCCGGCACCATCATACGAATCACCAATCCCGGAAATAACAAAAGCATATTTGCGAAAGTGTTGGGTGAATTACCTCCCGGGAAAGAAAATGAGGGTCTGTTGATACGCATTAGTAATGCCGCCTCAGCGGAATTGCTGGTAAGTGAAAAGGAGCCCAGATTCCCGGTGGAAATTGGATTTGTGAAAGAATAGCAAGGAAAACTATAGGTTCGGCCGGACTCAGAACCAGGAGGCGCGATCTTCCTGATAATAATTCACTGTAACCTGTAGCCGCGCAGAAATTCTTCAACTTTCATTTTTTTCTTCCCTTCCAATTGCAATTCCCGGACGAGGATATATCCGTTGGTGCAGGCGAATTTCAAAAATGTTTTCCCATCCGATTTAGCGGTACCGGGTAATTCACCATGTTCCACTATTTCTTTAATGCTGCGGAATATTTTCAGCATCTTCCCACTCAGTGAACTGAATGCCGAGGGATAAGGCGAAAGTCCCCGGATCAGATTGTGAATGGTTTCGACTGGCTGATCCCAATCGATCCTGCAAGTCTCAGTAATAATTTTGGGAGCAGGTTTCAGAAGGAAATGATCCGCTAACAAATCCTGGGGTTTTTCCCGAAGTGTTCCATCAGCCAGTCCCTGTACCGTTCTGACTACTAAGCTGGCCCCAATAATTTTCATGCGGTCGTGCAATTCACCCGCTGTCTCATCATCACCAATTGAAATTTTTTCCTGCAACAGAATATCTCCTGTATCAATTTCCTGTTTCATTTTGAAAGTGGTGACACCGGTTTCCTTCTCACCGTTTATAATGGCCCAATTGATGGGGGCGGCGCCTCGGTATTGGGGAAGCAGTGATCCATGCAGGTTGATAGTTCCCATGGGAGGCATATTCCATACCTGTTCAGGCAACATCCTAAATGCAACCACTACCTGCAGCTGTGCATCCAGGGTTCGCAGGGAATCCAGAAAACCCGGGTCTTTTAATTTGAGGGGTTGAATGATTTTCAGTTGGTGTCGCATCGCGAATTTCTTCACTGCACTCTCCTGCACTTTCATTCCACGCCCAGCGGGCTTATCGGGCGAGGTCACTACTCCTGCTATCTGGTAACCCGCCTTCATCAAAGCTTCCAGCGAAGACAATGCAAAATCAGGCGTCCCCATGAAGACGATTCGTATGGAAGAAGGAGTGGACATTGATTGTGAAAATAAGCTTATGAAAGGTGGACAGATTGAATTTCCGGGAATCGCAACCTGAATATATAAAAGCAAAAATAAATCAGTATTTCAAAATCATTCAACGGGCAAAATCCGGGTACAGCAAATATTTTTTTCGGATTAGCTTAAATCTGGCAAGGGCCGGTTCCCAACTTTGACGAATCGTGGTTTCGCTCTTGCCAGCCTTGATTTGCTGCATGAGCTGATCACTGCCGGCAAGGCGGTTAAAAGAGCCATTTTGCAGGAAGAAATTTTCTTTATCTGGAAATAATTTATAGGCTTCCAGCAACCATTTGAGCTGAAATTGATTACCTGTTTTCCGCAACACTTCATCCGGATTGCCAGAAAGATCCCATCCATAACAGGTTTGATCCACCAGTTTGGGATTCCTGGCACCCTCCATACTCCTGGGTATAAAAGCAGTTAAGGATGAGGGTAAGGCAGGATGTCCGAATACCTGGAATGGTTTGCTGGTACCTCTCCCTTCGCTCAGCACGGTTCCTTCAAAGAGGCAGGTGGAAGGATAGACATAAACGGACTGGATATCCGGCAAATTAGGTGAAGGCCTTACCGGCAAAATATATTTGCTTTTGTGTGTATAGTTGGCGCAGGGAATAACGATGAGTTGGAATTTCTTTTTCAAGCCCATTGGCCAGTCGGCTTTCTGCATGATGGCGGGGTCCAGCCATTTTTCACCCAGCAGCATTTTCGCGTATTCACCTAAGGTCATTCCATACACTATCGGAATGGGTTGCCTGCCCACAAATGATTTGAATTTTCTGTCCAGTACGGGCCCATCAACATAAAAGCCATTGGGATTGGGCCTGTCGAGCAGGAGCAGGGGTTTGTTGTTTTCAATGGCGGCCTCTATATAGTATTGCAGGGAAGAAATATAAGTATAGAAACGAACCCCAACATCCTGGATATCGAAAATCAAAATATCCACATCGCTCAATTCCGCAAAAGAAGGTTTGTTATGCCCGCCATACAGGGAAATTACCGGAATGCCGGTTTCTGCATCCACTGAATTGTTCACTTCTTCTCCTGCATCAGCCTTACCTCTGAATCCATGCTCGGGTGAGAATATTTTCCGGATCAGCACTCCTTTTTCCTTCAGTATATCTACCAGGTGTTTATCACCTACCATGGAAGTCTGGTTGGCAAATATCGCCACCGATTTCCCTTTGAGGATTGGAAGGTATTGATCAAAGCGTGCGGCCCCCGGAAGAATCTTTGGCTGGTATCTGAATGCGCCGGGATTTTTTGGTTTCAATTTTGATGATGGTAGATGGTCGGATTCCAGGGAGAATGAGGACAATATTGTCTGAAGGAATAGTAGGCTACTGTATAAAATAAACGCTTTCATCGATGATGGTATCATGATTTATTGGCTTTAGATTCTTAAAATTTCCGGTCAGCTCAAAAAATTCACGCTCGAAAAAAATTGCTGGTATATTAGATGATTTTGATTGAAAATCAGGCATTCGGAAGCTCAAATATCTGGAAAACTTTTAATAGAAAAATCAGGAAAACCTTTATCTTTCGTGCGTAAAGAAGCCGCATTTTCCGTTCTCTAGCCTTTTTGCATTTGCAGTGGATGAATGGTCCAACTAATCCTGGGCCTGGAAGGCAAATAGTGCCGGTAAGAAAGTTAAGTGCCGATTTCGGTATTATTCATTCAAATTATTTGTATGCAACAGGTTAAAAAAGGCGATGTGGTTCGTGTGCATTACACAGGTCGTCTATTGGATGGCAACCAATTTGATTCATCGGTGGGTCGGGATCCCCTGGAATTCACCGTCGGCGCAGGTGAAATGATCAAAGGATTTGATTCCGGGGTGTTGGGAATGGCCGTTGGCGAAAAGAAAGTGATTAATATTTCGCCTGAAGACGCGTATGGGGAGCGGAATGAGGAAGCAATCATTGAATTTCCACGTGAGCATGTACCCGCGGATATGAAGCTGGAAGAAGGCATGCACCTTACACTGAGGAACCAGGAAGGACAGCCCATTCCGGTGGTAGTATCAGGATTCAGAGAAGAAATTATTATTCTGGATGCCAATCATTTCCTTGCCGGAAAAGAATTGGTATTCCACATAGAATTGGTCGAAATCTTATAGTCACGGCCTGGAGGGATGCAGACTCGTTTCCCATTTTTAAGAAATTGCTGAAGCCTATTTTTTGCAGCAAAGGAGGTCTATGTTTGCCGATTATTTTTTTACAACGACAGAAAGGTTTTTGCGTTATGTGCAGATTGATACGCAGAGTGACCCTCACAGCACTAGCTTCCCTTCAACGGAGAAACAGAAAAACCTCTCACGATTATTGGTAACCGAATTACATGCGATGGGTGTCTCCGATGCCTTCCTGGATGATTTTGGCTATGTGTATGCCGGCATTCCGTCCAATACCCAAAAAAATGTTCCTGTCATTTGCTTTTGTGCTCATGTAGATACCTCGCCGGATTGCTCAGGCGCAGGTGTAAAGCCTCTCATACATCAAAACTACCAGGGCCAGGCCATTGTATTGCCTGAGGATCAGAGCCAGGTGATAACAACAAAAGATCATCCCTATTTATTGAAAAAGATTGGGGAGGATATTATTACGGCTTCCGGTACTACTTTATTGGGAGCCGATGATAAGGCGGGCGTTACGGTGATCATGGATATGGCAAATTTTTTCTGCAGTCATCCTGAAATTAAACATGGGGCGATTAAGATCCTCTTCACGCCGGATGAGGAAATCGGCAGGGGTGTTGATAAGTTGGATCTGAAAAAACTGGGCGCCCATTTTGCCTATACCCTCGATGGGGGGCCAAGGGGATCATTGGAAGATGAGGCTTTTTCTGCAGATGCGGTCATCATCAGCATTCATGGCATCAGTTCCCACCCGGGTAGTGCAAAAGGGAAGATGCAGAATGCCCTGAAGATTGGTGCCGAATTGATTGGGGCCTTGCCCAATACCAGTTTCTCGCCGGAGACCACGGAGGGCAGGGAAGGATTTATTCATCCTGTTCACATGGTAGGAATCCCCGAAAAACTAACTATCCAATTCATCCTACGTGATTTCAGCACCAATAAGCTCCGGGAATATGAATTGCTCCTGCACCAGATCATGGAGAATGTGCTTTCGGGATATCCCGGAGCCAGGGCAGATTTTGAGGTGAAGGAACAATATCGTAACATGAAAGAAGTTTTAGATAGGTATCCGCAGGTCTCCGAATATGCAAGGGAAGCTATCAGGAGGGCAGGCATCGAACCCCTGCCAATGAGCGCCCGGGGTGGGACTGACGGATCGCGCCTGTCATTCATGGGACTACCCTGCCCTAATATTTTCACGGGGGAAATGGCCTTCCATGGGAAACATGAATATGTGAGCGTACAGGATATGCATAAAAGCGTGGAGACCATCGTGCACCTGGCATGTTTATGGGAAGAGCGATCTGGGGCCGAACCAGCCATCCAGGCCGGTAGATCAGAGGCATTCCAGAGTTGAATGGATCTTTATGGCTTGAAAAACCGGGATGCTTCCGAAATTGCGGGCCTAACGAAGAGGCTTACCCGATTCAGTAGCCTTACGGGGTTGCCATCCGGGCGGTTGAATGACTGTAATAAGCTCGAAGGACTCCGAATCTCCCTCTGCATCAACTACTTCGCATAATAATATTGCATGCTCACATGTATCGTTTGAGGACCATATGCATATTGGTAATTACCGGATGCGCACCGTCATTGTATGGTCAAAGCCTGGTGGCGAATGGAGGATTTGAAGACGAGAATACCTGCACGGAATTGAAGGCCAAATGCGCTCCTGAGGCCTGGTTCATTTTTTCCCGCGAGCAACGTTATATCAACAAGCCCAACTATGCGTTCGGAGGATCCTATTTCATCAGCATGATCATTTTGAACCGAATGCAGAAGGGTAAGCGCACATTTATTGAATCTAAATTGCTTTGCCCCCTGAAGGCGGGGAACAAGTATAGGGTATCCATGATGGTTAGAGCCGAACCCGTAGAAAAGAATTTCCTCTATGTCCATTTTCGCAAGCAGGATATGTTTCTCGTGAGGCAATGGACGGAACTTATCACGGATCCCTCCCAACTGATTTCTTATTCCAAAGTTGAACCGACTACTAAGAAGGGCTGGAACAAGGTGGAATTTGGATACACTGCCAACGGTTCGGAACAATGGCTGGTAATAGGACATCTCACCGACGATGAAAACGTGGGTCAAAACAAGGGATTTGATGGCTATGGTAATCTCTTGTATTATATTGATGACGTAACAATGTTCCCGGAAGATCCCGATGAAAAAATATGTCCGGATTATGAAACTGCCAGGAATGCGATATATGAAATAAATGAACGTCATTCACTCTTTGACGAAAGAATGCAGCGAATGAAGGATTCCATTTACAATCCTCCACGAATTGCCAAACCCGTCATGCCAATCAAGACCGACACATTATTGTTGTCAGATATTTTGTTTGATATCAACAAGAGCACGCTCAACCCGAAATTCACTTTCGAACTGGATCAAATGGCGGGCAAAATCAAGTCATCGAATTTTTCCCATCTCACCATCGTCGGGCACACCGACAGCGTGGGGACTGAATCTTATAATCAACAGCTTTCAGAAAGCCGGGCCACAACCATCTTTGAATACCTGGTTCAACAAAAGGGTTTTGATCCGCTGAAAATGGAGCATAGAGGAGAAGGAGAAAGACGTCCTGTTGCCAGCAATGCCAGCGAAGAGGGGCGTCAAAGAAACAGGAGAGTGGAGATCATCTTGTTTAGGCAGGATTAGGACTGCCGGGAGCCTTCCAAATGCGCATATACCAATATAACGGATAGGAAATGATGCCCGCGAAAACAAGCAGCAATACCCACATGATGCGCTCGGCTCCTTCCAGGAGTTGATTATTTATGACGTGCACTATAAAATAAATCTTCAGCCCCAGGGAGGTAACCCCCAGCAGAATGGCTAAACCAATCACCCAAACAAAGTTGGAGAAAAACCAATAGGGATCATCATTAGGCATACGGTGCAACATGCCCGAAAAGGCAAAAGAAAAAATGACTACTAAATAAACCGCCAGCAGGACTGCCGGCAGGAAGCTCAGGAGTCCAATTAGTATTTTAGCAGATCTTGACATGATGGATATTTTCAATCAAGATAATAAAATCTAAATGATTTCATGCCGGTATTAGTTCAGCGGCCATGAAGAATTTTTGATGGAGGGATTGATTCAAAGCAGATACCGTGTTCATTGTCTGAATCAGCTACTACAATTTGGCCGGAGATTGGTTCCTCTTCCTGCTATCAGACCTTTAGCATTTTCATGTTTTTTTCCTGAATGTCTTTCATGATGGTCAGGGCATGTTCCCTGGAATTTTCAATGAACCAAACATGCGTTTCCATGCCTCCGCAAACCACACCGGCCAGGTAAATATTCTTTTGGTTGCTTTCCATGGTGGCAGGATCATAGATAGGTTTCATTTTTTCGTCGTCAGACAACTGGATTCCCGCCGCCCGCAGAAAATTGAAATTGGGCTGGTAGCCTGTCATGGCGATGACATAGTCATTCGGTATGGTGACCTTGCCTTCGGGGGTGAGAATGTCCACTTCATTTGGCCTGATGGCTGCAAGCGTTGAATGAAAATATGCTTTAATACTTCCTTCCTTGATCCTGTTCTCAATATCGGGTCTTACCCAATATTTCACCCTGGGTCCTATTTCACCACCCCTTATCACCATCGTCACTTCGGCACCCTTCCTGAAAGTCTCGAGCGCCGCATCTACCGCCGAATTATTGGCGCCTACCACCAGGACTTTTTGCATGGCATAAAAATGTGGGTCTTTGTAATAGTGCGTGACCTTCGGCAGATCTTCACCGGGGATATTCATTTTTATAGGAATATCATAGAACCCTATTGCCAGGATAATATATTTAGTGCGGTATTCCCCTTTTGACGTGAGCACCCTGAAGAAATTTCCCTCAGGTATTATTTCCTTTACTGTTTCCTGCAAATGGATATTCAGGTGTATGGAAGTAGCCACACGGCGATAATATTCCAGGGCCTCGCTTCGGGTAGGCTTTACATTGGTGGATACAAACGGAATGCCTCCGATCTCCAGTCTTTCCGAGGTGGAAAAGAAAGTCATATTGATCGGATAGTTATAGAGGGAATTCACCAGGCTGCCTTTTTCCAGAATGCAATAGCTGAGGCCGGCTTTTTGTGCCTCAATTCCGCAGGCAAGGCCAATCGGTCCTCCTCCGATTATCAGGATCTCATAATAATTGTCAGAATGATTATTTAGCGTCATAGCTTCAAAATTAGTCAGGATTGAGGAGAATGAGTGGAGAATCGAAGATTTAGAATCAACTAAGGAAACATGACCTTCATCTTCTTGGTTACTGTTTATCGCGTCCGCCGATTCACAAATAAAAAATCATTATTTTCATTGCTTAAACTCAATTGTTATGCAATTCCTCATATCGTATTGGTGGATATTAGTCCTCCTCTTCATCATATTCAGCGGCCTGGTAACCGTCAACCAGGGAACCATTTCAGTAGTCACAATGTTTGGCAAATACAGGCGGATACTCAAGCCTGGGCTGAATTTCAAGGTCCCAATGCTGGAACAGATCTATAAGAGGATCTCCATTCAGAACCGATCGATTGAAATGGAATTCCAGGCAGTCACGGCCGATCAGGCCAATGTGTATTTCAAAAACATGCTTTTGTATGCCGTACAAAATGCGGATGAAGAGACAATCAAGAAAGTGGCATTCAAATTCATCAGTGAGCGTGACCTGATGC
Source organism: Agriterribacter sp. (assembly GCA_041484195.1). GTDB lineage: Bacteria > Bacteroidota > Bacteroidia > Chitinophagales > Chitinophagaceae > PSRI01. The sequence goes on along the minus strand of JBGPHC010000006.1, from coordinate 98,284 downwards.
AGGCGCTCACCCGCACCATTGAAGGGACCATTCGCTCTTTTGTAGCCACTAAAAGGCAGGCCGAAATATTGAGCCTGCGCAGGGAAATTGTGGAATATGTGAAAGAGCAGATAGATCACCTGCTGGAAGAATGGGGTTACCACCTGCTGGACCTGCAAATCAATGATATCACTTTCGACCAGGCAATCATGGACAGCATGAGTAAGGTGGTGGCCAGCAACAACCTGAAAGCTGCTGCCGAAAATGAAGGCCAGGCACTGTTGATCACCAAGACAAAGGCCGCCGAGGCCGAAGGGAATTCCATCAAGATTGCGGCTGAGGCTGAACGTCAGGCTGCCCAACTACGTGGTCAGGGTGTTGCCCTCTTCCGCGAGGAAGTGGCCAAGGGAATGAGCCAGGCTGCGGAAAAAATGAAACAGGCCAATCTGGATACGAATGTGATCCTTTTCAGCATGTGGACGGAAGCCATCAAGAATTTTGCGGAAGTCGGCAGAGGGAATATCATTTTTCTCGACGGCAGCAGCGATGGCATGCAAAAAAGTATGCAGCAGATCATGAGCCTGTTGAGAATGGATACTACTCAAAAATCCTGAGCCGGAATTTGATTGATTGAGATTCTGACAGCTCAAATAACTACGGGACGAGCAATGAAATGCAGCCGAGGGCTCCGCTGTATGAACAGATTAGGCTCGAATTGTCCATGCTTCAAAATCGGCCTCCAGCCACATTTTGCGGGTGATTCTATATAAATTGTTAATAGCAAAGGGATTCAGGTATTGAAAAAAATAATCCCCCTATTTTCACGTTCGCCAAGAGTTAGTGGAATTATTTCCTGATTGTAGCTACATTTGTTTCATTCTCAACAAACATGCACATGAAAATATACTTCCTGCAGGTACTTTCTGATTCTCTAAGGATAAAAGACAGTTTATACAGAGCATTAGCCAGTCAGCATGGCATACCTGAACCCGGGACCAAGATGAATCTTTGGGATTTGTTGCTTGCCGGGGGCTGGATCATGGTACCGCTGGCCCTCCTGTTGGTGATCGCGATTTTCTTTTTCTTCGAAAGATTGATTGCAATCAGGAATGCGGGCAAGATGGACGCCAATTTCATGAGCATTATCAGGGACCATATTGTTACGGGAAATGTAACTGCTGCGCGATCCCTGGCCAAGAATACAAATAGCCCGGTGGCCCGAATGATAGATAAAGGAATCCAGCGTATTGGTAAGCCCATTGATGCCATTGAAAAAAGTATGGAAAATGTGGGCAAGCTCGAAATTTATAAGATGGAAAGAAATCTTTCCGTGCTATCGCTGGTAGCGGGTATCGCGCCCATGTTTGGATTCCTGGGTACCATCGTGGGTATGGTTCAATTGTTCTATGGTATTTCCTCCACCGGGGAATATACTTTGAGCACCATCGCCGGAGGTATCTACACTAAGATGATCACATCCGCCAGCGGATTGATCATCGGATTGCTGGCCTATGTCGGGCATAATTTTCTGAACGCACAGATTGACAAAAACGTAAACAAAATGGAAGCGGCGAGCGCGGAATTCATAGACATCCTGCAGGAACCTACCCGATAGGAGGCAGGAATAGTTGAACTTTGAGAATAAGGATCATCAATTGAAAATTAGAACATGAATCTGAGGCAAAAATTAAGGGGGCATGCGGAAGTGCATACGGGTGCATTGAATGATATTCTATTCATACTACTATTATTTTTCCTGATTGTGTCCACGCTGGCCAATCCCAATGTGATCAGGGTTTCGGCTCCCAGAGGCAAGAGCGATACCAAGGCTAAACAAACAGTGATTGTCTCCATTGACAAGAATAACCAGCTCTATGTAGGTCAGAAGAAAATAACCCTGCCTGAATTGGAAGGCGAGTTGAAGATGATCTTTGCTAAAGAAACTGAAAAGCCGAGCGTGGTAGTGAACGCCGATACTGCCGGCCATTGGGGGGATGTGTATAAGGTTCTGCAAACGGCCAAAAAACTCGGAGCCAATGCGGTGGCTTCTGTAAATGCCAATTAATTCCCGATTCTGATCATCCTTTCTTTTCCCTGCATATCTTTTCTTAATTCAATCGACCCAAAACCGCTTTTTGAAAATAATTGCGCTACCTGCTGACCGTTAGATTCAGGCACTTCAACGAAAATTCTTCCACCGGCTTTCAATTGTTTCCGTGCAAAAACCGCGATCTTTTCATAGAATACCAGGGGATCATTATCGCCGGTAAACAAAGCCAGGTGAGGCTCAAATTCCAACACATTCTTTTGCATACCAGCTTTATCAAAGAGTGGGATATAGGGAGGATTGCTGATAATTATATCAACCGGCGGTATCATTTCATAGTCTGATTCATTCAGGAAATCCAGTTGCATGAATCGAATGGAGACTCCTTGCGTCTTAGCATTCTTCTGCGCCACTTGCAATGCCCCTTCACTCAGGTCAATGGCAAGTAGATCTTCATGGGGAAGATTTTTTTTGATCGCGATGGCAATGCAACCGCTCCCGGTTCCAATATCCAGGATGGTCAATTTTGAGTCATCTTGCTTCGGACCAGATTGAGCCATCTTTATTTCTCTAATCACCCAGTCCACGAGTTCTTCAGTTTCGGGCCTGGGGATCAAAACATTTTCATCCACAAACAAATGCATGCCATAAAACCAGGCCTCATGCAATACATACTGCACTGGTTTATGCGTTAAAAGTTCCGAACTGTATTCTTCATACAATTCCTTTTGCGGAACGGACAGGGGGAGGTTTTTATTCAGCATCCGGTCCATCTTTGCGAGACCGCTAATATTTTCCATGACCCATCCTGCAATATGCTCCGCCTCCCGGTATTCGTAGAGATCATACAATTTCGAACAAAGCTGCTGATATGCCTGGTGTATCGTCACGGCCGCAAACATACGAAGGACTGAATGGATTCAAATCTCTGTATCAGCCAGTGGGACAAATACATTTCTCTCAATGCCAATTCCTTTATTTTTGCCTTGCTCATGAGCATCCATGAATCATATATGAAACGATGCCTGCAATTGGCTGAACTTGCCCTGGGGAAGGTGGCCCCCAATCCCCTGGTAGGCGCCTTGCTCGTGCATGATGGTCGCGTTATTGGTGAAGGTTATCACAGGCATTTTGGAGGGCCTCATGCGGAAATTGATTGCCTGCATTCAGTGAAAGTAGAGGATCGGGAATTCATCAGCCGGAGCACGATGTATGTTTCATTGGAACCATGCGCGCATTTTGGAAAAACGCCTCCCTGTGCCGACAGGATCATAAAGGAAGAAATTCCCAAAGTGGTGATTGGCTGTAGAGATCCTTTTCCAAAGGTAAATGGCAGGGGCATTGAAAAACTCAGGTCAGCAGGCATTGAAGTGGATACGGGACTCCTGGAAAAAGAGTGCCGGGAGATGAACAGGAGATTCTTCACTTTTCATACAAAACATCGCCCTTACATCATTCTCAAATGGGCCCAGACTGCTGATGGCAGGATCGCGAATGAGGATTATTCGAGGCTGCAGGTCAGCAATGAATTTAGTAATCACCTCGTGCATCGTTGGCGCAGTGAAGAGTCGTCCATACTGGTAGGTACCAATACAGCACTGTTTGACGATCCGGCTCTGACTACCAGACTCTGGCCAGGAAAAAATCCGGTGCGGTTGGTGGTGGATATGGACCTGAGACTGCCTTCTTCCCTGCAATTATTCAGCGGAGACTTTCCCACCATCATTTTCAATCAGCATAAAAACAGCATAGAAGATCTTTCCGCACATTCGCTGCCATGGGAAAAAATGAACGCGGAGAATCCTGTGCTATATTACCAGGTAAGCGGGGATACGAGCCTGGTGCACCAGATCATAAACGCCCTATATCATTTGAAAATACAAACGGTGTTGGTGGAGGGAGGTGCGTTCCTGCTGCAATCTTTTATTGATGAAAACAGTTGGGATGAAGCGAGAATCATTACTAACCGGGATTTGAATCTTGGCCAGGGAATCAAGGCGCCTCGCGGAATTCAGGAAGGCCTGGTGGAAGAATTGAAATTATCATCAGACCTGATTCAAATTTACCGGGCCCCTGAGCCGGAAACCAATAACTAAATTTTACTGTTACCTTGATTTACCTTGCCGCCAGCATCATAATCAATTCATACCTCAACCTGGCTTTCAAGCTCATTGGGAAATATGGCATTAATAATTTGCAGGCCATAGTATTCAATTATATCACCTGCGTAATCACTGGCAGCATCATGAACGGCGAATTTCCACGGACTGCGTTCAGACCGGACAATCCCTGGATTGGATGGGCTCTTGCCACAGGCCTGAGCTTTGTCTGTTTATTTAACCTGATGGCTTTTTCGGCGCAGAAGGTTGGTGTGGCCGTTACTTCGGTAGTCAGTAAAATTTCACTGGTCATTCCATTCCTCTTTTCATTGTATTTATATGATGAAAATTTCACGACCCTCAAAGGCGTTGGGGTGGTATTGGCATTGTTGTCTGTGGTATTGACCTGCCTGCGCGGAAAGGAGGAGTCGAACAGGCACGAAAAGATTCCGGGCTATTGGTTGATCATTGTGCCTCTGATCATTTTTGTTTGGAGCGGTCTCTTGGATACGATGATAAAATTTACCGAGCAGCGATTTCTCGATGAAACAAACTATGATCGCTACCTGGTCACCGCATTCGGCATTGCAGCCGGCATTGGATCGCTCTGTTTGCTCATCCTCTATTTGATAGGTAAGCAACGCATTTCCGGAAAGGCCATGCTGGCGGGGATCTGCATCGGCATACCCAATTATTTTTCCATGTGGTTCCTTGTGAGGGTCTTGAAATACTATGCAGGTAATAGCTCGGCTATTATTCCCGTGAATAATATGGGAATCGTGTTACTGAGTTCGGTGTTAGCCTGGATAATCTTCAGGGAAAAACTGACACCCGTCAATTGGGTAGGAATTTTACTGGCCCTTGTGTCCATTGCGATGATTGCCTATGGATAGGAACTCAGAGACACTGGGTTTTTGTCTGGCGTTTGAATTTTTCCACCTTAACCAAAGAGTGAATGAAAGAGCCTGATTTTTATAATACCATAGAGCAAACCGGCAACACGGAATTCCGTGACCGGGGGAGTCGGTTCATCGCTTATGCTTTTCCGATAGCAACCACCGTAGATTTTAAGCGAAGCCTGGACCTTGTGAAGAGGGAACATCCGAAAGCCACTCATCATTGCTTCGCTTACCGCCTGGGTCTGGATGGGAATAATTTCAGGTCCAGCGACGACGGAGAACCCTCAGGCACGGCGGGAAGACCCATATTGGGGCAGATCGACAGCAGGCAGTTGACCAATATACTGGTAGTCGTGGTGCGTTATTTCGGAGGAACACAGCTGGGCGTTCCCGGATTGATTAATGCGTACAAAACAGTGACGGCTTTGTTGCTGCAGACAATTCCTGCTGTGCAGAAGCCGGTTGAAATCCTGTATCAATTGCAATTTGACTATACCGTCATGAATGAGGTGATGACGGTTTTGAAAAATTTCAACTGCAAGGTAAAAGAGCAGGAATCACAACTTTTCTGCAGGATGGTAGTGGGAGTACCAAAGAATCGGCTTGAAGAAGTATTGCTCAGGTGGAAAGAGGTGAAGGGCCTTGAATTTACCCGGATCTGAGAAATATCCAGATAGAGCGCCGAAGAAAGGCCCGGCCTGACAGTTCTTGTCAACTTGAGGGGAAATCCTTAGTTTAGGAGAGGAATTGCGACCGCCTCAAAACTCATCTTATGAAAAAAATAAAGATATTCCTGGTTTGCACACTGTTGCTGAGTTTTTTTACCAATTATACGATCGCCCAGCCTGAACCTGTCGAATACAGCCAGATTGAGGGCTTTGTTCTGCGGAATGATGTGAAATTAGGGACAGGCCTGAACTGCTGGGTGATCACAAATCTCCAGCAATTCAATAAATTGTTAACGCCAGTTCGTTCGGGCAAGAATCTTCCTGCGGCGCCGAAATTCGGAACTCAATATGTTTTGGCCGTGGCATCACCCGCTACCGTGCGCAAGACGACTATCATCATCGAAAAGGTTGAATTGGGGGGTACCGTATTGAACGTGCATTGCAGGCCGAGCTATGGCGAAACGCTCAGCACGAAGATGTTCCCGCTCACGATAGTGACCCTTGACAGGATCAGTTTTATCAAGTCATTTGTTTTCTACAACAGCGACAATAAAGTGATTAAGACCTTTACGTTCAGGAAATGATGAGCCTTTCTGAATAGACCTTATTTCCGGGTCAATCAAAAGATGTCTTCACACTCACGGATTCCCATTCGCGCATGTCCCTCTGCAGATCGACTATTTTTGCATTCACATTTTCCATGGCCGATTTTCCCAGAACGAGGCGAAGCGGTGGATTCTTGAAAATGGCCGCCGCAATGATGGCTTCAGCAGCCTTGACAGGATCCCCATCCTGCCTTCCATTTCTTTCCATCATGGCCGTTCGGAACCGGCCAGCTGTGGATTCATAGTCCGCGATTCTCTCTGCTGCCTGTACCAGGGAATCCCCCGCGAAAGCCGTGCGGAAGGGACCCGGTTCCACCATCATGACGTGTATGCCCAATGGCTTTAGTTCTCCGGCCATGGCTTCGGTAAATCCTTCCAGAGCGAATTTGCTGGCATTGTAGAGGCCGAAACCCGGGGTGGACCGGATGCCTGAAGCGGAGGAGATTTGGATGATCATCCCTTTTTTCTGCTCCCGCATCATGGGTAAGACAGATTTGGTCATTTGCAGAGTACCGAAAAAATTAGTTTCCATTTGAGCCCTGGCTTCTTCCATACTCAGTTCTTCAATCGCTCCAAGGATTCCATAACCTGCATTATTCACCAGTACATCTATGCGTTCGAATTTATTGTGAATGTCTTGAATGCAGGCTGCCACGCCTACTCTGTCTGTGATATCCAATACGAAGGCAAAGCCCTTTCCCCGACGCCGCTGATTGAATGATTCCACCTGTTCTTTTTTTCGGAAACTACCAATTACAAAATCTCCTTTTGCAAGCACTGCTTCTGCCAGCGCTTTGCCAATTCCACTGGAAATGCCGGTGATGAGCCAATTTTTCTGTGCCATAGTTCAGATTTATTGTATGCAATTTAATACAGGTTGTTTGATTATATTTTTCCAGCGGATCTGATTTGAATCAGACATTGGAATGGGAAATGTATAACAGGCAAGTATTGAAAGCAGATCCTTCTGCCATAGCCTGTTGCATTGGCCAGGCGCCTGAAAGCTTTAACATTTTGTATTTAAACACATTGAACCTTCGGGTATCTATTAATTCAAATTCTCTATTATGAAAAAGATTCTACTAATTGCAGTCATGGTTTCGGGAGCAGCTTTAATGACTCCGGCCAAAGCGCAGGTATCAATAAACGTTAATATCGGCGCACAGCCCCAATGGGGCCCTGCAGGATACGATTACGCAGGATATTATTATTTCCCTGATATGGATGTTTACTACAATGTGGCGCAACAACAGTTTATTTATTTCAATGCCGGTCGACGGATATTCGCGGCAAGTTTGCCGGTTAGCTACCGGAATTATGACCTCTATTCCTGTTACAAAGTGGTGATCAATGATCCCAGGCCTTATCTCCACCCTGATATATACCGTAGCAGGTATGCGCCTTACAGGAACAGGCATGACCAGGTGGTGATCCGTGACTACCGGGGACGCGATAACGCCTACAACCGGCCAAACTATGATAACCGTGGCCATGACCGTGATGACAACCGCAATTGGGACCGTGGAAATGGCAGGGATAATGGACATGGTCACGACAAGGATAAAGGCCATAGGAATGGCAAGGGAAGAGGACACAATAGATAATCACATCATATAAAATATGGGGGCCATCTCAAAATTAGGAGATGGCCTTTTTTATTTTGTTGAGATCTTGTTCCATATTATAGCATTTGAGGATTGTTGGTGTTCCCTGACCAACTTTATAAGCAAGGTTATCTTATCCGGTCGGGAAACACCAATGGCGCTTTTTATTGTTGGTGCTCCCTGGAATCTTTATCATAAAGTCAGTGATGACCCATCGGGAAACGCCAACAATGGCCCAAAATTGACCATTAAAGTTAGAGCAGCTTCTCTATTTTATCTGGTCGAATTTCGGTGGAGCTTACATGTTGAAGAAATTGCAACCTCGTAAATATTTATAAGATGATATTGTTTTTGGGCTGCAATGCGCGGGGCAATTTCCTGGAGGGCTTTAGGAGAAATATCGGCATTATCAGTTTCAACTTTGTTCTTTATGGGCAGTTGTATTTCTATTAATACATTTCCCTCTGTTAAAAGAATACTCCTTTCAATCAAATGTTCCAACTCTCTTACATTTCCAGGCCATAAATAGCTTTTTAATTCCTTGATAACATTTGCAGAAATAGCGGTAACTTTTCGTCCGGTATACTTACTGTATCTCCCCAGAAAAAAATTAGCTAAGGGCGCAATATCCTCAAGCCGGCTCCTTAATGGCGGCAGAACAATTGGAAATACGTTGAGCCGGTAATAAAGATCAGATCTGAAACGCCCCGCTGTAACTTCTTCTTCTAAATTACGATTGGTGGCAGCAATGATACGTACATCTACTTTTATTGTATTCGTTCCACCCACCCTTTCCAATTCGCGTTCCTGGATAACTCGTAATAATTTGACCTGCGTTTCAAGAGGTATTTCCCCGATTTCATCCAAAAACAGTGTGCTGTTATTCGCAAGTTCGAATTTACCAATCCTGCGTTCAATCGCACCGGTGAAGGATCCTCTTTCATGTCCAAATAGTTCACTTTCTATCAGGTTTCAGGGAAGTGCTGCACAGTTTACTTTTACCATCAATTTATTTTTCCTGGGAGATGAATTATGAATAGCCCGTGCAATTAATTCCTTTCCTGTACCAGTTTCTCCTAATAATAGAACTGTTGAATTTGATTCTGCTACCAGAGACATCATGTGATACACCTTTTGCATTTCCGTGCCACTTCCAATAATATCAGAAAAATTATAAATGGTTTTAATCTGCTCCTTAAGATGATCATTCTCGACTTCCAGCATCTGCTTATACGAAAGCACCTGCTCATTGGCCAGGATATTTGAGACAGCAACCGCTATTTGAGCGAAAACAGACTTCAGCAAATTGCTTTTCATTCTGAGTTCTTCATTAGAGTCAGTATGCAGGAAGGCGCAACCAATATTTTTTCCGCCAACACGAAGAGCCGTGCCTAAAACCTGGCGAAGCCCTACTTTCTTCCAGAAGCCAGCATATGCGGGTATTCCAGGTTCTTCAGCAAGCTTATGTACATCGAATATGACCGGGTCTTCCGAATTCATGATACTGCTAAATATCCGGTCAGTAATAGGATATTTAGCAGAAGTTATCTTTTCAAAATCAGCATGAGTTTTTATGCTATTTTCGAGATCCAATACAAATGAACTATAAGTTGTACGATCTTCATTTATTTGTGCGATTCCAAAATGTTTAAAAGAAAATAATACTTCTAATTTTGTGTTTACTACGTGCAATAAATCATTCCTGCTTCTGAGGGCAGCAATTTCATCACTTAAAGAAAGCAATATTGACTTTTCTTCTTCCCTGCTTGCGATTTCCTCATTGGCCTTGATATTGGAAATTGCAACGGATATTTGAGCGCATATTCCCTCAAGAATGGTCATATTTATTTTGTCGGTTATTACCCAAAGGATTCCCAGATCAATATCGCCTACACGAAGTGGTGTGCCTACTATTTTTTGAAATGCTTTCTTTTGGGGTCCCAGCTGTTTCCAAAATTCAATATAATGATCTGTGTTCCCACGACTAATCTCCTCAACAAAATCAATACTAACAGGTATATTTCCACTCATTACTTTCCCTGTTATACCATCAGTTATTTTAATTTTTGTATTAAGTAGTTCCGTAAATGCAGAGTCATCCTTATAAAAAATATCCCTATCATGCATAAATGGGCTCATTGTAGTTCCATCATCATTTATGGTTCTGATAAAATATGCTTTTATCTGGCTTAACTTTTTTAAGGAATTATGAATTGCAATGGAAAGATCATCTTTGGTTCTTGCTGATGCTATATTATGACTGAATTCAAGCAAAAATGACTTATCCCTTTCCTTGTTCAGGATTTCTTCATTTGCGGAAATATTAATTGCGGCAGTAGCTAGCTGACTGGAAATGCGTTCTACAATATTTATACATTTTTCATCAAAATTATTTGCCCTGTCTGAAAATAAAATAATACTATGTTTGGGTGTGCCTTCGCCAGGTAGTGTCTTGATCATCATTTCCTTTGCCCCTACTTCGTAATTTAGCTTAAACCAGAGGGGTACTTTATTGAGATCAAATGATTTCATGTTGAGCACCACCGGTTTGTCGGATAGAGATGCAATATTATAAATTCCATCCTGAACAGGATTTGGTATGGTAACCATTTTAGCATATTCCGGATGCTTCTTAGCCAGGGAATCAGGATCTGTTAGAAAGGCATGATAGGTTTCACCGGTTTCATTTAATACTGTAAATACACTGTGAGTAAAATAAATAAGCTTCTTTAGGCTAGAGTTGATCACATTCAATAGGTCTTTCCTGTCTCTCACTGTTACCATATCATTACTCAGGAAGAGCAAGATTTCATTAACATGTTCCTTATACTTGATTTCCTCATTTATGATAATATTTAAAACTGCATTGGATAGGTGAGGAGCTATACCGGTTAAAACGTTCTTAAAGTCATCTGGAAAGCTATCGGTCCGGTCAGAGTAAATAAACACGAATCCGATAGTTTTCATTTTACTCTTTAATGGAGTTATCAATGCTTTCCTTATTCCATATTCATAGTTTAGTTTTATGAATGAGGGAATTCCTGTTTTGTCCATTATCTCATCCAGCAAATAAGATACAGGAGTCTCCGAGCCCAAAAGCCATTTGAAATCGGGATCGCTAAGTGGATACTGCCTGGTAAGCAGCGTTTCAAATTCAGCATGGTCTTTAACGGGATGCGTCTTGGTGTCAAGCAGAAATGGAAAATAAGTTTCTTTTTGCTGGTTAATCAGCGAAACGACTACATGTGTAAAATAGAAATACCCTTTAAGTCTCGAAGAAAAAATCTTGATCAGGTCATTCTTTTTTCTCTGACCATTGTAATGTCATTGCTTAAAGCCAGAAGAATATTCTTTTCCTTTTCGTAGGAGATAATCTGATCCTGCAGTACATCAACAATATGACCTTGGTCCAGAGAATTTTGAACCGCACTACCCCTTACATTTTTTTTGAGTTTTTCCATTGGATGGAATTTAACAATTTAATCACAGAACTAAATTGTCCTGGATTATAAAATTGGCATTTCAGGGTAAGAAAATTTAGTGCTTTCCCCAGTAGCTTCCCTGCGGAGATACAGGAATAGAGTAATTAATCGATTTTTTGAAGCTCCCGTTTTCAGAATATTTCACAATTCATTCTTTGCTGGGCTGAACATAAGGTAAGGTTCAACCATAAACTTATGGCAAGTTAGAATATTCACTCTGGAACAAAAAGCATGGCGACCATAATTTTAAGCGAAGGGTTCCTTGCCTGTCTGCGTCACGCATGCAAGGGTGCGCCCGGTCAGCAAAGGCTCTACAGGAGAACTTTACGTATTTTCTGCCATCTTCACCCTTTGGCAGGTGTCTCCCACAATAGTAAAGACATCCAGGAATTTAAGATGGTAAGGGAGCACCCACTCACCCCTCGATTATTAATCACAATTTCATAGTATGCTTTGTATTGTTGGTGCTCCCTGGAAACTCAATCAGATTGTTTAAGATCTTCCAGCGTGAAACACCAATGGGGTGATGGCGTGAATCGCATCAAATAAAAATATATGGCCATCTCAAGATTAAGAGATGGCCATTCTTTTTTCTGGAACTTTCTTTCCGTATTCTAAAGATGGTAAATCTTTGCAATTACAAAATCAATTTGGACGACATTTCCTAGCGCCGGGAAAGTCCAAATAAACACTATCGGCTTGTTCTTGCGAATTATAAGCTGGCAAACTGCTTCCGTATCACATTCAGCGCTCCGCCTGCCTTGAACCACTCGATCTGCTGCTCATTGTAGGTATGGTTTACCGTTATATTGTCGGATGAGCCATCCTTATGATGCAATACCACCGTGAGCGGCTTGCCGGATTTGAAAGCTGTGAGGCCATTGATATCAATATTGTCATCTTCCTGCACTTTCTCATAATCGGCTTTATCGGCAAAAGTGAGAGCCAGCATCCCTTGTTTCTTGAGGTTGGTCTCGTGTATCCTTGCGAAACTTCTCACTATGATGGCACGCACACCGAGATGACGGGGTTCCATAGCCGCATGTTCGCGACTGCTTCCTTCGCCGTAGTTCTCATCTCCTACTACAATGGACCCGATACCGGCGGCTTTATACTCACGTTGAGTGCCTGGCACTGATCCATATTCGCCAGTCAATTGATTCTTTACTGAATCGGTCTTTTCATTGAAATAATTGATGGCGCCGATCAGCATATTATTTGAAATATTATCCAGGTGGCCGCGGAATTTGAGCCAGGGTCCTGCCATCGAGATATGATCCGTAGTGCATTTGCCCTTGGCTTTTATGAGCAATTTCAAACCCTTCAAATCAGTTCCTTCCCAGGCTGGGAACGGAGCGAGTAATTGTAATCTTTGTGAATCGGGTTTCACTTTCACATCCAGATTGCTGCCATCTTTGGCAGGGGCCTCATAGCCTGGGTCCTCTACTGAAAAACCTTTGGGGGGAAGTTCAACGCCTGTAGGTTCATCGAGCATCACCTCATCTCCTTTTTCATTTTTCAGGGAATCCTTTAAGGGATTAAAAGTGAGATCTCCGGCTATGGCAAAAGCGGTTACAATTTCGGGTGAGGCTACGAATGCGTGCGTGGAAGCCAGCCCGTCATTACGCTTGGCGAAATTCCTGTTGAATGAAGTGATGATGGAATTCTTACGGTTGGGATCATCAATATGCCTGGCCCATTGACCGATACAGGGTCCGCATGCATTTGCAAGTACGACGCCGCCAATCTTTTCAAAAGTATTCAGGAACCCGTCTTTTTCAATGGTGTAACGCACCTGCTCTGATCCGGGTGTGATAGTGAATTCTGCTTTTGCTTTCAGGTTCTTGTCTACCGCCTGCCTGGCTAGTGAGGCAGAACGACTGATATCTTCATAAGAAGAGTTGGTGCAGGAACCGATCAATGCCACTTCCAGTTTCTCGGGCCAGTTATTCGACTTAACAGCCTCGGCGAATTTTGAAATGGGCCATGCAAGGTCGGGTGTGAATGGTCCATTGACAAATGGCTCCAACTCGCCCAGGCTGATCTCAATCAATTGATCATAATATTTCCCGGGATTGGCATATACTTCAGGATCTGGGCGTAGATGTTCCCTGATACCATCAGCCAAAGCTGCCAGTTCTTCGCGGCCTGTTGCTTTCAAATAAGCCGACATTTTATTATCATAGGCAAAAATGGAACAGGTAGCTCCAATTTCCGCTCCCATATTGCAAATAGTTCCTTTGCCGGTTGCGCTGAGACTATCCGCACCATCTCCAAAATATTCCACGATGGCACCCGTGCCTCCTTTTACGGTTAGTATTCCTGCCACTTTAAGAATTACATCTTTGGCTGAAACCCAACCGCTCAATTTGCCCGTGAGTTTTATACCAATCAGTTTGGGCATTTTCAATTCCCAGGGAAGGCCTGCCATAACGTCCACGGCATCTGCTCCTCCCACTCCAATCGCCACCATTCCCAGGCCTCCCGCGTTGGGAGTATGTGAATCGGTCCCGATCATCATCCCTCCCGGAAACGCGTAATTCTCCAGCACAACCTGGTGGATTATTCCGGCGCCCGGTTTCCAGAAACCAATGCCAAATTTATTTGAGATGGATGCGAGGAAATCATAGACTTCCTTGTTTACGCTCAATGCCGCGTTGAGATCTTCCTGCGCGCCCAGTTTGGCTTGAATGAGATGGTCACAATGCACGGTGGAAGGAACGGCCACGCGGGATCGTCCGCAGGTCATGAATTGCAATAGTGCCATTTGCGCGGTTGCGTCCTGCATGGCTACGCGATCGGGAGCAAAGTCCACATAGTCCTTTCCCCTTTCATATGCCCTGGTGGGCGTTTCATATAAATGCGCATACAATATTTTCTCGGCAAGAGTAAGCGGATGACCAACCAACTTGCGGGCAGGCCCAATTTTGCCAGGCAAAGACAAATACAGTTTCTTGATTAAGTCCAGGTCGAAAACCATGATATAGATTTTTAAGATTTGAGCCCCGACACTAGTGCAGGATGCAGATCCAGGGTATGCGTGACTGAAGAAGCGGATGGGAGCGGGCAGGCTCCAAACTGACCCGAGCCCTATCGTAATCGGGTTAATACCGGGTCCAATTCATTATGCAATTCACCGCTTCTCAACAAGTTATCCCAGGTCGGCAACCCGGCATCCTGTATGGGGAAAGTATCGCGAAATTACCTAAAAATCCTTTCTCACTAACAAGCCATTTGCAAAGAGCCTATTTATTTTTTTTATAAATTTGTCTCATGAACGGATTCAGGCATTTTATTGAATGGCAGGTTTTCGGTGTATGCTCCTATATTGGCGAAAAAATCGGGATCGCTAACACCACCATCCGCAAATATTTCATTTATATCTCTCTCCTCACTATGGGTTCGCCCATCATCATTTATATGTTCATAGCTTTCTGGCTGAATATCCGCAATTATATCTGGAGCAGAAGAAGAAATCCCCTCAATTATTGATTCCCCGCGACCAAATTCAAACCTTGATCCACGAAAATGAATCCCTGTTAGCAATTGAATTTATGGAACCTGATTGACATACATTAATCAGCAGGGACGGGTTGATTGAGGTCATAAGAGTAAGCACTTAGCTATAATGGAGACTTGCAATTAATGTTAAAAAAACATTTAAAAGACTGCAATTAATCTACGGATTGGCGTTTATTACATGAGTGTTTACATTTCGGGGTTACTAACAACTGTGAATGCACCAGATTATCCTATGAAGCTCCTTTTACCGGGAGCTTTCTTTGACGAAAGTTCTTTAAGATATATCAAGTTTTTATTCTCTGAAAAACCGAACAGTGAAAATCCAATCCTTCAAAGGAAAACTATCCAAATAATCCTTTGAAAAAACCATCCTGTGAAAGCTCCTGGTCCTATCCTATGATTCAGGAGCTTCCTTTTTTTCTTTATTCTATGATTTGCAGGCTGGTCTCAGTATCTAATTAACAATAGCGCTGCAGGGAAGGCAGTAGCCCTTCAAAGGCTAACAGTACTTACCTCCAAGTTCAATTCCGGACGGCCTCCCTCAATCTCACCAATTGTTCCAGCAGCCCCTGCAGTAAATCAAGTCTCAGCATATTGGCTCCATCGCTCTTGGCAACCGCGGGATTCGGATGAGTCTCGATGAATAGTCCATTTGCGCCTGCGGCAATGGCCGCTTTCGCGATCGTTCCTATGAGTTGGGGGTTGCCTCCCGTGACCCCTGAACCTTGATTGGGTTGTTGTAGGGAGTGAGTGCAGTCCATAACCACTGGTACGCCATGCTCCTGCATCCAGGGAATATTCCGATAGTCAACTACCAGGTCATAGTAGCCGAAGCTATTACCCCTTTCAGTCAGAATGATCTTATCATTCCCCGCATTCCTGATTTTCTCCACCGCGAATTTCATGGCCGGCCCACTCAGGAATTGTCCTTTTTTCACGTTCACAATTTTGCCGGTTTCTGCTGCGGCAATCAGCAAATCCGTTTGCCTGCACAGAAAGGCAGGGATCTGAAGCACGTCCACATATTTGGCGGCGGGCGCGGCTTCATCATGGGCGTGGATATCCGAAGTAATGGGCAACTTGTATTTGTCACCCAGCTTTTTCATCAGGGCCAGGGCCTTTTCATCGCCAATGCCGGAGAATGAGGATGCACTGGTCCTGTTGGCTTTTCTATAAGAGGATTTGAAGATATAAGGAATGGCCAGTTCCCGGCAAATGGCAGCGACTTTTTCTCCCACTTCCATAATGAGTTCTTCACTTTCCACTACGCAGGGACCGGCTATGAGAAAGAAATTCTTTTCATCATAGTCCTGGTTGGCAAATAAATCTTTCAAGAATTTTTCCATGGCGCAAAGTTAGTAACATTCCGCATTTCCTATTCTGTCTGATACATGGTACCCAGGGAACCCGGGGCCGCCGGATTTTTTTCTTTTCCATTTTCCCGCTACTTTGCCTTCTGAATTGCACTTTATGGTAAAGGAAAAGATCCTTGTTATTGGCGCTTCGGGACAGATAGGGGTGGAGCTCACTCTGGGCCTACGGAAAATATTTGGAAATAGTAGCGTGGTGGCATCTGACCTCAGAGAAGAAAATGATTTGCTCAAAGGCACGGGGCCTTATGTGAGCCTCGACGTCATGAATAAGGAAATGCTGCACGTGCAGGTGATCCGTCAGAATATAACCCAGATCTATATGCTGGCAGCGATATTGTCGGCCACGGGCGAGAAAAATCCCAACCTCGCCTGGCATCTCAATATGCAGGGTTTGCTCAATGTGCTGGATATCGCCAAAGAAGAAAAATTGCATAAAGTGTATTGGCCCAGCAGCATTGCCGTATTCGGACCTACCTCACCCCGGGAAAATTGTCCGCAAAGAACCATTATTGAACCTACCACGGTCTATGGTATCAGCAAATATGCCGGAGAATTCTGGTGCAATTATTTTCATCAACGTTATGGGGTGGATGTCAGGAGCCTTCGATACCCGGGCCTGATCAGCTATAAATCCTCACCCGGCGGCGGCACGACGGACTATGCCGTGGAAATTTTTATGGATGCGATTGAAGAAAAAAAGTACAAATGCTTTTTGAAAGAAGATACCTACCTGCCGATGATGTATATGCCTGACGCCATTCGGGCTACAATCGAACTCATGGAAGCGCCAGCGAATAAAATATCTGTCCGCACTTCCTACAATATCTCCTCCATGAGCTTTTCGCCAAAGGAAATTGCGGCAGAGATCAAAAAGCAGATTCCGGAATTTACTATTACCTATCAGCCGGACTATCGTCAGGCTATCGCCGATAGCTGGCCCAGAAGCATTGATGATTCCGTAGCACGCCAGGATTGGGGATGGAAGGAAGAATATGGCATTGAAAAAATGACCGTGGATATGATCCGGAACCTGCAAGGAATGAAAGGTGGTAATTGATGCAAAATGCATCTTGTAAAATCAACAAATCAACTCTTATTTACTGCATTACATTCTCAACATTATATGGTAAGGAGGCGGATAGTTAACATTCCTTTGAATTATTATTCGATAGATTTGATGCTATTTTTGACGAACCATTGAAGAATGAGTAGCCGAATTTTCTTCGTATTGATCTTTCTAACGGTTTTCAGCAGCAATATTCTTGCCCAACACGCAGGAATCCCAAAGGATATTTATAGGGGTGTTATTGAAAGAGATGACGGCAAACAGGTTCCATTCAATTTTGAATTGAATCAGGATAGTGGCAGGCCCGTTATCTATATCAGGAATGGGAAAGAAAGGATCCGTGTTGATAGTGTTGTCATCGACAGGGATTCAATCTTCATTCAAATGCCTGTATTTGAATCACAGTTCAGGGTGAAAGTGCTCCCGGATGGAAATTGGCGGGGCGCATGGGTGAGAGGAACCAGTTTAACGACTGAACAGAAAATCTCTTTTTATGCTTTCGCCAGTGAAGATTTCCGGTTTGCGAGGCAGAGCTCGCCTCCACTATACAATATCAGTGGAAGGTGGCAGGTGAATTTATCGGAAGAAACAATCACGAGGCCCGCAATTGCCGAATTCCACCAGGAAAATAATCAACTCTCCGGAACTTTTCTGACTCCGTCGGGGGACTATCGTTACCTGGAAGGAAGGGTAAGTGCAGATACCATGCAGCTTTCAGTATTCGACGGCACTCATGCCTATTATTTTATCGCTAAGCTGTTAAGTGATAGCAATATCCAGGGTATGTTCTATGCAGGCTCCAGCCATATCGAGTCCTGGAACGCCACAAGGGATGAAAATGCTGAATTGCCTGATGAATTGTCTGCCATGAACCTCCGGCCCGGAGAGGAAAGATTGAATTTCAAATTTCATGACCTTGATGGGAAAGAGGTTTCCATTAATGGAGAAAGGTTCCGCAATAAAGTAGTAGTGGTTCAAATCATGGGTTCCTGGTGTCCGAATTGCATGGATGAAACAGCATTCCTGAGCGAATATTATTCAACACACAGAAGGCAGGGTGTTGAAATTGTGGCCCTTGCCTATGAATACAGCACAGACCTGGAAAGATCCCGTAAGAGTCTGAGAAAATTCCAGCAGAGATTCAAGGTCGAATATCCCATTCTGATCACCGGTGTTACAAGCAATGATCCTTTACGAACCGAAAAGACACTACCCCAGCTCACACCAATTAAAGCGTTTCCCACAACTATTTTTATTGGTAGAGATGGAAAGGTGAAAAAGATCCATGGCGGTTTCTATGGACCCGGTACAGGAGTGCATTACGATGAATCCCGGAAGCGATTTTACGATACGGTCAATGAATTGTTGAAGTGATTCCTCGTAGTGATGTGTATTCGTTTTCTCAATAGGGGATGAGCGCTACAATCTTCTCCAGCCATTCCTGGTCGGTCGGGTCAAAATGATCGGCTAATTCACTGTCAATGTCCAAAACGCCAATCACTTCGCCACGCCTGATCCAGGGGATCACGATCTCGGAGCGGGATCCGCTATTGCAGGCTATATGGCCCGGAAATTTTTCCACATCAGGCACGATCAATGTGCGCGCAATTTCCCAACTGGTTCCGCATACACCTCTTCCCTTTCGGATACGGGTACACGCTACGGGACCCTGGAAGGGACCCAGCACCAGTTCATTTCCCTTTACCAGATAAAAACCCACCCAAAGCCATTTGAATTGTTCTTTCAAGGCCGCAGATACATTGGCCAGGTTTGCAATCAGGTCGGGTTCTCCATCCAGGAGGCCCCTGATTTGAGGCAGGAGAGATTCGTATTGTTCCGTCTTGCTGCCTGCTATGATGGTTAGGTCCTCAGACATCCTGCAAAATTAAAAATATAATCATTGATTTTAATGACACCATTCGCCCTTTGCCCGATTTCAATTCCCCAATGCCTTTGCAAATACGAACAGGGCGCTCCTACGTAGCCGGGGGGTCATACAAATAGGGAGCTCCTACGGAGCAGGGGGATTCCCAATGATTAATGACGTAATTCCCCAATGACCAATGTCGATTTCCCATTTTTTTTGCAAATAGGATGCTCCTGCGGAGCCTGGTGAATCTTCCCAATAACTATTGACCACTGACCAATGACCGCTGACTTTTTCCTAATCCAAAGGTCTTACCCAGATATTCCTGAAACTGATGGGTTCGCTGGGATCTCCGTGGTCCTGTAATTTGATTGAAGAGGCGCCATGTTTCTTATAATAGGGCGTGCCGATATATTGGGTGATGCCTTTTACTTCGGTATTGTTTTGGATGAGCACGCCATTGTGAATTGCGGTTACCCGCGCGGGTGATTTCAGGGAGCCGTCTTCATTGAAGCGGGGTGCAGTCCAGATTACATCGTAGGTCTGCCATTCTCCCGGTTTTCTGCATGCATTAGCCAGTGGAATAGCTTGTTTGTAGATGCTGCCAGTTTGCCCGTTAACATAAGTCGTGTTATTATAGCAATCCAGGACCTGGAGTTCATATCCCACGTCGCCGGGGCCGGTTGAAGCCAGGAATACGCCACTATTACCGCGGGCCTGTCCCGAACCTGTGATATTTGCCGGGATGCGCCACTCAATATGCAATTGATAATCCATGAATCTTTGTTTGGTCTCAATACTGCCCGTACCTTTTTTTACGGTAATCACGCCGTCGGATACGGTCCATCCTGCGGGCTGGGTAGTATCGGCATTCTTACCGGTACGCCACTTATCCAGGTTCCTGCCATCAAAGAGAATGATGGCGTCTGAAGGTGCGTCAGAGGGCGTATTGCCCGGAGTCACAATCTTTGGAACCGGTTGCCATACTTCGGTGAGTTTGGGATCTCCCTGCTGGGAAAATGCTGTAAATGAAATCAGGCCGGCCCCTAAGGCCAGGGCCATTTTTTTGACAGAATCGTTCATAGTTGTATTGTTAAAAATTGTAGAAAGAGTTAACAATTTAGATATAAAATTACAAAGACCTGCAATTTTTAAGGTCTTTATCATCCAGGTTCTGAGGATTAAACAAAAATTTTGCAGAGGCTGAAGTGATGGCCGGGAGCTCAGTTCTCACAAAATTTTGTTCATTTGAGCGCTGGCGCCTATTTTTGTCCTAATATTTAGAAAATGATCCGGATAGCACATCATCATCACCATCATATCTTACCATACAGGTAGGCCGGTGTTGTTTTGTGCGATATAATACAAAATGCTGAGGGCTTACCATAAGGTGGGCCCTATTTTTTTGCCCTGGATTTGTGGTCAGGCAAGAGCTAAAATTCGGGGAGGAGCCGAAAGAATTAAATTTTTTCAAATTCAAAATTCCCCAATGGGATAAGCTATGAAATTAAAACTGGCCATTCAAAAATCGGGTCGCTTACACGAAGATTCCATGAGGCTTTTGCAGGAATGCGGCATAGATATCTCTAATGGAGTGAATAAACTCAAGACGGAAGCGGTCAATTTTCCCTTAGAAGTATTTTTTCTCAGGGATGACGATATTCCCCAATATGTGGAAGACGCCGTGGCTGATATTGGCATCGTGGGTGAAAACGTGGTATATGAGAAAAATAAATCCGTAGAGGTCGTGGATATGCTGGGATTCGCCCGTTGTCGCCTGAGCCTTGCCGTTGCCCGAGGTGATCATTATGAGAATGTACGATTCCTGGAAGGCAAGAGAATTGCCACCAGCTATCCCTCATTGGTCCGTCAATTCCTGGAGAAGAA
The DNA here is from genome assembly GCA_041484195.1 of Agriterribacter sp. Taxonomy (GTDB): domain Bacteria; phylum Bacteroidota; class Bacteroidia; order Chitinophagales; family Chitinophagaceae; genus PSRI01. The sequence continues at coordinate 77,186 of JBGPHC010000006.1, read as the reverse complement.
CCATATCAATGCTGAAATACATGAGATCAGTGGCTCCGTGGAAATAGCACCGGGGATAGGCCTATCCGATGCGATCTGCGACCTGGTGAGCAGTGGTTCAACCCTCCTCACCAACGGACTGAAGGAAGTGGAGACCGTATTGCAATCCCAGGCGATCCTAATCAGGCACAGGAGATTTAACAGTGAGCAACAACGCCTGCTCGACAAACTCCTTTTCCGCATAAGGGCCGTGAAGAAGGCAGGGAACAATAAATATGTGCTCCTGAATGCACCTAACGCAAAATTGAAAGAGATCATCGGCCTCCTGCCGGGTATGAAAAGCCCCACTGTATTGCCATTAGCCGAAGAAGGCTGGAGTTCCGTGCACAGTGTGTTGAGTGAAGATGAATTCTGGGACAAAATTGAACAACTGAAGGCGGCAGGCGCCCAGGGTATACTGGTCGTTCCCATTGAAAAAATGGTCATTTGATGATCCATACACGATTTTTTGGAATTGATTTTTTACGGTTGTGGAACCAATAATACCATCATCAAAAAAAACAAAAATCAGAAATTCAACATTCACTTATGCAGTTGATCAAATATCCTGAACGGGCGGAATGGGGGGCAATATTAAAGCGGCCTTCATTTGATGGTTCTTCCCTTGAAGAAAAAGTAAAACTGATTCTCCGGGAAGTGAATAATAACGGAGACGACGCTTTGAGGAAATTTACCAGGCAATTTGACGGGGTGGATATCAAAGAGCTCGCTGCTTCACAGATGGAAATCGATGAATCAGGGTCGCGGTTAGATGATGGATTAAAAGCCGCTATCGCGCAGGCATACGCGAATATTAAGAAATTTCACCAGGCTCAGTTGCAGGACTCGATTTCAGTTGAAACCATGCCGGGGATAAGATGCTGGCGAAAAAGCGTCGGCATCGGGAAAGTGGGTCTCTATATTCCAGGTGGTTCGGCGCCATTATTTTCAACGGTACTTATGCTGGGTATCCCCGCCGCAATCGCGGGTTGCAAAGAAATCATCCTATGTACCCCGCCGGATCAGAATGGAGGAATTCATCCAGCCATTCTTTATACTGCTGGTTTAATTGGTATAAAAAGCATCTACAAGGTTGGGGGCGTGCAGGCCATCGCGGCCATGGCCTATGGAACGGAGACCGTGCCGGCTGTCTATAAAATTTTCGGGCCGGGTAATCAATTCGTCACCTGTGCCAAACAATTGGTGCAGCGTGAAGGCATTGCCATAGACATGCCGGCGGGTCCCAGTGAAATATGTGTACTTGCTGATGAAAGCGCCGATCCTGCATTTGTGGCTGCCGATCTCCTTTCGCAGGCGGAACATGGTGTTGACAGCCAGGTGGTCTTAGTTTCTGATTCCGCGGACCTGATCGACCGTTCATGGAAAGAAGTAGATGATCAACTAAAGTCCTTGCCGAGAAGGTCCATTGCTGAAAAATGTCTCGAGCATGCCAAAATGATCCTCGTGAAGGGAATGAATGAAGCCATAGAACTCGTGAATGAATATGCTCCTGAGCATCTCATCATCAGTTGCAAAGATGATGAAGGCATAGCTTCCAGGATTGAAAATGCGGGCTCGGTCTTCCTGGGAAATTATGCTCCTGAATCTGTGGGCGACTATGCAAGCGGAACCAATCATGTCTTGCCAACCAATGGTTTTGCAAAAAGCTTTAGCGGCCTGAATGTGGATAGTTTTCTAAAGAAGATCACCTACCAGAAACTGACACCGGATGGTCTTCGTCAAATTGCCGTTACGGTGATCAGCATGGCGGAAGGCGAAAATTTGCAGGGCCATGCCAATGCCGTGAAAATTAGAATGAAAAAACTTCCTTGAAACTGAGAGGAAAATAAATAATACAGAAAATAAAGACAGTGCGATGTTCAACATACAAGACCTGGTAAGGGAAAATATTAAGCACCTGGTTCCTTATTCCTCGGCAAGAGATGAATTCAAGGGCGAAGCCAGGATTTTCCTCGATGCCAATGAAAACAGCCTGGGATCGCCGCTGATCAAATGGTATAACCGCTATCCCGACCCGCTGCAATGGAAATTGAAGGAGAAATTATCGCAGATCAAAGGGGTTTCTCCTGAGCATATTTTTATCGGGAATGGCAGCGATGAATGCATTGATTTATTATACCGCGGATTCTGCAATCCGGGCAAGGACAATGTGATCATTTGCCCCCCCACCTATGGCATGTATGAAATTTGTGCGCAGATCAATGACATCCAGGTAAAAAAAGCACCCCAGCTTGAAAATTTTCAGCTCGACCTGATTCACCTCGAAAACCTGGCCGACGAAAATACAAGGATCATCTGGATTTGTTCACCCAATAATCCCACCGGTAACTCACTGGATCGGTCAGACGTAGAAATGGTCTTGAATAATTTCAATGGGCTGGTAGTGATAGATGAAGCCTATATCAATTTTTCCAGGCATCGGTCCTTTCTCCAGGAATTGGCTGACTATCCCAACCTGGTAGTGCTGCAGACCCTGTCCAAGGCATGGGGCCTCGCCGGTCTTCGCCTGGGCATGGCTTTTGCGAGTGAAGACATTATTCATGTGTATAATAAGATCAAACCGCCTTATAATATCAACCAGGCCACGCAGGACCTGGTACTGGAGGCGCTGGATCAGGTTGACCAGGTGAATGAAATGATCAGGATACTGGTGGCTGAAAGGGATATGTTGGCGCCAAAATTGAAAGAACTGCCTATGGTGCTGGAGGTTTATCCTTCCGATGCCAATTTCCTGTTGGTGAAAATGAAGGATGCCAGGGCCGTTTACGAATTCCTGCTGCAAAAAGCCATCGTGGTACGAGACAGAAGTAAGGTCAGCCTTATCGAAGGATGTTTGCGTATCACCATCGGTACGCCACCTGAAAATGAAGAATTGCTGCTTGCTTTGAAGGAATTCCTTTTATAATCGGTAAATTTATGACTCCAAAAAATTTTGAAGTATATGAAACGGATATCTAAATTATTTTTCGCGGCCTGCTGCGTCAGCATGATGGTGCTGCAGGCCTGTGCAGGCGATACCACGCAAACCAGGAATAAGGTTCAGTCCCTGGCGGATAATGCAGGGCTTAAATTGCCGGATGGTTTCAGCGCCATTGGCGTAGCGGAGAACCTGGGCCGCGCCAGGCATATTGTGGTTAACAGCAATGGAGATGTTTATGTGAAACTGGAAAGACTGAAAGATGGTAAAGGTATACTACGCCTGCGAGATACCAATGGTGATGGCAAGGCAGACCAGGTGACGGGATTTGGAAATTATCCCGGTACAGGCATTGCTATCAAGAACGGATACCTGTACGCGTCATCCAACAGCGCGATCTATCGGTACAAGCTAAACGAAAAGAATGAAGTGGCCAATCCTGATCAACCGGAGAATATTGTGAAGGACCTCGCGGACCACGGTGAGCACAATGCGAAATCAATCGCCCTGGACAATGCCGGGAATATCTATGTAAATATTGGCGCTTTTTCCAATGCCTGCCAGGTAGATGACAGGACTACCGGATCACCAGGCCAGGACCCTTGTCCCATACTGGAGGTAGCGGGCGGCATCTGGCAATTCAGTGCTAACAAACTAAACCAGTCTTATCCCGAAGGAACCAGGTATTGCACCGGGATCCGCAACACGGTGGGGATATTCTGGAATGAAAAACAAAATGAATTGTATGCGATGCAACATGGACGCGATGACCTGCACCGACTATTCGAAAATTTATATACGGATGAACAAAATGAAATATTGCCCGCCGAGGAAATGTTCCTGGTAAAGAAAGGATCCAATTTCGGTTGGCCCTATTGTTATTATGATCAGAACCAGCAAAAAAAGATCCTGAATCCCGAATACGGTGGAGATGGTAAGACCCAGGGGCGTTGCGAAGGCGTTGATAAACCGATTTATGCATTCCCGGGCCATCTTGCTCCCAATGCCCTTCTATTCTATACCGGCACCGCATTTCCGGAAAAATACAGGAACGGCGCTTTCATAGCATTTCACGGCTCATGGAACAGAGCGCCTAAACCGCAAGCGGGGTATTTCGTGGTTTTTCTTCCATTCAAGAATGGCTTGCCCGACGGGACCTGGGAAGTTTTTGCGGATGGGTTTGCAGGAACGGAACAGGACCGGGCTTCAGGAAAGGCAAAATATCGGCCCTGCGGTTTGGCCCAGGGACCAGATGGCTCCCTCTACGTATCAGATGATAATATGGGGAATATCTGGAAGATAACTTACAAAGGGAAATAGAATCAAATATTATGGGGAAAATAGCTGGAGCACTCTTAGCCCTGGTGGGAATATTCATGCTTGTTTGTACGGTGGAGGCACAGTCAAGGAAACCGCCCTCTGCCGTGATGTTGAGAGGGAAAGCGATTTTTGAAAAGGAATGCCTGAGCTGCCACCAGGCGGATGGAGCAGGGATAGCGCGGATGAACCCCACATTGATCGGGACTAAATGGGTACTCGGTCCAAAAGAACAATTGATCAGGGTTGTGATGTACGGATTGAAAGAACCTATCGTGGTCAATGACGATGAATATTATAATCCCATGCCCGCGCATACTTATATGACGGATGAGCAGATATCGGATGTGCTGACTTATGTGCGTAATAGTTTCGGAAACAGGGCTAGTGCGGTTTCCGCGGCCGAAGTGAAAAAGGTAAGGGCCAAAGGGAAGAAGTAAATACAAACTGGGCCACTAACCATGGTAATGAATTTCACTGCCATGCATGGGCCAAATTTAAAATGATGAAGCGAATTCTTTTTATTGACCGGGATGGGACCCTCATCAAAGAGGCGCCTCCGACCTATCAATTGGATTCATTCGACAAACTTTGTTTCTATCCACATATGTTTGAATACATGGGAAAGATTGCAAGGGAATTGGATTATGAACTGGTGATTGTCACAAATCAGGATGGACTCGGCACCGCAACATTTCCTGAAGAAAACTTTTGGCCCTTTCAGGATTTTGTCATGAAAAGCCTTGAAGGTGAAGGGATAGAATTCAGCGCGGTCCATATTGACAGGACTTTTCCGGAAGAAAATGCTCCAACCAGGAAGCCCGGTACCGGCATGCTTACAGCTTATCTCAACAATCCGGGGTACGACATCGAAAATTCTTACGTGATCGGCGACCGGATCACCGATATGTTACTGGCGAGGAACCTTGGCTGCAAAGGAGTCTGGCTGAATAATGATCCAGAACTGGGGGCCGCTGAAATTACAGACAAAATAAAATCCCTGCAGGAAGACGAAACCATTGTGCTGAAGACCGGCGAATGGAGCAGGATCTATGAATTTTTAAAATTGGGATTGCGAAAGGTCAGACTGGAACGAAAGACCAATGAGACGGATATCAGGATCGAATTGAACGTAGATGGAGATGGAAAGGCTCAAATTTCGACCGGCCTGGGATTTTTCGATCATATGTTGGAGCAGATCGCGCGTCATGGGAGGATGGACCTTTCCATTTTGAGTAAGGGAGACCTCCATGTGGATGAACATCATACCATCGAAGACACGGGAATTGCTTTGGGTGAGGCAATCGCTATGGCACTTATGGATAAACGTGGTTTGGAGCGTTATGGTTTTGCGCTGCCGATGGATGATGCCGACGCGAAAGTGCTTATAGATTTCGGTGGCCGTGGCTGGATTGTATGGGACGCGGAGTTCAAAAGAGAGAAGGTGGGCGAGGTACCCACGGAAATGTTCTTTCATTTCTTCAAGTCATTCAGCGATGCGGCCAAATGCAATCTCAATATAGAAGCCAGGGGCGAAAACGAACATCATAAGATTGAAGCTATATTCAAGGCATTTGCAAGAGCCATTCGGATGGCCGTCAGGCGTGACCCGATGAGTAATTATTTGCCCAGTACCAAGGGTGTACTGTAATAGTGCATCTCCTTGAATGCCCTATTTTAGTCTGTCTGAATTTCCGCGATAGAGCCAAATGGCTATTTGGCTTTCGCTGATGATAATAAGAGAAATCCCAGATCCGAAGAGTCCTGCGGGTATGCCTTACCTTATTGCTAAACCTATTTTCTATTTCATGAGTGATTGCAGTACCTGGTAGCCAAAGTCCCAGTCACCGAGATTGCTGGCGGAATTGATATGCCCCAATGCGCCGGCGTTAACCAATTCACTGCCCCAGGCTGTCGCAAATTGTTTCGCTCTCTGAACACTTACATATACATCGTCTGTACTGGCAACTATGATCGATGGAAAGGAGAGGCGCGACAAGGGTATGGGTTTGAATCCTGTTGTCCCGGGAGGATAGGAGGGCGCTTCGGTATCGCTGGGACCCACCAGCAAAGCGCCTTTGATCACGCGGCCATATTTCGCGGCCCAATGAACGACCGTACTGCAAGCCAGGCTATGCGCCACAAGCAATACCTGCGCCACGGGATATTTTTGAATGGCCTCATCGATTGTGCGGATCCAATCCGCACACAGGGGATGATCCCAGTCTTTTTGCTCTATCCGCGAAAATCCATAGCGTTTTTCCCAATGGGTCTGCCAATGTTCCCGGCCCGAATTATTGAGTCCGGGCAGCGTGAAAATAATGGAAGGGAATTGCACATAATTTCTTTTTGAAAAGTCCTTCTGCTTCATACCCGGAAAAAAATTCTCTTCCTGTACAGGTAATAGCAGAGACTCCATTCCAATGCGAAAATGCATAGGGAGCTAATGATCAGGCTCAGAGCTTCCGGCGTACTGATCATAGCCATCAGGCCATTGGATACCTGTGCCACATAATGGTTGAACCACCGGCTGCCCACAATCTCAAAGAACAGATAGATGAATATCGAGTTCATGCCGACGATGGTGAAAAATTTCAGGTATTTCTTATGAGTCAGGATATCAATCCACCAATAGCAAAATGCAAGGCCAATGAGGCACCATCCCAGGGAGGCCAGCGTAAAGGAACTTGTGGCAATTCGTTTGATGATGGGTGTTATATTCAACCAATCCAACCCGAATCCCAGCAAGAGGCAAATCCCGGCCCAGAGCAACAGGGTCCTGATTTTATGGGAATGACCCAGCAATAATTTGCCAGCCAGGGCTCCGGCAATTGTATGTACGGCCGTAGGAATGCAATTGATGGCAACCCATCCGTCGTGATTGATCTTATTCATGAGTAGGAGGTCCACATAATTTCCAAAATTATGCTGGTCGGTGAATGGCTGATCAAAACCGGCGACATGGGTAAACCGGTACAAAATTTCGGTCAGGAGCAGGAGTCCGATGCAGAAAAATATTTGTTTTGTTGAGCTCCATCGGAATATCAAAAAGGCGACCAGGGTGGTGAAGGACAATTGGGTCAGCACATCCCAAAGTTCAAAAGACAGTCCGTGTGGCCTTACCGCATAGTCCAGCACGCCCCAGAAAAAAAGCCATCCGCAGCGTCTCAGGATTTTTTTGAAGGATACAGACCAGGGAACTCCCTTCTGTTCCTGTTTATGGAGAGAGAGTGCCATGGCGGTTCCGGCCATGAACATGAAGCCCGGCTGGATCAGGTCCCAGAACCTCAGCCCATTCCAGGGATGGTGAAAGAATTGCTGAAAGAAGCCATGCAGGATGGTTCCATTGGTCACGTCAAAGAGGTGTTCATATAGGCCCGTGCTTTCCAGGGCCAGCAAGACCATTATGAAACCACGCATGAAATCAAGAGATAAGAGACGCTGTTGGATGAAATTCGAGGGGGTATTGGCAGTCATAAATAGAATCTTGGAGAAAAAGTAAACCAAAAATTGGTTTTTTTCAAAAAAGAACTCATATTTGTACGGCAATGAAAAAAATTCTTATCAACAATCATTGGTGGTGGCATACAAACTCTCTACGGGGCTTGTAACGCTGCTATTGTGTTTGTAATATAAACATATTCTGGCCCCGGTTATATCCGGGGCTTTTTTATTGATCCAAACCCGGGCAGGAACGGAAATTCAGAAACACTATTGAAATGAAAAAAATCGTCATAAATACCAGGTATAAGAAGCTTTTATCGGATGTTTTTACGCCCGTGGGAATTTACCTGAGGTTAAGAGACCGTTTCAGGGATACCATTCTGCTGGAGAGTGCGGATTATCATTCGGCTGAAAACAGTTTTTCATTCATTGGTATCCATGCCATAGCCGGGATGGAAATTTCTGACTACCGCTCGGTGGAATTCAAATTACCGGGACAAAGACCAGAAAGAGTCCCTGTGAAGAATGCGTCGGAAGTGCCCGCCATGCTTTGGGATTTCATGCAAAAATTCGATCAGCAGCCGACGGATGACAGGATCGTGAGCAGCGTTCAGGGGCTCTATGGATATAGCACATTTGACGCGGTGCAGTTTTTTGATACGATCCGGCTGAAATCCTCCTCATCCGATGGCCATCCCGCAACAGCCAGCCAGGTACCCATTCCCCTGATGCGTTATCGCCTGTACCAATACGTTATAGCAATCAATCATTTTAAGGATGAGATGTATCTCTGCGAAAATGAAATAGCCGGACTGGAAAGCGAATTGCAGATGGTGGAATCCCTGATCAGGAACAAGGACGTCCCCAGCTTCCCTTTCCGAAGCAGGGGTGATGAACGCAGCAATATGACGGATGAGGACTATATGCGCATGGTGGAAAAGGGAATAGAGAGTTGTTTCAGGGGCGATGTATTCCAGATTGTCTTGAGCCGCAGATTTGAGCAGGGATTCGCGGGCGACGAATTCAATGTGTACCGCGCCTTGCGTAATATCAACCCATCTCCGTACCTTTTTTATTTTGACTATGGCGATTACAAACTGATTGGATCTTCACCAGAAAGTCAGCTCATCATTCAAAATGGAAGGGCGATAGTACATCCTATCGCGGGTACTTTCAAGCGTTCGGGGAATGATCAGTTGGACCAGGAGATGGCGGCTAAGCTCCTGAAAGACGCGAAGGAGAATGCCGAACACGTAATGCTGGTTGACCTCGCCCGGAACGACCTGAGCCGTTTGTGCGAAGATGTTACAGTGACCCATTACCGTGAGGTGCAATATTATTCTCATGTGATCCACCTGGTGAGTGAAGTCACCGGAAAGGTTAAACCTGGAACGAATCCTTTTGCATTGCTGGCTGCCAGTTTCCCGGCAGGAACATTGAGCGGCGCGCCAAAATTTAAGGCCATGGAATTAATCGACGCCTATGAACCAACACCGAGAAGCTATTATGGAGGCTGCATAGGTTTCATGGGCTTTGACGGAAGCTGTAATCAGGCCATCATGATCCGCACCTTCCTCAGCAGGGGTAATACTCTTTATTCCCAGGCAGGAGCCGGCATAGTGTCTGCTTCCAAACCCAGGAATGAATTGGAAGAAGTTAATAATAAATTGAACGCATTGAAAAAAGCGGTGGAACTGGCTGAACATATATGATGGTCCTGGAAATTTTCGGGCTATGTCGTTAGGGTCCTGATAAGAGTTGATTGGATTTTTACACAATTGAAACTGCGAAGATTAAGATTATTAATATGAAAATACTGGTATTCGATAATTATGATTCTTTCACCTACAACCTGGTTCACCTGGTGCAGAAAATCACTCATGGCCAGGTAGATGTTTATCGCAATGACCAGATCGCGCTGGAAAAGGTGGAAGAATATGACAAGATCATTTTATCACCCGGCCCCGGTCTGCCTAAGGAAGCAGGCCTGCTTCTGCCCCTGATAAAGAAATATGCGGCAAAAAAATCCATTCTGGGGGTTTGTCTGGGTCACCAGGCCATTGGCGAAGCTTTCGGGGGCAGGCTGGTGAATCTGAGCAGGGTATTTCATGGTATAGCCGCGCCTGTTCATATCCTGGCCAGAAACGGATCGCATGGAAATGATTTATTTAAGGGATTACCCGATACCCTCGAAGTAGGCCGCTATCATAGCTGGATTGTGGACGATAAAGATTTCCCTGCGGAATTGGAGATAACTGCCCGGGATGAAAACGGCTATATCATGGCATTGCAACATCGGGAATATGATTTGACAGGAGTGCAGTTTCATCCGGAGAGTGTTCTTACGCCAAGAGGAGAAGATATCATGCGCAACTGGCTTGCCAATTGATTTGGGAATGCATAAATCCCCATGAAAATGCGATCCGGTAATTTTAATTGAATTGAAAAAGCGGGTATGAAAAAAATATTGCAATACTTATTCGAGCATAAGACGCTTTCACGGGAACAGGCCCGGGAAGTATTGGTGAATATATCGAGAGGCCAGTACAACGACAGCGAAGTGGCCTCATTTATAACGGTGTACCTTATGCGGAGCATCACGATTGATGAATTGCAGGGTTTCAGGGATGCTTTGCTGGAACTCTGTGTTCCTGTCAACTTCGATGGCTTGCAGGTGACAGATATCGTGGGTACGGGAGGAGATGGAAAGAATACCTTCAACATTTCAACGCTTTCCTGTTTTATCGTGGCTGGATCGGGGCATAAAGTGGCCAAGCACGGTAACTATGGCGCCTCATCCATCAGTGGCGCTTCCAATGTAATGGAGCAGTTGGGTTACAAATTCAGGAATGATGTATCTCGCCTAAGACAGGAAGTGGATGAGGCGAATATCTGCTTCCTCCATGCACCCCTGTTTCATCCTGCCCTGAAAGCGGTTGGCCCTATCCGCAAGAATTTGGGTCTGCGGACATTCTTCAACATGCTGGGCCCGATGGTCAATCCCGCCGCTCCTTCATTTCAATTGGTGGGAGTGTACAATCTGGAGATGGCCAGGATCTACAATTATCTCCTCCAGGATACGGGAAGGGCATTCACCATCATTCATTCAGTGGATGGATATGACGAGATATCTCTGACCAATGACACCAAAGTGATCACCCATGAGGGTGAGCGCGTGATGACGCCCGAGCAATTGGGAAAGCGGACGGTGGAGCCTGGTGATATTTATGGAGGTAATACCGTGGAAGAATCGGCGAAGATTTTTTTGAGGATACTCAGGGGAGAAGGTACCTGGGCGCAAAATGCCGTAGTGCTTGCCAATGCGGCAATGGCATTGCACGGAGCCGGTGGATTCAAGACTTATGACGATGCCTACTATAGCGCGGTTGAAAGCCTGGAAAGCAGTAATGCACTGAAGACACTGAATAAATTAATTGAAATCAATGCCTGACAGGGTTCCGCGTGATCAGAAGCGCGGGATCAGTAAGCTAATAGGATGAATATACTCGATACCATCATTGAACATAAAAAATCGGAGATAATGCTTCACAGGAAATCAAGGAGTATTGTCGATTTGGAAAGTTTTGAAAATTTTTCAAGGGAGACCTTATCACTCAAAAAATCCATTTTGGATGAGAGCAGGACCGGGATCATTGCCGAATTCAAGAGAAAATCACCTTCCAGGGGAATTATTAATGACAAGGTAAGCCCGGCAGAAATCACTTCGGCATATACCCGCCTGGGTGCTTCGGGTTTATCGGTGTTGACTGACGAATATTTTTTTGGAGGAAGTTCCGGAGACCTTCTGCAAGCCAGGCAAAACCAGATTCCCATCCTGCGTAAGGATTTTATGATTGATGAATACCAGGTGGTGGAAGCCAGGTCCATGGGTGCCGATGTGATCCTGTTGATCGCCGCGTGCCTGACCCCTTCCCGGGTAAAAGAGCTGGCTGCGGCGGCAAAGAGTCTGGGTATGGAAATTCTGTTGGAAATTCACCAGGAAGACGAATTGGAACATATTTGTGATGACGTAGATTTGGTGGGCGTAAACAATCGGGATCTCAGGAATTTCGAAGTTGATATTGAAACTTCTGTCCGGTTAAGTGAAAAGATCCCCTCCGATAAAATCAGGATCTCTGAAAGCGGGATCAATCAAATTGCTGCCATTCAACGATTAAAGGAATTTGGATACAAGGGCTTCCTCATGGGAGAATATTTCATGAAACAGCCCGACCCTTCGGTTGCATTTGCCCGTTTTGTTCAGCAACTTAAACCCGTAGAATAATGCGTATTAAAGTTTGCGGCATGACGCGGATCGAGCAGGTGCACGCCCTGGATGAAATGGGGATTCAATTCGCCGGTTTTAATTTTTATCACAAATCGCCCCGCTTCGTGATGAAGCATATAACCGGGGAACAATTGAAGAAAGCGCGCTTGAAGATCAATAAGGTGGGCATATTTGTAAATGCATCCTTCGACGAAGTGATGAACCATGTTCACAATTATGGCCTGCATATGGTTCAGTTGCACGGCGATGAAACGCCACGTTTTTGCGAGCGGATCAGCGAACAGGTTCCAACGATCAAGGTGTTTCGAATCAAGGAAGCTGACAATATTGAATGGAAAATAAGGGAATACGGGAATGTCTGCGATGTCTTTCTGTTCGACACTGACTGGGCCAATTACGGTGGCAGCGGAAAGAAATTCGACTGGCGGATTCTGGATGACGTGAACATTGATAAGCCCTTTCTGCTGAGCGGTGGCATTGGATTAGAAGATGCAGATAAACTGAAAGAATTCGGCCGGGGCAAAAATGGAGAAAAGCTTTTTGCGGTGGATATCAACAGCCGTTTTGAAACAAGTGCAGGTGTGAAAGATCTTGAAAAAGTGAAAACATTCATGCAGGCGCTTGATACAAATGAAGAGGGTTGATGGACTGCATTGCTCAAAAAAGAATGGACATGATGAATATCAGGTATGCTATGGAAGATGACCTGCCTCAAATACTTCTGATATATAATGAAGTCATTTTGGGAACGACGGCCATTTTTGAATATCGCCCCCACACATTGGAAATGAGGCGTGATTGGTTCAGGTCCAGGCAGCAATTAGGCTTTCCTGTTTTTGTGGCGGAAGAAGATGGGCGGATTCTGGGTTTGAGTTCTATCGGGCCATTCAGGAATTGGGCGGCGTATAAATATTCGGTTGAAGATTCGGTGTATGTGGCGGCAGATATGAGGGGCCGGGGCATTGGGAAAAAATTGCTTCTGCCGCTGATCGAGGCGGGCAGGCAACTGCAGATGCATACCATCATCGCTTCCATCGAAGCCGGCAATGAGGCCAGTTTGCGATTGCATAAAAGTTTTGGCTTTGTGGAATCGGCCCATTTTAAAGAAGTTGGATACAAATTTGGAAGATGGTTGGACCTGAAGTTCCTGCAATTGATCATGAACACTCCTTCGGCCCCGACCGAAGAATGAGACTAATATGAGCATTGAAATGACGAATACAAAGACTTTTACAAAGCCGGATGAAAAAGGCTACTATGGAAATTTCGGCGGAGCCTATATTCCGGAAATGCTCTACCCTAATGTAGAGGAATTGCGGACCAGGTACATGGAGATCATCTATGAGCCTTCATTCCAGGAAGAATTCAAGAGTCTCCTGAAAGATTATGTAGGCCGGCCAACGCCTCTTTACCTCGCCCGGAGGCTGAGCGAACAGCATTTGGCAAACATCTTTCTAAAACGTGAAGATCTTTGCCATACCGGCGCGCACAAGATCAATAATACGATTGGTCAAATACTACTCGCCCGGAGGCTTGGCAAAAAAAGGATCATCGCCGAAACGGGAGCCGGGCAACATGGAGTTGCAACTGCTACGGTATGCGCGCTGATGAATATGGAATGCATTGTCTTCATGGGCGAAAAGGATATAGAGCGTCAGGCCCCTAATGTTGCCCGTATGAAGATGCTGGGCGCAACTGTTGTGCCCGCCACCAGCGGCAGCATGACTTTGAAAGACGCCACCAATGAAGCCATTAGAGATTGGATTAACCACCCGGTTGACACTCATTATATCATCGGCAGCGTCGTTGGGCCACATCCTTACCCGGATATGGTAGCGCGATTTCAGAGCATTATCAGTGAAGAAATGAAATGGCAGTTGAAAGAACAGGTGGGGCAGGAATCACCCGATTATATCATTGCCTGTGTGGGCGGTGGCAGCAATGCGGCCGGGGCTTTTTACCATTACCTGGACGATGAGCGTGTTCAACTCGTAGCCGTGGAAGCAGCCGGCATGGGATTGAGAACCGGAAGAAGCGCGGCCACCACTCAATTGGGAACGCCCGGCATATTGCATGGCAGCAGGAGCCTGCTCATGCAAACAGAAGATGGGCAGGTTATAGAGCCACATAGTATTTCAGCTGGATTAGACTATCCGGGCATTGGTCCGCTACATGCCAATTTGTTTAAGAGTGGCCGTGCGAAATTTTTGAGCGCCACAGACTACGAAGCACTTGAAGCGGGCTTTGAATTGGCCAGGCTCGAAGGCATCATCCCCGCGCTGGAATCGGCACATGCGCTGGCAGCTTTGAATCAACTCCGTTTCAAACCCAACGATACAGTTGTGCTTTGCCTGAGCGGAAGAGGAGACAAAGATCTTGCAACCTATATGAAGGCTATGGAAACGATGCCGCAAACATAGAATTCCGGATGATTTGTATTCAGCATTTGAAATAGATTAAAAATCATGCTCCGGAATATATCCTGAAATGAAAGATGAAAATTATGAATCAAAATAGATTAGAGAAATTATTCGCCGAAAAAAAAGAACGAGTACTCAATGTGTATTGCACGGCAGGATATCCCCGGCTTGACAGTACTCTGACTATCATGAAAGCTTTGCAGTCCAATGGTGCGGACATCATAGAATTGGGAATGCCATACAGTGATCCGCTGGCTGATGGCCCCGTTATTCAATCCAGTGGCATGCAGGCACTCCGTAATGGCATGACGATCCGGAAATTATTCGACCAGCTCAGGAACTTCAGGAAGACGATTGAGATCCCCGTACTCCTCATGGGATATATGAATCCGGTCCTCCAATACGGCTTCGAAAAATTCTGCAAAACCGCCGCCGGATTGGGCATTGACGGATTGACTCTTCCTGATCTTCCCATATATGAATATGAAATGGAATATGGAGCCATCATCCGGAAATATGGATTGGATTTCATTTTTCTGGTGACGCCGGAAACATCCGAAAAAAGAATTCGGAAACTGGATGAGTTGAGCACAGGATTCATTTATGCGGTTTCTTCTTCTTCCACGACCGGAAAAGATAAGGACTTCGCATCCGTGAAGAAATACCTGCAACGATTGAAATCGCTTCATCTCAGGAACCCAGTATTGGTGGGATTCGGCATAAAGGACAAAGAAAGTTTTACGGATGCTTGTGATTTTGCCAATGGTGCCATCATCGGAACGGCCTTTATCCAGGCTTTAGATGGTTCGGGAGATATTGAAGAGAATACGGGGAAATTTTTGTCCAAAATCTTGAATTAATCAATGTGAAATAGTATGGATGCGGTAATCGTGAAATACAATGCGGGCAATATTCAATCTGTATTGTATGCATTGGAAAGGATTGGTAAAACGGCCGTGGTGACAGACGATCATGCAATGATCCGTTCTGCAAAGCGGGTAATCTTTCCCGGTGTAGGCGAGGCCAGCACCGCGATGAAATACCTGCGGGAGCGGAAACTGGATGAAACCATCCGCAAACTCCGGCAACCCGTGTTGGGCATTTGTCTGGGCATGCAGTTGATGTGCGAATATTCGGAAGAAAATGATACCAGCTGCCTTGGAATCTTCGAAGAAAAAGTGAGAAAATTTGACAATTCGTTATTGCAGGCAAAAGTGCCTCAGATAGGATGGAATAATATTTTTAATCTCAAATCGGAACTGTTTGAATCGGTGCCCCAGGAAAGCTACTGCTATTTTGTACACGGATATTATGCTTCGGTGGGGCGGCGTACAATCGCGACCACCGAATACATAGTTCCGTATAGTTCGGCACTACAGAAAAATAATTTCTACGGCGTGCAATTCCATCCTGAAAAGAGCGCCGGAGTCGGGGAACAGATATTGAAAAACTTTTTGTCACTGAAATAAAAAACTGATTATGGCAGTCATCCAAGTGTTGAGAATAAATGATAAGTTGACTAAATAGAAAGAGATGGAGATCATTCCGGCCATAGATATCATTGATGGGAAATGCGTCAGACTTACCCAGGGAGATTTTGCGCGAAAGAAAGTATATAATGAAAAGCCGCTCGAAGTAGCCCTGGAATTCGAAGATGCAGGCTTGAAGAGATTGCACCTGGTGGACCTGGATGGCGCAAAAGCCGGCGAGGTGAAAAATTGGAAAGTGCTGGAGACCGTAGCGGGCAAGACTAATTTGCTGATTGACTTTGGGGGTGGCATAAAATCCCAGGCCGATGTTCAGATTGTATTTGATTCGGGTGCAGCGTTGGCTGCCGTGGGAAGTGTTGCGGTAAAACAGGAAAAGGAATTTCTGAATTGGATCTCCACCTACGGCGCTTCCAAATTTCTCCTTGGAGCGGATGTGAAAGATGAAAAAATAACGGTGAGTGGCTGGATTGAGCAAACGGATTTGTGGGTATATGATTTCATCGAAAATTATGTGAACCTTGGAATCAGGCAAATTTTCTGTACGGATGTGGGAAAGGATGGATTGTTGGAAGGCCCATCAGTGGAACTGTATAGAAATATACTCAGTAAGTTTAAGGACATACATTTCATTGCCAGCGGTGGCGTGAGATCAATGGATGATGTTTTTCTATTGGAAGAACTGGGTTGCAAAGGCGTCATCATTGGCAAAGCCATTTATGAAGGAAGGATAGATCTGCGGGATCTTTCGAAGTATGCACTCCAATAAAAATGAAATCCTGGGTTATGGATATTAATAATTTCCTGCTTTTCGCATTTGCGAGTCTGATGCTGAATATTACACCTGGCAATGATATGCTTTATGTGGCGTCAAGGAGCACGGGCCAGGGAGTCAGAGCCGGACTAGTATCAGCCTTGGGAATTTCAGCAGGTTGCCTGCTGCATATCGTAGCAGCGGTAGTGGGTTTGTCTGCCATTATTGCCAAATCCGCAATCGCTTTTGATGTGATCAAATACCTCGGGGCGGCATACCTGCTTTACCTGGGAATGAAATCTTTGCTCAAAAAAAGATCATCCTCATTTGTTTTGTCAGGCAGGATGGATAAGCTTTCATATCGTAAAATATTCGGGCAGGGCGCGCTTACAAATATGCTAAATCCAAAGGTGGCCCTGTTTTTTCTGGCGTTCCTGCCACAATTTGTAAGCCTGAAGGAACTTCATCCTCAAATGCAAATTCTGTTTTTGGGGATATGGTTTAATTTTTCCGGATTGATTGTAAACATGCTGGTTGCGATCTTGTTCGCCAGGATGGGAAATTGGCTGAGCAAATCACCCTCATTCCTGAAATGGCAGGAAAAGATCACCGGCCTGGTGTTGGTGGCATTGGGAATCAAAGTAGCTTTAAGTACAAGAAAATAATGCGGATGCTGACAAAGAGAATCATAGCCTGCCTGGACATTAAAGATGGCAGAACTGTTAAGGGAGTGAATTTTGAGAATATCCGCGATGCAGGAGATCCTGTGGAATTGGGCGCTTTTTACGCGCAGGAAGGGATAGATGAATTGGTATTTCTCGACATAACAGCTACCATTGAAAAAAGAAAGACATGGACCGCACTGGTCAACCGCATCGCGCATCATATCAATATTCCATTTACAGTTGGGGGCGGGATCAAAACGGTGGAGGATGTGAGTCAGTTGCTGCAAAACGGTGCCGATAAGATATCTGTAAATACGGCCGCGTTTCGGAATCCAAAATTAGTTGAAGAACTTGCCCTGGAATTTGGGAGCCAGTGCGTCGTACTGGCCATAGATACAAAGCAGGAAGCGGATGGAGAATGGTATGTTTATCTAAATGGGGGGAGACTGAAGACTAATACCAACTGTTTCGATTGGGCCAGGAAGGCTGTTGACTCGGGAGCAGGGGAAATCCTGCTGACTTCGATGAATCACGATGGCACAAAGCAGGGATTTGCGCTGGACATCACGCGGAAACTTTCGGAGAACCTTCCCGTTCCTGTGATCGCATCCGGCGGAGGAGGAAAGATGGAACATTTTGTAGAAGTTTTTACAGAGGGCAGGGCGGATGCGGCACTTGCAGCCAGCATTTTTCATTTCAGGGAGATCGCCATTCCTGACCTGAAGCGATACCTGCGTGAATATTCGATCCCGGTCAGGATTTAGAAAGCCGGACCGGAGCCATAGGATGTTCTTTCTTTACCTTTGGGCGGTGGCGGCCTGCAATGGAGCTTCGAAATTCGGTATGAGTTTAGACATGAAAAATGCTTGCTTGCAATAGGCAAAATCCTTTTCCTGGAAAATTCCGAGAGGTTTGACAAGAACTGATCCAATTAATTTTAAATCAGCAAGAATGTGAAAATAGATTTCGCAAAATATTCCGACGGACTGGTTCCGGCCATCATACAGGACTTTGACACGCATAAGGTATTGATGCT
Organism: Agriterribacter sp.; assembly: GCA_041484195.1. Taxonomy (GTDB): domain Bacteria; phylum Bacteroidota; class Bacteroidia; order Chitinophagales; family Chitinophagaceae; genus PSRI01. The sequence goes on along the minus strand of JBGPHC010000006.1, from coordinate 58,819 downwards.
TGGGTTCATGAATGATGAGGCCGTACAAAAAACCATGCGGGAAGGAAAGGTTTGCTTTTACAGCAGGAGCAAGAAAAGGCTTTGGACAAAGGGTGAGGAAAGTGGGAATTTCCTGATGTTAAAAGAAATAATGCCGGATTGCGACAATGACAGTTTGCTGATAAAGGCTCATCCCACGGGACCCGTATGCCATACGGGAGGGGATACCTGCTGGAATGAAAGGAACCACCAGGATGATTTCCTGTATTACCTGGAAGACATCATAGCATTGAGAAGGCAATCCTCACCCGAAGAGTCCTATGTTGCGGGATTATTCTCCAAAGGTATAAATGCCATCGCCCAAAAAGTTGGAGAAGAAGCGGTAGAAATGGTGATAGAAGCAAAGGATAATGATGGGAATCTCTTTCTGAATGAATCTGCAGACCTGCTCTTTCACTATCTTGTTTTGCTGAATGCCAAGGGATACTCGTTGAAAGACGTGATGGGAATATTACAAAAAAGGCATTCCAAATAAAAGTCCCGCCATCGGCGGGACCCTGAATGAGATCTGAATGATTTTTTTCGATTCCTGTTAATTTACATTGAAGTCAACTTGCTTATCACCCCAGACCAGAGACACTTTACCTGATTTGTCCACATTGATCTTGAATTGCTCCGTAAATGATGGTGCTTTACCGGGTTTAACTTTCACACGCAATACATCATCTCCTTCTTTGTAGGTGAAGGCGCCCCATTGTTTCCAGGTCTTGTTGAAGATGATCGTCCATTCATCGGGGCCGGAAATAGTGAATAACCCGTATTTGCCGGCGGCAAGAGGTTTACCTTCCACCTTCACGTCTTTATCAACTGCAAACACAGTGGCTTCGTTTGCGCCTGTGCGCCAAACCTTGCCATCCATGGGTTCCAGGTCTTTCCCAATGGTCCTTCCTTTTACTGAAGGCTTGCTGTAATCAATGGTGATGGTGGCCCCACTCGCAATTTTTTCGCTGGCTGTAGCAGGGGGGCTCGGGCGCTTGGATTTATCATCCTGTCCACATGCGCTAATGGCTGTAACCATTAAAGTGGTCGCCAATACTATTGGAAATACTCTTTTCATATGTCTTGTAATTTGATGTAAAAGGAAAGGTACAACAAATGGCAAAGCAAGCTACAGGGATTTTGATGGATGGCGGGAGCCTTTTGACACCAAATCTGTTGCTGATAACAATCTCCATATCGGCTGATCGCAGTCATAAATTCTGATGGTCTGCCGCTCTAGCTTTATGGTTGCTGGAATTAAATTAATAACCCAAAAATCTCTAGTAATGAAAAATCAAATATTTGCGCGCTGCTGTTTGGTATTTACTGCGATTTTCTTGGCCTATAGCGGTTTTGCTCAAGAACCTGGAATGAAAACCCTGCCCCCCATTAAAATAGTCACAACTACTGCCAAAGTGGATCAAAAGGTTTGGGATAATTTCAGAAAGTCATTCCAGGGAGCCGAAGATGTTAGGTGGTATAAACTGGATAGAAATTTCCTGGCAAAATTTGTGCAGAATGACCAACAAAACACTGCGTTATTCAATAAGAAGGGATACCTCCTGTATCATATCGCATACGGCTCGGAATCCAACCTTCCGGATGAATTGAGGAAACAGGTAAAAAGCGCTTATGTTGACTTTAACATTTCCAGGGCCATCAAAGTGGAACAGGATGAAAGGACTATCTGGGTGGTGAACGTGGAAGACGCAAATAATCTCATTTTGGTAAGGCTTGAAAACGGTGAGTTGGAAGAAGTTCAGAAATTAAAGAAATCATCATAAGACGCATGACAAGATGATAGAAGAAAGGATGAGGGCAGCCTGGTCTTACAAATTGCTGCCCTTATCCAATTTTTTATAATTGTCTCGTAAACTATTCCTGCGGCAAGTGTATGGAAGTTAGATCAATTGCCTCTTATATATTTGGATAGTGTTTTCCAAGCCCAGGTAGAGGGCATCACATATCAGGGCATGACCAATGGAGACTTCATCCAGCCAGGGGATATGCCGACTGAAGAATTTAAGGTTTTCGAGGTCCAGGTCGTGGCCCGCATTGAGACCCAGTCCCAGCTCCCTGGCTCTTTGGGCCGCGGCAGCAAAAGGGGCAATTACCTCATTCCGTCCGCCCCCCGCATAGCCTTTTGCATAAGATTCAGTGTATAATTCAATTCTGTCGGTATCCGTATCAGCGGCTCCTTCCACCATCTCTATCACAGGATCCACAAAAATGGAAACCCTGATTCCCGCTTTTTTGAAAGTTGCGATAGTCTCTTTAAGGTATTTTTTGTGCTTCTTTGTATCCCATCCATGATCACTGGTAATTTGTCCTAGTTCGTCCGGTACCAGGGTCACCTGTTGGGGCTCCACTTCCAGAACGAGGTCCACGAATTTCTTTTCCCGGGAATTACCTTCGATATTGAATTCCGTGCTGATGATCTTTTTGATATCTCTCACATCCTGGTAGCGGATATGCCGTTCGTCCGGACGAGGGTGGACCGTTATTCCATCGGCGCCAAATCGCTGTATATCTATGGCGGCCCTGACTACATCAGGATTGTTGCCACCCCTGCTATTGCGAAGGGTTGCGATCTTGTTGATATTGACTGATAATTTGGTCATGATGCAAATGATAGGAGACAGGATGCGAAATTAACTGCTCCGAAGATAAATTATTCTGCCGGTTCCAATAATTTGTGCCAGGTGTTCAATTGGTGGAAAGATATTTGAATGGATGTCGCGCGACATAATATCTGATCTAAGTAATACCTTAGCAGGGTAACATGAAATAATTTACATGATGAAAAAACTGCTATTTACACCGGGGCCATTGTCCACTTCAAAAACCGTAAAGCAAGCCATGATGGAAGACGTGGGATCCAGGGATCAGGCCTTCATTGAGGCCGTAAAAGAGATCAGGAATGGCCTGCTGGAGCTGGCAGGGGTTTCGAAGGGAAAAGGCTATGAATCGGTGCTCATGCAGGGTTCGGGAACATTCGCCATTGAAAGTGTGGTTGGATCAGTGTTGTCAAATGAGGATACCCTGTTGGTCTTGGTAAATGGAGCCTATGGGGAACGGATCGTAAAAATTGCGTCGGTGCTGGAGATCACCCATAAGGTGCTTCGATTTGAAGAAGACGAAATAGTGAGTCCGGAAGCGACCGATTCATTCCTAAAATCAAATCCTGGTATTACACAGGTGGCCTGCATTCACAGTGAGACTACCACCGGTTTGTTCAATCCGGTAGCAGCGATCGGGGCTATCTGTAAAAAATATAATAAGATATTCATAGTGGATGCCATGAGCAGTTTTGGTGGTGTAGAGATGGATATGCAGGAAATGAATATTGACTACCTGGTATCATCTTCCAACAAATGCATTGAAGGAGTTCCTGGTTTCGCTTTTGTGCTTTGTAAAAGAAATTTGCTCGAAGGGTCCAGGGGCCGTGCCAGGAGTCTGAGCCTTGACCTCTATGCCCAATGGCAGGGATTGGAATCCAATGGCCAATTCCGCTTCACGCCACCGACACTCAGTATCATGGCATTCCGGCAGGCCATGTTGGAATTGGAAGAGGAAGGAGGGGTGAAGGCGAGGGAGGAGCGATATAAGGCCAATAAGAAAATACTGGATGAAGGAATGCGTTCGTTGGGATTCCGCCAATACCTGAATCCATCAATCCAGGGACATATCATCACTTCTTTTTTGTATCCTGAGGATCCACATTTCAATTTTGAAAGTTTTTATAAGAAATTGAACGACCGGGGATTTATCATTTATCCCGGGAAATTAAGCAGGGCCAATGCGTTCCGGATCGGAAATATTGGTCAGATATTTCCTGCTGATGTGGAAGCCCTGGTGGAGGCCGTTAAAGAAGTGCTGGAGGAAGAGCAGGTAAGCATGATTGTGGCATAAAGGGTGAATCGGCAAAATCAAATAACTTTAGAAAAAGCTCCTTAAATCTATGACAGACAAATTGCGCAGCCGGAATTGGTTCGGCAAGACGGGCAAGGATGGATTCATATACCGTGCATGGATGAAGAACCAGGGTATTCCTGCTTATGAATTTGAGGGCAAGCCCGTTATTGGAATCTGTAATACCTGGTCGGAATTGACTCCCTGCAATGCCCATTTCAGGGAGTTGGCAGAATCTGTGAAAAGAGGCATCCTGGAAGCGGGAGGTTTCCCCGTGGAATTCCCCGTGATGTCGCTGGGTGAAACACTTATCAAGCCTACAGCTATGCTTTACCGTAACCTTGTGAGCATGGATGTGGAAGAATCAGTACGCGCGAATCCCATGGATGGCGTGGTATTGCTCTGTGGGTGTGACAAGACTACTCCCTCCCTAGTTATGGGCGCGTGCAGCGTGAATATCCCCACCCTGGTAGTCTCAGGGGGACCAATGCTAACGGGAAAGTATAAAGGCAATAATATCGGAACCAGTGATGTCTGGCGTTTCAACGAAGCCGTGCGTACCGGAAGGATGTCGCAGGAGGACCTTACGGTGGCGGAAGCCTGCATGTGCCGGAGCCACGGTCATTGCGCGGTCATGGGTACCGCCTCAACCATGGCCTGCATGGTGGAATCACTGGGTCTTTCGCTGCCCGGTAACGCCGCCATTCCCGCGGCCGATTCACGCCGCAAAGTGCTGGCGCAGTTATCGGGTTTGCGCATCGTAGAAATGGTAAGGGAAAATCTCCGCCCTTCAGATGTGCTCACGAGGAAAGCATTCGAAAATGCCATCGTGGTCAACGCCGCCATTGGAGGTTCCACCAATTTTGTGCTGCATCTGCTGGCGATAGCCGGAAGGATCGGCGTTCCGCTGAGCCTGGAAGATATTGACAGAAAATCCGACAAGGTTCCTCTCATTGCCAACCTCCAGCCCTCGGGTGGTTTTTTCATGGAAGATTTGTATTATGCGGGGGGATTGCCGGCGGTAATGAAAGAGCTGGACGGTCTGCTTTATAAAGAATGCATTACAGTTAATGGTAAATCTATCGCCGAGAATTATGAGGATGCGGAATGTTATAACAGGGATGTGATAGCCACTGTGAAGCAGCCTTACAACCCTGTTTCGGGCATCGTGGTTCTGAAAGGAAATCTTTGTGAGGAAGGAGCCGTCATGAAACCTTCCGCGGCCAGCGCGCATCTCATGCAGCATAAGGGGAAGGCAGTGGTATTTGAGAATATAGAAGACTATAAGGCGAGAGTTGATGATCCGGCACTGGACATTGATGAAAATAGTGTGATGGTGCTGAAGAATGTGGGACCCATCGGCTACCCCGGTATGCCTGAAGTGGGGAATATGTCTCTTCCCAAAAAACTGCTCGAGAAGGGCATCAGTGACATGGTGCGGATCTCCGACGGAAGAATGAGCGGCACAGGGTTTGGCACCGTTGTGCTTCATGTGTCTCCGGAAGCAGCCGCGGGTGGGAATTTTTCTGTGGTAGAGACCGGCGATATTATCAGCCTGGATGTAAGGAATCGGAGCCTGCATGTGGAGCTCTCCGAGGCGGAACTCAATGCCAGGAAAGCGAAGCATAAGACGAGTCATAAAATGATGGATAGAGGATATGTAGGACTATACCAGCGACATGTGCAGCAGGCTCATCAGGGAGTTGATTTCGATTTCCTGGTAGGCATGTCAGGCAGCGAAGTCACGAGGGATTCGCATTGATACACGCAGGGAATATTTATCTTCAGAATCCACACCAGTCCTTCTTAAATCATGCAAAATTTTTCATCTGTGGCAAGTCCTCAAATATTTAAAGACCATACGGCTATTGTGACGGGCGCGGGACAGGGGATTGGTTTCGAAATCTGTCGCCAACTGGCATGCCAGGGAGCTTCTGTTGTATTAAATGATCTGGATAAGGACCTCGCCGAAACAGCCACAGAGTCTATTCTTGCTGCCGGAGGAAATTGCATCGCCATGCCGGGGGATGCTTCCGATTTGGAATTTATTGAGGAAATGGTGAGAGAGGTTGTCAGTAAATTCGGGAAGCTCACCAGGGCAGTTGCCAACGCGGGTATCACACTGTTTGGAGATTTTCTCAACTACCCGGAAGATTCATTTTCCAGAGTGATGAAATTGAACCTGGGGGGAAGTTTTTTCCTGGCTCAGGCCGCAGCCCGGCAAATGATTGCGCAGAAATCCGGGGGCAGTATCTTGTTTATGTCATCAGTAACGGGTCACCAGGCCCATAAGAACCTGGCAGCTTACGGCATGACCAAGGCCGCCCTGGAGATGCTTGCCAAAACACTGGTAGTGGAATTATCCGAATATGGTATTACAGCGAATTCCATCGCTCCGGGGGCCACTTCCACCGAAAGGACTACTAACGATGAGGACTACGTGAAGATATGGTCCCGTATTACGCCCATGGGCCGCCCTGCCGAAGTAGCCGATATTGCCAACGCGGCATTATTCCTCCTTTCACCTCTATCAGGTCATATAACCGGTCAGAGCCTGATAGTGGATGGAGGATGGACCTCCGTGAGTCCCTCACCCTATTGAATAGTGGGCTTTTGATTTTTCAGGCATTGATCACATCCTGTATTTCTACATTCCTGTTACGCAAATCCAGTCCGCCTTCCAGCACAGACTTGAGATTGGCCAAATAGAATGTCCAACCCCGACCACATTCAATATAAAAAAATTGCTTCTCCTTTTCATCGGGTGGAGTCATCTGCTGGACCAATTCGCAGATATTTTCGCCCTGTTCAGACTTGATGTAAACCGACACTATGCAACCTCCTGAAAATCCGAATTGCAGAAAATCTCTTCCATTAGCCTTCATGATCTCGTTAGTTTCCGCTACCGTATCATCATAGCCGAACCAAAGCCACTCATAATGATCCCCTTCCTGAATGGGATCCGTGCTTTCTCTCAAAATATTAGAAGGACTGGTAAAGGCCGCCTTTCGCAAAAACCAGGATTCTATTCCTTCAGAATTGGCCCATGCATCATAAATTACCTGGGCCGGCGCCTTGATCGTCACTCTCCTGGTGAATTGATTCCAATTGTAGGGTTGCATGCCTGATTATTTTATTGGCGAAAGATGAAAAGATAATACTTGTGCGGCTTGGATGCAAGCCCCTTCCTGCAACCGGCCTGAAGCTTGATTGGATGGCAAAAAAATAGCCGCAAACATATTGCGGCCATAAGCACTTGTTGAAGAAAGATCATTATATCAGATCCGTTTCACATTTACGGCGTTCATTCCTTTTTTTCCATTCTGGAGGTCGAACTCGACCCTGTCATTTTCCTTGATCTTATCGATCAGTCCGCTTACGTGTACAAATGTTTCCTTATTGGAATCATCGTGCTTAATAAAACCGAATCCTTTTTCTTCATTGAAAAACTTGACGGTTCCCTGGATTTTGTTGTCCATTTTTAAATGTATTGGTATTAAAATTTCGACAAATATATGGTTTTTTTACAAAGTATTGTGCAATTGTAAAGCTCTTTGAGAGGGCTAAGGAATTGGTTCCGCATTGATTCCCGAAGGGGCTTACCGAAACCCAATGATGAATAAAGGTATTGGCATAGCCTGGATTCATGATTGGAACTCAGGGATTTGTAGTTATTCCCGGATCATAGCTGAACCAGGATCCAGCATCTGCAATGAAAGCAGGTCTTCATTGAATTTCAAGATCGGATTGTTAGTACCGGCAATGGCCCGGCTTCAATTTCGGAAGAGAATTGTGGTGGTATCCAATTAGGGCAATCTGCAGAATCTTTTGCACGATGAAAGCGGACACGCTCTACTCCAAGGCATGGAATCGGACCTGTTTGATAGCAATATCTTAACGAATGAATTGCAAAATGCTTTGATCGGGACGATTTTTCGATACCGGCCGCAATTTATATTTGCGTGTATAAATAATTTGTCATAGCACAATACGGGCAACGTTGAAAATGCGTTAGAACTACCATGAAAAACCAATTCGCACTTGTAGCGGCCATTCTAGTTATTTTTGGTGCTGGATGCTCATCGGCGCCGGATGAAAGCAAGAAGCAGGGAAATGAAGCCCAAACGGCAGCATCAAAGGATAGCCTTCCTGTGAAAATTCAGGTGCATAAAGCGGATGCCGCCACTATACTTTCCAGGAAAGAAGTCCCCATTCTTTGTTATCACCAGATTCGCGACTGGAAGCCTTCTGATTCAAAAAGAGCGAAAGACTATATTGTGCCACCCGCCAATTTTTCGGCCCAAATGAAGTGGCTGGCCGACAGTGGATTTCACACGGTGCTTCCCGATGAATTATATGCTTACCTTAATTATGGAACGCCACTCCCTTCCAAGCCCATAATGCTCACATTTGACGACACCGACCAGGACCAATACACGGTTGCCCTTCCTGAATTGAAGAAATACGGATTCAAAGGGGTTTTCTTTATCATGACAGTTGCCCTGGGGAGACCACGGTACATGACAAGAGACCAGGTAAAAGAATTGGCTGATGAGGGATACGTGATTGGTTCCCATACCTGGGATCATCATAATGTGAAGCAGTACCAGGACAAAGATTGGATCACCCAGCTAGACAAGCCTACGAGGCAATTAGAGGAAATTACGGGCAAACCCATTCATTACTTCGCCTATCCTTTTGGTTTATGGGATCAGCAGGCTATTCTGCAATTGAAACAAAGAGGGTTCCTGGCTGCCTTCCAGCTTTCTGCCAAGCGCGATCAAACTGATCCGCTGTTCACCATCCGTCGCATCATAGTACCAGGTTCCTGGAGCCCTGGTACCCTGAATCACTTTGTACGCAGCAGCTTTTGAAATCTGTAGTTCTATCTGCCAGCAGATGAATAGATCAACCAGCACAGTAGGAATGTAAGTATAAGTACCAGCCAGGGATAAGATTTGTCCCAACGCTCTGTCCATTTTCTCTGTTCCTGATACTTGGTGATCTTCTCTAGGATCTCTTCGTTTGCTCCTGAGAGTATGGCAAGTCTTTCCAGAATTGGACCAACATAGCGATATGGGAGGGGACCGGTGGCATACAGAATATTATTGATTACCTGCCGGTTTAGATTTCCCAGGCCTGCGTGAGTTAGGGTTTCCAAATTTTCACGAGACAACAATTGCAGGATTTCATAGTTGAGAGATTCCTTGTTCATCCTGAATTTATCTGCCAGGGAAACAGATTTTCCGATTGCAAGGGAAGCCGCCAGAATATCCTGGGGTGAAAAGGTCAGGACAATCGATGGTTCGCCCCGCAAAGGTTGACGCAACTGATAATTGTACCAGCCTCTTTTCTCGGGATCGGAAAGTACTTCATAGGCTTCCTGTATTTCCCGGAAATTAAAAGCCGCCGTTGGGTTGCCGGGGTTTTTGTCGGGATGGAATTGCAGGGCAAGCCGCCTGTAGCTTTTCTTAATATCCTTCAGTGTTGAAGTTGGGGACAGTTCCAGTATCTTGTAATAATCTTTAACGCGCATTCCAGACTACTAATCTGCGAAATTAAGCATGTTAGCCTCCTGACCCAAGTGCCCGTCAGATGGCGGGGAATACGAGGCGGATGGATTTTTCTGGAATAATGCAGACTCCGGTTTAATTTTATTATATGAATGATGACTATAGCCGCACGGAAGGAGACATCAATTTGTCTGCATCCAGAAGAAACTGGTATGCTTTGATTCAGGATTCTGAAACCTTTAAATGGCTAGACGAAGACGAACGCTATTTCCTGCATCAGTCTATGTCCACACCCTGTTTGGACGTACTCGAATCTTGTGAAGGAATATACCTGACCGATCTGAGTGGAAAACGGTATATGGATTTTCACGGCAACAATGTGCACCAGTTAGGATATAGGAATTCGTTCATCATGGAAAAGGTGAAAGCCCAAATGGACTCGTTGCCGTTCAGCCCCCGCCGTTATACCAATAAGCCAGCCATTGAATGTGCAAAAAAACTGGCTTCTCTGTTACCCGGTGACCTGAACAGGGTGTTGATGGCTCCGGGAGGGACTTCAGTGGTGGGGATGGCTCTTAAACTCGCCAGGGCGGTAACCGGACGGTACAAGGTCGTATCGCTCTGGGATTCATTTCATGGAGCCTCGATGGATGCTATTTCGGTTGGGGGTGAACGTGTGTTTCGAAAGGGCATGGGCCCTTTGATGCCGGGTGTGGAAAGGATACCTCCGCCTGTCATGTACCGCCCTCCATTCGGAAACGAAGACAACGGGAATGATATCCGCTATGCAGATTACCTTGAATATGTAATCGAAAAAGAAGGGGAGGTGGGCGCCTTCATAGCTGAGACTATACGGAATACGGATGTTCAGATACCATCCAAAGCTTATTGGAAAAGGATCAGGGAAATATGCACCAGGCATGGATTATTGCTGATCCTCGACGAGATCCCCATTGCATTCGGGCGCACGGGTAAGATGTTTGCGTTTGAGCACTATGACATGGAGCCTGATATCATCTGCCTGGGAAAGGGCCTTGGGGCGGGCATTATACCTTTTGCGGCTATGGTTACCCGTGATAAATATAATATCGCTCCTGAAATATCACTTGGCCACTATACGCATGAAAAAAGCCCCCTGGGAGCCGTGGCCGCTTTGGCAATGATGGAATATATCGAGCAACATGAGATATTGAGTAAAGTGGAAGCAGATGGGGTTTTCATGAAGGAGCAACTCTCCCTGCTCATGAAAAAATATCCATTGATCGGCGACATACGTGGAACCGGGTTATTGTGGGGAGTAGAACTGGTGAGGAACAGAACCAGCAAAATTCCTGCCATTGAAGAAGCCGAAAAAATCATGTATGAATGCCTGAAGAACGGCCTCAGCTTCAAAGTTTCCCAGGGAAATGTGCTGCAACTTTCACCTCCGTTGATCATTGCCCGGGACCAATTGCAGGAAGCCATCGGCATTCTTGACCTCGCTTTATCAAGAGTTTCTGCTCCTAACTGAGTATCTTAGCTATCCCCGATTCAAAAAAATAATAACCCAACAACCAAATTAAAATGACAAGACGAATTTATTTCTTTCCGGCCCTGCTCCTCCTTTTTTGCCTGAACTTATCATCAGTTTTATTGCATGCGAATGAAAAAAGAACCGAAAGAGAATTTTATCAGATAAGACTCTATCATTTCCGGGATGCGGCCCAGGAAACCATGATTGACAATTACCTGCAATCGGCCCTGCTACCCGCGCTACACCGGGCGGGGATCGCCAGACTGGGTGTGTACAAATCCCTGGCCAATGATACGGCCACCGATAAACAGATATATCTCCTGGTGCCCTATAAGACCCTGGAACAAATGTTGAAGATGGAACAGCGCCTGGGGACTGATGCGAATTATCTTTCTACCGCTGCTGACTTCCTCCACGCGCCATTTGACAAAGCCCCTTATACCAGGATTGAAATCATATGGTTGCAAGCCTTTCCATTGGCTCCGCAAATCCAATCTCCACAATTGAGTGGCGCCTTGAATGAAAGAATCTATGAATTGCGCAGCTACGAAAGCCCCACCGTTGACTATCATCAGAACAAAGTGAAAATGTTTAATGACGGAGGTGAAATCGCTCTTTTCGGCAAATTGGGATTTAATGCGGTATTTTATGCGTCGGTATTGAGCGGAAGTCATTTGCCCAACCTCATGTATATGACCTGTTTTGAAAATATGGCAGCCCGTGAAGCACACTGGAAGAGTTTTGTTGAATCCCCTGAATGGAAAAAACTTTCAGCGCTTCCGGAATATCAGCACAATGTTTCAAAGATTGACATTGTATTTCTTCATCCTGCCGCCTATTCTGATTTGTAAGTAAATCGGTCGTTGGTTTATTGCAGGCTGTCTTTAAACAAACGAATGGTTCTTTCCCAGGCCAATTTAGCCGCGCCTTCATTGTACCTGGTTGGCGCAGTATCATTATGAAAGGCGTGTTGGGCTCCTTCATACATGTATAATTCATACTTTACGCCTGCCTTTTTCAGTGCTTCTTCGTAGGCCGGTATGCCTGCATCTATCCGTTCATCGAGGCTACCGTAATGTAGTTGAACAATGGCTTTTATATTGGGCACTTCTTCGGCCTTGGGTTGACGGCCGTAAAAAGCAACAGCGGCTTTCAACCCCGGCGCATGCACGGCCAGATCATTGGCGATGCCGCCACCCCAGCAAAAGCCCACGCAGCCAGTCTTACCATTGCATTCTTTTCTGGTCCTTAAATAGTCAAGGGCTTTCAGAAAATTATTCAGGTTTTTTTGCGCATCCAACTGACTAAATAGATTCCTGGCATCGTCCTCATTCTGAGGTGTTCCTCCAAAAGGGGACAATGCGTCGGGTGCAAGTCCGATAAAACCAGCTTTGGCCACTCTCCTGGTTACATCTTTAATATGCGGGTTCAAACCCCGGTTTTCATGAATCACTATCACCGCCCCCAATGTTCCCGGCTTAGCAGGTCTGGCCAAATAGGCCTTCATGGTTGTGTCATCACCAGGATAATTGATGTCTTCCGTAATAATATCTTCATCATTTTCTTTCACTGTTACAGCACTGGTATAATTCAATTCGAGCAGAGGCAAAACCGCCAGCGCCGCACCCATGCTGCCGGTAAGTCTTGCCAATCGGTTTATGAATTCCTGGCGGCTCAATGGCTTATGGGTGTATTCGTCGAAAAGATTGATGATGTGCTGGTCCATATCCTATGATTTAGATATAGAAATATACAAATTTTGAGACGGCTTTTAATGATAAATTATGAAGGGGGTTCTGGATTTTATGAGTGGAGCCCTGAGCTATTCAAACTTTTTGTTCACAACGCAGAAATCCGACCTGAATCAAATGAATATTACTGACACATTCATCTGCCAAAGAGCCCATAATTTCTTATCTGCTTCCACTATTATTGAATTATCTTTGACAAAATATTTGACTATGACGAATGAACAGATCGCGAAGTTTTTAGAGCCTTCACATCTCACCAAGAATTCAGTCAAAATTGAATTTAAGACCAGGCAGGCCATCACCGGCTTATTCATAAAGGCGCCTGACTATAATGAATTGAAATCAAAAAATTTCTGGAGGATAGTAACTGGCACTTATATCACGCAATGGGAAACTTCCAAGGACAATAACCTCGCAAAGATTTTCAATGGCGCTGAATTTACGCGACTGTCTGCCATTTAAAAGCCAATGACCCAACCAATATTCGGCATCTTATCAATTTGATCCGGGGATCATAGCAGGTTTTTAATTCCTTCCATCCTGATACATTCTATTTACTTGTGTTCCGAAATTCACCGGAAAAAACATCAGCCGTTAACAAAATTGCTATCCCGCATTAACACAATATATTGGTATATTTGAATACCTTTCTGTCAATTCATTTTTTAAATCACATCATACTATGCGAAAGACTTTAATCATTCCTGCTTTATCATTTATGGCATTGCTGGCATGCAACAGCTCAGGTTCCGGAGAAAAAACTTCAGCTGACAGTTCTGCAATGACGGTAGCTCCGGCAGCCGATACGATGCATCACGAGGCTACCGCAACAATTACACCCCTGCCGGCGATTCCCGCAGGAGCCAAAGTTTTCTTCAAAAACATTAAAGATGGTGCTACCGTAAGTTCCCCATTGAAAATTGAGATGGGCGTGTCTGGTATTCAATTAGATTCTGCCGGAGCCATTAAGGCAGGGTCCGGTCACCATCACCTGCTGGTTGACGCAGGCGATTCAATTCCGGAAGGCATAATTGTTCCCAAAGACTCCACACACTATCATTTCGGTAATGCGCAGACTGAGGCAGATATAAAATTGACTCCAGGCAAACACAGACTCACACTGCAATATGCAGATGGTATCCACCGCTCCTATGGCAGCAAACTGGCCAGCAGTGTTACCGTAAATGTGAAAAAGTAATAATCTTAAGGCTGATAAACTATTGTCCAACCGTCATCAACTGAATCTCCAGGTGATGGTTGGACATTAGAGATGATCTGAACTTGAACCAGACCCGGGGAGGATTACTGTCTAAGCTTCCCTATTTGCCCTATTCCTACTCCGTCTTTATCGCTTCCGAATCCAGCCAGCCTATTTGTGCTATCTCTTTCCCTGCCGATAGCCGCCGTGGGCTGTTGGACAAGGTTTTAGATTGTCTGGTCTTTGGCATTTCCAATGTAGGATGACCAACCGGTAGTGAAGAAATCCCGTATTGTAAATAACGATCTACATTTGTATTTTCTTTCTCAGGATGTATGCAGAAAATTAAGTGCTTTTGGGGATTGGGTCTTCTTCTTCTGGCCTCCTGTCAGAAGGAATTGCATTTCCCGCCTACTGACCATGTGGTTGTCCCTCAGGAAAAGCTGGTCGCAGCCATCGTGGTTCAGGATGTTGCTCAAAATGATTACGACAGTGTCAGATACAGGTACTTTGCCGACAGGATCCTGGAAGTTCATTACGGCGTAACCGGAGACTCTGTCAGGAGAACTTACTACTACGATGCCAATGAACGCCTCGTGAAACTGGAAGATGAGCTTGCTATTTTTTATACAAATAATAACAAGGCACGGAGGATTAGTTTTCTATACAATTCAAATGGAGAATTGGTGCAGACCATCACTGATTTCAATGGCGTATCTGGCATTAAGGCACATATTAATTATCAGCAGCAGGGGAATAATAAAATGATACTGGTCTATGACAGTTCATATTCCGGGCCGGGATACGACCTCGACTGGGCCGACCGGGTCATTTACAATATTATTTCACCCGATAATAATCTTCTCTATGATTCCAGCATTTACTACAACAACAGAAACAGCGGAACCAGCAGCCGAGTAGTAAGCTATTCATATGGCGCTGACGGGAATCTTTCGGCAACGGGAAAATATACTTACCAGGGGAGCGGTCTCACGCAATGGGGGCAGACCATATTTTCCTCTGATAAGTCTGCTCCCGTATTGCAGGGGCTTCGGAAAAAGCTGTATCGAAATCTGGCCAACTGGTATGAGGTATCTTCCATTGCGCAAGATGATAATTATCGTCCCTTTTCAATTCCCGGTGGCATCTATAGAAAGGTTGCATATGCGGGATTTTCTGATAATGGGGGTCCCACACCCCAGGCCGTTTCACAGGTTTTTGAATACGAGAATTACTATGACAAGGATTTGCTAATCAAATCAGACCGGACGGCTTCGGTTTCGGGGCAGGGAAATATTCACAATGTGAAGCAGATACGGTATTATTATTATTGAAAGGGAGGGGTTGGGGATTGGGATGTATAAGCAATCGACTCTCTCTTCTTGATTACCCATTTAGGCCGCATTGGCAATGTAGAGGTATGGTGGGTTCGCCATAAATCGCTCTATGAGCTGATGCCAGATGCTGGTTAGCGAATTTCTCCTATTGAACCGAAAGAAGAATTCGTCTAAATAGCCATTGACGAACCTGATTGAACAATGATGATGTATGCCTCGCAGCCATGCATTTAGATTCATGACCACCACATCAAATCCTGGAAATCTTCTTTTGCGCCTGGAGGATCTTTGCCTGAATTCAAAATCACGGCCAGACGACCAATGCCTTTCAAATCCATCCGTGAACCTAGGCACTTGATCCTTGTCAATGGGGCGGTCCAAATATGCGTCTAAATTTTCTCGCCCGTCTGATTTAATTGCGCTTCCATAAGCATGACCTATTTTCTTACCTTTTATTTTTTCAGCGGTAATCACCACTTTTCTCTTTTCCCTCTTGTTTCTGCCCAGTCGGCCTATACCCTGGCCTCTGATCAATAACACATCCACTTCTGCCAAGCTATTGGGATGAAGAGTGCCGCCACTTTTCATTGCTTCCTGGGTCTTACGCTTGAATAGCCAGGATGACTTTTTGTTTATGGAAAATTCTCTGGACAGTTCTAAGGTAGACATCCCCTTTTTCCTGACCGCAATCCGGAATGCCATTTCAAAAGCTTTAAACAGAGGAATCTTTATCTTATGAAAAATCGTATGAGCCGTCACCGATTCATCATATCTGCAATTTTGACAACGCTGATGGAATCTCGTCTGCCCCTTGTAACTCTTGGTACATCCACACCTTCGGCACTGGTAGCCGTTTTTCCACTTCAGATCGAAGAGGTACTGCTTGCAATCATCTTCATTCTTAAAGAATTTATTAAACTGCTCAATAGATGTTCCCTGAAACATACCCAAATATTTAGTTCAATTCTCCCAAATATATTGGCCTTTACATATTCCCGGCTTTTTCCCGGTTTTTGCTTTGAGGCCTAAATGGGCAATCATGGGTTGGTTGAAGGCTAAAATGCGCAATCCCACCATTCCCAACTGTAAAATTCTTCTTATCCTATCGCAAAAATCCCATTCTCCCCAAGTGTTTAACCCTGCTCCTCATAAAAAAGAAATCCCATTCTCCTTTCAGGCTATCCCTTTTAATTTTAATTTGTGTCCACCTCCAAACGAATCACTATGGCTAAATCAGCGAAAAGCAAATCGGTCAAGAATGTAGTATCCTCCCGCAATTCTGCCAGCAAGGATACTGGTATAAAATATGCCGACAAATCTGCCGGGCAACCTGAATTGATCCCGATTTTTGAAGCCATCAGGGATATGTTCCTGCCTTATCAAAAAGGTCAGCTGAAATTACGCGGGGGTGAAAACGGACAGGTACTCCTGGTGAGTGAGAAAAAAGTTGTAATTGATGGCAGAAAAAAAGATGAGATGTGGTTTGCCGCCGCCCTAATACAAAAAGGCTATGTGGGATTTTACTTCATGCCGATTTATGGTAACAAGAAACTCCAGGATGTGTTCAAGCCTGAGTTACTCAAATGTCTGAAGGGAAAGGCATGCTTTCATATCAAGACCTATGACAAATTAATTCTCTCCCAGATAAAAGATGCCCTGAAAAATGGATATGATACCTATAAGGAATTTGGTTGGATATAAGAAAGATGTCCCATCCCTGAGGGAATTTCATTTGCATTGTGATCAAAATGACGAATGAAGATTTTTTTTCCTCTATTTCTTTGCGGTCTCAACTTTGGGTGGATTCCATATAGCTCTCCACCGGTTCGCAGGTACAAATCAGGTTCCTGTCGCCATAAGTATTATTCACTCTTGCCACTGCGGGCCAGAATTTATTGTCCATGACATAAGGCAGCGGGAATGCAGCATCCTTTCTACTATATGAATGTTTCCATTCGTCAGTACATACCACCGATGCGGTATGGGGTGCATGCTTCAATGGATTGTCCAACCTGTCATATCCACCAGTCTCAATGGATTTCATTTCGTGATATATACTTATGAGCGCATCGCAAAAACGATCCAGTTCTGCCTTGTCTTCACTCTCGGTTGGTTCAACCATGATGGTACCGGGCACGGGGAAGCTCATTGTAGGAGCGTGGAAGCCATAGTCCATGAGGCGTTTGGCCAAGTCCTCCGCTTCAATGCCCGCGCTGGCCTTGAATGGTCTGAGGTCCACAATGAATTCATGTGCGCAGGTGCCCTCTCTTCCCAGGTAAAGAATATTGAAATATTTTTCCAGCCTGGCGCGCATATAATTTGCGTTTAGTATGGCCCATTCCGTTGCAGCTTTCACACCCGACCCTCCCAGCATCCTGACATAACCATAACTGATCAGCAGTATGGAAGCGCTGCCGTAAGGCGCTGCGCTGACTGCATGAAAGCCCTTTCCCTGAAGCTTACCGTTTGCATGGGCCAGCGATTCGTGACCGGGTAGGAATTTAGCAAGGTGTTCCGCGACGCATATCGGGCCCATGCCGGGACCTCCTCCTCCATGAGGGATCGCGAAAGTCTTGTGAAGATTCAGATGACATAAATCTGCGCCTATAGCTGCTGGTGAGGTCAGGCCGGACTGGGCATTCATATTAGCGCCATCCATATACACCTGTCCTCCATTTTCATGAATGATCCTGCAAATTTCCTTGATGGACTCTTCGAATACGCCATGCGTGGAAGGATAGGTCACCATCAGAGCAGCAAGGTCCTCCTTATATTGTTCGGCCTTCGCTTTCAGATCTGCCACATCAATATGCCCTTCGTCGTCGCTTTTTACTACTACCACCTTCATGCCTGCCATCACAGCAGATGCGGGATTTGTTCCGTGGGCCGAAATAGGAATAAGAACCACATTGCGGTGTTCATTGCCATTGGCCTTATGAAAAGCGGCAATGGTCAGCAACCCTGTGTATTCTCCCTGGGCTCCGCTGTTGGGCTGTAGGCTGCAGGCGGTAAAGCCGGTAATCGTGCAGAGATAAGAGCTCAGTTTATCTATGATATAGTGATATCCTTCGGCCTGCACCGACGGAATGAATGGATGAAGGTTTGCAAATTCTGGCCAGCTCAGGGGAATCATTTCCGAAGCTGCATTCAGCTTCATGGTGCAACTGCCCAATGAAATCATGGAAGTATTCAGCGAAAGATCCTTATTCTCCAAAAATTTGATATAACGCATCATCTGGCTTTCACTATGGTGCGTATTGAATACAGGATGTTCCAGGAATGCCGATCGCCGACGTGCAAAGTTTGGAATATTGTCTGTGCCGGCATCAGAGTCGAAACTGACGCTGGCGCTGTTATGGCCGTGTGCTTCGGCAAATATGTATAGGATATCCAATATATCTTTTTGGGAAGTAGTTTCATCAACGGTTATGCCTACATGCACTTCATCAAAATATCGGAAATTCACTTCCCTGGCTTCGGCAATCAGGCGGAGTCTGGCCGAATCCTGCACCCGGATTTTCAGGGTGTCGAAATAATGTGCATTGTGGTTGTTGAGCCCCAGTTCGGATAATTCATTGGAGAGTGTATTCGCAAGGATCGCTACCCGGCTGGCGATGCGTCTCAGTCCTTCAGGTCCATGATATACAGCATACATCGCCGACATATTCGCGAGTAATGCCTGGGCGGTGCAGATATTTGAAGTGGCTTTTTCTCTCTTGATATGTTGTTCCCTTGTTTGTAGTGCCATTCTCAGGGCACGGTTTCCCTGGGCGTCAATGCTCACTCCGATGATTCGGCCTGGAATATTTCTCTTGAATTCTTCTTTGGTCGCGAAAAACGCGGCATGTGGTCCGCCATAACCCACAGCCACCCCAAAGCGCTGGGCCGAACCTACCGCCACATCGGCGCCCAATTCCCCCGGGGGAACCAGTAATGTGAGTGCCAGTAGGTCAGTGACCATTACCGCAAAAGCTCCGGCATTATGCACCTGGTTGAAAAACTCCCGATAGTCTTCGATGGCTCCGTCATTATTGGGATATTGAACAATGGCGCCAAAATATGATGCGTCCAGTTTGGCTGATTTATAGTCACCCTGAACGATTTCAATGCCGATTGGATTCGCCCTGGTAATTAGTACATCCAAAGTTTGAGGAAAGATGGCGCGATCCACGAAAAATTTTGGTTTGCCTATTGAATCCGCTTTGTTCACGTGGTGGAACAGCATGGCCATTGCTTCCGCGGCCGCAGTTGCTTCGTCTAGCAGAGAGGCATTGGCAAGAGGTAAAGCTGTCAGATCGGAGACCATGGTCTGGAAATTCAGCAAGCTCTCCAATCGTCCCTGGGAAATCTCCGCCTGGTACGGTGTGTATTGTGTGTACCAGCCCGGATTCTCGAAGATATTTCGCTGGATCACAGAGGGTGTGATCGTTCCATAATATCCCTGACCGATATAAGTCTTGAATAATTTGTTGCCCGTTGCAATTTTCCTCATGTCCTGCAGGTATTCATATTCACTCTGCGGTGCCGGAAGTCGTAGTGGTTCCTTCAAACGGATCGAAGCGGGGATGGTCCTGCTCACCAGTTCTTCCATGGAAGCCAGCCCAATGACCCTGAGCATCTCAGTTGTCTGAGTTTCGTCGGGTCCTATATGCCTGGAACGGAATTCTCCGGATTGCTGTTCAAATAAATTCATATTACGGGATTGACCTTTCAAAAAGATGCGCAAAGTTAGGGCGAAACAGGCACAAAAAAGCAGCCGGATTGGGCCTTGCAAAGCTTGTGGATAATCCTGTAGAAAGATCTTGATGGGAGCGTGGATCAGATGGCGAGCGCTTCTTCTTCCATTTTTTGTACCATGGCTTCGGAGCCCTCTCCTTTCCCTTCTAATTCACGGAGTTCCTTGCTGGTATGGCGACTGCCATCATGGCTCCAGCCCGGGGGTCCAAACAGGTACATAAATCGCTGCTTCCATCCGATTCCATTGGTTCTGATATCATTCCAGATATTTTGCCATTCATGAAACACTATCGTGACCGGTGTTTCTTTTTCAATGGGCTTGGTGAGTCCATATTTCAATGGTTCATATTCCTCATCCGGGAGTTCAGGCTGAAAAGTTCCGAAGAGCTTATCCCATATAATCAGGAACATCCCCAAATTCTTATCCAGGTATCTGGGGTTGGAAGCATGGTGTACTCGGTGATGCGAAGGCGTTACCATGAAGAATTCAAGCCAGCCCATTTTGCGGACAAGTTCAGTATGAACGAAAATACCCCAGATTTGAGTGGCGGAATATATGAAAGCGATATCCAGCGGCTCAAAACCTATCAGGGCCAGGGGGATAAAATAGATAAAACGATACAAAGGCTGAAAAACGGAAGACCTGAATCCAACTGTGAAATTCATTTCTTCTGAAGAATGATGGGTTACATGCACTGCCCAGAAAAACCTGATCTCATGGTCGAAGCGGTGCAGCCAGTAATAAAGAAAATCTTCCATCAGCACCAGCATCACCCAATAGAGGACAAGATTCTCCAACGAAATGATCCGGTGGCTGTAAAAATAAGCCAGTATTAACAGGTATACAGTACGAAAAAGCAGGTCAATAACACTGTTCAAAATCATCAGGTAAATGTTGAATGCAGTGTCTTTCCAACCATACAATTTTCTGTGTTGGTAATTGCTCAATAGCAATTCAAGGCCGATGATGGCAATATATACCGGCGTGCTGATTAGGAGCAATATTTGTTCGCGCAGGGATTCCATGGTAGGGAATCTGCAAAAATAAGGACTAAAGCCCGAATTCTACATAACTTGCACTTGTCTTTACCAACTGATAACAGGTTTTGCGTGTATGCGTGAGGGCTTTAATTGGAATACCTGATTGGCCTATCGCTTTATAGTAGCCATCTATGCCTGATAAGATACTCGATAACTGGGAAAAAAAATCCGCCTCTCACAGTAAGCAGTACAAGCGGTTCCTAAAACGGGCCGACAAGAATGATGTGTTGAAGCGGTTGCCCCAAGTGCATGAAGAAGCATTTTCACATATTGATTGTCACCAATGTGCGAATTGCTGCAAGAACTACTCCCCAAGGTTTAAGACACCGGATATTAAACGCATCAGCCGTCACCTGAAAATGAACGAAGGAGATTTTATTGAGACCTATCTTCGACTCGACGAAGAGGGAGACTATGTTGTAAAAAAAACTCCCTGCCCTTTTTTGGGAGCGGATAATTTTTGCGGGATCTATGAAGTCAGGCCCTCTGACTGCGAAAGATTCCCCTATACCAATGAAGACGTGTTTCTCAAAAGACCTCAGCTCACAATGAAGAATGCCAGTTTTTGCCCTGCTGTATATTATGTGATGGAAAAATTGTTACATGTAGTTCAGAAACCATAGTGTAGGGCACCATGTTTACTAACACGGGGCGTAGCTGCAAAA
Source organism: Agriterribacter sp. (assembly GCA_041484195.1). Taxonomy (GTDB): domain Bacteria; phylum Bacteroidota; class Bacteroidia; order Chitinophagales; family Chitinophagaceae; genus PSRI01. The sequence goes on along the minus strand of JBGPHC010000006.1, from coordinate 37,134 downwards.
TTGAAGTTGTCACCGGCCCGATCAGGTATTCGGGGTCAATTCCTCAAATGCCGCCTGCAAAGGGCGATCAATCCCATCTCCCTTCCATTCAGGCGATCCGGGAATAGTAGTCGCTTTCATGATTTCCTCCCGGGTCTTTCCGGATTTCATTTCAGCCTCTGTATATTTCAGGAGATTGCCCAGGTAGTCGCGGAATGCTTTTAGATCATCCTGGTTCCCCGTAACATCATAGCCATCGGCCGCATGACCATATACAAATAAAGTTTTTCTGCTGAATTTATCTATTGCTTTTTCCAGTACGGAAATCCAGCTTTTTATATTGGCGCCCGCGGAACGGTCTATGAATGGATGCCTTCGGTTGAAAAGCAGATCTCCCATGTGGACTATATTGGCATGCTGGAAATGTACCAGGCTGTCGCCATTGGTATGCCCAGCGCCATAATAGTAAAGGCATATCTTCTCTCCGGCATATTGATCGCACCAGGTATCGCCAAAAGTCTGATCAGGATATAGCTGCTGATCTTCTATTTTTTTCTCTTTGGCCACCCGTTCCTGGTTTGCCTTGGAGTTGGTATGGGCCAGCACGTGCTGCGCGAGACCTTTGAACGCGATATTGCCTGCGCTATGATCCATGTGATGATGCGTGTTGATAAGAAGGTCCACAGGTCTGCCTGAAAGTTTCTTCAATTCCCCAATCAGGTGGTTTGCCTGTTCGGGAAATTCCGAATCCACCACTACGATGCCATCCTTGTTGACCAGGAAAGCGATGGTGCCGCCTTTTTCCGTGAAAATGCTGATATTGTTTCTTAAGGCTTTTATTTTGAAAGGTTGTTGTCCCGAAAATCCGGCCAGGAGTCCCTTACCGGGGAATGCCAGCAGCCCGGCGCTGATAGCTGTGTTGCGAATAAAAATCCTGCGTTGCATAGTCATGAAATTATTCCATTAAGGTATCAAAAACTATTCAATCAGTGACCATTATTGGCCAAAAAAAAGCGTGCCCAGGCAGATTAATAATGCAATTTTCTCAGGCTGGGAGCCTTGATCGAAGTGATGATCACCACCAGCAGAGTCATGCAGCCCCCAAACACCACAGAGGGAATCACTCCCATCAATTTTGCCGCGAGTCCGCTTTCAAATTGTCCCAGCTCATTACTGGAATTGATGAACATGGAATTTACGCTCATCACCCTGCCGCGCATATTGTCGGGTGTTTTCAATTGCAGAATGGTGCCACGCACTACTACGCTGATGCCATCAAGCATCCCTGCAACCATGAGGGCCAGGAAGGATATCCAGAAAATCTTTGAAAGTCCGAATACAATGATGCAGGTACCAAATCCTGCTACGGCAAATAATAGGGCGCGACCCTGGTGACGTCTTAGTGGGGACAACGTGAGGATGATTACGATGCAAATGGATCCGATATCTGAAGCGGCGTTGAGCCAGCCGAATCCCAGCGGACCCACTTTCAGGATATCTTTAGCATATACCGGTACCATGGCCACGGCACCTCCGAATAAGACTGCAAATAGGTCCAGCGACAAGGCTCCCAGTAAATCCCGTGTGCGTGCTACAAAACGCAGACCTTCTTTTACACTTTCCCAGGTTCTTTTTTCTCCGGCTACGCTCACAGCAGGTTTTGGTTTGAGTCTGGTCATGGCCACAAAGGAGGAGAATATCAATATGGAGATGGTTACCAATGCGCCCGCATTTCCCACCCAAGCTATTAGGAAGCCACCCGCCGCGTGGCCAATAACCGAGGCCGCCAGCCAGGTACCCTGGCTCCACGTAATTGCATTTTGCAAAAGTGACCTGGGTACCATCGCCGCGATGATGACGCCGAATATAGGACCCGTAAAGGCACGGATGATGCCTGTGCAGAATATCACAAAATAAACTGCCAATGCTACGGTATGTTTATTCAAATGCCTTAAAGAAAATGGTGTGGCAAGAATTAAAAGGATGGTGGCGGAAACAAAATAGAGCAGCATGCCGGTCAGCATCATTTTTCTCTTTTCACTCTGATCTATCACGTGACCCGCATAGAGCGCCAGCGATACGGCGGGGATCACTTCCGAGAGTCCAATGAGCCCAATGGCAAAGGGTTGATTCGTGAGCTCATAGATCCACCAACCTACCAGCGTGGCCATCATTCTCAAACCCATTATAAACAAAAAACGACCGACGATGAAATTCTTGAATTCGGGGATACGAACCGACGCTAATGGATCACTGCCTTCCTGCAAAATTGCTGAACTCATGTGTAATAATAAGAGTAAAGGTAAGGGGCAGTCGCGATTTTTAACCGGGAAGCTCCTTGCGTTCCGGCGGCAAATATGCCCCGACCCGCATCAGACTCTGTACTCCTGAATTTGGATCTTGCCTCCCGGTTGTCAATCACTATTTAAGAGCAATAGATTTTTTTCCTTCGTGCCTCTCAGGGAAGTGACACGAAATACTGGCCATTTTCATAGTCTTTGTCAAGAGCATCAATGATGGTCTTCAGATGTGCTTCATTGCCAAGAAAATCTGATTTACCTGCATCCACAAAAAGTGTCTTGACATTATGTTGCCTGATATAATGTGTATAGGTTTCCTGTAAATTGAAAAGATACTCATCCTGGATGGATTGCTCATAAGCACGATTACGTTTCCTGATATTTTCCTGGAGCTTTTGCACCGGGGCATGCAGGTAGATCAGTATATCAGGCTGCACCAATTGCTGGTTGATAATCTCGAACAACCTCTGATACAATCGGAATTCTTCTTCGGGGAGATTAACCTTGGCGAACAAGAGGCATTTGGTGAAAAGATAATCAGAGATGGTAATATTCTGGAATAAGTCCTTGGTATGGATGAGTTCTTTCAGTTGCTTATATCGTTCGGCCATGAAAAAAAGCTCCAGTGGAAATGCATTCTTCCCGGGGTTTTCATAAAATTTTGGCAGGAAAGGGTTTTCGGCAAATTGCTCCAATATCAATCGCGCATTATAGTGTTTGGCCAATAGATGTGCCAGGGTGGTTTTTCCAGCGCCGATATTTCCTTCAATGGTGATGAAATGATAATTCATACGTGCGGTCAAACTTAGTCAAGCCTTTTCAATTCCTGGGAAAGGTTTATTCACAGGTTTTCCAGTCTTTTCACCGCCAACGGATCTTTGCATTCATTCAACAATTGCTGAAGCGATTTATTTAGGACCGGATGTATCTTTTGCGGATTCAATTCCGCCAATGGCACCAGGGCAAAACGGCGATTTTGAATCTCAGGATGCGGCACATACAGCCCGGTCTCTGCAATAATATCTTCATTGTAAAAGGCGATATCAATGTCAATGACCCTCGGCCCGTTTTTTTCCTGCCTGAATCTTCCCATCCTGCTTTCGATCCCTAGTATGGTTTTAAGCAATTCCCGTACAGAAAGTCGAGTCTCCAGAACCAAAGCCTGATTGAGGAATGAATCCTGGTCTGTTTTACCCCAGGCGGCCGTTTCATAAATGGAGGATTGCCTCAGGAGCTTTCCCGCTTCTTCAGACAGGAAGACCCTTGCCCTTTCCAGATTCCGGGTTCTGTTTCCCATATTACCACCGATCAGTAAATAAGCCTGATTCATATTAAGTATGTAATTTACGGCAGTCAAATGTCTTAATTTTTACAAGATTAAATCTTATTCACGTGCGTAGCTTCTTCAAGATATTTTTCGCATCATTCCTGGCAACTCTCGTATTTGCCAGTATATGTTTGGTGGTATTGCTGGTATTTGTGACTGGGTTAACCAGCAGGCCGCCTGCCGTGGTAGCATCGAAATCAGTGCTGGTAATAGACCTCTCCCAGGACTTCGCCGATAGGAAATCCGAAGATCCCATCGCCAGGATCAGCGGCGACAGAGATGCGGAAACGCCTTCGCTCTACGAACTGATTCGATTGGTAAGGAAAGCGGCAACGGATTCCTCAATCCGTGGCATATATCTGAAATGTAATAGCAACTCTAATGGCTTTGCCGCGAGCGCAGAATTGAGAAAAGTCTTGGTCGAATTCAAAAAGAACAGGAAATTCATTTTAGCCTACGGGGATTATATTTCTCAGAAAGCTTACTATGTGGCCAATGTTGCCGACAAGATCTATTGTAATCCCAAAGGTTCCCTGGATTGGAAAGGATTTGCTTCACAACTCTTTTTCATCAAGCAGACCCTGCAAAAATTGGAAATACAACCCCAGATATTCTACGATGGTAAATTCAAGAGCGCCACTGAACCTTTGAGGGAAGTGAAGATGAGCGATGCCAACCGCTACCAGACAGAGATCTGGCTGGGGGAATTGTATCAGGAATTGCTCCTTAAGACAGCCGAAGCGAGGGGAATTGATACGGCTACCCTGCACCGTTATGCGAATGAGTACCGCGTTCAAACCGCGGCGGATGCCCTGCATTACGGGCTGGTTGACGGATTGAAATACGATGATGAAGTGAAGGATGAGTTGACTCTCAGGTTGGGCCTGCAAAAAAACGCCAGGATCTCATTCATCCTTCCCGGCAGCTATGCTGATGCCGTGAGCATCCGGAAATTTGGCACCATGGAGCGTGTGGCCGTGATCTATGCCGAAGGCGACATTGTATATGGTAAGGGAGATCTGGGACAAATCGGGTCGGATGAGTACAGGAATCTGATTCGCAAAGCAAGGACCGACAAAACCGTCAAGGCAATTGTGCTACGGGTGAATTCACCGGGTGGAAGTTCCCTGGGGAGCGAAATTATCTGGCGTGAATTGTCCCTTGCGGCGAAAGATGGTAAGCCGGTGGTGGTCTCTATGGGCGATCTGGCGGCGTCCGGAGGATACTATATTTCCTGCGGCGCCGATAGTATTTTCGCGCAACCTAATACCATTACGGGTTCCATCGGAGTATTCGGGATCATCCCCAATATGCAGGGTTTCTTCAACAAGAAATTGGGTGTCACCTTCGACCAGGTAAAGACCGGACCCTATGCCGATATGGGCTCGATTACCCGACCTCTGACTGATGGCGAGAAAAAATTCATTCAAAATGAAATTGATACCATTTACCGCGACTTCAAATCCAGAGTGGCAGATGGCAGAAAAAAGGATATCTCATATATTGACAGCATCGCGCAGGGAAGGGTATGGACGGGAAAAGGTGCGCTGCAATTGGGACTGGTGGATCGCCTGGGAAGCCTCGACGATGCCATTGCCTGCGCCGCCCGCATGGCAAAGATCAGCGACTATGGATTAAGGGAATACCCAGAGCCCAGATCCCTGTGGGACATTCTGATGTCGGGTTATCAAAGAACCGTTCGGACAAAGGCCATACAGGAAGAACTTGGAGTGCAGGGATACCAGATCTACCAACATATCAAACGTGTTAAAGCAATGTCGGGTACCGCGCAGGCCCGATTGCCATTTGATATCATGATCGATGAAAATTAGTGCTCGGAACATTTGGACTGACGTTTATTTTATGGCAGTTATAAATTCTGCCAACGTATAAGTAATTCCACCTATCTGTTCTGCCGGTTTATTCCAACGGCAAACCTTGTCCGATATACTGGTTGTTGTATAACTGAATTCGACTTTGGAATCATCCGAATCCACTATCTTCGGCCAGCAAATGCTTAAGCATGTCGAAATCCTATAGCCAACTGAAAGCCATGTTGGCTCTTACAAAGGCCAGTCTGAAAGGTATCTTCAGAAGCCCTTCCGCAGTTGTTTTCAGTTTTGCTTTTCCGCTAGTATTCATCCTTGTCTTTGGTTTTTTGGGAGGCGGTGGAAAAATTTCTCTGCGAGTTGCTTTTGCAAATGAAGCCGACAGTACATCTCTCATTTACACGATCATCAGGAATACCTCAGGAATCATTGTCGTTGAAAAGCCCGAAAAGGAAATCAATGAAGATCTGGAAAAAGGAAGGCTCACTGCAATAATTAATATTCAAAAAAACAACCCGGGCATTTCACCCATCTATCTCATCGGTCTCAAGAGTTCAGAAGCGGTGAATCCTCAAAATGTACAGGTGCTGCGCTCCTTGCTGGAAGCAAAGATCAAACAGATCGACAGGCTGCAATATCCTGACAGGCCCACTTTTGCTTATGTCAACGACAAAGTGGAGGAGGTCCCCGGCAGAACTTATAGGACCATCGATTTTATTCTTCCTGGTCAGTTGGGATTTTCATTGCTGAGCGCAGGTGTATTTGGCGTGGCATTCCTTTTTTTCAGCCTTCGTCAAACCCTGGTGTTGAAAAGATTCTTCGCGACACCCATCAGTAAATCATATATAGTTTTTGGCGAGGGATTGGCACGGGTGATTTTTCAACTCATTACGGCTATAGTGATATTGGCCGTTGGTCATTTTGCATTCCATTTTACCCTGGTGCACGGCTGGATCACCTTCCTGGAATTATTATTCCTGAGTTTCGTGGGCCTGATCGTTTTTATGGGCTTTGGGTTTATTGTAAGCGGACTTGCAAAGAATGAAAGCACTATTCCTCCATTTGCCAACATCATCACATTACCGCAATTCCTTCTTGCAGGAACATTCTTCCCAATTGATAATTTCCCCAAATGGCTACAACCGCTTTGTAATATCTTGCCATTGACACATTTGAACGATGCCATGCGTAATGTGGCATTCGAAGGCGCCCATATTACCGACTGTGGCAAACAATTGGGTATTCTGGCCATATGGGCCGTGATAGCTTATGCAGCGGCGGTTAAAGTTTTTAAGTGGGAATGAGGCGGGATTGCCCCGTCCTTGATTAGAATCTACCAGCAACCATTAGAAATAATTGCCGACATGAAATTCCTGAAACAACTATTGATTGGATTGATCGGTCTGTCATTGGTCGTCATCGCCATTTCCTCTTTCCTGCCTTCCACAGTGAGGATTTCCAGGGGGATCTTTATCCATGCGAATCCAACGGAGGTTTTCAGCACAGTGAAAGATCTGTCCACTTGGAAGGACTGGAATCCAATACTGCAGGACTCTTCTGTGAAATATTCACGTACAGGCGCCGGAGAATTGCAATGGCAATACGGTAATGGATCCACGAATACTGTGACTATTTTGCAAAACAAAGGTGACACCATCTTTGTAAATTTCAAACTGGGTTCAGGGAAAGATTTTCAATCCGGCTTTGCATTCCATGCATTTCAAAATGATTCGCTGAAGACACAGGCCGATTGGTGGATCATTGAAAAACTGAAATGGTATCCCTGGCAAAAATTCTACGGCATCTTTGCCGACAGGCTTAAAGGCCCCTCACTCGACAGTGGCCTGACCCGTTTAAAGCAATATATTGAAACCCGCAATAACTGATTTAAGGGTTTCTTTCTACTAAATTTTGAAGGATGGCGGGAATGATCAGGAAATCTTATTCCAGCGAGGCGAGTATCCTGAGGATCGTGTCAGACACTTTTGCCAGCTCAGCATCCGTAATGCAATAAGGAGGCATTATATAAACGGTATTTCCGAGTGGACGTAAATAAACACCCAGCTCCAGAGATTTTTGGGTGAAGACAGTTCCGATATTATTGAGCCATCCATCGCGGCCGCTTGAAATTTCAAATGCCAGGATGGTGCCGGTCTGCCGGATGCACTTGATCGAACCTGGTTTTTCATCGGCCCCATTTTTGGAATCAGCCCCTTTTTTTGAACCGAATGACTGCAATTCAATCGCGAATTTTTTGTGGAAGGAGATGATTTTTTCAATTCGATCCATGCATTCCTGTTTACCGATCAGGTGCAGGCTGGCTAAAGCTGCAGTGCAGGCCAATGGATTGCCGGTGAAAGAATGGCCGTGAAAAAAGGTCCTTGACTTGTCATCGTTTATATAAGCCTGAAAGATTCGATCGGTACAGGCGGTCACACCCAAAGCCATCGTGCCACCGGTGAGGCCTTTGCTGAGACAAATAATATCCGGCTTTTCCATCATGAATTCGGACGCAAATAATTTCCCTGTCCTGCCAAATCCTGTCATCACCTCATCAGCAATGCAGACTACCTGTTTTTCCTTGAACTTCTTCAAAATGGAATTGAGCCATTCAGCTCCATACATTTTCATGCCACCTGCTCCCTGTACCAGAGGTTCATATATGAAGCAGGCGACTTCTTCCAAATTGACTGGTGGCAAAACCCCTTCAGGATCCAGGAAAAGCACTTCAAATAGCCTGTCCTGGAAAGCCAGGGTGAATACACTTCGTTCACTCACGCTCATGGCGCCAAAAGTATCGCCGTGATAGCTATTGCTTAAGGCGATAATTTTTTTTCTGGCAGGCTCCTCCCGGTTCCACCAATATTGAATGGCCATCTTAATAGCCACTTCCGTTGCGGTGGATCCATTATCGCTGTAAAAGATTTTTGAAAAATTTCCCGGAAGGATTTGAATTAATCTTTCAGCCAGGTCAACCGCAGGCTGATGCGTGAACCCTGCAAAAATCACCTGTTCCAGGCGTAGAGCCTGTTCATATATTTTTTGGGCGATATAAGGGTGCGCGTGACCATGCAGGTTGACCCACCAACTACTGATGGCGTCAATATAAGATTTGCCCGATTCATCAAAAAGCAGGGTTGATTCACCTTTTACAATTGGGATCGGATCCGGCCTGTTTTTTTGGGGAGTGAATGGATGCCAGATAAATTCCCTGTCCCTGACTATTAAACTTTCCTGCATTGGGCCAAAGATAAGCAGGATTGGGGTAAAAGGACATTCGGAAAAACCATGAAGCCAGTTGGATATTCGTATGGAACTGATCTCCTGTCAGGATACTGAAATCCATTTATCCGTTACCACCTGCTTTTGGAATTGTCGCCGTTCAATTCAAGATTCGTTTTGTTGAAATGAATTGTACTTTATTCCGCTACTACTTCAATTGTAGCTCCGATACCCCGTTCGGTGATGGCATCGCATTGAGGTTTGAGATCCTCGTACAAGCCTTTTTTTACGGCATACTTGCCCTGGTAGTGAATGATGAAAGCGCATTGCTCTGCCTGTTCCCAACTATGGCCACAAACTTCCACCAAAGTTTCAATCACCCATTCAAAACTATTCACCTCATCATTCCACACGATTAGGCTGCAGGGTTCTTCAGAACTGGTGAGTACATCCACGTCTTTATCCTGCTGAGTCCGCGTCCAAGTATTTCCTGAAATGGAAGGCATATCAATAAATTAGACACACAAAACTACACAAATAATTCTCATTTGAAATAGGGCGCCGGGAATTCGAGCATGAAATTTACCACCATGCGGCTGACCCTGTATTACAGTGGTTTATGACCCATAAGCTTATCCTTATTTTTGCCGTATGTTAAAATTATTGAAGCATAAAAAAGCACCGCTTTCATCTGATTCCGGCAAGGCTCCTTCCTTGTCTGCCACCAACTACCATGATATTGAATTGCTAGTGGAACTGGTGAAGCTGGTAAGGCCATCGAAACCCGGAAATATTGAAGAAGCTGAAGCTAAATTCCAATCCCTTCTTTTGGAGATGAACGAAAATTCTTCCTTATTGTTTTCAATCAGAAAGGCTTTGCTTTCATGGTTTGTCAACAGTAATATTATGCCGGCGTTGACGAAGAGTGGTATTGTGAGCTCCCGTGGATTCATCCAGGAAATGGCCTGAAAATTAAAGCACAAGATCATTCCATCCTTGCAATCGTCAGATGATTTTTTATACGTCATTAACAGGGTCTTTTATTGGAGAACGGATTATGTCTGGGTGCAAGGCCACTGGATTCTAAAAAGCTGGAAGGCAGACCGGACCTGAACAACCTGGCGACCACGGTGGCAAGAACCGCCAGAAGCCAGATCGCCTTATTCGCGGGGAATCTGCTGGTAGTCTTTACCGTTACCTATACCAGGTCACTCCCGCATATCTCTTCACCATCATATTTGACGTATTATTTATTGGCTTCCTCAATTTCCTTGTCAGCTTCACTCTCGCGTTCATCGTTTCGGTAAAATCACGTGGCATACGACTGAAAGATTAGCCCGAATTCATTGGAATCCTCATCAACTATTTCATGAAACATCCAAAGGACTTTATCAGGCCTCCGTTGAAGGAAATCACATCGCGGCAATTGAAAAAGGGCGAAAAGCCGGAAATGATAAGTAAAAACCCTTAGTCTGTAAAATAAAGAAAAATATTTTTTCAGATTCGGTTTCAATAGCTGGAATCCTACATGAATTAGTAAATGTGATTTAGCCGTTTATGAATGAATCTGTTAACTAATATTTCAAAAGCTCAAAATGGACACGGATTTTCACAAATGTCAGTCCTCAAATTTTGCACAACTGCCAACCAATTGGTACATTGAAGCGTAATTATATAAGAAGCCCGTTAACTACTATCTATTTCCATTTCCTCTTGAAGTTTGACCCCGAACGGTTGCTATTGCTTCACCACAATTAGATGATTTATGAAATTTTGCGAATTTGGGACTGGCAGTGCCATTTCAATTATAATTGCCCTATTCCTGCCGATGATGAGTGCCTGCAGGAAACAACCCACGGCCGAAGAGATGGAAAAAAAAAGAGCCGAACAGTTTCATAACACCGTTCAGCAATCCCTGAAATTCAGGCTCACTGCTTATTATTCCGATAAACCAATTGATTATATAGAGAGTGATTCAGTGCAATCGCTGGAAACTGAACTGTGGAAATACGTGCGGGATTATATAAAAGATGACTATTATTTGTTCACCAGTGCCGGGGATGTGGAGGTCGTACAGAACGCCTTGAAAATACCAAGTGACTTCAGCGATACTATCAGGTACAACTATAACGTTAATGCTGAGGGAGACCATACCGATTTTAACTTTTACGACTACGAGTACAAACCTTTGACCTATAAACTGGCCGAATTCTCAGCCGACTATTTTATCGTGTATGTCACCAGGGGAGACGCTAATATTTATTCCAGGTACGAGAAAGTCCCTTAGCATGAGCCTCCCAAACGTTGATTGAAAATGAATGTTTTCGCTTGCTTTCATCACAATAAACTGCATCCATTTGGGATCATATCTACATATTGTTTTCTACCTTACCCGGCATTTCTCTAAACGCAGCGTCATCTTAACTGCGCTGGGCCTCTTGTTGCTTTCTTCCTGTCAAAAAGAATATTCCGCCGAAACCTTAGGCCTCCTGTCTCCCAAAGATACTTTCATGAATTATCTCTTAAAAAATAAAACATTCAAACTGGATGCATTTTATTCGGATGTTCCCATAGACTTTAATCCATATGATACCGTTGGGCCCAAGACCGACCTTTGGCAATATGTGAGAGATTATCTCAAAGATGATACTCTTGTATTCCTGCCTGGGAATCTTGCTCAGATCATCCAGGGTCCCAACCTGATCGGCGCAGGAACGCCTCCTGTAATCAATGTGAACTATGGAGCGGTTCCCGACAGTACCGGAGCCTTACTATTTAATTTTGTTGACTACGATTACCAGCCATTCACTTACCAACTAGTGACTTTCAACGATGCTTCTTTTACCGTGTTCATACAGGCTCCCGACGCTAAACTATTCACGCGATACCGCCGCTTATTCTGATTGGTGGTGCTAGGCCAGAGAACCTTAAACCCGAATGACATAAACATTTAATAGATTTGAGTTCACTTTGAACTTATGGTTTCATCGGCATCTGTATTGATTGTGGACGACGAAGAAAAACTGCGTAGCCTCCTAAAAAGAATTATCTCTCTGGAAGGGTACAATGTATCCGAAGCGGGTAATATAAAGACAGCTTTCAAGCTGCTGGATAAGGAATCTTATGATATCATTCTCAGCGATGTAAAACTCCCCGACGGAAATGGCGTTGATTTTGTGAAAGAAGTCAAACCAAAATTCCCCTTCACTGAAATCATACTCCTGACGGCATATGGAAATATATCCGATGGAGTGCAGGCCATGAAAAATGGCGCATTCGATTATATCACCAAAGGCGATGATAATGACAAAATCATTCCATTGCTGGGCCGTGCACTTGAGAAAATTCATTTGCAAAAGCGGGTGGATCAATTGGAGGAACAAGTGGGTAAGCTTTACGGGTTTGAGAATATTCTTGGCAAATCGGTATTGATACAGGAAGCTGTTGACCTGGCAAAAAAAGTGGCTCCTACAGAGGCTATCGTTCTGCTGCTTGGAGAAACCGGAACCGGCAAAGAAGTATTTGCGCAGGCCATTCACTATGGGAGCAAACGAGGTGGCAAACCATTTATGGCACTCAATTGCAGCGTTTTCAGCAGGGAATTGCTTGAAAGTGAATTGTTCGGCTACAAGGCCGGGGCATTTACGGGCGCCATAAAAGATAAAAAAGGATTGATTGAAGAAGCTGATACAGGCACTCTTTTCCTGGATGAAATAGGAGAAATGCCCATTGATCTGCAATCAAAATTGCTGCGGGTTCTGGAGACCAATGAATTTATTAAAGTAGGCGATACAAAACCAACCCGGGTTGATGTGCGTGTAATTGCAGCCACTAACCGCGATCTCCAGGAAGATGTGAAAGAAGGTAAATTCCGGAAAGACCTGTTCTACAGGCTGAATGTATTCAATATTGCGTTGCCTGCGTTGAGAGAAAGGAAGAAAGACATTCCAATGCTTGCGGATTTCTTCATGCAGATCTTTGCCCGAAAGACAGGCAGGCGCATAGATGGCATGAGCGTGGAATTCCTGGAGCATTTGCAATATCATGAATGGAAAGGGAATATCCGGGAATTGAAAAATGTGATGGAAAGAGCCGTCATCCTGGCCACCACAAACGAATTAACGTTGGACAATCTGCCACTTGAATTGCAATCCGGTGCGGGTTACTCCCGCGGAAAGCAGGGTGAGTCCGGTTCCAATGCGCTCTCCGCGTTTGACCTCGCCAGCGTCGAAAAACTTCATATCCAGAGAGTGCTGAATCATACCAAAGGAAACAAGACAGAAGCAGCCAGGCTTCTTAATATCGGCCTCACCACACTATACAGAAAGATAGATGACTTTGGTCTTGCAACCAATTGATCCCATCTCATGTTCTCCCATAATCAATTCCGGGAATTCATTTCAAACGAACTCTTTTACCCATTTCGGTTTTTCATTTTGAAAATGCAGCACTCCAAAATGGAAGGCTTTGCCATGGGATAAAACGGCCCTGCAAATCAGCCGCTAACTCCGGATGCAGTCCTGGCCTGCATTTGAGCCGGCCCATGACATTCCCTTCTTCTTTCGGCACGCACTTGGCATCATTGAACCAAAAACATGAATATGAACCCTGATTTCCCACTCCGCAAGTGGCATCTGAAGCCCTGGCATATCCTGGCTTTGATTTATGGGAGCATGGCAATTGCGGGCTTCATTTACAGGTATCTGCATGGATAGCCATTGCAGATTAAAGAACATCAGAATTATTCCTGATTATGGTCATACACGTTGATCAAAATTGTTTCATTCTTGTATGGGATTGCAAAAAAGGAAATATAAGATTCGTGACTTGATTATAATAGTATTAGCCTGGCTAGCGGTTTTGGGGCTCTTATATATTCTTTACTTAAAAATTGAGATCATAGTTCAATCCATTCGAAAATAAAATGTCAATATATGCTTACGGTAATTCTTATCCTGGCTGGGCTTGCCGGCTTCGCCCTATTTTTTAAGTGCATAGATTTTTTTGACAAAATTTAACCAGAAGCCCAAAGGCATTAAGGCGTGAAATTCAGAAAATAAAAATTTATAAATCATGACTCTATTATTTATTGTAGCCATTCTGGTTTTCTGTTATCTCTGCTATGTATTGGTAAAACCGGAAAAGTTTTAAGATTCATAAAAGAAATCAATCATGAATACAGAAATTTTAGGTGTATTAGCCATGTACGCTATTATGGTTCTCCTGGCCATTCCTATTGGCAGGTATATAGGAAAAGTATATGCCGGAGAACGAACCTGGCTGGATCCGGTATTAGGCCCCCTGGATCATGTATTTTTTAGGCTCAGCGGAGTCAAGGCGGATCGGGATATGAACTGGAAGCAGCATTTGGGAGCACTTCTCACTATTAACCTGGTATGGTTTTTATTTTCCATGCTGGTGCTAATGAACATGAGCTGGTTACCCTTTAATCCGGATGGCAATCCATCCATGTCGGCTGACCTTGCCTTTAATACTACGGTTAGTTTTGTTTCTAATACCAATCTGCAGCACTATTCCGGGGAGACTGGCGTGTCTTACCTGGGTCAATTGGTGCTGATGCTGTTCCAGTTTGTAAGCGCGGGCGTTGGAATGGCTGCGTGTGCGGTAGTATTCATGGCAATGAAAGAAAGGACCACTGAAAAACTTGGAAATTTCTATAATTATTTTATTAAATCCTGCACCAGGATCTTGCTGCCGCTTTCTATTTTGGTAGCAATTATATTGGTATTCAACGGAACCCCAATGACCTTTCAGGGAAAGGACTCCTATATTTCAATGCAGGGTGATACCGTTCAAGTGAGCAGAGGGCCTGCCGCAGCCATGATTGCCATCAAGCAGTTGGGAACCAATGGTGGTGGATTCTTCGGAGCCAACTCTGCGGTGCCATTTGAGAATCCCAATTATTTCACCAATATGGTGGAAAATATTTCAATAGTCCTTTTCCCGATGGCTATGGTATTTGCATTAGGATATATTTTAAAAAGAAGAAGACTGGCCTGGGTGATTTTTGGGGTGATGACAATTGGATTTTTATGCTTCCTTATTCCATCATTGTTTTATGAAATGAAGGGGAATCCTTCCATTGGGCATCTGGGAATATCCCAGTCGCTGGGAAGTATGGAAGGGAAGGAAGTCCGTTTCGGTTCTGCTGCTTCAGCCTATTGGGGCATTACAACTACGGTAACTTCAAACGGATCTGTCAATGCCATGCACGATAGTTTTACCCCGCTTACCGGAATGTTTGCCATGCTTGGAATGATGGTGAATTCATTTTACGGAGGCGTGGGGGTGGGCTTCCTGAATTTCTATGTATATATGATCATAGCCGTATTCATTTCGGGCCTCATGGTGGGACGAACACCCGAATTTTTGGGTAAAAAGATAGAAGCGAAAGAAATGAAAATTGCCACCATAGTCGCTTTGTTGCATACATTCCTGATCCTGAGTTTTACAGCCTTGTCGTCACACCTGTTTGCGACCCATCCCCAGCAATTCGCAGGATGGCTGAACAATCCCGGCAATCACGGATTCAGCGAGATGTTGTATGAATACACTTCTTCATCGGCTAATAACGGCTCCGGCTTCGAAGGCCTGGGAGACGGTGTTCCTTTTTGGAATATAACATGCGGAATTGTGATGTTGTTGTCACGTTTCATTCCAATAGTGGGACCCGTTGCGATCGCCGGTATACTCGCAAAGAAAAAATATATACCCGAAAGCGCAGGCACTTTGAAAACGGATACCACGACATTTGGAATAATGGTATTTGCAGTGATCGCGATTGTGGTGGCGCTTAGTTTTTTCCCGGCTTTGTCACTGGGACCATTAGCCGAATTTTTTGGAGCGAAATAACGCAATCGTTGATCAAAGATTTATGAGATAATTCAAAAAGACAGTACTATGTCAAAACATATAAGAACTAACAAATTGTTTGAGTCTTCCCTGGTGAAGGAGGCCTTAAAACAATCGTTCGTGAAACTCAATCCCCGTATCCTGATCCACAATCCAGTGATGTTTACCGTGGAAATAGGAACAGTTGTAATGCTTGCAGTTTGCATCTGGATATGGAGAGGAGAAAAGTCGCAGGGAAGTTTTTTGTATAATTTCCTGATCTTCCTGATACTCCTTATCACGGTCTTGTTCGCCAATTTTGCTGAAGCCATCGCAGAAGCCAGGGGTAAAGCCCAGGCCGATAGCTTACGTAAAACCAGGGAAGACACACCTGCAAAGAAAATTTTCGCGGTAGGAGAGATTTTTACGAATGAAATTAAGACCGTGCCTTCTTCGCAATTGCGCAAAGGGGATTATTTTATCTGCGAGGCAGGAGACATCATCCCTATGGACGGAGAAATTGTTCAGGGGATTGCAACCATCGACGAATCGGCCATTACCGGGGAGTCTGCCCCGGTAATAAGAGAAGCCGGCGGCGATAAATCATCTGTAACAGGCGGCACAAAGGTATTGAGTGATAAAATTAAGGTGCGCGTTACTACAGAGCCTGGTGAAAGTTTCCTGGACAAAATGATCGCATTGGTGGAAGGTGCATCGCGCCAGAAGACACCCAATGAAATTGCTTTGACAATTTTACTGGCCGGCTTCACTATCATATTCATCATAGTTTGCGTAACACTAAAACCATTTGGTGATTATGCGAGTACGCCTATTACCATTGCTGCATTCATCTCCTTGTTCGTTTGTCTGATACCCACAACAATTGGCGGATTATTGTCTGCCATTGGTATCGCGGGAATGGACCGTGCCCTGCGCGCCAATGTGATCACCAAAAGTGGAAAGGCTGTAGAAACGGCGGGAGATCTTGATACCCTGCTGCTTGATAAAACCGGAACTATAACTATAGGTAACCGTAAGGCAACTAATTTCTGGCCGATGGGAACGGTTGATAATTATGTTTTTATTGAGGCGTGCTTACTTGCTTCATTGGCCGATGAAACGCCCGAAGGGAAGAGCATTGTGGAACTGGCATCTGAAAAAGGTATTAAGCCCCCTGACATTCTGAAAGATGGAGCTAAGTTCATTGAGTTTACTGCGGAAACAAGGAGCAGTGGTATAGACCTGAATGGAATGAAAATCCGTAAGGGTGCCTTTGATTCCATACGCAGTATTGTTGTAAAGGCCGGAAATGAAATACCTGTGGATGTTTCAGACAGAGTGCATGTGATTGCGGAAAACGGGGGGACTCCATTGGTAGTATCAAAGGATAATGTGGCCCTGGGTGTTATTGAATTGCAGGATATAATTAAACCCGGAATACAGGAGCGTTTTCAACGCTTGCGTAAAATGGGTGTAAAAACGGTCATGGTCACGGGGGATAATCCCCTAACTGCAAAATACATTGCCGACAAGGCAGGTGTGGATGATTTTATTGCCGAAGCAAAACCGGAAGATAAAATGAATTATATCCGCAATGAACAAGCCGGCGGCAAACTGGTGGCAATGATGGGTGACGGTACCAATGACGCTCCCGCGCTGGCACAGGCCGATGTGGGCGTGGCCATGAACAGCGGAACACAGGCCGCAAAAGAAGCGGGAAATATGGTTGACCTGGACAATGATCCTACAAAATTGATAGAGATTGTTGAAATAGGAAAGCAACTACTAATGACAAGAGGAACCCTTACCACCTTTTCCATAGCCAATGATGTGGCAAAGTATTTCGCAATTGTTCCGGCATTATTTATAGTGTCCATTCCGGGGTTGCAGAGTCTCAATATCATGAACCTGCACAGTCCTGAGAGTGCCATATTATCTGCCGTGATCTTTAATGCCATCATAATTCCATTGCTGATCCCTCTTGCTTTGAGAGGAGTTACTTACAGACCCATTGGCGCAAGCGCTTTGCTGAGAAGGAACCTCCTGATTTATGGTTTTGGCGGCATTGTGGTTCCTTTCATTGGAATAAAATTGATCGACCTGTTGGTTTCAACCTGGTTTTAAAAGAACTATAAAAAACTGAAAAAATGAGACAGCATATTTTACCGGCATTGAGACTCACGGTGGTCACTATCGTTTTCTTCTGCGGTATTTACACCATTTTCATTCTCGCCATTGCCCAGGCAACACCCGGAAAGGGGAGGGGTGAAACGGTAACCGTAAATGGAAAAGTGGTGGGATTTGCACTTGAGGGCCAGAATTTCAACCAAGATAAATATTTCTGGAGCAGGCCTTCAGCAGCCAGTTATAATGCGGCAGGTTCCGCCGGATCCAATAAAGGACCCACCAATCCTGACTACCTGAAGCAGGTGCAGGACAGGATCGACACATTTTTAGTGCATAATCCAGGCATCAAAAAAGCAGAAATCCCCTCCGAGCTTGTAACAGCATCTGGTAGCGGGCTGGATCCCGACCTTTCACCATCAGGCGCAAAAGTGCAGGTAAAGAGAATTGCTGCCATTCGCAGGATAGATGAGAAGGTCTTGATCAAATTGATCGACCAGCATACAGACGCTCCTTTCCTGGGAATGTTTGGTCCCAGTAAAGTAAATGTGCTGAAATTAAATATTGCGTTAGACGAACTAAAATATTAGAAGACAATGAAAAAGATTTTCGTGGTGATTATTGTCCTATCAGTAAAACAGGTTGCTTTATCTCAAGTCACTGATTCAACAAAAATGACATCTGCACCCGTTACTATTACAGGTTCGGTGGATGCCTATTACAGATATAATTTCAATAACCCTAAAGACTATCCGTACAATAGTCCTACCAGTTTTACCCATTCCAGTAATTCATTCGAATTGGGGATGGCATCTTTACGGACCGACCACAGTTTTGGGAAAGTGAGTGCAACGGTGGACCTTGGATTTGGCAAGAGGGCAGAGGAATTTTCATACAATGACGCTAACACCAGACTGGCCATAAAGCAATTGCTGGTAACCTATGCTCCTTCCTCTTCTATTAAATTTACACTTGGTACCTGGGGTACCCATATAGGCTACGAAGTGGTAGATGCCTATCTCAACAGGAATTACAGTATGAGCTATATGTTTACAAACGGTCCTTTTTCACACACAGGCCTGAAAGCGGATATCGGCCTTGGGGGCAAGAGCGCATTCATGGTGGGGATTGCCAATCCTACAGATTACAGAACTGCTCCTGCAATGCCAAAGTCTGTGATTGCTCAATTCTCGACTGCATCTAAAGATGATAAATTGAAGGCTTATTTCAATTTTGTGGGAGGGAAGCAAAATGATTATAGAAAAATGATGCAGGGCGATATCGTTGCTACTTATGCAGTATCAGGAAAATTCGGTCTGGGATTTAATGGAACATTGCAGTCAGTGAAATTGGACATTGATAGTACCGGGAAATTCAGCTCTTTTAACTGGGCCGGTGCGGCATTATATGCCAATCTCGATCCCACTAACTGGTTCGGATTTACACTAAGAGTTGAATATATAAGTGACCGGGATGAGTATTTGGGACTAAAAACTGTATTGGCGCCAACGCTTTCGGCCAATTTCAAGGTGGATAACCTTACCATAATTCCGGAATTCAGATTGGATAATGCGGGGAATGCGGTGTTTTATAAGAATTCAAATGGAAACACTAAATCGTCCGGCAGCTTTATTTTGGCTGCAACCTATCATTTCTAATATACTACAAATTGAAGCGATAAATTTGCCCTGAATGGCAACGTATTATTGAATTGTATTTATGCCAGAACAGGAAAAAAATGTTGAACACTTTTTGGAGCTTATCCGAAAATCAAGACGCGGTAAGTTTAAGATCTATATTGGTATGAGCGCCGGCGTGGGAAAAACCTTTCGCATGCTGCAGGAGGCGCATACCCTGCTTCGGAACGGGGTGGATGTGAAGATCGGATATATTGAAACACATGGACGAAAAGAGACGCACGTACTCCTGGAAGGTCTGCCGGTGATACCCAGACGGAAATTATTTTACAAGGGAAAAGAGCTGGAAGAATTGGATATGCAGGCCATTGTGAACCTGCATCCTGAAGTGGTAGTGATAGATGAACTCGCCCATACGAATATTGAAGGAAGTAAAAATGAAAAGCGCTGGCAGGATGTGATGGAAGTTTTGAACGCTGGGATTAATGTGATCAGCGCAGTGAATATCCAGCATATTGAGAGTCTGTACCAGGAAGTAAAGAAAATAACTGGCATAGAAGTGGCGGAACGGGTGCCCGATAGCGTTTTAAAAGAGGCGGATGAAGTTGTTAATATTGACCTAACGGCGGATGAGCTCGTTACAAGGCTTAAAGAAGGGAAGATCTATACGGCGGATAAAGTGGAGACCGCGCTGAGGAATTTTTTTCAATCCGAAAAAATCCTGCAGTTGCGCGAACTGGCCCTGAAAGAAGTGGCCAGCCAGGTTGAGAGAAAGATCGAAACAGAGCTCCCGCGTACGGCACATCTCCGCCCGGAACGATTCCTGGCCTGCATCAGCAGCAATCACGAAATAGCCACTAAAGTAATAAGGAAAACAGCAAGACTGGCCACCTATTACCATTCCAAATGGTATGTGCTTTATGTGCAAACTCCCAAAGAGCATGCGGATAAAATAGGCCTGGCCGCACAACGGCACCTGATCAATAATTTCAAATTGGCTACAGAACTGGGGGCGGAAGTTATCAAAACCAGGCAAAGCAATATTTCCAAAGGAATTTTTGAAGTAACAGAACAAAAGGATATCACCACTATTTGCATCGGGAAGCCGCATTTGAACCTGTTCAACGTAATTTTAAATACCGCAGTATTTAACCAGTTATTGAATAAATTGTCTGCTGCGGATATTGATATAGTAATACTCTCATAATATGGCACTTCGCTTAAAAACAAAATTAAGCCTTGGGCTTGGATTCCTGTTTATGGTGATCCTGGCATTTGGAATACTTAGTATTTACTATATCAACCGGCTGGGGAATGATGCGGAAAAGGTATTAAAGAACAATCATAAGAGCCTGGTGTTTGGCAATAACATAGTCAAAGCCCTGGAATCAGCTAAAACGGATTCCTCCTCCATAAAATCGCTTGAAATGAACCTGGAAAAGCAGGAATCCAATATTACGGAGCCGGGGGAAAAAGAGGCGACAGCAGAATTGAGGAAGAATTTTGAAGAATTAAAGGCCGATCCGGCGGATTCATCAAACTATCGTGAGATCAGGCAGGCGGTGCAGCATATCAATGACCTGAACCAGGAAGCCATACTCCGCAAGAATTCAGTGGCGCAGCAAACCGCCGAAGATGCCAAACTATGGTTGACCATTATTTTCACGGCGCTTGTTTTAATCGCTTTCAGCTTTATTTATAATTTCCCCGGTATTATTTCAGGCCCCATCAGTACACTCTCGGAGGGGATTAGCGCTATTGCCAATAAGGACTACCAAAAAAGGATCAGGCTGGACCAGAATGATGAATTCGGTGACCTCGCCAATGCATTTAATGTGATGGCAGAAAAACTGGATGAGTATGAACATAGCAATATCGCCCAGATCAAATTTGAAAAAAGCAGGATCGAAGCCATTATTAACCAGATGCGTGATGGAATTATAGGTCTGGACGAAAAGAAAAACATCCTGTTTCTGAATGCCGTTTCCCAAAAACTGCTCGGGTTAAAGGAAAGCGACATTATCGGTCAATACGCGGCGGACGTAGCTATAAAGAACGACCTGATGCGAACCCTTCTTCAGGAAGAAAACAATAAAACGGAATTGAAAATTTATGCAGACAACAAAGAGAGTTATTTCAATAAGGAAGTGATCCACGTGACCAATAACGACCAGGTGATAGGACAGGTGATCGTGCTGCGTAACATCACCATCTTCAGGGAATTTAATGAAGCCAAGACAAATTTCATAGCTACCATTTCGCATGAGTTGAAAACTCCCATCTCCTCCATCAAGATGAGCGCCCAATTGCTGGAAGATGAACGAATCGGTAAATTGAGCAATGACCAAAAGGAACTGATTGGCAGTATTCATGACGATGCGAACCGGCTTCTGAAAATTACTGGTGAATTGTTGAATATGGCGCAGGTGGAAACAGGCAATATTCAGCTCAAGCGACAAGCCACAGAACCGGCAAAGATCATCGACGAGGCCCTTGAAGCCGTGCAGGTACTGGCGGAGCAAAAGCACATAAGTTTTCAAAAGAATTCCGGCGCTCATCTTCCTTCGGTAAATGCAGATTCCGAAAAAACAGCCTGGGTGCTGATCAATTTTCTGACCAATGCCATCAAATATTCTCCTGACGATAGTATCATTGATATTGGAGCTTTTGCGAAAGAAAATATGGTGGAATTTTATGTGCGTGACAATGGTGCAGGAATAGATGAAAAATATCTGCCCAGGATATTCGACCGGTATTACAAAGTGCCCGGAACGCTTGATCGTGCCGGAACAGGCCTTGGGCTTGCTATTTCCAAAGAATTCATAGAGGCGCAGGGTGGCACCATCTGGGCGGAAAGCAGGATAGGAGAGGGAAGCCGCTTCGCGTTTGCGCTAAAATCGGCCTGACATAAAAAATATCTCCAGATTCGGTCAGTGATGTAAGCTGGCTATTCAAATACTGTCATGAAGTCGCCTTGGATGTTTAATGTTCCAGGTCAACCTGCTGCACCGTCACATCCCAATGGGCCAGCAATATTTCGAAACGTCTTTGTTCCTCCTTTTCATAGCTTGCCTGGTCGGGAAACAAAGTTTTTTTATAGGGATCAGTCAGATTGTTATCATATGCCAGTTGCACATTTTTAAAAACCAGGATGATCTTATAATCCCACCGGCTTTCTTCGCTGCTATGTAGTCTGGGTTTCTCCGCTTTTAATGAGAGGAGGTCTCCTTTTTGCAGCAATTTCTTCAACAATGGGTAGTGGTTCTTCTTGTACAGGCTGATGAATTCATCCGCGTATCCCCATTTGACCTTATAGTAACCTTCAACAGTGAAAGATTCGTCGGTCGGTTTGGATGCGTTCTGCGCCAGTAGTACCGGTCTCATGAAAAAGAGCATGATTGCCAGACAAATCAGGCGGCATGGATTGGGAAGAATGGATTTGTGCATAAATCAGGTTTTAATTTCAATAATAATATGTTTCTAAAATGGAGTGGTTATTTCTTTGTTTGAATAGATCTTATGCAGGATAGCGGCACTAAATTAGTGGACCCATTTGATTCCTACTCCGATCCGCTTACATTTGTTTCTTCAATGGATTATAATGATGAAATTTTATCGCTTACTGCTTTTGATGATTTGCCTGACCTGCCTGCAGCTCTCTACAGTCGGGCAAAACGGTATAGTCGTATTTCAATCTGATTTTGGCCTCAAAGATGGAGCCGTAGCTGCCATGAAAGGAGTGGCCATGGGCGTTTCACGGGATCTGAAATTATTCGACCTCACGCATGAAATTCCTCCATACAATATCTGGGAAGCGGCCTACCGTCTGCAGCAGTCAGCTTCTTTCTGGCCCAGGGGAACAGTTTTTGTGTCGGTGGTGGATCCGGGTGTGGGTTCGCAACGCAAATCAGTGGTGCTCAAAACCCGGTCGGGGCTTTTTTTTGTGACGCCGGATAATGGCACACTCACGCTGGTGGCGGAATCCCTGGGTATTGAATCCCTGAGGGAAATTGATGAGAACCTGAACAGACTGAAAAATTCCGGCAAATCCTACACTTTTCATGGCCGCGATGTATATGCCTATACTGGCGCAAGGCTGGCAGCGGGCGCTATTAGTTTTGAGCAGGTAGGTCCACTACTTCCCAATAAAGTGATCAGTATTCTGTACCAGAAGCCCTCCTTTCAAAGCGGGATATTGAAAGGTTCCATACCAATACTCGACATTCAATACGGCAACGTATGGACGAATATCAATGACTCCATTTTCTCCCTGCTGGCATTGAAATTCGGAGACGTCATCCGGGTGAGGATCCTGCACCAGGATAAATTGATCTTTGAAGGGGCGATTCCATACGTTGCCAGCTTTTCTTCGGTGCCGCCAGGAAAAGAACTGTGTTACCTGAATAGTCTTCTGAATCTTTCTTTTGCATTGAACCAGGGAAATTTTTCGGAGAAATACAGAGTTTCGTCGGGACCCGAATGGAGAGTTGAAATTCTAAAGCAGCCATGAATCAGTAAACAATCAAACGCGGATCCCGATTTTTTTCATCAGGATGGAAGCATTCATGCTCCTGCATATTCCGGTCTTTAACTTATAATCAAAATACAGCTCCTCTCCCGATACCTGAACGTCGAAATGATAATTGTGGATGGCAGCAGGATATTCTTCAGCCAGGCTTGACAATTCAATATCGTGAGTAGCCACAATGGCCACAGCTTTTTCCTGCACGAGCTGTTTGAGAAAGGCCGCGGAACCCGTATGCCGGTCGAGGGAATTGGTGCCCCTCAGGATCTCATCCAGCAGAATAAAAATCTTTTCTTGGCGGTTCACCTTTCCAATGATCATTTGAAGCTTCTTGAGCTCCGCATAAAAAGTGGAGGTGTTTTCTGCCAGGTTATCCGCGATGCGCATGCTGCTGATCAATCGAGTAGGCGACAGCGTTAGTGAGCTGGCGCAGACGGGCGCGCCCATCATGGCCAGGACCGTGTTCACACCCACACTTCTCAGAAAGGTGCTTTTCCCTGCCATATTAGAGCCCGTGATCAGCATGATCTGCCCTGTGCCCGATATGCTGCAGTCATTGTCAATCCTCCTGAAAGAAGGGATCAGCGGATGCCCTAGTCCTTTCGCCTCAAAAAAGAAGTCAGCCCCCGAAAAATTGGGAAAGCAATATTGGGGATGATTGAAAGCCAACACCGCCAGGCTGTTGAGCACTTCCATAGCCGCCATTCCTTCAATCCAGGTCCGAAGTAGTTCCTTGTTTTGATTTTTCCAGCCCTGCAGGCTGATCATTTGCCTGATATCCCATAGCAGGAAAATATTCATCAGCGGGCCCATCAGCATATTGAGACGGAAATCAAACCGGTACAATATTTTTTGCAGCGCCAATAGTTCTGCCGACGCTTTTTGATGAGTGCCCTGGATTAATTTTTGCATCTGCTGCAGGAGGGCCGACTTAAATGGCTGCTTCTCGAGGTGCATGATCTGTTGCTGCAGGCTGTAAATCTCGGGTTCAATCCTGGAAACATTGCCGTGAATTGCATTTACCCTCTTGGAATACTGCGTAGCAAAACTATAGCAAAGGAACATTACCAGGAGGAAAACGGGCAGGGAAATGAGTTCGGACGAATACAATATCACACCAGCCAATGGGATAAGCGGATAAATATAGCTGACCGGTTTCCAAAACCGGGTATTGATTGTTTTGTCTTCCTGCTGCAGCCAGCCCTTTATTCTTTCCTCGGTAGAAAGAGAAAATTTCGCGGAACGCGCGAATGATTGCAACTGTTGTCGCCATTCCAGTTGGGGTTCCAGTTCACGGATGGCTTCCTGATATTCTTTGATATGTTCAAAAGGTAATGGCTCCAGCAGGTGGTCGGCCAGGAGGCTTTGACCCTGTTGTGATTCGCATCGGTTGATGTATTGATAGAGGGAGAATTTCCCAAAGAGGTCCATATCCGCCGCATAGGCATGCAGGGCCGGTTCCCATTCCTTGCCATCATCGCGATCGGTATACGAATGATTCAGGATCTTCAACTCCTCTTCATTAATGGCTATCAGCCTTTCATAGTGCTGGATGAGTTGATCATTGTTTGTATCCACGGAAACCACATAGAGGAATAATATGATCAGGATCAGCATGCAGCCAAGGAACCAACTGAGCTGGTGGGGGAGAAAGGCATAGGCCAGGATAAAGGGAACCAGGATGGATAGCAGGCGAATCCAGCCATATCGCTTGCTTTTTTGCCGGAGGCCATAGCATATAGATTGAAAATGGGCAAGTTGTTCTTCGTAAACGGAAGCGGGCTGCCTGTTGGGGTTCATACAGTGAATGCTGCGTTAGATTATGAAGATGAGGAACAGCCATATCAGTTAAGAATGTCATTCCGGTTCATGAAAGTACGGAAATCAACTATTCCCGTGAGTCTTTTCCTTTATGGCCCATGCGGGTTTCCTTTGCAGCACTTTTCTAAAGATGGGGCAGCTTTCGATATGTGCTCCTTTCAGGTATCCTGTACTCTGAAGGAATTCATTCACGATCTCGCCACCAGTGAATCGGAATTGCGACTTAAAGATCTTCACCCATTCCTCCCTGGCGCGGGGATGATGGTTATTGAGCCATTTTTCAAAGGAGCCGGATTCTTTCTGTATGGTTTTGATTCGCTTGGCATTCGCGATTACGGATTCTATTTTCAGGCGGTTACGAATGATGCCCTCGTTTTGCAGGAGTTTCAATATTTTCTTCTCATTATATGAGGCCACTTTCCCGATCTCAAAATTGTCGAAGGCCTCGAAGAAATTGTCCTTTTTATTGAGGATGGTGGTCCAGCTCAGTCCGGCCTGGTTGATTTCCAATACCAGTCGCGCGAATAGCAGGTTATCATCGTGAATGGGGAAGCCATATTCCTTATCATGATAGTGGACATGCACATTATTCTTGTCCATTTGCCAGACGGCTTCGCAATAGCTCTTAGGTTTTTCCATAGTTCAAATATGAAAAAAATTTTGCAGAAATGATGCAACCCTTATCTTTGCAATCCCTGCAAAATTAGGGAGCATAGCTCAGCTGGTTCAGAGCATCTGCCTTACAAGCAGAGGGTCCACGGTTCGAACCCGTGTGCTCCCACCAAATACAGGCAAGGGTTTCAGAGGATTCTGAAACCCTTTTTTATTTGGCTGGTTTAAACATGGTTTAAACAATATGTGAAATTCCTAAAAAACAATCTTTAGTATAGACTTCCAAATATGAATAAAAAATGAATTTTGAATCTACTGCATACTCAAAATATCGCATATCGAGATATCCTACAATTGCCCAAAGAAAACTCAAATCAATATGGATAATTCATACGCACAATGAAATTAAAGATAGCTCCACTAAATTTGACTTAGCCATAACCGGCAAAAAAAGTTCGTATATTACTGGCCTCTATAAAATACAGCTTGTATTATGAGCGATTTTTTCTCTAAAATTGAAAACTTCATATTCGATATACTAGGGTTAATTCTTCCTGGTATAATTTTTTCATTAATTCTAATTTCGCCCATTTATTTCCTAGATCTTTCAAAAGTCCCTCAGCAAGTAATTGACAATTCATTCATTCTTTCAGGAATGGCAACGTTTATTCCCGTTCTTTTAAAACAATTTGCAAAAAACACAAATTTGACAATAACTATAATGATCATTTTCGCTTACTTACTTGGGCATTTAGTCAAAGTCTTTTCCATTATTCTGTATGAAATCATGGTTGCAATATTCGACAATTTCTTAAATAAAATTGCGAATCTGATTTATACACTTTTTAAATCACTTTTAAATAAACTCATTTTCTGGATTTTTGGAAAAGAACTTTCTAAATCAACCATATACGCCAATTTCAAGAAATTATTCTCCCCACTAAAAAGTATTTTGAATAAAATTTTCGTATTCGACCCTCCATACTACTTTAAAGACAATGATCAATTAAGAACTTATTGCATTAATATTATAAATGCTAAGCTAGAAACAACTTACCCTGATAAGTGGTATTCATTGTATAAATTGTCAAAGATTTTGAACAGTCAAGAGGACATAAAATCATTATCAGACTTTTTTCTCGCAAAATATAATCTATATCGCTCGTTAGCTTTTATATTCATTTTTACAACTTTTTATTTTCATTATTTTTTTTTAGAATCAGCACCTTACATTTCCCCTGAACTTTCAAAAATGAACTCATTAATATTCATAACTTCTTGCCTGCTTTCGTTTACTTTCCACTATAAATATAAAAGATATTGGACTTTATGCGGAAATGAAACATTAGTATCTTTGTATTACTTTTTGAATAAGAAGAAACTGAATGAGGCCTGATAAAATACTTTTTATTGACACTGAAACTGGTGGAATAGACCCGTTAAAGAATAGTCTTTTATCAATAGGCCTTGTAATTTGGCAAGAATTTGAAATAACTGACAAAAGGGAAATCCTAATAAATGATGGAATTCTAAATGTTACAAGTAAGGCTCTTGAGATAAATGGAATTATCATAGAAGAGCACAAAAAATTCGCATTAAGCCCAAAAGATGCAATAAAAGAATTAGAGAACTTCTTGTCTCACCATTTTTCTAAAGAGGAAAAAATTACTCTAGGAGGACATAATATCAATTTCGATGTTAATTTCTTTAAGCATTTCCTAGTTTCGAATAACTATAACTATTTTCAAAGATTCTCCCATAGATATGTTGACACAGCAACTATTCTATACTACTTATACTTATCAGGAAGGTTGAAACAAAAAAAAATATCTTCTCAAGAGGCATTTGATTATTTTGGAATACAGGTAGAAGGCAGACACTCAGCTTTAGGAGATGCCATTGCTACAGCAAAACTTTTCAGCACACTTTTAAGGATCATTTCTAAAAATGCTGGAATAAAGCATAAAGGGCAGAAAAATTTGCCAAACTTATTTGAGTAAGAATTTTCCATTGACAAGAACTGTGAAAGTTTTTTTTATATTAGAACATTGACACTCTCTATTGAAGCGGCAAGAATATTCATCAATAGTCTTAAGAAAATGTTTTGAAATCATTAAAATAAACATTAAAGTGGAATATTACAAGATTGAACATTCGAACGATAGATTCTATTTACCTGATTTCCCGAATTCCGAAAAAATAATCCATTTAAAAGGAAAAAAACCAGGAAGACTAGCTGATTTAGCACTTCATTTAGCGGATTTAAATAATGCTTCCGAATGTTTGAATAATTTGATATTATACCCCGAAGACAATTTTATAAGGAGAATGTTATGGAGAATGGCCATAATTCTCGTTATGAAATGTTATACAAGTAACAAAGGACGACCATCCCAATTGCAATCAACGCAAGTATTAAAAGGGGATGTCGAAGGGCAGGAAGTTTTCAATTACTTTCTTAACCTCAGAAATAAAAATATTGTTCATGATGAAAACAGTATATCCCAAGCTATACCTGGAGCAATTTTAAATGAAAAAGATGCAGAGTATAAAATTGCAAAGATAATTTGTCTTGCTGCGGAAGGGGAAACATGTTCAGGTGAAAATATTAGTAACCTACGAGTATTAATAAATAGGACTGAAACTTATGTAAAGACTCAATATGATGAGATTTGTAACATTATAACTAATGAACTGCAACAGTTAACGCATTCACAACTGAGTGAGATGGATCAAATGAAATACAATAAACCAAAAATCGAAGATATTGGAAATAATAAAAGGCTATTATGATCATGTTCCCGGTACACCTCTTAATAAATAAATTATAACCTAAATTACTTTGATAGAGCGGTAGGATAAAACTTAGTGATTATTTTACTTGCTAAAGTACTCACTTCTTCTTGATAACTACTTCCTCCATTGTAATCCATGATTATTGTACTAAAGGAAATCAGTGGATCAATCTTAGCGCCCGATAGTTGCGGATTGGCGGATATATATTTTTGATAGGAGCTATTTATTTTTTGTATTCCCAGAATTACGCTTTCCCTATCAGTGATTGCTTTTTTTGAATAGACTTGCATAACTCCCAGTGTATGGGGTTTCTTTGTCAATCTGAATTTCATATTTTCAAGCCATCTCACAATTCTAGGTCTATTGAAGTCTTCGTAAATCATTATTGAATAAGTAATAGCTTCTAATCTCTCATCATTAATTCTTTCTTTTAGAATGGAGCCAAATTTCTTCTTAAAATAATTGTATCTAGACATCAAATATTTTTCCTTACGTTTAAGACTGCCCCTTGTGAGAACCTTATATTGTTCAAAATATGGAAAATAAAAATCAAAATTATTATCTAAAGTTCATTCGCTATGCCGTTGAAATCTGGTAGAATGTTGGACTTTACTATAATTAATTTTTCATAAATTAAATATGAAGTAATGCAAATAGTTAACCAATAAAGACTTTGCCTATACCAATTTAACAAAAGACCTCTTCCGGTTATGAGATTAAATAGCAATCGAAATATCAAATAATATAAATTAAAGAAGTAAATATTCTGAACAAATTTATCCAATCGGAATTGATAGAGCAAAGCAGACACAATAATCAAATAAACAATTGGAGTAAGAACCCTAATTAAAAAATTAAGAGCTGGAGCTTCCTCTGTTCTCGCAAAGACCTGCCTACAAGGTCGTTTACCAAAAATAACCTTATGTTCTTCAAAAATTATCTTAATGGAATAGCAGAAATGTTGGATGTAAAATATAAATCCTTTCTCAGAGCGGAGATTAATCCTGCTGACATTGGGGAGTTGTGTGAATTATTTGTTAAAGAGTTCTTATCAGAATGCCTGGCCAGCCAAGTGCAGGGGCGGTCCCGCTTGCTATAGCTTTGAGCGTCTGGCCTAGGTACTGGACCTGTCCGTAAAAGATGAGGAATATGTTGAGAACTATGTGCCAATTCTCGGTCAGACCGGCATATCCGCGAATGAGAAACAAGATAGATAGAGCGCAGAAGCCACCAGCACAACCAGCGATAAATCCCATGATGTAAGGGAGTGCCCTAAAGCCGATATTCTTCCTGGTTGCAAGGGATACCAAAACAATCCGAGACCTGAATAAGATATACATCAACGGGTAAGATATTAAAAACCCGACTTCAGCAAGAATGATGGAAAAAGCTATCCAAAGTGGTGTGCTCATAGCTGTGAACTTAAAGAATCTAAGATACCAAGAATTAATAACTTCACTTACACTCGCCAGTCCCACTAAATAATGGAATTTCACTACGTTAATGGTGCATCCTTGTCCGAAATATTGAACATTTTTTGAAGACTTTTGAACAATATTTCTAGCTCTTGTTGCGTATGGTGCATAGCTTTCCATTGAGGAGTATAATGTTCATGTTCATGCTTTTCCTCCTCCATGCGGTTTATTTAAGTTCGAATTTGTCGGAGAGAGCTAATCTTCACACCTTTTTTAAATTGATGGGTATTGTATATTGCATAAATCAATCCAAGAATTCCTATGATTTGGCTGATAATATTGATTTTCCCCATTTTAGGTATTTATTCCTCTATGTGGAAAATAACAGCCGAAAAAAGCCGGAATAATTATTTCAGATTTGTTTTGCGCCTTGCGCAATATAGGAAAAAAATCAAAAATTACGCAATAAATATTTTTAAAAATACCTATTGTAATTGCTAGACCAGAAAAGTGAGACTTTGCAGGTTATTCTCCTTATTTAATATTAACTTCTACATGTAGTTGCCGCTAATTATTCATTTATACAGCCAATGATTGACCCCGCCATGATGTGAACATGCGCCTTTACCTGTCGCATTACTTCTTGTTCCATCATTACAAATACAACCAATCCTGATACCTGATGTCCTTGGTGAATTATTTGTTTTTGGTTTAGAAACTAACGGTTGCTGAACTATTGTTTCATTTGTGGGCGGTTTGCATACTTTGCATGGTTCGTAACCCCTGGCGATTGCGTCCTGTAAATTAATTTCAATTTTACTCTGGCTTAAATATTGACAATTTGAAGTATGATATTTTTTGCCAGTTTTTGTAATATAAACTGTTTGCGCAAGAAGACTGTTTACCGCGAGGGTAAAGAATGCGACGAATAATAAAATTAATTTTTTCATTTCATCGAATTTTGGTTATTGTTTAAATACTATTGAAAGCAATGGATAAGTCTTTTTTACATTTTTTGAAATGAGAGTTTGTCCATTGGGAATATCCAAAATCCAATTGACGCTATGGCTACTAATTTAATATCACTTAACTCTGTTTATATAAGGAATGAGGCATCCTGAAACTATTTGTGAACCATTCGTCTATTTTGATTTATTAAAAGAGTTAGAATATTATTTTCCCTTTTGTATATCCATAACTATCCGAAACTTCCAAAACTACTTCTTCACTATAGGAGTATTCATAGCAATATTTAGTTTCAATGTAAATATTTTTATTGTCCACCTTATAAAGATTTTCACCTTTGCGAGTTACATTTACAACATACTTTCCTTTATTTATGTCAATAGGAATTAAAAGAAGTTCCACATCTTCTAGCTCATCGCTTGAATTTAGAATTTTTGTTCCTATTGCTGGTGATACTCCTTTATAGAATTCCTCGATATCACAATCCGTGGGCTTTGGTCTGTTGAGAGATGTTAGACAGAAGATCGTGAGGGTGCCTATGAGTATTTTAGTCATAGTGTCATTTTTTATGTTTGGAAGACGGCCGGTAAAATGGCTTACAACGCCGAGAATTTGTGTTGTTGGGGAAGGCTATTCGTTGCTCGACTACGACTGCTCAATAAAGATATAAAGTTGATGTTATATTTTAAAGCAAAATTCATAATATCGTGCTGGGATATGAAGCTGAACATTATTATAATCTTCATTTATGGATATTGTTGATGCTAGGTAAAACTAAACAAAAAAATCGTTCACTTATTTCGTGTATAGTTGGCAAAGATCCAATGAGGTTATTTATTCAGGGAAGCCATATTGTACGAGCGGACAAGGTCACCAATGATTTTTCTGTCATATATGGGCCTCGCCTGAAAAGTCTCTATATTTCGATGAAAGTAGGTGGGAAGTTGTAACCTAAGAGCAGAAATTTTTGTTTGCGCTTTGCGCAAAATATGATTTTTTTTTAATAAATATATGGAAACCCTTATAAGGGTGTCATAAAATTCTAAATCTTTCCGCCCTCACGACCTTTGGGGATTAAGAAGAGTCTATTCTTAATTTTTTGCTTGATCGAAAAGGATGTTTGCTAAGATTAATTGCTCTCTTTTGAATAGCGCAATTAATTGTATTTCTTATATTTATGGATAAAAATTAGGATAAGGACGTAAGGACGTTTCGCATTGGTAAAATTAGTGTCTGTTTTTCTTGTGGCATGAAGCGAATAAACCTTTTGTCATTGCTCTTTCTTTCATCCAATTGGGTTACTTCAGCAAAGCCCGGTGTGTATTTGGCATAAAGCTTCATGTAACTCGTAAACGTGCGAAGCTTTGAAAGGCGACCATCTTTTGCATAGTCGGGATATTCTTGTTGGAACTGTTTATGAAGGTCCTGTTTACAATATTCATTTCCAGGTATAATTAATCGATTTGCTACTTGATTGTCCATGAACTCCACAAAATCAGAATTAGTGCTTTCAAGCAGTTTTCTTCTGGTAAGGCTTATCGAAGGCGCATTCAGTAAACCTACTTGAAGATAGTATGAAATACAGGCCATTATGAAATTGTCAAACTGTGTCCAATCTTCAGTTGTGAATCCATCACCAAAAAACCATTTTTTGAATTCGTCTTCGGGGCTGAGAATATCGCTATAATAGTCTGCAAGTTCAAATTCTATGCATCGATCTTTTGCACTTGCACCTTCAATCTTGATGGTTCGATTTGTTGTTAAAATTAATTTCGGTCTGATCGTGAATGGTTGAAGATTTTTCTTATTAACCTTTATGCCTTCGGTAATATCATTAAACAACATTTCGAAATCAAATTGTTTGTGCACATCATCTATTGATAGTATTTGATTATCCAACTCCGCTTCCTGATATTTAAATTTATCTTTCGGGTCAAAATCCTTTCCTTTTATAATACATGTTTGTTTGACTTTGCTCAATGCTTGTATTATCAATGATTTTCCAGATCGACCATCAGGATATTCTGAAATTCTGCTGTCCGTTAAGATGGGTGCTCTCAATTTGCCTTCTGTGTAAGTATGCAACATGTAACCAATAATAGTGCGGAGGCTTTTAAATCTTGTTTCATCTTTATTCGAGACATTAAAAATAAATTGGGCAAAGATTCCTAATGGTGCGTCTTCAACATCATGATATGTAAATTCACGGCTAAGAATTTGATTTTTCCAGATGCAACCACTTAACTCATTATAATCTTTCAATTGCCACCCATTCGCAGTGCACTCAACAAAGCCATTTTGGAAATATATGAAACAAGAATTTTTTGTGTCCGTCATGAATTTATATTTAGAATTTGAGCGCAGGAGGGAGAATCTTTTTTTTGAAAAGTAGGTTTCAGGGCTTTTGTTAAACTTTTCTATTAGTAAATCCCTTGGAATATCGCAATCTAGCATTGGCGGCAACGAATTGAGGTATTCGAAGAATATATCTTGAATTGTATTTGTTTTAACTTCTTCGATGATATTATTTTGAATCCTTACCATAATAAAATCATCCTTGATATCAAATCTGCAAAGTCCAAATGAAAGTAGGAGTTCATGATATTTTGTATAATTTATTTTGACATCGGTTAAGTTCCTGTTCTTGTCATATACTGGTGAATAAAAAATAATCTCCTTCTCTCGCGCAAAAGGCGGAAAATCAAATTCGTCCCAGAAAGAATTTGCTGGTTCAACCAGAGGACTTATGTTTAGAATATCCTCATTTTGATTTTCCATTTTCTGAGGATTTATTGCGTGTAAGAATATCAGCCTTTGAATCGATAGCTTTGCTATTTCCCTCGACCAGCCAATTAATTAATTGCGATTTTTTGAAATAAAGCTTCTTCCCCCGTTTCAAATGTGGGATTAATCCTTTACTTGTAAATCCATACAATGTTTGCTTGGCCAAATCTAAAAATATAGCTGCCTGGTTAATATTCAGGAATTCCGGATAGCTATCCTTTTGGGCTATTCGATTAGACTGCTCGAGGAAAATTTTGTTGAGTGATGATTCAATGAGGTTTGATAACTCTGTTTCAGTTGTAACAATTAGCTTTTCCATTTCAAATTATTTTCCAGTAAACATAGAAATCAGAAAGCTAAAATGGTATGTAGAGGGGGTCTACATTTTATCAGAATTTTTGGATTTTATGTCTTGTTTGATTTCCATTGCTATATTATTAAGTCCTATTTTTTCAAATTGGTCTGCTACAAATACCAGGTCCGCTTCATATTTCGAACCTTTTTGCCAAATCTTTGATACCATTTTCTGAAGATAACCACCTCTAATTTCTTCAGGCCCGGTCCCGGTAGAAACCATGAAATCAATAAATCTACCCATTGCGCTATAGTTAATTGGACGGTTCGCCAATTTCGTATTCTCCAACCCTTTTTCGAAAAGGTATTTTATAATCAGTATTCTTCTTGCTAAAGTGTATTCGCCCTTTGATAAATCCGACTCCTCCTGTTCTTCCACTTGAGTAATCTCTAAAGTATCATTGGTAGCGCTAGTTTCGCCTTCTAAACCTAAAGTAGCTAATTTCTCCCCGAGCCAGGTTCTTGTCCTGTAAAGGGCAATTATGATAGGCAAAATATTCCTAGCGTTGGTTGAGTGTGCCAGCTTTTCTTCAACATAATTCTCGCATAGGTCTTCAACAGACAAATATTTGTTTCTAAGTTTTTGGTCAGCCGCATTTAGAAAAACAGCAGTCAATTCTTGATTCTCATTTTGAATGATTGTCAAATCACTGTTTACTTTTCCAATTTCTTCTTCCAAATAAAGAGTTGGGAAAAAATGAAGATCAATTTCCTCCGAATATTTATTTATGTTCTTAGCTAAAATATCATTTACTAGGTCTCTATAAGATTGCGGTGATTCGGTGGGCATATATTCAATTGTTAATTATAAAATGTTTTTGCTCGCTTCATCTATTATTTTATTTTCGAAACTCTCCAAATAGATATGGGTAGTCTTTTCGCTATCATGCCCCATTGCCTGACTAATAACTGCAATTGAAACCCCACTGGTTTTCAAAATCGTTGCATAACTGTGCCTTGCCACGTAGGTAGTCAATTCACATTTCAATTTTGCCAACTCACCAATCTCTTTCAGATCCGAATTTATTTTTCTCAACATTTTTACTTTTCGGTTGTAGATCGTTTGCGGTTCTATGTGATTCTCATTCAGAATTGGGAAAACATAACTTAGCTGAGTAGTGCGGGTGAATGGACGGTAATATTTTAGAATTTCGATTGTTGGTGGCAGCAATTCAATGTTGAAGAGTTCGTTTGTTTTCTTCCTGGTGTATGTCAGCCTATTTGCATTAATATCTTTCCACTTTAGAAAGGATATATCTGCAAAATTCATCCCCCGACAATAAAAGCTAAAGAGGAATATATTCTTCGCATCAGTTAGGTGAGGATATTTTTTGAGGCTTACCTTCTTAATTTTTTCAATGTCCTCTTTTCTAATTGCCCGCTTCTCTGTTTTGATCTTCGAATATTTAGCGAGACTAAACCTTTTGAAAGGATAATATTTTTCAGCGCAAATATTTTCTTTTATTGCTTTATTGAGAAGGGCTCGCAGGGTTCTGAGATAAATATAAATGGTATTCGGCCCTTTACCATTCTTTTTGAGATGCTCTTCAAATTTGTTGAGGAATGAAATGTCAACGTCAGAGAAGTGAATATCCTTTTCTCCTGTAAATAGTGAGAGGTTCCTTTTGGTATCCTTATATACTTCGGCATTTTTTATTTGTCCGCTTGCAATAAGCCGCCTTATAACTTCACCAAAGTATCCTAACACAAAAGGGTTGTTGACTTTTTCCTTTTTCAATTGCCCCTTGATCTCATGAGCAGAAAGGTTCTTGTCATCATTCTCCAGGTCTAATACTAATCTTTCAGCGTCCAGCTTCTTCTTTGCAATGAGAATTTTTGCTTCCTGATAATGTGGATGCTTTTTCCTGGGAAGATTTTCTTTTTGATCCCACAAGTCCTCTGTGCAGGAAAAGCCAACGGAAATGTATTTTGGTTTGCGGTCTTTAATCACCCGAAGCATTACTGGATGTTCACCGTTATTGAGCTTTTTGGACTTGTAGAGAACGACTTTTACTGACGTATTCATTAAAGCCTGGTTTAAACATGGTTTAATCAAATGTAGTAAAAATGAATAATCAGGGCTAAACAAAAATAAAGAAAAAATTTATAAATAGCTGATTTACAATTACATGATAATCATCCAAAATTATCGAAAAACAAACTTTGTCTGCCTTACAAGCAGAGGGTCCGCGGTTCGAACCCGTGTGCTCCCACAAAATAAGGAAAGGGTTACAGTGATGGCTGTAACCCTTTCTTGTTTGATCGCGGATTATTGGGATTAAATGATTCCACTGATTTATTGATTAAGTCATGGTCAGGTATAGCTAATATATAATATCCGCCCGGTCCGTGATCAATTCCCGGGGATTAAATGATTCCACTGATTTATTGATTATGCCATGGTCAGGGATAGCTAATATTATATAGTATCCGCCCAGTCCGCGATCAATTCCCGGGGATTAAATGATTCCACTGATTTATTGATTATGTCATGGTCAGGGATAGCTAATATTATATAGTATCCGCCCAGTCCGCGATCAATTCCCGGGGATTAAATGATTCCACTGATTTTTTGATTATGCCAGGGTCAG
>JBGPHC010000005.1:0-187640 GCA_041484195.1 Agriterribacter sp. | reverse complement strand
TCAGGAAAATATTTTTCAATGATCGTGCAGCTAAAACTCATCATTGAAGGGCATGTCCACCCCGGAGCTGGCCCGGGAGTTTTCCATCAATCAAAAATCATCCTGGCTCTTCAAGCGCAAGACCCAGGAGGCGATGAAAAGCAGCGACAGTAATCCTATGGATCGCGATTTAGGCCTGGAGGATTTATTGATTGGAGGCCTGCGGGGCAAACGCAAAGGAGCAGGGAAATTGGTGGCGATTGCAGCCAGAAGAGTGAAGGTTACTGCAAGACGCCGGGCCAATGGTAAAGGGAACAAAGAAGCTGGAAGGCCGGGTCTTACACAAATTATTGACTGGGAAATTGAACTGGAAAATGCAGGGATTTCAAGTGGAAAGGGAATGAGACATCTATGGATAAACATGAAATCATCCAGGGGCCATCCAGAGGCTGAAAAAGAGTACCGGGAATGTATGTGGTGCTGATGAATTTGAAAGGATGGCTGAGAGGCATTCACCATCACTGTTCCGAACGGTTTGTGAGTGGATATCTGGATGAATTCTTTTTCCGGTTCGATGGCAGAAATTCAATGAGAAGCCTCTGGCACCAGCTCATAGAGCGATTTATGGCGAACCCACCCTACCGCTATATGGCCAGTGCGGCCTAAATGGGTAATCATGAAAAATTAAAATATAATCAGACGCAACCGTATGCGTAAATAAAGTTTTGTATAAGTTAACTATTACATAATACTTAGACTAAATTTAGGACACGACAGAAATGGAACTTCACATTTCAAAAAAATACCAAAAAAACTGTTTATGAAACCAGTCTTCAAACTATTTCGACCTGCGTTGCTCATATGCATGGTCGTTTTCTTCGGGTGGAATGCATCCCTTGCCCAAACGGAGATCAGTGGCATAATTAGGGATTCTACAAATTCCCCACTTTCAGGAGTTTCAGTGCTGGTGAAAGGTACCCGAAACGGAACCAGTACAGACCAGGCAGGTCATTTCAGCCTCAGCGCACCTTCAACCGCTACCCTGGTATTCAGTTTCGTAGGTTTCGAAACACAGGAAGTTCAGGTGGGGGGAAGACAAACTATTAATATCGTCATGCTGTGGGCAGGCGACAGACTAAGTGAAGTAGTGGTAACCGCCCTTGGGGTGAGAAAGGAAGTCAAGAGACTTGGATATTCTATTCAGGAAGTGAAGGGAGAAGACCTGGTAAAAGCCAGGGATCAGAATCCCATTTCGGGATTGACCGGCAAAGTCGCGGGTTTATCGGTTGGTCCATCCGCGGAGCTATTGCGCAAGCCAACGGTATTGTTGAGAGGTAACCCGATCAACCTATTTGTTGTAGATGGTATCCCCATCAGTTCTGATACCTGGAATATCAGTCCGGATGACATCGAAACTTATACGGTACTGAAAGGGCCAACGGCAGCAGCACTATATGGAAGCCGGGCGCAATTTGGAGCCATCCTGATCACTACAAAAAAAGGAAACAAGGCAAGGGACAAGGGATTTACGGTTGAACTCAATTCCAGCAATGTCATTGACAAGGGATTCCTAGCCTTCCCAAGAATTCAATATGAATATGGCCCTGGTGAAAATCAGCTCTACTCCTTTGGTGATGGCAAAGGCGGAGGATTGAACGACAATGATTATGATGTATGGGGGCCACGCTTCGAAGGACAGTTGCTTCCTCAATACGACGGTAAAGTTGATCCCAACCAGACTTATGTGACCACTTTCCCTGGAGGCCTCACCTGGACTGGCCATATACAGCCTACTCCCTGGGTGGCAAGGGGCGCGAATAACCTCAATCGTTTTTTAAGAACTGGCTTTCAATCCACCAATAATATCGCATTGAGTGCCGCAGGCGATAATTACAATATTCGCTTTTCGTTGTCACATTCCTACCAACAAAGCATTATCCCCAACAACGAACTGAATATTACTAATTTCAACATGTACGCTTCCTACAATGTCAGCAAGCGTCTGAAAATAGATGCCAACCTGAATTTCAACAGGCAGTACAGCCCCAATTTCCCCGACGTGGATTATGGTCCCAATAGCTTATTATATAATATTGCTGTTTGGACGGGAGCCGACTGGGATGTACAGGCTCCGGATATTAAAGGGATGTGGCAACCGGGTAAAGTGGGGACGCAATCCGTATTCGCGGAATACCAGCGCTACCATAACCCCTGGTTCATGGTGAATGAATGGCTGAGAGGGCATTATAAGAATGATCTTTACGGTTACCTTTCCGCCAACTACAAGATCAATGACCATCTTAATGTCAATGCCCGAACTCAGATAACGGGCTATGAACTGCTCAGGACTGAAAAAATGCCTTTCTCCGCGCATCCATATGGCCGCGAAGAAAATTCGGGGGACTACAGAGAAGACCGGAGAAGTTTGTTTGAAAACAATACGGACGTTCAACTAAATTATAATTATACAATAAGACATTTTTTCTACCTATCTGGTCTGGTAGGTGCCAATGCGAGGCTGTTTGCTTACAATTCCAACTGGACATCCACGGATTACCTGAATGTTCCCAATGTTTACAGTTTCAGCAATTCCAAGAATCCCATTCAGTCAAATAGCTTTGTTTCCGACATGCGGGTGTACAGCGCATATTATTCTCTTGACTTGTCTTTTGGCAAATATGCTACGGTTTCCGCAACAGGCCGTGTTGACAAATCAACCGCCCTGTCTCAATCGCACAACAGCTATTTCTATCCCAGTTTATCCGCCGCGTCGGTGATTTCTGACTATACAAAACTTCCCGAATTTATTTCATACCTGAAGGTGAGGGCTTCTTATGCCGCAGTGCGGGGCGACGCCACATCAGCTACTATCGGGGCAGCGCCATTCAATTCCATTTCCGCATTTGGATCGGGTAGCGGGGGAACATCTATATTCGATTATCCTTTGGGGTATGGGAACAACTATGAATCCCCCTATGGTGGACCTAACTATTCACTAATAGCGGTATATTCAACTTCAAAACCATATAACAATCAAACCGCAGCCTATTACACTTCAAATATCTATGATCCGAATATCAAACCCTTTAATCGTGTGAATTATGAAGGAGGCTTTGACATTCGTTTCATGAATAACCGGCTTGGATTCAGCGCTACGGCATTCGAATATATTGACGGGCCCCAGATTCTGAGAAACCCTATTTCTTCTGCTACAGGATATGATTATTTTTATATCAACGGCCTGAAAACCAAAAAAACCGGCTACGAGCTATCTTTAACCGGAACACCTTACAGGTCGAGGAATATTTCCTGGAACATATTGGTCAACTGGTCCACATACCAGGATAAATATCTCGAATTACCTCCCGGCCAGGACGTTTTCAATGAATTCTTTCACAAAGGTGATCGTGTTGACAAACTCTATACAAGCGCTTTTGTCAGGACAACCGACGGTAAGATCATAAATGATGACGCAGGTAAACCTTTATCTAATCCAGTTGCACAGTTTCTCGGAAATGAGAACGCAAATTTTGCGTGGAGTGTATATAATAAAGTGAGCTGGAAAAGCCTTACTCTGGGATTTCAGTTTGATGGTAGTGTTGGTGGCGTAACAACCGACTATATGCACAATAAGACCATGCGTGGTGGAAGAAATATTGAAACAGTGCAAGGCGCTCTGGGAGCTGCAAGAAAAGATGATAATGACCATGCAGGCGACAACAATAGTCCGGATCCTTTCCCAGGGTCTTATATTGGAGAAGGCGTTGTTGTATCCAATGGCGTGCCCATCAATTATGACAATTCCGGAAATATTATCAATTACAAGGACCTGACCTTTTCACCCAATGCCCAGGTAACCCATGTTCAGGATTATGTGAGCAAGTATTACAATATTTCAGAGGCTAATTTGATGAGCAAGACCTTCGCGAAACTTAGGGAAGTTTCCCTGGGGTATGATTTCCCCGCCAAGTGGCTGGCAAAAAGTTTTATAAACAAAGTTACAATTTCAGTGGTAGCAAGAAACCTGATCTACTTCTACAAAGACAAGCGCTTTAAGGATGTGGATCTGGATCAATACAATTATGCCACCGATGGCACGGGTCTGCAATCACCCACCACCCGCCGACTTGGATTTAATCTAAATGTTGTGTTCTAAATTATCGTCAATACTATTCAATATGAAAAAGTTAATCCATATAACAATTGCGGCAATCGTTATCAGCGTTATTGCACCTGGCTGTAAGAAATCATTCAATGATCTGAACCAGAATCCCAATAAGCCGATAGCTGTACCACCTTCATTATTGCTAAATGGGGTATTGTACGACATGTATGACCAGCCCTACAGCGATTATGAAAAATGGTGCCAGTATTTCATCATCAACTATGACTATTATGGCAACAACAGGTATGATTTTGGCTCCGGGGCAAGCTATTTCAGCACGCTCAAGAACGTGAAGAAGATGGAAGAAGAGGCCATCAATATCAATTCGCCTGCTCTAAATCCTTATGAAGCCCTGGCTAAATTCTTCAAGGCCTATTTCTTTACAAAGATGAGCCTTGAAATGGGAGATATACCCATGTCAGAAGCCTTGCAAGGCATTTCCAATCTCAAACCGGTATATGATCCTCAGAAGAAGGTATTCCAGCAGGCATTCGCATGGTTAGATAGTGCAAACGCGGATATGAGCCTGATGGTGGCTTCAGGAAATTATATCCTGGCAGGAGATTTTTATTTTGACAATGATCTTTCCAAATGGCAAAAAGTGGTAAATACTTATCGCTTACGCTTACTACTGCATTTAAGCCTGAAAGCTACTGATCCGGACCTGAACGTAAAACAACAGTTCGCAGATATAATCGGGAACCCATCCAAATACCCCATCATGGAAAGCATGGATGACAACCTGCAATTCCAGTTCACCTATCCTACAAACAGCTATCCTAACAATCCGAGTAATTTTGGGTTTGACGCCCTGCGTTACAACTGTTCTGCCACTTATGTGGGATTGCTGACTCAGTTGAAGGATCCAAGGATCTTCGTCACTTCGGAGCCGGCCGGCGCCATTGTTGATGGGGGTGTTAGTCCAACCAGTTTTGCCGCTTTCGTGGGCGCAAGTCCGGGAGAAGATCTCGGCGCCATGTATATCAAGGCTAACAGTGGACAATACTCGCTGATTAACAGGAAGCACTATTATGATACCTATACTGCGGAACCAAGCATACAGATCGGATACCCTGAATTGCTTTTTAATATCGCCGAAGCAATCAACAGGGGTTGGATCGGTTCCGGACCGCTCGGAGATGCCGAAGCGCATTACCAGGCAGGCATAAAAGCATCAATGGCTTATTATGGAATTCCTGAAACGGGCCCCTTCAATGTTTATTTTCTGCATCCCGGGGCCAGTCTGGGTACCTACGATACTTACACAGTAAATGTCGATTTCCCCACTTATTACAATCAGGTCGCCGTTAAATATGCTGGAAATGATGCCAATGGCCTCAACCAGATACTCACGCAAAGATATCTCGCTCTGTTCCGCCACTCCGGCCTCGAATCCTATTTCACATATAGGAGAACCGGTGTACCGACCTTTACTACAGGTCCGGGAACTGGTAATAGCGAAAGAATCGCATGGAGGTTTCAATATCCCAGCTCGGAAAAGACAGCCAATATTGAAAATTACCAGGCCGCTCTCGCAAACCAGTATGGTGGAAACGATGATATTAACGGAGTGATGTGGATCCTAAAATAATTCTTTCCAAATGGAAATGCTACCGGCCATACCCGGTAGCATTTT
The DNA here is from genome assembly GCA_041484195.1 of Agriterribacter sp. Taxonomy (GTDB): domain Bacteria; phylum Bacteroidota; class Bacteroidia; order Chitinophagales; family Chitinophagaceae; genus PSRI01. The sequence continues at coordinate 181,860 of JBGPHC010000005.1, read as the reverse complement.
TTCTTATATCAAACACTGATTAATAAAAGCAGGATCTAAGAATTGCCAATCTTACCTGTCGGATGTTTACATTCGCTGTAGAATTCACTATTTAAAAATACTGTCAAGGCATGACGATTCCTTCAACAAAATCTTTTATTGCAAATAACAGAACCTACCAGCCTCCAGCCAAACCCATTGTAGTGATTTGTGTGGATGGGTGTGCAGATGAATACCTGGATACCACCATGGCACGCGACCGAATGCCTGCTGTGAAAAAAATGAGCCTCCGGGGCTACCGGGGTATGGTTCGGGGGGCCCTGCCTTCATTCACCAATGTCAACAATTCTTCTATAGTCACCGGTGTTTCGCCGGCGGTGCATGGCATCAGCGGTAATTTTTTTTATGATGCGGAGAAAGACCAGGAAGTGATGATGAATTCTTCTGACTACCTTCGCTGTGAAACCATTTTGTCTGCGGCCGCCAGGGCCGGAAGAAAAGTGGCTGTGGTTACTGCCAAGGAAAAACTCAGGGATATTCTTTCTTACCAACTAAGTGGAATTGCATTTTCGGCGGAGAAGGCCAACCAGGCCAAACTGGAAACTCATGGCATCGAGGGACTGGAAGAAATTGTGGGTCATCCAACCCCTCCCATCTACAGCGCAGACGCCAGTTTGTTTGTACTACGTGCCGGAGTGGCGTTGATTGAAAGAGGGCTTGCGGATTTTCTTTACCTCTCCCTCACTGACTATATGCAGCATACCTATGCGCCTGATGCAGAAGAATCTCTCGCTTTTTACGAAGCAATGGATCTGGAAATAGGAAGACTGTTGAAAGCAGGAGCCATAGTGGGTGCCACTGCCGACCATGGAATGAATGCTAAAATAAAAGAGGACGGATCACCCAATGTTTTGTTTGTGGAAGATTTACTGACTGAAAAATTCGGACAGGGATTCCGGGTAATATGCCCTATCACAGATCCCTATGTTAAGCACCATGGAGCCCTGGGATCCTATGTGGTGGTGCACATGAGCGATTTATCAAAAATAGAGGAAGTGAAAAGCTGGCTTGCAATGCAGCCGGGAGTCATGGAAGTGCATGACAGAACTTCTGCTACGCAAATATTGGAACAGCCATCAGACCGGACAGGCGATCTGGTAGTGCTTTCTGGCAGAGACCTGGTGTTGGGCCGCAGACCGCGATACCACGATTTGTCGGCACTTGACGGAACCTTAAGATCGCATGGAGGACGCTATGAAGAAATGGTGCCATTGGTTATTTCTCATCCGCTCAAACCGGCTTACAAAATGAAGGTCGCCAGGGATCCCCGGAATTTTGACGTTTTTGATATTACTATTAATGGGACAGTTTCTTAAGTCCTGAAAATATAATTCAATGAATACCCAATCTTCAACATCCAAAACTGAACAGGCTGTCAAATCCTCTCCAGGCAAACCCCTCGCGTTGAATTGTTATATAGCGGGCAGGCCTGTCCAGAGCAGGCAATTCCTGGAAGTGAAAAGTCCCTATGACGGACGCCTGGTTGGCACAGTAGCTCTTGCCAATGCGCAGGATGCTGAGAAGTCTATTGAAGAAGCCCTTAAAGGTGGAAAAAAACTTTCCAGGTATGATCGATACTCCATTCTTGAAAAAGCAAGGCAATTGTTATTGGAGAGAAAAGAAGAATTCGCGCAATTGATCAGCTCTGAATCAGGTCTCGCTATTCGGGAAGCAAGGTATGAAGCCGGACGTGCGCATGATGTACTCTTGTTTGCCGGAATTGAAAGTCTCAGGGACGACGGCCAGATTTTCTCCTGCGATATTTCACCACAGGGAAAAGCCAGAAAAATTTTTACGGTTAGGGAGCCCCTGTCACTGGCGCTCTGCATTACTCCCTTCAACCATCCATTGAACCAGGTCCTTCATAAGATCGCACCTGCCATCGCGAGTGGCACTCCGGTAATTCTGAAACCTTCTGAGAAGACGCCACTCACCGCAATTAAAATAACAGAACTGCTTTATGAAAGCGGACTTCCGGGCTATATGCTGAGTGTATTATTGGGGCCCACCGCTGAAATCGCCGAGCCATTGACAAGAGATCCCAGAGTTGAAATAGTTTCTTTCACCGGCAGTGTAGCCGTGGGCAAGAAGATTGCAGCGACGGCTGGTTATAAAAAAGTGATCCTGGAATTGGGAGGTAATGATCCTATTATTATAATGGAAGATGCAGATTTGGAGACAGCGGTGCATCTTGCCGCAGAAGGCGCATTCCGAAATAGTGGGCAACGCTGCACGGCTGTAAAGCGGATACTGGTGCAGGAAAATATCATTGACTCATTCATAGGAAAATTCGTGGACAAGGCTAAGGAATATATTGTGGGCGACCCTGCCGACCCAAATACCCGCGTAGGAACCGTCATAGATGAAGCAGCCGCCAAATATTTGGAAACCGTTGTTCAGAAAGCCACAGAACAGGGAGCCAGAGTGTTATTGGGCGGTAAAAGAAGAGGTGCAATCATGGAGCCCACGGTGATCGTGGATGTTCCCAGGAATGCAGACATGGTGGTGTACGAATCTTTTGGCCCCCTGGCACCCATCATGACTTTCAAAGATATTGACGATGCCATTATGCTTTCCAATTCCACCGCTTATGGTTTGTCATCCGGAGTAGTGACAAAAAACATGGATTGGGCCATACGCTTCATCAAGGAATTGAAAGTGGGAACCGTAAATATCAATGAAGTCCCCGGCTACAGAATCGAAAACTCTCCGTTTGGAGGAATCAAGGACTCCGGCCTGGGAGTGAAAGAAGGTGTGATCGAAGCCATGAAATGCTTCAGCTTTGTCAAGACCTTTTCCCTGCCCTGGTAGTGTCACTTATTTTCTTCGTGGCAGGATCATTCTCTAATTCATGAATGCATGACCCGGTTGAAGACAGAAAAGGCCGATCTTATTGTGATAGGCGGCGGCATTTTCGGTTGTGCCATCGCGTATTATTATTCCCGGAATAATCCTTCCAAAAAAATCATTTTGCTGGAGCGTAACGAATTGTGCAATGCTGCTACCAGCAGGGCCGCGGCGCTCATGACAAGGGTAAGATCCAAAAAGAATTTCATACCGCTTTCCCTCGAAACCTACCGTGTGATTCCGGAATTGGAAAATCAATTGCATGAAGATTTGCGCATGAAGCAAGTGGGTGTTTTACATGTGGCTGCCAGTGAGGCCCGCGTCAGGGACCTGGTGAAATTGATGAGCCTTGCAGAATCCTTTCAACTTCCCCATGAATATGTCGGTCCTGCTCAGGCCCTGAGTAAATGTCCGTGGTTAAATGTCGATGAGACTATGCAGATTGGTTATATGCCCGGTGAGGGATATTGTGATCCTTACCTATTGGGAAGTTTTTTTGCACGCTGCGCTAAAATGCAAGGTGCCGAAATCAGGCAGAGTACCGAAGTCACGGAATTACTTTTATCAGGCAAAGCAGTCTTGGGAGTGAGAACCCAAAACGAAACTATTCAAGCCGGAACCGTGATCCTCGCTTCGGGCGTCTGGGCTCCGGTTCTGGCGGACCAGGCTGGGATTGGTCTGCCGATGGCGCCCGTGCGCAGTCAATATTGGATCACCGAAAAAGCCGCCCTGTTTCCTGAAGATTCGCCCATGGTAATACTGCCCGATGCGCATGCCTATGCGAGGCCCGAGGGTGGCCGGCTCTTATTCGGCATCAGGGAAAAAAAATCAATGGCTGTTTCACCGAAAGACCTTCCCTCCAACCTCAGCCATTTTGCGTTTAGTCCTGACCGTGGTATCCAGGATCTTTCGGAGTCAATGCAAAGACTGGTAAGATTCTTTCCCAAGCTCTCCGATACCGGCCTTGCCTATTATATTGCCGGCTTTTCAGGCTACGCGCCCGACAATAATTTATCTATGGGTATTGCGCCCGGCATCGAAGGACTGCTGCTGGCTACAGGCTGCTGCGGTGCCGGCATTTCCGTGTCAGGAGGTGTGGGACTCGCGTTTGCCGAATTGGCCGCAGGCAGACCAAACCCATTTGATTTTTCTGCTTTTGATATTGACAGATTTGGAAAGATAGATCCATTCAGCGAAGCATGGCTTGCGGACTGCGCAAGCGCCAGGTCTGGAAAATTAAGCGGTTGATTTATTTCGCACCGTTTCAGAAAAAATTAAAGGGCCTGGCCCCAGGCAATCAATTTTCGCACTTCCAGAGGAACTGTGTGTTCGATCCTGTCTCTCTTCATTCCCAGCCTCACTATTACAATTTTCTTGGAAGGAATACAAATAATATATTGTCCCAGTATGCCGCGTGCGTAAAAAATATCCTTTTGCTCCGGCACCATCCACCACTGGTAGCCGTAGTAGTCGCAAGTGCCACCCAAATCATCGGGCAGCATGCAGGGTGTGACCGATTTTGCAAAATAGTCGCTGTCAATGACCGGGCTGCCGTTAATTTTTCCACTGTCAAGCATCAATTGGCCAAGCCTCGCGAAATCCCTTGCATTTGTATTAAAGCAACAATAGGCTTTTTCATGACCCTTGCTGTCGATACTCCAAAGGGCAGGGTGTTCAGCTCCAAGTGGCCTCCACAATTTCTCGGAAGCATATTGACTCAGGGTCTTGCCCGTTGCTTTTTCCACGATCAATCCCAGCAATTCAGTATCACCGCTTTTATAAGAATGATAAGTGCCAGGATCTCTGATAATATTGACACTGGTGGCCAACTTGCGCAAATCGGGTCCATAATATAATTCGGTGGTGGTAGAAAGAGGGTCGGAATAGCTTTCATCCCAATCGCTTCCGCTGCTCATGGTGAGCAGATCCACAATTCTCACCTTCGCTTTGGGCCCGGTCGAAAATTCGGCAAGGTAATTTCCAACAAAATCCTGAACAGAAGGTATCAGCTTATCATGGATAGCGGCACCGATCAAAAGGCTGGTTATACTCTTTGCCACGGAAAAAGATCCGGAATATGAGCTGTCACTATAGTCATCCCAATATCTCTCGAAAAGCAATTGCCGGTCCTTGATCACGGCCACCGCGACCGACTTGAGATCGCCCAGGTAGCGGTCCAGGCTGTCTGGCATTTTAATGTTACCGAATTCTCCTGCCAATTTCCAGGGCCTTGCTTCTCCCTTCCCAACTTCCCGGTTATCGAATATGGTGTAGTCGTCAATATCAGCGAAATTGTAGAAGACTGCTTTATAAAGGTATCGCTTTCCCATGGCGAGCGGCAAGATCAGGATGATGACGATGACGATGAGCAATAATTTCAGAATCCGGCTCCAAAATCGTTTCATAAATTTCTATTTAATGAGGAGAATATCTTACCATTTTCGAAACCATCAACCCTACCTAACAGATGTTTTCCAAATTGCCCTTGCTAAAATATATTAAATGCAATAGATTCGGGTCTTTCAAACAGGCTAATTCTTAAATTAATGAACATAGTTGTATTGGATGGTTATACCTTGAATCCCGGGGACCTTAGCTGGGCACCCCTGCAGCAATTGGGGACACTGACCGTATATGACCGCACTCCTTTGCAGGAAGTCTTCAACAGGTCGAAATCCGCAGAGATCCTCATATCAAACAAGGCGAGGGTGACAGGCGAGACAATCGAAAAACTCTCCAACCTGAAATATATCGGTTTACTCGCTACAGGTTTTGACAATATTGACGTTGACGCTGCACACCGAAAAGGAATTCCTGTATGCAATGTACCCGGATACAGTACATACTCGGTGGCACAGCTAACCTGGGCATTCGTTTTGGAGCTCAGTTATGGAATCAACAGGCGTTCGGAATCCGTTCATAAGGGAGACTGGAGCCGGCAGAGTGATTTCAGCTATGGCCATCAGTCGCTTTTTGAATTGGCGGGAAAAACAATGGGCCTGGTGGGTCTCGGGGCAATCGGTTCCGTCGTTGCCCGGATTGCTCAGGCATTCGGAATGCAGGTAATCGCCTCCGTTAGAAATCCCAATATACACAAAGAAGCAGGAATCAGGATCGTTACTGCAGAAGATTGCTTCAGGGAAGCAGATTTCGTCAGCCTCCATTGCCCCTTGAATGATTCAACGCGGGAAATGGTGAATGCACCGCTACTTAATCTGATGAAACCAGGAGCATTTCTCATCAATACCAGCCGTGGAGGCCTGATCAGGGAAAGCGATCTGGCAGCAGCATTGCAACAAGGGCTCATTGCAGGTGCTGCTCTGGACACCCTTTCCAAGGAACCACCCGAACCGGAAAATCCGCTATTGCATACCCCTCGTTGCATCATCACTCCACATATAGCATGGGCCACCAAAGAAGCAAGAGAGCGGCTGTTGCAGGGCTGTGTCGAAAATATCAGGGCTTTCCTGGAGGGCCAGCCGAAAAATGTGGTGAACGCTTGAAAGAGTCTTGCGATTTTCTCCTCCTGAAAAACGGCAGTATCATCGGCACTTCCTGCTGGTATTTCTCATAAGCGGACCCAAATTCGAGCACCAGCTTTTTTTCTTCCCATCGTATCCCAATCAATGTATAAGCGCTGATCATGAAGCAGGTTACCAGGCCATTGAGCCAGGGATAAAAAATAAAGAGGGACCATACGAAGATCAGCGTACCCAGGTAAAGAGGATGGCGCACCCATGCATGGAGGCCATGCTGCTCCAGTATATGAGTCTCCTCCTTTTTTGCCAACACTCTTATCCCGGAAACCTGTTTGAAATATTTTAGGTCGCATAGGATCATGAGCAGGATTCCGGCAATGAGCATCAGGCCTGCCAGAAGTTTCGCCCACGTAGGCGCCTCCCAGAGCTGGATTGATCTAATGGAAAAATGAAACCATAAAATCAGGGCCAATGTAAAAAAAGAAAAGGCCGAATAAAACGGGCGATAAAATCTAAACCAGGAGCTGAAATGATCTTTTACCCAGGCCTTGAACCAGAGGGATGCCATCACACTGTGCAAGCCGCCGAATAAAATCCAGCAACCCATGAGCCAGAAATGCCGAGCCAGCATCAAACAGAAGGTTTTAGTATTATCACAAATTAGAAAATCATTTCTTAATCAATCCTAAAATTGCAATGCGCGTAGGCCGGCCCCTCATGCCTAAAATGCCTAACTTAGCGCCATGGCACGCACTCCTTCCAATATGGTTCCATTACAAAAGAAAGCTTCCCCTTTCAGCCTTACCGATACAGTGAGTCAGGAACAAGTATCCCTCCTGAAATCTAAGGGGAAATATGGAACCGTCATAATGTTTATCTGCAATCACTGTCCGTACGTGAAGCATGTTAATCCCGAACTCTTGCGTTTGGCAAAGGAATATGGTTCCAAAGGAATCAGTTTTATCGCGATCAGTTCCAACGACGTGCATGCATACCCCGATGATGGTCCGCAACAAATGAGACAAAAGGCTTTGGAATTGGGATATCCCTTTCCCTATTTGTATGATGAGACCCAGGAAGTGGCCAGGGCCTATGAAGCAGCCTGTACTCCGGACTTTTTTGTATATGACAAAGACCTGCTCCTCGCCTACCGTGGACAGTTAGATGACTCTCGTCCCGGGAATGATATTCCGCTATCTGGGAAAGATATCAGGCAGGCACTTGACTGTCTGATCGCGGGAGATCCTGTTCCTCCCAACCAAAAGCCAAGTATTGGATGCAATATTAAATGGAAGGAATTGACCACTAATAGTTAGTTGCCTGCGATCAGGACAATCGCCCGGACGCCGGCTGCAGCCCACGGACGGTCTTCAGCATCTACTCCGGGCTCATCCATGAATTCATGGAATTTTTCCAGCCTCAATTCCTGCATCTCCTCCCAACCCCTCATTCATCGTCGGTTTGGATCACCGTGGCCTCAGTTGCGTATCTTTGCAGCATGCATTATGTATCCGTTGAGGGTTTGGGCAAATCATTCGGCATTAAGGCCCTTTTTGAAAATCTGAGTTTTAACATTGAAGCAGGCGATAAGATCGCATTGATAGCCAGAAATGGTTCGGGCAAGACTACCCTGCTGAGAATCCTGGCTGGCAAAGAAACGCCTGGTGAAGGAAAGGTCTGGATACATAAAGACCTGACCGTGGCACTATTCGAACAGGAACCCGAATTCATAGAAGAACTCTCTGTACTCGACAATATCTTCCATCACGACCACCCTGTTATAAATGTCATAAAGAAGTACGAATCCGCGACCGATAGCGGCGACCCTGTTCAAATGGGAGAAGCCATCATCCGAATGGATGAACTGGGTGCCTGGGATTTCGACAGCAAGGTGAAACAAATACTCGGCAAGCTGGATATCCATCAACTCGCACAAATAGCAGCTACCCTTTCGGGTGGACAAAGAAAAAGGGTGGCGCTGGCAAGGACACTGATCGACATAGGGTTCGAGCATAAGCATGTGTTTCTCATCATGGACGAACCCACCAATCACCTCGACGTGGAAATGGTCGAGTGGTTGGAACATTACCTTAACCAGGAACATGTGACCCTATTGCTGGTTACGCATGACCGTTATTTCCTGGATGCTGTTTGCGAAGAAATCTGGGAGCTTGATGGCAGTAATTTATATGTCTATAAAGGAGACTATGAAAATTATGTTTCGAAAAAGGCCGCCAGAACTGAACAGGATCTGGCGAGCCTGGACAAGGCCAGGAACCTTTACCGTAAAGAACTGGAATGGATACGAAAACAGCCAAGGGCCAGAACCACCAAGTCCAAGAGCCGGATTGACGCATTTAATAACGTAGAAGCCAAGGCGAAGATGAAACTGGAAGATCAGCAACTGGAATTGCAGATGAAAATGAACCGCCTGGGTGGAAAGGTGGCAGAACTCAAGAAAGTCTATAAGAATTATGGTGAATCCATTATACTGAAAGGCTTTGATTACACATTTAAAAAGGGAGAACGAATCGGGATCGTGGGCAGTAATGGAGTGGGCAAATCAACCTTCCTGAATTTGCTGCAGGGCATTGAAAAACCCGATAGCGGTAAGATCAATATCGGGGAGACCATAAGATTCGGCTACTTTTCACAGCAGGGGTTGGAAATAAAAGAAGACATTCGCGTAATCGAATACGTGAAGAATATCGCGGAAAATTTCCCGCTGGCCAATGGAGGCTCCCTGAGTGCTTCTCAATTCCTCCAGCTATTCCTTTTCAATCCGGATCAGCAATACACTTATATCAGCAAACTGAGCGGGGGAGAAAAAAAACGACTCCAGCTATTATCTATTCTCTTCGGCAATCCAAATTTCCTAATCCTCGATGAACCCACCAATGACCTGGACCTCCCTACCCTGGCCGTCTTGGAGAATTTCCTGAGTGAATACCAGGGATGCCTGTTGATCGTATCGCATGACCGCTATTTTATGGACAGGTTGGTTGACCATTTATTCGTATTCGAGGGGGATGGCGTGGTGCGCGATTTTCCTGGAAATTATTCCACTTACAGGTTGTGGCTGAAAGAGCAGGTTGATATGCAGCCGGCAACAGGCGAAAAGAGCAGGACCGACAAGTCCCAGGCAATTCCTGATCCTGGTAAAGCACAATACGCTTCTGACACATTGGTTGAAAAAAGAAAATTGTCCTTCAAGGAAAAAAGGGAATTTGAAGGATTGCAGCAGGAGATCAAAGACCTGGAAAAAGAAAAAATTACCATCACAGAAAAACTGAACAGCGGGAATCTGCCCTATAATCAATTGGAGGAACTAGCTAACCGTATCGGGGAAATTACGAGCCAGTTGGACAAAAAAGAATTCCGCTGGTTGGAATTAAGTGAGCTTCAATAGTCTCAGAGTGTATTCCAATCCCTGCTTATTCCCATTCTATAATTGCTCAGGGCAGAAAATCGCATTGCCAATTCCTGACTCCTGACTCTTTTTGACTATTCATCATGTTTAGCATTCATAGGAATTCAACTCATAGTGTACAATCCAAATTCCCGGATCCAAGATTGAATTCTAGGGGGTATTGCTTATCTTGAAAATCTAATTTTTCTACATGGATCCATCCCGGTTGCAGGAAAATGAAACAGCGAGCCAATTGCCCAGAAAACCAGAGATCACTCCAGCAAAGAATAATTTTCTGAAGACTTTTCTGAGCCTGGCCGTTTATATAGGCGTGTATTATATTTTTTTTCATCAGAACATGAAATGGGTTCTATTTCTGGTACTGGTGATCATCATCCATGAACTGGGACATTTTGTGGCCATGAAAATATTTGGATACAACGATGTGAAAATGTTCTTCGTCCCTTTCCTGGGCGCTTATGTATCCGGCGAGCCGAGACGGGTTTCGCAATATCAGAGAGCCATCACATTGCTGGCGGGACCTGTTCCGGGAATTCTCATCGGACTCCTGATGTTTTGGTTATATGTGCAGACCCATCAACCCATCTATCATTGGCTGGCACTCATGTTCATAGCCCTGAATGCGCTGAATCTTCTGCCGGTCAGCCCGCTCGATGGCGGCCAGTTGATGGAAAACATCTTCTTTCATTCCAACAGGATCGTGCAATCGGTATTCATCATTTTGTCCTGTGTGGCCTTATTTTATGTGGCGGTGCTATTGAGAAATTATTTTTTGCTCCTGATCATCTGGCTACTGATCATCCGTTTCAGGTACCTGGCTTCCATAGACAAAGTGCGCAAAGACCTCGATGCTAAATCCATTTCTTACAATAAGACCTACACGGAACTATCGGATGAAGAATACCGGCAGATCAGGGCCGTTATGATCTCTCATATCAAGGGCCTGAAAAACTATGATCCCGAATTGGAATCTGATGATGAAGGCAATGTTGCGGCATATATGAAAAATGTGCTAACCACGCCGGCTGAAGAGGACCTTAACCGGGCTCAAAAGATTTTCATCTTTCTCGTCTGGATGCTGTTCCTCATCGGCCCCGTCTTCCTTTACCTGAGTTACGGATTGGGAAACAGGCTTTAGAAAACCAAGGGACATCGGGCCTTTCCGCTGATTGAACTTAGATAGTTGATACAATAGTTTTTCACAATACCTTTGGGTTTCAAATCTACATGAGCATGCCGAACATAATGAAGACTACACTACTCGCCTCCCTGCTCTTATCATTTGCATACATTGCAATTTCGCAGGATAAAGGCAGTAAGGATGTTGAAAATTTTGAAAAAGCCATTCAATCCAGCCAGGTGCAGATACTCGACGTGAGGACCGCGGAAGAGTTTAAGACCGGCCACCTGAAAGGAGCATTACAGGCTGATTGGTTACAGAAGCAGCAATTCGAAGACAGAACCAGCTACCTGGATAAGGATAAACCTGTTTATCTCTATTGCCTGAGTGGTGGCAGAAGTGCAGCAGCTGCAGATGCATTGAGAAAAGTGGGATTCAAAGAAGTAGTCAATCTGGAGGGCGGCATCAGCGCCTGGAAAAAAGCCGGGAAACCACTCGAAGAAGCATCCAGTGCCGCGCAAATGACGGATGTTGCCTTTGATAAGGCAATTCATTCATCACCAATTGTGCTGGTGGACTTCGGTGCCGCTTGGTGTCCGCCATGCAGAAAAATGAAACCTGCATTGGAACAATTTCTCAAAGACCATCCCGAAGTGAAACTATTGGAAGTGGATGCGGGTATCGAGACCAACCAGATGAAGAGATTTGGAGTGGATGCATTACCTGATTTCATTCTGTACAAGGATGGCCACCAGGTATGGCGCAAACAGGGTCTTCAAACGCAGGATCAATTGGTAGCGGGATTGAAAAAAGCCAAATGATTCTGATTCCCTAAACCCGAATATAAATGAAATCATAGTTGGTTTGCCAGGTCTTACCTTCATCATAGGACTGTTCACTGAATTGTCTCAGTTTGTCTTTTCCCAGATTATAAAAAATAAATCGCCCTTCGAATTTCCCCTTGTTATCCGACCCGGAAAATTCAAATCTCATGGCGCCATCATTATATTCGCCTTTGACAAAATGGTGCACTACCTGCGAGCCACCTTCCGACCCAATCCAGAGTTGCTCCCAATTTCCTTTCTGAGGATCGAAATAATTCATGCTCTTGCCATTATGAGATCCTACCAATGAAGTCCAGTTTTCCAGGATCATACAGCCTCCCGAAGCGATCGCAACCCTGCTTTTGCCTACTATGGTATTTGCATTGCCATTCTGATAAACATTCCATTCTCCCACCCAGAAATCGAACTGCCTCGAATTTTCATCTGACATACATGGATAGGCGATTTTGTAAGCGGCAGCATACAGGTTTTTAAATTGACTGTCCTGCCTCAAACTATTATAGTCATCCAGACTGTCCAACTCAAGCAAATTGCTGTAGCCGTTACTTACTGATGAGTCGAGCCACAGAAAAGCCTGGGCCTTATCCCCCAATAAAGCATAGACCCTCGCAATTCGCGACTGAACTACCATCTTCAATTGGGATGGCGGGTGGTGAGAAAGACTATTGCGATAAGATTTCAATGCCTTTTCAAATTGAGATGTATTTTGATAAGAAAATCCAAGTCGGTTTAAACACAGACTGCTCCCTGGATTTTTTGCCAGGATCGATTCATAAGCAGGAATCGCCAGTTTCCATTGTCCCGCAAAATAGAGGGAATCCGCGGCCCTCGTATCGGCATTCAATAAATTTGTCGAGTTGGTTTGTGGACTTACGATTGCGGGCGCCATCACCAAATAAAAACTCAGAAGGCATGCGGAGTGAGTAAACTTTTTCATACAATCGATTTAAAGTTATCATGAAGAAGTTTCCCACGAAGGCTAAATTAGTCTCCTCAACCCGGAAATATATTCCTTTGGTAACTGGTAATGACCATTAAAAAATCAGAAGAGTAGTCTGAAACCAAGAGAAACCAGGATACAGGTGGCTGCGACCAACCACCACAAGGAGTTGAATCCTCCGTGTTCGGCGATCTGTCCCCCTACCAGTGGCGCGGTGGTTTGCGCAACGGCCCAGGCGATGGTATACAGACCCGCGTATTGGCCCCTGTTATGCTGAGAGCTGCGGCTTATCCAAAAAGAATTCATGAAGGGCATGGCCAGCATTTCGCCCAAGGTTATAATCACTATGCCAACAAGAGCCATCCAATGATTGATACGGAAAATATTCAGCATTAAGTATGAAATCCCAACCAGCAGCACGCCCCAGGAAATATAATAAGTATTCTTTCGTCTTCCTTCCAGTTGAAAAATCAAGACCATTTCTATCATCACAATCAGCAATCCATTGCAGGCCATAAGCATCCCTATGAATGGTTCAGTGAAATGCAATTCATTCTTGTAATAGGCGCTGAGGGTAGTGAATATTTGGAAAAAGCAAGCGGCAAAAAGAGAAACCAAAATGATGAAGGCTATATATTTTTTATCCTGATAGGCAGAATTCGCCTTGTCTGGCATTGGCCGCAAATCCAGTGAGGAACCGGCTGTGGCCGCGTCCCTCAGGAAATACCACATTAGGAAGGCCGCACAAAGATTGGTGAAGCCATCAACCCAGAACAAAACAGTATAATTGATCCTGGCAAAGATTCCGCCCAATGCTCCTCCAACGGCCCAGCCAAGATTGATCGCCAGACGATTCAGGGAATAGGATCTCGTCCTGTTTTCTTCACGGCTGTAATATGCTATCGCGGTAGAATTGGCAGGCCTAAACGATTCATTTACGATACTCAACAGAAATGTAAATAGGCAAATAAGTGGGAAACTTTTCATCTGGCCCAGAATCACAAATAATATGGCGCCACCGGCGAGGGTCATTACCTGAACCGGATAAAACCCGATCTTATCCGTTAGCCTCCCTCCAATGAAACCTCCTGCCATGGCCCCCAATCCAAAAAAAGCCATGGCAATGCCCGCTTGCCCAATGGAATATCCCATGGAAGGACTGGTTAGATAGATGGTCATGAAGGGTATCACCATGGTTCCGCTCCTGTTGATGAGCATCACCAAAGAAAGCAGCCAGGTAGATTTTGAAAGACCCTTATATGCATTCCTATATAATCTGATTGTATGGCTGAGCATAGTCGTTGCAAAGAAAGAGAGATCATTTCAACGACTAAAATAAAATTGAGGCATTTTGCTAGATCCAGGTAAAATCTTTGGAGCGGGGAATTTTTTCAAATGCGGAGGCAAAGAATTCGGGTGGTTTTACCAGTTTGCGTTTCTGGGTATCCATCCAGGCGCCGTCGATAGTGATGATGGCCGCCAATGTGTCGCCGTTGATGGTAATATGGTGCTGCATGCTCCATCTGGATTGATCTTCTTTGCTCTTGCAAATAACAAAATCAATCTCCACCCTGTCATCGAATTTGATTTCTTTTTTGAATAGGCATTCTTCGCGAAAGAGAATGGGTCCGATATGATGTTCCTGCATGACCATTGGCGTGATGCCATGCTCCGTTAAAAAACACATCCTCACGTAGGCGCCCAGGTCGTAATATTTTGAATGGAGCATATGAAAATTTGGGTCCAGGTCGGCCCAGCGTACTTCGGGGGATTTCCGGTATGATTCCATTTCGCCAAATTTAAGGAGCTACGGCTTTCAATTAATAGCCATCATCAGGCATTGTACAATAATCTGAAATATTCGTCAGCCATCCTGCCGGAATCGAAGCGGAACCTGATATCCCTCATGGCATTCTTCATGATCTCCCTCCACAGGTCCGGTCTCTTGTAATACATCGGCAAGACCTGGGTATTCAGGATTTCATAGATCTTATTCATATCATAATCGTCCTGCTCATGCACGGTCATATTCATATAATCCGCCTTGGGCACTACAAAACCATTATGGCCCTGTTCAATAAATTCGGGTATCCATCCATCGTCGGTTGATAAATTCACCGCACCATTCATGGCGGCTGACATACCACTGGTTCCGGAAGCTTCCCTCGGAACACGGGGGTTGTTCAACCACAGATCGGCTGACTGCTTGAGACGTTTGCTCATCCACAGTTCATAGCCAATACATACCGCTACATTGGGATAATGCTTACTAAGGTTCACGAGGTAATTGAAATCACTGATGGCGGGATAATCCACGGGATATGGTTTCCCCGCCCAAATAATCTGCACCGGGAATTTCTTGTTATGGACCAGGGCCTCAAATTTCACTTTGTCCCTGGTTAACAGGTCGGCTCTCTTGTAGCCCGCGAATCGCCTGGCCCATACAATGGTAAATATGTTTGGGTCAAATAATTTGCCAGACTGATCGGCCACTCTTTCAAAAGCTCTTTTCTTCAGGTACCACTTGCGGTCAATAAATTTTTCCTCGTCGTCCTCATCCATCGCGTAATATAATTGCTTGTCTGCCCAATAGCGCCAGTTCTGCGAATTGGTGATATGTATGATCGGGCAGGTACCCTCATATTTACTCCAAATGGCTCTGCTCACGTGTCCATGCAATTCGCTCACGCCGTTGGCTATGCGTGCAAAGCGGAGGGCCACCAGTGAATGGTTGAACTGATCATCCATGATTCCCGTGATCTTTCTGACCTCATCGATCGGAATTCCACAGAAATAATCCATCTTTTCACATAAAAAAATATCATGCTTCTCATTCCCCGCTTCCTCAGGTGTATGCGTGGTGAAGACCAGTCGTTTTCTTACTTCCTCCACCGATCCGAATTTCTTGTAGAGATAAAAAACGGATGACACGCCATGCGCTTCATTCAAATGGTAAACTTCAGGATCGAACCCGATTTCATCCATCAACTTGGCGCCTCCCACTCCTAACAAAATAAACTGGGCCACTTTTGTGGCGACATTGGCATCATATAAGCGATGGGTGATGGTTTGCGAAATATAATCGTTTTCCGGGAGGTCCGTACTCAGTAGGAACAACGGTGCATTCCTGAAGGTATCGGGATTGAGATAATAGGCTTTCACCCAAACAGGATGATCGTGGATATTGATCTGGAATTTGATTCCCGGATCTTCGAGGAAATTATAAATTTTTTCATTCCATTGCACCTGCAATGTCTGGTCCTGGTTGCGGCTCTGATCGTAGTACCCATATTTCCAAAGGATGCCCACGCCAATCAAATTCTGTTTCAACTCATAAGCGCTGCGCAGGTGCGAGCCGGCGAGAAAACCCAATCCACCGCTGTAAATCTTCAAAGGTTGGTGAATGGCAAACTCCATGGAAAAGTAAGCCGCCCTTTTAGAGTACCGCTCATCAATCGTAGTATAGGGCACTCTGAAATTAGTAAATGAACTCATAAATCGATTGCTTGCCTTAAAATGCCGCCGCAATATAGCGGGAAAAATTCAAACGAATTCAATTTGTTATTATTATACCGATGTCTGAATCAGCTTCCTGACTTGCTTGGCGTGGATGCCATTCGCAAGAAGATTTAATATTTTTCACCAGGGAGTATTACAAAACAGAGCGCATCAACTTTGTTTCATGTGGCTGGCCCCTGTTCCTGCCCAGGAGCCGGGTAATCTCACAGTAGGCCCAACACCCTTGCCCGCAGCCAGAAACGTCAAATTTACATCGAACAAGCTTTTTATGATTCAGCGTGGCCCGCCTGTCTCCAATCATTCTATTTTATCCATAGTGAGATAAATTTTGTACCGCAAGCATGGTGCGGGAGCATTTTGGTGGGCTCGCGCCTTGTGGGAAATCTGACAGGCAGGAATTCAAAATTTAAATAGGATAGGGATTGAAATCAAGGCCGCTCCTTTTTTCTTTTGGGAACCATTTTCCAAATTCATGATGGAAATTCCGTGGAGATACCTTATTTCCATTATCTCCAATAACGAATACCAGCATATTTCTTTCTGATACAGTTTAAAGTGGTGTGGAAATGTGCCAGACCTGCCATTAGGAAACAATGGCTGTTACTTCTATCTCCACCAATAATTCCGGGTTGATCAGGTTTTTTACTTCCACCATAGTAGCCACCGGCTTAATCTCTTTGAAGCATTCTCCATGAGCCTTGCCGAGTTTTTCCCATTGAGAAATATCCGTTACAAACATCCGGGTACGGACCACATCTTTCAAGGCGCCACCCGCTTCCTGCAACGCTTTTTCAATTTTTCTGAATATGAATGCAGATTGTTCGTAAACATCTCCTCTACCAATTATTTTGTCTCCATCCATGGCCGTGGTACCGGCCACTTCTATTATATTCCCGATTCTTACGGCACGCGAATATCCTACAATATCTTCATAGGGTGATCCTGAACTGATATTGATCCTGGATTGATTCATTTTATTGAGTTTTACGATTGTGAAAGGAGTGAATAACTGCAGCAGGCTTCCATCATCCTGCACTTGTTGGGGTCTCATTTCTTTTTGCGGACTACCGCCTCTTTTTTCTTCCAATAACTGCCTTCAAAAAAACATTTGATACCCCGGTGATTTCCACAGCCCTGTTCTTCCCTCAGGGTGAGTTTGTTATTGGTGAAACTCAGTTCCAGCACACAGGGATCACCAGCATGCCTGTATTGGGCCACATTAGGTTTCACATAAAGGGCCTCGCCTTTCAGTTCGCCTTCGCATTCCTCACCATATCTTTCAAAATGCGCGAAGAACAAGATTCTCCTGGCATCCTTGCCGTCCCTGACCGATACGAAATTCTTCTTATCCTGCACATAGTCACCGGAAAATCTATTCTTTCTAGGCAGACTATCAATTGGATTGTAAACCTGTTTCAAACGCACCGGCTCGTTGGATTCAATCTTGATCAGGGTGAACTGGCCCACATCATTATAGACCCAGGCGTTCAATTTATAATAAACAGTGCCCCCGGGAGTCTTTCTGGATTCACGGGTAGTGATGGTGTATTTGTTGTCCATGCCACCTATCAGTGAAATATTCTTATCGGAATTGTTTCTCACAATGGGCATGCCAGCGCGAAAAACTTTTTGGTCATCCAGGCAGAGGATATAAGCCACCTGTCTGGACAGAGTAGCCGCTTTCACAAACAAATAGGTTTCCTTTCCTTTAAGCGATACTTTACCAAGCGCATAGAATTTTGGCTTTGATTGCTTTCCAAAATCTTTGGCCATGACCGAATCGGGAATAAACTGCCTGAATATTTTGGCGCTGATGAGCAGGGAATCGCTGAGCCTTTTGCTGACCTGGGTATCGGCAATGGTATAAGGCAGTTTGATATCCTGGAAGAATTCAATAAAATCATCCACTTCCACAGGCTCTTCACCAGTCAGGGTCTTTTTCCTGCTCTTGCAGGCCAGGAGGAAGACTAAAGCCAGCAATACCAATACCGGTTTTCGCATATTCCAGGATTTAGAGGCCCAAAATAAAACCTTTTTGAATAAGCAAATGCAAATAAAATTTTAATATTATCATATACTTTTTTAGATTTGTCTAAATTTATTTTTCAGCATCATGAACTATTCCAGCACCGAGGAGAATTATATCAAGGCCATTTATAACCTGCGGGGCAATGTGCAGACCGTGGGTACCAATGAGCTGGCGGATGTGCTGGACACGAAACCGGCATCGGTAACGGACATGCTGAAGAAGCTGAAATCAAAAAAATTACTTCATTACGAAAAATACCAGGGATTTAAACTGAGCCCTGAAGGCAGGAAAGTGGCGCTCGGCATTGTCCGCAAACATCGGCTATGGGAATATTTTCTTGCCGAAATACTCGAGTTCGAATGGGAGGAAGTGCATGATGTGGCCGAAGAACTGGAGCATGTGAGCAGCAGGAAACTAATAGACAAACTGGATGAATTCCTGGGCCATCCCCGTTTTGATCCGCATGGGGACCCTATCCCTGATAATATGGGCAGAATTCAATCGAGCAGCCAGTTTTGTTTGACAAAATTGCCCCTCAATACCCTGGTCGAAGTGAGTAGTGTAGGGAGTCAATCCTCTGAAATGCTGGAACTGCTCCGGCACCGGAATATCCTGATAGGAACCAAATTGGAGATCAAGAGGAGATTCGGATTTGACAATTCATTGGAAGTAAAAATCAGGAATATGGCATCATTCACCATCAGCGAACAGCTGGCACAAAATATCTTTGTAAAATATGCTCGAAAGGCTTAAGACCGATTCATCGCTGGGGGAAGTGCATGAAAGCATTGAAACCGCCGTGGCTCCGCATCATCCCTGGTGGAAAAGGGCCCTACCCTTCTTCGGTCCGGCCTACCTGGTAAGCGTAGGGTATATGGATCCCGGCAATTGGGCCACCGACCTGGCTGGGGGTAGCAAGTTCGGCTATACGCTGATCTGGGTATTGGTGATGAGTAACCTGATGGCTCTCTTGCTTCAGGGACTTTCGGCCAGGCTGGGCATTGTGAGGGGAAGAGACCTGGCGCAGGCCAACCATGAAGCCTATCCGAAGTATCTGAATTTTGTACTATATATCCTGGCAGAAATTGCCATCGCCGCCTGTGACCTGGCTGAAGTGTTGGGCATGGCTATTGGCCTCCACCTGCTGACTGGCATTCCATTGATCTGGGGAGTTGCGATCACGGTGCTGGACACTTTTCTGCTGCTCTACCTGCAGAAGCTGGGAATGCGCAAGATGGAAGCATTCATCATAGCACTGGTGGCCATTATCGGCACGTCTTTCCTGGTTGAAATAGTCTGGGCCAGGCCCAACCTGACCGACGTGGCCCGTGGGTTCATTCCCAGTCTGCCTAATGATGAGGCGCTCTATATAGCCATCGGCATCATCGGAGCAACCGTGATGCCCCACAATCTATATTTGCATTCTGCGCTTGTGCAGACCCGTAAGATCAAAAAAGATGACAAAAGCATCCGCAATGCCTTACGCCTGAATACCGTAGATACAACCATCGCGCTTAACCTGGCATTCCTGGTGAACGCGGGCATATTGATTATGGCCGCGGCCGTTTTCTTTACCAGCGGCAGAACTGAAGTGGCAAGGATTGAAGATGCCCACAAATTACTCTCGCCCCTGCTGGGATCGGCATTAGCTTCCAAATTATTTGCCGTGGCGCTTATCGCGTCCGGACAAAGCTCCACCATAACGGGTACGCTTGCGGGACAAATTGTGATGGAAGGATACCTGAGGCTCAGGATCAACCCCTGGCTCAGAAGATTGATCACACGTCTTCTCGCCATTGTGCCCGCCTTGATCGTAATTGGTTTGTATGGAGATGAAAAAGTTGACGCCCTTCTGGTATTGAGCCAGGTCATATTGAGCCTTCAATTGGGATTCGCCATCATTCCACTCATTCATTTTGTGAGTGACAAACAGAAAATGGGAAATTTCGCGATCAAGCCACTCACCAAAATCCTGGCCTGGTCTATTGCCGGTGTTCTGGTGTACCTCAATATTCGTATGGTGGTGGGTCAGGCAATGGAATTCTTTGCCCAACCCGGGAATCTCTTCCTGAAGATCCTGTTGCTCACAGCCGGCGGTTTTTTTGCAGGTGTACTGCTCTATATCGGCCTGCAACCACTATTTGCAAAACAAAAAGAACTAGCTTCCATTACAATTCACCCAGCCGTGGAAAAGCAATTGACCCTCAATATCCCTACTTTCAATAAGATTGCCGTTGCTTTGGAATTCGGCGAAAAGGACCAGAGAATTCTTTCGCATGCCGTCGCGCAGGGTGGTACAGGCGCCATATATCTGCTGATCCATATTGTGGAAAGTGCGGGCGCAAGATTATTGGGAAGGGAAACTGATGATTATGAAACTCAAAAGGACGAAGAACAACTCGAAACATATAGACAATTACTTTTGAACAGGGGCTTCAAGGCAGAATATAGACTGGGATTCCATCAGAGAGCCCGGGAAATTGTAAGGATTGTGAAAGAAGAAAAGGCTGATATGTTGGTGATCGGAGCCCACGGCCATAGGGGATTACAGGACTTTATACACGGTCAGACAGTAGATACCGTACGACATGAACTCAGGATACCCGTCTTGGTAGTACATGTATAGACCGCAGTTGACAGGCTCGGGGCCATTCCCTGGCCCCCGTTTTCATTTTCTGCATAATTAATTCCAAATTATTATTTCCTAATTACATTTGCTGTCCCATAAATTGACAAACATTCAAAAAAATCCAACATGGCAGAGAAAATCAAAGTGGCAAACCCGGTTGTGGAGCTGGATGGAGATGAGATGACCCGCATCATATGGAAATTCATCAAGGAAAAGCTGATTCTTCCCTATCTGGAAATTGATATCAAATATTATGACCTTGGTATTGAACACCGAGATCAGACCAATGACCAGGTGACCATTGAAGCCGCCAATGCGATCAAACAGTATGGCGTCGGTATCAAATGCGCCACCATCACGCCCGATGAAGCCAGGGTAAAGGAATTCAATCTTAAACAAATGTGGAAGAGTCCCAATGGTACGATAAGGAATATCCTGGACGGGACCGTATTCCGCGAGCCCATCGTGATGAAGAATGTGCCGCGACTGGTTGTGAACTGGACCGCGCCGATCATTGTGGGGCGTCATGCCTTCGGAGACCAATATCGTGCAACGGACACCGTTATCAAGGGAAAAGGGAAACTCACGATGACCTTCACTCCCGAAGATGGTTCGGCCCCGCAGGTATTTGAAGTTTACAATTTCAAGGGGGACGGAGTGGCCATGGCCATGTATAATATCGACGAGAGTATCAGGGGATTTGCCAAAAGCTGTTTCAATATGGCACTCAGTAAGAAATGGCCCCTGTATCTTTCCACCAAAAACACCATCCTAAAAAAATATGACGGACGATTCAAGGATATTTTCCAGGAAATATATGACAAGGAATTCAAACAACAGTTTGAGGCTGCAGGTATCACTTATGAGCATCGGCTAATTGACGATATGGTAGCCAGCGCGCTGAAATGGAATGGAAATTTTGTTTGGGCCTGCAAGAATTACGACGGCGATGTGCAGAGTGATACTATCGCTCAGGGCTTCGGATCTCTGGGCCTGATGACTTCAGTGCTTATCACTCCCGATGGCAAGACCCTGGAGGCTGAAGCGGCACACGGCACGGTTACCCGGCACTATCGGGCCTACCAGGCAGGAAAACCCACCAGCACGAATCCCATAGCATCTATTTTCGCATGGACAAGAGGCCTGGCCTTTCGTGGCAAACTCGACGGCAACCAGAAACTGATAGATTTCACGAATGCGCTTGAAGCCGTTTGTATCGAGACCGTGGAAAGTGGCAAAATGACCAAGGACCTGGCCATTAGCATACATGGGAATAAGGTTAATCACGGTGAACACTACCTGTACACCGAAGAATTCCTGGATGAGATCGAAAAAGCCCTTCAAAAGAAATTGAAATAATAAGGGAAGACTCAAATGCAGGGTGTATTTTCCTGCGAGGTCAGGCAGGAGAAATCCAGCCACTGAGTTTTTTGCCTCATTGGCTTCATTTCAATGCCGCCACCTCTATTTTCCGGTAATAAATTTCGGCGCCTTCCGACTGGATGATAATTCTGCCTTCATGAAGGCTGGGTGATTCCGCCTGATTCACTATGACGCCGTTCACCAGGTAGATGAGTTGCCCGTGATAAGCGATCACTTCCACCCGGTTCCATTCACCGCTTGGGTTTTCAGCATCCTTCTTTTTCACTACCCTGCAATAATCCTTGGGAATACTGCGCTGGCCATCCACCACGATGGTAGTACTGTCCACCATCCAGAAATCGCCTACATCACCTTCCTGGATCTGACATTCGATGGATCTCGGCCAGACCGTATCCTTCGTGTTCGCAGGAACAAAATAGAGTATCCCGTTGTCTCTTTTTGAAGTATCTCTGGGTGCATACCTTTTTTCACCCCATTTGAATTCTACGGCCAGACGGAAATCTCTGTAAATTTTTTCTGTGCAGATATAGCCAAATTCCTTTCCCGAAATATGCAGCATTCCATCCTCCACTCTGAATATTCCTTCAGGATCATTGTTTTTCCCCTTGCTCCTGAGAAAACTATACCAGCCATTCAGATTCCGTCCGTTGAAAATCGGCTTCATCTTTTGAGCCGAAGTATTCTGCACTATAGTTTGAACTACCAACGACTGAGAATAAATTCTTCCGCCAGATACAAAATGGATGGCCAGGATGCATACAAAAAATGAGAGGAGATTTTTCATGTTGGGAAAAGCCTTTGCTTAAAAGTATTCAAATAATCCATCTTTTCCCGGATTCGTTGATCCAGAGGAAAGCCCATTGGCATACAAAAACCATTGCCTGATTGAGGCCCGGAATGACCCATTTAGGGTGAGGCCTCTTCAGTTTTCTTGGATTAGAAGCATCAAAATTCAGGATTTGGAGGCGAGGCCTGAGCCCTCCAGCTTCACTCTCCAAAAAAAATACATAGAAACTTGTATAAATCTATACAAGTAAACACTTATACTATTATTTTTGGACAAGAATCTAACCCATCAAATTCAATTCTAATGAAACAATTTTATGCCTTTGCCCTGGCACTGTTGTTTTTATGTACCTACTCCACCCTCCTCAAAAGCCAATGCGCCCAGCCCGGAAAAGACGGGAATATCGTGGGCCTGAATTACAATCCTAATACTTATTATTCGCCGGTCGCAGCCAGCTTCACACTCACAAAGAATGTCACAAATTCCATTAGCCTCGGAGCGGCGGGGATCGTTGCAAGCTCCGGAACTACCGGCATCAGCCCTGGAGACCTGGTATTGATCGCCCAGATGCAGGGAACCGATATCAGCGGTACCAACGATGCGAACTATGGCTCCAACTCAGGCGCAGAAGGTGGTTACCTGAATAACGCCAATCTTGAAGCGGGATATTATGAATATGCAGTAGCAGCTGCGGGGACAAATGTCACGGCCGCGGCCGGCGGAACCCTGAATCTTAGCCAGACCGTTAAGAACACCTATCTCTATGCCAATGCCACGGCCACGGCCGGACAATACCGGTACCAGGTGATCAAAGTACTCCAATATCTGAATTGCACATTGAGCGGTAATATCTCCACGCCGGGATGGAACGGAGCTGTTGGCGGAATAAGCGCCCTTGATGTGAAACAGACGCTTACCATGGCGGGATTCAGTATTTCCGCTGACAGCAAGGGATTCAGGGGAGGTGGCGGCATACAATACACCGGAACTACTGATGCAGGTTCGGTTAATATTTACAGGTACCTCTCATCGGTTACTGCGCACGCGTCAAAAGGCGAAGGCATATCAGGCACACCCAAATACGTTTACAACGGCGCATCGGTGGTCACCAATGCTGCTGAGGGATACCCGAACGGAAGCTTTGGCAAAGGCGCTCCGGGAAATGCGGGAGGAGGTGGAACAGATAATAAACCGACTCCTTCAACCTCAGCCGATAATCAATATAATACCGGTGGCGGTGGCGGGGGCAATGCGGGGGCCGGAGGAAAAGCCGGATGGGGATGGAGTGGTACACCGGGAACCCCCAACACAACCGAAAACGGAGGAAGAGGCGGCTTCTTGTTTGGCCAGGCCAGTGTTTCCCGGATCGTGATGGGAGGCGGTGGCGGCGCAGGCACGGCCAATAATTCCGCCAGTACGAATGCCCTGGAATCAAGCGGCGCCGTGGGAGGAGGAATCATCATTGTCAATGCGAATACCATAAGTGGAGCCGGAACCATTTCAGCTAATGGAGCCGATGCTTTGAACCTGGTAAATTCCGGAGCTACAGCCGGCCATACTGATGCTGGCGGTGGTGGCGGAGGGGGCGGGAGCCTTTTGCTTTTTACAAATAACGGTGCAGGAATCACTGGCATAACAGCTTCGGTTAAGGGCGGAAAAGGTGGAAGCAATTATTATGGACAGCACGGACCAGGCGGCGGCGGTGGCGGAGGTTTTATCTATACAAATGGCACACTCGCCTCTTCTACCATTGCAGGAGGATTGAATGGGCAATCAGGTCCCGGTCCCGGCAATAACAACTCTATGAACCTGGCCTCTCTTGACTATGGTTCAGTTCCGGGCAATGCCGGTTCATTAGTGAGCTCCTCGGGAAATATTTTTCCCAGCTCAATCATCAGCGGATTTTACTGTACGATATTGCCGGTAAGTCTCCTGGATTTTTCGGTGAACGCGGAAGGTGATCATATTCACCTGAGCTGGAATACGGCCCAGGAACAAAACTCAGCCCAATTCATTATTCAATATTCCGGAAATGGAACTGACTGGTCGGATATTGCTTCCGTGGCCGCGGCCGGAAATTCCAATACCACCCGATCCTATGGCTACACGCAGTACAACCCTGCGCCCGGTAGAAATTATTATCGCCTGAAAGAAATAGACATCGACGGACAATTTTCACTTAGTGATATCAAGTGGCTCGACTGGAAATCCTATTCAGAACAAATGGCTATATATCCCAACCCTGTAAGAGATCATTTCATATTGCAACTGAACGGCCTCCATCCAGGCAGGTATGAATTGCAACTGATCAATATTTCCGGACAATTGATAATGCAGAAATCAATCACCCTAACCCAAGCAAATACCAGATTAGTTCTTAACAGGCAATCGCAAATGGGCAGCGGATTGTATTTTCTCAGACTCCTCAGCCTGGAAAAAATCCTGAGCCTGGACCGGCCTTTAGTATTACAATGAGGCTGACTGGTAATCCTGACACACCATAGTCAGCAAGGCCCCGCTTTTCAGCAGAGCCTTTGTTATTCTCTAAACTGTACGATTTATTTTAATGCTGCCAATGCATCTTTGATACGCTGCATCGCTTTTTCAATATTCTGCATGCTGTTGGCAAAAGACAACCTGATACAGGTGGGTTCGCCGAATGCCGTTCCTGTCACCGTTGAAACATGGGCCGTATTCAAGAGGTACATGCACAGATCATCAGCGTTGGCCATTGTTTGCGAGTCATATTTTTTGCCGAAATATTTATCCACTTTAGGAAACACATAAAAAGCTCCTTCGGGCTCTGAACATTCGATACCTGGAATTTCTTTCAGCAGGTGGAGTATGCGCTTACGCCGTTTAGTGAATTCCTTAACCATCGAAAAAGATGGATCCAGGTTTCCCGTCAGCGCCATGATCGCGGCCCTTTGGGTGATGGAACTGGTTCCACTCGTAAACTGGCCCTGCAATTTTTCGGTTCCTTTTACAATAACGGGATCGGCAGCAATATATCCCAATCTCCATCCGGTCATGGCAAAGCCCTTGCTCAATCCGTTCACGAGTATCACACGATCCTTAATGTCGGGAAACTGCGCGATGCTTTCGTGCTTACCTACATAATTGATGTATTCATATATTTCGTCGGAGATGATATATAAGTCGGGATATTTCCGAAACACTTCCACCAGTCCTTCGAGCTCCTTCCTGCTATACACGGCACCCGATGGATTACAGGGCGAGGAGAACATGAACAATTTCGACCGCTTGGTGATAGCCTGCTCCAATTGGGCAGGACTGATCTTGTATTTACTCTCGATGCTACTCCTGATGAAAACCGGTTTCCCGTCAGCCAGTCTGACCAGTTCGGAATAAGTTACCCAAAAAGGAGTGGGAATAATAACTTCATCGCCTTCGTCCACCATGGCAAGTATCACGTTTGCCAGGCTTTGTTTCGCCCCGGTGGAGACGAGGATGTTTTCAGGCTTATAGACCAGGTTATTATCTCTTTTCAATTTCAGACAAATGGCTTCTCGTAGGTCCGCGTATCCGGCCACCGGCGTATAGTGGCTCCAGTTATCATCAATCGCTTTCTTGGCAAAATCCTTAATATGCTGGGGTGTATCAAAATCGGGTTCTCCCAGGCTCAGGTCAATTACGTCAACACCCTTGGCTCTCAATTCACGTCCCAGTTTCGCCATTTTCAGGGTTTCAGGCTCATTGAATTTCTGTAATCTCGACGAAAGTTGCATCGTATTATTTTTATTGTTGGATGGATTATGGAAAAGCCAGCAAAGCTACAATTTTCGATCAAGAATCTGCAAGCTCCTGTAGCTCGTTTATTCAGCTCAGCATGAATGGGCAGATCCATTCAGTTGTATTTGATTTGAAATTCCGAAAGATCAGGTGGATGTTTCCTGTTCCGCTTAAGTTCATAATCATATATTACCTCACCCAGCCGTTTCATGAAGGGATAACCCAATTCTTCATAATCATAGTGGTCGTCATTAATTATTCCGTCCTTATTGCAATAGATTACTGCGCTGAGCATGAATTCGACCTTATTGGCAAAATCCGCCACATAGGCAATATCCAATAGAAATCCATAAGCGTCTCCCACCTTATTGAATATCCTGATATTGGCAGGGGAAGGATTGTCTTTATCCGAACCTAGTAAAATGAATTTACAATAGGCATCGTAATAATTGGAATCGTATGAGGGACTATTCGATTCTCTGGGCCATTCAGACATATACTGTTTCAGAAATTGGTAGTCTTCATTGGAAATATCAAAACGCTGTCCGGCTCCTACTGACCGTGGGAATAATATGCTTCGCAGAATATTGTGCAGGGATTCAAGCCCGATGTGATTTTTACGCGAAAAATCCATGGGTCCGCCAATCAGAGAATCGTTCCTATAGAAGCCTGCCCCAAGGAAATCGTTCCGGCCGGGAAATGAAGCTTCATTATATTGAGCAGCCTGATCATAAATGATGAGGTTGGAGCTATCCCGAAATTGAACGGGATTGGTGTGCCGGTTTTCATCTCCGGTCATCGTCAGTTCCAGTCGATGCATGATCTGTGCTTCGGAATATCCCATCTTGTGTAACTGATCATTTATATATTCCTGCCCCAAAAATTCATAGAGACGGTTGAACGCATCGTTGTCGCTGATCAGGAATATTTTTCTGATATATTGTTCCAGACTGGGTCGGCCATCGGGCGCGGTGGGGTCCTGGTAAACCGCTGACTGTCCGCTGTAGGCGCTTTCCGTGATCATAGTAGTTTTTCTATCCAGCCCCGCGATCCCTAGCTCATGGATTTTTTGAAGGGCCAATGCGGCAATTGGCAGTTTAACGGTTGAAGCGGGATAGAAATATTGATCCTCATTCACATTAAAAAAATAATTCCTGAAACGAGGAATATTGTTTGCGCCACGGTCGATCTGAGTATAGATGATCTGTACCCGCATGGCATCCCTGTTCTGCAGGATGGAATCGAAGTATTGCGGATATTGTTTCAGCAGATCTTCAAGGAATGGATCCGTTTTGACCGATTCATTCTTTTTTTCAGGAAGAGGAGCGGTCTTAGCCCGCAGGGTATCCGCTGCAGGAACCGCGGCAGGAAGGGTCTTTGCCATTTTTTTTGAAGGCGAACAGGCGCATTCAAAAATCAAAAACAAAAACAACAGATATCGAAAAAACAAACCCGGATGGCCGGGCAGGATGATCGGTTTCTTTTTTACCATGAGATAGACCTAAGAAAAATAAAAATACCAAATATATGTTAGTGCTCCGGAACAAGTGAATCATAGGCGCCTCTTTATCTGCATTCTTATCCTCCGGATTATTCTTATTTGACCCACTTTGTTCCAGGGTTTCAAATCTGATTCACAACATGTCCCTACCAGGGGAGGGGCGACCGAATGAGGACAAGGAATCGGGCCTGATCGACCCTTTTTCTGACATAAATTCACGTTGAAACCCCTATCTTTGCTGCCCTTATTAAAATTTTTTCGTAAACCGCATTTATATGCAACTGAAAGGATTGGTTAGATTTTTCGCGATTGCCTTGATCCTGATATCCGTTTACCAACTGCATTTTACCTGGGTCGTGCAAAACCACGAGAGTAAGATGGAAAAGAGCACCAGGAACTGGGTCAGCTCCAATTTTGCCAATAGCAGTCAGGAAACTAAGGATTCTGCTTACAAGATCCATCTTCGTCGCGTGCTCGACAGCACCAAAGAAAAAACCCTTACTTATGGGATCACGGGTTCTATCTCTTACCAAAAAGCCAAGGAACAAGAACTGAACCTGGGTCTGGACCTACAGGGTGGAATGAGTGTCATTCTTGAAGTGGAATTACAGGAATTGCTGAAATCCATCTCTAATAATCCCAAAGATCCCGCACTCAACAAGGCTCTGGATTTGGCAACACAGCGCAAAGCCACCAGCGGCTCCGACTATGTCACTCTCTTTGCCCAGGCCTATAAAGAGGTCAACCCGGGTGGCAAGCTCTCGGCCATTTTTGCAAATTCGGGACAACGCAATATCAAGATCGAAGATTCCGACGACCAGGTCATCGCCATGATCAGGGCCCTGGCCAAGGAGGCTTTCGACAATACGGCCCGCGTAATAACCAAACGTATTGATCAGTTTGGAGTGGCACAGGCAAATATCAATCCTGATCCACAAAAAGCTATTATCAGTGTAGAATTGCCAGGCGTTAAGGACGATCCTGAAAGAGTTCGCAAAATATTGCAGGCTGCAGCTAACCTGCAGTTCTGGGAAGTTTATCGTGCCAACGATTTGAGTACGAATTTCACTGCTGCGGAAGAAGCTCTGAAGAATTATTATAGTGGAGTAAGGAAGAATGTGGATACTACCCATGTAGTGGACAGTTCTCAGGTGGCTGCAAAGACTGGCACGGATACTACAAAGACCGGCAGTCTCTCTGCCTTGCTGAACAAAGACACCGCCACCAAGGTTCAAAGCAATAAAACGCAACAGGCGGTTGTGGCCAGTTTTAAGAATTTACTGGTATCTCCTCCCCAGGGCGATCCCGCCATAGCCTATGTGCAGGAAAAAGACAGTTCACAGCTAGATGAATATCTTAACCTGGATGTGGTGAAGAACGCTTTTCCATCTACAGTAAGGTTTTTATATGGGATTCCGCCCAAAGGAGAGAATGCAAGAAAAGATTTTATTCCGCTTTTTGCCATAAAGACAAATGAAGGCACTGACAAGGCGCCACTCGAAGGCGATGACGTGGAAGAGGCCACACTGAGTTATGATGAGCGCGGCAGGCCGGCTGTTTCACTGAACATGACCAAGCAGGGAGCCAAGAAATGGGGCGATCTTACCAGTGCTAATGTAAACAAGCCAATCGCGATTGTGTTGGATAACCTGGTTTATTCCGCGCCGAATGTGATCAATCCGATACTCGACGGAAGATCACAGATTTCGGGAAGTTTTACTGTGGAAGAAGCTTCTGACCTAGCCAATATTCTGCAATCGGGCAGGCTGCCCGCGCCTGCCAGGATCGTTGGGGGGCAGGTAGTAGGGCCAACACTCGGCAGAGAAGCGATCCGCGGTGGGGCCATGGCATTTGTCATTTCCTTTGTGGTGATATTCGGCCTGATGTTATTGTATTATAATACCAGCGGCTGGGTGGCCAATATTGCGCTGGTGCTAAATATTCTTTTCACCATCGGTGTGCTGAGCGCCCTGGGCGCCACCCTCACCGCGGCGGGTATTGCCGGCCTGGTGCTGGCGATTGGTATGGCGGTTGACACAAACGTTATCATCTTCGAGCGTATCAAGGAAGAGATCAGTTGGGGCAGAAGTTATGCCCTGGCGGTGGACCACGGTTATAACAGATCCCTTCCTCCCATTCTGGATGCCCACGTTACCACATTATTGACCGCGCTGATCCTCTATGGTTTTGGAGTGGGCCCCATAAGGGGATTCGCTACCACACAGATCATCGCGATCTTGCTGAACCTGTTCTGCGGAATCCTGGTGGCGAGGCTGATCAGCGAATGGTGGACAACCAAGAAAGGAAGGCACTTCGAATATTTCACGAAACTCTCAAAATTAATTTTCAAGAAAGCCCATTTCCCTTTCACCAAATACCGCAGGATTGCCTATGGCATTTCGGTAGTGGTGCTGATCCTGGGTATCGGCACTTATTTCAACGGATTCGAAGAGGGCGTGGAATACAAAGGAGGACGGAGTTATACCATTCATTTTGACCAGCCCCAGCAGAATACGCAACTCCTCAATGCGCTGCATGCCAAATTCGGGGATTATCCGGTTATCAAAACGGTCGGGGATACCCGAACATTGAATATCACCACTTCATTCCAGAAGGAGAATTCTTCCAGAACGGCCGATTCGCTTGTGGAAGCAACCTTGTATGATGGGCTGAAGCCCTTCCTGGGAGCAAATGTGTCCTACGCCGATTTCAGGAAACTGCACCTGGGAGCCTCGCAGACGGTTCAGCCTTCCATTTCTGATGATCTAAAGAGAGGCGCGGTCAAAGCGACCATTTACGCGTTGATCATGATCTTCCTTTACATATTCATCCGTTTCCGGGACTGGAGATTTTCGCTGGGTACCATACTTTCACTTTTGCACGACGTGCTTGTAACCCTCGCGGTGTTCTCCTATTTCAAGGGGATAATGCCTTTCCCGCTGGAGATTGACCAGCACTTCATCGCGGCCATCCTGACCGTGATTGGTTTCTCCATGAATGATACGGTGATCGTGTTTGACCGTATTCGTGAATATGGCAAGACCATGAAAGGTGAGAGCAAAGAGAAGATAATCAACAGCGCAATCAATGATACCCTGAGTCGAACCATCATGACATCCATGACGGTATTCCTCGCTTTGTTGATCCTCTTCATTTTTGGAGGTGAGGTCACAAGGGGATTCTCATTCGCGATGCTGGTAGGTGTGCTCACGGGTACCTACTCTTCAATTTTCGTTGCCGCGCCGATCCTGCTTGATTTTGCAAAAGACAAGCCGTTCGGCATGCATAGAGAAGAGACCAAGCCATCACCGGCTGGAAAAGCCAAACCGGCCGTGACGCATTGATGAATTTCTTTCGATAATTATTCAGGCCCTGCCGATTGGCGGGGCTTTTTCCATTCCGCCCTGGGTTGTGTCTTCACGACCCACCGATCCTGCCGTGGGTTTCCCCATGCGCCACCAATATTCTTCCGCCGCGGGGCGTGTCTCCACGACCCACTAATTATTTAAAATCCCGTACTCAAAATCATCAGAGCAGTTCATTTGTCCTATTATTTCATTGCTAATTTCGCCTCCTATGATAAGCTAAGCCGGCGGTTTAGGCGCCTTGTGAATATCATGAATAAAGAATATTTTGTTTAATAAACGCTGAATTATTCTCGGGGGTTCAGGGATTCCGACGATCACCCACGAAGAAGGTTCGGCTCTATTGTAGGCAAACCGAATGCAAAAAATATGAAAAATTCCTTTGCGTTTTTGTTGATTCTTTTATTGCCTGTTATCTCGTGCAAAAAAGAATCTGACCTGGAGGCTGCACAGAAACATTCCGGTAAATATGCCGGCACATATAATTTCTACATCAATGATGGACTGATTGACCCCAACGGGTCAATTACAATTGACATAGAACCTACCGGTCATGGAGGGGAAGTCGTCATGAACCAGGGCATTCTTTCCTTAGACACCGGTACTATTTCAGGAAATAAATTATCCATCAAACAAAGAAAAGTTTCAGATCAGGGGATCTCATACATGTTAGAATACGGTAATGGAAATTTCTCCGGAGATTCCTTTTATATGGAGTTCCATCAGGATATAAAGTATGTATCTGATCCTTATACCACCGGGGCAATGAAATGGAAAGCCGCATTGAAGAAACAATAGATCTCTGTTTTTTTAAGCAATTCAAAGTATTACCCGCGGTACTCATTCGAAACTTACAGCAATCTTTTAACCCTTCACCTAAACTGCAAATGAACTCCCGCAACCACAGGTCTTGCTGGCATTGGGATTATTGAAGACAAATCCCCGCGAATTCAGGCCATCTTCCCAATCAATTTCCATTCCCTGGAGATAAATTCCATGGGCACCGTTCATGACGAAACTGACTCCATTCACTTCAAACAGTTCATCTTTTTCCTGCCTTTGGTCAAATCCCAATATATAAGTCATGCCCGAACAACCACCTCCTTTTACACCGATTCTGAGCCACTGCCCTTTCTCGGCAATATTATCATCTTGCGCGATCCGCCTGATCTCATGCACTGCCCTTTCGGTAAAACTAACCGGCGCCTCCATTGTCAAATTATCCATGCCTGTATGTTTATGCAAAAATACAAAGAATTTAGGTGGCACCAGATTGCCCTAAAAAGGATACCCGGGATTCATTCAAGTTATGGGAATTAGTATGACCAATACACTTATTTTTGTCGAGACCAAACAGGTTCATAATGGATACCACCACCATGCTCATTACCCTTGGGGTCTTATTCGCGGTAATTTTCGGGAGCTATATTTATCTATACCTGAAGGAAAAAAAAGAAATCATGAAGGAACCAAAGCCTCAAAATCATTCCACCAATCCGCTGCAATTGCAGGCCTATGAACGCCTGGTGATCCTTGCGGAAAGGATTTCACTGAAGAGCCTGGTTAGCAGGATCCCTTCGCAGGGACTCACGGCCATCGAATACCAGGCCCTCTTAGTTGATCATATCAAGCATGAATATGATTATAATCTCTCGCAGCAACTCTATGTTTCAGCGGAAGCATGGCAGGCGATCACCAGTCTGAAGGAACAAAATATTTTTATCTTGCATCAACTGACTGGCAGCCTGCCGCCCGGGGCGAGCGGTTATGACCTCAGTAAGCGCATCCTTGAACTGCTGGATGCCGATCCGCAGGCCACCTTACATAATATAGTGCTGGAAGCATTGAGGTTCGAAGCCAAGAAACTCATGGTCTAGTCCCTTCAGGATAGCAGAACCCGGATTGAATCAGTCAACTGGTCTAATGGCAAAACAGACAATTATGCCGGAAAAGAAGATTTTTACAGATAGCGGAATTGAGATACATAAACTGTACACGGCTAATAGTGAGCATTACAGCCCTCCAGGTGAGCTGCCGGGACAATTTCCATTTACCCGTGGGGTGCAGTCCGACATGTACCGGGGCAAACTCTGGACCATGCGGCAATACGCCGGGTTCAGCACGGCTGAAGAAAGCAATAAACGATATCATTACCTGCTGTCGCAAGGAGTAATGGGACTCAGCGTGGCTTTTGACCTGCCTACCCAGATCGGCTACGACAGCGATCATCCCCTGGCAGAGGGCGAGGTGGGTAAAGTGGGTGTGGCGATTGACAGCCTGGAAGACATGCAGGAACTTTTCAGGGGGATCCCTCTCGAAAAGGTATCCACATCCATGACCATCAATGCCACGGGATTCATATTGCTAGCCTTGTATGTGGCGGTGGCCAGGCAGCAGGGAGCCGACCTGAAGAAGATAAGCGGGACCATCCAGAATGATATCCTCAAAGAATATGCGGCCAGGGGCACTTATATATATCCGCCCCAGCCATCTATGCGCGTCATCACTGATATTTTTGAATGGTGCGCTGCGGAATTGCCCAAATGGAACACCATCTCAATTTCGGGTTATCATATCCGTGAGGCAGGGAGCACCGCTGCGCAGGAACTGGCTTTCACACTAAGTAACGGGAAAGCCTATGTGAAGGCGGCCGTGGAACGTGGCCTGGACATCAATGTATTCGGGAAAAGGCTTTCTTTCTTCTTCAACGCACACAACAATCTTTTTGAAGAAGTCGCCAAATTCCGCGCGGCGCGGCGCATGTGGGCCAGGATCATGCAGGAACTTGGCGCCACCGAACCAGGCGCGATGATGCTCCGTTTTCATGCCCAGACCGCGGGCAGCACGCTCACGGCCCAACAGCCTCTCAACAATATCAGCCGGGTGACCCTACAAACTCTGGCGGCCGTGCTGGGTGGCACACAGTCCCTGCACACTAACGGCTACGATGAAGCGATGAGCCTGCCCACCGAAGAAGCGGCCAGGATCGCCCTGCGTACCCAACAGATCGTAGCATTCGAAAGCGGCGTAGCGGATACCGCCGACCCACTGGGTGGCTCATTCTTTGTGGAGACACTCACAAAAGAAATGGAAGGAGCGGCCAGCCACATCATGGATAAAATAGACGGCCTGGGAGGCAGCGTGATAGCCATCGAGCAGGGATTTCTTCAGAATGAAATTGCAAGAAGCGCTTATAAGTTTCAAAGAGAGATGGAAAAAGGCGAAAAGATCATTATAGGCGTGAATAAATTCATCTCCGAGGCAAAGGCACCTACACCTGGCTTCAGGGTTGACGACCATATCAGGCTCATTCAGACGGAAAAATTAAAGGCATTAAAAGCCAGGCGTTCCTCATCAGAAGTGCGGAAAAGCCTCCAGGCTCTGCATGATAAAGCAGTGAACGGCGAAAATATCATGCCCACAGTGATCGAAGCCGTGGAGCATTATTGTACGCTGGGAGAAATTGCAGATGAGCTCCGGTCGGTATTCGGGGAATATAAAGGATAAGATTCATGATATTGGATATTGGTGTATTTGCTGGCCGATAAAAGAAACTTTCGTATTACTCAAGCCCCGGAAAGATTTTGTTCTGAAGATTAATCGGTTTTCTCCCTGGCCCCAAATATTAAACTGCCAATGCGAATCATATTAGCTCCCTCCTGCAATGCGATCTTATAATCATCACTCATTCCCATTGACAGTGTTCTGAAAGAGGAAACTTCGGGCCCCTCACCTGCATTCATAGCGTATTTATCAAACAATGATTTCAGATATCTGAATTCAGTACGCACCAAATCCTGGTCTTCTGAAAAAGAAGCCATGCCCATCAGTCCCGAAACGCGCAGGTTCTGAAATTCAGGAGCTGCATCCATCGCTTCGGCCAATTCAGTTTCATCCATCCCAAATTTGGTGGATTCCCTTGCTATATGCACCTGCAATAAAATGTCGATGATCCTGTCATTTTTTTTAGCCTGCCGGTCGGTTTCCTTCATCAGCTTCAGACTATCGATCCCATGGATCAGGTGCACAAAGGGCGCAATCTGTTTCACTTTATTGGACTGCAGGTGACCGATAAAATGCCAGTGGATATCTTGAGGGAGGAGGTCCCGCTTTTCTTTCATTTCCTGAACGTAGTTCTCGCCAAAATCCAACTGACCTAATTCATGCAAAGCGAGTATGTCTTCCACTGGTTTCGTCTTTGAAACTGCCACAAGACTCCCGTGACAGAGGGCCAGTTCACTCAGTAATTCAAAATATTTTTCTTTATTGATCGCCATATTCCTGGTCTGGATTTCCAAAGCTTTCAGGTCATCCCATTGCTGTAATTTCTTCCATTAATATTTAGAGAAGCTAGTGAATCGGTTCATTTCAGGATGGCACGGCTGATAACGATGCGTTGCACTTCGCTGGTACCCTCGTAAATCTGGGTGATCTTGGCGTCGCGCATCATTCTCTCCACATGGTATTCTTTCACATAACCATAACCCCCGTGGATCTGTACGGCTTCGGTGCTGACCCACATGGCCGTTTCAGAAGCAAAGACCTTTGCCATGGAACTACTAAGAGTATAGTCCCTGCCAAGATCTTTTTCCCAGGCGGACCGCAGGCATAAGAGCCTGGCTGCTTCAATACGCGTGGCCATATCCGCCAGTTTGAACTGGATAGCCTGGTGATGTGCGATTTCCTTACCGAAAGTTTTGCGTTCTTTTGAATATTGCAGCGATCTTTCGTAGGCCCCACTTGCGATGCCAAGGGCTTGCGCAGCGATGCCAATGCGACCACCCGACAGGGTTCTCATGGCAAAGCTGAATCCAAATCCATCGTCCCCGATCCGGTTTGACTTGGGCACTTTTACATCCTGGAACATGATGCTATGCGTATCGCTGCCGCGGATGCCCAATTTATTTTCCTTGGCGCCAACGGTCACGCCGGGCCAATTTTTTTCCACGATCAGGGTATTAATTCCCTTGCTACCTTTGGAAGGATCAGTCTGGGCCATCACCAGGTAAACGCTCGCGCTATTTCCGTTGGTGATCCAGTTCTTTGTTCCATTCAACAAATAATAATCACCTTTATCATCCGCAATGGTGTGCTGTGAAGTGGCATCGCTACCAGCTTCGGGCTCACTCAACAAGAATGCTCCAATATAGAGTTCTCCATTCTTTCTGCCCTGTGCCAGCGGGGTCAGGTATTGTTTTTTCTGTTCTTCACTACCATAGCTGTCCAGCCCCCAGCATACCAGGCTATTATTCACGCTCATGCATACGCCGATACTGGCATCCACTTTACTGATCTCTTCCATCGCAAGCACATAGGAGATGGTATCCATTCCGGCTCCTCCATATTTGCTATCCACCATCATCCCCATAAACCCCAGTTCTGCCAGCTTCAATATCTGGTCCCGCGCGAATTTCTGCTGTTCGTCTCTTTCAATTACTCCCGGAAGGCATTCGTTTATCGCAAAATCCCTGGCTGCCTTTTGAATCATCAGGTGTTCTTCGTTCAGTTGAAAATGCATAAAACCATTGATTTAGAAGAGGCAAAAATATAAGATTTAAGGCAGCAAACTAACACTTGTTCATATATAATTGAGTCATATACCTTAGATGACCTTCCAAGCATAGCATGGGCAAATGATTGAAAGACCATGCCCATCGCTTAATTCTAAAGGTAATTGTCTTGATACCCCGCATAGAATAATTCAAGCACAAATTTTAAGGAGAAGGTCCATGGCTTCGAATGGGAGCCGGACCCGAGGCTTCAAATTGTAAACCGCTTGTTAACAGTTTCATTTTAGCACCAGATTGAATCAAGTTCGTCTAAATTGGGATTGAATATGCTCTAACAAACTCAAATCATTCAATTATGAAAAAGTTACTCTTTGCAACATTGATTCTTTTCATGGGAGGTGGTGTTTTTGCCCAAGCCGCTCCCGCCAAGACCGCAGATCCAAAAGCTAAAGCAGCCAAGACCACTACCAAGGCCATGGCTAAACCTGCTACCACGGCAGCTCCGGCCACTTCGGCTGCTACCGCTGCACCTGCCACTGCCGCATCAACCGCACACGCCAAGAAAAACGGCACTCCAGACATGAGGTACAAGGAAAATAAGGCAGCCGCTAAGCCGGCAGTTCACGCCAAGAAAAACGGGACTCCCGATATGCGATACAAAGAAAATAAAGACAAGGCGAAGAAATAGGGATTGTTCCCGCCGCAGGAATTGTAATGAAGAAAAGCTACCGCATCAGGTAGCTTTTTAATTTTTATAGTCATAATTGGTCCCGGCAAAAAGATAAAAAATATCTTTGCCAGCTAATCAAAGCTTTTGAACAGCGCAAAGATCAATTTCAGGACGCAAAAATTTGTGACTGCCATCGCAGTTTTGCTTTTCATTCTGAAAATAATTGCCTGGTGGCTTACCCAATCAGTCGCCATCCTTACCGATGCCCTGGAAAGCACGGTCAATGTTATTGCCGGATTCATCAG
Organism: Agriterribacter sp.; assembly: GCA_041484195.1. GTDB lineage: Bacteria > Bacteroidota > Bacteroidia > Chitinophagales > Chitinophagaceae > PSRI01. The sequence continues at coordinate 143,709 of JBGPHC010000005.1, read as the reverse complement.
TCTCTACAGCTTATATATCGCCGCTAAGCCCCGGGATGAAAATCATCCTTACGGTCATGGCAAAGCTGAGTTTCTTTCTGCGGCAGTAGAAGGCGGCCTGGTATTGGTTGCTGGCTTTGTAATCATTTATGAAGCGATCGATAATTTCGTTCATCCCCACGAATTAAATCGTCTTGACTTTGGCATTTTGCTGGTGGGCATAACTGCCCTCGTCAATTATGTGGCGGGCAGTTATTGCATTAAGGTGGGACGGCGAAATAATTCACTTGCGTTGATGGCCAGCGGCAGGCATCTGCAAAGCGATACCTGGTCAACCGTTGGTATCATTGCCGGCCTCATACTCATTTATATCACCCATCAAAAATGGCTCGATGGCGCCGTGGCCATTGGCTTTGCGCTTTTTATAATCTATACCGGCTATAAAATCCTGCGAAGCTCCATCGCGGGCATCATGGATGAGGCAGACAAGGCCTTGCTGCAAAAAATGGTGGATTCTCTCAATCACCATCGTCGGCAAAACTGGATCGATCTCCACAATGTCAGGATCATTAAATATGGATCGATCTTTCATGTGGATTGCCACCTCACGGTTCCCTGGTATCTTTCCGTCCGAGAAGCGCACCATGAAATTGAATCGCTGTCGGCCATTATAAAAAAGGAATTCGGGGAATCTGTTGAATTGTTCGTCCATGCCGACGGATGTCTTGATTTTTCCTGCAGGATTTGCGACAAGCCTGATTGCCATGTGCGCCAATTCCCATTTGAAAAGAAAGTGATCTGGACCATAGAAAATATTTCCCGCGATTCAAGGCATCGGCTGGAAACCTGAACCTGGTTTTCTTTAAAACAGCAAAATATTTCTGCCAACATCTGTTAAGGAAATTTTAACAAGGACCCAACATTGTCTCCTGCAAGCTTTAACAAAAAGATTACCACTTAATTTTTTTCTCGCAAAATAAGCAACCCCATTTAAGCGTACTACGTAAAGAAATGATGAAACTGAACCTTATGGATAGAAGATCGTTCTTATCAGACATAGGCATTACGCTGGCAGTGGCATGCACGGGTTGCCTGGCAGCCTGTTCAAAAGGCGGAACTAACGGCCCAACACCCCCGCCACAAGGAGTTAATTTTTCGTTGGATCTCAATACGGCCTTGCAAAATATTGGTGATTCATTAGTGAAGAGTGGCGTGATCATCGTGAGACTCGCCGCGGGGAATGATCCATCTTCATTCACAGCCGTGCAGGCCGCATGCACCCATGAAGGCACAATCATTGGCTACAATACGGGTCAGGGAATATTTATTTGCCCCTTGCATGGAAGTGAATTCAGCAAATCAGGCGCGGTATTATTGGGACCAGCCAGTGCGAACCTGAGGATTTATAACGTCTCCATAGTAGGTGAAACAATGACCATCACCAGCTGATTCTTTTCCTCATCCTGCACCCGGACCAGTCATCAGATTCATACCAGTGGTTCCTGCTGACTGAGGCAATGAAAGCTTCCCAATCCCCAAATGATTTCGGTTGAATCAATACCGATAACTTTTCGATCCGGGAATGCATCCTGAATGACCCGGAGTGCCCGATCATCTTTGTCAGTTCGGAAAGTAGGTACGATCACAGCATGATTCGCGATATAGAAATTTGCATAGGAAGCGGGTAGTCTTTGTCCTTCATATACCAATTCACCGGGCATGGGCAATTCGATAATATTCAGTTGCCGGCCATCCGTCAGTCGCATTCTTTGCAGGTCCCGAAGATTTTTTTGCAGGCATTCATGATTCTCATCCATTATGTTCTCTTCCACCACAGTCAGCACGGTGTCTTCATTCACAAAGCGAACCGTATCATCAATGTGTCCGTCAGTATCATCACCCACAATTCCCTCATCCACCCATAAAACCTGTTCCACTCCATAGAATTCCCTGAGAAATTCTTCTACTTTGGCGGCACTCAACAATGGGTTTCTGTTTTCATTGAGCAGACAGCAGGTGGAAGTGATTAGCGTTCCTTTGCCATTGAAATCAACCGACCCGCCCTCCATAATGATACCCGGATAATACACGGGCAGATTAAAATGTCTGGCAATCAGTGTCGGAATTTCATCATCCAGGTCATACGGAGGATATTTCCCGCCCCATGCATTATAGTTCCAGTCAACGACAATTTTCTTTGGACTGGCATGAGGATTTACCAGGAATGACGGGCCATGATCCCTGCACCATGCATCGTTGGTAGGATGAAAATAAAATTCAATCATATTCATATTAGCACCGGCTTTCTCAAGTTGAGCGATGGCGAATCGTTTCATAGCTTCATCATTTACGTTGATGCGTACCAATTCGCCCTGGCTTAGTTCTTTTACAAAGCGTGCATAGTAGGGATAGATCATGTCGATTCTGCCTGGCCAGGAAGCTTCCTTATGCGGCCAGCTTAGCCAGGTGGCTTCATGCTTCGCAAATTCAGCGGGGAAATAATAGCCGAGTGATTTCGGAGAGGGGTTGCCGGGCTGTTCCGAATTTGAAATATTCTGGCCTTTTGTTTCAGATGCCTGTTCCAAATTTGGAGTTTTTTATTATTGATTGATAACTCTCATTCCATCCGGATCAGGAAAGATCATTGGCCCGGATCCTCGTCGATAAATCTTTGCACAATGGGTTGATAGGAATCTATGCGGCGGTCGCGCAGAAATGGCCAATGCGTTCTATAGCGATCTGTTTTCCCGGTGTCAACCTCCTGCACTGTCACTTCTTCCTTTTCGTGGGAAGCTTCATAAAGAATAGAGCCAAAAGGATTCGAAACAAAAGATCCTCCCCAGAATTTCATGGCGCCGTTTTGCTCTATGCCCACTCTATTCACACTCACCACATGAATGCCGTTAGCGATGGCATGGCTTCTTTGTATGGTCTGCCATGCTTCATATTGTTCCTTGTTGGTCGACTCATCCTGCGAACTCGCCCAACCGATTGCCGTAGGATAAAACAGGATTTCGGCCCCCATCAGCGAAGTGATCCTTGCAGCTTCAGGATACCACTGGTCCCAGCAAATCAAAACACCGACCTTCGCAAATTTCGTTTCAAAAATTTTGTATCCCAGGTCACCCGGAGTGAAATAGAATTTCTCATAATAGGCCGGATCATCAGGAATATGCATCTTGCGATACTTACCCAAGTATGCGCCATCCGCGTCTAAAACGGCGGCGGTATTATGATAAAGGCCCTGAGCCCTTTTTTCAAATAAGGAAGCGATGATCACCACCTTCAATTCCGCAGCCAATTTGGCGAGTATTTCTGTACTGGGACCAGGAACCGTTTCCGCCAATTGGAAATGGGAGTAATCTTCCGCATCGCAGAAATAAAGCGATTCAAATAATTCCTGCAGGCAAATGATCTGCGCCCCTTTCTCAGCCGCTTCCTTTATTTTCAGAACGGCTTTTTGGAGATTCTCCTGCTTATTGGAAGAGCAAGCCATTTGAATCAAACCCACCTTGACTTTTGCCATTGTGATGATGTTAATAAAGCAGCGAAAATACGTTAATTCAGAAAGAAATTCGAAACGTTGGTTTCAAATGGCGCAGGAAGAAACAGAAATTCCTGATCCTTATTTCTGCAGCTTTAGGTGTCCTTCCTGATGAGCGCGTCAAAATCTTTGATGCCAATCATTTTTTCGGAGATAAAACCTTCGGCATAAGCAACGCCGATCATCTTACCGAACATGGCATGCCTGCCAATGACGGAATTCAGGAAATCGGGTGAAGAGATATAGGTCTGTGGTTCATTGCTATTGTATGAATCAGAATAAAATTGAGAACTATAGGCCTTGACCGAATCGAGTTTTCTTTCAAAGACAGGGCTGATATCATATACAAAATCGGGCTCAAAATACCTGTCCTGGATATAGTGAAAAACATATTTGGGTCTCCAGGGCGATTGAGGATTTCCCTGATCATCCATTGTCTCCACCTTTAAGAGTCCACTCAGAAAAGCCGCGTCCCTGATCAAATGTCCCGCGCGGCCATGGTCCGGGTGACGATCTTCGAGTGAATTGCCCAAGATTATTTCCGGCTGGTATTTGCGAATGGCAACAATAAGTTTTCTTTGGTGTTCTTCGTCATTCTTAAAGAAACCATCTGCCATGCCCAGGTTTTCCCGTGCATCGAGTTCCAGTATCCTGGCAGCATTTTCGGATTCTTCAGCCCTGATCTCTGGCGTTCCCCTGGTGCCCAGTTCGCCGCGGGTGAGATCAACCACGCCAATTTTTTTTCCGTGCAGCTTTTCCATCATCAATACTCCGGCGCAACCCAATTCCGAATCATCGGGATGCACGGAAATTGCAAGTATGTCCAATTTCATGTAAAAGATTGTATGCCGCAAAGTAAAGTAAAGAAAATGAATGCTGGAAAAAGACCGGTGATCAAAGGTTGAAAAACGCTATCAGTGTCATGCAACCGAAAGTTCATTTATTCGGGCTATTCAAGTTGACACTCACTGATTCATAGGTATACTATTAAATTAAAATGATTATGAGATCCGGATAAATCTACTCCCGGTTAATACCATGCAGGAACGCTGGAGACAGGCGTGATTTTTCTATTCACTCAATCTGCGCTACTTTCGCTAAAATTTTAGCCAGATGAATCTGCACGAGTACCAGGCCAAAGAACTACTTAAGAAATTCAATGTTCCCGTTCAGGAAGGCATTCCGGTTGATACACCCGAAAAGGCGGAAGAAGCCTATAAACAATTGAAAGTGCAATACGGAAATAATTTCGCCGTAGTGAAAGCACAGATTCATGCAGGTGGCCGCGGGAAAGGAAAGATCAAAGGTTCGGAGCAGCGCGGGGTGGCCGTAGGCAAGAGTGCGGAAGAGATCAAGAATATTGCCGGTAAGATAATCGGGGGCACATTGGTTACCGTTCAAACCGGTCCTGCAGGAAAATTGGTAAGCAAGGTGCTGGTGGCGCAGGATGTTTATTATCCGGGCCAAAACCAGGTGAAGGAATTTTATTTGTCCGTCCTGATGGATCGCAGCAAGGGGCGGAATGTACTCATGTATAGTACCGAAGGAGGCATGGATATTGAACAGGTGGCCCATGAGACTCCTGATAAGATCTTTAAAGAATGGGTTCATCCTTCAGGCGGGCTCCTACCCTTCCAGGCCAGGAAGATCGCTTTTAATTTGGGTTTGGGTGGAGAAGCTTTTAAGAATTGCGTCAAATTCGTTACTAATTTATACAAGGCATATGTTGAACTGGATTGCAGCATGCTCGAGATCAATCCCCTGTTCAAGACCAGTGATGAAAAAATCATGGCGGTAGATTGCAAGATGAACCTGGATGACAATGCGCTGATGCGTCATTCAGACCTGGAAGCCCTCCGTGACATCAGCGAAGAGGATCCTACGGAAGTTGAAGCGCATAAATACAATCTCAATTTTATCAAGCTGGATGGAAACGTAGGCTGTATGGTGAATGGAGCGGGCCTGGCCATGGCTACCATGGACATGATCAAGCTGAGCGGCGGCGAACCGGCTAATTTCCTGGATGTGGGCGGAAGCGCCAATGCGCAAACGGTAGAAGCCGGGTTTCGGATCATACTGAAAGATCCTAAGGTAAGAGCGATACTCATCAATATTTTTGGAGGCATCGTGCGATGTGATCGTGTAGCCCAAGGGGTTATAGATGCTTACAATTCCATCGGGGACATCAAGGTGCCCATCATCGTCAGGCTCCAGGGTACCAATGCCGAAGAAGCCAAGAAGCTGATAGAAGAAAGCGGGTTGAAAGTGCAGTCCGCCATCCTTCTGAGCGAAGCGGCCGGGCTGGTGAACAAGGCCGTCGGCGCCAAATAGAAACAGGAATAATCCGGATGCGAATCAAATTATTCCCTTCCGTTTTCCGGGGCCATTCTTAAGGTTCATTATTTTAACCAGGGATATCACTCAGGCCAAAACTGGTTTCGGAGTAAAATATATAAATACCAGTCCATGTACCGTAAGTTGCCACGCTGCCGCAATATTGCGATCCCTCTCCTCTCATTAGCTTTTTCTATTTCCTGCAACAACCATTCAGACAAGTCCGGCAATGACCAAAACCAACAAGCCACTGAGTTGGTGCCCAACATCAACTATACCCTCTCAGCAATCTTTCCTCATGATAATAATGCATATACGGAAGGTCTCTTATTCCATGAGGGGAAACTATTTGAAAGCACCGGGTACAATAAGGAATATCCACTGACTCAATCGCTTTTTGGAATAGTGGACTTAAAAACCGGGAAGATTCAACCGAAGGTGGAACTGGACAGGAATATTTATTGGGGAGAAGGAATTGCCTTTCTCAAAGATAAATGGTACCAACTCACATATACCGCCAAAATTGGCTTCATATACGATGGCAAGACTTTCCGCAAACTGGGGGAATTCAACCTCCCGGGCCAGGAAGGATGGGGAATGACAACGGATGGAGAGTACCTGATCATGAGCGATGGATCTGAAAAACTCTATTGGATAAATCCGGAAAATTTCCAAACCATTAAAAAGCTGGTGGTTACGGATGACAAAGGAATCGTGCTTTACCTGAATGAATTGGAATATTTGAAGGGATCAATTTATGCGAATGTATATGGCACAAACACGATTGTAAGAATTGATCCGCAGCAGGGAAAAGTGACTGGCAGGCTTGATCTCTCTTCCCTTACCCTCGATGCCAAATCAAAATTTGCCGGCGCCCAGGAAATGAATGGAATTGCCTACGATTCCACCAATGATCGTGTACTCCTCACCGGTAAACTCTGGCCTTCTATCTACGAGATCAGGATTACCGCTCCCTAATGTTTTTACCCATTCAACCGTAGGAATATTTTCCTTTTGATGACGCCCTTTCCAGTGATTGATTCTAAGTGGCATTTATCAATTTTGACTCATCTCAAATTCCTGGTTCATGGCTTCGTCGGCATGACGGGTAGCATCCTGACTGGGAAGAATGGATACAGTCAGTTGATCCCATTTATAATTGGTTGAAACATCTTGATCTGCCGCCACCAATTCATCAGAACCCGGCATAGTCAAACTCATTTGGAGTATTGGCTGCATTTGAAATATTCTATTTCCAGTGAAGGAGAGACCTGCTTTATTGGTAGATCTGGTAATTGCGCTAAATTTTGTGGATGATGCAAATCTATGATCCATCTCCCTGGGGCAGGGTTTGACGTGATCTGATTTCAGGGTCTCAGAATTGTTTAAGCAGTTATTTTTGGCGGGCGTGTGAGGTTTGTCAGTTGCAATATCCCTGGCCTGCAGGATGGTTAAACCGGATATTGAAAACAACAATGTCAATAATATTGCCATGAAGGGCCAATACGTTTTAACGGCAGGAATTCCTTTATTGGTTGTCTTTTTCATAAAATAATTTTTAAGATTTGATGATGTTGCTAATAACCTGATGTAAAACTATACAACCAAATTTCTTAATTACTACAATTGCGACCATCTCCAAAAAAGAAGCGTCGAATAAGCAAAACGAGCGATGAAATCCGGGTTTGAGACTGATAGGAAATCGATATGCCAACACTTAATTTCATATTTTCCCCTTACTTGGGGCACTGGAGGAATTTTCAAAAGCAATTATTTTCATTGGCTTTTTCGAGTCCCGGATCAGCCGGATATCAGGATCATCCAATTTTACCATTTATCAACCGGTCAGCAACTCATGGGGCCGTTCGCGGATTCTAAATCTTCAGTTTTTCCCAACTATCACTTTATGATTTGCGTAACAAAAGAGAAAACCGGCAAAGATTCAGAATCGTTAATTTCGGGCCACAGAATATGAAAGGAAGAATTCTACCCATAATCATGCTGCTTATTTTTTTTGGCAATCCCTGGCTGCAGGCACAAAACTGTACCACATTGGGTCAGAATCCTTCCACCGCTTTTCCGGTATGCGGCACCGATACTTTCAGCCAATTGACAGTTCCTATTTGTGGCACCCAACCAATACCAGTGGCCTGCAGTGATGGTGCGAGCTATGCGGACAAGAATCCATTCTGGTATAAATTCACTTGTTTCAGTAGCGGAACACTCGGCCTCCTGATTACGCCTAATAATCTCGGGGATGACTATGACTGGCAAATATTCGATATTACAGGACATAACCCGGATGATGTGTACAGCCAGCCTTCCCTGTTCGTAGTGGGCAATTGGAGCGCCGACAGTGGATTGACAGGAGCATCCAATGCGGGTGTCGCTGCTCTTGAATGTGCAGGTTATACCCACCCTCCTTTCAGCCAAATGCCCGTTTTGCAACAGGGACATGAATATTTATTGCTCATCAGCCATTTTACGGATTCCCAGAGTGGTTACAAACTTTCATTCGGCGGAGGCACGGCCAGCATCACTGATCCTAAACAACCCAAATTATTGTCGGCCTCAGCCACCTGTGACGCCAGCATCATAAAGGTCAAGCTGAACAAGAAAATGAAATGCAGTTCCCTGGCTTTGAACGGGAGTGATTTTAGCATAACGCCCGCCATGGCGAACGTTATCGGCGCGTCGGCCACAGCCTGTTCCTCTGGTTTTGACATGGACGAAGTGACGCTTCAGCTCAGCAGTCCACTCACTCCCGGCAATTATGCAGTAACGGCCAATATTGGCACAGACGGCAATAGCATTCTGGACAATTGCAATAGAATTATTCCAGTTGGAGATAATGTTCCCTTCCAGATTTTGCCGCTTCAGCCAACACCGATGGATAGCATCACACCCATCACCTGTTCTCCCAATACACTGCAATTGGTATTCAGTAAACCCATTCGTTGCAACTCGATCGCGCCCAATGGCAGCGATTTTGTAGTCACCGGTCCTTATCCTGTTTCGATTGTGGGGGCTTCGGGCTCCTGTACTAACGGCACCAGCAGCACCATTACGATTCAGTTGGCGGCGCCGATAGTGCATAGCGGCATTTATCAAATAACCCTGGTGAATGGTTCCGACGGAAATACCCTTATTGACGATTGCGCGCAACAAACACCTGCCGGTTCATTTTTGAATTTTGCGGCGGCGGATACCGTCTCGGCGGATTTTAGTTATCAACTCTTCCTGGGCTGCAAGGCCGACAGCGTCAGCTTTGCACATGATGGACGGAATGGAGTGAATTCCTGGGCCTGGAATCCGGCCAACGGGCAGACCAGCAGCCTACAGAATCCCCAGGCCATCTACACAGTATTCGGAAATAAGCAGGTAACCCTTATAGTTAGTAACGGCGTGTGCAGCGATACTTCCTCGCAAACCATTGTGTTGGATAATGCGCTGAAGGCCGATTTCGAAAGCAGCGGTGTGGTATGTCCCAATGACAGCGCGATCTTTCTTGACAAGAGCATCGGGAATATCCAGACCTGGAACTGGGATTTCGGAAATGGGACCAACAGTACCCTCCAAACGCCTCCCGCACAACACTACCCTATGGCCCTCACCGACCAGAACTATACGGTCAGGCTGATTATCGGGAACAATATCGGCTGCTTCGATACGACGGTTCAGTCAATTAAAGTTGTGAGCAGTTGCTATATAGCCATCCCTTCTGCATTTACGCCTAACGGAGATGGACTCAATGACTATTTGTATCCACTCAACGCTTACAAGGCCGATAACCTGATTTTCCGGGTATTCAACCGCTTCGGACAGGAAGTATTCTCCGCTACCGACTGGACCAAAAAATGGGACGGCACTATAAACGGCAAACCACAGGCTACTGGCACCTATGTATGGTTTCTCCAATACACACACAGGGATACCGGTAAGAGAATATCCATGAAAGGTAGCACCGTGCTGATCAGGTAAGCTGAGCCTAACTCCAGTTTCGCAATTTTATACACGCTCTTTCATCATATCCGTTTCCATTTTTTCGATTCATGTCACCGGGATTTTGTATTTTCCCATTCCCACCTAACAAATAATTTTCCCGTAATGAAAAACAGACTGACATTATTGACCTGTGTTGCCATATTTATTTTTTCCCAGTTGCGTTCGCAGGATCGTTTATCCGGAAAATCCTTTTCCACGCGTTCCGAAGTGATGGCCACACATGCCATGGCCGCTACCAGCAATCCCCTGGCAACACAGACTGCCATTGAGATCCTGAAAAAAGGAGGATCTGCCGTGGATGCCGCGATTGCCGCGAATGCCGTGCTGGCTTTGGCGGAGCCCAGCATGTGCGGACCGGGTGGAGACCTGTTTGCCATTGTATGGGACAATAAACTCAAAAAACTTTCAGGCCTGAATGGCAGCGGCAGATCTGCCACGAAAATGACCCTGGAATATTTGCGCTCCAGGAATTACAACGCCTTACCATCCAGGGGGCCCTTATCGGTTTCCGTTCCCGGATGCGTGGATGGATGGTTCGAGCTACACGATAAGTTCGGGAAATTGCCGATGGCTGATCTGCTGACCCCTGCGATTAACTATGCCCGTGAGGGTATTCCAGTGGGCCAGGAAATCGCGGACAATGCAAGCTATCTCTACCATTCCCAGAAAGATGTGATTGATAAATACGACAACTTTAAAAAGTTGTATATGCCCGGTGGTAAATTCCCCGTAAAGGGCGAAATCTTCAGGAATCCCGAATTAGCCAATACGTTTGAAAAGCTCATCCATGGTGGCAGGGATGCTTTTTACAAAGGAGATATCGCAAAATCCATCGTGGATCTAATTCAGGCACAGGGAGGATTCTTATCCTTGCAGGACCTTGCCAGCCATCATGCCCAATGGGTAGATCCCGTTTCCACCAATTACCGTGGCTACGATGTTTGGGAGATGCCGCCCAATGGCCAGGGGATCGCGGTGCTGGAAATCCTGAACATATTGGAGGGATATGATATGGCTTCTTTCGGCTATGGCAGTCCCGAACATATTCACTATTTCACAGAAGCAAAAAAGCTTGCCTATGAAGACATGGCCAAGTATTACGGCGAACCCAATGGACAAAATATTCCTGTGGCAGAACTCATTTCCAAAGCCTATGCCGCAGAAAGAAGAAGACTCATACGGCCCGATAAAGCCGGTATTTATGAGCCTGGGCCCGTTTCGCCTGCGCATACGGTTTACCTCACGGTGGCGGATAAAGACGGAAACATGATTTCCCTCATTCAAAGCAATGCCGCCTTGTTTGGTTCGCTTGAGGTGCCGGCCGGACTTGGATTTGTATTGCATAATCGCGGAGCTTCTTTCGATTTAACTACGGGTCTCATCAATAGCTATGCCCCGGGAAAACGTCCTTTTCATACCATTATACCGGCCTTTGTAACCAAGAACGGGGAGCCCTGGCTCAGCTTTGGCGTCATGGGCGGGGACATGCAGCCACAAGGACATGTGCAAATCCTACTCGACCTGATTGACTTCAAAATGAGTCTGCAGGAAGCCGGTGACGCCCCTCGAGTCAACCATTCAGGCACATTGCCCGTACGCGGGCACGTTAGTAACCCGGGCGTGATTCAGCTTGAATCGGGTTTCTCCTATGAAACCATCCGCTCCCTGATGCTCATGGGGCACCAGGTTGAATACGGATACGGAATTTATGGAGGATACCAGGCCATTATGGTTGATGGCAAAGTCTATCATGGCGCTTCAGATCCCCGTAAAGATGGGCAGGCGGCTGGGTATTGAGTCATGGGCATGAGTCATTAGTCGTTGGGTCACTGCGTCCGCCATAGGTTTACCGACCTCGTCCGCTGAAAGTTTATTGGAGGCAGAAGGCGGATTGGTCACTGTGTCCGCCGAAGGTGAATTGGTCATTAGTCACTACGTCCGCCGTAGATTTATCGAAGGCAGATTAGTCGCTAATCATCAGTCAACTGCCATTGAGGAACGAAGTCCGCCATCTGGGGAATTGGGTCAATAGTAAGTGGCATTGCGATGGGATGAGTTCATTTATTTCGGGACCCTTTGCGTGGAGGTTTTTCGGGCCTTGTGAATTCCTTGTACTTATCATTCACATATAAAAGCATATCATCCCTGCCGGCGCTACGACAGAACTGGTATGTTGGCCTATATCGCATCATGAATAGGTGCAGGGAATCGCCTTGCAACCCCGTCACGGTTTCGACATAGTTTGAAGAAAACCGATAGCTGGTATAGGCCTCCTCTTCCTGTTTGGGGAAATTCTTTTTGAACTTTCTCAGCTCCCTTTCTTTGTGGGAGAAAAAACTGATTGGGCTGAAAGTCACGCCAAATCCATCGATAGGCCTGTTTCCTCTGCCACCTACGAGGTTAACGCTGTGCTTTTGCAGAATATCATCAAACTCCTGCCTGCGGCTGATGGAATCCAACTGGTAAGAATTCCACTCCCCGAGATTTATTTCCTTTAGCATCACAATATTCCGCTCCATGTAAATGTCCGGCGGGCTGAACAGACTGGCTTCGGTGACCCTGACAGAATCTGAAATATATCCGGCAGAAGAAAAAATAACCAGGTCCCCAACGGCCGCGTAAATTCTGTAATTGCCACCCTGGTCGCTTTGGTTGAGTCTGTCTTTACTGAGATTTCTCACTGTGGCGCTCTGCACTACCTGATCAGTCTTGCGATCGAGGACCCTGCCTCGCATATAGCCTTGCGCGGTTGAATGAAGATGGAATAATAGACCACAGATGAAGAGCAGTTTCCTGAAGATTCCCGCCATAACTGATCTCAAATTAGAAATCAATGGCATTGAATCATGGTTCCGCTAAATAATGTTCTGTTAAAGAAGGAAGTTGATTCAACTAATACATGCTGCTGCTCACCATATTATAAGGACCCATAAAATCTTCCACACGAATCGCGAAATGTCTGCTATGCATTTGGCTCTGCTTTAATTGGTATTTGAGATCGGTCGCTGCAGCTTCAAGCCTGCGTCCGTCTTTGTCGTCAAAATCATTCACCTGCAAAGCCGCCGCTTCCGCCAGCGCGCTATCGGGATCATCGAGATAATAATAAATCTTGGCGAGGTTATAAAAGCTTGCATACCGCATTTTCCTGTCAGTCTTGCTCGTGGATCTATATTGCTTTTTGATTTTGTTTAAATAGTTGATGACCGGTTGCATCATTTCCCGCACGTTGTCAAGAGGTTCTTCCGCGCTCATAGTGAACATCGCCTGCTTGAATTGAAGCCAGGCCTGATGGTACCTGTCATTTTCGGGATGCTTTCTGGAATTGAGTATCCATAAATAATCATTGACTGTAGTTTCCAAATAACCATAATTCGAACTTAGAATACTACTAAGGTTATTGAGCGCATTGCTTACCATTTGACGCATGATCAGGTTCAATGTGACCATCTGGCCGTATTTGTAGTCGATGTTCGCTTCCGTGGCGGTGCTGAATTCGGCCCCTTTGTATGTCTGCTTATATTCCCTGTTGGCCAAAGGTATGGTAGAGATCAGGACTCCCTTGTAATCAACCACAGTGGCCTGCGCCGCAAAAGTGTAAGTGATCACTTGAAAAAACCAGGTCCGCCTTCCGGTTTCTTTGCCGGATTTATCTTTCAGGATTTCCTCACGTTGCTGCAGTTCCGTTTTTTCGATCACTACATCTTCAAGCCTTGCCTGCACAAGGATATGGGCCCGTTCCGAAAGTCGTTTCCATCCTGGAATATTGACTAATTGCGTCAATTCTCCTTCCTTAATACCGGGTCGCATAGCCTGGCTCGCCTTGATGGACACCTGGTAAGTGTGGTAAGAGCTATCCAAGGGCTCACGTGGAAGCACGCGGTAATTGGCGGTAAATGTAAATTTATCCAGATCAACTTTTTGCGCCACTACAGGCAAAAAAGCAAAGGATAATAAAATTGAGGTCACTAGGTTTTTCATAAAATATGGGTTTCAGGGACTGATATCTAACGCAATTCAACCACGAATATTTCCAGCCAGAACTTCCAGGAAAGGATTTTAATAAAAAAAGACCCCCGCATGGAAAATGCAGGGGCTTCATAAACCTTATCGCAAATGTTAACCTGAAGATAATTCCAGGGGAATATTTGACTAGCAGTATTCGATAGAATAAAAGAATCTCAGATTGCAAATCTGTAAGATATTCATGTCAATACCAAGTCATTGGCGGCTAATTTTCCAAATTGCTGGTTTTCTTAATATATCCATAAGAGTTAATATTTAGCGGGTTGCGGGATTACCTTATACCTGTCTCAGAATTGCCGGCAGCATGCCTGTATGGCTTTTGGCCGGATTAAATTTTTGTGAACGGAGAGATTGGATTGGGAAATTCGGAGACAGATAATAACTTTACCCTGAATCAAAGACAAATGATTGACACGTCCCGTATCATTCTTTCACCGGCGAGAGTGGTGTACCTCCGAATGAATCAAGCTCCAATATTTACGATGCCGGAGCGGGAACATATTAAATTTATGCTGAGGCCCAGACCGATTTCCGTGAGACAATACCGGGACTGGTATTATGGTGTGGGCAAATTCTGGAATTGGGTGGACCGCCTGATCATTCCAGACGAGGAATTGTTATCATTGATCAATGCTCATGACACAGAAATTTTCTTGATGGAGGTCGATGGCCGCCAGGCTGGTTTCGCGGAATTTGTGATAAAGCGCGACTATGTGGAAATACAGTATTTCGGCCTCTTCCCGGAATTCATCGGCAAGGGTCTGGGAAAATATTTCCTGCATTGGGTAATCAGGAGGGCCTGGTATTACAAGCCAAAATGGATCCAGCTCAACACCTGCGAACTGGATCATCATAATGCCCTGGGAGTTTACCGAAGCATGGGGTTTATGGTGGAGCGAACCTCTATTGAAATGCGAAAAGTTTTCCCTATCGAATAGCAATACAATATTGCCACAGGAGCTGCCGTTAATGAATCAATTGTTTAATCCTCCTGTCATGAAAAATTCCCACCGCTTTCTCATCGCTTTCGTTATCATAAGTTATGTAGTACTATATGGATTCATGGCCATGATGAGTTGATTTTCGTCAAAACTATCATGGGAATGTCTGCCCTCCTGCACTATTGGTTTATGTAAAGACAGGAATTTGTGCATCTGGGTGATAAATCAGACACCATGAGAAAGTATTCTCTCGGCCTCACGATGCTATTATTCTGCTTCGGGTCCATCGCACAGATCAAAAGATTACCGGTAAGTTCAAAGATTGACAAAGTCACAGTATTTATGGAAGGAGCCCAGGTAAGCCGCTCCTCCAAACTAAGCCTGCCGGCAGGAAAATCCGATCTCGTATTCAGTGAAATTTCCCCTCAGATTGAAAGACAAAGCATACAGGTTCATGCCGATGGGGCATTGACCGTATTGGCCGTTACGCAGGAACATAATTTTCTAAAAGAGCAGGAAGTCGCGCAAAATATCCGGGATCTGGAATCTGAAAAGGAATCCACCCAGGATAAGATACAATTGGCAAAGAATAACCTGAATGTCTTTAAGCAGGAAGAAGCGCTCCTTGCCAGAAACCAGGAAATCAAAGGAATCAACACAGGCCTAAAAACGGCCGACCTGAAAGAAGCCGCCGATTTTCAGAGGCAACGTCTGACCGAGATTTATGGGAAGCAATTTGAAATTGAGAAAAGCATCAGGAAATATGAAAATGATCTGAATAAGATAACCCGGCAATTGGCAGCCTTGCACCAGCAAATAGATATTTCTACAGGAGAAATCATCGTCACCGTATCCTGCAAGGAACCTATCAATACCGGGGTCATACTCAGTTACCTGGTCAGGAAAGCCGGTTGGTATCCCGGTTATGATATTCGTGTAAAGGATATTGCCAGCCCATTAATACTTCAACAAAAAGCGAACGTGTATCAAAATTCGGGAGAGGATTGGAAAGAAGTCAGGCTTTCCTTATCTACGGGTAACCCCAATAGAGGTGGCTCGCATCCCAAACTTGAACCCTGGTATCTTCGGTATCTGAGCCCGGGCGTAAGTTTTGCTCCGCAGAATATGGGTTATAATCAACCAATGGCTTCGGGGAATATTCTTGCGGGACATATTGTTGATGCAAATGGCAAACCCGTTTCATATGCGACGGTTCAATTAAAAGGAACCAGCGCCGGCACCAACGCCGATGTCAACGGTTTCTTTAAGATTGAAGGATCCCGCAATTCGGTGGTCTCCATCAGCGCAGTTGGATATTCATCCACCGAGTTCCAGGCTAACAGTGGATTTGCGAATATCGTGATGCAGCCTACTTCGGAGGCATTGTCAGAGGTAGTTGTAACCGGCTATTCTTCGACCGATAAAGATGATGAACCAAGTGCAGCAAAGTCCATAAAGACAAAGGTTGCTGGCCTGATGAGTCTGCCAGTTCAAACCGAGACTTCCTACCAACCCACCACCACCACTTATGAAATTGAAATGCCTTATACTGTTTTGAATGATGGCAAGAATTATTCTGTCGATATCAACGAATACGAAATAAAGGCCGCTTATGAATACTATGCGGTCCCTAAATTAGTACCTGAAGCATTTCTTACCGCAAAGATCGTGGATTGGCAGGGGCTGAACCTGGTGGATGGCGAAGTCAATCTGTTTTTTGAAGGAACCTACCTGGGTAATTCCTACCTCGATGTGAGCGGTGCGGATGATACCCTGCAAATCTCATTGGGCAGGGACCCTGGTGTGGTGGTCAAGCGTGTAATGCAAAAGACATTTAGCCAAAAACGATTCCTGGGAGGAAATAAAACGGATACCCGGGCCTATGATATTATTGTCAGGAACAATAAACGAGAACCTATCAGCATCAAAGTGGAAGACCAGTTTCCCATTTCCATTTCCAAAGATGTGGATGTGACTAAACTGAATTATGAAAATGGTGTATTGGATGAAACTACGCAAAAAATAAGTTGGCAATTGTCGGTGGCACCCGGCAAAGAAGAAAAAATTCAATTTGGTTTTTCGGTTAAATATCCGAAAGACAGGGCGCTCAAACTGGATTAGAACCATAAATTGTGGTATGAAAGGCGCCTATTGGGAAGCTGATTTCCTTCATCATCCATTTCTTAGCCTCCGGCATTTTTGTTCAGTTGTAGAATAATTATACTTCTTCAAATTACATATTTCCGGCGGCCAGAGTAGCAGGGTTGTGAACTGGAAAACATGGGAATATTCCCGTTCTCAGGCAAGGAGAAAGAGCCTGGGGAGCAGGAATTTGAAATCAGCCCAGGGCCAACCAGGGGCGGGAAAAGAGTTTCCGGAATGAATGTGGTGGTGATGAATTTAAAAGGATGGCTGCGGGGCATTCACCATCACTGTTCCGAGAGGTTTGTCCATGGCTACCTGGATGAATTCTTTTTTCGGTTCCATGGCAGAAATTCAATGAGAAGCCACTGGCACCAGCTCATAGAGAAGTATATGGTGAACCCACCCTACCGCTATATAGCCAGTGCGGCCTAAATGGGTAATTATGTACCACAATTATTTCACCTTATCCTACTATCTGCATTTTATTTTGCGAAACATCCTTAAATATGGAAATTCGAAACATGGCATCAATTCAAATCAGGACAATTAAGCCTGAGGATGACAAGACCCTGGCGCAGATCATTCGGAATAGTTTGGCAGAATTTGGGGCGAACCATCCGGGTACTGTCTATTACGACGAAACCACAGACCATCTTTACGATTTGTTCAGGAAAGAAAAATCTGTTTATTATGTTGTACAGGAAGATGGTGTCATTTTGGGAGGGGCAGGTATATTCCCTTCGAACGGTTTGCCAGTCGACACCTGTGAGTTAGTAAAAATGTACCTGCTGCCAATTGCCAGAGGCCGTGGCCTTGCCTCTGAGCTGATCCGGCTCGGAATTGATTTTGCCCGGAAGCAAGAATTCAAATCCATATACCTGGAAACGATGCCTCAATTAAAAAAAGCACTCCCCATTTATGAAAAATGGGGATTCCAATACCTTTCCGCGCCCATGGGCAATACGGGTCACTCGGGCTGTGAACTCTGGATGCTGAAAAAATTATGATCGGGATTTTCCCCCGTGCTCATTCGGGACCGGCTCCCATTCTCAGTTCCTGCACCTCGTACACCGGACTGAAAAGATAGACTTTGCCGGTCGACACTTCTACGCATTTGAACCTTTTCCTGATTTTTTCTTCTTTCCTGAATATCTTTCCTTCGCCAATGCTGAATAATTTTCCCGGTTCTATTTCTTCCACCAGCTTTAACCCCTTTTCATTCTTATCATATTTTCTCAGGATCCTGATCAGTCCATCCTCGGCACAACTACTGGCTCCCGGACTATGAATGGTTTTCTGAATTTCCCGGCTGATGTCGCCTGGTAATATTTCCAAATGCAGGAATTCCCGGAGAATTTGACCATAGATTATCTTCCACTCCTTACCATGAGAAGCGATCCGGTTACCATATTGAATGAAGGCTATAAGATGCGCCAATTCGTGCAACAGCGTGATGAGGAACGCGTATTCATTCAGGTTACCATTTACGGTTATCCGATGGTTCTTGCCGGGAATGGCATGACGATAGTCCCCCAAAATGCTTTTCCTTCCCCTGGTCACGGTCAGGTGCACTTTATATTCATTCAAATACCGCAGCACCAGTTCATAGGAACCCTGGGGTAGAAATGATTGCAAAGTATGTAGGGGAGCTTCCTGTTTAGGCATTTTTTCTTTTGCTGGCTTTGAGCAGCAATCTGGTTTCAATGAAAGTATAAACTAAATACAATCCCATGCAGGATAAGATGGCCGGTTTATTGATCGAATTCGCAATCAGCGCATATACCACCACAAGCGCGATTGTGAGAAAGAATTTCAGAAGGAAAGCTAAATAAAAATATTTCAGGAATTCCGGCGTACGCGCGGCCTTAATGGCTTTCCTGTGAAGGAAATAAGTGAATATACTGAGGAGAAACAGGAAGGTATTTCCTACAAGGAGTACGTCAATGTCGAACCCCCAGGCCTGCAATCTGCTTTTCATTACAATCAGAAATGCATTTACCAAAATAAAAAGGATTACAACTGGAGAAATGAGGTTACGGTTATTCATGCCTGCTGAAAATTCATTTTGGGGGGAATTGATCCCGCCCGGTGCAGACAAATTTACAATAGTGTGGGTCCTTGGCAAAATAGCTCTAAAAGTCGGCTTCAGACACAAAAAGCCCTGTACGGAGAATGGTCTCCATACAAGGCGGGAAATTAATTAGTTCATGATGGAATTGGTTACTGTCCGATTATCAACGGGCGAGAGCGTGTTCCTCCTCCTCTTCTGATACCATTTCCACAATACTGGCTTCATTGCCCATATGACATTGGCCATTGAAAGTAACGGTCGGCTCTATCTGCAATTTGCCAGCTGAAATATTTCCTTTGATAGCGGCCTTGCCCCTTAGATTTAATAATTCTTTAATTTGAATCTTACCAGAAACCTTGCCGAGGATATCGGCCTGCTGGCCTTCGACATCGCCTTCTACTACTCCTTCGGGTCCGATAAGAACTTTGGCAGCAGAGCTTATATTGCCCCTGAGGGTCCCGTCGATTCGGATATCACCATTGCTGGTAATATTGCCTTTGATCACTGTTCCTGCACCGATCAGGCTGGTGCCGGAGGAAGCGGGGATTTCAATGTCGGATTTGGATTTGGCTGCAAACATAGTATTGGTTTTAAAGTGATTAATCCGTGGTTTTCTCAACTTTAGGCACCTGCAGCCTGTTTGTATCCAGGTGTGCAGGAGCATTGCCGCTAAGCACGTTCTTCAAATTATCGAGGTATTTGTCTTTGTAAAGTACCTGTTGCTCTAACGAATCTGCCTTCAGTTTAAGTGTGATCATTTCTCTTCTTTCAGAGGCACTCCCATATCCGGGTATATAATATTTGAGAGGAGTGAACACTATTAACGCAACAGTAAGCCCTACCAATACAACAAATATCGTGCACAAACCAATATACACACTTAGCCTCGACAACTTAAACGTAACAACCTCCTCGTAAGTATCGTCATTCATAATAACAAGTCGGTACCTGTTTCTGAGTCGCTGCAATTTGCTGTCGGCGTCAAATAATTTGGCCATTATCAAGATTTGTGTTAAAAATAAACACTTTGCCCCGTTGTGAGCAGTTAGAAAGGGAAAAAACTGGATAATTGAAATAAATTCGCTGAAAATTAGTTAATTGACTTGAAGAACTGCATGCACATATCCATTTACAAATCTCTTGTGCCGGCCGCTTGGATCCTAATTCTTTGCGGAGGGCTTTGCTATTCCCTGAATGCACAGCCAGATGCCACCCTGGATGTGAAAAAACCTGCCAAATTTGAAAACCGCGTCCTGGGTTCGGATAAGACATTTACCACCAAATTCACCTTACCCCGCCGTCTCAACCAAAATCTCATCACCCATTATAATTTTTTCTTCAACGCCAACAACAAACTGAATGATATTCTTGCCGGAGCCAAGGAAAATTTCAAAGACGACTACACCGAATTATTGCCATTCTATAATTACACATTAGAAACCACTTCGGCGCAGAAAATACAGCTCGATTCTGTGTTATATAAGTGCAATGCAGGGATCATGCTGCACGACCTTCGCAACGACTGGATCGACAATTTCTACCTCCTCATGGGCAAAGCCTATTTTTTCAGGAAACAATTTGATTCAGCCAATATCGCCTTTCAATACCTGAACTATTATTTTCAACCCAAGAAAAAGGACGAACTGGGCTACAAGAAATTTGTTGGTAGCAACCTCAACGAGGAAGGGAATGTCTATTCTGTTACCACCAGGGAAAAAGGATCCCTGACCTCGAGGATATTCACGGAGCCGCCCAGCCGAAATGACGCGTTGATCTGGCTGGTCAGGAATCATATTGAAGACAGTTCTTATGGTGAAGCCGCGGGTTTGATAGAGACCCTGAAGCAGGATCAGAATTTTCCGGCGCGCTTGAAACCCTCCCTGTATGAAGTGAAGGCCTATTGGTTCTATAAAAATGAAATATGGGATAGCGCGGCCAATAACCTGGTGCTTGCTCTGGACAATGCCGCCAATGCCGGCGAAAAATCAAGATGGGAATACCTGGTGGGGCAACTATATGCCATGAGCGGGAAAACGGACCTTTCATACAAATATTTTGAACTCGCTATCAGGCATACGGTGGACCCGGTGATGGACGTATATGCGCGTCTGAACCAGATCCGACTTTCAAAAGGCAGCGACGATCAAAAACTGATAGATGAGAATATTAAGGAATTACTGAAAATGGCGCACCGGGATAAATATGAAAATTACCGGAATATCATTTATTATACCGCCGCCCAAATGGAAATGCAGAGGAATAATTTCCTGTCGGCACAGACTTACCTGAGAAAAAGCGTTCAATACAATAATGGGGATATGGACCAGCGCAACAGGTCATTCCTATACCTGGGCGACCTGGCTTATGACAGAAAATATTATCAATTGGCGCATGATTGCTACGACAGCCTGGATATTACCAGCCCCGTAATTAAACATGCAGACAGCCTCATTTACAGAAAACAGGTCTTATCCCAGATAGTCTCAAGACTCAATTTAATTTCGGTTGAAGACAGCCTTCAGCATATTGCCTCCCGGCCCGAAGCAGACCGGGACAAGCTGATCAAGGAGCTGGCGAAAAAGCTGAGAAAGGAAAAAGGTCTGAAAGAATCCGATTCATCCGCTATAAATTCAAACAATCCCTTTGCCAATAAAGCGGTGACGGATATATTCGGAACAAATGAAAAAGGGGAATGGTATTTCAATAATATGGCCATGAAATCTTCAGGTTTCACAGAATTCAGAAAAAACTGGGGAAACAGGCCCAATGTGGACAATTGGAGAAGGCTTTCCGAGGTAAATGCCCGTCTGAATATGGGAGGAAATCAAAAACCAATCACGGAGCAGTCTGCCGCGCCGGACAATTCAAATTTGAAATCAAATCCAACCGATATCAGTTACGCGGGCCTGTTGAAGAATGTTCCGCTGACTCCGGATGCCATCAGAATTTCCAACGATTCGATCCAGTCCGCATACTATGGTTTGGGAAAGATATTCAAGGATAAGCTTGAATTCTACGCTGATGCCATTGACACCTACGAAACATTATTAAAGCGTTTTCCAAATGCAGTGCACCGGGAGGAAATTTATTTTGATCTCTATTATTGTTATTCCAAACTGGGCCAGGCCGAGAAGGCAAAGCAGTATAGAAACCTGCTGGCAGAAAATTTCTCGCAAAGCCGTTATGTAGGGTATATTGATAACCCGAAATTGGCGGAGCAGGAACAGGATGCTACTAAAGTGGCCGCGACAAAAAGCTATGAAGCTATTTACAATTTATTCATCGAAGGTAATTTCGACGAAGCATTGAAGCAGAAGAAAAGCGCGGACAGTCTATTTGGAAAAAAATACTGGAACCCACAATTGCTGTATATAGAATCCATCTATTATATCAAGCAGAAACAGGATCAGGAAGCCATTGCTTCTCTGAATTCCCTGATCAGTTTGGACCCCAATTCTCAGATGGCCAAAAAGGCAGAGACCCTGGTGAGCGTACTCAAACGCAGAAAGGAAATAGAGAATTATCTCACCAAGCTGAAAGTTGAAAGGATGAAGGAGGATACTGTGATCGTATTCAACGAGCTTCCCAAACCAGTGCCGGTGGAGCAGGTACAAAAAGACAATCGCCAAAAGTCTGCTGCCGGTCCCCCTTCCAATAAAGATTCAGCCAAAGCCGTGGTGGATTCATCACAAATGAAAAAACTGCCGGCAGCCAAATCCGCTACCAGCTATAGTTTCAGGCCAGCCGATCAGCATTATGTAGTGATCGTGCTGGACAAGGTAGATATCGTCTATGTCAATGAAACTCGCAATGCATTCAATCGCTATAACCAGGAAAATTATTATAGCACTCCCATTGAGATGAGCCTATTGCCTTTGGATGATACCCATAAGCTGGTATTGATGTCTCCGTTTTCTGATGCAGGCACAGCCCTGGATTATGTTGATAAGGCGAAGAAAGTGGCTGGCGCGCAGGTGGTTCCCTGGCTGGCGCCGGAAAAATATTCCTTTATTATCATCAGCGCCGATAACCTCGAAGTGTTAAAGAATAACAAAGATTTGGCTGCTTACAGGAAATTCCTGGAGACCCATTTCCCCGGCAAATTCTAAAAAGAGAAAAGGGTTTTTTTGGAAATGTTCGAAACTAACAATGGAAATCAACAAGCTGCAAATGAATTGGGTCGGGCAGGTCAGATATTAACCGAAGCGCTGGCATCGGTTCCGGAGCTTGGATTCCGCATGCCTTAATCGTCAAGATCGGGATTAGAGAATTATAATCCCGGCGAATCTGTGGGAGAATGACCCCCATGGCGTAAATTTCCTGAATTCAGCATGGAATTTGCGTTTATCTCGAAGCTTCATCCGTTAACAAAATATTGAAAGCAATTATATGTCAAAAGCCGTCAAAATTTTCTGGAGGGTATTCTTCATAGGCCTGGGCGTTTTTGCCCTGTTCATGCTAATGATCAGTTGGGGCGTTTTTGGAAAGCTACCCTCGCTGGCGGAACTTGAAAATCCATCCATTCTCTCAGCTTCTGAAGTGATTGCGTCCGATGGCACCACTATGGCCAAGTATTATATTACCGACAGGAGTAATGTGCCCTACAAGGATATTTCTCCCAATGTGATCCATGCCTTGGTGGCTACAGAAGATGAAAGGTTTTATCAACACTCAGGAATAGACGCCAGGCGTCTGGCCAGTGTGATACTTTCATTCGGAACCAATGGAGGCGGCAGCACCATCACCCAGCAATTAGCCAAGAATATGCTGGGGCAGGGAAGCAAGAATAAGATCAGGCGAATGATTGAAAAGTTAAAGGAGATGATCGTGGCGATCAAGCTGGAAAGGAATTTTACCAAAGAAGAAATACTGGCGTTATACCTAAACACGGTAGAATACAGCGATCATGTATTCGGAATAAACAATGCTGCGAATACATTTTTTCAGAAAGATGCCGACCGGCTGAGCGTAGAGGAAGCCGCTGTATTAGTGGGCATGCTGAATGCGACCGGGAGTTATAATCCACGACTCTATCCAAAGGCAGCCGTGGATCGCAGGAATACTGTTATTGGTCAGATGGTACGCAACAATTACCTGAGCGCAGGGGAAGCTGCCCAATTAAAACTCATGCCGATCCAGCTTAATTACAAGAAGGTGGATCAGAATTCTAACCTGGCGCCATATTTTGTGGATGTATTGCGCGATGATGTAAAGCAATGGTGTAAAGAACACAATAACCCCAAGACCGGAAAGCCCTACGACATTTACAGGGATGGATTGAAGATATACACCACCATCAATCCCAGGATGCAACTGGATGCCGAGTTGGCGGTTGCCAGGCATATGCCGAACCTGCAAAAAGTTTTCAATTCGCAGAAGAATATCAGGGAAGGCAGTATTTGGAAGACCAAAGATGGAAAGGCTATATTGGAAAGGGCCATGAAAGAAAGTGATCGCTGGAAAAACATGGAGGATGAAGCCACCCCTGAAGAAGATATCAGGAAATCATTTTCGCAGCAAGTGCCGATGAAAGTGTTTGCCTGGAATCCCAAGAGAGAAAAAGATACGGTGATGACGCCGCTGGATTCCATTAAATATAATAAGCAGATGCTGCAGGCTTCATTTGTGGTTACGGATCCATTTACCGGAGAAGTGAAAGCCTGGGTAGGTGGCATTGATTTCAAGACCTATAAATTCGATCATGCCAATATAAATACCAAGAGACAGGTAGGGTCCACTTTCAAACCCATTCTGTACACCCTTGCTGTCATGAATGGATATACGCCGGAGACTGCTGTTTCTGTAGATCCCGTCAATTTAGGCAATAAGCTCATTTCAGATAAAAAATATTCGGGTGAAAGACCCCTGAACTATTGTCTGGCCGCTTCCATCAACCCTGCGGCTGCCAATCTTATCAATGATATCGGGGTTAATAGAACTGTTGATTTTGCCAAACAGTGCGGCATCACGAGCAATATACCCCCCTATCCTTCCATCGCATTGGGCGCGGCCGATATTTCACTCATTGAAATGGTAAGGGCCTATACCATGTTTCCCGGCGGCGGTATGAATACCAAGCCCTATTATATTTCGCGTATAGAAGACCGGAATGGCAATGTGCTGGAGACCTTCACCACTTCCCATAAGGAAGTGATCAGCGAGGCCGATGCCTATATTATGACTAAAATGATGGAAGGCGTGGTGGATTTCGGAACCGCACGCGCCCTGCGCAGTTCTTATGGTATCACGAGCGAACTGGCCGGCAAGACGGGCACCACCAATAATAACGCCGACGGCTGGTTCATCGGTTATAATCCACAACTCCTTGCGGGAGCATGGGTAGGCGCAGATGATCCCATTCTGCGGATTTCAAATAATTATGTGGGACAGGGTGCGCAAATGGCTATGCCCATCTGGGCTTATTTCTTTCAGGAACTCTACAAGGACAAGACCCTCGGCATTGACCCCAATGCCAGGTTTGTGCAGCCCGCTTCATTGAAGAATGAAATGATCCAGGATTGGGCCGATCCCACACTCGCGAATCAACCCGTAATGGAAGGAGACAATATGGGACAGGGTGATGCCAGCCAATACATCGACGTGCCCATCAGCGACGGCAGGGAAAAGATTGGGACGGAATCCAAGCTGGCGCCCGAAGAAGAGAAAATTTTACAGGAAGCGAGGAAAGCAGACAAGACCATTAAGGCAGATACGACTCCCATAAACAGGGAAAAAAAGGGTGGCTTCTTGCAGAGGCTTTTCGGAGGAAAGAAAAACAAATAATACCTTTTGCTCCTGTCCCGGTCATTCCATTGATCACATTTTCCGAAAATGAACAGCAACCGGTTCGGCATTACTTGCACCACGCTCTAATCCAATTTAACAGGCTTCATAGTGGGTGTAATCAGGTGCATAGCCAGCCAGGCTAACAGATATGCGCAGCCGCAAACCAGGAAAATGATATTGTAACCCATAGTACGGTTTCCCAAATGGGCGAAATAATCCAGCAACCACCCTACAAATGGCTGGAACAGGATTCCACCAATGGATCCCGCCATGCCTCCAATACCCACGATAGAACTGACAGCTTTCCTGGGAAACATATCAGAAGCAGTGGTGAAAATATTGGCGCTCCAGGCCTGGTGAGAAGCTGCCGCAAGGCTGATCAATGCTACGATGATCCACATATTGTCAAAATACCTTGCAGTCATGATTGGCACCACTGCGATGGCAAAAATCAACATGGCCCTCTTTCGAGCCTTGAACACAGGCCATCCCTTTTTGATCAGGTAGGATGACAGGTATCCGCCCCCGATACTCCCGAAAGTGGTAGCAGTGTAAACAACCACCAGCGGCCAGCCGGGTTCCGTAAGATCCAGCTTGAAAGTTTCATTGAAATAGCCAGGAAGCCAGAAAAGAAAAAACCACCAGATAGGATCGGTTAGAAATTTCCCTATTACAAATGCCCAGGTTTGTCTCACCCGCAACAGCTGGCCCCAGGAACTGCGTTTAGACTGGTCTTCGTTTACATCTGTATCACTATGGATATATGTGAATTCTGCCTTGGTCAGGTTTTTTTTCCTGGAAGGAATTTCGTAATAGATCAGCCAAAGCACCAGCCAGATAAAGCCCAATGCACCCGTGATGATAAATGCTTCTCTCCATCCATAGCTCCCCAAAATCCAGGGCACCATGATGGGCGCAACTACGGCCCCGATATTTGCTCCGGAATTGAATATGCCTGTAGCAAGCGCTCTTTCTTTTTTGGGAAACCATTCGGCCACCGCCTTGATTGCGGCGGGAAAATTCCCCGACTCTCCGAGTCCCAATGCTGATCTCGCGACTATGAATCCGAAAGTGGATTTTGCCAGCGCATGGCCCATGGCTGCAACGCTCCAAAAGATGATGGATATGGTATAGCCCCGTTTTGTTCCCAGCCTGTCAATGATTCTTCCGAATAATAATAACCCAATGGCATAAAAAAACTGAAACATTCCATTCACATAACCGAATGTAGTATTGTCCCACCCAAATTCCTGGGTGAGCGCGGGCTTCAACAGGCCGATCACCTGCCGGTCAATATAGTTGATGGTGGTGGCGAAAAATAAAAGCGCGACTACAGTCCATCTGAAATCTCCTTTGCCGGATGATGTCATGCTCCCTAAATAATTGATTGGTGAATGTAAGAATTCTTTCGCCTATAGGAGGCATTAAAGGAATTTTTCAGGAGAAATCATATTCATTTCCCTGAAAATATAATTCAATCCGGCAATATGATCCAACGAGTATTATTTCAGAATTGCGTATGCAGATTATCCAGAACTTATTTCTTTCAGATGCGGAAAAACTATCTTGCGGAAAATTTTTTCAAGTCATGTGATTTCCAGTTTCCGGTTCCATTTTCTTAGACAGTCTATTTGTGGAGATCCATGAATGATGCATAGTGCTGAAGCCGGATGAGATTTTTGGGCAGTTCCGATTCATTCCAGGAATCATGTATTGCCAGGGCCGCCCCAATAGCGCTGGCCTGGGGCACGGCGGCCGCGCTCACCTGCAATTTGGGAAAAGCAATGGCCAATAGATTCATGAAGACCGGATTCCTGCTGAATCCTCCATCCACGAAAAGATTTTTTATCGTGTCGTTGCCCAAAATTAGGCCCGTGGAAAATGCCTGTCGCTCTACAAGATTCAACACGAGATGATGATAGGCTTGGGCAAAGCTCTGGAATCCGGAGATTTCGCTTTGGCCAAAAGCTATCGGCATTTGACCATTTCCTTTGGGATTCCTTAGCCTTTCTTCAAATCCTTTTTCCAAAAAATCTTTTTCAAAGCCGATGGCTGTGTATGAATGCGGACTCACATGGAAGAATTCGGAGATTCTCTCAATCTGGCGATCATGATCAATCCCGGCAAACAAACGGGAAGCCTTAACCGAATTTCCCTGGTATTGTAGGTAGCAAAGGCAGTCATTTTCCAATTCATAGGAATTGAGTGGTAAATGGTTGAAAGGGTTCAGGCTGATATTCCATGTGCCCGTTGAAATCAAAATAAATGGATCCGTAAAATTCAGGAGGTAGGGTATCAGTGCCGCCGAGCTGTCGTGTATGCCTACTCCGGCTTTGAATGTATGCGAATTCCATTCAATTTCGAGCGGCTGGTCCAGAGGATGTATGGGGGCCAGTACCCGGTCCATTGATTCAAGATGAATCCATTCATGATAGTTGTTCCGCTGAAAATCCCAGAGGGCGGTATGACAGCCGATGCTGCTGATACCCGAATAATATTTTCCACTGAGGATGCTGCTGAGCCATTCCGGCAGGTGCAATGAATAGCGGATTCTTGAAAACAATTCAGGTTGTTCATATTTCAGGCGATATAGCTGTAATCCTGAATTCAGGCTGTCCAATACGGGCGAAGCCGTCTTCAATGCAAAAACTTTCTCGCCTCCGTAAGTATCATAAAACCTGCGATGAAGGGAAGGCGGATAGGGTTTGAGGTAATTGTACAAAGGAGCGATTACAGTGCCATGTTCATCCACATGAACCAGACTGGCGCCATAGGCGGAGAAATTAACGGCCCGGAGCTGGATATCAGGATTTGCAAGTATCCCTGATAGTGAGTCAATGATCCACGCCCTGATGGCCTCTATATCATCGCAGGGGAAATGGTCCTCATCCTGCTTTTCTTCTATCTGAACAGATACCTCATGCAGAACCTTGTATTGCCTGTCGAATAGGAATAATTTCTTATTGGTTTTACCCACATCGTAGATCGCAATTGCTTCTAATTTCTCCGACATGATGATTGGCTGATATTTCAACAAGATTTACTTACCATAATTTGGAGGATATCCGGTTCTTCCCTATAATCCCGTGGCCAGCGATTTGCCGCCTCTCTCTTTTATCAATTGTTCCCTTACGCGAAGTGATCGGAATAGTCGCAAGGGCTCCAGGGCTCCTCCTTCTCTCATGCGTGCCTCCGCAACCAGGGGCCGCAAATCGGTCCGATATGCCCGCTGCAAGATCTCCTGGCATTCCACCACATCATTTTCCGCCTGAGCCTTCACAAGGGCTTTCCGGTCCACAATCAAGGATTGCACGTATGCGATCATGATAGCTTCTACAGATTGCAGCAAGTCTTCCAGCGGATCCTTCACATTATGGGAAGCGTCAATCATCCATCCCAGCCCATGCGCATGGTTCATTTTCCGGGCATCCATTCCTTCCACCAGTTCATTGAAGATCAGGAAAAGCTGGTAAGGCTTGATGCTGCCCACAGTGAGATCATCGTCACCATATTTCGAATCATTGAAATGAAATCCGCCCAATTTCCCCTCCATCAACAGAAGCGCGACTATCTGTTCAATATTTGCATTTGGCAGGTGATGGCCCAGGTCAACCAGGGTATAGGCTTTAGAGCCCAATTTGCTTGCGAATAAATAAGACTGCCCCCAATCCCCCACAGTCGTGGAGTAGAAATTTGGTTCATAGGCCTTGTATTCAATAAACATTCTCCAGGATGCGGGGAGGGCGGCATAAATTTCCCGCAGTCCATCAAGCGTATTTTGAAATGCATTTCTGAAATTGAGCTGACCCGGGAAGCAGGATCCATCGGATAGCCAGACCGTCAATGCTTCGGAGCCCAGCTCCACACCATATTTTATGACTTCAATATTATGTTCGATTGCCTGCTTTCTAACCTCCTTGTTCATGTGCTGAAGCGAGCCATATTTATAGCTCCATCGCTGTCCCGGCTGATCCTGGAATGTATTGGAATTCACTGCGTCAAATTTCAAACCTAATTCCGCCGCCAGTGATTTCACTGCCTGAGGATCACGCGGAATGTCCCAGGGAATATGCAATGAAATGGATCCGCTCGACTTGTTGAGCGCATGCAATATTCCAACGTCCTCAATTTTTTCTTCTAGGCTGCCCGGCTCCCCGCCACCCGAAAATCTTGCAAACCTGGTGCCCCCTGTTCCAAGGGCCCAACTGGGAATTGCCACATGGAAATCCCTCAGGCGTTGCAGCAGGGATTCCAAATCGCCCAGACCCTTGGCAAGGAATTCAAATTTTCGCCAATGTGCTTCCAGCAGGGATTGATTATGCTCGTCAAAAGCGGATTTTTCAATGCGCATGGTTTACTTTTTAGGGCAAATAAAAAACTTCTCTCAGTGGCCGGGTAACAGGGGAATGGTCGGGATTCGTGTCCATGATATCACTCATATAGCCCCACCAGCTCCGCATAATTTCCTTTAGCGGCAATTCATCCAACCTTTTTAAATCATTGATCTTCAGGTATCCGAAAAGGTTATTAGTCTCTTCATCCAGGAAGATGGAATATTCCGAAATGCCTGCTTCCTTCAACAAGTTCTGCAATTCGGGCCAGATGGCATCATGCCTCGCCTTATATTCGGCTGCCCGTCCTTTGTGCAATTTCATTCTGAATGCAACGCGATTCATTTCTTACTTAGATTTTAAAGAGTCATTTCAGGCCTGCTGGCCCGAATAAGAATAAATTTTAGTCATCAAAGAACCGGCGATCATAGTGCTCCTATTGCATCCTGAAATCAATGACCAACGCTAACGCATAAATGCCATCGGCACGCCTCCGTCCACATTCAACACATTGCCGGTTGATTTACCCAGCAATCCTCCCACCAATGCAAAGCAGGCATTGGCAATATCCTCGGGCAAAATTATCTCATTCAGCAGGGTCCTGGAGGCATAATAAGCAGGTAATTCCTCCACTTTGATGCCGTAGGCCTTTGCCCTTCCTTCGGCCCATGCTCCTGCCCAGATCTTGCTGTCAGAAATTACCGCATCCGGGTTGACTATATTCACCCTGATCCTGTCCCTGCCTAATTCGGCAGCATTGAGTCTGCTCAAATGCAATTGCGCTGCTTTGGCAGAACCATAGGCGGCATTATTGGGACCACTCACAAGTGCATTCTTGCTGACTATATTCAGAATGTCCCCACCCAAATCCTGCTTGCGCATCAACTCCACCCCTTTTTGTGTGACGAGGAATTGACCCTTTACCAGCACATCATACAAAAGATCCCAGTCCTTTTCCGAATGATCTTCTAAGGTCTTTGAAATGGAGAGTCCGGCGCAATTCACGACTATATCCACACCACCGAAAGCCAGCGCTGAAGCTGCGAATGCTTTTTCAACTGTTGTACTGTCGGTAACATCCAGCAATTCCGCGATAAAACGGTCTTTTCCGAATTGCGCTTGAAATTCTTCCCTGGCCGATCCCAGCCTTTGCGAATCGTTGTCACTGATCACCACCACTGCGCCTTCATCCAGAAATTTTTTCGCTATTGCCTTACCTATGCCGCCTGCGCTGCCCGTAACAAATGCAATCCGGCCCGAAAGCGCTTTTGGTTTTGGCATCCGCTGCAATTTGGCCTCTTCGAGGAGCCAGTATTCAATATCAAATGCCTCCTGCCGGGGAAGCTCGGTGTAAGAAGAAATGGCCTCCGCTCCTTTCATCACATTGATGGCATTGATATAAAATTCCGAAACCACTCTGGCCGTTTGCTTGTCTTTCGCGAAACTGAACATGCCCACACCCGGATAGAGTAAGATAACCGGATTGGGATCGCGCATGCCAGGACTGTCGGGATGCTTGCAGGCGTTGTAATAATCCGCGTAGATTTTTTTGTAAGCATCAAACTGCGGCTCCAATTTCTTCCGGAGTTTAGAGATATCGTTCAAATCTTCGTCAAGCTCCAACACTAGCGGACAAATTTTAGTACGCAGGAAATGGTCGGGGCAACTCGTACCCATCGGCGCCAGTCTTGCCAAATCTTTCGAATTGATGAATTCCAACACCCGTTCATCATCTGTAAAATGGCCAACCATGGCGTTTTTGGCAGCTCCCAATTTTATATGGGAGGAGCAGAATCCCCTCAGCACAGGCGCCAGCTCTGAGGCCCGCTGCGATCTTTCCGCAGTAGAAAATGATTTTATTTTCGCGCCCCCGAAAACAGGGCCTTTTTTGCCATAGTTTTCTTCGAGATATTGAGCGCATCGCTCGATTGTTTCCAGGCTGTTGATATAACATTCATATGCGGTGTCACCCCAGGTAAAGAGTCCGTGTGAACCCAACATGATGCCCCTGATTCCCGGATTTTCATCCAGACATTTTTTTAATTTCAATCCAAGGTCAAATCCCGGTCGCTGCCATCCCACCCATCCAATGGTTCCATTGAATAATTCCATGGTGATGCGTTTCCCATCTTTAGCCGCGGCAATGGCAATTGCAGCGTCAGGATGCAAATGATCAATATGCCTGAATGGGAGAAAAGCATGCAAAGGTGTATCAATCGAAGGCGCTTTTGAATCGAGGTCAAATATGCAATGATTGAATAAGGCCACCATCTCGTCTTCATGCTCAATTCCCTTGTAAATTTTTTCCAGACTCCGCAACCTGTCAACATAAAGAGCCGCCAACCCATTTCTTTTGAGGGTTCCAAGGTCTCCACCGGATCCTTTAATCCACATGACTTCCGTTTCGCTCCCGGTCAATGGGTCCTTCGCGTATGCCTTACAGGAAGTATTGCCTCCGCCGTAATTCGTCAATCGCAGGTCGGCGCCCAACAGATTGGAACGGTATAGTAAGAGTCCCACCTCATTCCCCGAGGCGGTCATTTCGGCGGCCTTCGCTTCATCCCACAAATAACTCACATGCCTGAATTCAGTTCTTATGGTTGACATATCAAAAGATTTTTATTTTAAGCCCTCTCAGCGGATGGCTTCTTCGATTTTAATTTTTCAATACAATTTCATTGAATTACCAATGCCCACAATGATCACGGAGAGGAGAATAATGATGATTCCCACCGTGATTGTCCACCTGGTCCTGCGACTTACTCCTTTCCATTCTTTCAGCGATACGCCCCAGGCATTGGCTACGAGGATGATGAATGCCATATGCAAGATCCATGAGCTGGCCCCATTGCCTAGTTTGCTTTCACCCATACCATAGAAAAAAAATTGCAGAAACCAGGTAGTGCCTGCGAGTGCGGAGAGCAAATAATTTTTCGCGAGTGGGGTCTTCCTGTCCACATAGTCTCCAAATGTCCTGTTGCGAATATTCAGTATCATACACCACACAAAATTAGTGGTGAGTCCGCCCCAAAGCAATACCACATAGGTGACATTATTCTGAAACAGGGGATTCATGCCTTCCGCTACCGCCGCTTGCGCCATGGGCTTGCCGGCCTCGATCCCGAAATTGAAACAGGCACTCATGATGCCGGAAAAAATGGCGACAATAAGGCCCTTGACAAGATTGAATTCTGCAACGGATTTCTTCTTCTCTTCCTGCGTCAATTCTTTTTCCTTCAGTATTCCCGCCCTTCCACATACAAATATACCCAGCAGGCAAATCACCACGCCAATTAGCACTACACGGCCCCAGGAAGTGGTGAGCAGGTCATGAAAACTGGTCTTTCCCGGCGAAGGATAGAAATTATAATAAATGGAAGGAACCAATGCTCCGAAGGCCGAGCAAAAACCCAGCACGACTGAATTGCCGAGTGACATGCCCAGCCATCTCACGCCCAGGCCATAAGTTAATCCGCCGAAACCCCATAACAACCCAAATAGAATGGTGTACTGAATTGTAGGGGTAGATGCCGACTTAATGACTGCAGCGAATCCGGGAACTGTAAGCCATGCCGCCAGTGGAGGTACAATCAGCCATGAAAACAGGCCACCGATGATCCAATAATTTTCCCAATGCCAACTCTTCACTTTCTTATACGGCATGTAAAAACTACCAGAAGCGAAGCCTCCGATAAAATGATAAATGATTCCAAGAATGACCTGCATTTCGTATTTTTTAGTTGGCGTAAATCCTGGCGATATTATTTGGAACCTGCATTCAATAATCCTTGCATCTTCAGCCATTCCCCGAACCTTTCAATCCAACCATCAGTAGGAAGATTCTGAGACTTCATGCCGAATCCATGTCCTCCTTTCGCGTAGATATGTATTTCCGCGACGTGTTTTGATTGCACCCAGTCCTTATATAAATCCAGACTATGGATATGAAATCCGAATTGGTCATCAGTAGCGGCGGCTATAAACATGGGAGGCGCATCGGCAGGCACGCCAGATTTCTGGAAACTGCCAACATAGGGATAAATCGGGGCCACAAAATCGGGCCGATTCGAGGGATCATAATTATAGGCAATATCTGTCGTGACAGTTCCGCCGGCAGAAAATCCCATCACTCCTATCCGGTTGGTTGCAATCTTGTATTCCGCGGCGTGAGTTCTTACAAAAGAAACCGCTGCTTTGACATCAGCAAGATCGAGCGACACAAGTTCTATTATGGATTTGTTGAATTCGGGGGAGTTGGGATTTTTGGCCATAAACTCCTTTGTGGGATCGTCTGTGAGTGAATGGGCCAACCGGTATTTCAGCACGAATGCCGTCACACCTTTTTTATTCAGCCACCCGGCCACCTCGAAACCCTCCGATTCTATCGCAAGGACCTGGAAGCCTCCACCGGGGCAGATGATGACAGCAGTTCCATTGGCAATCGTGGGGTCGGATAGAAAAACGGTTAGGGAAGGCCGGACCACATTATAAATAATTTTCGTCCCAAAACTGTTTTTATTGCTCTCCGCTTCCTGCCAGTCCCATTTTTCGGAACCTGGAGCCTTACCCGCGTAGAGGTAAATGACCTTTTCCTGGGCCTCCAAAGAAATGGCAAAGGCAAACAGAATAAAATTGAGAAGGATTTTCTTATTCATACAATCATTTATTATTCAAGAGGCATACCACGGTAGGGTACCTGCACCGACTGATCAGATAATATTTTGCCACTACTCCATACCGGAGTCCTGGCACCCTGCAGGGTTACTTTGATTTCGTAAGCCGATTGAATCAGATTTCTTTCTTTGGATATCAATTGCCAGCTAAAGCGGGGCTGGCGCTTATCCAACCCGATGGGATTGGTCCGGTTTTCTGTCAGGAGGTTAAGCACTCTTATCTGTGCGCTTAATGTAGAACAAATAATTTGGGCAGAAAGAAATAGAGCAAGAATCCTTCGCATAGCAGTTTTATTGAATTGGTTGGACAATTATCAACTGTAAAATACTTTATCCAAGCTATTCAAACATCACGTCATGCCTGCTTTTCATTGGTGAGAGTAGAATATGATGCATTTGTCACGTCAAATCCCATTATTGTTTCAGGTAATATATGCTTTCTCGGCCAGGTTCCTTCACTTATGAATCGGGTTCCATCCGCCCTGGTTCCTGTCCTGCGGAACCGGAATTGACTAAAATTCTTCTCTCAAATCTTTCAAAAAAGGAAAACTTTTTTCATCACACTCATAATATCTCCCGCCCTGGTTCCTGTCCTCAGGAACCGGAATTGACTAAAATTCTTCCCTCAAATCTTTCAAAAAAGGAAAACTTTTTTCATTACACTCATAATATCTCCCGCCCTGGTTCCTGTCCTCAGGAACCGGAATTGACTAAAATTCTTCCCTCAAATCTTTCAAAAAAGGAAAACTTTTTTCATCACACTCATAATATCTCCCGCCCTGGTTCCTGTCCTCAGGAACCGGAATTGACTAAAATTCTTCTCTCAAATCTTTCAAAAAAGGAAAACTTTTTTCATTACACTCATAATATCTAGCTGAGGAATATTTGTACTCGCATGGATCTGTAGATAGTTGCCAGTGTTCCGCCAAAGGATTGTAGTGTGTATAATCCAATTTCTGAAAAGCGACTTCTTTCCTGAACAAGGGAATTGCCATAGGATCTCTTTGCCAAAATTCATAGCTTTTCTTCATTGAATCTACTTGAAATAATTCCAATTTATCCCGATCCAGATTAAGCAATTTCTTTTTGAATTCATGCGCAGTGTATTTGAGAAAAGAACTCTGCGGCGTTTCATTGCCATTGAGTTCCATAGGCCTCCAGATCGTATGGATGTGATTGGGCATGATCACAAATCCAAATACATCAATTTTCTGCTTATTGGTCAAATATTCCAAAGATTCAATAATAATGTCTTTATACACGTCACCCCACAATAAATGTTGCCAATGATTAATGGTCGCCGTCCAGAAATATATTTCTCCTTTCCATTGCGGAATGTCGTAAGTTTTTGGTATCATTTGAGATCATTCTTAAAATTATTCAATTCAGCTATTTCGACCTTGTGAAAATCAACAGACGTAGATGGGATTTTTCCATAATACTATCACGCACCTATTGGTTCCTGAAGACAGGAACCATGGCGAAAAACCTGATGCAGATGGTTTTTTCCCGCTCTGAAATATAACTAGTAGGGTTCCTGGGGACAGGAACCCCGGCGAAGCATGGTTGGGATTTTTCCATAATACTATCGCGCATCTATTGGTTCCTGAAGACAGGAACCATGGCGAAAAACCTGATGCAGATGGTTTTTTCCCGCCGGTCTGAAATATAACTAGTAGGGTTCCTGGGGACAGGAACCCCGGCGAAGCGTGGTTGGGATTTTTCCATAATACTATCACGCATCTATTGGTTACTGAAGACAGGAATCATGGCGAAAAACCTGATGCAGATGGTTTTTTCCCGGTCTGAAATATAACTAGTGGTTCCTGGGGACAGGAACCCCGGCGAAGCGTGTTTGGGATTTTTCCATAATACTATCACGCACCTATTGGTTCCTGAAGACAGGAACCATGGCGAAAAACCTGATGCAGATGGTTTTTTCCAGGTCTGAAATATAACTAGTGGTTCCTGGGGACAGGAACCTCGGCGAAGCGTGTTTGGGATTTTTCCATAATACTATCACGCATCTATTGGTTCCTGAAGACAGGAACCATGGCGAAAAACCTGGCCGGCTATTCAATTCCATGGCAACTGCACTCCACCCAACAAAGAAATATGGCTGAATCCTTGAGAATTCAATCATGACTCATGCTCCAAAACGTTCGACTTCCCGCCTGCAAGAATCCGAACCAATTAAATGTGTTTGACTTCCTATAGTCGGTCGACAGGCCCTTTTGCCGATTGCATCTTTGCTGTCTAAACCATGCAAAATGAAACCAACATCAATTTCAAACTCGCTATCAAAAGTCTGGTCCAAAATGCCATTGATCATCCGGGCCACCGTAACGGGATTCCTTGTCAGTTCCGCAGGCATCGCCGTCTGGAGCATTATGTTATTGGGATTTAAGGCCCCTTCTTCAATCTTTCCAATGATCATCGCCCTTTGGGTCTATTGGAAATTATTCAGCGGCAGTTGGGCATCCGGGAAGACCACCATAACCTGGAAGGAAAATTTCCGGAAGACTAAACTCAGCCCATCAGTATGGAAATGGGGTCTGACAGGAGCTGTCTTTTTTGTGATCCTCATTCAGGCATCATTCGTAATAACCTTCAGGCTCATGGAAGTGCCAGTTGCCAAACTCACGGCAGACTATAAGATGCTGGACAGCATGCCTGTTTGGGTGGCCTGGGCGATAATCATAATGAGTTCCATTGTTGCCGGGATCTGCGAAGAAACGGGGTTTCGCGGCTATATGCAAGTACCCCTGGAAAAAAAATACGGACCGAGAGTCGCGATCATACTCACATCTTTCGTGTTCATGTTGATCCATCTCACTAAAAGCTGGTCAGCCCCGATCCTGCCTCATATATTTTTCGCCAGTGTGCTATTAGGGATCCTGGCCTGGAAGTCCGGCTCACTCATACCCGGAATTATCGGTCACTCCATCCTGGATATTTTCGACTATTCCGTTTGGTGGACCGATCTCACAGGTGAATTCAAAAGGCAGACTATCTTCAGAACCGGTATTGATGCTCATTTTCTTATTTGGACTATGATTTTCCTGCTTGCCCTCTTTGTTTTCTTCTATGCGATTTCCAAGTTAAAAAGAGAGAGCTGATGGCTCAAATTGAAGATTACTGTCATCTATAACAGGCCGCTTTGAAAGATTAAGATGCTTTGAAGATTCTTGTCTTGCCAAATATCCTTTTTCCATTGTTTTTAGTTTTGAATTATCGTTTTCTCTAACTTTAAATCGCCTACCCATTATGGAATCCCGACATCTCAGTTAACAAACCGACCAATCTGCCAAAATGAAACAAGATAACAAGCGTCGTTCCTTTTTGAAAAATATTACTCTAGGGGGCATCGGCGCCGCTATAACGCCGAATGAAATGCTCAAAGCCAATCTTGGAATGGAGGATGGTATTCTATCACAAAACAGGAATGAAAATAGAATTCCTTCAGCCAAACGGAAATACAATGATTCATATAAACTGGAAAACCTGAAACATGTGGCTTTCCCAATTGGAGGATTGGGAGCCGGAATGTTTTGCCTGGAAGGCGCTGGCGCCATTTCACATATGAGTGTTCGCAACAGGCCCGAAATATTCAATGAGCCGGGCATGTTCGCCGCCATTGCAGTGAAAGGATTCCAGAATGCCGTGAAGCTGATTGAAGGACCCGTACCAGATTGGAAATTCTTTGGCCAACCCGGTACGGGCAATGGTGCAGCAGGCACTACTTATGGTCTGCCGCGATTCAGGAATGCGGAATTTACGGCCCGCTTTCCTTCATGCACCGTAAAACTGGACGATAGTGATATGCCCTTGCGTGTGCATATCAAGGGTTGGAGCCCCTTCATACCAACGGATGAAGATAATTCAAGCCTTCCATTCGGTGCCTTGGAATACCAGTTCAGCAATCCTGGAACCAAAAAGATTGATGCTGTTTTTTCATTCAACACCAGAAATTTCCTAGCCACCGATCAGGAAGCGGAAAATTCCATCACGGAGATAAAAAATGGTTTTGTGCTCAAGCAAATTGGCACGCAGGAAAAACCATTCCTGCAATCCGGCTTCGCGATATTCACAACTGAAACGGATACCCTGGTTGACTATTGCTGGTTCCGTGGGGGTTGGTGGGATCCATTGACCATGGCATGGAATACCATAAAAGAAGGGAAGACAAAATCGAATGAACCGGTTGATAAGAATGCCCCTGGCGCTTCTCTATTTGTTCCCTTTTCTCTGATGCCTGGCAAGTCTAAGACTATCCGCCTGATGATGGCCTGGTATTCACCAGAATCAGAGCTCCATATCGGGGAGATCGTACCGAAAGAAAAAAATGACTGTAATCCCGATTCAGGTTGCTGTTCCTCTCCTGCTGACCTCGGTATATCGAATGGAATGCAGAGCCTTTCTGGCAAGTACAAGCCATGGTACTGCACCCAATTTGAAAATATTGAAGTGGCAGCAGAATACTGGTCAAAACATTATGATGACCTGCGCAAAAAAACAGAACTTTTTACCCAGGCATTTTATGCAAGCACCCTGCCTCCCGAGGTGATGGAAGCTGTTGGGGCAAACCTCAGTATCATTAAATCACCAACTGTTCTGCGGCAATATGACGGTCGCCTATGGAGTTGGGAAGGTTGTGGCGACAGTGGAGGCTGCTGTCATGGTTCATGTACTCATGTATGGAATTACGCGCAGGCCATTCCGCATTTATTCCCCGCGCTGGAGCGAACTCTGCGAAACACGGAATTTTGTGAAAACCAGAACCTGGAAGGCCACCAGGGATTCAGGGCTAATTTGCCGATTAGTCCACTCAAACATGATTTTCATGCGGCAGCCGATGGCCAGATCGGGGGTATCATGAAAGTTTACCGCGATTGGCGAATCTGCGGAGACAACCACTGGCTGGAAGAAATTTTCCCCATGGTGAAGATGAGCATGGACTATTGCATCCACACTTGGGATCCCAGGCAAAAGGGTGTTGTGGAAGAACCACATCACAATACTTATGACATTGAATTTTGGGGACCGGATGGGATGTGTACGAGTTTTTACCTGGGCGCCCTTAGGGCAATGATAGAAATGGGCGATTTCCTCAAGAAGGACATCAGTGCTTACAAGTCTCTCTATGCAAAAGGCAAAGTATATATCGAATCGAAACTTTATGATGGAGAATATTTTTTTCAGGATATTGAATCCGAAGGATTGAATGCAAAGGATCCTTCAAAAGCAAAATCCTTCGGCGGGGAATATTCAAAGGAAGCGATTTCCATGCTACAGAAAGAAGGGCCCAAATATCAATATGGCAGGGGTTGCCTGAGCGATGGCGTATTGGGTGCATGGATTGGAAGGATGTGCGGATTGGCTGATTTCATTGATCCTAAAAAAATCACAAGTCATTTGATGGCTGTTTACAAATACAATTTCAAAAGAGACCTGAGTGAACATGCAAATCCCCAGCGACCGGCCTATGCGCTGGGAAATGAAGGGGGCCTCCTGCTTTGTAGCTGGCCTAAAGGTGGGAAATTATCATTGCCTTTTGTGTATAGCGATGAAGTATG
The DNA here is from genome assembly GCA_041484195.1 of Agriterribacter sp. Lineage (GTDB taxonomy): Bacteria > Bacteroidota > Bacteroidia > Chitinophagales > Chitinophagaceae > PSRI01. The sequence goes on along the minus strand of JBGPHC010000005.1, from coordinate 103,301 downwards.
GACCGGCATTGAATACCAGGTAGCCTCCCATCTGATGTTGATGGGAAAAGTAAGGGAAGGGCTTGAAATAGTAAGAGTCTGCCGCGACCGGTATGATGGCCGGGTTCGCAACCCTTTCAACGAATATGAATGTGGCCATTGGTACGCGAGGGCCATGTCGAGTTATGGACTCATCCAGGGATTGACAGGCTTGAGATACGACGCTGTGGATAAAATATTATATATCGATTCGAAAATTGGAGATTTCACTTCATTCATTTCCACGGCTACCGGTTTTGGAACAGTGACCTTAAAAGCTGGAAAGCCTGAGCTAAAGACCGCTTATGGAAAGATTGAGGTGGAGAAATTAATTCTGAGTGGAAACGAAATAAAAATATGAAAGTCGGCAGAAACAGGATTGTAGTCATTGACTATGTCATGAGAAACAGCAAGGGGAATGTGCTTGAAAACACCGAACAAACGCGACCTGTTAGCTATCTCCATGGTTCCTCAGGCATAATTTCTCTTCTCCAAGAGCAGTTGAAAGGTTGCCGGACCGGGGATAGAATAGCAGTCCATCTGCCCAAGGAAAGCGGGCTAACCGATGATGACTTTATTTTTGATGTGACCATTAGGGAGGTCAGAAAAGCACATGAAGAAGAAATAAACCTCGGTTATCCTTTACCGTCAATAAGCCGGTACTGCGGTGCCGATTGTGATTGTCACAATATGGTAATCATCAACGAATATCATAAAACTACATTTTGAAACTGCACCTGGTCAGCGGATTCCTGGGCAGTGGAAAGACAACTGCCATAAGCCTTGCCTGCAATGAGCTCATGCGAAATGGCTTCAAAGTGGGAGTAATAACTAACGACCAGGGAATAAACCTGGTTGACTCTGGTTTCTTCAAGAGCCTTTCAATTCCCAATAGGCAGGTAATCAATGGCTGCTTTTGCTGCAACTACGATCAACTGGACCAAAGTCTGCAATCGCTGATTGATTCTGAAAGACCCGGAATTATTTTTGCCGAGTCAGTCGGTTCATGCACCGATATTGTAGCTACCGTATTGAATCCACTTTCGCATTTTCATCATGAATTTGAAATTACGGTTTCCGCATTCGCGGATTCAAGACTCCTGCTAAGGCTTCTGCGGGGCGATTTCAAATTGTTTGACGAAGAGGTCAACTACATTTATAATAAGCAGTTGGAAGAAGCCGGCGTCATGATTATTAATAAGGTTGATTTATTAGAAGAAAATGACCTGAAAGAATTGAATCAACTGGCAGGAGAAAGATTTCGGGACAAAATATTGTTGTATCAGAACTCCCTGAACAGGGCCAGCATCGGGCAATGGCTGGAAGAATTGGACAATCCTCAGCCTACACAATCAAACAGCCCATTGGAAATTAATTATGATACCTACGGTTCCGGCGAAGCAAAGCTTGGCTGGGTTGACCAGGAAATATTGATAGAGAGTGCCGCCAATAATGCAATAGAAGAAGCCCTCGGTTTAATCTCTCAAATCCATGCGCGGATAAAAGAAAATAATTTCGTGGTAGGTCATCTTAAATTCCTGCTGAATGGCCAGACAAAATTGAGTTATACGAGCGCCGGGGAAGCCGATACCGGCATTGTCGGAAATAAAAAGGCTTTATTCGCAACCTTATTAATCAATGCAAGAGTACAGACCGAACCAGGAGCCCTCGCCGGACTCATTGAAGATTCCATCAAAGAAATAGAAAGCTCCACAGGCTGCAAGATTATCACCAGGGAAATATCGGCTTTTCAACCCGGTTACCCAAGTCCAACCCACAGAATGGCTGAGCCTTTCATAAATTCCCAACCCGGTGGTGGTTGAATTCAATTTTGAATGAAAAACGATAAAAGTGAACCTCATGGGAAGTGACAGCAGCCCTGATTTAAACGGGGTAACAAATTCCGCCTGAAATTTCGATTCAATCCCGTACAACAAACAAAAGGTCCCCCTGCTCAAGGAGGACCAACTGTATGATATAAGATATTTCCGGAAAATCTATTTTGCCGGTGTAATTATGATATTGCGATACTCAATCGGGCCATGATCTCCCTGGATAAGTAGTGGACCGGGTTCTCCCTCTTTACTATCGATCGCGCCACCGGTAATTCCGGGTATCTCCCGGTTGCAGATGACGGTCTTGCCATTGAGCACCACCGTTACCATCCTTCCTACCAGGGTAATATCATAAGATTGCCACTGGCCGGCATCTTTAGCCATCATTTCTGTAGGAGGCAGAAAGCCATATACTGCGCCGAGTTGGTCTTTAGAAGGATCCATGCCTTTACTGTCGGCAATCTGCACTTCGTAACGTCCGCGCAGGTACACCCCACTGTTACTTTCCTTTGGATATCGGAATTCGATATGCAGTTTAAAATCATTGAATGTTTTGTCCGTTACCAGGTTGGCGCCGGATTTAGGGCTGCGTAAGATTCCTGAAACGGCTACCCATTGGTTATTTCCCGTTGCGTGCCAGCCGCTTAGGTCCTTGCCGTTGAAGAGCCTGACAGGCGTTCCCCAGGCCGGTTGTGAATTTCTCCGGAGAGAAGGCGCGCGAACCGCGGTCCATTCATATTTCTTACCATCGCTAAATACGATGGTTCCTGATAATTTGTCCCCATTCAGCACTCCTTCTACCACAACATCGCCATCACCTTGTTCCCATTGAGGAGGGATGGAAAAGCTCAGCTTCCCGTCAGTGAAAATGACCCGGGAAATGGGGCGGGCGCTCCCCCCGACGCCAACAAACTGACCAACCAGGGTGTGAGTACCCGAGTGCGACACCTCTAGCCAGGAAGGAAATTGTCTCCCACCCATGTCGATTGTAATGTCCCATCTTCCTTCGATAGATGCATCATCGGGCAATTGAGGAAAATAACTACCCGCTCTTGTTGCGGTGGCTGTAAATAAAAATACTGCCAAAGACAAAGACAGCTGTTTGATCATGTGCCTCGTAATGATTCCTGAAATCTTCTTCATGTGGTAAATTGTTTTGGTTCCGGGGTGTCAATTTACTCATAAAAAATTATATGCCTAAAAAATTGCCGCCTGACTCGTTGCCAAGGTCCCCCGGGTTTGTGAAGACACAAACCCGCATTATTTCCCTGACCTGGTAGGAAGCCTGAAATATATTTTCTACTTTGTTATTGAAATTTGATAGGAACGACAGTTTTCTTCCATTTATTCCTTAACAATAAATTTCAATTCAAAGCAATGCCAGATCCCCGCTCAAATAGCAGTTCTGCCAATTTCAGAGTATTCCTTTGGCGGGTTATTGCACTCCACATGATCACTTATTTCCTTGTTGGATTGATCGCATTCAATTTATTTTCATATGGTACTCTCTATGCATCCGGTCATCTAAAATATTTTATGATACCCATTGATTCTTTGTGGGTGGCAGCAGGTCCAGCTCTGCAAATTCTAAGGGGAATCCTTTTCGCGATCATTCTTTGGCCGTTTAGAACGACCTTTTTATTTGAAAAATATGGCTGGCTGAAACTATGGCTGCTATTCGTCGGCCTGGCGATTCTTGGAACCACAGGACCCAGCCCCGGCTCATTGGAAGGCATGATCTATACTAATTTGTCTTTCTTCGAGCATATTAGCGGGATGCCAGAGGTTCTTTTGCAGACCCTATTATTTTCTTTGTCGCTATCCATTTGGTACAAAAAGCCTTCTAAACTTTGGAATATTATCTCCATCATCCTGGTGATCCTGATTTTACTGATGTCTGCAGCGGGTTTCTTTATGAGGTATTCAGCACAGGCCAGGACATGATCTTTCATTTGCACCCTGGTGATTTTCTCCACGAACCAGTATTACTTAGAATTCTTCCATCAAATCTTTCAAAATGGAAGTTCATTTCATAGCCCAGGTGGGAGACCGATCCACGATGAAGGCCAGATTGTTGATGTAAATATTTGTATTACCTTTTCAGTGATATCGATTTTGTTGACGAGTCAAAATTGAAAATATGAAAAAGCAATCTGTTGCAATCTCCCTTCTATTGCCGTTTTGTTTTTATGGTATGGTGTTGGCTCAGGATGGCCGGTGGGAGGTTCTAAAAACAAAGAACATGGCACCAAACTGCAGCGAATGTGGAATGGCAGCTGTGAACGGCAAGCTTTATCTGATAGGCGGCGATGGAGAAGGAAAAAGAGAGGTGGAGTCATTTGATCTCAAGACTAGTGAGTGGAAGAAGCTTGCCACAGCGCCATTGCCAATGCACCATTTTCAGGCGGTCGGTTTCAAGAATAAAATTTATGTCCTGGATGCTTTTTCGGAGGGAAATTTCCCGGATCAAGTGCCTATGGCAAATGTTTATAGCTACGATACCGAAAAAAACATTTGGGAAAAGGGTGGTGAAATTCCTTCAGCCAGAAGAAGAGCCGGCGCCGCGGCCGTTGAATACGAGGGCAAATTGTATCTGATAGCAGGTATCCTACACGGACATTCCAGCGGTACCAACAATATGTTTGACTGTTATGACCCTGAAACGAAAACCTGGAAAAGTTTACCGGGCGCTCCAAATATCCGGGACCATTGCTCCGCAACAGTGATCAACGACAAATTATACGTGGTAGGTGGCAGAAATACCAGTTATCGTGATCCCGAAAACAAAGTCCCTTTTTTCGCCATGACGATGCTGGATGTAGATGTTTATGATTTTAATTCAGGGACATGGTCAACTCTTTCGGCCAGGCTTCCCTTGGGAAGCGGTGGCGGAGCCGTGGTGAATCTGAAAGGTGTATTGTATTATATGGGGGGAGAGAGGGCTACAGCCACTGAACGCAATGCACCCCGCAAAAACACTTTTTACCTGGATCCGTTGACTTCAAAGCAATGGATCGAAACTGACAGTCTGCACTATGCGCGGAACGGCATGGCAGCAGCAGTTTACAATAACAGGATTTATGCAGCGGGTGGGTCTGGTGGAGGACCGGGCGGACCTCCCCCTAACATTCCAAATGCGAATCAGCCTCCCCCCGGCAGACCCGATGGACAGATGCAGAAAAGCCCGATTGATCTGGAAGTTTTTATTTTGAAATGAATTATTCGAGTCTAAGGGAAATGAATATCAATATTTGGAATTATTGACTTTCTCATGTGCCATGGTCTCTGATTTCCGTATCCAAGATGATTTCCGAACAAGTTGGTTCGTGAGGACACGAACCAACATGGAGGAAAGCAATCCCAAAGTGCTACTTTGTTTTGGTTCTGCCCGACTTATTCCATTCCTTTTCCAAAGAACGATTCACACAGGTGGGGTACAATGGAGCAATAAGAGTTACCAGTTGGGTTTGTAATGTTCGTCTTATTCCCAGGTCGGTTTGCTCGCTTAATGTTTTATGTAACATTTCTATCTAGTGTCTTTGGGCAAAATGATCTGCCTTAACGACCATGTCGTTATTGGAACTTCCCACCACAATAATAGAGGGTTTCATATGGGTTAACTGTTTATTTTGATACATGTAAATGTAGGTTTAGAAAGATTTTACCCACACCTGGTAAATTAGAGTAATTATATTATTGTCAACTTATATGGACTCTATAATTGGCCTACTATTTTTCGCCTACTTCAAAAAGATTCCCATCATATAATTTTTTTAATACAAGTTCAAATCCTGTTTCATTTAGTTCTTTTCCGGTCGGATGAAATTCCAATCCGCATTAATCTCCATTTGATTTCAGTACCAATACCCAGTCTTTCTGACCGTCACTATTGATTCCGGGAGGAATAAATTGCTGTTTTACTTCATTGCTAAAAGGAGAACCTGTAATTTTCTTTATGTTCCCGTTTGTAGGATCATACCAATGAGCCTTGACGCTGCTGTGCATGACGGTCATATCCACCTCAATACTACCCTGATGGGCCGGGGGAATATAGGCTACAAGAAGCGTTCCTGCAGGATTCGCTGCTGCGACAACATAATCCGGGTTAGCAGGTGTGCCTCCTCCGTTTGTAATTAAAGTTTTCGTGCCTTCAAGGCCGGAAGGTACCAGCTCCCACCAAGAGATGGATTTAATGAATGAATTGAGGAGACTCATTTCTTTTGCTCCCTTTGTATTAAGATGATTTTGCCAATCCGGGGATTTAAAGCCCCACACATATCCATTTCCTGAAATGTATCCGCCAATGGATGAGAGCCAACCTAACCACTGGAAACGGCGCACAGGTTGAATGGCGCTGGGATTATATTTATTACCATCAGGCCCCTCCTCATCGTAGGGTTCTTCCAAAAGAAAAGCAGGTAAGACAGGGTGAATTGAATATGCATTTCTACCAAGCCGGCCCACATCGCCCTGCCAGGAATAGACACCATTCAAAGTCATCTGATCACCAAAGTCGACCTGGTCTGTGCTGTTCTGCCCGGAATTTGCTTCTGCACTATAGTGGGTGGATTGCTGTCCTGCAACACTCTTCAATCCTTTGATCAAAGCTGCTTCTGCATCTTTTTGCGGGATTGTAAAAGTGCCCATATCGCCCAGTAGCATCCAAACCAGGTTCTTCTGATTCTTGTAGCGATTTGCAATAAATGCTCCATATGCGGCAGACTTTGCACTACCATTTGCAACGAGTTCCTGCATCCATCCCTCGCCCCCGCCTCCTGCACCCAGGTAGCCTGGAAAAATAAATACTATGATCTCTTGTGAATCGCAGTAGGAAAGAAATGTATCTACGAATGCCCAGTATTTTTCATTCGGCGTAGTTAGGTCCGGTGCCTCGGTGTTTGGATTAGTATAAGAAAGCGCACCGTTCCAGACTGAGCCATCCAACCGCCTGAGAAAGGGAAGATCGCCATTCCCATTGAAAGGAGGATTATTCCCTCGTGAGTCATGATCGAGTACATGCATCTCTATTGCATTGTATCCTTTTGAAACTGTATTTGTGATGAACTGATGATACTGATTATCAGGCAGTGAAATTACAAACCATGCAGTTCTGCCAAGAATCGGACAAGGAGTATTATTTTGATCAACAAGGTAACGGCTGTTTGCACTAATCTTAAGAGGATATACATAGCTCTGTGCATTGCAGGTAACTGATATACCCACAACAAAAATTAAGAGATAAAAGATTTTTATTTTTTGTTTCATATGGAGAGTGTAAAATAAACTGTGTCAAGAGTTAAATATTAACTTTAAACACAGTAAAAATGGAAAACGAAAAACAAGAGCCATTCGATTACGAAAAGGCCAAACAAAAGGTAAAGGAACAATTACGAAGTGGCAAATCTTTATTCGATAAAGAAGGCGCATTCGCACCTCTACTTCAGGAGATGTTGAACTCGATACTGGAGGGCGAGATAGAAGGGCACCTGGATGAAGAAGAACGGGGCGCCGGCAACCGCAAAAACGGCAAGAATAAAAAACTTCTCAAAACATCCTCAGGCACTATTGAGATGACCACTCCGCGCAACCGGCTGGGCAGTTTTGAACCGGAAATGGTCAAGAAGCGGGAGACCATCATGGCTCAAAGTCTGGAAGACAAGATCATCGGGCTCTACCGCCTGGACAGTGGCCTTCGCGATATCAGCGCTCACATTAAGGAGACCTATGATACGGATATCTCCGCCACTACATTAAGTGCCATTACAGACAAGGTCATTCCATTGGCAAAAGAATGGCAGCAGCGTCCATTGGAGGAGTTGTATTGCATTGTATGGCCGGATGCGATATATTACAAAGTGAAGGAAGAAGGCCGGACACAAACGCGCTGTGTGTTCAATATTCTTGGCATCAACAAAGTGGGTAAAAAAGATGTGTTGGGAAAGTATGTGCCGCAGAGTGAAGGCGCAAACTTTTGGCCGGGTGTCATTAATGATCTTAAGCAAAGAGGCGTCGAAGATATATTGATTGCGTGCATAGATAATCTGAAAGGCTTTGATGAAGCGATCCGAACCATTTGTCCCAATACGGAAGTGCAGACTTGTGTGGTTCATCAGATCCGCAATAGCTTAAAATATGTGGCCAGTAAAGATCAGAAAGTGTTCATGTCTGAACTCAAGCCTGTTTACAGAGCCGACAATGAAACACAGGCCTTGGATGAACTGGCAAAACTCAAAGAGAAATGCCAGAAAAAATATCCGATGGTGATTAGTTCCTGGGAAAATAACTGGCCTAAACTATCGACTTATTTTAAATATCCTGCCGGCATCCGCAAGCTGATTTATACGACCAATACTATTGAGGGGTATCATCGCCAGATCAGGAAGGTCGCTAAAAATAAAGGCGTTTTTACCAGCGACATGGCTTTACTCAAACTGATTTACCTGGCTACCGAACGGATCGGATTGAAATGGACCATGCCTTTGAACAACTGGGCTATCGCTGCCTCACAGTTAAAGATTATTCTTGGCAATAGAATGAAAACGGATCTTTGATAGTCCTTCGTAAAAAAGAGACGACTCCTTGCTCTTTGAACGGAGCTGTCGCCTTCTCTTTTAAACTAGATCAAAATTATTTTCTGACACAGTTCATTTTACAGATCCCAACTCTTTCAAAATCCCGAGTTGCATCATACTGTGGAGCCGGCGGGAGTCGAACCCGCGTCCAAACATATTCCCCATAAGCTTTCTACATGCTTATCCCCTGATTGATTGTCGGGATGTGACAGGACAAAGGCAAACCAATCGCACCCTTAGCTGAAGTCTTAGGCTGCACGCACAGCTTTGTGCAGCCGCATTCTGTATTTGATTTTGAGTCGGCGGCGGAGCCTGGTAACAGACAAACCTGCTCACGCGGCCCGAATGACTAACTAATCAATGATTAGGCAGCCATGGCATACTGAGTATTGCCATTTGAATTTTATGCATTCCAGATTATAGTGCTGATTACACAACGCACTGCATGCTTACACTTACAAAGATCTACGCTGTCAATACCGGTCGGCCCCGGATAATTTTTGATATTTTGAACTATATATAATCTCTATGATCAGGCCATTTGTGTATGGAAAATTTAATCGGCCCAAAACCAGAAATATTTGATTAGATTACATACCTAACTAACAGATCCGCATAACCGTCAACTTAGATTCCTCTCCTCCAATCATTTTCCCTTGCCCCAGCCAAACCAATCATTCCCATTCGCATAAATCAATAATCCAAACAGGATTACCATGCCCACCACCTGGGCATATTCGAGGAATTTGTCGCTAGGCTTTCGCCCCGTGATCATTTCGATCAGGGTGAACAATACATGTCCCCCGTCCAGTGCCGGTATGGGAAGGAGATTCATGAAGGCCAGAATTATGGAAAAGAACGCTGTAATATTCCAGAACGCCTCCCAATCCCATCCCGTGTTCGGGAAAATGGATCCCATCGCCTTGAATCCTCCTACTCCCTTATACGCACCTGTTTTTGGCGATAATATTTTTTTAAACTGGTCTATGTAATACTGCAATTTCTCACCGGCCAGCCTTACACCTCCAGGCAAGGCCTGCCACAGATTATATTTGGTCACCTCCAATTTCAGTACCCCCATGCTGTCGAGGTCCCTGATGCTGCCTGCTACAATAAACCCGATATTGCCTTCATCAGAAATCCTGGTCTGCATATTAACGGTATCGGCACCACGCAATACACTCAAATTGACCATCTTCCCCTTGTTCTTCTCCGTAGCGTCTTTGAGTTCGTCATAAAAAACGGCTGGAGTAGAATTTATGGCGATGATCCTGTCTTCATTTCTCAGCCCAGCTTTATAAACTGCTGCTGTATCCGGAACCTCTTTCACCACAACCGGAAAACGAGGCTCTAATATGGGCGCCCGGCTTCTTTTCTTCTCCACCAGTTTACCGATCAGGTCCACCGGAAGGTTGATGGTCTCGATCTTGTTATCACGTTCCAGGGTGACTTTTTCTCCCAGGATGAGTTTCATGGGAATATCGGTATAGTCTTTAATGGGCTCGTCATTCACCGCCAAAATCTTGTCGCCATTGCGGAAGCCAAGCTCGTTCATCAGGCTGTCTCTGAAAGCGAGGCCGTATTTCATAGAACTGACAGGCACTTTTTTCTCACCCCAAACCAGCAGAATCATGGCGTAGATGAGGAAAGCCAGCAACACATTCATAGTAACTCCTCCAACCATGATGATCAGGCGCTGCCATGCCGGCTTGCTTCTGAATTCCCATGGTTGCGGCTCCTGCTTGAGTTGCTCCTTATCCATACTTTCATCCACCATGCCCGATATCTTGACATATCCGCCCAGGGGGAGCCAGCCGATTCCATAAATGGTATCGCCAATTTTCTTCTTAAAAAGGGAGAACCAGGGGTCAAAGAACAGGTAGAATTTTTCAACCCGGCACTTGAACCATTTGGCCGTAATAAAATGTCCCATTTCATGCAGGATCACCAAAATGGAGAGGGACAGGATCAACTGCCCGGCCTGCAAACTAACCGCCGCCCAGTTTATTGCTAATATCATAAGTATAATCCATAGACCATAGTTGCCAGACCACGGTTGTGTGAAGATTTTTTTTAACTAAATATTGATCAAAGAAGCTGCAAAATTACGGGCCTCCCCGTCGCTCTCAAAATATTCTTCCAGGGAGGGTTTGGGGATATAAGTCACCTTTTCTATGGTTCTCTCAATTACTTCCGTAATGTCCAAAAATCCGATCCGGTTTCGCAAAAACCCATATACGGCGATTTCATTGGCCGCATTCAGAATGCTGGGCAGGTTTCCTCCTCTTTGCAAAGCATTCATGGCCAGGGCCAGGTTACGGAAAGTCTTGATATCGGGTGGCTCAAAATTCAGCACGGAGGATTTGGAGAAATCGTAGCGTGGAAATGAATTGGGTATCCGCACAGGAAATGAAAGTGCATATTGAATAGGCAGCTTCATATCCGGCAGGCCCATCTGCGCCTTGATGCTGCCATCCTCAAACTGAACCATCGAATGGACGATACTCTGCGGATGCACCACAATCTGTATCTGTTCGGGTTGCAGGTTGAATAACCATTTCGCTTCGATCATCTCCAGGCCCTTATTCATAAGCGTGGCGGAATCAATGGTAACCTTAGCGCCCATGCTCCAGTTAGGATGCTGCAAGGCATGCTCTCTTTTTACATTCAACAGGAAATTTGGTTTTTTCCCCAGGAACGGACCTCCGGAAGCCGTCAACACAATTTTTTCAATCCTGTTTCTCGTCTCACCCACCAGGCATTGAAAAATGGCCGAATGTTCAGAGTCCACCGGTATCACAGGCACCCTGTTTTCAACTGCTTTCTGCATCACGATATCACCCGCTACCACCAGCGTTTCTTTATTGGCCAGTGCTACTGCCTTACCTCCTTCAAGCGCTTTCAAAGTAGGCTTCAATCCCGCGAATCCCACGATGGCAGCTATCATCATATCATAATTATCAAAGGCCGCGACTTCTTCCAGTGACTTTTCTCCCGCAAACACCTTGACATCGGTGGAAGACAGGGCATCCTTCACCACATGATATTTGCTTTCATCAACAATCACCACCGCATTGGGTTTGAATTTCCTTGCCTGGTCAATCAATAATGCATGACTGGAATGTGCGGTAAGGATCTCAACGGTAAATTTATCGGGATTGGCGGCGATCACTTCCAATGCCTGTTTCCCAATGGAACCTGTGGAACCGAATATGGCAATCCTTTTTTTCATGATCGGGTTTCAAGATACGAGTTTCATGGAGAAGGTAACACGCTGAACCTGTTAAAGGTTGAAGGACAGGCGCCGTCTTCAGGCGTCAGGTTTTATCGTTTTGATTTTAGCGAATGAATATTTATTTACCATCCGGCAGGTTTCCGATGCCGGCATATTTCCAAGGGCTTGCATGAGGACGATTTTTCCGCAGCCCATAATTTTCAGAATGGTCTCAATTCTTCAGGCTCCAAATCCTGCTGCACAAATGGAACCAGCCCATCTACAAGCTGCCGGTCATTGCTGAGCCGGGGCACTTTGTTTTGACCTCCTAATTTTCCAACGCTCCTCATATATTCAATGAATCCATTCTTTCTCACTGATCTGATCCGGAGCGGTTGCAGAATATTGCCGGTGATCAGATCATTGTAATAAATGTTTCTGGTTCGCAAATTATTGTCCACTTTCAAAGAAAAAGATTTCATGTCCTCCGGCTTGTTTTCAAATTCCACGAACCACTCGTGATAACTCTTACCTTCTGATTTTTGTATCATGGGCGCCACGGTGAATTCTGTGATCTTGACGCCTTCCTGTTCGGCCGCCTTCATCAGGCTGTATTCAACTTCCTCACTGATTACGTGTTCACCGAATGCCGAAATGAATTGTTTGGTGCGACCGGTCACTACCAGGCGATAAGGATTTACAGACAGGAATCTCACCGTGTCTCCGATGTTATAACCCCATAATCCCGCGTTGCTGTTCACCAGCAAAGCATAATTCACTCCCACCTTGATATCCCGCAGGCTAATGCGGGTGGGATTTTCATTAAAGATCTCATTGGCGGGGATGAATTCGAAGAAGATTCCCGAATCGGTATTCAGCAACAGTCCTTCCTGATGTTGTGAGTCCTGGAATGCAAAAAATCCTTCTGACGCCGGAAAGGTTTCAATGGTGTCGATGGGCTTGCCGATGCTATCGAATAATCTTGCTTTATAGGGTTCGAAATTTACGCCTCCATGCACCAGCACCGTCAAATTGGGGAAGATATCCTTGATCTTTTTTCCGCCGCTCACTTCTTCGAGCCTGTCAAAATACATCTGAATCCAGGGCGGAATGCCCCCGATCAGGCGCATGTCCTGGTTGATGGTTTCTTCAACTATCCTGTTGAGCTTGGTTTCCCATTCTTCAATGCAATTCGTTTCATAAGATGGCAATTGATTAGTGCGCAGGTATGCAGGAACCTGGTGGTTTACGATGCCACTAAGCCTTCCCGTAGGAATACCGCCGATCCTTTCCAATTCGGGTGAGCCCGACAGAAATATCAATTTGCCGTCTGTAAGTTGGGTATTGCCACTTTCGGCCATATAGCAAAAAACGGCATTGCGGGCGCTGGGCAGATGGTTGGCAATGGAATCCTTGGTGATGGGAATATATTTGACACCGCTGGTTGTGCCGGAGGTCTTAGCGAAGTAGATAGGCCTGCCCTTCCATAATATATTGTGCTTGCCCTCCTTGATGAGGTCAATATAGGACTTGAATTTCTCATAGTCCCTCACCGGCACGGCCTGCCGGAACTCCTCATATCCCGAAACCCTGGCCAGTCCATGCTCCTTGCCAAATTCGGTGGCTTTCCCGGTCTTTATGAGTTCCTTCAGAATTTTTTCCTGGTCCTCCACCGCGGTCGCCATCCCCTTTCTGATCTGTTTATAAATATAGCCGGCAAAAGGCTTTGCCAGAAATGATTTGATCTTCATGAGCTTACGGCCATAATTTAAGTAGCAAAGATAACTTTGCCCCTGCAAAGAGAGGAGTTAAAGTTCTGAACAATTTTTGGTGGTTTTGTTTGCTTTAAACAAAATTCCACCTACCTTTGCACTCCTAAATTTTGGCATTTTATGTTTGCAGTTGTAAAAATCGCCGGTCAGCAATTCAAAGTTCAGCAGGGTCAAAACCTCTATGTACCCCACCTGGATGGCAAGGCAGGTGATAAGGTGGAATTCCCCGAGGTATTGCTGGTGGATAATGACGGCAACCTGGCTGTTGGATCCGACGTGAAAGTGAAAGTGAAAGCAGAGATAGTAGGAGAAATCCAGGGGGATAAGGTGATTGCTTTCAAGATGAAGAGAAGAAAGGGTTTTCGTAAGAAGCATGGACATCGCACCCTGTTCACGCAGATTAAGATCAATGAGATCGCCTAGTTGAAATTTCCAGACTCCGGAATTCAATTTTTTTTAAATACAATTCATAAACTTACCGCATCATCCTGCGGATAAATTTCAGAATATGGCACATAAGAAAGGTGAAGGCAGTGTTAAGAACGGCCGCGACTCGCAGAGCAAACGCCTGGGAGTGAAAATTTTTGGTGGTCAACCTGCCATTGCCGGCAATATCATCGTTCGCCAACGTGGTACAACTTTTCACCCCGGCAAAAATGTTGGCGTTGGAAAAGACTTCACTTTGTTCGCGTTGACCGACGGATTGGTGGAGTTCAAAAAGGGAAAAAACAACAAAACCTTCGTTTCGGTAGCAGCAGTTGAGGCCTCTGCATAAAAAAAATTTTTTGCAGATACAAAAATGTTTTTATTTTTATAGCGTTATTACTTTATTACTAACCATTAAATTCTAAAAAACATGGCAACTGCAAAGAAAGCCGCAAAGAAAAAAGCTGCTCCTAAGAAGAAAGCCGCTAAGAAAGCTGCTCCTAAGAAGAAAGCTGCTAAGAAGAAGAAATAGTCTTAGCTTTTTCAAAAGAGCAAAAAATATAAAGTCCCTTCACGGGGACTTTTTTTATGCCCCTCCCTTTCCGGGGAATCTTTATAACTTACCTTAGAAATTGAACAAGATTCTTGTTGTATGGATAATTACCAAATCGCGGATCAGTTTGCCCTCTTGTCGAAACTGATGGACATTCATGGAGAAAACAGCTTTAAGGCCAAATCCTATGCTGTAGCGGCTTTCAACATTGAAAAGCTGCCTTCACCCCTCAGTTCCATGGCACCCGGTGACATCTTTTCCATCAGGGGAATCGGTGACGCAATCGGGAAAAAAATCCTGCAAATACTGGAAACGGGCAAGCTGAATCTGCTGGAAGAATATCTCCAAAAAACGCCTCCCGGCATCATGGAAATGCTTCAGATAAAAGGTCTCGGATCCAAAAAAATCGCCACCATCTGGAAAGAGATGGGAATAGAATCGGTCGGCGAATTATTGTATGCATGCGATGAAAACAGGCTCTCCCTGGTCAAAGGATTCGGACAAAAAACGCAGCAAAATATTAAGGAAACGATCGAGTTTTACCTCAGGAACCAGGGGAGCTATCTTTTCGCCGAAATAGGCAATTATGCCGAAAAGACCGAAAAATCCCTCAAAAACCGGTTCCCAGAAAATTTATTTTCAATTACCGGATCTTACAGAAGGCACCTGGAAACAATCGACGAATTGGAATGGGTGACCACCGCAACAAAAGAAGCATTAGTGGAGTTTTTATCATCTGATAATTTTATCCTCACCGAAAATTCGGGACCGGTAATCACATTCAAGAGTCCTGGTAACCCGAAACTGAAATTTCACCTTTCCTCACCGGAAGAATTTGGAACCGTACTTTTCCAAAGCAGTGCCAGCGGCGAATTTCTCCAGGCATGGGAAAAGGATTTTTCAAAAGTTCCGGCAAGGCCTTCGGAAGAAAGTATTTTTGAATCAGCCGGCATTCCCAATATCATTCCCCCGCTTCGTGAAAAAGAACATATCCTGAACCTGGCCAGGCAAAATAAAATTCCGGAACTCATCCAGACTACTGATATCAGGGCCATCATCCACTCGCACAGCAATTGGAGTGATGGCAGCCAAACGATCGAACAAATGGCAGAGGCAGCCCGCTCAAAAGGCCTGGAATATCTCGTGATCAGCGACCATAGCAAATCTGCCTTCTATGCCAATGGGCTTACTGAAGAAAGACTGAAGGAGCAGCATGGTTATATTGATCAATTGAATAGCAAATTCCATCCTTTCAAAATATTCAAGAGCATCGAATCAGATATCCTGAATGATGGCAAACTGGACTATTCCAATGCTGTGCTCGGCACATTCGACCTGGTAATCGCATCCATTCATTCTAACCTGAAGATGACTGAAGAGAAAGCCATGAACAGGTTGATGAAAGCCATTGAAAATCCTTATACCACCATACTCGGACACATGACCGGCAGATTATTGCTGAGTCGCAATGGTTACCCTGTTGATCATAAAAAAATCATCGAAGCCTGCCTTCAAAACAAGGTAGTCATTGAACTCAACGCGCATCCGCGCAGGCTGGACATGGACTGGAGATGGATTGATTACGCGATTGACAGGGGCGTGCTGATTTCAATAGATCCTGATGCACACTCAATAGAAGGCTACGACGATACGAAGTTCGGTGTGCTGGCGGCTCAAAAAGGTGGGTTGACAAAAGAAAGAAATCTCAGCAGCTTCAGCCTGCCTCAATTCGAAGATTTCTTATCGCAAACAAAAAAACTCAAAGGGATCTAAATGGAAAGTGCTATTTCCGGACAGCCATGATTGAGCTTCCTAATTCCTCAGGCCTCCGATTTCTGGCTGACGGTTTCTACCCCATCCTTATGCAGTTGCAATTCCACATAAAAAATAGTGCCTTTCCCAACTGCCGTTTCGAACCATATCCTGCCCTTGGCCTGTTCCACAATACTCTTACACATGGCAAGTCCCAATCCGGTTCCTGAAGTTTTGGTGGTGAAATTGGGTGTGAATATTTTCGACTGTGTATCGGGCGGAATGCCGGTCCCATTGTCCCGGATGCTGATCAGAACATGCTGGGCATTTCTTTTTTCTTCAACCTGGATGAGGCCTCTCTTGCTTTCCGGGATGGATTCGACGGCGTTCTGAAAAAGGTTTGTGAAAAGGCGGTTCATCTGCGTCTTGTCGGCGTTAACCATCAGCGGTTGCGGGTCTGCATTCCATTTTATGTCAATTCCCTCTCTCGCGTCCTGGAGTGATATCAACGAATTCATCAGTTGTTTCAGGTCGAATACTTCGTTCTTCACATTCCCGATATTGGCAAACTGCGAAAAATCAGCCGCGATCTTTGAGAGATGGTCAATCTGCTCGATAAGTGTCTTGGCCACATTGGATGAAAGTTCCTTGACGTTCGGTGCATTGTTGTCAATTGCCTTTTGCAGGTACTGGATACTCAGCTTCATAGGTGTGAGCGGATTCTTGATCTCATGGGCTACCTGCCGGGCCATCTCCCTCCAGGCACCTTCCCTTTCCGTTTTTGCAAGGGCTACGGCGCTCTCTTCGAGTTTCTTCACCATCTTATTATATTCCTTCACCAATCCACCAATTTCGTCTTTCTTTTTCCAATCAATTGCCGCATTATGTTGTCCGAGGTTCACTTCCTTCATCATGTCTCCTATCAATGTAAATGAATCTGTGATCCTGTTGGTCAGAAAGAGCGCGATGACCCCGGCGAGGAGAAAGATGAAAGCATTCAGGTTGATAATGGTCACCAGGAAGTTTGAAATTTCCTGATTCAGGTCACTATGTGAATTGAAATATGGGATATTCAGGAATGAACCGGTCTGCCCTTCATCGTCCAGGATCGGCACATATATACTGAGGTAATTGATCTGCCCGTATTTCTCATCCTGCACATATTGGATTTTCTTGAGTTCGCTGAGATTGTAGTAGGCCTGTGGTTCCATCATCCTGCTCAACACGCCCTTATTATACACAAAGGGCTGGGAACTTATCTGCAAAGTGCCATCGGGGTTATACAGGTTGAGATCATAATTGTGCAACTCCGCGATATAGGCGATTTCATTTTGCAGGGTCATGCCGGAGGAATCATAAGAGGCCATCGCCTCGTTTGTTTTTTTCTGGGTGCTGATCTTATTCTTCAGCTCATCCGCCATCATCTGTATGGTGCGGCTCAGTTTATCGCGATTATTCTTATCGTACCGGTTAATGAAGAATATGATCGTGGCTGCGGCTACCACCACAAATGAAAATATACTCACGAAAATTATGGTACCATATATCTGCGACCGGATATTGAATTGCCACATTTCACGAAAAGCGCGCCACCTGAAGCCAGACCGGACAATGACACTGGAAACCTGAAACATCGCGACCAGGAAGAGGAAAGCACAGAATAAATAGGAGAATAAAGTAATAGCCTCCAGGAAGAAATTGCTATATCGCGTAATCACAATGATCTTATCTCCGGTAGCCTTATACCATAATTCGCTGGTTCCATTTGAAGTTCGAGTTTCAAATTCATCATGCGGAATCTCTTCATTGGTCAATTGGGTGGGGAAACCATAGTCGTTGATATGCCTGGTCAACTTGCCTCTGTCGTAAACAGCATAAGCATAATCAGATGAACGGTCAAAGGAATAGTCCTCCGGCTGTTTGAATAATTCGGGGTACAAGGCTTCGCTTCGGTACCGCTTGGGATTGGCCAGCATGAAGAAATATCCATTCAGGGTATCGTAGGTGTTCCTGATCTCCTTCATGAATATGTAACTGATATTGTCGAATGCGGTTTCAAAATACCGCAGGCCTGGAATTTTCGTAGGCTTGCCCTGTATCCTGTAAATGGTGTTCAGGGTGTCATAGGTTCTGTGCTCGTTGCTTGATAAAGCCTTCCCCTTATCGTCATAAAAGAATAATTCGGTATCATATTTATTCAGGTATGCGCTGAAATTGGCGTTGATCAGGCTATCCTTGAATTCAATGTTGGCTTGTGGGCTCCTCAACCGGTCCAGGTTCTCCAGGAAAAAACTATTGCTGAAACTTTGAATGGCGATATTTAAAAGCCTTTCGCTGGAAGGGTCTGTTTGCATGGCCAATTTTTCGGCGGTTCGCTTTCGCAGTTCAATTTCTTTGGCGCGGTTCTCGAAAATGATGACCCCCGCAATGGAAGCAGAAAACAAGAAGAGCCAGAACAATGCATTGGCGACAGGGAGATTGACTTGCTGATATCCCAATTCGGTTCTGCCCATCAGGTAGATATACAGGAGCAGCCAAACGATGGTGGACAACTCAAACAGGCCGAATGGCCCGTCGATCCGCAGGGTCAATACCACCAGCCCAATAACGGAAACCGTCAGGGCCTTAACATAATATACACCCTGAGTGAGCCAGTTGAGTATCTGCAATAGTACCTGGGATAATATGAAATAGCCCAGGGAAACACAACAAAGCACAATGAATCCAAAAATGCTATAATAATTCAGGCTCCCGAAATTGGTTACGTCAAAAGAAATCTGGGAATCGGCCACCAGGCTCCTTATGATATGGCTGCAGAGCAGGGTAGCCAAAACCATGATACAGGAAATAGACAGGATCACAATCCAGCGTAAAACCGGCTGTCGGATATAGAACTGTCTTGCGTTCCGGGAGAATTGGATTTTGGCAAATAATACCAGCCAGAAAAAAAGCAGACTATTGATCAATAGGTCGCCCAGAGATTTCAGGACTGAACTGGTTCCATAGATCTGCGGATCGAATAATTCGAATTGGCGGAAATTGATAGGAATATGGAAATAGTAGCTCAATACCCTTAACCCAACCACCACCACCGTTAAAAATAGTACGCCCACCACTGAACCCTGGCTCTTCGAAATGGACACGGCAATATTGTGCAGGAAGAAAAGCAGCAATACAGAACCCATCATCCGCAGCAGCAAAGTGATCCAGTCATTGCTGTAAGTATTTTCTCCCTTGGGCTTCAGGTAAAAAAGGGGTTTGCCATTAGAACTCTGAACCGCATAAGCGGTCATCATGGTGGAAATGCTGTAATTATGTTCCAGGTTAGGGTGATCCACAAATCCATTCTGCAGGTAATTACTCGACATAAAATATTGCCGGTGCAGCGGAAGAAGGAAAATGGTCAGAATGGGTTCACCTTGTACGCTGATCTGTTTTCTCATCACCTCATATTGGCCGTTGGGCAGGGAGGCCATGTAGCGGGTATCTTCTTTCTCCAATATTTCAGGAGTCGGCAAAACCACCTGGGTATTCCAGAAAACTATGGAATATTGACCCTGGCCGTTCTGACGGTACAGAAAGAGTCCATATTTTTTAGAAGTGATTCGCTCAATTTCATTTTCATTAACCTGTTTATGGACGAGCTTCCTCAATAGCGCCGTATCTTCTAAAAAGGTTACGAAATTCTCTTCATTATGGCGGATATATTTATCCAACGCGCTCTTCACTCCGTTGGGCGAAGAAGTATAGGACCAGTAGTTGCTAAAAATGAATGAGAGTGTAAATAACCAGGCCGCCGCGATCAGCAGGTAACCATTTTTATAAAAAGTATCTTTCCAGAATTGTTTCAAGACCCGGGATTTTGTCGCTTGATATGATTCCAGATGGAGTCCATTTCTTCTAGGGTCATATCGGCCAGGTTTTTGCCCTGCTGCATGGCCTTTTCCTCCATCCGGTTGAAACGATCTATGAATTTCTTATTAGTACGCTCCAATGCATTCTCTGCATCTATCCGCAAAAACCGTGCATAGTTGATCAGGGAGAATATGAGGTCGCCGTACTCCTCCTCAATCCTGGAAAAGTCATTTTCGACCACTACTTCCTGCAATTCCTCCATTTCTTCCTGCACTTTTTCCCAAACCTGGTCAGTGTTTTGCCATTCAAATCCAACCTGTTTGGCCTTTTCCTGCAATCTCATGGCTTTTACGGTAGCCGGTAAAGATCGGGGAACACCACTCAATACCGATTTCTTTCCTTCCTTTAATTTCAGTTTTTCCCAATTACGTTTCACATCTTCGTCGTTTTCCACCTTTATATCTCCATAAATATGAGGGTGTCTGGCTATCAGCTTTTCGCAAATGCCATTGATCACCTCCTCGAGGGTAAACCTTGCTTCTTCCTTTCCAATCTTCGCGTAAAAGACGATATGTAGTAACAGATCTCCCAATTCCTCTCTGATCCCATTCCAATCTTCATCCGTAATGGAATCCACCAGTTCATACATTTCTTCTATGGTCAGGGAACGAAGTGTTTGAATAGTCTGTTTTCTGTCCCAGGGACATTGTTCCCTGAGTTGATCCATGATACCTACTAATCGCAAAAATGAATTACCCACTGCTTCCATAGTTAAATTTTTATACCCGGTACGCGGATATGATTAAGAAAATAGACATCAGCAAGAGCATCACGACAAATAACATGGAACAGAGCAGCAGGTATTTCAAGATGGTCTTGCCCCTGCCCTGCCGGTAAAAATTACGCATTGCCTTGTACAGATAATAAAAAATGTACAGGATAATGATGGCGCTTATAAACGAAATGATCCACCAATCCAAGTGCTTATTAATAGCTTTAACACAATAGTATAGTAATATTAGAAGAAATGCCGAACAATAAAAATGTATGGTGAAGATGCTGTGATCCGCATAATAAAACTCCTTCCTCCTGACATATAGAAATTTCAGGAGTAGGGCAAACAGCGGCAGTGAGACGAACAACATTTGGGGAATAGAGTGCAAGAATTTTTCACCCAAAGTGTCAATCAATTTCTGGCCACCCTCGCCGGACTTTTCCCTGAGATGGATTAACCTGAGAATTACCGCCCTCTTCAAAGCATCGTCGCGCAGGCTGTCGGGCAGCTCTTCCTGTACGGCTCTGTAAGCATCAGGCGTGGTGAACCAATCCGAGCCTGTGAAATTGGCCTGGAATCCGCCATCTTTTCCAGTACCGAATTTGGTCTTGCGGTTTTGTATGGCACTATCTATGATATGCTTGTTTTCTTTACCAATGCCTGGGATATTTGCCGGCAGGGAATCCAGATATTGCTTTGTCTTTACAGTGGTTTCCCTTTCTTTCAGCTCCATTTTTTGCACGCTATCCTGCAATAGGGAGATTGCGCTATTCAGCTTTATGATACTCTTGTTGATTGCTGTCCTATCAATGGAATTCTTAGTTTTCAACAAGACCGATTCCAGGTCTTTTTTGACTGCAAGCTTATGTGCCAATTCTTGTCTGGCCCCGGAACTATCACCGGAATTAGCCGCTTCCTCAGTATTGATGAAGCTGAAAAATATAAGGAAAAAGAATGCCGATGTAAATACATACATGCGGATAGGATGGAGATAAGTCATCCTCCGGCCCCGGACATATTCTGTCGTGAGAAATCCCGGCCGCAATAAAAGGTATTTGACAGTGCTGAAGAATTTGCCGTCGAAATGAGTGATGTCATAAAAGAAATGGGTCACCAACTGCCAGATCGATTCCTTGGGTTCGGTATTTTCCTGCCCGCAAACCTGGCAATACCTTCCCAGCACTTCCGCTCCGCAATTGAGACAATTTTTTTCCTTCCTTTCTTTGAAATGAGACAAGTCTTCAAATTTTGTTAAAAATAAGGAAGAATGTTGGTTTAAAGTGACTGAGATACTGCCCAATCATAATCTAACATTGAGGCTCCGGAATGCTGTGAACGCAGGTTGTTGCTCTTGGCTGCAATGGCCATCCAGTCCAAGATTTTGCCAGTTTGAAATACCAGTTCAGCAAGCTTTGCGTTATTACACAATACAATATCTTTGGTCATTATGAAAAATCGCCTTGCTTACCCACACCTCATGCTGATTGGCCTTATCGCTTCAATGATTCCGCTGCAGGAACTCTCTGCACAGTATTATTACAGGGATGTGGAGTTATCAAAACAAAATCAATTGCAGCACCAGTTGTACAGGAAAAATAAGGTGGGACAACTCACATTGAAAAGCTTTGAGTCCAATGGAGCTCCAACTGAGAGATTTGTATGCGAGCAGGGATTTAACAGCAACTATTCAGTATCGAGAACCTTCACAAATGGGGAACTCACTGGTCCCTCTTCACTAACGGCTTACTATAATGTCAAAGGACAATTGTATCGTTCGGTGGATAGCAGCCGTGAGTCCATGAATACATACGAATACCAATACGATTCCCTGGGGAGGCTTTCTTTGGTGAGCAGCAGCTCCCTGGCGTATGATGACAAGTCAAAAGTGATCGAAACCCACCAATGGTTTTATGGAAAGAGCAGTTGTCCTGAAAAAATGTTGAGGATAAGGAATGGCACTGATACAACCGAAGTCAGGCTGACCTGCGATGAAAAAGGGAATGTGACGGAAGAGGAAAGTTATTCGAAAAACAGGTCTGCCGAAAAGATCTATTATTATTACGATAGCCTCAACCGCCTCACCGATGTGGTCCGGTATAATCCAAGGATCAAAAAGCTAATTCCTGATTACCTCTTCGAATACAATGAAAACAACCAGCTTACCCAAATGATCAGTGTGCAGCAGGGAAGTTCGGATTACCTTACCTGGAAATACGGCTATGGCGAAAATGGCCTGAAAGCCGGCGAACTTTGTTATGACAAACAGAAACAATTGTTGGGGAAAATCACTTACGAGTACGAATACAGAAAATAATGGACAACCATTTATTCACCGGCGATTTTCAGAACTCATGAGCCATTCTGAAGACAACATTTATTGCTACCGGAGGTCTGGGTCCATTTTCCAGACGCAATGATAGTCGGTACTGATTTTATTTCAATGAAAATTCCCGAATTGGGAAGAGTCATGCTGCATCAGGCTTTTTCCGTATTTCATCCCATTTTTATTCATCTTACTCTTCATCACACTATGCATCCTGTTATCCCCCAATGCATTGCAAGTTTTCCATGCTTTCATAATATACTTGTCTAAATTAGAATTATTGCAACATTTCAAATGAATTCCTGTCTAGTCAACCAGTGAACATAACTTTTGGAGACAATCTCTCAGACCGACGCCTCGTAGAGAAGGTATTGAGTGGCAACGCCAGCGCCTTCGGGGAAATCATAACTAATACTGAAAGATTGGTCGCCCAGATCGTTTTTAAAATGGTGAACAATGCCGAAGATCGCAAGGACCTTTCTCAGGACATTTACCTGGGCGCCTTTAGAAATCTTTCGCAATTCAGGTTTCAATCAAAACTTTCCACCTGGATAGGACGGATTGCATACAATACCTGCCTGAATTACCTTGAAAAAAAGAAGTTTGTACTGCCCGGAAATCTTCAGATTGAAAATAATTCAGGTGAAGGAAACCATGGAATCACCAATAACCCAGGAGCTGACTATTCGGGTTACATCGCGGAACTTAAACTTTTTGAAAAAGAGCGGTTTGAAATTGTGAGAGCCGAAATCGAAAAGCTTCCTCCCATTTACAGGACCCTGATAACTTTATATCATAATGAAGAATTGACTTATGAAGAAATCAGACAAATCACCACATTGCCAGAAGGAACCGTCAAGAATTACCTGTTCAGGGCCAGAAAAGTATTGAAGGATGGCCTCTTGCGCCAATATAAAAAAGATGAGATATGAAAACAGAACACCTTACTGATTCTGAGATCCAAATCTATTCCTTGTCGCAGGCTGATATAGAACCACGGATAACCGAACATATTAGCACCTGTGAAAGCTGTCGCGCAAAAGCCGGCGCTTACAGGCAATTGTTCCTTGAAATTAAGGAGCTGCGAGCCCCGGCATTTGATTTCAATTTATCGGATTTGGTGTTGGCCCGCTTATCCAAAGAAAAATCACCCGTTTGGGAAACGAAGACCCTGGTCTATCTCACAATATTTGGCATTCTTGCGCTTTTAGCCTTTCCTGCATATCTATATAGAGAATATCTTCTGCTCTTATTTACCGGTATTTCTGCAATGTTTTTGTACCTAACCGGAATAACCGCATTGGTCATTTTCATATTCCAAAGTATAGAGGTTTACAAACAATACCAGAGAAAATCAGATGCGCTGAATTCATTCTAGTAAACTGCAACATTGAAATGGGATGGCTGTCTGATAAATCATAATTAAAGATAAAAAACATGATGATGAAAAAGTTGACAACATTAGCGACGATTCTTATCGTTTCATTTTCCGTAAAAGCCCAGGGTAATTTTGAACCCTTCAGGGATAGTACTTTTAATTTTGAATTTCTTAAGATCACTTCTACGATCATTGCAATAGTTGTAGTCGCAGCCTTTATTCTTTCAGTCATCAGACTGATCTTCGATAATCGAATCAAGAATAAAATGATAGAGAAAGGTGTTTCGGACAAAGTGGTCGAACAATTTCTTCAACCGACCAAGCAGGACACTAATGCGCAGGCCATCAAATGGTTTCTCATATTGTTTGGTATTGGTCTGGGTTTGATTATTGTCAATTTTACAATGCCCCTGGGCCTCCACTCGGTTGCCATCATGGCTTTTAGCACTTCCCTGAGCTTTTTGGGTTATTATTATTTCCTTAGGAAATCAGCCAGCTAAGGAATTTATGCATTCAATTTGAAACAGCAATCGGATCGCGGGTTCGAATTGGCACTATGGCAAGCATAGCGGGTTAAACGGCTTGTCATTCCCTTGCTGAGATTCGAATTCTATTTGAAAATTTCCAGGAAAAAGAAAAGCTGTTCAAAGGCAGCATTGCAGTGGGAGAAATAATTAGTACCCGGGATGGGAGTTGAACCCGTTCAGCCATTGCCGGCCACAGGATTTTAAGTACATAAAATACCTTTTTCGAACTTAACCAATCATATCCCGCAGCCAGGCTAACATCCTTCAAAAACTACAACCTGATATGGCTACTTGAATATTCTTAACGGTGTTATGTTGAGTCTGCCGACTTCAACGGCTTTTGACAACAATCTAAAATGATATCAGGAGGCAGAATCAAATAGGTCGGCACAATGTTGACCTATTTTCAATAATTACTGCTTACAATAAAAAGTTTTTTTCTAAAAGGATAATTGTTGATAAAGTGGCAAATACATATTCCTCTGCAACCAAAAAACAAATAGCATCGGGGATTTATTTTCTGCAGTTTAGTGATACTATTAAAACTGTTACAAAAAGGCTTATTAAAAAGTGAACTGAAACTGACAGAGTTTGCGGCCTGGCTCTCCAAATGTCCTTTTGGGGAAGCAGGTTATCCATACACTTTTGAGGGTTGAGCAATTACCAATAGGAAACCCATATCCTTCTTTTATACTCTGGTTTCCTCCATTCATCTGGTTTCGCTAAAAGCTATGCTTTCCTCAGTCTATCTTCACCACTAAAATATATATATGCGTTATGGCCATGCTTTGCTGACACTGGCTTTTGGGTTGATCCTTTTTTCCTGCAAAAAAGACTATGTACTCAACACGACTAATCCACCCTCGGTACCCCCAAATGTGCCTGTAAAACATGTATTACTGAAAGATATCATAATACCTCATTTGCCTTCACCATATTATCATTTCGAATACAATACGGATAGTTTGGTTACAAAAGCTGATTTTGCTTCCGGATATACGATCTATGATGTTTTTTACAACAAAAATAAAATCAGTGAGATGCGGGATAATATTCTCGTTAATCACGACACATTGCGATATTTATATGATAATGTGGGCAAACTGGCTGTGATTAAATTCATAAATGACGCAAACGTTGTTTACAGGCATGCCACCTTCGCTTACAACGGGAACCTGATAAAAGAAATTGAGTGGGATCACAAAGCAGGAAATATTGATTTTTTTATTGACCGTACGCTGACATTCACTTTCTACCCCGACGGCAATGTAAAGACAATTATCGACCACCGGCCTCCCTACGCCGGCTCGCCAGAGCAAACCAATATAACCATGTTTGAACAATATGACGATAAAATCAATGTAGACGATTTCAGTCTTATTCACGATGGCATACACGATCATCTTTTTCTGCTGCAAGGGTTTCGTTTACAGAAAAGCAACCCCAAGAAAGAAATGTTTTCAGTGAACGGCGTGGATCTATATACAAATGACTATACCTATACCTACAATAACGATAATACACCATCAACAAAAACGGGTGCTTTTGTATATACGAGTGGACCCGACACAGGAAAAAAGTTCGAGACGAACTCTATATATACCTATTATTGATTATTTATTTTTCATTTCCCCGAAAATTCCTTCAAGGCATCTAATAAAAGGTTCTTTATTTTCCACACGTGCCAGATCATTATCATTATACAGCATTCAACCAATATATAACTTATACCAATCGGCCAATATCTCGCAGTACTAATAGGTGGTTAGAACAATCTTTCCGAATTTAACCAATCCTATCTGGTCTTAATCTCAAAAATATGGTTTTCATCTCCCTACAAGGCATTGCTATTAAGACAATCTGTATTCACAGATTGCAAAATTGGTTATTTGTTTGCAAATTTTATTTAAAAACGACGAAGGCCGCTTATTGGCGACCTTCGTAAATAATTGATAAACAGTACCCGGGATGGGAGTTGAACCCACACTCCCATTGCTGGGAACAGGATTTTAAGTCCTGCGTGTCTACCAGTTCCACCACCCGGGTAGATGATCTTTCAAATAACCATAAACAAAAATTCCATCCCTGGTATGAAGGATGGAATCGACCGGAGCGGAAGACGAGGCTCGAACCCGCGACCTCAACCTTGGCAAGGTTGCGCTCTACCAACTGAGCTACTTCCGCATGTATTGGCAGGACATATCTTCAACAACCATAATCCTTCCAAATAAAAGAACTTTAAGGGATTGCAAAATTAAGGATTGCGCCAATCCGGCAAAATTTTTCTTGCAGTGCTATTTGTACTGAGGCGTATAGAGCGTATTCCCCGGAACTTCCACGGAAGGTTTGCCTTTGTAATGATGCTTGTATAGCGCGTAGCTACCGCCAATCAGGAAAGCCGTAAGAGCCACCATTTGCATATAAAATAGAAACCTGGACGATCTCACCCAACTCCAGGCAAAATCCCTTTTAGTATTGTCCCGAACTTCGTAAGCCATATTTAATGATTTGCGCTACAAAAATAATGGTAAAACACAAAAAATCATTTTTTAGAGAGAACTATTTCGGAGAATGTCTTCTTATTTCTCACAAAATACTGCCAGACTATGTTTCCCCGGTAGATTCCCCTGATATTCCCTGCTTTTCCGTGAGAAAAATACTTTTTATCTTTGGGTGATAACAGCCATCGAAAAAACGACATATGTGCAAGAAAAACTGAGGTAAAAAATCCGGTTTTCCCCTCCCCCAATTTCCTGAAGGCACTGATGATATCTAACATGATCCTGAATGGGATCTTCCACCATTTTTCAAAGAAGCCATAATTCTTGGCTAGCATCACAAGATTGTTACGGAAATTCAAATAGACTTTACCGGAACTGCCCTGTGGTAGACTTCCTCCGCCTACATGATATACTATCGATTGAGGACAAGCGAAAATGGTATAACCGGCTCTCTGCATGCGCCAGCATAGATCTATCTCCTCCTGGTGGGCGAAAAAAAATTCGTCAAAACCATTCATCTCGTGGAAAACCCCTGCCCTCACAAAAAGGGCGGCACCACTGGCCCAGAATACAGGCTGAGCCTCATCGTACTGACCATGATCCGCTTCGCACACATCAAAGACCCGGCCCCTGCAAAATGGATATCCAAATGAATCAATCCATCCTCCCGCTCCGCCGGCATATTCAAATTGGTCCCTATGCTTCCAGGAAAGGATCTTCGGCTGACAGGCAGCAATCTTAGGATCGGATTCCATCACCCGGATCACAGGCTCTATCCAGCCTGGCGTTACTTCCACGTCTGAATTCAGCAACACATAATAATCCGAATCCAATTTTTGTAAAGCCAAATTGTACCCCTTCGCATATCCTTCGTTGTGTGGAGAAGGCAATACTGCAATGCCGGGATAATGATTGGCGAGGAAATTCAGGGAATCATCGGTGGAGCCATTGTCGGCCACCAGCACTCTGAGCCCGGGATAGGTACTGCGAAGCAGAGCAGGAAGGAACTGCTCCAGGAAGGCGCGCCCATTCCAATTCAAGATAACAACAGCCACGGAAGGTTGAAGTGTCAATGCAGCTCATTTATTTTCCAAAAATAATGGAAGCACCATAAAGGTTTGATATTTTTATCGGGGCAACGGATGGCGGGATAAGAGCAACGGATTTTTGCCGGATCCCGTGAGATGGAAATCAGTTTGTTGCTGAGCCTGAAGTCAATGACCCGGCATCCAATATGACCCGCTTCTTCGTTTATGATACAACGTTTCCTCAATTGGCGTACAGCATTGTCCGTGGTGGCCATTGCCATCGTGATTGGAACTATTTTCTATTCCCAATACCTGGCCCGCAAAATTGCATTCGAAGAAAGACAAAAAGTGGAGATTTGGGTGGAAGCGGAAAAATCACTCATAAACTCACCCGCCGACGCCGATACCAAACTCGTTTCTTCGATCCTCATTTACAATACCGACATACCCATCATCAGAACCGACGAAAATGGTAGCATTATCGATTTCGTAAACCTCGACAGCGCAAAGGCGCGGAGAGAGCCGGAATTCCTGGCCGGGAAACTCAGCCTGTTCAAATCCAGCCATGAACCCATCGTTTATACTGATCCCATCAATAATAAAAAGGATTTCTACTATTATGGCGAATCCCGCCTTTTACGCCAGGTGCGTTATTACCCGATTGTTCAATTGCTGATCGTGGCCTTGTTCATTTTTGTGACACTCTACGCGATCTCCGTGCGCAATAAATCCATGCAAAACCAGCTCTGGGCAGGTATGGCAAAAGAAACGGCTCATCAGTTAGGCACTCCCGTTACCTCTCTCGATGGCTGGGTGGAAATGCTCAAAGAAATCCCGGGAAATGAAAAGATAAGCGCCGAACTATCAAAGGATGTGGAAAGGCTCAAACTGGTATCGGAACGCTTCAGCAAGATCGGCAGCATGCCCCAGCTCGAACGAAAGGACCTCATTCACCAGGTGACTAATGTGGTGGACTATATTCGGAAAAGAGCGCCGGATAAAGTGCATTTCAACGTGAACACACACGATCAGGATTCCATTTATATCATGCTCTCCGGTTCCCTGTTCGACTGGGTCATTGAAAATATCCTGAAAAACGCGTTAGACGCCATGGCTGGCAAAGGAGAGATCACGATCGAAATTCAAAATGCCGCATCCAGCGTATTCGTCGATATCACAGACAGCGGAAAAGGAATTTCGTCAGCCAACCTGGGCAAGGTTTTCAAACCAGGTTTCACAACCAAGAAAAGAGGCTGGGGCCTCGGCCTCACCCTTTCCAAACGCATCATTGAACAATACCATAAGGGAGAACTTTATGTGAAGCATTCGGAGCCGGGGAAGGGAACTACTTTCAGAATCGTTCTTCCAAAGGGTTAGGGGCTCCATATATTTTTTCCTGAAAACCCTTACATTTGCAGCACCTCAAATAAACGCAGGATCATTCGTTTGACGCGGCGGTGGCGAAACTGGTAGACGCACTACTTTGAGGTGGTAGCGACCGAAAGGTTGTGGGAGTTCGAATCTCCTCTGCCGCACTACTAAGAAGAAATTCCTGATTACAAGTCCTCGATCTCGTCCCATTGTATTGGGTCAGGTTGGGGATTTTTTTATTGGCTCCTCTATCCCCCATATTACTCTTCTTTGAGGTGGTAGTCCCGCCTCAGGCGGGATGGGAGTTCGAACCTGCCTGGCCGGCAGACAGGTCTCCTCTGCCGCACTACTAAGAAGAAATTCCTGATTACAAGTCCTCAATCTCATCCCATAGTATTGGGTCAGGTTGAGGATTTTTTTATTGGCTCCTCTATCCCCCATATTACTCTTCTTTGAGGTGGTAGTCCCGCCTCAGGCGGGATGGGAGTTCGAACCTGCCTGACCGGCAGGCAGGTCTCCTCTGCAGCACCATTGTCTCCGAAGTAACCCCCTGTTTCTTGCCATTGCTTTGGGATATACACCGCCAACATAAGAGAAGACCCCGAAATTCTCCTTTCAATGCATTTGATTTTTTCCATCAATACAAATGTAGATGCAGCCTTGTATTGGCTCCGTAGGAGCCCCCGATTTCCAGCAATATATTCCAAGATAAACGCGGCTCCATAGGAGCCCCCTGTTAATGCATCATTCCGGCATTTCTGATTATACCCATCATCCCAAACCCGAATACCTTTTGCAATGACGAAATTCAGATGTCTTTACACAACATTCGAAAATTAAATTTGCTAATGGGCAAATCAGTTCGAATCTGCCTTGCTGCATTGATGCAAGACCTGCGGCAATTGCAATTTTACAGACCTGCAATTGGAATGCTGGGGCTGCCACGCCCTTGGATGCAATTTTATTTTATGCCTAACTTGTAAAAAAAATCGCAATGCCCACTTTGATCAAATGTCCCAATTGCAATTTTGAATTTCCCCTGGAGAGCGCCCTGAATGAAGAATTGAAAGGAGCCATCGAAAAGGAAAAACAGGAGCTGCGCCAGCAAATGATGGACTATAGAAAAACCAAGGAAGAAGAGATACGCAGGAAAGAAGAAGAATTCGCCACGTTCGGCCGTCAGCTGCAGGAGAAATTCAGGCTGCAATCAGAAGCAGAGATCAACAAAAGAATTCAGGAGACGGAGGCAAACCTGCGCAAGACCATCGCTTCCGATTTTGAAAACAAATTTCGATTCCTGGAACAAATCAATAAAGAAAACGAAGAGAAACTAAGGGAAGCCCGGCAAAAGGAATATGAATTCCTGAAAATGGAACAGGAATTGATGAACAGGGAGATGGAGCTCGAAATTCAGGTTCAGAAAAAGATGCAGGAAGAAAGGGTATTGCTCACAGAGCAAATACGCCGGCAGGAACTGGAAAGAATATCGGTGAAGGAGACCGAATACCAGCTTCGTTTGAAAGAAATGGAAAAGCAACTTGACGACCAGAAAAAAATGGCCGAAGAAATGAGGCGTAAAGCCGAGCAGGGATCCATGCAGTTGCAGGGTGAGGCCCAGGAATTATTGTTGGAAGACCTGTTGAAGAATGCCTTCCCATTCGACCTGATTGAAGAAGTGGGGAAAGGGGTGAAAGGAGCGGATTGTATTCAGATCATCAGAAACCGTTTCGGCCAGGAATGCGGTAAAATCATTTTCGAAAGTAAGCGCACCAAGGAATTTGCGGCCGATTGGGTTGAAAAACTGAAAGGGGATATGAGAAGCCTGGGTGCCGATATGGCCGTGATTGTTACACAGTCCATGCCAAAGGATATGGAGAGGTTTGGAGAAAGGAACGGCGTGTGGATCTGCAATTTTTCTGAGGTGAAAGCCCTTGTTCATGCTCTGAGAGAAGGCATCATCAGGGTATTCACTGCCCTCAAATCTCAGGATAATAAGGGCGATAAGATGCAGATGCTTTATGATTATTTAACTGGCAACGAATTTGCTGAACAGTGGAAAGCCATCCGGGAAGGATTTCTGACCCTGAGGCAGGGCATTCAAAAAGAACGCGAAGCCATGGAAAAACTTTGGAAGGCCCGTGAAAAAAGCCTGGATAAGGTTCTCCTCAATGCGGCCCATTTCAAAGGCTCCATTGAAGGCATCGCCGGGCAGGACTCCATCAACCTGAATCTGCTGGAAGACAATGAAGAAGATAATTTATAGGGGGGTAATTGCGTTATACCATTTCCGAACCCCCAAAGCTATTCATGGTCTGGACACTCGTACTCATATTATTGTTGGCCTTAATATGGTATCTCACGCAAACCAAAAAGCTTACCCTCACTGATTCGACAGATCAGTCGGGGCACGATAAGCTTTCATTGGAAGAGTCACCTATTTCCTGTCCCCTGGTATATTATGGGAATGATCTGTCATTTTCAGAAGGCGTGATAAATACGGTTTTATGCAAACATTTTCCTTTCTATACCCGGTTGCTGGATGTGGACAGGGATCGATTTATCAGCAGGCTGAAGAAATTCATAGAGAGCAAGATTTTCATCATCCATGACAGCAAAGGCTATCGTGAAATGCCCATCCTGATCAGCGCTTCCGCCGTGCAGGTCACATTCGGACTCAAGAAATACCTGCTTTCCCATTTCAATATCATCCAGATCTTTCCCCAGGAATTCGTGGGCCTGGAGCCATTCCGGATACTGATCGGAAACGTGACCGGGAATACCATCAATATTGCCTGGAAGCAATTCCTCGAGGGCTATAAGAATGCCAACGACCTCCAAAATGTGGGATTACATGAAATGGCGCATGCCTTGTACTATCAGAATTTTGAGACGGAGCTCAACGTGGATAAAGAATTCAAGGAATCATTCGAGCAATTCAATTCTATCGGCGATAAGATCTATCACAAGGAAAAAATTCTCACGATCGGGTTGTATTCAGAATATGCCATCAAGAATTTCCAGGAATTCTGGGCCGAAAGTATTGAGATCTATTTTAAGAGCCCCGACCGCATGCACCAGCATTATCCCGAGCTCTATGGTGCATTATGCGATGTGCTCAACCAGGATCCATTAAATTATCCCTACAATTTGTTTCAAAAAAACTAGGATCGAATCATCCAGCCCTTTGCCTTTCATGCGTGCAGAAAAACCGCTCAGGTAATCACCCAAACCAGACAGAGTCCCTCAAAAACCCGGTAGTGCAACTTGAGATGGGTGGGTGTAATCTTCATGAATATAGTAGGAATCTCACCCTGATCCATTGCCGGGTCCGGCAGCGACTGGATAAGGATATGCTCGCTGAAATCAACTCCCCCGTTTCCAAACCATTTAAATACGGCTTCCTTAGCGCTCCAGAGAACCGTAAGGATCTCGACGGATGAATGATCGTCGGCCCGATGCTTTGCTGTTTCGGTTTTTTCCAGTAAGCCTGATTCTCCTTCACTCAGGAATTTGTGCCGGATGCTGTTCAACCTGGGGGTTGGGATTTCTATGTCAATGCCAACCCTGTGTTTATTGCTCACGATCGCGGCTGCATATTCGCCGCAATGGGAAATAGAAAAATGGTAGGCTTCATTCAACAAAAATGGTTTATGCGTGTCAGCAATCTTGATCAGATCATAGGGAAAGTCATCATATAGAAATTGCAGCAGGTAACGGCCTGCCAGGTGTTGCAATCTTTTGTGCGGATGGGTGATATCTCTTTGCAAAGGCACTGCCTTCAGAAAAAATTCTTCGGGTTCAGTAATCCTCCATATACCTAATTTCGCGGATCCGTTGATAGAATGTTGATAAAATAGAGGCATGATTCAAAACTTAGCTGCATATTCGCAACCGGACAATTTAAAGGATTTTAAATTCCTTGACCAATTTAAGTAAATCTGGCAGTTTAAGCATTTTTACCAGTTCAGACATATCATCAATCCATGATACTAAGCGATCAAAGAATTCTGCAGGAAATTGAAAAGGGGACCATCAAGATTGAACCTTATGACCGGGAGAGCCTGGGAAGCAATAGCTATGATGTTCATCTGGGCAAATGGCTGGCCACTTACAGGGAACATATCCTGGATGCAAAAAGACATAATGAGATAGAATATTTTGAGATCCCGGAAGAAGGATTTGTGTTATATCCTCATATCTTTTACCTCGGTGTTACGCAAGAATATACAGAGACGCACGCGCATGTTCCCTTTCTCGAAGGCAAGTCATCTACCGGGAGGCTGGGAATTGACATACATGCCACTGCAGGTAAAGGGGATGTTGGCTTTTGTGGGAACTGGACCCTGGAAATTTCAGTGAAACAACCGGTGCGCATTTATAAGGGCATGCCCATCGGGCAGTTGATCTATTTCCCGGTAGAGGGAGAAATTGAGGTCAAGTACAACGAGAAAAAGAATGCGAAATACCATGGCCAGGCCGACAAGCCCATAGAAAGCATGATGTGGAAGAATAGCTTTTGACAGGTAGATTCAACAGGAAGGATTAGATTTTCCCATACTTGCGGTAGTATGCGATCAGGTCGGCAACAACTTCATTGTAAGTCATCACACCGGAGGGTTGTTCATTAGCCTCCAAATATTTTCCATAGAGCCATCGGATACCCGGTTCGATGGGATTTTCAAATTTTCTGTAGAAGGTCCTCAGCAATTTGATGTCAGCTTTCACGGCAGGATGCAGTCTTTCCACTAAAGATTTTGCCGCGCTGGAATCTGACATATACAGATTTTGGTGAGCATAAAGAAAGAGATCGAAATAAGTGGAATAGAGAAATAAGGAATCACCAGAATTAGCCGCCACGAGATAGCCTACAAAATTGGCTTCATTCTCTTTGGCATACCCGAGCTGATGGGCAACTTCATGACAGGAAATAAAGTATTGCAGGAATGGAGGCACACTGGTATTCACCTGAGCCTCACCAGTTAGAGGATTATAATAACCCGTGAAGCCCAGAAAATTTCCCATCAATCCGAAAAAAGTGGACTTAAGAGAAGGATTCGAGTACCTCAGGAATGGATAGGTTTCCTGAGCCAGTTTATATACCGAGTCAGTCTTCCTGAATAATTCCTTCGTGCCGGGATAACTGATATGCTGCCTGATCGTCGCCTCTTTACAGGCATTCACTTTCATTAGCAACTGATCGCTGATGGCGGCAAGCTCTTCTTTTGAATATTTTGTTCTCTCAATTCCAATCTCTGAGCCGATTCCTTCCCTGTTATAATTGATGCCCCATAGCAGGTTGAAAACTATATAAATGGTCACCATCAGGCCCAGAAATCGGAGGAGACCACCCTTCACCGATAGCCATGATATTTTTTTTTGCCTGATTGCCCTGATCCAATTTATCAGGACGATGATGGCATACAAAATGATACCTATATAGAACAGATCTCCCAGGCTGAAAGGCAGCCAGCCGAAGAGCCACCTGAGCGAAGATCCGATCCGGGGATAAATGCCCCTGGAATACCAGGACTCAACCAGGGATTTGTCAAGGGATATTAAGCGGATAGCTAGTCCAAATATCAATAATACTATCCAGGTGATTTTCGGAATTTTTTGCCTGTTTGATTTCATTGAAGGGTAAAAATAAGGTTTTGTATTGTCGAAGGGTCCCTGCCCATTGCTGACGCATGAATAACAATCATACCAAGATTGGTGGCTGTTTTTTGAGAAAATCCCTGATTTTTAGCTGATTTTCCCTACCTTTGCGAGCCTTTAAAATAGAGAACTATGGCAAACCGGCGGGAATATGAGATCGCATTTGTAGGGTTGAAGCCGGGGCTGCATGAATTTGTTTATGACATTGATGATAAGTTCTTTAAATCGTACCAGCCCCAGGATTTCAGCAATTGCCGTGCAAAGGTTAAGTTGAAGTTGGATAAGAATCCATCCTTCCTCATGCTCAAGTTTGAAGTGGGTGGCACGGTGAGCCTGACCTGTGATCGCTGTGGGAATGCGCTCTCCAAGGATTTGTGGGATGATTTCGAGGTATTGATCAAGATGGTGGAAAACCCGGCCGAGATGAATGAGGAGGAGGAAGATCCGGACGTTTACTATATTTCACGTACGGAAAGCCATATTGATGTCGCGGGCTGGATTTATGAATTCATCAATCTGAGCATACCCCTGCAGCGAATGTGCAGTGAGCAGGAAATGGGAGGACCCCAGTGCAACAACGAAGTGCTGGCCATGTTGAAAAAATTGAATGCGGAAGACAAAGCAAGTGAAAACCCGATCTGGAAAGGTCTGGATAAATTCAGAAACAATTAAAATTTAGTGTTATGCCAAATCCGAAACGCAGGCACTCTCAGCAGCGCAGTGCCAAGAGAAGGACACATTACAAAGCTGAGACAGTGACTTTAAGCAAAGACAGTACCACGGGTGAAACACATGTGCGTCACCGCGCTCACGTGAGCGAAGGCAAATTATATTATAAAGGAAAATTGGTGGCTGAAAAATCACCGATCAAATAGGACTTGGTCTTTCGAACTGAATTCCAAATTCCGGGTAAAAAAATTTTATGTGGGATTTGGGATTTGTATTTTCCGGAATTTCCCCAAATTTGTTCTATGAAAATTGGCCTAGACATGATGGGAGGTGATTATGCTCCCCTGGAAGCGGTAAAAGGAGTCCGGCAATACCTGGATGCTGAAAAAAATCCCGCCGATCTGATTTTATTTGGAGATGAATCCACAATCCGGGACCTGTTGAAAGATCAGCAGACGGACTCAGAACATATCCATATCATTCATGCACCCGAAGTGGTGGGAATGCATGAACATCCCACCAAGGCACTCAAAGAAAAACAACAATCATCAATAGCCGTAGGATTCAATTACCTGGCAAAGGGTAAGATTGACGCATTCATCAGCGCGGGTAATACCGGAGCCATGATGGTGGGAGCGCTCTACAGTATCAAGGCCATTGAAGGAGTCACGAGGCCAACTATCGGAACCTATCTGCCCAGGGAAAACGGCACGCTGGGCCTATTGCTTGATGCCGGTATCAATGCCGATTGCAAGCCCGAGAACCTGGTTCAATTCGCCATCCTGGGATCATTATTCGTCCAGCATCTTTGGAATGTTGCCAGCCCGAAAGTGGGTTTGCTGAATATCGGCGAAGAAGAGGGCAAGGGTAACCTGCTCACCCAGGCAGCTTATCCCCTGCTCAAAAGCAATCCCCTTTTGAATTTTATAGGCAACGTAGAAGGCAGGGATATTTTTTCCGAGAAAGCAGATGTAGTTGTTTGCGAAGGATTCACAGGAAATGTGATTCTGAAAATGGCCGAAAGCATCCACGACATGACTTCCCGCCGCCATATTCATGATGAGTATTTCGACCGCTTCGATTTTGAACAATACGGAGGCGTTCCTGTTCTGGGGGTAGCCAAAGCCGTTATTATTGGTCATGGCATCTCCCATGGGCCATCATTCACGAATATGATTTCTATGGCGCAACTGATAATCGAAAAAGACCTGCTGGGCAAAATCAAAGCCAGTTTCGACATTTCAATTTCCAATGCTTAAGGCACCAGTACATATTCTTTCCCTTTCGATGTTTTGAATTTCATTGAATAGCCCTTACCTGATTTTGTGGAAACCAGGTTTGTGCCCTTTAGCCTGACCGGCTCATTCGTTCTGATGGTGCAATAATTCCCCAGTTTCGAAAATAACCTGGCCTCCGCCACCCGGCCCTGCTCCCACTTGATATCTACCCTGAATCCCCCTCGGGCACACAGGCCTTTTATCGCCCCCGTTTTCCATTTTGCGGGTAATGCGGGCAGCAAATAGATTTCATCTTGCTGGCTCTGCAACAACATTTCGGCTACTCCCGCCGTGCCTCCAAAATTTCCATCTATCTGGAAAGGAGGATGTGCGTCGAAAAGATTGGGATAGGCTCCTCCGCCATTATTCATGTTATATCCTTTTTCGCGCGTCAGTCGAAACAGTTCGCGGAATAGTTTGTATGCATGGTCTCCATCGAGTAACCTGGCCCAGAAATTCACTTTGAAAGCCAGGCTCCAGCCCGTACCGTCATCACCTCTCAATTCAAGTGTTCGTTCGGCAGCTTTTGCAAGTTCCGGTGTTGTGATCGGTGAAATTTCATCAGCAGGATACAAACCATATAGATGTGATACATGGCGGTGTTTGGGCTCTACTTCCTCATAATCCCTGAACCATTCCTGCAGGTTGCCTTTCTTACCGACCCGGAAAGGATAGAGCCTTTTTTTCGACGCAGCCAGGGTATCAAGGAAATCCTTGTCAATATGCAAAATCTCCCCCGCTTTGATGAGATTGGTGAACAGGTCCCGGATGATACTCATATCCATGGTGCTGGCGATGGAAACATCGGCAACCTTTCCGCCGTCATAATAAAAATCATTTTCGGGTGAAACGGATGGGGCGGTGACCAGATAACCACTACTGTCTTCTATCAGCCAATCTAACGTAAAAGCGGCTGCCTCTTTCATGACCGGATAAGCGATTTCAGCCAGAAATTTTTTATCGCCGGTGAAAATGTAATGGTCCCATAAATGCCTGCAGAGCCAGTCTCCTCCCATGGCCCAGTTGGCCCATTTCGGATCTCCCTTGCCGGTATCCCCGACGGGATTCGCCAAGGCCCAAATATCTGTATTGTGATGCAGGGCCCAGCCTCTTGCCCTGTAAAAATTGTATGCCACTTCTCTTCCTGTTACCGAGAGATTTTTGATCAATCCAATCAACGGCTCACACATTTCCGGAAGCGCCGTGATTTCCGCGGGCCAGTAATTCATTTCCAGATTCACATTGGTCGTGTAGTTGGAACTCCATGGGGGCCTCAACTCCTTGTTCCATATTCCCTGGAGATTAGCCGGAACTGCAGGAGTCCGGGAGGATGAGATTAGCAGATACCTGCCATATTGAAAATAAATGATCTCGAGGCCATCGTCATCACCTCCTCGTGTATAAGCATCAAGCCTTTCGTCAGTCGCCAGAGAGTTTTTTGAACTGGCATTATGGTTGAGTTCCAATGAAACCCTGTTGAAGAATTCATGAAAATCCCCGAGGTGTTCTTTGAGCAAAGTTTCATAGGATTTGCTGGAGACCTTCGACAAATAGGAAGCAGCCAATTGATGCTCATTCTTACCTTCCTTGTCGGGACATTTGTCGAAACCATTGAAGCTGGTAGCAGCAGAAATTAATAATATCAGCTCCGTCGCGTTTTTCACATGAATACCATCACTGTCGGAATGTACATGGCCGTCTTTATTCAAGGCATTTAGCAATAATTCAAATCGCATTCCGCGGCATGGATCAGAATCATCATAGATAACCGGCTCCTTATTTGCGTTAAAATAGCTGGGATCCACATGGGCCGGTGCCTTTCCTCTCATGGAATATCCATGCCTTCCGGAAGCCTCATTGTGGTGCCTCAATATGGAACTGGCGCTGATGGTCAGATTCAGGGACCTGGGCTTACCCGCGCTAAAGCGCATCACTATAACACCACCTGGTGCGCTTGCAAAAATTTCTCTTCTATATTCGATACCGTCAATGGTGAAGCGGGTGCTTGCAATCGCGTCGCTGATATTCAGGTCGCGGTAATATGCCCCGGGTTCTCTTCCTCCAAAATCCTGTTTGATCATCAGGTCGCCGAGAGGCAGGTAACTTTCAGAATACAAACCCTGCATTTTCCTGGTGAGCTCCGATCCCTTTGCGAAATCACCGGCAAACAATGCCTGCCTGATTCTTGGCAACATTTCAAATGCCCGGGGATTTACATTTTTGGCAACAGGCCCGCCGCTCCAGAGTGTGGATTCATTCAACTGAATCAATTCTTCATGAACTCCTCCGAATACCATGGCGCCCAGCCTCCCATTTCCGATGGGCAGCGCTTCCGTCCAGACAGTAGCCGGCTGGCGGTACGAGAGCTTTAGGTCAGGTTGTGCCTGCATCACAGAAGAGGAGCAACAGGCAATTATGCCTATGAAATATATTCTTTTCGGGTTCATGCCGATTAATTTGAAGGGTTAATTCATTTCGATCATGGCTTTTATAACGCCCTGGTCAGGATTCAGCCATTTGTGAAATTCATCCATTACTTGCGCGAATGCCACGCGGTGGGTAATGAATGTAGTTGGGTCCACCCATTTTTCCTGCAGGGCCCTGATCACCCATTGAAAATCTGCACGGGTCGCATTGCGGCTACTCATTAATGTTGCCTCTCTCTTGTGGAATTCGGGATGGCTGAAGTTGATCTCTCCTTTTTGAAGGCCCACCAAAACATAACGTCCTCCATGAGCCATAAACTGAAAGGAGTTCCTGATGGCTTTCAAACTGCCGGTTGCGTCAATGACTACGGTGGGCATGTCGCCACCGGTGATTTCGCGGAGTTCGGCTTCGGCATCCTGTGAGCCTGCATGGATCAGCCATTCTACGCCCAGCCTTCTGCTGCAAAATTCCAAACGGTCATTGTTGATATCGGCCGCAATCACCCTTCCTCCGGCGATGCGGGCAAATTCCATGGTGCCCAATCCAATCGGCCCGGCTCCTACAACCAACACAAATTCCCCTTCGCGCAAGGCCGCCCTTCTGACTCCATGAGCTCCTATGGCTAATGGCTCGGTCAATGCCAATTCATCGAGCCCTAAACCCTGGTTGTGCAATAAGGAATAGGATGGCACCGATAAATATTCAACCATGCCTCCATCACTATGCACGCCACAGACTCTTAGCTCTGAGCAACAATTGGGTTTGTCATTCCTGCAGGCAATGCAGTGGCCGCAATTGAAATAAGGGATGATCGTGACGGCTTCCCCAATCTCAAAACCAGGGGCATCCGTTTCCGCGATTTCCGCCGCCAGTTCGTGGCCTAAAATCCTGGGATAATCAAAGAATGGCTGTGTTCCTTCGAAGGCATGCAGATCAGTACCGCAGACACCGATCCGTTTTATTTTGAGAATGGTATTACCAGGGAGATGGATGGGCCTTTCAATCTGCTGATTTTCCAAAACTCCCGGTCTCGTACATACTAAGGCTTTCATGATGGCGGATGAATATGAACTATTTCTTAAACCTGATTCTATACACAATAGCATTAGCAGTTGGATATTTCTGCAGGGGTCTTATGAACAATCCTTCGGCCTTTTGCGACCAGGCAATTTTTTC
Organism: Agriterribacter sp.; assembly: GCA_041484195.1. Classification (GTDB taxonomy): domain Bacteria; phylum Bacteroidota; class Bacteroidia; order Chitinophagales; family Chitinophagaceae; genus PSRI01. The sequence continues at coordinate 62,197 of JBGPHC010000005.1, read as the reverse complement.
CTGGCTCCCCAACAATTCAACCGATTCTACCTTACCATTGGAGGATACAGAGGATAAGGTGGAAATGAGTGAACCCTTTTGAGGAATGTCGAGCACAATCGCATACAAGCTGTCTCCCTTGCTTGTAAAGCGAATATCCCTGTCCGTGAAGGGTTTCATTTTACTGTCGCCAAATGATCCGCCTACCACTTCCGTGGGACCTTCACCAAATATTTTCCAGGGACGTGTGCCATAGATGGCTTCACCATTCACGTGTAACCAATCCCCCATTGAAAGCAATAATTGTTGCTGCTCTTCCGGAATGGTACCATCAGACCGTGGACCAATATTCAGCAGCAGGTTTCCGTTCTTGCTCACTATATCCACCAGATTCGTGATCAGGTATTGCGCTGATTTGTATTGTTCATTGGGGATAAAACCCCAAGATTTAAATCCAACGGCATCGTCCGTCTGCCAGGGTAATTGCCTGATGCCGGTGAGCTTGCCTCGTTCAATATCCAGGACGGCGCTTCCATCAGGGAAACTGGAATTCTTATAGTTGATCACCACGCCTTCGTTCCATTCAATGCCTTTATTATAATAATAAGAAGCAAATGATTTTCGATATGGGTCCATTGCCGGCTGCTCAATCCACCAATCAAACCAAAACAATTGGGGCTTGTATTGATCCACCAGTTCAACACATCTCATCAACCAGTCATTCATATATTCCGGCGATGGAGTTTCATTTTCCTCTCTCGCGGGTCCATAGAAATCCGCATATTTCGGGTCGTTTACATCCGAATCGAATTTCCTGCCACCATTCATGAACCACCAATGCTCAATACGATGTGATGAAAGCCCGAAAATCAATCCATTTTTCCTCACGGCTTTGGCGAGTTCCCCAATGATATCGCGCCTGGGACCCATTTCAGCGGCATTCCATTTCGACAATGCAGTCTTGTACATCGCAAATCCATCGTGATGCTCGGCGACAGGCACCACATACCTGGCTCCGGATCTCTTGAAAAGATCGGCCCATTGGTCAGGATCAAATTTTTCGGCCTTGAACATCGGAACAAAATCCTTGTAGCCGAATTGCTTCTGCGCTCCGTATGTAGATATATGATGCTTGAATTCATCAGAGCCCTGCTGATACATTTGCCTGGGATACCATTCACTGCTATAAGCTGGAACAGAATATACCCCCCAATGGATGAAAATGCCGAATTTGGCGTCCCGAAACCAATCGGGACATTGATAATTTTTAAGTGATTCCCAGCTTGCCTGATATCTTTCCTGAGCCATGGAAATTTGCGAAAGGAAGAAAACCTGAAAGCATAAAAAAATGGAGATCCTTTTTTTCATGATACCGAATTTGAATGAATCTTGTGATTGAATTTTATCATTGGAGCCCTATGAAATCAATGGGTCCCTGATCTTTAAAACTACGAATACAGGGGAAGATCATGAAAATAATAATTCATTTTTTCATTTTCCGGAGGCGATAGCGGAGCGGTCTGGAATCCCGGCATTGTAGATGAATTCTGGTATTTATTACTGGTTCTGGTCAGGAATCTATTCCGGGAATTTCCTTCAATGGTGTCTTAGGAAATCATCACGGCGATAGAGTTCTACAGGATAATTTCCACCTGGTGCTCCTTAATATCATTTAATAATACGATATGATTTTCCGTTTGTTTGACCCCATCCACAAAGATTTTGATTTTTGCGCCGGGCACCCCTGACTTTTGCAACTTGATTTTATAAATGGTTTCCTGGTATTGATACCGGATGCCTATTGAACTCCATTCCTTAGGAAAGCAGGGATGGAAATACAAAAGATTGGATTCCTTTCTGAAGCCGGCAATCGATTCAATAAGCAATTGATAGAGCCAGCCGGCTGATCCGGTGTACCAGGTCCAGCCACCACGGCCTTTATGTTGATCTCCCCCATAAACATCCGCGGCAATCACATAAGGCTCCACCTTATAAGTCTTAATGGAATCGGCAGTTGCGCCGTGATTGATGGGATTGATGAGATTAAATAATTCCCATACCCGCTCCTCATTCCCCAATGAAGCAAAGGCCATGATCAGCCAGATGGCTCCATGGGTATATTGTCCCCCATTTTCTCTTACACCCGGCACATAACCTTTGATATAGCCCGGATCCATATCCGATTTATCGAATGGTGGCTCAAACAGGGCGATGATCCCTGAATCTTTTTTTACCAGGTAACGGTAGGCAGATTCCATGCTCTGTACCGACCTTTTGGCTTCGCCGCCACCGGATAGTACGGACCAGCTTTGTGCGATGGAATCAATCTTACATTCAGGGTTAACCGAAGATCCCAATGGTGATCCATCATCAAAATAAGCCCGGCGATACCATTCGCCATCCCAGGCATGCGCGCTGATCTGTTTTTTCAGGAATGCACTCTGTTCGTCACAACGTTTGGCAAAGGCAGGATCTTCTTGTATCAATGCCAATTTGCCAAATTGTTTTAATACCTGGTAAAGGAAAAAGGCCAGCCAGACACTTTCTCCTTTCCCCTTATACCCCACTTTGTCCATACCATCATTCCAATCGCCACTGCCCATCAACGGCAGGCCATTGATTCCGAAATGGAGCGCGTGCTCGATGGCACGCATGCAATGATTGTATATACTTGCTTTTTCTTCTGTACGGACCGGCAGGTCATAATAAGATTCCTCATCCTGGTTTAGCAGCCGGCCTTCCAGGAAATGAACGCTCTCATTCAGGAGTTCCTTGTCGCCAGAACCGGCAACATACCGGTAAGTCACATAGGGAAGCCAGAGCATATCGTCAGAACAGCGGGTCCTGACTCCCCGGCCACCTGGAGGATGCCACCAATGCTGGACATCTCCTTCTTTGAACTGCCGGGAAGCCGCCAGCAGGATCTGTTCGCGAACCAGTCGTGGGTCTGTATGAATGAGGCTCAGAACGTCCTGTAACTGATCCCTGAATCCGAATGCGCCGCCGGACTGATAATAGCCGCTTCGTCCCATGATACGCGATGAAAGGGCCTGATATTTCAACCATCCATTAGCCAATATATTAAATGGCTTATCGGGTGTATCAACCTGGATCTTTTCAAGGTGTTCCGTCCAGTAATTACGGACTCTCGTGAGTGCATCGGTTACGGCTTTCCGGCCTTTGAATTTTGAAATAATTTCGCTTGCTTCCCCATTATCGTTGCAGGCGCCGAGCCTGAAAATAATTTCACGTTCCTCGCCTTCCTCCAGCTCCATTATTACCTGCATGGCCCCACAGGGATCCATAGCCGCACCGGTTCTTCCGGAAAGTCGGGTCCTGAACATAGCATCGGGACTGCCCAAATTGCTATTCCTTCCTATAAATTCCGAACGGTCTGTCGTCACCGTTTTGCCGGCTTCATCCAAATCATAGAATGCAACCCGGTTCCCCCATTCCGCATTATAAGAATTTCTTGCGAGCAGCGCACCAGTAACAGGATCCAATTCGGTAACCACATGGGGCGCGGATTTGGGCCTTAGATCACCCAACACCCATTCCACATAACCGGTACATGATATGCGACGCGCCTTGCCGGACTGGTTTTTTATTTTAATGACAACGAATTTTACCGGAGCTTCCGCATCTACATATACCCACATTTCTGATCCTATATGGGCTTCGTTATGTAAGAAAACACTATACCCAAACCCATGACGAATCAAATAAGGAGATGGCCCGGGGTGTGGCAGGGGGGATGGAGACCAAAAATGCCCGGTTTCCTCATCCCTTAGGAAATAAGCTTCACCGCCGGAATCTGAAATAGGATCGTTGTTCCAGGGGCTAAGTCTCAATTCATGTGCATTTTCTATCCAGGTATAACTCTGGCCGCTTTCCGAGATAACGGTTCCGAACCGGGGATTAGCCAGCACATTGCTCCAGGGTGCCGGTGTTGGCTGGTCCCTGACCGTGGTTATAATATATTCCTTACCATCCTCCGAAAATCCCCCGATTCCATTGTTGAATAGCAGATCATATTGAGGAAGAGGCGCTGGAGAATCGGGCAGGTATGCAGATGTGGGAACCAGATTGGTTGTAACCGTTTTCCACCGCGGCCTTCTGCTGAGCTGTTCGGCCAGTGTGCCATAACTATCGGATAGGACTATGCGCGCAACGGTCTGGAATAAAACCCTGTCCTCATTTGAAATCTGATCGGCCGATCTTACAAAAATTCCTCCCGGTTTGTCGGTGAGTTCAGAGCCAATCGCCGCTGCAATCAGGCCCATGATCTGGTTCTGAAGAACCTGGCGGTATCCCCCATGGTCTTCATTCCAAATCACCAGGTCCACCACGAGGCCTTTCAGGCGCCAATATGCATGCGCCTGCACCAGTTGCCTCACCAGGTTGATATTCGCTGCATTTTCAATCTGCAGGAGTACAATTGGGAAATCGCCTGAAATAGCATAACTCCACAAACCGGACTGACCCCTGCGATTTTGAGCGATGATATGCGGGTCGGCCCTGTAAGCCGCGTTGGAATAAATCACGGCGCCTGCCAGCCTTGAATATAATTGCGCATCCATTTCCGATGCATTGATTTGACGCAGCATCACCTGGCTATGGGTCCATGCCAATTCCACAGCACGGTCCGCCAAATGACGATCCTGGTATTTCTCCACCATACTATCACAGATTTCGCGCGATTCGCCTACACCGGTCACCATGTCCACCGTAGCCACTTCCTCAGGAGCTAACGTGATACTATACCTGATAGACACAATAGGATCCAGCACCGGGCCCTGGGTATTCGAGAGTTTTCCACGCTTCTTCATGGCATCAGGACTGGCAATGGAATTGCAACGGCCCAGGAATTTCGACCGGTCTGTTTCATAGGAAACCTCACCCGTTGGTACGCCATGTACTTTCATCAGGTGGAACATCCACGGCGGGCGCTCTTCCGCGGACCTTGGACGCCTGGTACACAATATGGCATGGCGCGCCTGCACAATTTCCGTTTGAACGAAAAGATTGTTGAAAGCGGGATGCAGGGCATCGGCTACCATGGTATTGAGCACTACTTCCGCATAACTGGTGATTTCCAGCGAACGGGTTCTACGGGAATGATTGGTGATGCGGATCCTGCGCATTTCGATGTCATCTTCAGGAGAGACTACGATCTCCGTATGCGTTTCGATCTCCTGGTCACGGCGACGGAATTCGGCGCGGCCCTGGGAATAGACCGCTTCGTAAGATTTCGCCCGGGTCAGCGTAGGCTGATAGGTGGAAGACCAGGTCACGTCACTTTCCAGGTCACGGATGAAGCTGAAGCTTCCCCAGTTATCACAGGTGCCATCTTCACGCCAACGTGTAACTGCCAAATTGTTCCAGCGGCTATACCCTCCTCCGGAATTGCTCACCATTACATGGTATCTGCCATTCGAAAGCAGTTTCACTTCGGGCGCGGAAGTATGGGGTGTTTGGATGACCCGCATCTCGGCTTCTCCGACAGGAATATTGATATTCGCTAATTCAGGCGCATGGGTATAGAATACCCGGGTCTGCGGTATTCGTTCCTGGAGGAGCAGCAGGGAAGCCTGGAACCTGGGTTCTGCCATGAACCTTTTCTGCATGGGCTGATCCAGGAGCAGGTAAGCCAATGAGAGGAGGCTCATTCCCTGGTGATGCGCCATGAAAGAACGAATGGGGACGGCGCTCTGTCCGCGGGGCAGGCGGGAAGCCGTGTAATCAATCGCTTCAAGAAAACCATATTTGCCCGTATAACCATCGTTGGCGATTTCTTTAAGATTTTTAATCGCCGCTTCGGGATTAACCATCAAAGCCAACATGGTAGCATATGGGGCAATCACCAGTTCCTCACCTAGTCCTCGCATGAATCCAAGCCCTGGCACCCCGAAAGCCTTGTACTGATAATTCATTGAAGCATCCACCGCATTATATCCCGATTCCGAAATGCCCCAGGGCACAGACCGCTGCCTGCCATAATCAATCTGTGCAGTGACGGCCGATTTGTCGGTTTGATCCAGTAGCGTGTCGTCATAGGCAGGCATTAATAATAAAGGCATCAGGTATTCAAACATGGAGCCGCTCCAGGAAAGGAGCACGGGTGTCGATCCGGTATTTGTCAATTGTCGCCCCAATGCAAACCAGCCTTCCTGCGGGATTTTGCCCTGTGAAATGGAGACAAAAATTCCCAGCCGCGCTTCTGAAGCCAGCAGGTCATAATAGCTCGGATCCTTCCTGTGGTCATCTACATTGAATCCAATTGCAAGCAAATGCTGCGACTTATCATAAAGGAAATCATAATCCATATCAGCCATGTCCTCCACCCGGGCAGCCAGACTATCGGTAAGGGTCAACCGATCCTCGGCCCTTCTGCTTGCATCGGCAATGCAGGACAGGAACCCTTCGAGCCAGGCGTTTTCCTCCTCCGTGACTCCCGCGGCTTTCAATTCATTGACCAGGGGCCACAACTCTCTTTCCAGGTCCCGGAGTTCCCCCAGTGTGGGAATCCCGATCTTGTCCATCAGGGCCGCAAACCTGGCTGGCGCCCGGGGATGCAATATCCAGGGTGCCAGGAATGATAATTCTTCCAGCGCATTCTTGGCGCGGTTTTCCATCAGCTCCACCCACTCTTTGGCCTCTCCCGAAGGCTTTGAATCCAGTTGACGGGTCAGGGCCGCCAAAGCATCGCGTAGCCTTTCCAGGTAGAATCTGGCCTTTTCGAGAGTTTCTAATTTCGGGTAGTTGCCCGAAATGAAATCATTTTGAATCTTGCTGGTCCATTGCGTCTCCGCCACCAGTTCCAGGACGATATTCCAGGTGTCTCTGAGCCCTTTGAATAATGCCCCGTTCCATATTTTTTGTTTCGACAATGCCAGGAGGCCCTGCCGGAGCACCAGTAGATGGCTTGCCAGGTTACCGCTGTCCACGGCGGAAACATACCTGGGGCGCAATACCTCCAGCGAAACAGTGTCATACCAATTGTAAAAATGTCCACGGTATCTCTCGAGCGAAAGCATCGCACTTAGAGATTTCTGGGTGCGTTCCAGAAATTGCCCGCAAGTGACATAACCGAAGTCCATTGCCGCGAGGTTAGCCAGCAGGGAGAATCCCATATTGGTAGGGGAAGTCCGGTGTGCCAGTCTGGTTTCGGGATGGAGCTGGATATTATCAGGAGGGAGCCAGTTATCTTTTTCGGTGACTAATTCATCGAAATAGGCCCAGGTCCTCACGGCCGATTTTTGAAGAAATGCCTTCTGTTCCTGTGACAGCTTCACGGCTTCTTTCGCGAGCGGCCTGCTTACCCACCAGACCATGGCGGGAGCAATAATCCATAGCGCCAGGATCGGGAAGGCGATGAACAGGGTGATGGGCGATCCAATGCTGAGATAAAAGAAAATTGCGAGGGCAGACAGCGGGCAGATTGCTAACGCGGAAGTATAGATGCCCGCAAGAGTAGTGCCCTTGCTGCTTCGCCTTAAATTCCCGGAAGGATTCCATTCCAGCAGACGGCGGTGTGAAATCAGTAGCCGCCAATTGGTGACCAGGATCGCCTGGCCACTGTACAATGCCTCGTATGGAAGGCAGGCAAGCGTGAGTACATTTTGCACAAAATTACTTCCGGCTGCCTGGATGGAATTCTTGATATGCTCCCAAAACAACACTTCCTTATGCTTGTTAAGCATATTCCAAAATGAGGTAATCATGGAGGGCACCATTATCACGGCGATCACCGCAATGGTCCAGAACCAGGCTGACGGCAGCACCGTCCAGCATAAAATCAGTAAGAGCATGAGTGCAGGTGAAACCAGGCTGCGGCGAAGGTTATCGAATATCTTCCACCGCGAAAGGGACGATAAAGGGTTTTTGCGTAGATGCCTTCCCGGTATGGGAACCCAGGGTAAAACCCAGTCGGCTATCTGCCAGTCTCCCCTGATCCAACGATGCCGGCGTTTCACATCTGCCAGATAGCTGGAAGGATATTCTTCATATAACTGAACATCGGATATCAACCCCGCACGCGCATAACAACCTTCCAGCAAGTCATGACTCAGGATATGATTGTCAGGCAGACGTCCTTTCAGGGCTTTTTCAAAGCAGGCCACCTCATAAATACCCTTCCCTATGAATGAACCTTCTCCAAACAGGTCCTGGTAAACGTCCGATACCGCCCGCGTATAGGGATCGATTCCCGGTTCGTTTCCATGGATCTTCGCATAAAGCGACCTGCCGGAACCGGGCAAGCTAACGCCAACGCGTGGTTGCAGAATTCCAGAGCCTTCAGTGACCCTTTTCTTTTTTTCATTGTAAACTGCATGGTTCAAAGGGTGGGCCATGGTGGCAATCATTTGCCTCGCCGAATCCCTGGGTAACTGGGTATCCGTGTCCAGGGTGATAACATATCTTATCTGGGAGATGAGTCGTCGTTCCCCAACAATTACTGAAAATGCATCCCCTCCTTCACCCCCGATCAGGGCATTCAAAGCTCCGAGTTTACCCCTCTTGCGTTCGTAACCCATCCAGACCCGGTCGTGCGCGTTCCATAAGCGGGGTCTGTGAAAAAGGAAAAATACATCATTCTTTTCGCGGCCATATTTTCGGTTGAGGATCTCGATACCCTCCCGGGCCGTATCCACGAGTTCATCATCTCCCGGTTTCGTTTGAGCGTTGGCGTCTGGAAGGTCCGTTAGGAGGCCGAAATGCAGGTTTTCATTAACGTTAGCCAGGTATCTCACTTCCAGATCTTCCACCAGTCTTTCAGTTTCAGTCTGGGTAAATAACATGGTGGGAATCACTACCAGGGTCCTGCAATCCTCTGGTATGCCTTTGGAGAAATCGAGCCGGGGCAACAGCCCCGGTTTTATTATCAATGTCACCATCCAGTTCACCAGGGTAAGGGCAATCTGCGTGGCACATACCAGGGCAACGATGCCTACTGCAATTAGCAGGCTTTCCCGCACCCCTTCTGAATAGGCTTTACTCATTGCGATCCCCACCAACAGAAAGATGAGCAAGCATAGCAGCCCTCCATAAATGGACAAAGGATACCGGAACACCCACCTCACAAATTTCTCCGAAATCGAAGACTGAATCCGGGCCATACTTTCCAGTTGACGCAGGCCCGCTCCCACCAGGTAATAACCCACATGGGATCTCTTGAGATCCTTTTTTTCGCCTGCACCACCCTCCCTTGCGAGATGGATGGCCATCACTGCCACCTCCTCTTCTGATGAACGGCTGTTCCTTGCAATTCTTTCCACCACATGCCGATAAGAATCACGAGTGGAAAAATCCATCTTCTCATAAACTGCGTCTATATCTTCCCGTAATATTCTCTCCACAACACTCTGAGCCTCCACGAAATCCCGCCAATCCGTAGTGCCCAGGAATCGAAGGCTGTTGATACTGTTGCTCATGGATACCTGGTCGGCTGCCTGCTTCTGGTTTTCGGCATATACCATCTCCAGCGTATTGACGCCGGTCTCCGTCAGCCTCTGTTCTATCCAACTCAGGGGAAGCGCCAGTGATGGTCCCCTGCCCTGCAATCGCCGCGTGAGTTCCGCTACAAATGCGCTTTCCATTGGGGGGCCTGACCTGGCCATGTCAGCAATTACCAGGATCAGACTCTTGGGATCCTTCTCCGCAGTTTCCACCATCTGTTCCGCCCAAAAAGTGGCCAGGTTCTGGTAGATCCTGTCAACGGCAATCCTGGCGGCAACCCTCCGGAGATTTTCTATGAGAGCCAGGCGAAGCATGATGGGAATAGCCCAGAGTTCCCCCAGGTTCAGGGGACTCACCGCCTGATATGCAGTAATAAATTGTGTCAGACTCTGCAGGTCCACCCTGCCGTCACTGTGCGAAATAATTTCAATGGCAATATCATACACACGCGGCAGGTCGCGGGAGGGCCCGCTGACAAGCCTTGGTAAAACTTCACTATACCCCTTGGGTAAATGTTTTTTCCCGGTCCGGATCTGCTCCTCAATCAGGTAGAAATTATCCAGCAACCATTCTCCTGCCGGGACGATAGCATTATTTGCAATCACCGCCTCCGTAAGCAGGTTGTGCACTTCAATCAGGACTTCCTCATTGTCTGCGAGCCGTTTTAAAAGATGCTCCGATAATTGTCCGGTAATGACTTTATGTTTAGCAGCAAGCCCACCCGCAAATTGCTCCATTTGGTCGGCGCTGAATAATTCCAACCGCAAGGGCGGCTTTTCCTTGGCATACTTTCGAAGGAGATTATCTTCAGGAGAGGATATTCCAATTTGAGACAGTAATTCCTGGAGCGCATTTGCTTTCAAATCATGAACAATTTTAAGTGACGACAATACCCGGCCAGGAAAGAATCCGGATCACAGGAAATTTGAATTATTATTTTCTTCAAGGGCAATGTCTTGCTACCCCAAACCGATTTCCGGAGCATGGTCCTGCAGTAAAACTAAGGCAATAATTCATGAAGAACCCTGAAGAAGCCCAGGGCAGTTGCCAAATTCCCGAATGCAGCCCGGATAAGACAAGACATGGACGATACTTTCTCTAAAGCAGGATCGGCTAGATTCAAATTTAAGGGAATTTTCCGGAGCGGGGAGAATAACCGCTAATCCTCAGGCGATACCCGTGCAGGATTGGGTCATTTCAATTTTCTATAATGCTTAAATTAAACCTGGGCGAACCCATCCTGGCCCCAAAAGCCTGGTTGGATATTTTTAAATTTCATTTTGTTTGAAATACAAACGCGAATTGAAATCCACTCAGGACATCCTGAAGGATCATTGAATAAAATATAACCCTGCAATGGTCAGCAGTATATGAAATAAGTTCGCTCAATTTCCAATCAGCATAAACGAATGCTTGGGATCTGGAATCAATTCATTTTCACAATACGGTCATTCACCACTTTGTCTTTGTAGATCATGTGAACATTGTAAATGCCAGCCGCCACATTGCCCAGGTAAACGGGAATATAATTATCGGCCGTGCCAAGGCTATAGGTTCGGTACCATACAATTTGTCCCACACTATTATAAATCGCGATACTCTTCAGGTTTCCCGCCGATGGAAAATTCTGAATGATGAATTGAGAAGTGAACGGATTGGGGCTAAGAAGATAACCGCTGCTCTTGAGCCGTGCGGGCAGGGTCCGTGTGCGGACGTTTACATCATCCAAATAAATATTATTGCCGTAATTGTTGATATCCCTGAATGTGAGGATGAAATTCCCGCTCCTGCCCACTACAAAAGGCGTGAGATCCACGGTGTCTTGTCTCCATTCGCTGGAAACGGGAACGTAATCACTGGTGACATACAGACCATTCCCATGCGTGTTGAGTGCCTGACCCCATTTCTTGTAAGCCGAAGAATAAGTCTGTCCGCAGTCATTTGAGATCAGCACTTCCAAAGTATCGGAGGTGTTGTTGTCGTATAGAGCTGCCGCCATCCAGAAGGTCATCTTCATGGAGTCAATACCCAATGGCACCTGCAATTGCGGCGTTCTGAGATCCGCATATCCTCCCGGTACATTCAAATTGTAATTGTCAATCTTAGCAGAAGCCGTTCCCGAATGGCGCGCATTGGTAACACGCTTCCAATTGAAAGTCGCATTGGAAGAGTTGGTGCCATTGCTCCAGGAATTCGCTGGGAAAGCGGCAAGTTCAAAGCCTTCGGTTATGGGTGTGGGCTTTATATCGCTTATTGAAAAAACGGAATTAGTGGTGTCGTTGGCTGCATTCTGATCGGCTACTCCGTTGGGCAATGAAGTGTAAACCTTCAGGGCATGACTGCCACCCGTTGCGGTGACCGTATTTGAAGACACGGTTATTTCGGTGAATGGAGCCAGGTTGATATTTAGGTCAGTAGTTACGGGCGCCTGTCCATCTACCGACACATTTAATATTACGGAACTAAGTACGGTGCTGCCGGAGTTCTTGATCACGACTCTTGGAATAATGGTATTGCCACAAATAATGACATTCTTTCCCGGTTCAGAAACTGATTTTGCCCTGGCATCTATGTTATACACTATCGCTGGCGTACAACCGTCGGAACTCAGCAGGGGGGTTCGGTCAGGCAGTGTGGTAAGCGCCGTTTCCATTCTGTCAGCCTGCTCCTGTGTGAAAAGGCACATTGCTCCATCATCCGAATAATCCATGTAGTTCATGAACATGATGCCAGGCGCCACCGTGTTGCACACATCAGTTAAGGGAAAGGCGGGTGCTCCAAATGTGCAGGCATTCTGGTTTGGCGTGTCGTCCACACCATCACTATCGGTACAGGAAGCATCGCATCCCGAGGCTCCCCAAATATGGATCAGGTTGAAATAGTGGCCGATCTCGTGCGTGGCAGTGCGGCCTTTATCATAGGGCGCTTGTGCGGTACCGATAGTTCCGAATGCAGTATAATTATTCACCACGCCTACTTCCGCATCGGGAAGGCCAGGCGTTTGGGGCAGGAAACAATAGCCCAACAAACCACCCTGCATATCGCAAACCCAGATATTTAGATATTTTGAAATATTCCAGGCGTCAGATCCTCCGGATGAAGAAGATTTCACCGGATCATTTTGGCCGGCTACCGAAACGGTACCGGAACTGACTCTTACGATCCCATTGCTGGACTCTCCGGTCGGGTCATGCTCCGCAAGACAAAAGCGAATCTGGCTCTTCCCGAAGACTCCCTTGAATGCGGGTGGAATATTCGTGGAATCCGCGTTTAGTCCGGCATAATCCGCATTGAGCACGTCTATTTCCGATTGTACCTGATCATCGGTAACAATAGACGGATCGGGCAACACGATATGCACTACTACTGGAATTGTCATGATTGCGTTGGCACGTTGCAACAATGCCGGTGCGGCAGCTTTTTGGCGAAGCATGGTCTCATACCTGGCCTGAAAAGCCTGCTGTCGCTTTTCAAATTCCGATTTATACTCAGGATGTTGCCGGAAATATTTTTCCATTACGATTCCCAATCCGCAACGTTCACCAGTGGGTAAACTGGCTTGCTGACCAAGGCCTTCCACGCAAGAGAAGAGTGTCAAACAAATCCAAAGCAGATGTATTCCTCTAGCCGTTTTCAAGGTTGAAATTTTAGTAAATATGCCTCTATGTAATTTAAGTCAACAATTTCTGCAAAAAAAATGTGCATTCCGCATTAACATCGTATTTATTTAAAGGTATTTAGTCAGCCATTGGTATGCAAGGGGTTACTAAACATTCCCCGCTCCACTCTCCGGATCAATTTTTCAACTGGAAACTCAGGGGAAAATCCACTTTGAATTCAATGTTTCTTCCCATATTGTAAATGCCTGAATGATCCCTGGGATCTCCCGGATAAAACTCAAAATATTTGAGGCGGCTGAGATGATCCTGGTAGGCCACATCAAATAAGTTATTACCCATAATATACAGGTTGAAGATCGTCTTTCCCCTGGCGTTAGTGAATCCGGCGCCTACACCTGCATTGACCAGGGCATAACCCTTTGTGGGGGTCTCGGTATTATCCGCGAGATAAACCCTGTCCTGCCTTGCGTAATAACTCAGTTGCAATTTCAGGAAACCATGTACTATATGGTGCGCCTTCGATTCAAAATCATAGCGGATCTCAGAAATCCCATGCAGGGGTGGCATAAAAGGCAGGTATCGGTTGCTGTCTGATTCCAGTTTGGGATCCAGCCCTTTATTCCTTCCATACACGACGGATATGCTGTTTTCGAAATGGAGCATTTTTACAGGATGAATATCAATACTGGCTTCTCCACCATAGAGTTGCCCCTTGCCCTGCTGAAATTTATAAGTCTGATTGCCGGGCACCAGTACAGAATCAGCACCACCGGAGCCGATCAATCTTTGATTGTATATATAATTATTGATACTGTTGTTAAACAGGCTGATGGATATGGCAGCGTATTTTGAAGTGAACTCCATGCCGATATCCTCCTGCAGACTGAATTCCGGCTTGAAATCCGGGTTCCCGATCTGGTAAATATTGGTTCCGGGGTGCACCCCGTTGGCTGAGATCTCTGAAATATTGGGGGAACGGTATCCCCTTGCGATATTGGCCTTCAGGGAAAATTTCTCGGTAAAATTATAGGTGGCGCCAGCACTGCCCGAAATTCCTGAGAAGCCTTGTTTGTAATTTGAAAAAAGTTTATCCGAGCCAGCCGTGTCCGTACCCGACACAGCCTTGTCAAATCCCGTAACAGGATCCGGCTTGCTGTATAGTTCCTTATTATTGAAATCACGGCTGTCAAACCTGAGGCCGCCCGAAATATCGAGCTTGTTGAATGTTTTTCGGACCATGGCAAATGGACCTATGTCGAATTGTTTGAAAGAGGGGATCACAAATTCAGTTCCCCTGGTCACATTATTATCCTGGTACATTCCATTGATACCGAAAACCGGATTCCATCCGTCCAAATCACGAATCTGATATTTTAAATCGTATGAAATAGTATTCAATTGAAGGAAAAGGCCGGGAACATCGGGCATTTCGGGATGGCTGAATTCACGCCGCCGGCTATTTTGAAATCCCACATTTACCAGTAATCTGCCGGGTCCCATGGTAAAATTATTGGATGAATAAATTCTAAAATGCTGCACACGCTGGTGGACGGGCGGTATTTTGTAGGATGCCAATTCCGCATCGCTTACTATCGGGCGGTACAAATCATCTTCCGTAATCTGTTTCGTGAATTTCCTTGTGACCGAGTCCCTGCTGCCATCCGGAATTTCCTGAGTATCATCAACCAGGGAAAGGTCCAAATGGGAATATCCCCAATCGCGGTGTAATCCGAGAGCGAGATTCGCGTCTGTTTCGTGGAAACCCGTGTTATACACTCTGCCATCAATTTTATCGCGATAGTTGGTCGCCTCCTTATGCGATATCCTCCCCATCCATTCAAAACCATTTTTGGTTGCGCCCAACATTCCTGAACCGCCAAATTCACCATTATTGGACATGTATCCCGCGAGAATTTCACCAGTCATTTTTCCCTCGGGCGCTGGTTGCGTGGGAATGAGATTCACCACACCCGCCAGAGCATCCGAGCCATAAGTGAGACTGGCCGGCCCCTTGATCACTTCAATCCTGTCTATACCGTATTGATCCACTTCGATCCCATGTTCATCGCCCCATTGCTGTCCTTCCTGTCGAATGCCGTCATATAATGTCAGGATGCGGTTGAACCCCAGCCCCCGAATGAATGGCTTCGAAACATTTGGGCCCGTGGTGAGTGCGTTCACACCCGGCACTTTGGCAATGGCGTCAATAATATTGGTACTGATATTCCCTGCAAGATAATCATGGTTGATTGCTACCACAGGCACGGGGCTTCTCTTGATCTGCGTGGCTTTCGACAATCCCGTTATAACCACCGGGCTTTCCTCCAGCGCGAATGAAGTGAGTACAAAATCCTCCGACGTCTTACCATTTATGAATACATTTTTCGTAATTGTTTTATACCCTATATACTGCACCTGCACCAGGTAATTTCCCGCTGGCAATCCCTTAAAATGGTAGTACCCGCCTGAATCAGCGATCACGCCCAGTTTGAGATCAGGTATATAAATCGAAGCCCCTGCTAAAGCAGCCCCACTCTCCGATTCAGTGACCCTGCCGCTCAGGGTACCCGGTTCCGGATTCAGATCTCTCTTGACCGGGTGCAGGTATGCGCTCTGCGAAAATGCAAATGAACAGGTGCTGCATGACCCTATAAATATGAATAAGAGATGAAATATATTTAATCTCATAAATAATAATTTTGAATGATGGCTTTCAGCCGATGTTTGAGAATAATCGCTGTAATTGAATGATTCACCTGAAAAAAATAAGGAGATTAGTAAATACCCCGGCTTTCACAAATGAGCCGCTGTAAGCCAGGCATTTCAGATTAATATGCCTGAAGAAGGAGGTCCCCGAAGTCCAAAATCAATATTAACCTTGGGAAAAAAATGGCGAATCACCTTTTGTTGCCGGGTGATATGAATGGGAGAAATATCGAAGCTGACAAATGAATTATAACTGAGAAACGGCGCATGCACTACCAGGTTATCGACATCACATCGAAAACCTGCCTGGTTGAACTGTATGGTCTTTCCATCAGTTCGGCCAGAGTCCGTGTCTTTATGGCGTGCGATTATATTGTGCAGTGTGATCTTTGGCGTGATGCTGTATGCGAAAATAATCAGCATCAAGACTGCAGTAATGCGCGATATGATGGGTCCCCTTATCAAGAAAATTGCCACAATGTTGCAAGATACTTCAAATATTCTAAAATGGATGGCTAAATAGTTAGAATGGCTTCGAGGGGTTTTGATCGGATCAGACCCCGGGCTTACAGGCCAACTTCAATAACTCAAGAAGTTTGAAACAGAGGGGGAAATAATTGACTCCGCTCCTTTCTTGTGTTCTGTTCGCTGCGGGACATTCTTTGTCTGAACAGTCCGGTTTTTGATTTCTCGCTCACTGATTTTTTTGACAATCCGCAGGGCATATCAATTCAAATTAAGGAGATGCGCTTTCCCCATTAATCGTCTTTCATTTTTATACCTGCCACAACCGGAATCAATTTGGTTTTTTCGAATGTATTCACCAGGTTCGGGATAGCATGAACCGAAATTAAAAAAAGAATGCCCAAGATTACGTATAACTACGTATAGCAGGCATCATCATAAAATTGTAGCATTATGTTTCAAACGAACGCTCTTGCAGACTAGGAATGGCAGCCGTTCTAACCTCTAAGAAACAAACCGTAACTGTACAGATCCCCAAGCAAGGGGATCTTCTGTTTGAAGGAAGAGCAAAGGAATTATTCGCGTTTGAAAATCAATCCCTGATTGAAAATCCAGTCATACATTCCGGAATGGCAAAGGCTAAGTTTTCAAGTCCTGAGTAACTAACAGTATGTGGATAAATGGTTAATCTCTATCAATTTTTAAAGGCTAGATTTGAATCAAGTTTCGATTTTTCACTTCCTTTCAACTTCTTCTTATGAATAGTTTCAACTCATATGACATTCCCAACCTGGGAGCTGTTACTACTGTTCATATCCTGAAGTCCGGCGAATTGGTATTTTCCCTCGATGAATATCAAAAAGTAGAAGACCGGTTTACCTGGGTCAACCGGCGCGATATCGTGACCAAGATCCTGCGCCTCCGCCCGCTCACAGACCTCACCAAAAAATCCATTATAGCCATTTATGAAGATGGCAATAGTATTCGTGAATTCGTGAATGTTGATCCCGATTTCAGACCCCTGCCCTTTTGCTGATCCGCAATCACGAGCGCTCAAATTTTATCCAAAGAATTCAGGAGAAAAATACTCGCATTCAATCCGATTATTTACTTTCCTCCACCTTCAGCCTGGTGAGTAGTGCAGCAATACATTTCCTGATTTGAATTGCCTTACGCTCCTAAGTTTCAGATGAATTCTCTGGTCCAGGCCTGCAAAAACCGATTTCCCCTTGCCCAGAGCAATTGGGTTCACGATGATCCTGTATTCATCAATCAGACCAGACTTCATCAAATTCAAAGCGAGGCAGGAACTTCCAAATATTACCATGTCTTTTCCCGGAATCCCTTTCAATTTCATGATTTCCTCCTCCAAACCACCTTCCATCAGCCTGGAATTTTTCCAAACTCTTTCAGGCGAGGCAGGGCCAGTCTTTTTCAGTGTTCTTGAAAAGACGATCTTGGGAAGTTCGTTCATTTTCCCGGCAATGATCGGATCATTCTCGATCGCGGAGGCCCCTGGCCAATATGCCGCCATAAGTTCAAAAGTCATCCTCCCGAATACCAGCAGGTCCGCTTTCCCGAGAAGATCGTTTGCATAAACGTTGAATTCTTCATCCACCTGGTGCCAGTCCAGTTCTTTCCCGGGGCCCTCAAAATGGCCATCTACCGAGACCATCATTTGAAAAATCAACTTTCTCATCTTAAGAATTTTTCGCGCCTTCACTAATCCATGCAGAATTTATTGCAGCATTCATCAATCCCACGAATGCGGCAAATCTGCCCAGGCCTGCTTTGAAAGAACATCCAAAACTAATATCAACATTCAAATTCCTGAGGGTGCAAATACGGCAATATAAAGGGTTGATTGCGACAATGATTTATCTTATTTTAGAGGCATGAAACACATCACAATCCTTGTACTGAAAGGAGCCATACTGGGAAGTATTGAAGGCCCACGCCAGGTATTTACCGAAGTGAATGCATTTCTGAACCGCATGGGAAAACCTTCGATATTCGAAGTCAAATTAGCGGGACTGACCAAAGAAACCAGTATTAATAATGGCATGTACACGGTTTGTGCAGATCTGTTGGTGAAAAATATACGCCACACAGACCTCATAATTATTCCGGCTCTTGACGGGAATATGGTGAATAATCTCCGGCAGAATCAGGAATTCATTCCCTGGATAGTGAAACAGTATTCAGAAGGTTCGGAAGTTGCCAGTCTTTGTGTGGGGGCTTTTTTGTTGGCTTCAACAGGTCTGATAAGCGGAAGGAAATGTGCCACACATTGGATGGCGGCAAATGATTTCAGGAAAATGTTCCCGGATGTGGACCTGGTGGAAGATAAGGTGATCACGGATGAAAATGGCATTTATTCCAGTGGAGGCGCATTCTCCTATTTGAATCTTATTCTTTACCTGATCGAAAAATACGCTGGACGTGAGATCGCCATTTTTTGTTCAAAGGCGTTTCAGATAGAGTTCCGGCGCGACAGTCAGTCGCCCTTCATTGTATTCCAGGGACAGAAGGACCATGAGGATGAACCCATCAGGAAGGCCCAGGAATTCATAGAAGAGAATTTTCACCGGAAAATAACCGTGGATCAATTGGGCACCATGTTTGCGCTCGGGCGAAGGAACCTGGAGCGACGCTTCAAGAAAGCCACGGCCAATACGGTGGCCGAATATATTCAGCGAGTGAAGATCGAAGCCGCCAAAATGAGCCTGGAGAAATCTCTGGAGAATGTGAATGAGGTCATGTATAAAGTGGGTTATTCAGACAGTAAGGCATTCCGTACCACCTTCAAGAGATATACCGGTCTATCGCCTATACAATACCGTAATAAATATAACCGCGACGTTACCATTAGCAATCTGCGCCATGCATGAGCCAGGGTAATACCGGAGTGGGCCTCAGGCAAGGGCCGATGGGGCGATCGAGGACCGGAGATATTCAATCCTTCAGGATCAGAACAATTCGATGCTTTAGGCGCCTGGATTTCATGGCGACAGCAGGGGTTCAGGACCCGGGTAGCCTCTGCAGCATTTCTTTTGGATGCCCAATCTGAAGTACCCGGACAGGGAAGAAAAACACCAATGGAGTCTGAGTAAATCACGTCAATCCTTAAGGAAAATTCCTAGTCATGATCGAAGTCTAATAACTCAGACGGCTCTACATTTAATCCTTCTGCAAGTTCTATGAGTGTGGTGAACATGAAATTTGCCTTTACGGATTCTATCTTACTAATCTTCGCGAAGTCAATGTCACAGCGGCTCGACAACTCCCGTTGGCTCAGTCCCTTTGACAATCGGAGTTTTTTTAGATGAGCCGCAAATTTTTTTAGCCGCTTCTTGTCCTTTTCTTTCATTAAGTTTAAGGTCAAAGATTCTTTCAAAAAAACTGTTGTAAGAACTACCAACACCCGGAATTAATTATTACTTTTGTTCCGGTAGAAACCGAGGGATCCGAAATTTTTGAAGTGGGAAAGAAACGGATTGGAAACCTTCGTGAATACCATTTGATTCGTTCGATTTGAGACATATGCTGATTCCAGGAATTCCAGAAGTTCAATAGCCGATTCGCTGCTGCCGGTCAAGGGTCTTATTCATCTGCGGAGGGCCTCTTATGACTAAAGATCAACAGCTTGATCGGATGCCAACCATTGTTTTGTTCAGAAAAATGTGATGGCGTATTGGACCAAAAAATTTAGATTCTTTCTGTCTGGCAGATCAGGCCCGGCTTTAGCTTTTGGATCGGACCCTTTTTCAATTAGAACATATTTTACAAACACAATCCTGTTTATGCCTATACCTTATCGATATGCCTCTGAAAATAAACAAAATGCCTGGGAACCCGGGGACCTTCCCGCATTCAAACTCCTGTTTATTGAACTCTACCCCGCCCTCTGCCATTTTGCGGAACAACTCATGTTTGAGGTGCAGGAAGCGGATAACATAGTCGAAAAATGCTTTGTGAAACTCTGGAATCAGGACCAGAAATTTGAAAGCTTCAGGGAGGTCCAATCCTTTATGTACCTGTCAGTCAGAAATGCCTGCCAGGAACAAACAAGACATTCCAGGAAAATCGCAATAAAACAAGGGATACCGGTTTTCTCTCTGGCCAATTCAGAAGAGAGCATTTTGGCAGCGATCACGCAGGCAGAAACTATCCGCAGCATATATGCTTCCCTGCAAAAACTTCCGATCAAATGCAGAAAATTAATCCACCTCCGCTACGTTGACCGCCTACAGGATGAATTAGAAGCCAGGGAAATGGGCACTATCCCCGGCACCGGAAAAAAACCCTGATGCCCAACCCACCTGTCTATCACTATTGCACAAATAATTTTTCCCGATAGCCACTCCCGCGGTACAAAGAGAAAAACACTACCGAAATAGGAGATATTTACTTTGCACCAAGCCTAAATGCATTCTAATTTTGAAAATGGGTGCGATGCAGGGTGCGATACAGGTGCGATACAGTATGATTCAATACCAAATAATAGCCCCGAAAGGGCAGCAATCATGAAACAGGAAGATCCGGTGCAGGCATATCGCGCTTCAACCCTATTATTCAATAATATGAAACAAAGGATTGAAGCTCCTGAAAAGGAAGAACTTTCGCTTTGGCTGGAAAAGAATGAGCTCAACAGGCAATTATTTAATAGGATAAATGACCAGGAAAGACTCTGGGAGATTTTGCAGGAATGGTCCGGGAGGGATTTGACCGAGGCATTTGAAAGAGTCTATCGAAGAATAAGTATCCGGAAGGCAGGACTGCTGAAGATTCATAGCATTCCTTCATCATTCAGCATAGTGTTATCTAAGGCAGCTGCTATGTTCAGGATCTTTTTAAATTTCATGAAAAACCGGACTGGTAACCACGAAATAATATGAATTGGATCGATTCGAATAATAGATCGATTTGCAGATGAGAATAATTTGTAAATGAATTCGAGTCTTGAAAGGGATCGATTTACAGATTGAAACGATTCGTTGTATGGATCGATCCATGGCGGGATCGAGTTGAAGATTGGAACGATTCGTACTATGGATCAATTCGTGGGAGAATTCGATTCCCAGAGTGGATCGATTCGAAAAATGGTTCAATTTGGAAGCTGGATCGATTTGTAGATTAGAAATACTCGTAAATGGAATTCGATCCATTAATCAGATCGATTTGCTGTTGGCATCAATTCATTTACTCTATCGATTTGATTATGGGATCGCAAGGGATCAATTATCCGGAATCTGAGTCTGCGTCCCTCCTCCGGCCAGGCCCTGCCCTGTCTTTGTCCGCCTGACAATTGCTCCCCAGGCATAGCGGGATTATTCCCTGCCCAAACATGCATTGATTGGAGCTGCAAAACACTTATTGATGACAATTGCTCCCACACTCCCATATCCATTTTGCAATGGATCAGTTCTTTGAAAATATTGAAGGATTAAGGATAATTCAGGTTTGGAAAGGAAATTCCCCTTCCGTAGGCTTGGACTGGTCAAAAAATGGCCAAACCATTCTATGGCTATGCCATCAAACGTCATGAAAGCGGAGGGAGTGGAAACAACCTCCGGATTATGACTGAAATCATGAGAAAATTATCTGGCGATAAAACTGCACTCCAAAGCCGGCTCGGGAATGAAATTTATTTCTTTCACCTAAAACACCAAACCAATGAATAGGGACTACTGCAGGGTGAAAAAAAAATTTCATTATTTGTAGAATGCACCATGTCTAAAGCCATACTTCCCGCGATCAACTGATTGACACAAATGCCATCAAGGGAGCCCAGATACAGTATTCAATATTATTAACATTGACCCACCAATCACCAATCTTTTGTAACTTTAATTGGCTTTTCCCTTTTCACCATTTTCAATCTTTTTTATGGCCAATATTAATCTGGACATCAACAACAAGAAATACACGGTGGATGTGGATCCGCAAATGCCATTGCTTTGGGCAATCCGTGATTTTGTGGGATTGAAGGGTACCAAATTCGGATGTGGTATTTCACAATGCGGCGCCTGCACCGTGCACCTCGATAGCAATCCTATACGCTCCTGCAGTTTCCCTGTATCCGCAGCCGCAGGCAAAAAAATCACGACCATCGAAGGCATTTCCGAAAACATCGATCATCCTGTTCAAAAAGCCTGGATCGAATTACAGGTACCCCAATGCGGCTATTGCCAGTCGGGGCAGATCATGTCGGCCGTCGCCTTATTAAAAAGAACACCCCGGCCAACAGATGCGCAGATTGACACGGCCATGCAGATCAATATCTGCCGCTGTGGAACTTACCCTCGCATTCGCAAGGCCATACACAGGGCTTCCGAACTGATGCAGGAGCCTGCTGCAAAAAGCAATTGATCAATTTCAATCTTGAAACATGCAAACTCCTTCTAGTATTAAACGCCGCGATTTTCTGAGACTAACCGGTCTTACCAGCCTGGGATTTGCGCTGGGATTTTCATCTTCAGATGTGGAAGGATCCCCACGAGTCCTTAACCTGAGCCACGAGCCCATAACATTTGAAATTACGCCCTATGTTATCATTGAAAAATCGGGAAGGATCACCATCATGAATCCCAATCCTGAAATGGGACAGGGCACCTATCAGTCTGTTCCATCCCTCATCGCTGAAGAGCTGGATTTGTCCCTGGACCAGGTGATTATCAAGCAAACATCCGGGGAAAAACAATTTGGCCGGCAGGTATCGGGAGGAAGTGCTTCTGTAAGAAGCGGCTACGCCCCGCTAAGAAAGATCGGAGCCACCGCCAGGGAAATGCTTCTTAAGGCCGCCAGCCAACAATGGAATGTTCCCGTGGATGAATGTTATGCGGAACATGGCAGGATCATTCATAAGCCTTCCGGGAAAAGCTTCTCCTATGGTGAATTGGCAGAAACAGCCGCCAAGATGGAAGTGCCTGAAAATCCCCGGCTCAAAGATCCGTCGCAATTCAACATACTTGGGAAATCGGTTCCGCGCCCTGATATCCCACTGAAAGTGTCGGGTCGTGCTGAATTTGGCATTGACGTGGACATACCCGGAATGGTATATGCTTCTGTGGAAAGATCCCCCGTTTTCGGAGCCACACTAATCAGTTACGATGACGCTCAAACGAAGAAAGTGAAAGGTGTGATTTCCGTCGTGAAGACCGAGCGCATCATGGGAAAGAATCATTACGACAGCATCGCGGTGGTCGCCGACAATTACTGGGCTGCCCTCCAGGGCAGAAAAGCCCTGAAAGCCAAATGGAATTACAATGGGTTTGACAAATTCAATACAAAGGAATACGAACAAAGCCTCAGGGAGCTGGCAAAGACTGACGGTTTGGTGGTGGTGGACAAAGGAGCATTTGACAAAGTGTATGCGGAAGCGCCCCTGAAATTGGAAGCGCTTTATGAAACACCCGTGCTCAGCCATTCTCCAATGGAACCCATGAACTGCGTGGCTCATTGGCAGGAAGGTGATAAAGTGGAAGTATGGGCCTCTTCCCAGGGA
The DNA here is from genome assembly GCA_041484195.1 of Agriterribacter sp. Taxonomy (GTDB): domain Bacteria; phylum Bacteroidota; class Bacteroidia; order Chitinophagales; family Chitinophagaceae; genus PSRI01. The sequence goes on along the minus strand of JBGPHC010000005.1, from coordinate 38,461 downwards.
CCCAGCCTCATCAAAAGGGAATTATCCGAATCGCTCGGCATACCCCAGGATAATATTAAACCCAATATCTATTTCAACGGTGGTGGTTTCGGACGCAGGCTGAGGTCGGATTTTGCTTCCGAAGCCGCTTTGATCTCAAAACAGGTGGGAAAACCCGTGAAAGTGGTCTGGACCCGGGAAGATGATACGCAAATGGGTCCATTCCGCCCCATGACTTTTTCAGCCATGAAAGGAGCGCTCTCCTCCGATGGAAAGCCACTTGCTTTTCAACATAAAGTGGTCAGTCCCTCTATGGCCGCCACTACATCTGCCAACTACGACAAATCAAAGCCGGACAGGTCCATGGTGGAAGGGATCAGCGATCAGAGATATGAGTTCCCAAACATGAAGAATTCATGGGTCTTTGCCGAAATGCATATCCCGATGGCTGCCTGGCGAAGTGTTACCAGCAGCACGCTTGCCTTCGCGCATGAATGTTTCATCGATGAAATGGCAGCCAAGGCAGGTAAGGATCCAATGGCATTCAGGCTCGACATGCTGACCGCAGATTCCGATACAAAGAGGCTGCTTACCAAACTGAAAGAGGTATCAGGATGGGATAAACCCCTTCCTAAGGCTAAGGGCCGGGGCGTGGCGCAATATGAATTTTTCGCGGGGTTGGCGGGACATGTAGTAGAGGTCTCACATCAGGCCAATGGCGCAATCAAGATTGAAAAAGTTTATGCCGTCATAGATTTGGGAACCGTGGTTAACCCCGACAATGTGAAAGCGCAGATGGAAGGGGCCGTCGTAATGGCGCTCACAGCCGCAATCAAAGACGGTATCATATTTCAAAACGGAAAATCCGTTCAAACCAATTTCAATAATAACAGGATGCTCCGCATCAATGAGATGCCTCCTGTGGAAGTGCATATCCTGGCGGAAGGTGGTCCAACGATCAAGGGCGTCGGAGAGCCGGGTCTCCCACCTTTTGCCCCCGCGCTTTGCAATGCGATCTACGCGGCAACGGGGAAGCGCATACGAAGACTGCCGTTTGATATCAATAAAATCTGAATTCAGACATGAGCGGTGCGTAGGAGCTGGTCTCTAAACGAATTTTCACCAGACAAGTAAGCTTCGTTGAAGAGGGCGAGGAAACAGGATCATTCTCATAGGCCCATAAATACGGAGGTTTTTTCTCCTTGTTTTCATCTTCCCTAACTCAAGCGAGTCCTGAGCCATAGCTCCGGGAACAGGTTTTATATTTTTTCTGCAAGGTCGAAACCAGGATATCAAATTTCTCTTCTAAGAATTTCCAGGGGTGGTTTGTTCACTACGCCTCTGCTATTCAGCAAGCCGATCATCACGGTGAGAAGGCAGATCAGGAATACCAATATCAGAACCGGCAACCATTGAGGCGAAAAATGACTGTCGAAACTGAATTTGGCGAGAGCCCAGCTCCCAGCCAGGGCCAGCAGGATTCCCGTAACCGAAGCCAGCGCTCCGAGGAATAAATATTCCAATGCATTGATCAGGAGGATCTGTCTCCTGCTGGCGCCAATCGTGCGAAGCAAAACACTTTCCTGGATACGCTGGTATTTGCTGATGAGTACCGAAGCAATCAAAACGATCAGGCCGGTAATGATACTGAAAGCCGCCATGAACCGGATCACGAATCCGATTTTGCTGAGGATATCGTCCATGACACTCAGGATTAGTCCGAGGTCAATAATTGAAACATTGGGATATGCCCTCACCATGGCCTGTTGAAAATGCGCGGAGGCTTCGCTGGAAGAGGCCCGGGTGACTATTACATGAAATTGCGGGGCCGACTCTAATACGCCTGTAGGAAAAACCACTCTGAAATTGGTCTGAACCCTTCGCCAGTCCACCTGGCGAAAGCTCCCTACAATAGCAGGCATGAGCACTCCCTGTACATTGAACACGATGCTATCCCCGATCTTTACATGTATTCGGTTGGCATAATTTTCATCCATGGAAATATAAACAATATCGTTCGGCGACTTCACAGGACCGTGCAATTTCCCTGCCGTTATTTTTTCTGAATCTGTCAGCGAGTCGCGGTAGGTGACACGGATTTCTCCTTCGAAAACACGCCGCGGAATCTGCGACGAACTGTCTTCTCTGGCCTGCAAAGCCGTTTTGCCATTGAGCCGTTCAATGCGGGTGGTGACGATCGGCACTTCCTGCAATACGGGAAGACCATATTTCCTTGTTAGTGCAGCTACGCCATCCCGTTGGCTACTCTGAATATCGAAGAGAACCATATTCGGCTGGTTCCCCGTAGCCGACAAGGAAACCCGGTTAATCAACAAACTCTGGATAAAATAAAGGATGCCGATGAACGCGGTGCCAAGTCCTATTGTGATGACCAATATGATTGTCTGATTGTTCGGCCTGTAAAGATTCGCGAAAGCCTGGCGCCACAAATAATTCCAGGATGTGGGGAAGAAACGGCGCACCATCCACATCAGTAGTCTTGCAGCCGCGGCCAGGAGCAGAAAGGCGATCAGGATGCCAGCCGTAAAAAAAAGAGCCTGTTTCCAACTTTTCATTTCCCACCTCGAAAAACCTATTACAAACAACAGGATGGCTGCATAGAGCAGCCAGGTCAATCGATCCCTTAAGAGCCTGCCAGGTTCCACCGACATGCGCAGCGTAAGCAGGGGCGACACTTTGCGGATGGAAACCAAAGGCAGGAGCGCGAACAGAACAGATATCAAAAAACCTAACAAGATACCCTGACCGATCGCTTTCCATGAAATAGTCATGGTGGCTTCCACGGGCAAAAAATCCTTGAGCACGGATGGCAATATCTGTTGAACCAGTATGCCGCAGGCCGCGCCGATAACCGACCCAATCAATCCAATGCCCGCAACCTGTATCAAAAAAATAAGGAATGCCTGCGTAGAACTTACACCCAGGCAGCGCAGGATGGCGATGGAATTGATTTTTTCACGGATATATATATGGATGGCGCTGGCCACTCCAACGCAACCCAGCAGCAGGGCGATGAAACTGATTAGCGTCAGGAACTGCGCGAAATCTTCGAAAGCTCTCCCCGTATTTCTCTTCCTGGATTCAACCGTTTCATAGTCCAGTCCTTCTTTTTCAAGCCTGGGCTGAATGGTTGATATTAATTTGTCAATATCAGTTCCCGGATCAAAGCGATAATAATAACTATATCCGATCCTGCTTCCCTTCTGGAGCAATCCGGTCTGGTCCAGGAATTGCAGCGGGATATAAACCGGTGGGGCTATGGTGGTGGAGAGTCCCGTTCGGCCCGGAGCTTTGAGCAGGGCGCCGGCAATGACAAAACTCAGGTCTCCTATTTTTATAGAATCCCCAACCTGAGCATTGTATTGGATCATAAGAGTCTTGTCCACCAATGCCTGACGTCCATTTCGGAAATTTCTGCCCGCACCTGAGGGAGAAGTTTCCAAATCACCATAGAACGGATAGGCCCCTTCTAAAGCGCGCACCTGCACCAAACGGGTCCCCTGGTTTTTCATGAAAAAAATCATCGACGCAAAATTGCGTTCCCGGGCTCTGTCATTGCCGAGGGAATCCAACAAGGGCGTCAATTCGGCACTCACGGCCCGGTTGCTTTCAATCACCAGGTCGGCGCCCACCAGGGTCTTGGCCTGTTGGTCAATATCCCTTTTCAGATTATAGCTAAATGAAAAAATTCCTACCAACGCGGCGATACCCAGGATGATCGAAGATATGAACAGCAATAGGCGGGAGCGGCTCCTTCGACTATCCCTCCAGGCCATCTTAATCAGCCAGCCAATATATAACGGCCGATTATACACGAAGTTTTTCTTATCCATCAATGAATGCTTGCATTTTCATTTATAGTTCAGTTCGCTTTCAAATTGTAGTTGGCAATCCATATCTTATCCGAGCGGGTTCAGCAGATCGGCATTCAGGTTTCTGGTTCCTGGCCCTGGTGTTGCATTTCATCAGAAACGATGGTTCCGCCTTTCAGCCGGATGATGCGCTGCGTGCCCGCCGCTAATTCCGTATTATGCGTCACGATGATCAGCGTGGTTCCGGCTTCCTGGTTTAGATCAAAAAGCAGCTGTATCACTTTATCACTCGTCTCAACGTCCAGGTTACCCGTAGGTTCATCAGCAAAGAGTATCCGCGGTCTATTGGCAAAGGCCCGGGCGAGCGACACCCTTTGCTGTTCACCACCCGACAACTGCGCGGGATAATGATTAAGCCGGTCTCCAAGCCCCACTTTTTCCAGCAATTCACGCGACCTGGAACGCGCGTGCTTCTCCCCCTGCAATTCGAGAGGAACCATTACGTTTTCAAGCGCGGTAAGTGTTTGGAGGAGCTGGAAATTCTGAAAGATAAATCCAACATAACGGTTACGAACAAGTGCCCTCTGGTCCTCCGAGAGGTCATCCAGGCGGATGTGATTCAGTTCCACCTGCCCTGAACTAGCCTGGTCAAGTCCGGCACAGAGACCCAGCAGCGTTGTTTTTCCGCTACCTGAAGGGCCCACGATGGATACGGTTGATCCGGCTGCTATGGAAAAATTAATATTGTCCAGCACCTTTAGACTGCGTCCGGCACCCTGGTAGGTTTTGCCTAATTGGCTCACATTTAGAATTGATTCCACTGGCTCGATGGTATTGCAGGCAGCAACGAAATGGAAAACTGCCTTGGTTGGGAAATAAATAGTAAATTAAAGTATTTTGAATTGAATAGAACATGGAAAATGAATAACAGCATTGTCACTAATACAATTTTATTACCCGGGCTCAGATCCAATGCAACAATAAGACGCATTGGATTCCTGGTTTGGATATTGATATTTTCATGGATGAGCGGATGCAGCAGCAAAGATGGTAAACGCCCTGTACAAGAAGCAGAGACCAGTTCGCGGAATATCAGTGCGGAAAAATCAAAACCCGCATCGGATTCAAAAGATAAGATCATTATTTTCTATGGCAACAGCCTCACGGCAGGATATGGACTCGATGACCCGAACCTGGCTTTTCCGGGCCTGATTCAGCATAAGATTGACTCTCTGCATTTGCCCTATAAGGTGATCAACGCCGGCCTGAGTGGCGAGACCACCGCGGGTGGATTAGGAAGGATCGACTGGATCCTGAGAGAACCGGTAGACGTCTTTGTCCTGGAATTGGGGGGCAACGATGGATTGCGTGGAATACCGGTTTCCGAAACATATAAAAACCTGCAGTCAATCATTGATAAGGTCTCGGCGAAATATCCTTCCGCAAAAATCATCTTAGCGGGCATGTTGGCGCCGCCCAATATGGGCAGGAGATACACATCGGAATTTCGCGGAACTTTTAAACGCCTCGCGGACAAAAACAAGCTATTATTCATTCCCTTCCTACTTGAATCTGTAGGAGGCGAACCAGGTTTGAATCAATCCGATGGAATACATCCCAATCTTCGCGGCCATCAGATTGTGGCGGAGAATGTTTGGAAAATATTGGCGCCTGTTCTATAGAATTCAAATCGGCCGACAGCGCCCATCTGTCAATGCTAATCACGAGTAATCAATCCTGACCAGAGAATTCCTTAGGCTGTGTATGATTTTTGCAAGCTCAAAATAAAAGCTTTAAAATCCTACCCATTGGTATCCTGTGGCAGATTATTCCCAATATTTTCTTCCTCATTCTTTTTCTTGAACTCCAGCTTGCCGAATCTCAATGTAAAACTGAGACCAAAAGAACGAAATGGGATTTGACGGTATCCGGATAAAATGAAATCCGTTCCCGTCAATTGGGTTTTCTGGTCAACATACTTATTGAATGGATTCGTAGTGGTGAATCCAATGGTTCCCTTCTTACGCAATATCTGTTTTCGGAAAGCGAAATTATAAGTAGTGAATGAAGGATACCTTCCCTGAACTTCCGTACGTGCGGACCGGAAATTGCCGAAGAATTCCGCTATGAATCCCTTGTCAAATTCATAAGAAGCGTTCATATTGATCCGGTAATTGAAACTATTGATACTGTTTCCCGGTACAAACCGATTCACGATATACTTGTCAAACAGTGACAAATTGCTGCGAACCCTGAATTTCGAAGTTAGAGGTATAGACCCATAAATATTCAGTCCTCCCTGGTGTTCCAATCCAATATTTTCAGAGGTGGTAACGGAAACATTGGTATAAATTGAATCACCTATTTTAAAGGAAGGGTAGTATACAACATAGGGTTGTATATCCTGGTCGGAACGACGATAGAAAAGGGCAATATAAATATTCCCATTGTTCTCGAATGACTTGTTATAGCCAAGTTCGAAATTATCCCCAATCTCGGGACGCAGATTTGGGTTGCCAGCGCTGATATTCTTGGGATCGGATGAATTGACGAAAGGATTCAGTGATCTGAATCCAGGTCTTTGAATCCGGTGCGTATAACTCAGTTTCAAAGTTTGGTCCTTATCAAAGGAATGGGAAATGACGATTGAAGGTGCAAAGGTATTGTAAGCAGGAATTGTCACTTTCCCCACATTTGAATAATCAGCTTTGGTGTCGGTGTATTCATAACGCCCTCCCAACTTCATATCCAGGAAACGGAATAGTGAAAAGGTGCCGGAAACATAAGCTGCATAAATATTCCTGTCATAATGCAGGGAATATGATTGGAGGGAATCAAAAACATATTCACCGGAATTCAGATCGAGTGAAAATATATCCGATTTGCTGGTGATGGATCTCAGTACCGATTTTAGGCCGGTTTCAAGGGTAAATGTCTTGCTCACCGGCTCCGTATAATTGATTTCGATATTTGTCTCCTTGTCGGTGCCCGGATTATCGCCGGTAGCGCCTCCCTGCAAAACATTGCCGGATTGATCCGTTTGAAACTGATGGTAGTAAGAATGGCCATCCCCCTGGCTCGCGGAATAAGAAATATCCAGTTCCCGGTTTTCCTTCCTGAAACTTTTTTTGTAATCCAGGTTCCAGTCGAATGAATGATCGCTAAAGCGGTTATCGGCATTTCTGACACTGTAGTCATTGGATATTTCATTGCCGGCATCATCCTGCTGGACCAATTGCTGGTTGGTCAAACCATAGTTCTTATTCGAAAAATTATCCAGACTGAATGCGCCTGTCAGGTCGTTATATTGATTGATATTCCATTCAAATCCTAATCCCGATTCCTGACCATGCCGGTTGAAACGGCTGGCTCCGTCCTGCACCAAACGGGAAGCGATACTCGAAGCTTTATCCATAGAATACCTGTCCATACCGTTGTTGGTAGTGGATGTCAATTGCGCGTTGCCGCTGAAAAATGCATTCATTCCAAATTTACCTGCCTTTGCATTCAGGTTAAAGGATCCATTTTCCAACCTGGTTCCCCCTGCCAGGCTGATATTCCCGTTGATGCCGCGAACCTTACTCTTTTTGAGAATGATATTAATAATCCCACCAGTGCCTTCGGCATCGTAGCGTGCCCCGGGGATCGTAATCACCTCTATGCTTTCAATCTGGCTCGATGGGATGGCCTGCAGGGCATCGGCAATACTATTCCCAAATATGCTGGAGGGTTTGCCGTTAATCAGGAAACGGATATTTGAATTCCCCTGCAATTCCACATTCCCATCCACATCCACAGAAACCTGTGGTATCTTTTTCAAGACATCCGTGGCTACACCACCCTGGGAAGTGATGTCGTTGGCTACATTGTATATTAATTTGTCAATCTTGTTTTCGATAAGGGGTTTCTGCCCTGTTATGACGATATTCTGCATCATCCCGCCTTTTTTTGAAAGCAGGATATCACCGAGATCAATGTGATGTGTTTTATTACCGATAACCTGAACCAAAGTATTTGATCCATACCCAACGAAATCAACCACGATCTTAAAGTGCCCTGGATAGAGATCATTCAATAAGAATTCACCTTTGCCGTTGGAGAGTGTACCATTTACCGGCTTTTCGGAGGAATCCAGGAATAGAGTGATAGTCGCATATTCGATCCCCTTCTTAGTATCAGCATCGATCACCCTGCCACTTATCCTGGATTTCCCCTTGGGTACCGGAATTGAATCCTGCGCAGAAATCGCTAAATAAAAGAATATACCAATTAGCAGACAAATCAAATGCCTCATCGCTCATTTATTGATTGGCTGCAAAATTACGTTTGGATTCTGAGGATTTCTTGAAGTTTTGAATTCAATTCATCCGGGTGACAGAGGTGCGTGTTCATCCGAATAAAAATATATGAGCAATAAATATCCTTTGTCAACCTTGAAAATATGATGATCGGATCAACTTATCATGTGAGTGCGAACAATGAATCGTCTTGGTAGCAGGAATCATGATCAGAAAGCTTTCTATTTCCTGTAGATCCTGGCCAATGTGAAAAAATAGGCCTTGCTGAAAAGCCAGCCGAGCAGGAATCCAACGATAGCGCCGGCAAATACATCGGACGGGTAATGAACCCCTACATATACCTGGGCATAACAGACAAGGATGGCCCAAAGAAAGAATAGGCTCCTGTAAATAGTTGCCATTCCCGTCAAACTGAAAAAAATAAAACTGGCCATGGCAAAATGGTTGCTGGCGTGGTTGGAAATGAAGCTGAAACTTGAGGGACAGTATTCAACCAGGAGCCTGAATGGCATTACCGATTGTCTGCAGGGTCTCAGCCTTTCAAAAAAGTTCTTAAATAGCATGCCGGTTTGATCGGAAACAGCGACCGTGAGAATATAAAACAGTGCCCACCAGATGGCACGTTTTCGCAATAAATAGATGGATACAATTAGCAGGATCCCATATAATGGATACCAGGTTGACTGATTTCTTGCGATTGGAAAAAGCCAGTCGAAAAAGGAATTCGTCCATTCCCTGTTGAGGAGGCCAAAGAGTCTTCTATCCCATTCTATGAGCTGATGCATATGTACAAACTACTGTAAATTAATTCAAGGCAAATTTATATATTAATGAAAGCGAATCGAAATTCAAGCGCCAGCAATCAGGATTCTGAATGATTAGAGCATAGCCTAAACGCCAAAAAATCAGGTATTGAGTCATGGGTCAATCTCAGTGCCTGAGTCCTGCAATAATATTGATCGTCAATGCTATCACAAAGGTATTGAGTCCGAATGAAAGCAGTCCGTGAAAGAGAGCCAGTTTCCGGAGTTTGTGAGAGGTAATGCTGACGTCCGAGACCTGGAAGGTCATTCCGATCACAAAAGCAAAATATGCAAAGTCGAGATAGTCGGGCTGCTTCTCTTCCGGGAAATCCAATCCAGCGTCATCTTCGTTGGGGTCCCGGTCATTGTCGTAGTAGATATGTGCGTAATGAAAGATAAAAATCGTGTGTACGAGAATCCAGGACAGCACCATACCGGATATGGCTACGGGCAGATAGAGCCAGACCGAAGTATTGCCAATATTTTTTGAAACAATGAGAAGCATTACAATCAGCAGGCTGGCGAAAGAAGAAACAAGGATCAGGGCAAAAACAAAAATCACACTTCCATCCTGCTTCCTGGCCTGCTTCCTGATCATATTGGTTTCCCGGGAAAAAATGACGATCCAACTGGTCAGGATCATCGCCAATGCAAAGACGTCCCAAAGCAGTACAATGATTAGCCGCGAATTGAGCTGCCTTTCCCTGATACATAAATAGACCAGCAGGCTTAAGCTTATCCCAATAAGCAGACGATGCAGGGGATGCATGCGAAGGAAGAAATTTTCGCGAATAGCATTTGAAGAATCAGATGACACGAGTCAAATATAGCAGAATTGGAGCAATGCAATTACAAATTTGGCCGGCGGGAACTAAAATGGTCCAGCCATTTTACAAGTGTAAGTGCATTCACAGGTATCCTGGGCAGGTAGCACATAGCTTCGTCCTTGAAGCAGGCGCCGGCAAAAAGGTTATTTATCCCAGGGTTTCACTTGCATCAGGCCAGCAGATTAGTACCGGTCCATTCTTGATTCAATCCTTTCTCCACACCATTGGATCAGGTCAGGGTCCATATTTGCATCGGCATCCGGAGATTTCCATTCACCCCCAAGGTTACGCAAAACATGAAAGCGGAATTGACCATTGGGCGTCAGCGCAACAATAAAATAGCGGCCCGAAAAGTTTAGGCATCCGTCTGCATGCACCTGGGCTTCAGGATGAAAGGTTGCATAATACCGGTACCCATCTCTTTGATAGGGAAATTTAAACACCGGGGAACAGTAGTCGACCAGCTTTTTTTCCATGAGTGAAAGGTTAAAAAACCCGGCGCCCAAAAAAAGGCACCGGGAAATTATTGAATACTAAACCCGACAGCAAGATAGGCAATACTAAATAAATTAGCAAATAATTACTAATAAATTTATTTGAATTACCCGGCCGGACCTGAAATCCCATTTAGATTCATGAGTTTATGCGACGGTCATTCAAGGTCCGAACCCGGCCGGAGTGATTGGAAATCCTTTTTTTGTACTTTTATTTTGGGAAAAAATGAGGATCCCTCTGTTTCGGGGAGGATTTTATTCAAAATAAAAGGTATGGAAAACGAAGGCAGGGATCTCCTGCTAAGAAAATTTGACCTCTGGTCTGCGCTTTCAGAAGAAGAATATAAAGAATTGCAGGTGCTTGATAACACCAAAGAATTCAACCGGGATGAATTCATTTATTTTGAAGCATTTCATCATAACCAAATCTACTTTATCAAGAAAGGCTATATCCGGATCGGGCATCTCGATGAAAATGGCAACAGGATCGTACATGATATTCTGCAACCCGGCGATTTTTTCGGTCAGCTCAGTCTTGACAGAAATGATCTCAATGGGGAATTCGCGCAATGCATCAAATCTGGCGTAAGTCTCTGTTCCTTCACGGTTGATCATTTTTACCAACTCCTGCATAAGAAGCCCCAACTTGCCATACGCTACAGCAAACTGGCGGGCTTGCGGATGAAACGCTTTGAAAACCGCATTCTCAATATCCTGCAGAAAGATGTCAGGACCCGTTTGATTTTATTTCTGGGACAATTGCTCCGAGAGAGTAAATTGAGAAAACAGCCATCTGAAAACACAGTATCGATTCCCAATTACCTGACGCACGAGGAAATTGCACAATTGATCGGGACCAGCAGGCAAACGGTAACCACCCAACTGAATTTAATGAAAGAAAGCGGCATCTTCCTGTATGGCCGGAAGGAAATGCATTTCACGGATATCAAATCAAAATTTGAATGGCCAAGGCCGGACTGACAGGATTTCCAATTCTATTTATAGTAGCCGTTTAATAAGAAATCATTGGCACCCCCAGGCGGCATTGATCAGAAAATCGAATATCGAATCAGAATCCGCAACTTGCAAATAGCTTCATCAGGCCAAATTTGTTCCTATTTACATCTCAATTCACCCAATGACATGTCCCATATTTAACATTCTCCCTGTAGGATGTAGAGTCATATATGGTAACTTCGTTCTTTCATGCAAGAGCTTTCAACATACTTCTCCGGAAAATTCGGCATCTCCCGGATTATTTTGATTCCGGCCCATGGTTTTTCACTCAGGTGGAAAGCGAAGGGAGTTTATTTCACAATCCCCCTAACTCCTGCCAGAGACTTCTTCAACTTTCCCCGGGCAGCGTTCTTCAGTCAGGCTTCCCGGGATAATTGCGAGACCCTTTCTCACTGAAACAATATTACTCCGTCAGATCATTAAGAAAATTTGATTTCTTAAACCGAAAAAAAATCAAACCGCCATGGACACTATTCAAAAAAATCCAGTTGTATTGTGCGAAGAGGACTATAAGTTTTTGAAAAAACTGGTTGACATGAATCCCGGCAATTCCGGACAGGAAATGAGCCTCTCGTATGAGGTTAACAGGGCCATCGTGGTCAAAGACAATGCTTTCCCGCCAAATACGATACGCATTAACTCTCGCGTCCGTGTACTGGATCTGGATTCCGGAAAAGAGTCGGAATTTATTATCGTCATGCCGCATCAAGCCGATATACAGCAGATGAAAATTTCCATCTTAACGCCGATGGGCGCCGCAGTGATCGGCTTCAGGCCCGGTGACGAATTGAGCTGGCAAATGCCTGCCGGTCTGAAACATTTCAAAGTGCTTGACGTGCAAAATTAAATGGCGCTGATATTGAGCCTGGCCGCTGTTCGATCTTGCGCTTCAGTTCCAGTATGTCCACTCAGGTGCGGTTTTAATATATGTGAAAAGCGGGAGATCAGTTATTAATCCTAAAAAGGACTAAAAAGTCTTTTTTTATGCCTGAATAGTTCTATTTTTGTGGCTAAATCAGCAATCGATGTTTTCTAAAACCTGCGAATATGCCATCAGGGCCGTCCTTTTTATAGCGCAAAAATCGAAGGATGGAAATAAAGTGAGTATCAAGGAAATTGCGAAAGGCATTAAATCACCGGAATATTTCATTGCAAAGATATTGCAGGACCTGAGCCGCAAGAAAATGATTCAATCTGCCAAGGGACCCAACGGCGGTTTCTATCTCAATAAGCAATCCTTGAAATATTCTTTGGCAGATGTGGTGAAGACTATTGACGGAGACGCGATCTTTTCAGGTTGCGGCCTGGGCCTGGAACATTGCTCGGAAACCCGTCCATGCCCCATCCATCATAAATTCAAAAAAATCAGAAAAGAACTTTATGATATGCTTCGCTCGGCCAGACTGGGCGAATTCAATGAGCGTTTGGAAAAAAGTCTGCTCCACCTCAGGAGAGCCTGACACCTATAAAAAGAAAAGTATTAACCATTTTAGAAATGAGACTGCAGAGTCATTTATCACAGATAGGATTTTTCATCATTACCTTTTTTTTCCCCGCGCTCCAATCGCAGGGACAAACAGCCGCGAAACCGGATCATTTTTTCCACCCGGCATTCGGCACTCTGAGTATGTTACTATTATTAGTGGTGATCATGCTCCTGGCAACACTCTACCTGAAATCGAAGGCAAACCAATTTATCAAGACAAATATCGACAAGAAGGATCCGAAGGAGGAAGAGCAATTTTCAAACTATATCAGGAACCTGAATTCCGAACAGATTGATTCGATCCTAAAATATAATCGCAGGAAAAAACGAGGAAATCCCGGTGAGAATTCCGATTCAAAAATCAGGCTGCTTCCCATTTTTCTCCTGCTCGCCGCTTCACTGCTTAGTGAATCCTTATTGGCTCAGGGTGATCAAAATAGTTCCGCCTCGCCCTTCACACAAACCGGCATAATCATCACCATTACACTGCTGGTCATTCCGGTTCTGGCCGGGATCATATTGATGATTGTAAAAGTTGGCAGACTCTTGAGGAATTCAAGGGAAAGAAAGAAAATGGAAGAGGCTGACCAGCTTGCGAATTATCTTTCAAACTTACCAGGCCAGGAATCTCTCTCCGAACTTGAAAAACGGAAACAGGCTTTGGAATTCCACCTTTCAAATAATGAGCTCTCGGGGAATTTGCCGGCGGATGATGAAAAAGGGATCATCAATAATGCGGCTAAGGCCAGCGCCTTGACATTTGTTGCCATCAAAAAAAAGGCCGTAAAGCGACCCAATATTCACATTTCCAAAAATGGATGGAACTGTTCATAGAAACCGCCGATTCAATTTTCAGCGGGGAAAAAGCGGAAGAAGCTAAATGGCGCGCCGGTAAGATGGCGGAAATGTTCGAAATGAAAATCGGGTGGCTCCGAAACCAGGGCCTCAGGAATTTGTTATGAGTCTGAAGTTGTTCATATTTTCTATGTGCGTATTTATGTGGATGGGATTCATCTGCGCCATCAGTTTCATGGAAGCCTGGCTCAAGTTCCGGGCTCCCGGAGTCACGGTCCCCATCGGGCTGGGTATTGGAAAATTGGTGTTTGGGGCACTTAATAAAGTGGAATGGGTCTTCGCCCTGGCCATCTTAGGCATACTGCTGGCAGGCAAATATCCCGTTCCGACTGCCTTCAAGGTCTGGTACGGAATCGCGGTTCTATTTCCGTTAGCACAGAGTTTTTGGCTATTACCGGTCCTGGATAATAGAGCGGACGCCCTCATCCGGGGCGAATCACTGCACCCCTCTCCTCTGCATATTTATTTTGTTCTCCTGGAAATATTCAAGGTCCTGGCTTTGTTCCTTATGGCGAGAAATCTGTTCCATTCCTTGTCAGGCTCCCCAATCGCGGCAACAGGCGATATCAGTTCTTAACAGGCTAAAGAATTTTCTATCATGATCCTAACCGAAATATTAGAGGTCTCATTCCTGCAAGGAAAGCAGATTCAGGAAACCCTATTCAGCCATTTTGATGAATTGGAGCAGGGAGCCGGTTTTATTGTGCTCCATGATCAGGATCCTAAACTCATCTATCAACAATGGCAGACCGAAAGCTTAAATGCCTTTAGCTGGGAATATTTGCAGGAAGGTCCCCGTCAATGGCAGGTAAGTATTACCAAACGTTTTGACCTGCCCTATACAGAACCCATCGGCAGGATCGTAGCGAAAGATTATCGAAAAGCAGAAGTTTTTAACAGGCTGGGGATTGACTATTGCTGCGCCGGCAACAAAAACCTCAGGGAAGCCAGTCGCGATGCAGGGCTATCTGTGGAACAGGTAATATCGGCCCTGAAAAATGCAGAGTCAGTGACCGGTTCGGCTTCGCATGATTTTGACAAATGGGAACCGGACCGGCTTATAGAATATATCGTAAGCACCCACCATCATTACATACGATGGAATGCGGAACTGATCCACGACCAGGCACAGAAAGTGGCAGAGCTTCACGGGGAAAACCATCCCGAACTGCGGGATCTGTCAGAATCGATCCATGAATTTTTGGAAAAGCTCCTGAATCATATTGAAAGGGAGGAAAGTTTGATTTTCCCCGCCATCAGGCAGCTGATCCGCAAAAAGACAGAGCCGGAGATGGAAAAGGATTTTCATGCCGCGTCATTGAAAAAATGGATGAGCATCATCCAATCAGAACACGAGCGTTCGGATGAGACCCTCAGGCATATTCGAAAAGCAACCTATGACTACCTGCTTCCTCCTGATGCCTGCAATTCATACGACTATTTGTTCCAAAAGTTGAAAGAATTCGAAGACAATATGTTTAAGCATATCCATCTGGAGAATAATATTCTTTTTCCAAAGACTGAAGCGCTGGAACAAGAACTTGCCTCCATTTAAATGATGGCCCATGAAAGAGAAAGTAAGAATCAAAAGAATTTATGAACCGTATGAAGGAACGGACGGGTTCCGAATCCTGGTGGATCGTTTGTGGCCCAGGGGAATAAAAAAAGAAACGGCCCATATAGATGCCTGGATCAAAGAGGCAGCCCCTTCCACGGCGCTCAGAAAGTGGTTCAACCATCAACCCGAACGTTGGGAAGAGTTCCGGGAGCGTTATCTGGCTGAACTGGCGAAATCAGAAGCGGTTGGCGAATTGCTCCATTACGTCAAATCATATCCAATAGTAAGTTTGCTCTATGGAGCAAAGGATGAAAAACACAACCAGGCTATAGTATTACAGCGGTATATCAATGACCTGCTCCCATAGGTGCAGGGTTTCGATCTTCATTCATCAGGATTTCCACAAACTAAGCGGGCTGATCATTTTCGCATAAGGAGGTTCAGTTTCCTTTTTAGCCTATAAATTACATAATTCGCCTTTTTAGGCTATAATTTAAAAATATTGTCTATTTAGGCTATATTTGTAAAAAAGGAAAATACGCATGTTGCTGATCGCCTCCGTAATCACTGCCGACATTGTGAATTCCTCATTGCTTTCGCCGCAACGGGAGCGCGAGCTGATTCAAATGATACAATCCATTTTGAGTAAGCATAAATTTGAATTTTACCGGGGAGATAGTTTTCAGGCATATATTAAAGATACGCCCCAATCTTTGCGCATAGCCTTACAGCTAAGGGCAGCCGCAAAGAGTTTTTCATATATGCATGATATACGCGTTAGTATTGGCATTGGGCGAGTGACCCACCCCGTTAGATATTTACGAACTACAAAAAATGAAGTCTTTGTCCTTTCCGGCCGGGGCTTTGACAAATTAAAAGGAGAATTGCATTTAAATATCATATCCTATAAGGAAATTGCCAACCGTCCTTTGAGAATAATTGCGTATTATGCAGATCATATTTTTGCGAGGCTGACTTCCAAACAGGCGGCCGTGCTGGCGGAATTACTAAAGGGTCAAACACAGGTGGCCATCGCTAAGAAGTTTAAGAAGGCACAGGCCACTATCAATAAACATGCCCGTGCTGCCAGTTGGCCCGAAATAGAAAGGCTCCTGAATGAATATGAAGAGACCATCACTCAATTTGCATTGAAATGAGCACCATCTGGCTGATCAAACTGATCCTGTCGCACCTGCTGACCGATTTTATACTCCAACCCGGAAAATGGATCGATGACCGGATCCGAAAACATTTTGCTTCAGCGTGGCTCTACCTGCATGGTTTCCTGACCGCAGCTGTTGCATTGATCTTCATTGGATGGAAATACTGGTACTATGCCGCCTTCATCGGGGTAACACACCTGCTGATCGACGGATGGAAATCATACAGGCCCGCCAAAATCAAGTATTTCCTGGCAGATCAGGCACTGCACTTACTCATGATTTCGATATGCTGGTATCACCTATTCTTTAGTCCCGCTAATCTCATTGAGGCATGGAAACAAATCAACACTAACACGCATTTCTGGATTCTGAGTGCCGCCTTTGTCTTCATCAGCTTTCCTACGGGAATCCTGGTGGGACAGATGACGCGGCAATGGAGCGACCAACTTCCCGGTCGCGAGGGTCTCCAAAATGCGGGCAAATGGATCGGTATCCTCGAAAGGATCCTGATCCTGATCTTCCTGCTGCAGGCTCAATACAGCGTCATAGGCCTCCTGGTCACCGCCAAAGGATTATTGAGGTTTTCTGAAAAAGACCGACAGGAAGCAAAGACAGAATATGTTCTCATCGGCTCCCTCATCAGCATACTCTGCTCGCTACTGACAGGCCTGGTTGTGAAAGCAATCATCACTGCCGCAATATAATTATCCATTCTCCAATTCTCTAAAACGGCAATCCTTTCATTTGGAAATGCCGAAACCCGGTCTGAATAAATTTCAACCGCATGAGCCTAACATGCCGATAGCATTAGATGACCAAAAAAATAAGTACCTTCCATATCTTGCTTCACTTAACCATAACCTTTATTCAATTCCATCACATGAGAACCGCAATCCTACTTGCCGGCGCGCTTTTACTATTTGCCGGTTGCAATCAAAATAACAAAATTGATAATACTAAAATGGTTTATGGCTCTCCGAAGGCCACGGTATCAGGAGAGGCCAAAGGCGACACAGCCAACAGAGGCCCCCTCGCGTATGCCCCAGAAGTTCCAAAAACCCAGGATGCAGACACTGTGGATGTAAAATTCGATGTGACGCATCACCTTTTCCAGATTTCCAAAACCGTTTCCTATACCGCCTGGATGTTTGGCCACTCGGTACCGGGGCCCATCCTTAAACTTCGTGTAGGGCAGACCGTTCGCTTTTCCATGACCAATCGCTCCAACGACACCATGACCAACATGCCCTTGAGTATGAACATGATGCCCATGCCGCATTCCATAGATTTCCACGCAGCCATGGTTAACCCGGCAGATAAATACAGGACGGTTGAACCGGGTGAAACCATACATTTTACCTGGACGGCCAATTATCCCGGCGTATTCATGTATCATTGCGGAACACCCATGGTATTGATGCACATGATCTATGGCATGATTGGCATGGCAATCGTAGAACCTAAGAACGGTTATCCTGGAAAAGTTGATCATGAATTCGCCCTGGTTCAGAACGAGTATTACCTGAAAAAACAAGGGGAAATTTACGTCCCCGATACCAGCAGCGCAAGGATTAAACAGCCCTCCTTCGTGACCTTCAATGGTAAGGTTGGACAATATATTTTGAAGCCATTGAAAGTAAAAGCCGGCGAAAGAATCCGCCTCTATGTGTTGAATGCCGGCCCTAATAATGCTACGAATTTCCATGTGATAGGTACTATCCTGGACAAAGTTTGGCTGGATGGCAATCCCAGAAATGAATTAGTAGGGATGCAATCGGTGTACCTGGGGCCCGCAAGTGGCGCCATCATTGAATTTGTACTTCCTGAAAAAGGCCGATATACTTTTGTGGATCATTCCTTCGCCGACGCGGAGATGGGTGCCATCGGCAGTTTTGACGCTCAATAATTAAAACCACAGCTAAAAACTAATTCTGTAATTATAAGGTCCGGGAATGCAGATGGTAATGCGTGAATTGCCTTTCACCTATTCCCTAAATCGCTTTGCTGAATGTATCGGATTCCATTTTATTGCGCCAAAGCCGGGCATCAATGGCCGCGCAAATATTCCTCATGAAAAAATGACCCCTGGGTGTAATTTGTATTTTCCAGTCTTCAATTTGTACCAGGCCATCTGCTGCCGATAGCCGAAGTTTCTGAAGAGCGCTCTCAACAAATTCAGGATCCAGCAATTCATCAGTTAGCAGGGTTTCATGCCTGCACATCAAATCAAGAATATTTTTTCTGATCACCAGGTCCTCTTCATTCAGGCAATGCCCATTCACAAGGGGCCACAAACCTTCCCTGATCTTTTCTTCATAAGCTTCCACCGTTTTTTCATTTTGGGCGAATGCATTCCAGGAGTCGCTGATACTCGAAGCGCCCAGACCAATCAATAGTTTTGACTGGGTAGTGGTATAACCCATAAAATTCCTGTGAAGCTTTCCGTTTTTGGAGGCATCAAACAATGCATCATTCAAGAGGGCGAAATGATCCATCCCAATGCTTGCCATGCCCGCGGCCTCCACAATTTCCTTTCCCCTGGTGAACATCTTCCATTTTTCTCTCGCAACGGGCAGGTCAGATTCTGTATAACGCCGCTGCACTTTGCTCTTCCACGGAACATGTGCATAGGAATAAAAAGCCAGTCTGTCGGGCTTCAGGCTCAGAATATGTGACATCGAGAATTCAATGCTCTTCACCGTTTGGTGCGGAAGGCCATATACCAAATCAATATTTACGCTCTTGTAATCATATTTTCTGGCCCAATCAACCACATCCCTGGTTACCTCGAATGATTGTATCCTGTTGATGGCGTACTGCACCACGGGATCCAAATCCTGCACCCCGATGCTGATGCGGTTGAATCCAAGTGCGGCTAATTCCTGCAGATGCTTTTCGGTTGTATAGTTGGGATGCACTTCGATGCTGAATTCGGGGTCGGCATGAACCGAAGCCGGGCCAGTGATTCCATTGATCAGACGGACCAGGAGTTCGGGCCTGAAAAAACTGGGTGTTCCCCCTCCCAGGTGGATTTCCCTGATCACCGGTTTGCCAGGCAGGAAAGCGAGATACATATTCCATTCCTTTAGTACCGCTTCTATATAGGGTTCCTCGACCTTATGGTTTTTAGTGATCCGCTTCGTGCAGGCGCAAAAAGTACACAAATTTTCACAAAAGGGCAGATGGATATAAATGCATAACTCGCCTTTTTCGCCAATAAAACTTTGAATGACTGATTCCTTCCACCTGGCTTCATGGTCAGGAGAGAAATCCCAATAAGGAACGGTGGGATAACTGGTGTACCTCGGCGTGGGCACATCATATTTTTCAAGCAAATCTATGATCATCTATATAAGATTGAATTTCCAATCAACCACAAATTTAGCAAACTCGCGCGTATCAACCTATCAGATAGGCCAGTCCTTTGTTTACCGGCTCGCACAGATCCATGACCTTCTTTTCTTTAAAAAGCCTTTCCACGATATCCCTGGCCTCTTTATATTCATAATGAATAGGGCAAGGGTGGGTTGATGAACATTTGCTCAGGCCTAATCCGCATTCCTTAAACATCCTGCTGCCATCTATAGCCTCCACCACCTGCATGATGCTTTGCCGGTATTGCTCCTTTGAAATATAGAAGCCTCCCGAAGGGCCCTTGGTACTATTGATGACATTGTGTTTCACCAGGGTCTGCAATAGTTTTCCCACCGTATGCTCACTCGCGTCAATATATTCCGCGATCTCCCTAATGCCGGACTTTTCCCCCGCTGAATATTTTGAAGCGAGGTAAATTACGGCTTTAATGGCAGTCTTGCAGGTAAGGCTAAGCATATTTCCGAAACTTAAAATTATATAGCTTTTTGAAATCAGTCATAATAATTATGAGGGATTGATTTTATGCGTGGAAATTGATATATGGATTCACTCAAAATATTGAGAATAGAGCCTTGCCTCCTCTTTGATTTCATTGAACAGATTCGAGGCATCATTGGTGGTGGTTGCTTTTGCCAGTTCGGCCACATTTTGTAAAAGAGGCCGTAGCCAAAGGTGCAGCGCTTCATGATCCGGACCCTGCATTTTGCAATCAGTGATCAGCCTATTCAAAGATTTCTGCAAATCATCCGCCAACTGGGCATACGCGGGTAAATCATGCTGGCCCGCTTTTTCAAAATTGTCTATGATTGATTCGAATGCAGCCACATTTACATGGGTGATGCTGTCGGCCTTCCATTTGGCGCCATTATTCAATGCCAGGGTTCCTGCAACTTCGCCCTGTTCATGATCCAATGAATCTGTTTTAGCGCTGGCATTTTCGGCCTTGTTTCCGGAATTACATGCCCACAGCAGGCTTGCGAATAGCGCCATGGCCGCTAGTTGCATGAAGGATAATTTTTTCATGATTCTTTTTTGAAGGTTTAATGATCAGGCGAAGCGATTGATCGTAGGTGATATATTGCCATACCCAGTTGATAAGTATGAATATCCTGTTCTTTATACCGATGATGGACATAAGGTGTACCATCATCCATATCAGCCAGGCAACAAATCCCCGCACTTTGATCGCTCCCATTTCGGCTACTGCCTGGTTCCTGCCCACGGTTGCCATACTGCCCTTGTCACGGTATAGAAATGGAAGCATTTGCTTTTTGGTCTCGAGGCTTTTTAAATTTTTTGCCAGGAGCTTCGCTTGCTGAATCGCGACAGGCGCCACCTGCGGATGGCCTTTTACAAGCTGTTCATCCCGCATCAGGGCCACGTCACCGATTGCAAAAACCCGCTGCAGGTTATTGACGCGGTTAAATTCATCTACCAAAATTCTGTTATTGGAGGCCACGGAGGAAGCGGGTAATCCTTGCATATCCGCGCCTTTCACGCCGGCCGCCCAAATGAGGCACCTGCTGTGAATGGATTCACCATTGCTCAATAATACGGATTGTCCGTCATAATCCTGAACCGTTGCATTCAATTGAACCTTCACACCGAGATTTTGCAAATATTCTCTCACAGTAATTCCTGCGTATTCACTCATCCCATTCAATAAACCGGGAGCCGCTTCCAACAGGTAGATTTCCATCGTTTGGAAATTGAGTTCGGTATATTCCTTAGGGAGTATCGTCATTTTCATTTCGGCTATGGCACCAGCCAGCTCCACACCGGTAGGGCCTCCACCCACGATCACCACATTCAGGAGAGCCGCTTTTCCCTCCGCGCTTTTCGAAGTAAGTGCCTGTTCATAGTTTTGAAGGAGGGTATTTCGCAATAACAATGCTTCTGAAACTGATTTCATGGAAAGCGCATTTTGCTGCAATTGCATTTTCATGAAATAATTGGTTTCGGCACCATGCGCCAGCACAAGGTAGTCATATGCTATATCGCCGATGGAAGTGTTGATGGTATTGGTTCCGGCATCGATGCCTTGCACTTCGGTAATCCGGATGAATACATTGGGATTCCTTTGGAATGCCTTTCGCAGCGGAAAACTGATACTGCTCGGTTCCAGGCCGCAGGTTGCCACCTGGTAGAGCAGGGGTTGAAACTGGTGGTAATTATTCTTATCCAGTAGCAGCACCTGGAAATATTTTGATGAGAGTCTTCTCGCAAGTGTGAGGCCCGCAAAGCCCGCCCCAATGATCACAACCATTTTTTGCTTATTCTTAGGCCTGGGTAAATTCATGATCTTATTTTTTTATTTCCCAGAACTTATCATCCCAGCGATCATCCATTTCACGATTCGATTGTTCCGGGTGAGCCGGCATCCCTTCCAACATGCCGGATTCCACATGCTCCTGCAGATGATTGAAGAAGGTTCTTTCTTCAAAGCGGATATGTTGTTCCAGGGTATCGGCGAATTCATTTAATAAATCCTTATCTGTCTTTCTTACCCGGAGGGATTGCACGAGGCGGTAAATATTCCTGTGTTCGGCCTCCGCCCTGCTGCGCAACGGATCATCAACAGGAAGTTTGTTGAACAAATACTGCTCCTCTTCCCTGAAATGTTGCCGAAGCGATTCCTCAAAAAAGAAGAGCAGGTAGTTGGTGATCCTCCCGGGATTCGAAACGGCATGCAGGCCCTGTCTTATTTTCCAGGAAAGCAACAATCCAAAATGATGGTCGCGGGAAAAAGCTACAAAGGCCTGATGCCGTTTTATAGGGATTAGGTTCTTCATTGTCTCAATTGTTTTTCCAATTCAATTGTTTTGGGGAAAAGGACATTATTTTCCAGGTGAATATGGGTATGAAGGTCATCTTCAAATTCAGCGAGCATTTTGTACAGCAATTCATAACTGGCGCAGGCATCTTCGGGGAGGCTGTAGTCTTTGCTGAGAGTCCTGATCTTGTGCAGGTCACTGCCCACGTCTTCATGATCCTGCTCCATCAGTTGCAGGAGCCCCTGCTTTTCGGGCACAGTGAAAGCCTGGCTGGCATCCTGGTTTTTGTTACCTGCCACCAGTTCCTTAATATATGGGAATACCTGTCCTTCTTCTTCATCCAGGTGAACCATGAGTTCCTGGTAAATAGCTTCCACGAGTTGACGGATGGGTACTAATTCAGGATGAAGATTGCCATGCACCCCGGCCACTTTGGCCGCATATCCCCGGAGTTCCGGCAATATCTTCCTCACATAACTATGATGGGTATTGACAATATAATCTGCGAGGAAATCAAGGCTCCAGTCACCATAAGGCAATGGCCGGGTAGCAGGATTCTTATCGGCCTGCTGCAATTCCTGTTCAACCCTGGTGGCGTCGAGGCCTTTTTCGGCGCAGGCTTCTTTCACGGTTTTCTTTCCTCCGCAGCAAAAATCGAGTCCGTATTTCTTAAAAATTTCGGCCTTACGTAAATCCTTAGCCGCAATTTGTCCCAGGGTTTCATCATTCTGGCCGGTAATTTTCTTGCCTATCCTCACCTTCCAGCTTTCGGGTCCCTGTTCCAGGTATTCCCAGGTGAATATATTTCCACGCTCACCCAGCAACTGGTAATAAAGCGGTTTGGGGTCATGATCGTTATGCAGGGTGAGACTCTCACCTTCTCCAAGCAGGTCAAAGCGGGCGAAGATGGTGGGGTGCTTTTGTCTCGGTTCCAGCAGGGTCACGTTCAGGATATTCCCGGTCATTGTTTCCATATTTAAAGATTTAGCGGTTTAGTTATGGTGCAAAGGTAATGAGGATTATCTAATAAAAGTATTATCATACTTTTATTATTTGAATTTAGGTAATTTTATGACAGTAGTGTGATAATGTGGGGCAGGCAGGGAGCCTGATTAGGCGAAATCATGAGGATTACAAAACATACTATGAAATCGTGATTAATAATCGAAGGGCGATTTGGTTGGTCAATAGGAACCCTGACCAAGGCGAAAAGCACCAACAATAAAAAGAGCCATTGTCGATGTTTCCCGCTGAACCATCACTGGCTTTCTGATTCAGTTTCCAGGGAGCACCAACAATAAAATGACAGTGTTTGGTTGGTGCTCCCTTACAGCTTTGTATGCAGGTATTTCTTTAGTAAATCGGGAAACACCAACCAAGGCGGGAAGAGCCATTACAAACGGCCATTGTCGGTGTTTCCCTCTGGAGGATCTCAATAGTTTTGATAATGTTTCCAGGGAGCACCAACAATACAAACAGCCATTGTTGATGTTTCCTGCCGGAGGATCTCAATCGTTCCCCGCCCCGGTGCGTGTCATCACGGACCGGAACTACGGAATTGGTGGTCAATAGGAACCCTGACCAGGCGAAAAGCACCAACAATAAAATGACAGTGTTTGGTTGGTGCTCCCTTACACCTTTGTATGCAGGTATTTCTTTAGCAAAACGGGAAACACCAACCAATGCGGGAAATTTATTTGGGTTCGCATAATAATTTACCCGTATCATGCAATAATGGTTTCCATAAAGAGATTTCAAAGATGGGCTGCATTGGTATGTTGGATCATGTGAAAAACTATCCCTAAAATTTTAAGACAAACAAGGTCCAGGCCCTGCATTGCCATTATTATTATTAGTTTTCGATCTTGGAAGAGAAATTTTTTATTAGTAGGTTTATATTGTTTCATGCCTTATTTACGCAAGCCTGACATTTCAGACAACGTCATTTTCATATGGGTAACTATTTGAACAAAGTAGCAAGATATTTTATACATAAAATAAAATATGCGATTCGAAATTTCACTATCCATCTCTTCTAACGCCGCCGTGGTACCGGTTAATTATCAATACCCACTTGCTTCTGCTATCTACGGCATCATTCAGCAAGCAGATGAGGCGTATGCTGATTTTCTTCATGAGTATGGCTATGGCAAAACAAATACGCTAAAAAAATTCAAGTTGTTCACTTTCTCCGATCTCCGGGTTCCTTTTCGCATCAGCGCTGATCGTTTATATATGCTTGATTCAAACGTACAGCTTACTGTATGTTTCCACATCTCCGATGCGGCAGAAAACTTTATTAAAGGATTGTTCGTGAACCAGCGCGTAGAGGTAGCGGACGGCAAAAGTAAAGCGGTCTTCATAGTGCAGCAGGTAGAAACTGCAAACCACACCGCCGGGATTATTATTAATAGTGGAGTTGCGGAAGCGTTGCTGCAACCCATGTCGCCGATGGTGATTGGAAGAAAAAATGCAAAGGGCAATTATGATTACGTGTCGCCGGAAGATGAAGATTTTATTCCCATGCTGAAGCGCAACATCATAGAAAAATATGATTCGATTCATGAACTTACGGATGAAGATTACCGGTTGCTGCATGATCAGATCAATGTAAAAACCATTTTCTTTTCCCATTCGTCCCGTTCGCGGCTGATCACTATAAAAGCGGGCACAAAAGGTGAAACAAGGGTTCGCGGATTTGATAAATTTCGTTTGCGAATAAAGGCGCCGGAAGATATACTGGAACTCATACTGAACAGCGGATGCGGGATTTATAATGCAATGGGGATGGGATGCGTGGGGGTGGTGTAAGATTAAAAAGTTTGAATATTAGAATTATTAAAAAGCTTACATGATTAAAGAACTCATACAATTTACAGATTCATTACCGGAAGAACTTAAATCTATTGGCATAGTCCCTAAGGAGGGGTTGCATATAATACTAAATTTTGATAACCCTAAAGTTTTTAAAAAAATCGTTTATCAAAAAAAAAAGGTAGAACTAACTGATGTACTGCTGTTTTGTGCAGCAAGAACAAATTCCTCATGGATGTTAGATAATGATACAAACAAGTGTATAGATAAAAAAACAAAAGCCATCCATTCTTGTTCTCCATATTGCCTTGCCATAAAGAAAACTAATCTTGAAGATGGAGAAAATTATATAAAGCGTAAAAGTGAAGGCAAGCCAGTAGTATACGATAGTCTGATCTCATACTTTGATGAAGCTCAAAAAATGGTGGAAGATGATGGTGAAAAATCAAATGCAATAACGTTTATTAACATGATAAACGCAAGAAATAAAATTCACAGTTACTTAGATCAAATTGAGGAGTATAAAAAAATTAAAGATAGCGAGTATGTAATTTTTTATGCTGATTTGCCAACTGAGATTTATCAGAAAGCATATAGCTTTTATATGCTTGATAAAATTTTTACTACTAACCAATACAACTTTCCAAAAGGAGAAGTAACGCAGTCTACTATTGGAGTTAGTTCTTTCTTTAGTGGCTTTCCTGACAAGAAGCCTTTCCTAATGCATCAAACCGCAACCTTCGACGTAAGTAGTCGAATTTATGCCTCTGATGGGTCAAAACTTTTAGAAATTAAAGGAATTCTTGGAAGAAGTAGCCTCCCCAATCCTTTACCCATTTTCATATACGAGGATGAACGAAAAGAGCTAACCTTAGCTTTATTCAATAGAGAGGCATTAGAAGATGGGAAAAAAAGAGGTTATAAAGAAATTGTAGAAGAAATTCAAAACAAACTACATAAGGAGTTAGGCAACTATTATCTTTTATTTTATCAGAAAGGCGAAATCAAGGATTTTGATTTTGTAAGCCGCTTCGAATATCAGTTAAAAGATAAAAAAGGCGAAAGAGAAGTATGGGAAGTAAAAAATCTTTTCATTCTGAAGGATGGTAAAAATATAAAGCCAAGTTATTTTTTGAAAAATGTATTTGATCTGTATTGGGGAGTGTTCAATATTGCAATGGGAGATAAATACAACAAGGCAGATAATGTTTTCGATGATTTAAAAGAAGAGAGCTATAAGGAAAATGATGGTGGCAAGAATGATCTGACGCTCGGGGCTTTTAGAAAGTATCGAAAAACTATTTACGATTATATCTACAAATCAAGAAAAAATATTATTACTGGCTCTGTATTTAAGGAAATAATGCTTGCCGGAATACGTGATGATTTGAAATATTCCCGATCCGACAAAATAAAGGAAAAGTTGAACATATACTTTAGCTTAAATCATCATTTCGATAATAAAAATCTAAACTTCAACGGATATTTTATGCCTGACAAACTTGATCAACTCATTGAAAAGACCATGCAGATTGCAGATTCGCCAGAGAGAATAGCTATAGCTGACGAAGTTGAATTTGCTTTTGTTGCAGGACAATTAATCGACTTTCTTTTTGATAAAAGTAAATCCGCAGACAATTCACATGCTGCTCTGGAAGGGTTTCTTCAAAAGTCTGACTCTAAATTGTTTAAAAATGAAATTGTCCGACTTTTTCAGAAATACTTATACGCAATTGAACGGGATGATAACGGAAGAGTTAAACGTTTAATGCGTGAGATTATGGCATTTGATAAGAGTGCAGACATGAAGAAGCTGATGACATTCGTTTTGGCAGGTTATTTTAGTCCGAGCTTTTATTACACAAAGAAGAAAGTTGAAGTGCAATAACAAATTTTTCACTTATTCATAAAATCAAACCAACTTATGCCCAGCACATTCACAAGCCGCGTTTTCGGATGCGTAGTCATTAAATCTATTAACTCAAATTATAACGCTGACTTTACCCATCAACCCCGTACACTACCTGATGGATCGGTTTATGCCACCGATAAGGCATTAAAGTATAGCGTTCGCAATTACCTGAAGAAAGCTTATCCTGATGAAAAGATATTCTACTTCAAATCAGTTGACCCAAACTTTAAGCCTCGCACATTAGATGAGAGCTACAAATTTAATTTTGGAGATCCTAAAAAAGCAGGAAAAAAATTAAATAGTACAGCAGAGGATAAATTTTTCTTATTTAAGTATGATGGCGTTTCGGTTTCGGGATTGTTATCAGATAAACCTAAATCAGCTGCATTAAAGAAATATTTCAAAGATTTGCCTGAAGATTCAGATTTGAAAACACTTAAAAGTTCCTTTGACAAGGTAGTTGGAAAAAAATCAGAGCAGCAGACAATAGCTTTTGTTCAAAGCAAAATAACCGAAGATGATGAAGAAAGCTATCTCTTTATTGAGAATGGAAATCTTCAAAAGATTGATGGCGCTTTTACTGATCTTGAGACCATTGCCAATGAGTTAGATAATATGGTGACAGGTGGCATAGATAAAAAGATTTTTTTATCTAACCTGCTTTCTTGTTTAGACATCCGTTTGTTTGGAGGAACTTATGCCGGACAAGTAAACCTTTCCATCCATGGTCCGGTTCAAATTACACATGGTATAGATCAATACCGTAAAGGACAAATTTATTCCGAACAGATTATGTCGCCGTTCCGCAATCCCGGTGAGAAAAATGTTGATTCAACCATGACCACATTGGGTTCACAATCCAAATTAAGCGAAGGGCATTATGTACATGGGTTTTCCATAAACCCGCATAACATATCCGATCATGTAACCTTATCGGAAGGAACCGCTTTACAGGATGAAGATGTTTTGAAAGTGAAAGCCGGGCTTTCCAGAGGTGTTACTTTTTATGATTCGGCAGCCAAGTCGGGATCAGAAAATGAATTGCTACTATGGGTACAACTTAAAGAGGGTTCCATGCTTGTACTGCCATCTTTTGTTGAATTAGTAAAAGTGCAAAACGATAGAACCATTGATTTAAGTTCTGTCAGCGAAATTCTGGCACGTCCGCATATTGCTAAGCATGTAGAGAAAGTAGAAATTAATTATGACCAAACAGCTACAAAAGTAGCGGGCATACCTGCCAGTGCAATTGTTTCTGACATCAACCAATAATCTATGGCAAAACACTTATTATCGTTTGACCTTCGTGCTGACTTTGCCTGCTTTAAAAAGCCTGATGTAAATGAAGGCTTGGTGATGACATTCAACTGCCTGCACAAACCTGCATTATTAGGCATTCTGGGAGCCGTTGCCGGATTAAAAGGATACAGCAAAAAAGGCCAGTTCCCCGAGTATTACCAAGTCTTTAAAGACTTACTTGTTGGTATTGAGCCATTAGAATCATTTCATGACAAAGGCAATTTCATCAAAACAATTATTAAGTACACCAATACCGTGGGCTATGCTAACGCAGACGGAAACTTAATTGTTACAGAGCAAACATTAGTTCGTCCAGGCTATCGCTGCTATGTTTTATTAGATGATGCTAATAAACAGCAGGAAGTATTGCGAAACCGGTTATTGAACGGAGAATCTGTTTATTTACCTTATTTAGGTAAGAATGAATTTTCAGCATGGTGGGATATTGAAACCGGGATTAAAGAATACAGTTTTGAATCGTTCACCGCATCTTCTGATTTTACAATAAACTCATTATTTATTCGCCAGTATCCGCTCGTCAAGCAAAGGATAAATCCCAGATTTTCACCTTCCTTGGGTGCAGTTATTAATAAATCATCGTACATGTATTTTGAAAGATTGCCTGCGAGTTTTGATGAAACTCTATTCCAATATGAACTGGCAGAATTTGCTTTTACAGATTGGACATTAAAACAAGATTCCCAATTTGAAGGTCTGTATCAAGTTTCCGATTCAGAACGAACAAAGATCATTCAATTGTTCTGATGAAGTCACTCGAATATTATATCGAGAATGCAATTCGTGTAAAGAATGTTCTTACTAATTCAGAACATTACCTCGCACATCTTCCTGCATCTCAAGCTGCTACACTTAAAGTTGAAACCTTAGCTGAACATCTTGAATTAGTTTTTAAATATCTATTGCGGTTAGGTAAGGAAAATGAGTTAGATAAAATTATTAACGGGCTAATCCAAAACATTTTAAAAGATTTTAGTTCCGATAACAAACCAACTCTCGCTGATTACATTAAGCAACTGTTTACAGACACGGTCATTTTTCATGATTTTGGAAAAGTCAATGAAAACTTTCAGACAGACAGAATGCGGAATAGTCTTTTTAAAAATGTTTCAACCATTATCAAGCCTGCGCATGGGCATTCAGAGTTAGGCGCATTCATCTATCTGTCTTATCATTTAGATTGTATCACTAAGCTTTCAATTCTAAATGATGATGAAAAAAACTTTATCGCCTTTTGTGCCTTTGTATTGGTTAATTCTATCAATCTACATCATAGTCCAGAAATTACTGAGCCGGTGCAGAGATTGGAGCGAAGTGTTTTTGTTAAGCAGTATGGTCCATTAATAAAATATCTGGCTTTGTACAAGATTCAATTATCAGAATTAGCTATAGCCTACTTTGATAATTTAAAAGATGCAATCGATTCAGTTGAATTGAACACTACGCAATATTTCCCATTGTATGCTCTATCCAAACTAAACTTTTCTCTACTCACTGCTTCGGATTATCTAGCTACATCCGAATATATGAATCAACAAGAAGTAACGGATTTAGGAGTAATTGATAAATTACTAAGAGATAAGATAATTATTGCTGCTCATCATTCTCAGGTATATAACACCAAGGCATACGAAATCGCCGAAACAAAAGAGGAAATAAGAAATCCTACAGAAAGAAGCACTGAGAATTTAAATATACTTCGGCAAAACATGTCAGTTGAAGTAATCAGAAATATTCGGAAGAATGGAACAGAACACCTGTTTTATTTAGAGGCACCAACAGGCGGAGGTAAAACGAATCTTTCCATGCTGGCAACTGCTGAGTTATTAGAGGTGAATAAGGAAATTAATAAAATTTTTTATGTTTACCCTTTTACTACACTCATAACACAAACGCACAAAGCCATTTTAAAAACTTTAAACTTAACAGAAAGGGAAGTTTCACTTCTTCATTCCAAAGCAGGTTTCCAAAGCTCAGAAGATGATTTATACGGAGATCAAAAGGTGGACTACTTGAATAACTTATTTGTACATTACCCTTTTTGCTTATTAACGCACATTCGTTTCTTCGATATTTTGAAAACAAATGAGAAGGAAACGAATTATTTATTACACAGGCTTGCAAACAGTATTGTTGTTATTGATGAAGTACAGTCGTATGCACCAAAGCATTGGGATAAGATGCTTTATTTTATTCAGCAATATGCCACCGCATTTAATGTTCGCTTTATCTTAATGTCCGCAACACTTCCTCGGATAGATAAATTGAAATTGCCGATAGCAAATCAAATTGAGTTTATTGATTTGCTGCCTGCCGCTAAAAATTATTTTACAAACACAAATTTCTCTGACCGGGTTCAGTTCCGGTTTGACTATCGGGACCAGGAACTTGAAATATCAGAACTATCAGAAATTGTTTTAAAAAAATCGGAAGAATATGCAGTGCTTAGCGAGACAAAAAGTGTATACACTATAGTTGAGTTTATTTTTAAAAAATCAGCTACAGAATTTAATGAAGCCATTAATGAACGATTCTTTAATGAAGTTTTTGTTTTGTCGGGAACCGTTCTTGAACCAAGACGTAGGGAAATAATTAATTACCTGAAAAATAAAAATAACAGAAGCAAAAATGTACTCTTAATTACAACCCAAGTGGTCGAAGCGGGTGTGGATATTGACATGGATTTAGGTTTTAAAAATGTTTCCCTGATTGACAGCGATGAACAATTGGCGGGAAGAGTAAACCGGAACGTAACAAAAAAATTGTGTGAAGTATATCTTTTTAAGGTCAATGAACCTTCTCAGTTATATAAGCAGGACGACCGTTATATAGTTACACGTGACGGCATTTCAAAAGAAGAACATGCAGAAATTTTAAGAGATAAAAATTTTGAGAGGCTCTATGATCTCGTGCTAAGTCGTATCGATAAGTTGAGCAGTTTTAAAGAACTCCAAAACTTCAACTCTAATTATCTGACCGAAATACAAAGGCTTAATTATAGCCAGGTTCATAAAAAATTTCAATTGATTGATCAGGAAAACCTATCAGTATTTGTACCCCTAAATTTATCGAAACAGGTTCTATCTTCAGAAGGAGATCAGGAGGCTATTTTCTCGAAACAAGAATTGATTTTTCTGTCAAAACTTGGCGTGAACGTCGACTATGAGTTTATAAATGGGATTGAAGTTTGGCGTGCCTACAAGTCGATGTACAACAATAAGAAAGAAGATTTTACTGAACAACAGATTGACAAAAAGATAATGGCAGGCATCTTGAGCAAGTTCACTTTTTCGATATTCGCTAGTCATGCGATAAAATTGAAGCTAAAGGCTTTTAGCATTCCATCAGATGATAAGGAAGAGAACCTTCGAGGATTCGATAATTATATTTATTTGGCCCATCATGAAAAATGTTACGATTATAAAAAAGGGTTAATTGAAGCCCAATTTGAAGCTTCGGAAAATTATATCCTATGAACATCAACGCCACACTCATAAACCTCTACCACGTCTGCAAAAGAGAAATGTGGCTTCATGCAAATGGCATCCGAATGGAACACACTTCCGACACCGTAGCCGAAGGCAAACTCATTGGTGAAACTACTTACCCTCAACGTGCAGAAAAATATACCGAGATAGAGATCGGTGGCAGCAAGATTGATTTTTATGATGCAAAAAATAAAGTGATCCATGAAATAAAAAAATCCAGTAGCATGGAAGCAGCTCATGAATGGCAGGTAAAATATTATATCTGGCTGCTGGAGCAAAATGGCATTGAAGGAGTGAGCGGAAAACTGGAATATCCTAAGCTCCGGGAAACAAAAGAAATACTGTTAACAGAAGCGGATAAAGTTTACCTGCAGGCGGTGGTGAAGCAAATAGAAAAAATGGTTGCTGATGAAGAATGCCCGCAGCGCATCAATAGTAAGATATGCAAAAAATGTTCATATTATGATTTCTGCTACATAGAAGAAACTTGATAATCCCTGTTTTTAATTCCATCGAATCCGATGGGTTTAAAAAAATTGAAGCTGATTAATATGGCAAAAAATAAAACCATCCATGTAAAAGGAACTGAAATCACCATTATCAGGCAAAAGGATATTGATTACATTTCCCTGACCGACATGATCAAAGCAAAGGACGGTGATTTTTTTATTTCAGACTGGTTGAGAAACCGTAATACCGTTGAATTTCCGGGTATCCGGGAAAGTGTTTACAACCCTGATTTTAATTATGGCGAATTCGCCATAATTAAAATAGCAAGATTTTTAAAGAATTCACAATGAAAAAGAATAAGATAATTGTTGTAAAGGGAATTTCAATTGCCACACTAAAGTATAGCAATGAAGATTTCATTTCACTTACGGATATTGCAAGAAATAAAAATGAACAGGAACCAAAAGATGTGGTCAAAAACCGGATGCGTTCCAGAACAACCATTGAGTTTTTGGGTATTTGGGAGCAATTAAACAACCCCGGTTTCAAAGGGGTCGAATTCGACTCCTTTTTGTTTGAGGCAGGCAGTAACTCTTTCACTCTTTCGCCTGCCAAATGGATTGAAGCTACCAATGCCAGGGGTATTATTTCAAGGCGGGGAAATAATGGAGGAACATTTGCCCATAAAGACATAGCTTTTGAATTTGCATCATGGGTAAGCGCCGGCTTTAAATTATATCTTATCAAGGAATTTCAACGCCTGAAAGAAGATGAGGCCAGCAGGCTGAATCTTGAGTGGAATTTGCAGCGCACCTTAGCAAAAGTGAACTACAGAATCCACACCGATGCCATCAAAGAAAATATTATCCCGACGCTTATTACAAAAGAGCAGGCCTCTTTTATTTATGCCAGCGAAGCCGATATGTTGAATATGGCCCTTTTTGGAAAAACTGCACAGCAATGGCGAAACGAAAACCAGGGTAAGGAAGTCCTGTCTGCCGGACAGGCAGGCCTGCCTGCCGGACAGGCAGGCAATATCCGACTACGCCAGCTTAGAGCAATTAGTAGTACTGTCGAATATGGAAAGCATCAATGCCGTAATGCTGCACCAGGGCCTGCCGCAAAGCGAACGCATAGTGCAACTGAATAAAATTGCCATCAGCCAGTTGAAATCGCTGACAGGGAATAAGCAACTGAACAAATTGAAATAACTATTTCTCATTTTAACCAATGAAAAAAAGCTATTACCTCTTTAACCCCGGCCGCATGAGCAGAAAGGACAATACCCTAAAATTCACTCCCATAGATGAAGATGGGAATGAAGGAACTCCCAAATACATACCGGTGGAAAGTGTAGATAATTTATATGCGTTTGGCAGCTTAGATGCCAACAGCGCATTGTATAATTTTTTGGGCAAAGAAAATATAGTTGTTCATTTTTTCGATTACTATGAACATTACACCGGGTCCTTTATGCCAAAGGATTACCTCCTATCTGGTAAAGTATTGATCCGACAAACTGAAGCCTACTGCAATCGAGCGAAACGCATGGTCATTGCCCGGAAATTTGTGGAGGGGGCCGCCTTTAACATGATCAAGAACCTGAAGTACTACAATAACAGGGAAAAGGATACTTCGGCTCAAATTTGCCGGATAGAAATGCTTTCGGAGCAAATAGCCGGCGTTTCCGAAATTGAGGCCCTCATGGGGCTAGAGGGCAATATTCGAATGAGCTACTATGAAGCGTTTGATACGATCATTAACGATTTTGAAATGGGCAATCGTTCCAAACGGCCACCATCCAATGAAGTGAATGCCATAATTTCATTCGTAAACAGCATGTGCTATTCCCTTTGCCTGGATATGATCTATCATACACAGCTCAATCCTACTATCAGTTTCCTGCACGAACCCGGAGAACGGCGTTTTTCGCTGGCTTTAGACGTTTCGGAGATATTTAAGCCCATATTAGCCGACAGATTGATTTTCGCTTTGCTGAATAAGAAACAGGTACAAAAAACAGACTTCGACCAAAAGCTGAATTATTGTTTGTTGAAAGATACAGGCAGGCGAACAGTGGTAAAAGCATGGGATGAAAAGTTGAATGAGACTATCAAGCACAGGTCACTTGGCCGGAATGTCAGTTATAAACACCTGGTGAAGCTTGAATGTTATAAATTGGCCAAGCATATTCTGGGAATGGAAGATTACAGACCCTTTAAAGCCTGGTGGTGATGGGCGGTCCAGAGTCAGGTTTCCCGACGGTTCCCGGGTAGTCCTGATAAGCAGGACACTTCATTTTTGCACTGCGGAATGTGCTCCATGGTTTCATAAATTTTAGGTCATGTATATTATTTTAGTGTATGATATTGAAGAAAAAAGGGTCGCCAAGATGCTGAAGCTTTGCAGGCGCTACCTGAACTGGATTCAGAACAGCGTATTTGAAGGTGAAATAACAGGGGTTAAATTGAAAGAACTCGTTCATAATGCATGCCAGATAATGGATGCAGACAAGGATAGCCTGATCATATTCAAAAGCCGTGAAGCGAAGTGGTTGGAGAAAATGATTGTTGGCAAGGAAAAGAATGAATTGAACAATATCCTGTAGTCGTCTGCCGGGCGCATAGATGAACAAAAAATCAAATCCGGGCTTAATGATCTCTTGGAAACAAGTCTGGTTTAGGTTCTTATGCAGTTGTCGAAGTCCGCGGTACATACTTCAATTGGCGATCGACTATAAATTTCCCTTAATTTTTGTACTTTCGGTTATGGAAACGGTTGAAAAACACTCTGTTTCTATGCCAAAATAAACGGCTTTTAATCGCACCATTGAGGAATTGAAATACGACTTAAAGTAGGATTGGCGCATGATAATGTCTCTTTTAATCGCACCATTGAGGAATTGAAATAGAACAATTAGCACTACAAAAAAGAATGCGGACTTTCTTTTAATCGCACCATTGAGGAATTGAAATAATTGTCGCTGCTTTCCAACAGATAAGTGAGAGGCACTTTTAATCGCACCATTGAGGAATTGAAATATTATACAGCAACCCCTTAAGCTACTGCTATCAGCACTTTTAATCGCACCATTGAGGAATTGAAATAGCTTAGGGATGTAGTTAGTTGTTACAACTATCTTCTTTTAATCGCACCATTGAGGAATTGAAATGGAACTGACCGGCATCAATCTAACGGCTGATAACACTTTTAATCGCACCATTGAGGAATTGAAATAGGCATTCATTGCGGCTTGCGTTGTGGCTCCTTTAATCTTTTAATCGCACCATTGAGGAATTGAAATATTCTTGTCGAAAACATAAAGCGCATTGAGCACCCTTTTAATCGCACCATTGAGGAATTGAAATAAAGTTGGCCAAGTGCGCCATCATGCAGGATAGCTTTTAATCGCACCATTGAGGAATCGAAATAGATTGGACTAAGGGCAAAGAACCTGCCAAGTGAGGACTTTTAATCGCACCATTGAGGAATTGAAATACCAGGTGACGGTAGGCGTTGGCGTTACTGTAAGACCTTTTAATCGCACCATTGAGGAATTGAAATATGCTAATTGGTTCTTTGAATAATTTAGACTTGTAACTTTTAATCGCACCATTGAGGAATTGAAATGCGGGATTCTGCATCTTTTCTGCGAATGCCTTGCCTTTTAATCGCACCATTGAGGAATTGAAATAGTTATATAACCATTCCACACCATTTTACTTGTCGCTTTTAATCGCACCATTGAGGAATTGAAATATGTTGTAACGCTGTTATTCTTTAGTAAAGCCGGTTCTTTTAATCGCACCATTGAGGAATTGAAATACTACTAAATGTTGCATTGTCAGACAGTCGGTAATTACTTTTAATCGCACCATTGAGGAATTGAAATTTCGCAAAAAGAACTTATATAAAGACCTGCTTAATTCTTTTAATCGCACCATTGAGGAATTGAAATACTCCTATATGTGCTTCTTTCCATCCGGTGGCCTTCAGCTTTTAATCGCACCATTGAGGAATTGAAATTTATAAATAGCGGATTCTTTCCATTCTCTTACTTCTTCTTTTAATCGCACCATTGAGGAATTGAAATTCGGATGCCTAACAGGATGCCGCTGAAGGAGAGCAGCTTTTAATCGCACCATTGAGGAATTGAAATAACATCTGGTAATAGTTGATGGCATTGGTCACCAGCTTTTAATCGCACCATTGAGGAATTGAAATATTACCCCGGGCGGTATATCAGTATGGCCAAGCAGACTTTTAATCGCACCATTGAGGAATTGAAATTTTACAGG
This sequence comes from Agriterribacter sp., assembly GCA_041484195.1. GTDB lineage: Bacteria > Bacteroidota > Bacteroidia > Chitinophagales > Chitinophagaceae > PSRI01. The sequence continues at coordinate 1,720 of JBGPHC010000005.1, read as the reverse complement.
AGGCGGCGGTGTTGGAAGCGGAATAACCTTTTAATCGCACCATTGAGGAATTGAAATATTTGAAAGGTTCATTGAGTTTATGGGGCCTTAGGGCTTTTAATCGCACCATTGAGGAATTGAAATAAATTGATTCCTCCGGGGTGAAGAAAGAAAATACAGCTTTTAATCGCACCATTGAGGAATTGAAATATGATGGCGTAGATGTCCTCATCCACCGTTCCAGCTTTTAATCGCACCATTGAGGAATTGAAATTGTGTTAGGTTTTAAAGTCATCACTGAAGATTCAAGAGCTTTTAATCGCACCATTGAGGAATTGAAATTGGACTATATTCCGCTCTACAAACAGGCACAGCCGGCTTTTAATCGCACCATTGAGGAATTGAAATAAAGTACGACGGCTGAAACGCAATCGCAATTTGAAGACTTTTAATCGCACCATTGAGGAATTGAAATGCTATTTCGACAACCGGGTCCAGCGGCGAAAGAAACTTTTAATCGCACCATTGAGGAATTGAAATTGTGGAAGAAGATGCCTCACACGATGCTGGCGAAGGTCTTTTAATCGCACCATTGAGGAATTGAAATAAGGCAAATGAAATAGATGATGATCCAACAATTAACTTTTAATCGCACCATTGAGGAATTGAAATCAATTGGCGAAGCATTTAAATCATTAAAGGATACGCTTTTAATCGCACCATTGAGGAATTGAAATACGGTTACCGTAGGGAATACTTATTATCTCATCGTGCTTTTAATCGCACCATTGAGGAATTGAAATAAAGCTTTCAAACTTATTGAACCATGAAAATATCTACTTTTAATCGCACCATTGAGGAATTGAAATAAGATATTTATATCGTCTGCCGGAACTCCGGGGGTAACTTTTAATCGCACCATTGAGGAATTGAAATGGTAATACAGGGGTCGCTTCTGCCATTACAATGTCCTTTTAATCGCACCATTGAGGAATTGAAATTAACATTAACGGCCGATATAATCGTGCCAATGCATTCTTTTAATCGCACCATTGAGGAATTGAAATCACATGATGGGGTAGGGGTTGGAGTTCTTCAGAATAGCCTTTTAATCGCACCATTGAGGAATTGAAATGGGTGAGAACGTATGATATGTTTTCCACCACTTACCCTTTTAATCGCACCATTGAGGAATTGAAATTTGAGGTTCTTCACCTCATCGGCCCATTTTTTATTTCTTTTAATCGCACCATTGAGGAATTGAAATAACACAAACGATGTCTATGAGATAATACTTTCAAACCCTTTTAATCGCACCATTGAGGAATTGAAATTCCCATCCGACAATTATACCATAGATACACGCAATCCTTTTAATCGCACCATTGAGGAATTGAAATTTCGCTATTACGTTAAGAGCGTGCAAGTACTGGTTCTTTTAATCGCACCATTGAGGAATTGAAATAGTCTTTCCTCTGTCGTTAATTCTGTCATGTGTTAGCTTTTAATCGCACCATTGAGGAATTGAAATGTGGGTGGACTCGATTGGATGGACTACAACGAAAGAAGCTTTTAATCGCACCATTGAGGAATTGAAATGACGTGTCTATGCCGCTGAATGATTTTGTCAGCATACTTTTAATCGCACCATTGAGGAATTTAAATCGGATTGGGGAGAGGGTATATTGGAAATTAAAAAACTTTTAATCGCACCATTGAGGAATTGAAATTAGCATGGTGG
>JBGPHC010000004.1:0-203220 GCA_041484195.1 Agriterribacter sp. | reverse complement strand
TGGCTCTTCAAGCGCAAGACCCAGGAAGCGATGAAAAGGGGTGAGGGCCATGCTTCGGACCTGGATTCGGGACTGGTGGATTTATTGATTGGAGGCCGTAAGGGCCGGGGAGGCAGGAAAGTTCGAAACTGCCGTCTTAAACCCGTTATTGACTGGGAAATAGAACTGGAAAACATGGGAATATTCCCATTCTCAGCCAAGGAGAAGGGGCCCGGGGAGCAGGAATTTGAAATCAGCCTAAGTGCACCCAGGCGAGGAAGAAGATTTTCGGGCATGTATGTAGTGAGGATGAATTTGAAAGGATGGCTGAGAGGCATTCACCATCACTGTTCCGAAAGATTTGTTCATGGCTATCTGGATGAATTCTTTTTCAGGTTCAATGGCAGACATTCAATGAGGACCCTCTGGCACAAGCTCATTGAGCAATACATGACGAAGCCACCCTACCTCTATAAGGCTCGTGCGGCCTAAATGGGTAATCCTCTAATTCAAAATCATAATATTGATTTCGGTATGGCAATGGAGTCATGAATTTTATTAATGCAATTTCTATTACTTATTATTAAGAACAATTACTGATAGGTTTATTTCGGAGCGAAATTTCAATTTAGTTTATTGATGGAATTTGCCTTGAATTGCACTCACGAGAATTACTCTCTCTCATTGAAACAGACTGAAGGATTATCCGCCGGGAAAATGAAATGAGGAGATTTTATGAGTAGCTGTAAAAAAGAAACCGTTTCAAATTCTACTTCAAAACGGTTGTCTTTTTCTAACACGAACACTCATCCTCGTTAATGAGACCATCCTAAATTCATTCTATGACCCCTATTGTACCAATAGTTTTCCTTTCATTACCTGGTGAATGCTGCAATAGTAGTCTGCGTTTTCTGAGGCAACCAGCTTCCAGGATTGACCGGCTGACAAAGGCGATGATGTCCAGGCCTTGCTCTTTTCTTCGGTTACATCGTGTTGAACGATATCACGATTTATCCAGATGACCGTATCGCCTTTTTGTACGGTGAGTTCAGCAGGCTGGAATTGCATTTGCCTGATCTCAACGGTATAAACCTTATGCACGGGTGTCTCCGTTTTGTTAGTACAACCGCCAATGAAGAGCAGGGAAAAGAGAAGGTACAGATGGTTTCTCATGAGGGCCTTATAATTTTTCATTATTTGCTGAATTTCTTTTGAACCATTTCCGCGTGCATGAGGTGTGTCTTTAGTGCCGGCACCACATTCTGCAGCAATTCTTTCAATTCCTTATTGTCGCTTTCGGGGATCAGGAGATCTTCTACGGCTGAAATCACGGCTTTGTGATACGCAACTTCATTGTCGATATAAGCTTTGTTGAAAGCGGCTCCGGATTTTGAACGCAGCATTTTCTTTGTCTTTTCGGCATCTCCCTGCAATTTCTGAGTAACGGCATTGTCTTTTGGAGTGACTCCTAATTTTGTAACAAGGGCAACTGCCTGTGCAATCACGGCCTTATGATCATTGGCCATGGTTTGTGCAAATTCAAGAATGTCGGCGTTTTTTGATTTCTCTTTTGCGATTTCGGCATAATTAATGTCGATCTGGTTGGCTGCTACTGCAACGGAAGCGATCTCGGGATCGGAAAGGTCAGGCTTTTCCTGCGAGAACGCGGACGATGGCATGACCATTGTGTACAAGATGGCAGCACCCGCCCATTTAGCTAAGGGTTTAATACATTTCATTTTAGTTTGTTTTTTTTGATTAACTGATAATTAGAGCGGGCAGGGAAGAAAAGGTTACAAAAAAATCAAAAAAAATTCCGGAACAGGTTTGATTGTGACAATGACTACTCCGGAATTCCTTTATGCGCGTGTCGGGAATCTTGTGCCCCATCTTATCTAAAAGCGCTTATTTGCTTTCATTTTCATGGCAGGAATTTGTATTTTATTGCGAGCCCACCATAAAAATTACGGGATGGCGATGGATTGTAGAATTGAGGGCCTCCTCCATAGGCGACCGCGTCTGCATTTAAGTTGATCAGGGAAGAATAGTTCGCATCCAGGAGGTTGTTCACTCCGGCGAAGAGATCAAATCCTATTCTGCTGATTTGTCTTTTGTAACCAAGCTTCGAAGCCATTAGCGTGTAGGCCTGCTGGTAATATGTATTCGCGTCATTAATGGGGGTCTTGCCGATATTATTCAGGGTAGCGTTAAAATAAAAGCCAGGCCTTGTTTCCATGTCGATTCCCACATTGAGAGTGTGCGGTGTGATACCCGTGATCATTTTGCCGCTGAAATCACTCTCCACCGTGATTCCACTACTCCAGTCGAAAGATTCTTTGGCGAAAGAAGAGAACCTGTAGTGGTTAAGAGTATAGTTGATCCAGGGTTTCAGGAGTTTGACTCCTGTGTTGGGATTGTTGATGGCCAAAAAGGATAGGCTGATCTCGAATCCTTGCTGTTGCGTAGAACCGGCGTTGGTGAAAGATGTTGTACCGTACTGGTTGACCCTTGGAACGAGGGCATCTGTCAGGTTCATCTGGTAGATTGTAGCGTCGAAGTTGAACTTGTCATTCAAAATAGTTCCCCGCATTCCCAGCTCATAATTGACTCCTTTTTCCGCTTTGAGTTCTTTATTGAATGAGCCATCACCATTATTGGCTTCCCATGCGGTGGGGGGAGAAAAGCCGAAACTGATACTGGCATGCGCCGCCATATTCTGATTCAGGATCCTCACCAGGGCCAGCCGGGGAGAAACTGTGCCTGGAAAATTAACGCTACCGGTATAATTTTCGTGAGTGGCACTTTGAGCCTGCAGGTCGGTAACATCATAAGTAAGCTTATTGTAACTGGCGCCCATTGTCAGCAGAAAGCCGGAAGGCAGGTCGAATTCTCCCTGGGCAAACATGATATGCGACCGGGCGACTACAATATCACTTGTCTGTAAATTCCCCGTTTCGGGCCAGGATCCGGGCTTATCGTTGATGATGTCGTAGGTATTACCTGCCTGGTATTGGTACTGCAACTCCATGCCCACCGTAAAGCGGCTTTTTATGTTTCCTATCGTTGTTGTATAAGTGAATTTTGTCCTTCCTCCCAATCCTTGTGTGGATTCCTTGAGAAATCCATTATAGGATATGCTTTGTCCAAATGGATGATTGAGGCTTTGGAAGTTCCCATAGAGGGCGGAAGTATTGCTGAATTTATCATTGAACCGGTACACCTGTGAAGCGGCGAGCATTGTGAAGTTGGATTTCTTTACGGAGGTCCTGTTGTCCCTGGAGAATGCTATGGCCTTTCGCGGCATATCGGTGGCCCAGGTGCTGTCAACGCTTCCCGAGATTCCAAAACTGCCTTCGGCGTGGTTGGCTAAAAAGGAAACTGTTCTCCTGGGTCCGGCAAAAAACTGTGAAAAAATATTCAGGACCTGTTTGTTGCTCCAGCCATTTTCCCGGTAACCGCTATAACGCTGGTTCACATAATTGGCCACGAGGTTGAAATTGTCGGTACTGGTCTTATAGGTAGTATGGATGCGTGAAAATCCGAATGAGCCGGCGGTTGCGCCAGCCTGCAAAGAATTCTCGCCAGACCTGGCTTTATCGCTCTTGAAGATCAGAACGCCACCATTGCCGGCCCCATAAATACTGCCAGCCGGGCCCTTTATGATTTCCATAGTGCCTATCAGGGAAGGATCCATGTCAACGGCATGGGAGGCAGAACCATCAGGCGAAGTCAGCGGAATATCATTCCAATAAATCTTCACATTGCGGATGCCCCAGGGGGAGCGAAGAAGACTACCTCTAATGGATAGCCGATAATCGCCGGGCACAAAGGCCTCCATCTTCACTCCGGCAACATTATTCATGGCAGACATGATGTCCATATTATCGCCCCGGTGGAGGTCCCTGGATGATAAGAGGGAAATGGATCCCGCGGTCTCCAGCAGCCTGCGGTTGTTTTCAAAACCTGTAACCGTGACCGTATTGAGGCTCACATTGCCCGTTGTCATTTCAATCTGAACGAATTTATCGGTCTGGCCCAGCTGGTATTGCTGGGTTTCATAGCCTACATATGATACGGTCAGAACGGATCCGGTGGCGGACAAGTTCATTTCAAATTCGCCCTTGTCATTGGTGATCACAGGCGTCTTGTTTCCAGACGCCTGGACACTCGCCCCTGGCAATGATTCACCTGTCTGCAAGTCTTTCACCCTTCCCTTCACGATATTTTGCGCTTCCACCATCACGCCTGCTAATAGAAGCAGGATTATTATAGAATATTTCATTTGTCAATTTTGAATTTTTAGGCAGCATAAGGCAGCCGCTTACCGGCTTCTGATGCCAATGCCTGGAGATTTACTAATTGCTTAAGAGGATAATTTCAACTGAGAATGATGGCCTCAGGCTGATGGTGGATGGAAGATAAATGCAGACTGGTCAACGGGTGCTCCGATAGTATGGACTAAGTACTCCATTTTAGTTTCCGCCAACATTAAGAGAACAGTCGCCGGATAGAAAGACTTTGAAGAGATGATTTCTGATTTGGCGGCCATTTTCATTTCCGGGAACTGCTGCCTTTCCTTTTTTTCCTGTTCTTCGATTTTCTTCATGAGCAGGCATTTCCCGTTGCAATGCATTTGCGGCCTCATTTTGTTAACGCAGTTCTTCAAATAAACCGTTCTGTTCATGTAATAGCCCAAATAAAAGAAGCCCTGGTCAAAGGCCTGACCGGCTAGGACGAGTAGTAATATGGCAGTCGCTATTTTCCGCACCTGGTTGCAAAATTATCTTCAAAGAAAATTAAAGCTAAAATATTTTTATGAATAGGGATCAAACCTAAGCCTGATTTTAGTCAACCCAAACTGTGAAGATCTATTTGCAATTAGATGACAATTCTTCAAAAAGGTTACAGGACTGCCTATGCGCCGCCATTTAAATCCGCTGATTATAAGGAAGAAAGACATCAATTGAAAATAAAAACCGCCACCAGTTTTATTTTTATTATCTTTGCGCAACTTCTGATCTTCCTCCACCACGTTTGATCATCATACTGTTGAATAGCAGTGCAGGTATAGATTCGTAAGGCAGGTAAAGTGTCAGTGAAACAGACAGCCTTACCATATTATTCATCAAAAATTTAACTATTGTCATTCGAAAAATTGGGTCTCATTGAGCCCATCCTGAAATCAATTAAACAAAAAGGATATCTAAACCCTACATCTATTCAAGAGCAATCCATTCCGGTTATCCTTCAGGGTAAAGACGTATTTGGCATGGCCCAGACAGGCACCGGCAAGACGGCCGCATTTGCCATTCCCATTCTCCAGATCCTGCATCAACAAAAAAAGGACGCATCTCAAAAACGGTGGATCAAGGCACTCATATTGGTTCCCACGAGGGAACTGGCTGCCCAGGTGGACCAGAGTTTCAGCGACTACGGAAAATATACAGGATTGCAACATTTGGTAGTTTATGGAGGCGTTTCGCAACAGCCCCAGGCCAATGCGCTCCGAAAAGGCATTGACATATTGATCGCCACGCCGGGGCGTTTGCTCGACCTGGCAAATCAACACCTTATCAATCTGCAGCGGGTGGAAATGCTGGTGTTGGATGAAGCCGATCACATGCTGGACATGGGATTCATACACGACGTCAAACGGATCATTCAAAAAGTTCCGGAGAAAAGACAGACTATGTTCTTTTCCGCCACCATGACTCCTGAGGTCAAAAAATTATCCGGTAATATTCTCAGAGATCCCGAACTCGTTAAGGCGGATCCAGTCTCTTCCGCTGCCGGCACAGTGCAGCAATCCATGTATTTCGTGGAAAAGACGGAGAAAAGATCCCTGCTGGTTCATTTGCTGAGTGACCACGAGATCCTAACGGCATTGGTTTTTACGAGAACCAAACACGGAGCGGACAAGGTGGTCAAAGACCTTTCCCGGTCAGGCATACGCGCTGAAGCGATCCACGGCAATAAATCTCAGAATGCCAGGGAAAGAGCCCTGGGCAATTTTAAATCGAAGCAAACACGCGTACTGGTTGCTACGGATATTGCAGCGCGCGGCATCGACATAAAGGAACTTTCCTGCGTTATCAATTATGAACTCCCTAATATAGCGGAAACCTATATACACAGAATTGGACGTACGGGACGTGCCGGATCTGCCGGCAGAGCGATTTCATTTTGTGACCGCGAAGAGAAAGCTTATCTTAAGGATATTCAGCGATTGCTGGGATCCCTGATTCCGGTCGTGACTAACCATGAATTCGCGGCTCCTCAAAGAATTGTGCACCAGTTGCCTGCGACTAAGGTGGCAAAGCTGCCCGAACACAAACCCAGGACCAGGTTTATACCGGGTCATTTACAGGTACGAAAGAAGACCATTACAAACAATGAATTCCGTACCGTTAACTAAAATCATTCGACATGACCATTGAACAAATTGTAAAATTCCTGACAAACCACCCGGATGATATCAATAAGCCGGTAAAGATTTCCTTTAAAACCAGAAACACCCTGGAAGGCCTTTTTATCAGGGCCGTCGATTTTGACGAATTAAAATCGAAGAATTTCTGGAGGATCGTTACGCCGTCAAATATGGAGAACTACAAGAAGACCAAGGACTCCAGGCTGGCGAAATTGTTTCATGGAGTGGAATTCACCAAATTGTCATCGAAATAGAAGGGGCTTTGATCCCAAGACCCCGGCAAGTAGCGCTCTAAGGATTTATTTGCCGGAGCCTCTTGTCGCCGGGCAAATCTTAGTCTCCTTATGACCCTTTGTTAAATCAATTGCTGCTGAAATCATGACATGTTTTAGAGGAAATGCGGCCGCAAAACCGTAGATTTACCAGCTTAGCAGTCGATTTCATGATGCATTATTCAACAAGCCCCTCCTGTCTATTGCACTTGTGGGTTCATACATTAAAAATCAAATTATGAACATCTATGTCAGTAACCTAAACGCGGAGGTGAATGAAAAACAACTGCGTCAGCTATTCGCTCCTTTTGGCATTGTAGATTCTGTGAAAATAGTCACTGATTTTCAGACCGGATTGTCAAAGGGATTTGGCTTTGTTGAAATGACTGAGCGTGCGGATGGGGTAGCGGCGATGAAGAAACTCGACAATCTTGATTTCATGAACGCAGTGATTAATGTCACCGAGGCAACGCCGAAGCCTGTTTCAGAAACTATCATCACGCCAGAGAAGGACCAGGGCAATCATTCCCGCAATATTAGTTTCAGACGGAGACATTGATCCGCCACAAGGGGAAAAATTCTATTTGCTGAAAATGTGGATTGAATCTGCTGGATCTGCCCATTCCCGCTTTTACTTCCAGTTCCTCAGTTTGTCGGGCTCAAATATTGCCGGGTCCAGTTCCGGGTTTGCTTTGCAGTCATGATAAGTCTCCACTTGCACGAGCTTGCCGTTGATATAAAAAACGACCCTGGTCTCGGTCCATCCTCCTCCCAATTTGATATGGTTCTCAAAAAGGCCTTCTTCTTTTCTGGTTTCCGTTAAGGTAAGCATACGCACGAGGTAAAGATTTTCCTTGTCAATCCACAATTGATTGGATGTATCATTTCCTTTGCCGGCGCCTATCACATATACGGGTCTCCCTTTCCATATATCCTCATGAGACTGATTTAAATCAAAGCCCAGTTCTTTCATTTTCGAAACTGCCTGATCAAATCGGTAGAAATACATGCCTCCCAGCAGGAAAGTGAGGTCATTTGCATCCTTTCTCCTCGCCCTCAATTCCCTGTTTCTGAATATAAACACGGAATCTCCTTTATAAATAACTGAATTGCCACTGTCAGAAGGTCCAAAATCAATCCTGAATTTGTCGGGAAATATCAAGGCTTCGTACCAGGTTTGAGTCTGCTGCAGACTGTCATTTCGGTACATTTCGGTCTTCTGATTGAATGTGAGTGTACGGTACCATTTGCCGGCATACCGGTCATGCATCATCTTCAGGATTTCCTTCCCTCCGGGATCAGCAGATAGAAATCTCAAAAAGCCCAGGCTCAGCAGCAGCAAAAAGGATTTTAATAGCATGGAAGATTGAGTTTATTATAATATGAATTTGCAGGGACCATTTGTTTTTGAAAATTAATATTTTTTGGTTGATTCTTGGTGAGGGCCTGAAAAACTAATAGGACTAACGCGCATTCCACTGAAATTTCCTGATCCCGATTCCGGCCAGTACAACAGTGTAAAGGATCGTCAACAGCAGCGCCCATGTGGCCGATGAAGTCCAGGTAGCGGGTTCCATACTCGCGGAAAGTATGGTCTTCACGGTTCCATAGGGTGACCAATGGACTGCTTTTCCGATTTCCTTGCCAAGCACGCCCAATTCACCAAACATGCCAACCATTATGAATACAAAATAAACAAGTCTGCTGGTGGAGTTGACAGTTTCAGGATTGCGGATCAATCCCACGATCACCTGTCCCAGGCTTAGGTACAAGGCGCCTCCGATCAAGGCTGCCAGGAAACTGAATATATATCCAACAGGGGAAATAGTGATCTTATCAAAATAATATCCTCCCACAAATACGGCTATTGTCACCAGCAATACCATCGCCAGTTGAACGATCAACCTGCTGGCCATGATGGTCCAGGAAGGAAGTGGCGCCACGCGCAGTCTTTGGAATACCGCTTTTTCCCGGTCCCGTGCAACGGAATTTGAATAGCCCATGAGGCCGATGGCCACCAGTCCGATGGTGATGCAATTGGATAGTGCGAAGGGTCCTCCTAATTTATCTACAATACCCTTCCATGAGATCAGGATGATCACCGGTACCAGCAGGATTAGGATCAGGGAACGGCGGTTACGCCATTGCGTTATCAGGTCGGCCCTGAGCAGTGATTTCATTATAGTCGATGTCGCGGGTATGGTAATTTCCATTTCTGCCAGCTTTATTTTTATGAACGAATGGATCTTCCCGTAAGTCCGATGAACACGTCTTCCAGGGTGATCTTCCCTCTTCTTGATGCGCTGATGACTTCGGGATCGTCCCTGTGTTTTTCAATCAGGTCCTGTGGTGTATCTATGGCGATGATCCTGCCATGGTCAACGATGCCGATCCGGTCGCATACCGATTCAGCCTCTTCCATGGAATGTGTGGTGAGCAATAATCCATGTCCTTTTTCGCGCATTGCTTCCAACCGTTCCCAAAGCTTGCGCCGCGATTGTGGATCCAATCCTGTGGTCGGTTCGTCAAGGAGCACCAGCCTGGGTTCGTGTATGACGGCGATCACCAATGATACTCTCTGCTGTTGGCCGCCGCTGAGTTGGCCGAATCTCTTGGATTCAGCGCCCTCGAGGCTGATATCCTTCAATATATCATACAGTTTTTCTTTTGGCATGGGCACTCCGTAAATTCCGGCATAGAGTTGCAATATCTCCAATACGGTAAGCTCCGACTGAAAACTCGTGGCTTGTAGTTGCACACCCAGGGCAGCACGGACATGCAATGGATCCCGAGCGGAATCGAATCCGGCCACCATGATCCTTCCCGACTGAGGTTTCAATAACCCCTCTACTGCGCTTAGGGTGCTCGTTTTGCCCGCCCCGTTAGGTCCAAGCAAACCAAAGATCTCTCCCGGCTTAACGGCAAAGGAAACATCCCGTACCGCTTGAAAAGATCCGTAAAATATATTCAGGCCGGTCACCTCAAGAATGGGTTCATCCAGGTGGTCAATCATTGTCTGGGAATTGTATCGTGGACTTTCTGTTATCATGGAATGACGCAACAATATTAATGTACTCTGCTCAAGTTGCAAACCTCCGATCGGTAATTTTATATGTATGGCCGGTGAATACAGGAAAATTAACGATAAAGCTTGCATGCAAAGCTGTCAAATGTGCCTGAGGATATGAATATGTAAATGCCTGCTACCGAACCAAAGGAGAGCTGACAAAAGTCATTGGTATTTGTAACCACCATCATAGCCGGGATCAATCCCGGGGCTTAGTTTTGGATATACGTAATCGAGCCATTGTCTTTTAGGTCTTAACCAATTTTAATCATTCTAAAATCAAAATATAGCCATGAAAAGGATACTGATGGTTTGTGATGGAAAGCAGTTGCCCCAGGGCGCATTTCCATTTCTGAAAATGTTGCAGCAATCCGAACCTGTTACCGTAAGGGCACTTTTCTTCACCAGGATTGATTATGACAAGCTCATCGCGGTGGGTTATTCACCATCCATTGAACCTTATATGCAGGTGGAGAAGGAAGAGCGGCTTGAAGTGCAACAGGGCAGGGACAAGTTCATTCAACTATGCGAATCCCACCATATACCTTTTGAAGTGCAGGATGAGGGACGGGAATGGGACAAAGCGGTTTTGGCCAGAGAATCGCGATTTGCCGACCTGCTGCTGATCAGTGCCCAGTCCTTCGCCATTAACATGGGAGAGGACCAGCCCAATCCATTTACCATGGAAGCGCTGCGATCGGCCGAATGTCCCGCGATCTTAATACCTGAATCCTTTACCCGGTTCAAAAAAATAGTTGTGGCCTACGATGGAGGTAAAGAATGCATGTATGCCCTCAGGCAATTCTGCTACCTGTTTCCTCAATTTACCGAGCTTCCTGCGGAAATCATTTATGTGAAGAATGAGAAAGATGATCATGTCCCAGAAATCGAATTGCTGAAAAGATATTCCCGCATGAAGTTCACCAGTAGCAACGTGGAAAAACTGCATTTTGATCCTGCAAAATATTTTGCGGATTGGTTGAAGGAGCAGGAGGACATATTTTTGATCAGCGGATCTTTCGGGAGATCGGGCTTTTCAAATGCCATCAGGTCGAGTTTTGTTACTGACGTAATCCATGAGCACATGGCGCCGGTCTTCGTGGCACACTCCAATTGAGTTTGAGCCGGATTCTGTTAATATGCTAACTTAGGACTGCTTTAGAAGATGAATCAGAGCAAAGAACCTCCTTATTGGAGCAGTCATGCAGATGACCTGCTGAGTTCGCTGGCATCGACACCCTCGGGCATTTCCGACGTGGAAGCCGAAGAAAGGCTGCGCAGATTCGGTCCCAATACGCTCAAAGCCAGCAGGCATAAAGCTGGTTTACTGCTTTTCTTGCGGCAATTCGCCAATCCTATCACACTGATCCTGATTGGCGCAGCTATTCTCTCATTTTTCCTGGGTCAACGCACCGATTCTCTCATCATTATCATTATTATTTTCATCAGTGCTTTTTTGGGATTTATTCAGGAAAAGGGGGCTGCTAATGCATTGAGTCATTTGACGAAAATAGTACAGGTGAACTGCACCGTGCTACGTGATGGAAAGGAGGAAAATATTCCTATGCAAAAGACCGTTCCGGGTGATATTGTATTACTGAGTGCCGGCAATACAGTCCCTGGTGATTGCCGTTTGCTGGAATCCCGCGACCTCTATGCCAATGAAGCTGCACTTACCGGCGAAACCTTCCCCGCTGAAAAAAAATGCTCTGAGTTACCGGCAAATGCCACCCTTGTGGAAAAATGCAATACACTTTTCATGGGAACTCACGTGGTGAGTGGTACGGCCAAGGCAGTCATCGTGAATACGGGGACTGCGACTGAATTCGGAGCCATTTCCCAGCGCCTCAGGCATCCGCAGCCCGAAACGGAATTTGAAAAAGGTATTCACCGCTTTGGCTTCCTCCTTTTGGAAGTGACTCTATTGCTGGTAGTAATAATTTTTTCCATCAATGTATTCCTGCACAAACCCGTGCTCGATTCTTTTTTGTTTTCACTCGCAATAGCGGTAGGGCTCACGCCACAATTATTACCGGCCATCGTCAGCATCAACCTGGCCAGGGGCGCCTTGCAGATGGCTAAAGAAAACGTGATCGTTAAGAAACTTTCTGCGATTGAGAATTTCGGGAGCATGAATGTTTTGTGTTCCGACAAGACAGGAACCATCACCGAAGGCATGGTTGTGCTGGAGAAGACATTGGACTATCTCGGTAATGACAGCGAAAAAGTTTTCAGGCTGGCCTACCTGAACGCATTCTTCGAATCCGGATTTACCAACCCGATTGACGAAGCGATCAGGAATTTTGGCAAACCCGACATCGGGGGAATTGTCAAGAAAGACGAATTGCCTTATGATTTTATAAGGAAACGTCTTAGCATCATGGTATCCGAAGGGAAAGAAAGCACCATTATTACAAAAGGCGCTTTCGACCGGATAATGGAGGTCTGCAGTCTCGTAGAAGATGGTTCGGGTAAATTGATCCCTTTGGCAGATGTACGGAAAGTGCTGGTGCAACATTTTACAGAACTGAGCCAGGAAGGCTATCGAGTCTTGGGAATTGCCTATAAAAAAGCCACAGACATATCGAAAGGGCTTTCGAAAGATGATGAGACGGAAATGATTTTCATGGGCTTGTTATTATTTACGGACCCTCCTAAAAAGGACGTGAAGGCTACGCTTCAGGAATTAAAGGCTCTGGGCATTACTCTAAAAATCATCACCGGCGACAATGCGCTCGTGGCGGCCCATGTGAGCAGGCAGGTGGGGATGGAAAATCCTGTGCTCATTACAGGTGCCGAGATCCGTGAAATGAGTTCGGAAGCATTGGTTCTGCAGGCATATAAGGCAGATGTCTTTGCAGCCGTAGAACCCAACCAGAAAGAAAGGATATTATTGGCGCTCAGGAAAGCCGGAAGCACCGTAGGTTTTATTGGGGATGGCATCAATGACGCGCCGGCCCTACACGCTGCGGATGTGGGTATTTCTGTCAGCACTGCCGTTGATGTGGCAAAAGAAGCCGCCGACATTGTATTGCTGGGAAACGATCTCAAAGTGCTGATCAATGGCGTGCGGGAAGGACGGAAGACTTTCGCCAATACACTCAAATACATTTTCATGGCCACCAGCGCGAATTTTGGGAATATGTTCAGCATGGCGGGTCTCTCCCTTTTTCTTCCCTTTCTTCCTCTTTTACCCAAACAGGTCCTGCTCACCAACCTGCTCACCGATATACCCGAAATGACAATCGCGACAGATGAAGTGGATTCGGAGATGATCGCAAAGCCACGAAAAATGAATATCGGCTTTATCAGGAAATTCATGGTTGTCTTTGGGCTCGCAAGTTCCATTTTCGACTATCTGACTTTTGGTGTCCTGCTCTATATATTGAAGGCGGGGCCGGACGAATTCCGAACAGGTTGGTTGGTGGAATCTGTGATATCGGCTTCGCTGATCGTACTCGTGATCCGCAGTTCCCAACCTTTTTACAAGAGCCGTCCCGGAAAATGGCTGCTGGCCGCAACCCTGCTGATGATTGTCATCACCCTGCTTCTTCCCTATTCGCCCATCGCCATAGGAATGGGGATGGTGCCCCTGCCCGCCCGCTTTTATCCCTGGCTGGGAGGTATAATCATCTTCTATATTGCCACAGCCGAGTTGTTGAAAAAAATATTTTACAAGATGCTGCGACAGGGTTGATAAAGGATATCTGAGTTCTATCAAGAAATCAAATGATCCAGATCACGGTTTGCAGGAACCATGCTGATTAGCTTTGTATTGTATAAAATCAAGTCATGAAGCTACTCACAGCATCCCTGGAATCCAACCGGACCAGAAAAAGCAGTCAGTCGCCCTGCATTTCAATCATTGCGTGTTTTGAGCCCAAAATGGTTTCGATTCAACAATTGAAATCGCACCTGAAAAAACTGGAGGATTCTGTTGAAAAGGAATTGCTATTGAATTATGGCGTCGAAAAGGCGATGCCTGTTCTTGAGAACCTCCAGGGCTTGATATCTCATCTTGACTATACCACGCACAGGAAGTCAGTGGTCATCTTTGTTTCCGATGAAATATCCAGGGTATTTTATCCTGATTTCGAAGTGGAAGAGAAAATCGTGATCGGTGCGAACTTTGGAATCCGTGAGCTCCTTATGTGCAGGAAAGAAGATGGCCGTCACCTGGTTCTGGTGCTGGGTGCAACCTATTCGAGTATTTACCTGGGTGACAACTGTAAACTGCAAAAACTTTGTCTGAACAAGGCGGAATCAATCACTTCTTTTGTGAATGACGCGCCGGAAAAAGTTGGGAATTTTTCAGACCCTTCAGAGCGTGAGGAGGTTTTGCAAAAAAAATTCCTGCTCCATATCGACAATAGCCTGGCACTCATCCTCCAGGCTTACCGCCTTCCACTGTTTGTAATCGGAGGCAGACGATTGGGTGGACATTTCATGAAGATCACTAAGAACCGGCAGCATATTGTTTCAATGATACAGGGATCTTATGCCGAAGCGCCCGAGCCTATTCTACAGGGACTTCTTCAACCTTACCTGGAAAACTGGAAAGCCATTAGACAATCGTATTTGTTGCGGGAATTGGAAAGTGCCAGGGATGCCCGGAAACTTTCCTGGGGATTGCAGGGAGTGTCCAATGCAGTCACACACAAGAATTCCAGGTTATTATTGCTGGAAAAAAATCATTGCTATTCTTTGGATAGCGATCTTTTCCTGGAAGCAACGGAAGGAAGCTCTAAAAAGAAACCTTTCTATATTAGTGATGAGGCAGATATCCTGATTGAAAAAGTGTTGGCATGCGGTGGCGATGTGGAATTTGCCGATGAGGCCTTACTGACCAGCTATGATCATATCGCCCTCATTCAATATTATTGAGTCGCCGGTTTAAGGCGTAGGCGAATTCATTCAATTATTTTCCATTTACCGATCATTTTGTAACATTGAGGGCCACGAGTCAGGAGATTGGATTATGCAATCACAAGAAATCTACTCATGATGGAGGAATCCCAAAATGCCAGGGAGTTCAAAGGGCTTTCCCATGCTGATATTCCCGCTTTGCTGACTAAGTACGGAAAAAATGAAATAGCCGCCCGCAGTCCCTCCCATTTTCTCAGGGTAGTATGGGATGTGGTCAAAGAACCCATGTTTTTATTGTTGGTCCTTGCTGCCTCATTGTATTTTATTTTGGGTGATAAAGAGGAAGGCCTTTTAATGGTGGTGGCCATGGTGTTTGTGAGTGGCATATCCATTTACCAGGAAATGAAAAGTTCAAAGGCGCTGAAATTGTTGGGGCAGTACAATGCGATGGGAGTTATCGTTATCAGGGAAGGCGTAGAAGAAACTATTGCCTCGGAGGACCTGCTGCCGGGCGATATCATGATCCTGGAAGAAGGCGACCGGGTTCCCGCAGATGCGGAAATCCTGCAACAGAACGACCTGTCGGTTAATGAATCCGTGATCACAGGGGAATCAATGCCTGTCCAGAAAAATGGGGAATCGGGAGACAAGAAATTATACCAGGGCACCACACTCAATTCAGGAAAATGTTACGCTCTTGTAACGGCCACGGGTAATGAGACGGAATTGGGCAAGCTTGGCAAGTCGGTGGAAGAAATCAAGACGCTTCCCACCCGGCTTCAGATCCAGATCAAAAGACTGGTAAAGGCCATGACTCTTTTTGGTCTTGTCGCATTTGTTTTGATCTGGCTGGTAAACTATTTAAATACCCGCGAATTCGCTCATAGTCTGCTATTCGGTCTTACCCTCGTAATGTCAGCCATACCTGAAGAAATTCCAGTAGCCTTTACTTCATTCATGGCCCTGGGCGCCTACCGGCTGGCGAAACAAGGTGTGATTACCCGCCATCCCCAAACTATAGAAAACCTGGGCGCGGCCACGGTGATATGTCTCGATAAGACAGGCACTATCACTCAAAATAAAATGCAGGTAAAATCCATTTATGATTTTCGTGCGGGGAAATTGCAAGACCTGAATGATGGGAGCGCTATAAAAAATAGCCGGCTCCTCCTGTACGCGCGCCTGGCGAGTGAAGCGGCGCCATTCGACGCGATGGAAAAAGCAATCGTGGATGCCTATATTTTCCAATCGGGAAAGGGAAAGGAAATTTTGCCGGGAATGATATATGAATATCCATTGTCTGGCAGGCCACCCATGATGACCCATGCATATAATATGGATGGGTCGCGAGTGGTTGCCGGTAAAGGAGCTCCCGAAAGGATCATGCGGGTATGCGGACTCGAGGCAGATGAGAAATTAAAAAGGGTGATCATTTCAATGGGCGAGAAGGGATACAGGGTATTGGGGGTTTGCAGCGCGACACTTTCTGGTGATTTTCCGAAAGATCAGGATGATTTCGACTGGCAATTTGAAGGGCTGCTGGCACTCTATGATCCGCCCAAGATTGGCATTGATAAAGTATTCAACTCCTGGTATGATGCCGGGATAAAGATCAAGCTAATCACCGGTGATTTCGCTGCGACATCCATGACCATTGCCAGGCAGGTTGGTCTGCGGGATGGATCAATTTATAAGACTGGCGAAGAACTTATGAAGCTTTCAGAAATCGATTTGCAGGAAGCGGCTGAAACAATAAATGTTTTCGTTCGCATGTTTCCTCAGGCGAAAATGAAAGTGGTACAGGCGCTCAATGCTAAGGGAGAAACCGTAATCATGACCGGTGATGGGGTCAATGACGCGCCCGCCTTAAAGGCTTCTGATATCGGGATTGCCATGGGTTCAAAAGGAACCGAAATCGCGAGAGAAGCTTCCGGCCTCGTACTCACCGATGATAACCTGGAAAAGATCACGGTTGCCATTGAACAGGGAAGGAAAGTGTACCATAATCTCAAAAAAGCCATGGGCTATATCATTTCTATTCATATTCCTATAATCCTGATCGCTTCCCTGCCTTTGCTGCTGGGCTGGAAATTCCCGAATATCTTCACGCCCGTGCATGTTATTTTCCTGGAACTCGTGATGGGTCCAACCTGCTCCATATTTTTTGAGAGGGAACCGGTTGAAACTGTCGTGATGCAAACGGGACCTCCTTCCAAAATCAAGGGATTATTCAGCTGGCATGAACTCCTGATCAGCATCCTTCAGGGTTTGGTGGTGGCCATCGGGCTTTTAGCTCTGTATTATTATTTCATGACCAGGGATTACAATATCAGCTATACGAGGACGGTAGTATTTACAACGCTTATCTTCTGCAATATTCTGCTCACTTTTGTGAACCGTTCATTCACACAGACCTTATTTACCACCATCAGGTATAAGAATAGTCTCGCCCCCTGGGTATTGCTTGCCTCGGTGATCTTTATAATAGCTATCCGTTACCTGCCGGGGGTGCAGGCGGCTTTTTATTTGTCGCCTATCAGTAACATGCACTTCCTGGTTTGCTTTTTGGCGGCCATTGTTTCGGTGGGATGGTTTGAATTGTTCAAGGCATTCAAATTGCATTCAGGATCAACCCCAAAATAATAATTGTAAGGATCCTGACCATTCAGGCAGCTCTCATTTTTCGGGAACCAGTCCAGGACTAAATGAAAATGAAATCACGCTCATAATGGCATATAGCCTCAGGGGCAGGAATTTGATTTTGTGTAAGAGTGGACCGGGAAGGCGACGGGGTTATTAAAGAGCCTGATCAGGAATTTAGCTGTGGCGGAAGATCATAGCGTTCATAGCGGCCAGTTTTCTTTCCCAGTTTTATTTTAAATACAATTCCGCCTATATTGTCCGTGTCATTTGGTATGAATGGCCAGTTGGGAGCGAGTTGTACGGTCTTGCTGGCAATATAGGGCAGGTTCCTTTCCAACAACAGTCTAAGGGCATCTGTACGACCCTGGCGGTCGGTGATCTCTTCAAATTCACCCCAGGCGATAACGCTGTTCCAGTTGGCCATGTCGGGCATCTCGTCAACCTGGAAGCACACTTCAGGATTCTTCCGCATCATGATGATCTTCATCCCATCGTGGGTATGTGCATAAACGCTTTCGCCATCATATCCATAGCTGATAGGAACCACATAAGTGATTCCGTCTGCATGGCAGCCGATGCGGCCGATGATCTGGCGGTTGAGCACCGCTTCAATTTGACTATCGTCTAATTCTCCAAACATAATCTTTCATTCGAAGGTACAAAAATAGCGGTCATTTACACACGTCGAAAAGACCTCTGTCATTGCGAATACTGACAATTCTCATGAAGCCGGAAATTTTTGCATTCATATAATTCATTAATTTACCTCGTTATCTGTTTTTCAAACTGCAGGTAAGTCAGCCCATGTTCAAAGAAAAACGTTTTGGCATTCTTTTGTTTTGCTATACCATGACCGCTTGCACGGCCCTGTTTCAGTTTCTGAATCCTGAATACAGCATATTCGACAGCGGATTGATCGCCATAATCCTGATCACCATTTTATTGGAGAAAGATTTCTATACCTTATTGTTTGGGAGCATCAGCGTTGTGCTCATCCTGCTGTCAACTTTCTATCCCCATGGCAATCTTAAACCAGGGGAAATCATCATGCAACACCTGTTTTCATTGATTACGGTGATCATGACCGTGATATTGGTGCTCTATGCCAAGAAACTGTATCGTTCCATCAAGTCGGAACAAAGCCGCATGAATGCTCTGTTTACGTTTGCTACCGAAGGGATCATCCTTACCAATGAAACGGGCCAAATCATATTAGTGAACCCCGCTGCTGAAAAGTTGTTCAAATGCCAGGCCCGGGAACTGGACGGGCAATCCATTGATTCGCTGATCCCCGAACGATTCCGGATGGGGCATGAAAAATACAGGCATCAATTTTATGACCATCCCAATAACCGCACAATGGGGCAGGGAAGGGATTTGTATGCAAAAACAAAAGACGGAACAGAATTTCCTGTTGAAGTAAGTCTCAGTCATTTTAAACAGGGTGATCATTTTTTTGTGATCGCGTTTGTGGTGGATATAACAGAACGGAAACGGGCCGAATTGGAAATGATTGCTCAAAAATCGAAACTGGAACATATCACCGCGGATGTGCGTAAGTTGAATGCCGAACTGGAAACCAAAGTGGGACAAAGAACACAGATATTGAGAGAAGCCCTGCATGAATTGGAGAAATCGAAGAGGGAGCTGAGTGATGCTTTGAATAAAGAAAAGGAATTGAGTGAAATAAAATCCCGTTTCGTTTCCATGGCCTCGCATGAATTCAGGACCCCCCTGAGTACGGTTCTTTCCTCGGCATCCCTGATTGGGAAATATACAAAGTCGGAGGAACAGCCAAACCGTGACAAGCATATTAAGAGAATCAAGGATTCTGTGAAGCATCTCAATGACCTGTTGGGCGATTTTCTTTCCCTGGGCAGACTGGAAGAAGGCCGCGTTAAAGTGGAGCCGGCTTCATTCAATGTCAGGGATTTTGTAGAAGAATTGACCGATGAGCTCAAGTCGATCATTAAAGAGGGCCAGGAAATTCATAGTTTCTATGAAGGCGAGAGCCTGTTCTATTCTGATACGAGGTTATTGAAGAATATCCTGCTCAACCTGTTGAGTAACGCTATAAAATTCTCTTCCGAAAATTCTTCTATTTGGGTAAATTTCCATACTGACGGAGAGTCCCTTGATATCTCCATTAAGGATGAAGGATTAGGCATTTCAGATGAGGATCAGGTTCATTTGTTCAGCAGTTTCTTCAGAGGCAAGAACGCATTGAATATTGAAGGAACGGGTCTGGGTTTGCATATTGTGAAAGGCTATGTGGAATTGCTGGATGGGAGCATCAGCCTGGAAAGCCGGTTGGACCAGGGCACCACGGTAACAGTGAGTTTACCGGCCATGATGCCACCGGAAGACTGGGGTGGAATTGGTTCCGTTTAAAGCTCTGAGCCATGTAAAAAAACTACCAAATCCATTTCAAAAAATGAAGATCCTTGGCAATTCCTGAACCTTTTTTGTGTTATCTTGCTAAATTAATTTGTGTCGTATGCGCAGAATCCTGATCATAGATGACCATGATGCAATCCGGGAAAATATTTCTGAGATTCTCAGTCTTGCGGGTTATCACGTGCTGGCAGCAGGGGATGGGAAAAAGGGTGTCGAAATTGCATTGAAAGAAAAACCGGATCTGATCATTTGCGACATCATGATGCCCGACCTGGATGGTTATGGTGTACTGCACCTTCTCAAGAAAAATACCGCTACAGAATATATTCCTTTTATTTTTCTGACTGCCAAAACAGAAAGAATTGATTTTAGAAAGGGCATGGAAATGGGGGCCGACGACTATATCACCAAACCCTTTGACGATATTGAATTGCTGAATGCCGTCGAGGTCAGATTGAAGAAATATGACATTCTGCATACCCGCTATTCCGCGGATGAGAAAGGCGCCAATGATCTTCTGAAAGATCTCCGGGAATCGGGTCTGGTCAAGATGGAACTGGATTCCTACGAAACAGAAGAATTACCCAGGAAACAGACTCTATACTCCGCGGGCAAGAGGCCCAAATACCTGTATTACCTGAAGAAGGGCAAAATAAAAGCCTCACGCATACATGAAGACGGTAAGGAATATATTACGAATCTTTATGCGGAAGGAGATTTTATCGGCTACCTCCCCTTGCTGGAAAACAAGACCTATGAAGATACGGCAGAAGTGCTGGAGCAGGCCGAACTAGTATTGATCCCCAAAGACGAATTTCTGTCGGTCATCTATAAGGATATGAATATCGCCTCGAGGTTCATCAATCTGATTGCGCAAAACGTACAGGAAAAGGAAGAAAGATTACTCAGCCTCGCCTATGGATCACTGAGAAAAAGAATAGCCAAAGCGCTTGCCGATATCCATTCAAAATTCAACAAGACTAACGGGCATGGGGAAACGCTTGACATTTCCAGAGAAGACATAGCCCACTATGTGGGAACCGCCACCGAATCGCTCATCCGCACCCTGAGTGATTTCAAATCAGAGAAGTTAATTGAGATCAGGGATGGGAAGATCAGGATCACGGATTTGGAAAAACTGAAAAACCTCCTGTACTAAATGGGGTCAGGAAAAGGCGTCCAGGTCTAATTCCTCGCCCGGGCGTTGAGAATGGTCCATATTCGAAATTTCCATTCCATGATTATTTTGCTCTTTCAGGGTCCACCGGTCGGTCTTTGTAGTTTCCAGCCATAGCCCTCCGCTTTTTCGGTACACCTGCACCGACAGCTTAAATAGATCCCGGAACTTTTCTTCCAGTTCACCAACCGGCATATCTTCATTTACTTCAATTGTGCCCGGCTTGAAATCATAGCTGATATCCTTGATTTTCAAGTGGGAGGGAAGGGGTGAACTTCCACTTCGGTCGCCTTTGGCATTTCTGTCTTTCCTATAGAATTCAATCTTCAGGAAAGGAAATCTCTCATTGAAATCCTGCTGCAGGTCTCTGAGCTGGCTATCACTTGCTACTGTTAATTTCAAATTGTTCATTTCTTTGCTCTTTTCTAGGGTCAAGCAGGGCAAATTCCCATGCATAGCGAAATTTCTTAAGGCGACTCTTTCCGCCTGAATAAACCGTCTCTTCAGGGTTTGCTGTTAATCACATGGTCTCAGATGGAGATTTGTTTCCACAAAGGCTAAGGATAGGGCAATCCTTCTTAGGTAATGGCTATTTTTTTGACATTTTCGGAAACACTGTCTTCCGATTTTGGAACGATTACTATCAATTCTCCATTCTTGAATTCGGCCCTGATTTTATCCGTGAAGCAATTTTCTGGCATGGCGAAACTTCTCGACCAGGCGCTGTAGTTGTATTCACGCCGATTGTAATGATGGTTCCCGATTTTTTCTTCTTTGGACTTTTCAGCCATGATGGTAAGAAGTCCATCCGCAACCTCAATCTTGAAATCTTCTTTTCTCAAACCAGGAACTCCAAGTGTAAGCAGGAATTCTATTTCGTTTTCAGAGATATTCACAGCCGGTACGCTAGTCATTTTACTCGAAAAAAATTCATCAACGGGCATATTGAAGAATTTGTCAAACCAGCCTGCGTCCAGCATAGAGGGAACAACAGGGTGGGATACCTTCTTGCCGCTTACAAGATTGTTTTGCATCGCTTAAAAATTTATGGTGATAGATGATCTATTTTCCGCCTTTAACAAAAATATACTCACCCTCCCACCAACCTTATGACTTATTCGTTTATAAAAGTTGATTTTGGTCAGGTTTCTCCCCCGCAAAAGGATGCAATTGAATCATTCGGGGATGATGTTGGAACAATTCTGAACGGGAACTTAATTTGAGACATTCTTGAAAACTGGGGAAAACCTTGGAATATCTGTGAAATAAACCGGAAATGAAGGCTCCATTCAAAATCCGGAAGCCAGTTTTGAATTAGCATGAGAATATCATGAAAGTAGCTTCCATTCCTAAAATCAGTTTCAAATTACTTGCTGTCACTGCTTTATACGATTTCAACCCGATTTTGAGATTCGACTGATTTTCCGCTTTAAATCATAAATTTGCTGCCTGCATACTAAGTGCAGCGCACATGCCAGAATTAAAACAGAGACAATTCCTCGAATTTGAAAAACCAATAAAGGAATTATTCGACCAGGTAGAACAACTCCGGCATATGGCAGAGAAGAATCAAAAAGTTGATTATTCAAATGCCATACAGCAATTGGAACAATCGATCCTGGAAAAACGGAAAGAGATCACCCAGCATCTTACTGCATGGCAAAAAGTGCAGATGAGCCGTCATCCAGACAGACCCTACACCCTTTCTTATATCAAGAGAATGTCGACGGATTTTGTGGAACTGCATGGAGACCGGCACGTGAAAGACGACAAGGCCATGGTAGGAGGATTCGCTCAATTGGGCGGGCACACAGTGATGTTTGTTGGCCAGCAGAAAGGCGCCAATACCAAAATGAGGACCATGAGAAATTTCGGGATGGCCAATCCTGAAGGATACAGGAAGGCGCTCAGGCTTATGAAACTGGCCGAGAAATTCAACAAGCCCATCGTGACATTGATAGATACTCCCGGGGCCTTTCCCGGCATTGAAGCGGAAGAAAGAGGTCAGGGTGAGGCCATTGCCAGGAATATTTTTGAAATGATTCGCCTAAAGGTTCCCGTTATTTGCGTGATCATCGGTGAGGGCGCCAGTGGCGGAGCATTGGGGATCGGCGTGGGCGACCGGGTGTTGATGATGGAAAATACCTGGTACACAGTCATCTCCCCCGAAAGCTGCAGTTCCATTTTATGGCGCAGTTGGGACATGAAGGAAAAAGCCGCCGAAGAACTCAAGCTCACACCCGAACACATGCTCAAGTTCGGACTGGTGGATGCCATCATACACGAACCCCTGGGTGGCGCGCACTGGAATTACGATGAAGCAGCCGCTATCCTCAAATCGCATCTCCTGAAAGTGATCGAGGAAGTCAAGGCGATCCCGGCGGAGGAAAGAGTAAGGCAGCGCATCGCGAAATTCAGTAAGATGGGATTTTGGGAAGAAGTGGAAGAAGACGAGATGCGTAGCTAAGACCCTGAATCAGGAGCGGCGGTCTGCGAATTACCAACCTTTATCAATATCACAAATTTCAATCAATAATAATGTCTCTCAGAACTCAACTCGGCGGTACCGGTGTGGCCCTGGTTACACCCTTCAAAGCGAACTACGAAGTGGACTATACCGCGCTCGAACGCATGATAAATTTTGTCATTGAAAACGGAGTGGAATACCTGGTTACGCTGGGAACCACCGGTGAAACCCCCACGTTGAGCAAGGAAGAAAAGAAGGATATCATCAACTTCACTTACGAAAAAGTGAATAAGCGCATACCCGTAGTAGTGGGTATCGGTGGCAATAACACGCACGATCTGATCGGGGACCTCGAAACATTCCCTCTTGACAAGGCCGTGGCAGTGCTGAGTGCCAGTCCCTATTACAGCAAACCCTCACAGGAAGGACTCTTTTTTCATTACCAGGCCTTGGCCAAAGCTTCACCGAAACCCATACTGCTCTATAATGTGCCTGGCAGAACCGGCCGCAATATTGCGGCGGCTACCACCATCCGCCTTGCCAACGAGGTACCCAATATCGCCGGTATCAAGGAAGCCAGCGGTGATTTGGCCCAATGCATGCTGATCCTCAGAGACAGACCCGAAGACTTCCTGGTGGTGAGCGGAGATGATGCCCTGGCCCTGCCCCAGATCGCGTGCGGAATGGACGGCGTGATCAGCGTTGCGGCCAATTGCCTGCCATCGAAATTCTCAGCCATGGTGCGCCTGAGCCTTGAAGGCGATTTCAAGGAGGCCAGGGATTTGAATGATTCGATGATCGCGGCTTATGAATTATTGTTTTGCGAAAACAATCCGGCTGGAGTGAAGGCATTTCTCGCCGAATTGGGACTTATTGAAAACATAGTCCGCCTGCCACTGGTGCCATTGAGCGAACCACTCCAACTCAAAATGCGGGAATACATCAAGACTCTGCCCTAAGCTTCCCGGGAAATGCAGATGCATTTAAAAAATGCGGCTAGATGCGATAGGTAACGCCTTCTGTTGCTAATTCCACATTGGGAAATATACTTGAAGCTTCCAAGAGGAAATCATCCAGCTTTTCATATTTGCTGCTGAAATGACCCAATAGCAATTTGCCGGCATGTGCCTTCAGCGCGATGGTGGCAGCCTGCCGGGAAGTGGAATGGAACCGGATGGCTGCTCTTTCTTTCAGGTCGTCAAGATAAGTGGCTTCATGGTAGAGCAGATCGGCGCCGCGGATGGTTGAAATTATATTTTCGTCGTAGATCGTGTCAGCACAGTATGCGTAACTCCTGGGTTGGGAAGCCTGCAGGGTCACCCATTCATTGCGGATGATCTTTCCGTCCTTCGTGATATAGTCTTCCCCTTCTTTCAGGAAATGATAAAAAGCTGTGGGAATCGAATATTCGCGCAATTTTTCAGGGATCAGCTTCTTCTGCTTTTCTTTTTCCTTAAAAATAAAACCCCAGCAGGGGATCCGGTGCGTCACTTTGAAAGAGCTAACCGTCAATTTCTTTTCATCCACAAGAAGGCCTTCTCCATTCAATGCGTGAAAATGGAGTTGATAAGGGAGTCTGGTTTCTGAAACCTTGAATTGCAGGTCGAGTATTTCCTTCAGCGCTTCGGGCGCGAAAAGCCAGAGATCGTCGGTGCGTCCGTTCAGCCCATAACTGTTGAGCAGTCCTGCCAGGCCAAAATAATGATCGCCGTGGAGATGGGAAATGAAGATGTATTTGACACGGCTTCTCCGGATCTTGTAACGATTCATTTGAATCTGGGTGCCTTCACCACAATCCAAAAGGAACATATGTTCATCATAGGTCACCAGTTGGGAGGTCGGGTGCCTGTCGTGCATGGGCAAGGCCGAATTATTGCCTAATATGGTCAGTGCAAACACGATTTGTTCAATTTAAAATTCCAAATCAAAAATCAAAATTATCTGAAATAGAAATAATCCCTGGCAAAAAGAATGTCTGGTTAAGGAGGCAACATTAGCTCTTAATACTAATTCAGCCGCGGGGGATTTCGTATTTCAAAACTTTCCTTTCAATAAAGGATTAAAGAGTTCACCCCGCAAACAAAATGTATCGTCTTTTCCCGGAGGCGTTTCCCAAACAGGATTTCAATTCCTGTTTCCCGAAGTCAGGAGATTTTGCAGGTTCAATTTTCTTCTCCTTTCATCATCTCTCTCTCTAATTCTTCAAATTGCACCATATCCCATGCTTCACTCTCAGTAGGCGTTATATTCAGTCTTTTCGTCAATTCAGCATTCCCCAGCATTTTTTCAACTTCCGGCCGAAGCTTGCATATTACGAAAGACCGTTTGTTTTCATTGGCTTTTTCTTGTTCAGAAAGCAGAAAAGTTCCAATGCCGGGGTCTGACTCCTTCACATGCTCCATGTTAAGAATTATGTTTTTAACAGGATTTTGAATGCAATTCAGGAACAATCGCGTCAAATCTTCTGTCATATTAGCAGCCAAAACGGGAACATTCAGCGTTATGACATGGAATTTCTCCTTGGTATTGATTTTGACATTCATGGGAGATGCGACTATGTTTATTTGGATTTTTGCAGGATTCAGTCCGGATGTCAACCTGCTTAAAAGCCGGTTGGTCAGGTTTACGGGGACGAATGGAGGCCGGCGGGAACTTAGTTGATAAACTGTTGCCAGCCACACAATAATATGCTCTCCTGCAATGTTCTAGTAATCAGAAGTCAAAAATATTCGTTATTATTGTATTGTGTCAAAATAAATTCAATTTAAATGGATAATAACTTTTCGGCCCAGGTTAAAGAGATCATTTCGTTTAGCAGGGAGGAGGCTTTGAGACTAGGGAATGATTTTATTGGTACGGAGCATTTACTGTTGGGATTGATACGTGAAGGTGAAAATATGGCGGTGAAGATTTTGAAGAACCTGAACGTGGACTTGTATGAGTTGAGAAAGGAAGTGGAGCTGGCAGTAAAGGATAAGACTGGTAAGAATATTGCCAATATCAATAGTTTACCCTTAACCAAGCAAGCGGAGAAAGTGATTCGGGTAACCGTGCTAGAGGCCAAGGCTCTGAAGAGCCCTACGGTTGAGACGGAGCACCTGATGCTTTCGATTCTCAAGAACAAGGAAAATATTGCTACACAAATTCTAAATCAATTCGACGTGGACTACGACCTATTTAGAAATGAATTAGGCATGGTGAAGAGTAATGATGTGCGCAGCGAGTACACCGATGATCCTGATGATGATTTTGATGAAGAGAAAAAAAGCTATCAGCAAAAATCCAAATCAGGACAATCCGGCAATGCCAAGAGTAAGACTCCGGTGCTGGATAATTTCGGCAGGGATATTACGAGGTTGGCAGAAATGGGCGCACTCGACCCGATTGTAGGAAGAGAAGAAGAGATTGAAAGGGTTTCTCAGATACTCTCCCGGCGTAAGAAGAACAACCCCATTCTTATCGGGGAACCGGGAGTTGGTAAGACCGCTATTGTGGAAGGGCTGGCGCTACGCATCGTACAGAGAAAAGTGTCACGCGTTCTATTTGATAAGCGCGTGGTGTCACTTGATCTTGCCGCGCTGGTGGCAGGCACCAAGTATCGCGGGCAGTTTGAAGAAAGAATGAAAGCCATCATGAATGAGCTGGAAAAAAACCGCGACGTGATCCTGTTCATTGATGAAATCCATACAATCGTGGGTGCCGGTGGCGCCAGCGGATCGCTCGATGCTTCCAACATATTCAAACCGGCATTGGCCAGGGGAGAATTGCAATGCATCGGTGCATCCACCCTGGATGAATACAGGATGTATATCGAGAAGGACGGAGCACTCGACCGCCGTTTCCAGAAGGTGATGGTAGATCCTCCCAGCGTGGAGGAAACCATTCAGATCCTGCAGAACATTAAAACCAAATACGAAGAATATCATAATGTCACCTATTCCGAAGAAGCCATAGACGCCTGCGTGAAGTTGAGCGATCGCTATGTGACTGACAGGCTTCTGCCCGACAAGGCGATTGATGTGATGGATGAAGTAGGAGCGAGGGTGCATCTGAAGAATATTAACGTGCCCCCGGAGATCGTTGACCTGGAGAAAAAGATAGAGGACATCAAACAGGAAAAAAACAAAGTGGTGAAAAGCCAGCGTTTCGAAGAAGCCGCTTCACTCCGGGACAACGAAAAACGCCTGCAGGAAGATTTGGAAAAGGCCAAAGCGCATTGGGAAGAAGAAAGTAAACACAAACGCTATCCAATAGACGAAGAAGCCATAGCCGAAGTAGTGAGTATGATGACGGGCATTCCCGTGAAGAGAATGGTCCAGGCAGAAACGGAAAAACTCAGGAGAATGGCTGATGACCTCAAGAGCGCTGTTGTGGGACAGGAGCAGGCCATTCAGGTTGTGGTCAAGGCCATACAGCGTAACCGCGTAGGCCTGAAAGATCCCAAGAAACCCATTGGATCATTCATTTTCCTGGGACCAACCGGCGTTGGTAAAACGGAATTGGCGAGGGCCCTGGCGAGGTATATGTTCGATTCAGACGATTCCCTGATCCGTATCGACATGAGCGAATACATGGAAAAATTCACGGTGAGCCGTCTGATCGGCGCGCCTCCCGGATACGTGGGATATGAAGAAGGTGGCCAGCTAACAGAAAAGGTTAGACGTAAACCTTATTCGGTAGTGCTGCTCGATGAAATTGAAAAAGCGCACCCCGACATTTACAATATCCTTTTGCAGGTATTGGACGATGGCCAGTTAACCGACGGCCTTGGCAGGAAAGTCGATTTCAAAAACACTCTGATCATTATGACCTCCAATATCGGTGTACGCCAGTTGAAGGACTTTGGTGAGGGCGTTGGATTCGCCACGGCGGCCAGGCAGCAAACTACCGACGAAAACAATAAGGCTGTAATTGAAAAAGCGCTCAAGCGCACATTCAGCCCCGAATTCCTCAATAGGATCGACGATGTAGTGGTCTTCAATACCCTTACGAGGGAACATATCTTCCAGATCATTGATATACTGATGAAGGGTGTGATGAAGAGGCTGAATAACCTGGGATTCTCCTTGGAACTGACAGAAGAAGCGAAGAGCTTTATTGCCGAAAAAGGATATGACCAGCAATTTGGCGCACGTCCTTTGCACCGGGCCATTCAGAAATACCTGGAAGATCCCCTGGCCGAGGAAATCCTGAATATGAGCATCAAAGTGGGTGATGTGATGATCGCCGACCTCGACAAAGAAAATTCAAAATTGAGATTCACTTTGAAAGAAGGGAGCAGGAAAGAGAAATCAGAAGCTTAATTGATCATTAATCATATTTTCTTAAAGCCGGCTTTTCAAAAGCCGGCTTTTTTATGCACTCACCTGACTGGGATTGAAGAGCTTTCTCTTTGCCCCAAAAATTCGGATTTGTTCATAGGGTTTATGATTCATAAGTTGCTTTTCCTGTTTTTTTGTTTCAATTTTACTGCGACATTTGATTGCCATGAATGCCAAGAAAATTATCATAACCATTGACGGCTGGACTTCCTGCGGCAAGAGCACCTTGGCCCGGGATCTGGCCAAAGAGTTGAATTACCTTTATATTGACAGCGGTGCCATGTACCGCGCTATTACTCTGTATTTTCTGCGTAACCACATTGACTGGACAAAACCAAGAGCGGTAAGAGCAGCGTTGAAGAACATAGAATTGGAATTTTCAGTCAATCCCGAAACCCGGCGATCAGAAATTTTCCTCAACGGTGAAAATGTGGAATATGTCATCCGCGACCTGGTGGTTGCGGAAAAAGTGAGCGAAGTGGCAACCGTTAAAGCGGTAAGGACATTTGCAGTCGCCCAACAAAGGAAAATGGGAAAGCTAAAAGGCATCGTCATGGACGGAAGGGATATTGGAACCGTAGTATTTCCCAAGGCGGAATTGAAAATCTTCATGACGGCGGATATTACAGTGAGGGTCGAGCGAAGATTCAAGGAAATGTTTGCCAGGAATCCCAATATCACCATTGAGGAAGTAATGGCCAATGTTGAAATGAGGGATTATATCGACTCTCACCGTGATGTAAGCCCACTGAGAATGGCAACCGACGCGATTGAATTGGACAATTCAAATATGACTAAGGAAGAACAACTGCAATTTACCCTGGGTCTCGCTCGAAAAAAGCTCGGAGCCTGAATTATAATATCGGAATTTATTGAAATGCCTTGACCATTTCATCCACCCTTTCCTCCAACGCATAAAGGGAAGCCAGCTTGCTGATCACTGCCTCCACCAAAGCATCGGGACAGGAAGCTCCGCTTGTAATCAGGATCCTGGCAACAGGTTTGGAAGGTAAGAAATCATGTGTGACCCGTTCTTCCTTGTTCTTAAAATGATAATGCAGGATCTCCTGGCGGGATAAAATCTTGTCTTCATTCCGTATAAAATAGGTGGGCAGCCTGTTTTCACATAATTCCACGAGATGTGAAGTATTGGAGCTATTGTATCCCCCGATCACAATCGCGAGATCTGCCTCCGTATCCAGCATGGCAGTCACCGAAGTCTGATTATCATTGGTGGCATAGCATAAAGTGTCCCTGGTATCGGCAAAGCGGGCGCCGATAGTATCTTCGTTTAAGCGGTATTGTTGCATCATCACCTGCTTCAAATAGTCTGCTATGGCCTGCGTATCGCTCGCTAGCATGGTGGTCTGGTTCACCACACCGATGCATTGCAGGTCGCGTTCCGCGTCAAAGCCTTCAGAATAGCGACCCTTGAATTCGCGGTAGAAATCCGGAGCAGGTCGTTCACCGGTAATAAAGCGGGCCAGTTCGATTGTCTCGTTCATATCATTCACAATCACCGTGGGAGCCTTGACCGCGCTATGAGAAAAAGTGGCCCTGGTTTCCTCATGCCTGGGCTTGCCATGAACAATCACGCTATATCCTCTTTTGGCTATTTGTTCGGAGCGGTTCCAAACTTTTTCAACAAATGGGCAAGTGGTATTGAACTCTTCAATTTGCAGGCCGGCTCCTCTTAATTTTTCTTCAATGTCTAAAGTGGTGCCAAAGGCGGGGATGATTACAATATCTTCCCGCTTCAGTTCTTCGAATGGGATCAGTTGCCTGCCGTTGGTATCCTGCAGGAAATGAACACCTCTTTCCAGGAGGTCTTCGTTAACATGCGGGTTATGGATCATTTCACTCAGTAGAAAAATGCGGCGTTCGGGATTTTCCTCGATAGTTCGGAAGGCGATTTCGATTGCGTTTTCCACTCCATAGCAAAATCCGAAATGCCTGGCCAGATATATTTGCAAGGGACCGAAATCCAAGAGGGTGGGACTGAAATCTTTTTTCATCCTGTCATCCATTTTCCGCCTTTGCTTGATTGCGGAAATCAACGGACTTCGATATATTATGGGAACATTAAATTGTTTCATAACCTTCAATAGGGATGTGCAAAGGTACGAAGCCCACAGTCAAAAGCCAGCAGGGCCTTACCGGAGCCTGCAGAGCCCGGCGTGGCTCTGAATTCATATTTACTTATCTTTCCAAAAAATCATGGCCCGGCAATTTATGATCGGAATAGCAGCCGTCATAATTCTCAGCTGCATCGATACCGGTTTTGTCATTTCAAAAAATCCAATCAGGCAAAGGAATAGTATGAGTAGTAATTTTAAGAGAGTAGGATGGCGAAATCACACAAATGTGTATGAGGTGAATATTCGCCAGTACACGCCTGAAGGGAGTTTTAATGCGTTCGCGAAACAATTGCCCAGGTTGAAAAAAATGGGGGTCGAAACCATTTGGTTCATGCCCATAACGGCAATCTCAAAGGAAAAAAGGCTGGGCTCATTGGGAAGTTATTATGCCTGTTCCGATTATACCGCCATCAACCCCGAATTCGGAACCCTGGATGATTTTAAGAATCTGGTGGTAGAAGCACATGCGATGGGATTCAAAGTGATCATCGACTGGGTGGCTAATCATACGGGCTGGGATCATGTCTGGACCAAATTGCACCCCGACTATTACGAAAAAGACAGCAGTGGTGGCTTCAAGCTGGCGCCAGGTATGGCAGACATCATAGAATTGGACTACAACAATCCCGCCATGGTGAAAGACATGATTACCGCCATGCAATTCTGGGTAAAGGAATGTAAGATAGATGGATTCCGCTGTGACCTGGCTTCATGGGTCCCACTGGTGTTTTGGCAAAAGGCAAGGACGCTGTTGGATGGCCCCAAACCACTGTTCTGGCTAGGCGAATTTGATCCCCTGGATAGTCCTGATTATATGGACGTGTTTGATGTAGCATATACCTGGACCTGGATGCACAAGACTGAAGATTTCTACAAGAAGCAACGCGAACCTGGCCTGCTTCTGGACGTTTTGAAAAAATACCAGGAAATCCTTCCCCCGGAAACTAGTGGATTGTTTTTTACTTCCAACCATGATGAAAATACCTGGAACGGTACTGAATATGAAAAATATGGCGATATGGCAAAGGCCCTCGCCGTGTTCAGTTGCACCTGGAAAGGAGTGCCACTGGTTTACAGCGGGCAGGAATTGCCGAATCTCAAGAGACTGAAATTCTTCGACAAGGATCAGATAGCATGGACCGGCAAATTTGAACTACAGGAATTCTACCGCAAGCTATTATCTCTGCATAGCTCACATCCGGCCCTTGCGGCAGCCGACAAAAATGTAGAGACAACTATCCTGTCTATTTCTACCGACAGCGGCATACTGGCATTCCTGAGAAAAAAAGGTGAGCAAGAAGTATTGGTCCTGCTCAACCTCTCGCCTTACCCAAGTAAGTTTGTTTTATCGCAGGCGGGCATTTCGGGTAATTTCAAGGAATTATTCAGCGGTCAAAAAAAGGTCTGCGGCCCTGATTCCCAATTTGAATTGCCCCAATGGGGATACAAGGTATATTTCAAATGAGTGCGGGCCTTGAAAATGTAGCAGGAATATAGCAGCTTCAAAAAACTTCGCGCCAAATTTCCAGACAGTCAGGATTTTTTTTGGCGAAGGAGAAAGAAAGATCCCCTTTGATATGCATCATAATCCTACTCGCAAGAAGTATCGAATACAAGAATAAAAAAAGCCGGACGATTCGAGTCCGGCTTTTTTTCTGGTTCGAATATTATTACTGGCCGTCTTTACTCAGGTCATAAGTGTACACGCCTTCATATCCGGGGTAAAATCCTTCGAGTCTTATGTTCTTGCCGGCTTTTTGAACGGCGGATTTCAATTCGTCAACACTCTTCACTTCATCGCCGTTTACGCGCACGATAATAAAGCCATCACGCATCCGGGTCTGCTCATCTATTAATCCATTGCCGGCGATCTTCTTTACGAGCACGCCTCCTGCTTGACCGTATTCTGCAGATTTTTTCTTGTCAAGTGTTACGAATTCGGCTCCCAGTTCATCGAGAGGAGAAGTCCTCACTATGTCGTAGGTCCCGGTCTTATTTTTCAAGGTTACATTGGCAGATAATTCTTTTCCGTCTCTCAGGTAAGATACGGATGTCTTGTCGCCGGGTTTTAACCTCGCGATCTGTTCTACCATTTCATTACCGTTGACAACTTTGGCGCCATTGATGCGGGTGATATAATCCCCGGCCTTGATTCCGGCAGCGGCAGCGGCTCCATCTTTTGCAGCTTCTCTCACATACACTCCAATGCCATCTTTATATCCCACTTTCTCTTTTTCTGAATCCGGAGCATAGTCCGGTAGATAGGATATGCCCAGATAGGCTCTCTGTACTGTTCCGAATTGTACCAGGTCATTCACAATTTTCTTTACAATATTTACGGGTATGGCATAGGAATAACCGGCATAGGAACCAGTTGGAGAGGCGATCGCGGAGTTGATTCCGATCAGCTCGCCATTTGTATTGACAAGCGCGCCACCACTATTGCCCTGGTTCACCGCGGCGTCTGTCTGTAGAAACGATTCGATGGGTGTGGCGCTTTTTTGCTGGTTCAAACCCAGGTTCCTTCCTTTCGCGCTTATGATACCGGCAGTTACCGTGGTTTCCAGATTGAGAGGATATCCGATTGCCAATACCCATTGGCCTACCTGTACATTATCTGAATTGCCATAGAGCATGAAGGGCAATGCCTTGGCATCAATCTTCAGAACCGCAAGATCACTGCTGGGATCAGTTCCAACTATTTTGGCAACATATGATTTCTTATTATTCAGCGTCACTTTGATTTCGTTGGCTTCGTCAATGACGTGATTATTGGTCACGATATAACCATCTTCGCTGATGATCACACCAGAGCCGGAAGCTCTCTGCGGAATGGTTCTCGCCTGGGGACCTCCGAAGAAATCGTCGAAGAAATCGTCAGGAAGCAGACCCTCAAATGGATTTTTCTTCTTTGGAAGATTATTACTGGCCTGCTCTTTTCCTATCACAGTGGTGATATGCACCACGGCGGGAATAGCAGTCTTGGCAGGCTGTTCAAAATCAGCAGGGGCAGGACCATTGTTATTATTGTTACTGTCAAACATACCCGCGTAGTTAGCAGGGACTTTTAACCCTTCTTGCAAGGCAATATGTTTGGAAGTGAAATGATTATAACCATACATCACCCCAAATGATGTGACGGCGCTGATCAGGACCGTCATTACCACATGTTTGAGTTTCATCGCTTTTCTGGATTTTATCTTAATGAATAATTTTATTTGAGTCTGACAGGGTTATTAAGCAAAAAATATGCCTCTGCCTGCAATTTAGTTTTCAACGTACAAATTGTCACATTGGCCATGGCCGGTTTAACAAATGATTAGGAAGACCTTCGTAATTTAAGAAATCAGATTAAAATTACAACAGAATGATTAAGTAAATTGTTAAGGAATGTTATTGTGTTACAAATGGTAAGGCTGCTTTTGCCCCGGCCCGCCCTGCCAGATTCAGTGTGGATGAGCATTCCAGCCTCTCTTGCCGGAGCCTGCAGGAATTTGATCCATTTGTTAGATCACGGAAGCGCGCCAGGCATTTCAGATTCTCCTTCAGGAACATTATCATGAATCAATTCAACTGATCAGGCCAGGCTCTTATTTTTGAATGCCGAGTACGAATTTCAAAGTGTCCAGGCCGTCGGCATAGTCTTCCAATTTGGGTGACTGCGCATGGCCAAAGGGCAGATAATCATGGCCCACCATGCATTGGATGTCCTGGCTATTGAGACCGGAATTTATCTCTCGGGGATCCTGGTAATATTCGAAATGCAATTGGGAGACGGGCGAGAAAATAGATGGGTTTTCGAACAGCAGGATGGAGCCATTGCTCATATAATAATCCCTGTTTATAATATGTATGGCGAGGTTGTAGTCGTAGTTATGCTTGTATTTGTGATTCTCAATCACGTAATCGTATTTTCTAAAGGCATCGAGAAGGGGTAGAAAATCGTATCCGTCGGGCACATAGATCTTGGTAACATTCCTGCAACCCAGTCCGAAATACATATAAACGTCGTCGGCAAGCCGGCTCAATTCATCCGGGTATTCAGTTCCATCCAAAATCGCTATGGAGCTGCGGTTACGGCGTATCAGATGTGGGTATTTCCTGAAATAATAATCAAAATATCTGGCCGAGTTGTTTGAGCCGGTAGCAATATAAGCGTCACAACCCTTTAGCATAGGCGCGAATTGAAGGTATCCGGCAACCCTTTCATCAAAGGAAATCATAACCGAGACCAGGTGGTCTAGCAGGACATCATCCTTTGAGGAAAGTTTTATGGTTTGCTTTTCCCCGCTTACGAAGGCGCATAAAAAATCATGATAACCTACCAGGGGAATATTGCCTGCCATCACGATTCCGATATTGATTGGTCTTGGATTTTCGGCTGCGATGTTATAGTCTCCTGCCCAGATCCGCAGGTTTTTTTCGTCCAGGAATTGCAGGGCGATATTTCTTACTGCGCTGTCAATGAATTCGGGGGTGAACCATGCATTCTTTTCTGATGCCCTCATCCGGGCTAGTTTCCAGGGCTCCGCATCACTCAGCATATATTTGCCTGATTCAGCCAATATTTGAATTCGTTGTTGTAAATTCAGCATATCATTTTAGTTCGGATCTAAGTATATTTGCTGTGCAAATCTAATCCGAAAACCAACCCACATAAAACGTATATTAGTATGGCTATAAAAATCACGGAAGAATGTATCAATTGCGGAGCTTGTGAACCAGAATGTCCCAATAATGCTATTTATGAAGGAGGCGTGGAATGGGCCATTGCCGATGGCACTACAATCAAAGGAGCTTATACGATGATGGATGGAACTGCCATTGATGCACAGCAGCGGAACCCGCCAATCAGTGTTGACATATATTATATCGTGCCCAATAAATGTACCGAATGTCAGGGATTTCATGAGGAACCTCAGTGCGCTGCCGTTTGTCCGGTTGATTGCTGCGTTCCTGATGAAATGTACAAGGAAACGGTGGAAGAACTGCTGGCAAAGAAAGAGCGGCTGCATGTATAATGATCGCCGTTTTGGAATCTGACGATCGAATCAACTGGAAGCTGAGTGAAACCGGTATTTCAGCAATACCTTTCATGAAACCGGATTCATTCGACTAAGCCGTAAATTATAAATTGTGGCGCTTATTACGCCAGCTACAGGCGGGTGATATTTCCCGCTACGAGGTGAAGGCATCAAGGAAGTCCTTCACCTCTTTCATTTAATTAATATGCCATGAAAAAATTATTTCTACTGATGCTGGCCGCGATCCCTTTTCTGACCGCCTGCAACTGGGAATTTCACAAGCCTACAGATCAGATGAACGCTTTAAACGAAATGCAGCAGACGGACATGGATTTCTCAAATCGGTCCAAAGAAGCCGGGATGAAACAGGCTTTCATTGAATATATAGAAGATGAGGGCGTACTATTGCGCCAAAACCACCTTCCCCTGGTGGGCGCCTTCGCGGTGGACTACCTCAGTTCCATTGAAGATTCCAGTTTTACCCTCACTTGGGAGCCCCAGGGAGCCGACATGTCAAAGTCAGGAGACCTCGGGTTTACCTATGGAATCTACAGTATGCAAATAAAGGATTCCACTTATAAGGGCACCTATGTCTCCATCTGGAGGAGACAGGATAACGGGAAATGGAAAATGGTGCTCGATACCGGCAACCAGGGAATTGGCAAGGATCAATGAGAAGCAAAGAATTCCGGGCAGGAGCCGGATTTGAGGCATTGCTGAGATGGATGAAGAGGACGGCCTATATCCTAAGATTTCATTAAAAAGAGATTCAATCTTACAGCGCCATATCATAAATTGAAAGCAAAAATCGTTTCTTTACAGGCAAACTATATTCTTGAATGAAACCCAATATCGCGTTCGTTACAGGCGGCTATTCCGGTGAGTCAGTGATTTCCTATGAGAGCGCCATTACCATCATGCATAATGTAGATAAGGATAAATACAATATCTATAAGATTGATATCCGGCCTGATGGATGGACCTATGAATCATCGGAAGGCGTGAAAATAACCATTGACAAGAATGATTTTTCATTGCAGGTAAATGAAAAAAAGATATTTTTCCATGCGGTCCTTATTGGGATCCATGGCACACCTGGTGAAGATGGAAAATTGCAGGGATATTTCGACCTGATGAATCTTCCTTATACAACCTGCGATTGCGCGACTTCCGCCCTTACTTTCAATAAGAGATATACGGTTGCCGTGGCAGCATTCGCCGGCTTGCATGTGGCAAAATCATTGCACCTTTTCAAACAGGAACTCACCAGCCCGGAGGAGATTTTGAAGCAGCTTCGCCTGCCTGTATTTGTGAAACCCAATAATGGCGGCTCCAGCATTGGGATGAGCAAAGTGGTCATGCCCGAAAATTTATCGGCAGCCCTGGAGAAAGCATTCAAAGAAGACGACCAGGTATTGATAGAGGAATTTATCGCTGGAAGGGAATTTACAGTTGGAGTATGTAAAACAGTAAAGGGCATCACAGTCTTACCCATAACCGAAGTAATCAGCAAAAAGGAATTCTTCGATTATGAAGCAAAATATACTGCTGGAATGTCTGAAGAAATCACGCCCGCGAAAATAGAGGAACAGGTTGCGGGGCAGATCAGGGAGATAGCCCGTAAAGTATTCCAAATCTTTAACTGCAGGGGGGTCGTGCGAATGGATTTCATATACAATGAAGAAAAGAAGGCTCCATATTTGCTTGAGATCAACACCGTGCCGGGCCAGAGCGCGGCCAGCATAGTGCCACAGCAGGTGAGGGCCATGGGATGGACATTGAAGGAATTTTATTCGGCTTTGATTGACGATGCATTAGCCATTCCCCAATTGCATCACCTGAAATGATTATAGGTTCGGAATTAGTAAAGTAAGATCGTGGTGTGTGTATCAATGGTAGGTGAAACAGTTCCCGGGGTGGTCAGGGATTCATAAAAATAATTCAGAATTTTCCAGCTCATGTTCAAATTCATTACGAATCGCCCTTTGTGGTTAAGCCTCCTGACCGCTTTTGTTATCATTCTCCTTGGAGTCTTTGTTTTTTTCCAGTCGTTGGAATACTTCACCCATCACGGAACTTACCTGAAGATCCCGGATATAAAAGGCAGGAATATTGACGAAGCCACGAAACTCCTGGAGCAACAGGGATTTGAAGTGGTGGTGCAGGACTCGGTGTACTATGATACGATTCAGAAACTTACGGTGGTGAAACAATTCCCTGAACCTGATGCCTCAGTGAAAGTCAATCGTACCGTGTATCTTACAGTGAACCGTGCGATTCCGCCGATTATAGAAATGCCAAACCTGGTAGGCATGAGTTTCAGAAATGCGGATATTGAGATGAGGGCCCGTGGCCTGAAACTAGGCGATACCAGCTATAAACCTGATATCGCGAAGAATGCGGTATTGGATCAACTGTTCAAAGGCGCAGATATCAAACCCGGAACGAAGATTGAAATGGGAAGCACCATCTCCCTGGTTCTGGGGGCGGGACTGGGCAATGAAGATATGGCTGTTCCTGATTTATTCGGAATGACTTATGAAGAAGCGAAAACATACCTGGAGGCGAATGGGATCATGCTGGGCAGTGTGGTTCCCGAATCCGAAGTAAGAGATACCCTCGCCGCCTATGTGTATCGTCAGCAACCGGAAAGACTCAATTTTGCAAGGAAGTTGAACCGGATGAGACAGGGGCAGATGATAGATATCTGGCTGAGTGTAGAGAAACCGGAGCGGAAAACCGACAGCCTGATGGTAAAACCCCCGGTAGGAGGAGCCCCGTCCAGCGAATATTAATGATCAGGATATCGATTATATTTGAGGCATAAATATTAAGAAATGCAGATCATCACGGCTGAAGAATTGAAATCAAGAATTGACGCGGGTGAAAAATTGAACCTGATTGACGTGAGGGAACCCCAGGAAAATGCCGAATTCAATATTGGTGGAACTCTATACCCTCTCGGCAAGATCCAGAGCATGCAGGTGGAAGATCTGGAAGACCTCAGGGATTCCGAAGTCATTTGTTATTGCAGGAGTGGAAACAGAAGTGGCCAGGCTTGCCTTATTCTCGATACTCTTGGATTCAGCAATACCAGGAACCTCGCGGGCGGAATGTTGGTATGGCTGGAGAAGTATTATAGCTGATTACGCTGATTACACGGATTGCGCGGAAAACGCGGCTTTTTTTATACTGCATACAATATCATTCAGGGAATGTGAACCGTTACGGTTGGAGGATCTACCCAATCATCATTCAATTTTTCAATTTTAGTTTTATCAGGAGCGCCACGGTGCACGTAATACCGGTATTTTGAACGGTAGGGTTCCCCGGGTGCGAGCCAGAATGCCCCATCAATCACTGGTGCAAAGGACCAATAAGGCATGGTGGGATGCACCCTGATTGCCTGAGGATACCTGAAGTCCGTTGGATGGGCCAGGACTGTAGTTCCCGCTGTACCACCATCAATCTCGCCCCAGGCATCCACCCATCGGGCATGTGTATGATTGGCTAGGGTATCAATGATTCCTTCGCTTGTGAGAATATGCCAGTTTTTTCTAAAATGCGTTTTATCATCCGGATTCCACTCCCTGCTGCCCCGGAATGCCAGTCCGCCATAATGGTATTGGTTGAGAAATAAGGTGTCACTGCTGGTATTGACCTGCTCAGACTCGAGATCGAACAGAAAATGATCTGAAAATGGATAGATAGTGATGAGCCAAATCTCTTTTAACACTTCCCCGAATTTGAAACTCTTATGACGAAGGCTCGCCCTTAGTTGCGCGCAAACTGGTCCCTCCCGGATCGCCATCACATCAACATGTTCAACCGTGCCTTTTTGCAGGTGCTGATTCCAGAAATCCACAAATTCATTTCTGAATCTCGTGTTGACCCAAGCCATGAAAATCGCATGCTGGTGAATATGGCCAAGAGGAAAATCGTCTGTCATAATTTTCCCGTCGGGACTGTACAAAGGATGAATGAATCCGCTTCTGCGGTAGTAAGTGGGACTGTCTGCCGGAGGAAGGGATTCCATTGTATGGTAGAAAAATACCGGCCTGTTCCCTACACTAATAAGCAGACCTTCTTTTTCTTTTTGGATGGTGACCGGTGGTTTTCCTACTAAGAGCTTTGCTTTTCGGATTTCATACCTGGCGATGCTGCCCGCCGGAATGCTGTCAGGCGGAATAAAAATCAAGCCCAGGCTATCCAGCAATTGTGCGGGAAACTTTTTCCCGGTCTTCAAATCCACCAGCAGCCAATCGTTCGAACCTTTGAGCGGCCTTGGCAATTGAGCCCGTAGTGGAGCGCGAAAGCTGGTATGATTCCCCGCCCTTACTTCAATAGTCCCTACCCGCTGTGCCAAAGCAGAATTCTGGCACCAGGCAAGAAACAAAATGAAAAACAAAAGCCGTCGCATATATTATGATCAATCTGTCTAAAGATAAAAAAGAAAACTGCTGCCAGCTGAATATATTGAATACTGATGCCTGAATAATCCCCATACTCCGAATATCTTCAAATTTGATTGCCATTGCCGTGACCGCAGGAGATATGATGTCAAATTCGCCAATGCGAAATGGACTAGAACTTCAAATTGATTCCTGCCATGAAGTTTCTTCCTGCCATGGGATAGTAAAAATTTTCAGTGATCGTCTCGCCCCCATAAATATAACTATAGGTATAGCCATTGGGCTCATATTCCTTGTTGAACAAGTTATTTACCTGCAGGATCAGATGAATCTCACTGAAAATAAATTGATGCAGGGTATAAATGCTTCTGAAATTCTGGACATAGAATGGATTCAGGCTGCGTGAATCCTTGCCTGTATTGTCCAAATACTGCCTGCCTACATATTTTGCGGGGACCGCCAGCTCCCAATTTTTCGTGGGTAGAAAACTCAATGTTGCAGCGCCCACTACCGAAGGCGAAAGAGCGATATCGGATTTGGAATATGAATTTGATTTTTGGCCACCATTGTCATAATCATCCAGGTACTCATTAAAATTCTTCACTTTGTTTTCGCTGAGGCTGAGATTGGCGCTTGCATAGAACCAGGCAAGTGGCTTCCAGGTACTCTGAAGCTCCAGACCCGCCCGATAGCTATTCGGAATATTGGTTCTGGTATAAGAACCCACGTCATTCACCTTGCCGGTTATTACCAGTTGATTTCTGTAAAGCATATAGTATAGTGTGGCAGCCCAGGATAAATTGTAATTCCTTTTTGCAAGGCTCATTTCAAAATCGTGAAGTGATTCCGGTTTGGGTTGCTGAGTAAGGCCCGCTTCAAAATCATCGCGGTTTGGTTCCTTATTGGCGAGGGCATAGCTCAAATATCCAAACCATTCACCCTGGCTATAGCTAATACCCAATTTAGGGTTTATGAAATTGTAAGTCTTGCTGATGATCAGTCCCGGATTGTCTCTGAAACCGTTGAGATCATATTTCACGCGGCGGTATTGGAAATCGGCGAAGCCTTCCCAATGCAGTCCCAGTTTCTGTTGCAGCTTTGAGTAGGCATTGAAGTCTATCTTCTTTGCATCCAGGCGATACCAGGTATAATCTTTGGGAATGCCCGTTTCTGCCCAAATTACTTTGCCATAGTGATTGCCATCGTATCGGTTCCATCCGGTTCCGAGAATCCATTGAGTGCCCTTATATTTATATTGGAGGGAACTGACATTGCCATAATAGTAATTGTCCAACCAAAGCTGGCGAATGAGATCCGTTTGCTGTAAAGTGACATTCCCGATTACAGGATTAGTCAGGCCGTATGAAACATATTCCTGCTGAGGCTTGTATTCTTCGTAATAACCTTTACCATGAGTCACAAAAAAAGCCGTATTAAAGCTGAAGCGCTCATTGAATGAGTGATTGAAGAACAATTGCCCATGATCCTGTTGATAATTGTCGGTCTGGTTTTGATAGGTGAAATAATTATAGGTTCTGTTTCCTGATTGATAAAGATTGATGGAATCGGCACTTGTGAAATAAAGCGAACCTGCGTTTCTCTGGTAGTGAGCATCCAGTTCATCCCTGCTGCCCCGCAATTTTGCTTCCGGTATTCCATTCCATGCCTGGTAGGTCTTTTCATTTCCCGAAATGATATTGAGCCTGAGTGAAGATGATTTATCATAGTACGCGCTGGAAATATAGAATGATTTTAGATTGCTGGCGCCCCTGTCAATGAATCCGTCGCTGCCGATTTGCGAAAGCCTGGCATCCACGGTGAAGTGGTTATTGAGGAGACCGGTTCCCGCTCTTAGGGTATGCTTCCAGGTATTGAAGGAACCAAAACTGTTATTCAATTCGCCGTAGGCCTTCTCATTGAATTCATTGCTGCTCAGGTTGATGGTGGCTCCGAATGCGCCGGCTCCATTGCTGCTGGTGCCAACGCCACGCTGCACCTGCATATTATTGACGGAAGAAATAAAATCAGGGAGGTCCACGAAATAACTCCCCTGCGATTCCGCGTCGTTATAGGGTATTCCGTTGAGCGTGATATTGATGCGGGTGGCATCCGTACCGCGGATTCGGATAGCAGTATAGCCCACGCCATTACCAGCGTCGGAATTCACTACTACAGAAGGCGTCTGGTCAAGGATGAATGGCAGGTCCTGCCCCAGGTTGAGTTTTTCAATTTCGGGCTTTGAAATATTGGTTTTTGTGAAAGGCGATTTTTCGCCTGCCCTGACTGTCCTGATCTCAATGGGTTGCATCAGCAGTTCTATTTTTTGCAGTTCTACCAGGATGGAATTCTGGTCCGTTGAAACGGTGCCTGTAAAAGATCGGTAGCCGACGCTGCTTACATGAAGTTCATAATTCCCCTGTCTCAGGTTCCGAAATTGGAAATACCCATTTTCATCGGAGAGGGTGTTTGGGCCGTTGGAAAGGCTTACCGTAGCATTGGGTATGGGAGATGCAACA
Organism: Agriterribacter sp.; assembly: GCA_041484195.1. Taxonomy (GTDB): domain Bacteria; phylum Bacteroidota; class Bacteroidia; order Chitinophagales; family Chitinophagaceae; genus PSRI01. The sequence continues at coordinate 160,514 of JBGPHC010000004.1, read as the reverse complement.
TCGGCTTCCCTGACTTGTCCCTTAATTGTCCCTTGTGCCAGTGCCAGCATTGATGACAGCAAAGTGGCTGTGGTGAAGATCCATTTTTTGAGCATTTTCTGTTTTTGTTATCAGCCGCGGACCTGCGTTAATCAGCACTCACGGTCTTGGCCAGGTTTACAAAAACAGGAAAGGAGAGATGTGAGGACTCATCCTTCCCTGCGCAGGCATTATCCTGTTCAGGTTCTACGGGTATTTTCTCAGCCTTACCCCTTTCATTTCTGCCTTAGGCATTTACGAAAGGGTTCAAGCACCCCGAGGGACTGGCTCATCATGCGATTTAAACATGAGAGCGACAGCAATCAGGCACAAAGTTAGTGTAGATAAAAAATATTTACCAAAAATTGTAACATTTATGCAGACTGATCGTATAACCCTGAAACCGCTTATGGTGAAGAAATCATTGGTTATTTTAGGTTTGATTTTTTCCCTGGTCACCAGGGCGCAGGAAGGCAGGGTGGTGCATGAAAAATACACCCAGGAGCGCCAGGTTCCCGGATTTCATGGAATTAGGGTCTCGAACGGGATAAACCTGGTTATTACCAAAGGGAATGTGGAAAAACTGGTATTGGGAGCGGATGAAGCCGATAGACTGGATAAGATCAAGACCGATGTGAAAGACGGCGTTTTGAGAATTTATGTTGAAAACGCGGCCGCTCCCTGGAATTGGCACAAGAGTGACAGGGCTAATATAGTTGCATATGTTTCATACACTCACCTAGACGAATTAGGCGCATCGGGTGGTTCGGGTATTATTGCCGAGGGTGAACTTAAAGGTGAAGCCCTGCGTTTGCATTTGTCAGGCGGTGGTGGTTTTAATGGCAGGGTTGCTGTCAGGGAATTGTCGGTTGACATGAGTGGCGGAAGTTCTGTGAAAATAGCAGGCAGTTCAGGAAATGCCTCCATTGATGCCAGTGGAGGAGGCAATTTCGATGGAGATGGGCTGGCCGCAGAAGATTGTACCATTGAGGCGAGTGGCGGAAGCGATATCAGCATTACGGTGAACAAAACATTGTCGGTGCGAAGCAGCGGCGGCAGCGATGTACATTATAAGGGGACGGGCACGGTAAAAAGGAGCTCGATCAGTGGAGGTGGCAGCGTAGCGAAAATGAATTGATTGTTTTGCATAATTATTAATCTTCAATATTACAGGATGAAAAAATGGATATTTTCTTTGTATGCGATTTGTCTCGGCATTTTTGTCTCCGCACAGGACCAAACCATTGTAAACGATAAGGATGCGGAAGTAAGAAACGTCTCGGGTTTTCACGCGGTCAGGGTTTCGGGCAGCATTGATCTTTATATTTCACAGGGGCCTGAAGAAGTGGTGGCCATTAGTGCTTCCAGCCAGGAGATAAAAGACGAAATTGTCACGGAAGTAAAAGACGGAGTACTCTATATCCATCCCCAAAAAAACAGTAACTGGTGGAGACGTGAATGGAATTCCTTAGGGAAAAAGATCAGGGCCTATGTAGCCGCAAGTGAAATTGATCAGTTGAGTTCTTCAGGCTCAGGGAGCCTATTTTGCAGTGGCGTAATCAAGGCCGATAAATTGGAATTGGTAGTTTCGGGATCGGGCAATATTGACGGCAATTTAGATGTGGGTGACCTGTCAGTTGAGCAAAGTGGTTCTTCCAATGTCAGGCTCAAAGGAGTGGTAAAGAATTCGAATTTCAGGATGAGTGGATCTGGCAATATTTATTCGTACGACCTGCAATCTGACTATTCGGATATCAGCATCAGTGGTTCCGGCAATGCAGAAATAACAGCCAATAAAGAAGTGAATGCGAGTATTAGCGGCTCGGGAAATATCAGGCTGAAAGGCGATGCCGGCATCAGGAATATATCCACGGCAGGTTCAGGAAGGATTAAGCGCGTATGAGAATCATTAAGTCAGAATTTAATTTTATAAATATGAAAAATGTATTGCTTGTTTTCTTGTTAGCCCTTGGGGCAAAAAATATTCATGCGCAGGATAAGGTTTTTGTGGATGATAAGAACGCGCAGGTGAGGCAGGTTTCCGGCAGCTTCAGCGCCATTTCAGTTTCCAGTTCCATTGATCTCTATTTGTCGCAGAGCAATGAAGAAACCGTGGTGGTGAGTGCGTCGGATGAAAAATATCGCGATCGGATTGTGACGGAAGTGAAGAATGGAGAGCTGAAGATCTACCTGAACGACCGGGGTTTGCATTGGAATAGCGGCAACAAAAAAATGAAGGCCTATGTTTCGTTCAGGAATATTAACAAGCTCAGGGCCTCAGGAGCTTCGGATATTTATGTGAATGGCGTGATCAAGGGTAATGAGCTGAATCTGAATTTGTCGGGTTCCAGCGATTTCAAGGGCGCGATTGATCTTGACAAATTAGACATGGATCAGAGTGGCAGTTCCGATTCCAGGATCAGTGGCAGGGCCAGAACGGCCAGGATCGAATTGAGCGGCGCGAGTGATGTGAAGGCCTATGAACTGGCGGTGGATATCCTGGATGCGCATGCTTCGGGAGCTTCAGACATACAGATCACAGTAAACAAGGAACTCAATGTTGATGCCAGTGGCGCCAGTGATGTTTATTATAGGGGAGAAGGCATGATCAGGAATATAAAGAGCAGCGGTTCCAGTTCGGTATCCAGGAAAAGTTGAGGAAATTGAGGGAGTGGAATGGGGCCGGTTGCTTGGGAATCAATTCAATTCCTCTTACCAAAACTCCAGACCAGGAATTCAGGAAATGCGGAACGCCAATAAGGCAATTCGTGTTTCCCATCTTTGGTTTCTTTGTAAATGATATCACCAGGCGCGGCGATATTTTTATTTTCCAGTAATGAAATGATATCCCTGGTATCATCATCCACATCAATGATCCCGTCGTGATCGCGGTCGGAGTTTTCTTCGGCGGTTCCCGCGTAGAACCAATATTGCAGTTTGGGTCTTTTGCGGGAGGCTTTCAATTTGGCGTACATGATCCGGTCTCTTTCATCGGAATAGGAGCTGTCATCCGTGGATTTATTCCGCCACCAGAATGATCCCGAGAAAACGCCCACCCTGTCAATTTTTTCCGGGTGATTCCATGCGATGTCGAAGGCGGAGAGTCCGCCCAGGCTCCATCCCGCGATTGTTACGCTTTTGAATTTTCTGACACCGGCTCTTTTTTTGGCGAATGGATACAATTCATTGTCAATAAAACTATCGTAAAAGCCGGCCCTGGATCCGTGACCCATATAATCGGGTTCACCGGCCACACCATATTCCTGCATCCGGTCTCCGGCATGAATTCCCACAACCACCAGGGGTTCGATGGCGCCTTTATCAAAAAGGCTGTCGAGGATTTCCCTCAATCCCATTTTTTCCAGGTCCTGGCCATCATTCAGGATCAACAGGTTCAACTGGCTTTTGTCGGAAGGTATGGGTGTATGAATGATGGTGAGTTGAACGTGACGCTGGAGGTGGCGGGAATAGATTTCATCGTTTTGCTGTTTGCTGTGATTGCAGCCAAAGCTCAACAAAGTACCCAGTAGCAGGCAGATGAATTTCATGCGTCAAATATAGAGAAAGCCATTGCAACGGATAGTATTGGAATCAGGCAAATAAAAAAGAGGCCCTCCAATGACAGGCCTCCCGGATGTTGCGAAGGGAGGGTTCGAACCTCCGACCTTCGGGTTATGAGCCCGACGAGCTACCGCTGCTCTACTTCGCGATGTGGAGTGCAAAGGTAATCTGATAGTATTTATTGGCCAAACTATTTTTGTTGACCAGCCATGGTAAAAGTCTTTCAATATTTCCTTCCTGGAACCATTGAAAACATATCAATAAAACCAGGGTTTGTAAGTTATTTCAGGATGCTAAATGTCGGAAAGATTTGTGTGAAATGAAGTTTCGAACCTCCGTCCGCCAGCTGGCGGATATGAGCCCGACGAGCTACCGCTGCTCTACTTCGCGATGTGGAGTGCAAAGGTAATCTGATAGTATTTATTGGCCAAACTATTTTTGTTGGATTACCTTTGCAAGAATTTTTCAATATTCCTTTCAAGGACCTGTTGAAAACGATACGATGAAATCAGGTTTTGTCAGCATTTTCGGACGGCCAAACGCCGGCAAGAGCACACTCCTCAATGCCTTAATTGGAGAAAAACTGGCTATTGTATCCCCCAAGGTTCAGACCACCCGGCACAGGATCAAGGGATTCCTGACTTCGGAACATTACCAGATCATATTTTCAGACACTCCCGGTATCATTCAGCCTCAATACAAACTGCATGAGAAAATGATGCAGGCGGTCCGGAACAGTCTCGAAGACGCGGATCTGGCCCTGCTACTGGTTGACGGCTCGGGAAACCAGGAAGAAGACCATGCCATCTTTCAGTCCCTTCATCTCAGGGTTCCCGCAATCGTTGTCCTTAATAAAATAGATGAAATGTCTGCCGGGAGCATCCAAACAAAAGAGGAATTCTTTCGTTCCCAGGCCTATTGCCAAAAACTGGTGAAAATTTCCGCCCTTCAAAAGCGGAACCTCGACGAACTCATCCAGGCCATCCTGGAATTCCTGCCGGAAGGCCCGCCCTTCTTTCCGGGGGACGATCTCACGGACCTGCCCACACGCTTTTTCGTGGGCGAGATGATCCGCGAAAAGATCTATGACCTGTTCCATGAAGAAATCCCTTATCATACCACGGTGGTGGTGACGGAATTCAGGGAAAAGACCACTCTGACGAAAATAACTGCGGAAATTGTGGTGCAGAGGGAATCACAGAAAGCCATCATATTGGGCGGAAAAGGCAGCATGATCAAGAAGCTGGGGACACTCGCCAGGCAGGATATAGAACAATTCATCGGAACTAAAGTATTTTTGGAATTATTTGTAAAAGTGAGACCCAAATGGCGGGACAATGATATTCATCTGAAAGAATATGGGTATCAATGAGCGCATTTGCTTGCTCCCGGTTTGAACCCGGTTCCTTCATGGAAAGAAAGGAAAATGAATCAATAAAATTACTGTCGGCCTTGCATACACGATGAGAAACGGGCAGACAGATCAGACAGAATTAATATGAGTGGATTCACGATAGCAATTGTTGGCAGGCCGAATGTAGGTAAGAGCACTTTCTTTAACAGGATGCTCGAACAGCGTAAGGCCATAGTGGACGATGTGAGCGGCGTTACGCGCGACAGGCAATATGGTGTGGCGGACTGGAATGGCAAGACCTTCAACCTGATTGATACGGGCGGTTTTGTGCCCGACAGTACCGATGTATTTGAAGTGGAGATTCGCAAGCAGGTGAAGATCGCGGTGGAGGAAGCCAATGCCATCATCTTCATGTGCGATGCTTCCACGGGCATCACAACATTGGATGAAGCCATTACCCAGGTGCTGCGCCAATCGCAGAAGCCCGTATTCCTGGTTGTAAATAAAGTGGATAATCCCGAAAGGATGCTGGACGCTACCGAATTCTACAGTCTGGGTTTTGATCATATCCATTTTCTGTCGAGCATAACGGGCAGTGGCACGGGTGAATTACTCGACGAGATCACCGCGCTCATACCCCAAGAAAAATCCGGAGGAGACGAAGAGGCTCCGGCCCTTCCGAAATTCGCGATCATCGGCCAGCCCAATGTGGGAAAGTCCTCATTGCTCAACGCCCTGATAGGTGAAGAGCGCACCATTGTGAGTGATATTGCCGGTACCACGCGCGACACGATCCATACTTATTATAAACTCTTCAAGAAGGAATTTGTATTGATCGACACAGCGGGAATTCGCAGAAAGAATAAAGTGGAAGAAGACCTGGAATTCTATTCCGTGATCCGCGCCATCAAGGCCATGGATGAGGCGGATGTATGTCTGCTGGTATTAGACGCCACCAAAGGCATTACTGCACAGGACCTGAATATATTTTCCCTTGCAACACGTAAGGGAAAGGGGATATTATTATTGGTGAACAAATGGGACCTGGTGGGAAAAGCGACCAATACGGCCCGGGATTTTGAAAAAGAATTGAAGGACCGGATCTCACCCTTCACCGATGTGCCCATTATTTTTGTCTCAGCCACTGAAAAGACAAGAATTTTCAAAGCCATGGAAATGGCCCTGGAAGTCTATGAAAACCGCCGTCGCAAAGTACCGACCTCACAACTGAATGAAGTGATGCAAAAATCATTCGAGTCCTACCATCCTCCGGTGGTGAGGGGCAATTCCATCAAGATAAAATATGTGGCCCAATTGCCGACAGGAGTGCCCAGTTTTGCTTTTTATTGCAATTATCCCGACGATATCAAGACTCCTTATAAGAACTATCTGGAAAACCAGTTGCGTGAACATTTCAAGTTCACGGGGGTGCCTATACGCATTTTCTTCAGGAAAAAATAGGGCTGTGTTTAATGCCCGGGCTATATGAGACTCCTGAATTTTAGTGCATGTTATTGACTCTTAATAACTGCACATTTTCTCTTGCCTTCTCTGCGTAAAGCAATAATTTCCATATTAATAAATATTTATTTCTGTTTTCTATAACGAATTTGGTTCGCTGAATCCATAGGGTCATGATAATGAGCCAAAAGGGTTTGGAAGCGCCCCGGATCAGCCCAAATTAGATTCATATCAGGATTGAATTCTGACAATTTTTTTCTACATTTGAAATCTAACTTTCCCAATATCCTCTCCCAAGTCCTATTTAGCCACATTTTCAAAATCAATCACGCTACTCAATAAAAAATGCCTGAAGTATGAAGAAATTATACTCAGTCCTGGGCTTTTTGCTCCTGGCATCCATGACCCTGAAGGCTACAGACTTTACTTCCACTGGAACGGGTGACTGGAATAATGCAGCTACATGGTCTCCATCGGGCGTGCCTGGAGCGGGAGATAATGTGACAATTCTTATTAATCATATTATTACTCTAACTGCCGACGCTGCTTGCAATAATTTAACAATTACAGTCCCAAACGGGCTCTTACAGGCAGGTAGTTTCACTTTGCAAATCAATGGCATTTTGGCCGCGACTGGAACAAGTGCACCTGGCAATATCATCACTACATCAGGTGGAGGCATTGTTAAATTTGTTGGAGCAGGCCGGGCCTTGTTTGGAACCTGGGGACCCTTCGGTATCAACTGGCGCTGCGAAGTAGCTTTGAACAGTGGTCAAACAGGAACGGGCGGCAGTGCAACTCATCTGTTTGGATATCTTAAGATCAGTTCCGGAATATTTGATTGTAGTGGGGAATTGAGAATAAATGCTTCTGGCGGCAATGGTGCGGGCTCAATGGACATCAGCTCGGGGGCGACTCTGATAGCACGAAACAATGTTACCAAAAGTACCACAGCAGGATCTTATTTTGGGGCAATTAATGTTGATGGCACTTTAGAGATTGTAAATAACACCAATGGACAATTCATTAATGTGCTGAATGTTTTGGTGAATGATGGGGGCACACTCAAAATAACTGGCAATGTGAGCAGCAGCCTAAGTTCCAATTCAACGCCTCAGACTTCTTTTACATATGCACCCAGCTCTACTCTTGAATATGTAAATAATTTTTCTTCTTCCAATTTTTCAAATAATATTACAACCGGAGTGGAATGGTCCCTGGGAAAGATCACTGCAGGTAGTTCCGGCCCCAGCGTAAGCAATGTGGTGTTTGATGCGGCGAATGACAATGAAACAACAATTGCAACTAACGGTTCAATTTATGGAACTGCAACCATGAAAAGAGGATCTGTGGTTGGTAATTTACTTTTGTATCAGCCTGGTTCTACATTGATATTTAACGGTTCAATTGCCCAGACAGGAACAGGGCTTTCTCCTTTTTCCAGTACTCTGAAAATATTTCCATCAACTCTTGGTTCACCACCCGAAAACCTTACCATTGATAACCCGGCCGGTGTTACTTTCGATGACGATGCTGGTGTACATGTAATATCGAGTGTACTAAATTTTGTGAATGGCAAAATTACCAGTGCAACTCCGGGTCTTTTTGTGCTTGATGTGAATGCCAGCGTCACCGGAGCAGGCGGGTCTTCTTTCGTTGATGGCTATATTGGCAAGAATACCAATTCCACAAATCCATTCAGTTTTCCTGTGGGCAATGGGTCGGTTTATCATCCCTGTACCATTACGTCCATGGATGCGGCCGCCAACACATTCCAGGCTCAGTATATCAATAGCAATCCAAAAATCGCAGTTGGAAATACATTCACCGCGCCCCTTTCCAATATCACGGATATCGAATATTGGGATATCAGTCATGCTTCAGGAAGCAGCCAGGCCAAGATAACCCTGGACTGGTCGGCGCCCATCACAGGAGGCACAGCAACCGACAATATTCGCGTGGCGCATTGGAATAGTGGAGGCTCCACCTGGGAGGATTTTGGAGCCAATGGAGCCGTAGTATTGGGCAATGTTGGAAGTGGATCCGTCACCTCCAATGCCGTGAGTAGTTTCAGTCCCATTACGATTGGTCTCGCTCCTGCAGCGGCACTGCCAGTTAAACTAATATCATTTACAGGAATTAAGCATGGCAGCGATGCCATACTGAACTGGAAAGTAGCCGATCCCCAGGACGCGAAAAGATATGAATTGTATGAGTCAGGTGATGGCATGAATTTCAGCCTGCTAACCACTGTTGTGGGAGATCCGGTAAAAGAGAATTATAGCGCCACCGACAACAGTCTTTCTGATGGAAGCAATTACTACCGGTTAAAGGCTTTCGATATTGACGGCAGCTTCTACTACAGTAATATCGTAGTGATCTTCAATAAGAATAATGGCGTTGAATTACTCCGCATGGTGCCAACCCTGGTGAATAGTTCAGCCAACCTGAATGTGACTTCCGCGGCCCGGTCAAAAATAAATATCCTGATAACGGATATGCAGGGCAGGGTGATGCAGCGCGTGTCGGGCGAAGTGGCTACGGGAGAGAATTCCATCAGGCTCAACCTGGGTGGACTGGCTTCGGGTACTTACCAGCTCACGGCCACTACCGGTGACGGCACGGTGAAGACTATCCGCTTCATCAAATTGTGACAGTCCACATAATAAATTTTTCGGAAGCCTCTTCTTTTAAGGAGAGGCTTTTTTACAGAATCAATTGATGCCGGAAAAATAAATGGAGTTGGTCTAACCTTACTTGGATTGATCCATCTCATATCCCTCATCAACCAGTAGATCGGGCCCATCCGCCGCGGCTGTTGCCAGTTCATCGCAGCGGTTATTATGTGGATTTGAAGCATGACCTTTCACCCACACAAAATGGATATGATGCTGCTGCGCCAATTGGTGATAGCGGAGCCAAAGGTCTTTGTTCTTCTTACCTCCTTTGAAATTATTAGCGATCCAGTTTTTCAGCCATCCTTCCTGCACCGCCCGGACAACATACTGACTGTCGGAATAAATGGATATATGGAGATGCTTTTTATTCAATGCTTCCAATGCCGCGATCACTGCCATCAGTTCCATTCGATTATTAGTGGTGAGGCGGTAGCCCTGAGACAATTCTTTTTCCACCCCACCCCATTTCAGTATAGCGCCATAGCCACCCGGACCGGGATTTCCCCTGGAAGCGCCATCGGTGTGGATGATGAGTTTCTTTTCTGACAAATTGAATCGGTATTGTAAATTTTGGGGAAAATTATTTCAGTGAATACTACTGTCTGCAAATCGGTGCATTCATTTTCATCTAATTTCTGCTTTAATCAGGAATTTCCGCCAGGCCCATCATATAGGTAACCGCATGCCCGGTTATCAATACTCTTTCACCGGCCAATTCACAATTGAGCCATCCCTTCCTGGCTGAAAGCTGGATGGCCTTCAATTTATTTTTTCCCAGTATGCCTGCCCAGAAAGGAGTCATTGTGGTATGCGCCGAACCAGTCACAGGGTCTTCATCAATGCCACTCTGCGGAAAAAATGCACGGGAAACGAAATCCACTTCTTCGCCTCTGGCCGTCACTATCAGGCCCCTGCCATTCAGGTGCGACAGTATTTTGAAATCCGGCTTCAAATTTTCAATGATTTTCTGGCTGTCTATCACCGCCATATAATCAGAACGGCCCTTATACACTTCCGTAGCCCTCACGCCAAGGCCTGATTCGATTTCTGCCGGCGGATTGGATATTTTTTCGATATGGTCGCGCGGAAAATCCAGAGTGAATGCGCCGCCTTCGGCACGGCTCACGATAAGGGGGCCGCTTTTGGAAAGAAATATGATTTCTTTCTGCGGATAATTCAGGTGCTGAAAATACACATGACCGGCAGCGAGTGTGGCATGTCCACATAGATCCACTTCCACTGTGGGCGTAAACCAACGGATGCGCAGGCCTCCGGCTTCTTCCACAATGAAAGCGGTTTCTGCCAGGTTATTCTCCGCGGCAATTTGCTGCATCAACCCGTCGGGCAACCATGTGTCGAGAGGACAGATGGCTGCAGGATTGCCACTGAAAGGCCTCTTGCTGAACGCGTCAACCTGGTATATGGGGATTTTCATTTGAGTGGGTTTGATATTTATTCAGAATATTCAACTCAGAGCCACCTAACGGCTGGTATTTTCCGGCAGGTTGAATGGAAACATTCAGACCTGGAAAACGCCCAATTTGAATCCATCGTCAATCTTTTTTTGATTGGCCGCGACGATCCCTTCGGAGATCAGTTTCCTGGTTTCCACCGGGTCAATGATGGCGTCAACCCAAAGGCGTGCCGCTGCATAATAAGGCGTCGTTTGGCGTTTGTACTTATCCGTTATTTCTTTGAGCAATTTCTTTTCATCCTGCGGCGGTACTTCCCTCCCTTTTGATTTCATGCTGGCCACCTGTATTTGCAGGAGGGTGCTGGCTGCCTGGTCGCCGCCCATGACGGCAATTCTCGCGGAAGGCCAGGCATAGATGAAACGGGGATCGTACGCTTTCCCGCACATGGCATAATTGCCGGCGCCGTATGAATTCCCTACGATGATGGTGATTTTCGGGACCACTGAGTTCGCCACTGCGTTAACCATTTTCGCCCCGTCTTTGATGATCCCGGAATGTTCACTCCTGGACCCAACCATGAAACCCGTCACATCCTGCAGAAAGACAAGTGGTATTTTCTTCTGATTGCAATTCAATATAAACCTGGCGGCTTTGTCGGCGCTGTCATTGTAAATCACACCTCCCATTTGCATTTCACCCCGGCGGCTCTTTACGATCTTCCGCTGGTTGGCCACGATACCAACGGCCCATCCGTCAATTCTCGCGTAACCGCACAGGATAGTTTTTCCATAATCCTGCTTGAATTGATCGAATGCCGAATCGTCAACGATGCGTTCTATCAGGTCCAGCATATCATAGGGTTTGGAAGGATCCAGGGGCACGATACTGTAGAGCTCCTCCGGATTTTTTTCAGGGGGCTTGGATTTGATCCTGTCGAATCCCGCATCTTCTACCCTGCCCAGCCTGTCAATAAGTTTTTTTATTTCATCGAGACATTCCTGCTCCGTATTGAACTTGTAATCCGCAATACCCGAAATTTCCGTATGCGTAACGGCGCCTCCCAATGTTTCAGTATCCACGTCTTCTCCAATGGCCGCTTTCACCAAATAAGGTCCCGCCAGAAAAATAGAACCATTTCCTTCCACCATCAGAGTTTCATCACTCATGATGGGCAGATAAGCGCCACCGGCCACGCAGGCGCCCATTACGGCGGCGATCTGCGTGATACCCATGGCGCTCATGCGCGCATTGTTGCGGAAGACCCGGCCAAAATGTTCTTTGTCGGGAAAAATCTCATCCTGCATGGGTAGAAAAACGCCTGCGCTGTCAACCAGGTAAATGATTGGAAGCTGATTGTCCATAGCGATTTCCTGCATCCGGAGGTTCTTCTTCCCTGTTATCGGAAACCATGCACCTGCTTTAACGGTCTGGTCATTAGCTACGATCACACATTGTCTCCCACTCACATATCCCAGACCTGCTACTGTGCCACCCGCGGGGCAGCCACCATATTCTTCATACATTTCGTATCCAGCGAATGCGCCGATCTCAATAAATGGTTTGCCGGCATCACAGAGCCATTCGATCCGCTCCCGCGCCGTGAGTTTGTTTTTCAGCCTCTGCTTTTCAATGGCTTTCTTGCCGCCTCCCAAGTAGATCTTCTCCAGTTTCTGACGCACCTGGCTCATCGCCAGCTTCATGGCATCTTCATTCTTATTCAATTCGATATTCATGAAATAAAATTCTTTGTTTGTCAGGATCTGTTTGCCACCCATGTTTCTGTATGAATTCTTCAATGGGCTTCGTTTGGTCATGCGCAAATTCAACACAATTTAGTTGTAAATTGTAAACATGGGAACAGAAAAAAACAGAATGCTGCGACTGCTGGATGACCTGCAGCATGGAAATTACTGGGTAGGAATGAATATGGACGATATACTGAAATCCATTGAACCGGCGCAGGCGCTGCGGAGAGTGGATGGGAAAAGCAATTGCATCTGGCAACTCGTGAATCATATCATCTATTGGAGGAAAACCGTGGTGCTGAGAATCCAGGGACTGAAAGAGCCATTGCCTTATCCCGATTTGTCATTGCCGGAGGACAAGGGCCCTGCCGCCTGGAAACAGACTTTGAATGAGTTGCAGGAGTCTTATCAAATGCTGCGCGCCGCTATTCATGATTTTCCGGAAAACCGCCTCTTGGAAATAGTTCCGGGACAGGAATATCCTTTTTATGAATTGATTCACGGGGTCATCCAACACGATGGATACCATTTAGGTCAGATCGTTCTGTTGAGCAAATATGCGCACTAAATGCCATGCATACCCGTAGTAAATGTATGCCAGGTGAATGGAAACTGTCCAACTGGTGGACGGCTCAGCTTCGAACTTCGTAGTCGATTACCAAAGCCTTGTCAAGGATGGGTTTTAAATTTTTGATGAAAGCCTGGTGTGCGGGATGGGGCAGATAATAGTCGCGGTCCATTCCGCTTTCGAAACTCAGCACAAAACAATGTGTAAAACCCTGGGCCAGGTCTTCCGGACTATTATTGGTACCCCATTCAAAATCCCTAATCTCTTTGATCTCCTTCACGAGAGCACGAAAAGACGCTTCGATCTCAGTCACCTGGCCGGGCCCGGCTTCCGCTTTGAATTTGAACAGGACTACATGGCGCAGCATTTTAATTATTTTATGGCTTATGAATATTTTCAAAACCAAACGCCTGGCAAAGGCAATTCCTATAAATATTTCCAGATCATCGGGATCAAAACTATAATATATTAGCTTTGAGGCAAGTTCACCAATTAATTCCTGTATATGAAAATCATAATTGCTGATTCTTATGAAGAGATGTCGGCCCTGGCCGCAAATAAGATCCTTGAGAAAATGGAAATTGCAAAGGATCCGCTGATTTGCCTGGCCTCCGGGGATACACCCACGGGCCTTTACAAGAGGCTTATACGGATCCAACGAAAAGGAAATGAGGCCATCAGGAATTGGAATTTTGTGGGTCTGGATGAATGGGTGGGAATGAATAGGGAAGATCCGGGAAGTTGTGGATATTACCTGGAGCATGAAGTCCTGAACCCCTTAGAGATTCCAGAGGAAAAAATCTGTCTATTCGACGGAAGGGCCGGGGACCTTTCAATGGAATGCAAGAGAGTGAATTCATTTATTGACGTCCATGGAGGGATTGATGTGGCCATACTGGGTCTGGGCAGCAATGGTCATTTGGGACTGAATGAACCAGGCAGCGACGAAGGCCAATGGGTGCATGTGACGGAATTGGCAGAAAGCACGCGGAAAGTGGGTCAGAAATATTTTTCAACATCAACCGAACTGAGCAAGGGTATCACGCTGGGACTGGCCTCGATCATGAAGGCGAAGACGGTTCTTCTCCTTGTAAATGGAGGGCATAAGGCGGAAATCCTGAAACAGGTGGTTGAAGGAGAACCAGACAATAGGGTACCGGGGAGCCTCCTGCAAAAGCATAAGAACTGCTATTTGTTTACAGAAAAAACGGCAACCAGCCTGCTGAAGCCTCAGATTGCTCAATAGGCAGATGCACCCGTGAATGGTGGCCAACTATTGTCAATCCTCCTGCCGTAAAAATCATATTTCCCACGGAAAATATTCAGAAGCCGCAGGTCTATACCACTATGCCGCATAGGCGAAGACTTGTGTAGCAGGTAGGCATTTAGTTGATTTGCTATCAGTCTCGTATTCCCAATGGTCTTTCCTGAGCCGGCTCCGAGAAATTGCGGATCCAGGCTTGTCCCCAATAGTTTTCCTCTAAAAATTTCCTGTCCCTCTGCATCTGATCGCCAGCTTTCCAGTGAATGATAGGAACGGCTTGCCCAGTTGAAGACAGTATTGTTATTGTGAGAATAATAATTATTGGAAATAAATCTCACGGCATTGCTGTCAACATTCTCATCTGCTTTGATGAGTGCCGCTCCGCCTGAAGTACTGATGATATTGTTGGCGATGACGACCGTTTCCAGGTTGGTTCCCATGAGATAGACCCCTGCGGGAATACCTTTCACCAGGCGCTCGCCGCTAACGAAGATGGTATTATTGTAGATGGCTGAATTTCTCACTCTATAATTTTTGTCCACTCCCCAGATGGTAATAGCCCCATAACCGTTTTTCCTTCCATCGTTCTGGCTGATATTGAATCGGATCGTGTCATTCACAAAGGGCAGTATCGCTCCATATTCCGCGAGGAGGTAACCCGCTCCTTCATTGTCGTGAGAATAATTGTATTGTATCACGCAATCGGAAGATCCGCCGTCAATATCAAATCCTCCTCCGTCCTTGGTGAGGCCGGCATGGTTGTGGTGCGATTCACAGTATTGGATAACCGCTTTTTTACAGAGCCAGACCCAGATCCCTACGGGTCCGCCACCAGTACAGCGATTCAGGGCCCCGTTTTCAAAGGCTTCACAATGTTCTATCAGGAGATTTTCAACTCCTCCCATAACGATGCCGTTCCCACTGTGATTCTCTGTTTTGGTGGGAATCCCCTTGTTCTCATAAACTTTGCAATCGCCTACATAAAAATTCGTATGGTGGAATTTTGTTTGCCCGCCATAGGAACCAATTCCCGCTTCGCCATTGTGGCGGGCGGTGCAATGTGTAATTCTCACCTGGTCAAATCCTTTAATGTCCTCCCCTTCGGCACAACCGATTAATATGCCATATTGGTTAAATCCCTCTGCAATGCATTGGTGAATCCGGATCTGGCGGCATTGTATATCCTGGCGGTTAGAATAAAAAAATATGCCGCTGCCTTTATTCTCATCTACCCCTCTGCCTTTTACCTGAATTTTTGAAATGCTGATAAAGGAACAGTTATACCCATAGATCCCATTGCCATTTCCCGCCTCAATCAGGGCCATTCCTTTTCCAAAAGATGAGATAACCACTGGCTTACCGGTTGATCCACTGTCAAGGCTGTCCAGCGTGATGAATCCGGCAAATGTTTTTCCGCCTTCAAGCAAGATGCTGTCACCGGGATTGAACTGTTGTTGATTTATTCTGTCAAGTGTGTGCCAGGCGCTTAACGGGCTCTTTCCATTTGCCCGATCATCACCCGATGGGCTCAGGTAATAAGTTCGGGATTGTAAAGCCTGGGCTTTCGCGTTGGAAGGACAGCACAGAATTGTGAAAACGAGAAAAAATAGAATATCTCTGAGCTTTATTTGCATCGCATAAAAATAAAGGATAATTGAGCATCAGGGTGGAATCTTGTGGAACAATTTTAATGAAAAAAATATGAAGAAGGACAAGAAAATTAATTTTGCCTGATGATGATTTTAATCAGGGCTTCTTAGCAAAAACTAATATGTATATTTAATAAAAAGAGACATGCAGATCCCATCGGAACTTTTGGAAAAATTGCTTTTGTCCATGCTCGTGGGTGGCATCATCGGGGCAGAAAGAGAATTCCGAAGTAAGTCCGCCGGATTTCGCACCATGATGTTGATCAGTATGGGAGCCACCCTGTTTACAATGGTCTCCCTTGATTTTGGTGGAAACAGCACGGCGGACAGGATAGCATCCAATATTGTGGTGGGAATCGGATTTCTTGGGGCGGGGGTGATATTCAAGGCGGCAGACAGCAGGGTGAATGGAATTACTACAGCAGCAACTATTTGGGTATCGGCGGCGTTGGGTATGGCTATCGGGGCGGGTAAGAAAGATCTGGCGATTATTGCCTGCATCATGGTGCTGGTGATACTATTAATATTCACAAAGATCGAAGATCTCATCGAGAGGCGCAATCAGATCCGTATATACCGTATCGTTTGTCTGTTTGAGAATACCACGCTTCACAGATACGAAGACCTTTTCAGGCAGCATCACCTGAAACATAAACGAAGCAGGCAAATCAAGTCAGGTGATATGATTACCGGCGAATGGCTGGTTCAGGGCTCGGAATCCAATCATCGGGCATGCGTCAGAGATATTTTGCTGGATGAAACCGTGAAAGAATTTATTTTTTAACAGTCATGACTCTTATTTCTTCACTTCCTTATTCAGCCATTGCGTGATCAGGTCCAACACTTCGGGCGAGAAAGTTTCCTGCAATTTACCATATTCTGCCACGCTGCAGGATTTGCAATGCTGGAATAGGTGATTCAGACCCGGGATCTCTTTGGTTTGATATGACTTCGACTTACTTTTTTTCAGGGCCGATTCGAGTCCGGCCAAATTTGGTTTCGCCAGAACCTGGATATCTTTTTCTCCGTTCAATGCCAGCACCTTGCAGCTTAATTGTTCCACAACGGGGGCAGGATCATATTTCAGGAAGTATATGAACCAGGGAGTATAGAGGATATTCACCATGGTTTCAACGAATACATTCCTGGTGCTATCATTCGTGATGCCAGTGGTAGCTCTCACTACAACCGCTTTGGTATTCTTTTGCCAATCGCTAGCAATCGCCTGTAAATTTTCGAGTGCTATTTTTTTATTTTCCGCGTTTACCACGGCAGGCAGCAATTTGTGGTAAAGCAGTCTGTAATCGTCTATGGCTGATTGAATGATCCCCGCGGATTTCAATACGGCGGCGGTTTGATCCTCCATAAGCTGGAAGATCTTCACACCCGGGCCCGCGAGTAGTACTATGAAGCTGACGTCGCTGCGGCGGACTGCCACCATGGGTGCGACCATTCCACCTTCGCTATGTCCGATCAATCCTATTTTTTTTCTATCAACTTCTTTCCTGGTCCCCAGGTAGTCCAGGTGCACTTCCACATCTTTTTCAAAGTCTTCGGATGTGGATTTGGAAAAATCTCCGGTTGACTTCCCAATGCCCCTGTCATCTGCTCTCAACACGATATATCCATGACGGGTGAGCCAGTCGGCAATCACGGCGAAGGGCTGATGACCCGATATCTCTTCATTCCGGTCTTGCTGACCCGAGCCGGTGATCATGACGAGGGCCGGGAATGGTCCTTTACCAGGAGGGGTCGTAATGGTTGCACCGTAATGAATAGTTTTTCCTGCATTGTCATATTCAACTTCTTCACTGCGGTATGAAAACGGTGGCTTGGGAGTCTGTGGCCTCAGCAGCTCACTTACCTTATCAACTTTATGCAGGTCAAGCTGAAAATTGCCTCCCTGGGACCAGGCGCCAGTAATAAGGCTGTCATTGAAAATCTTCCCCAGGTAATGCCCGCCAACAGAAGCAACATCTACCCGAATGCTATCGCCATAGATTGACACGCCGGAACAGGCAATGTCTTTTGGACTCTGATCCGGACTATTGAGAACAGCAGTCCATTTACCATTGGAATCAGTACTGAAATGAAATACGAGCCTTAGTTCAATATCCAGTTTGAGCCTGCCTTCCCAAATACCATTGATAGAATGCTGCGCGAAAGCCTGCCCGCTGCACAATGCAAAAATGGCCAGGATTATTCCTGTCATTGCCTTTTTCATATCACTAATTTGGTGACAAAATCCCAAAGCGCCAAAATTTCCGCGTCGGTCATCAGGGGAATTCGAGCTTCATATCGGGTTTTTCAACAAGCGAACAGACAGGCATCAGGCATGATAAAAAAACTATGTCGATGAAAATTGAAAATGAATTCTTTCATAAACCTTCTTTGCCATGCCATAAACTATTAAGTATATCGGATGAACGCATTAGGATTAGTTCTTCAATTCCGTCAACAAAATAACAGAATTGGATTTTATTCACACCCGTGCATAATTCTCTTCCGGCTTCTCTGACACTGTTTGATTATATTTGCGGCACATCGGAAATACTAAATTAGTTAGCAACCTTGCTTACAGGCACTCTTCAGCATCATTGCTGGCGGATACCCGTATTTAGTTATGAT
Source organism: Agriterribacter sp. (assembly GCA_041484195.1). GTDB lineage: Bacteria > Bacteroidota > Bacteroidia > Chitinophagales > Chitinophagaceae > PSRI01. The sequence goes on along the minus strand of JBGPHC010000004.1, from coordinate 142,173 downwards.
TCTTTCTTATTATTGCTGAATTCTATGACTGGTGCAGTTCGATCCGTCCCTGGCATAGAGCATGATTTTTTATATGGCTGAATCCAAACAGAATTTATTCGAATACACCGAAGAATCCATCAAATCGCTGGACTGGCGGGAACATATACGGCTGCGGCCCGGCATGTATATCGGCAAACTGGGTGATGGAAGCAGTCCGGATGATGGTATCTATGTCCTGCTCAAGGAAATTCTGGACAACTGTGTTGACGAATATACCATGGGCTATGGAAAACAGATTGATATCCTGGTGGAAGGCAAAACGGTTAACGTCCGTGACTATGGTCGTGGGATTCCCCTGGGGAAAGTGGTTGACGTGGTGAGCAAGATCAATACGGGCGCCAAATATGACAGTAAGGCATTTCAGAAATCTGTGGGATTGAATGGGGTGGGTACTAAGGCCGTAAACGCACTTAGCCAGTATTTCAAGGTGACCGCGGTCAGGGACGGCAAGCAAAAGTCGGCGGAATTTGAGCGCGGTGTTCTTTCAAAGGAACACAAAGAATCCAAAACCGCCGAATCCAATGGCACACTCGTGACATTCATACCGGATGGCACCGTATTCCGCAATTTCCATTTCCAGCAGGAATATATTGACAACCTTCTTTGGAATTATTGTTTTCTCAATGCAGGATTGGTCATAAGTTTCAATGGCAAAAAATATGTGAGTAAGAATGGTCTGCTGGACCTGTTGCAACGCAAGACCAACCAGGATGAGATTTGTTACGAGATCATCCACCTGAAAGGAGAGGACATCGAAGTGGCTATCACACATAATAATGAATATGGTGAGGAGATCTTCAGCTTTGTGAATGGCCAGTTTACAACTCAGGGTGGCACACACCAACAGGCTTTCCGGGAAGCATTTGTAAAAGTGGTGCGCGATTTTTATAAGAAAGATTATGATTTCGTGGATATCCGCCAGGGTATCGTGGCCGCATTGGCAGTGCGGGTAGTGGAGCCGGTGTTTGAGAGTCAGACCAAAACCAAACTGGGTTCACAATCCATGTTCGAAGGCGGACCCAGTATGAAAAACTTCGTGTATGAATTCCTGGCAAAGGAGCTGGATAATTTTCTGCATAAAACGCCCGCTACGGCAGAAGGCCTGAAAAAGCGGATAGAACAAAGTGAAAGAGAGAGAAAAGAATTGGCAGGGATCAAGAAACTTGCCAATGAAAGGGCCAAAAAAGCCAACCTGCACAATCGAAAGTTGAGGGACTGCCGCATCCACCTCAATGACGAACCACCCTCCAAGGGCAGGGAAGAATTCATTGCGAAGACATTGGAAAGTACCATATTCATTACCGAAGGGGATTCTGCCAGCGGTTCCATTACCAAGGCGAGAAACGTGGAAACACAGGCCGTATTCAGTCTTCGGGGCAAACCTTTGAATTGCTTTGGCCTCACCAAAAAAGTGGTTTATGAGAACGAAGAATTCAACCTCCTGCAACACGCGCTGAATATAGAAGAGGGAATTGAGGGCCTGCGCTATAATAATATTGTAATTGCAACGGATGCCGACGTGGATGGGATGCATATAAGGCTATTGCTCATGACTTTCTTCCTGCAGTTCTTTCCCGACCTGGTGAAGAACAACCATGTCTATATATTGGAGACTCCTTTGTTTCGCGTGCGCAACAAACAGGAGACCATTTATTGTTACGACGAATCAGAGAAAAAACAAGCGGTTAAAAAATTAGGCCCCAAACCCGAGATCACAAGATTCAAAGGGCTGGGTGAAATTTCGCCAGATGAATTTGCTGCTTTTATCGGGAGTGATATCCGCAAACAGCCCGTGACCGTGATGCCTGAAACGCATATTCAGCAATTGCTGGAATATTATATGGGCAAGAATACGCAGGAAAGACAGGATTTTATTATTGGAAATTTGAAAGTGGAATTGGACCTTATTGAAAAAAGGCCTGAAGAATGAATTCAAAATAAAACAGAGAGCAGTCGATGATACATATTGTGTTCAATGCATCCGATGTGGATGTTCTTCAGAAAGCGATTGAATTGGATCCCGGTTTAGGGGGAGAAGTAATGCAGGTGAAGGATGAATTCGCTGTGGGCCCCATCCTGAATATTTATGAAGAGGAAGGAATCGAAGCAAGAAAACAATGGTGGAGGGAGGTATTGGCCGGTGGCGAATATGAAGGTAAGGTAGATGATGGTTCCGTGGATGACCCGGCATTGGTCGCAAGGCTGAGAGCATCATTGCAAACCGATCCCGGCGAAATTATCTGGATCTGGGCTGCCCAGAACAAGCATGACGTGAGTGGTTATTACTGGATCATGAGTCAGTTCAGGGATTTTCAGGGAAGGATTTTCATCTTGTACCTGAATAATTTGCCTTTCATAAATGAAAAGGGACATATTTTTTATCCGGAATGGTTATCCATGATTCCGCCCAGAGAATTTATCAAGGCTAAAAAGTTGGCAAGGCCTATTTCCCCGGCCGAATTTGAAGTGGACCCGGATGAATGGAACAGGCTGCAGCAGGAAAATAAGGGAGTGCGGGTGCTGGAAGGTGGCAAAAAACTGCAACAATACGACTATGATTTTTACGATAATGATCTCAGGAAATTCATTACGGTTGACTGGCAGAAAGCCGGCAGGCTGATCCATCAATTCCTGGGCCGGAATAAACACACAACAGGCGATGCCTTTCTGTTATGGCGATTGAAAAAACTTGTGGCAGAAGGCGGATATGATGTTCAGGGCGAATTGAAGGGGATGAAAGATTTTGAACTCAAATCTAAGGCGGAAGCCATTGCCGGAATAAATTGAATATGCTATTGATACAGGAAGTATATGAGTGCAGCCAAAAATAAGAATGTTGATTTTTCTGATAATGAAACCGGCTTATCCGGCCAATACAAGACCTGGTTCCTGGATTATGCATCCTATGTAATTCTTGAACGCGCGGTACCTGCCCTGGAAGATGGCTTGAAACCCGTACAGCGACGCATTCTGCACGCCATGAAGGAAATGGATGACGGGAGATTCAATAAAGTAGCGAATATTATCGGACAGAGTATGCAATACCATCCTCATGGTGACGCTTCCATTGGGGATGCATTGGTAAATCTTGGGCAGAAAGACCTTTTGATTGAAACTCAGGGTAACTGGGGTGATGTGAGAACGGGCGACGAAGCAGCCGCCGCAAGATATATCGAGGCACGTCTCAGCAAATTTGCGCTGGAAGTGGCATTCAATAGCAAGACCACCGAATGGCAGCTCAGTTACGATGGCCGCAAGAATGAGCCCGTGGTATTGCCCATGAAATTTCCACTCCTGCTGGCCCAGGGCGCCGAGGGTATCGCAGTGGGACTTTCCACCAAGATCCTGCCTCATAATTTCTGCGAACTCATAGAAGCTTCCATAAAATGCCTTCGGGGCAAAAAATTCGAACTCTATCCAGATTTCCAGACGGGAGGGATGGTTGATATCAGCCACTACAACGAGGGCAGACGTGGCGGTAAAGTGCATGTGCGCGCGCATATTGAAGAACTCGACAAGAAAACACTGGTCATTCGCGATGTGCCCTATGGCGTTACCACTGCCCAGCTTATGGAATCCATCGTGAAAGCAAATGATCAGGGAAAGATCAAGATCAGGAAAGTGACCGACAATACGGCCGCCGAAGTGGAGATACAGATTGACCTGGCTCCGGGGATTTCACCCGATATCACCATTGATGCGCTATATGCTTTCACGGACTGCGAGGTCAGCATTTCTCCGAACGCCTGTGTAATTTCCGAACACAAGCCACAGTTCATGAGCGTGCATGAGCTGTTTCGCATATCGGTTGACTATACCAAAGAACTGCTGAAGAAAGAACTCGAGATCAAACTCTCGGAGTTGCAGGATAAATGGCATTTCACTTCCCTGGAAAGAATATTCTTCGAAGAGAAGATATACAAGGAACTGGAGAAAAAACATGAGACCTGGGAGAAAGTGCTTGTCGCCATTGCAAAAGCATTTGAACCTTTTCGGAAACAATTAAAAAAGGATATTATCAGGGAAGATATTCTGAAGCTCACCGAAAAACCTGTCAGGAGAATCTACAAACTGGACATAGCGGAACTGAACGCCCAGATCAAGGCGCTGGATGCTGAGATCAAACAGGTGAAAAACGATTTGGCTAACCTGGTGGACTATGCGGTATCATATTACGATGGACTGCTGAAGAAATATGGCAAGGGTAGGGAACGCAAGACTGAAATCAAACTGTTCGAAACCATCCAGGCCAAACAGGTGGCTATCGCCAACGTGAAATTATATGTTAACCGCGCCGAAGGGTTCATCGGTTCGGGTTTGAAGAAAGATGAATTCGTTACAGAATGTTCCGACCTGGATGATATCATCGCCTTTACCCGTGGCGGGAAAATGAAAGTGGTGAAAGTTTCCGACAAGGCTTTTATAGGAAAGGATATCATTCATGTCGCGATATTCCGGAAGAATGACGATCGCACTACCTATAACATGATCTATGTGGATGGGAAAACGGGCGTCAGCTATGCCAAGAGGTTTAATGTTACAGGAGTCACGAGAGACAAGGAATACGATCTTACCAAAGGAACCGAAAAGAGCCGGGTACACTATTTCTCAGTCAATCCTAATGGGGAAGCCGAATTGGTGAGAATTCTCCTGAGTTCCAATTCAAGCGCGAGGCACAAGGAATTTGACCTCGACTTCAAGGAATTGGAGATCAAAGGCCGTAACAGCATGGGCAACCAGGTAACCAAATATGCTATCAAATCCGTAAAATTAAAAGCGACCGGAAAGCCTACGCTGAGTGGACGCAAACTCTGGTTCGATGACACATTCGGAAGGTTAAACACAGAAGAAAAAGGAGAATGGCTGGGTACTTTCGAAAATGACGATCGCATCCTGGTAATTTATAGCGATGGCAATTACGAAATCACCGATACGGAATTGACCCAGCGTTTTGAACCCGATAAGATTTTACTGATAGAAAAATTCGATCCCGAAAAGATAGTAACGGCAGTTTACCTCGACAAGGAAAAATTGCAGTACAATATCAAGCGATTCAAAATAGAGACTACCACCCTGCACAATAAGTTTTTCTTCATCAAGGATGGTGAAGGTAACCAACTGGAAACCGTAACCACGGATGAAGAGCCCATACTGGTGGTGCAAAGTGGCAGAGGCTCCCAGATCAGGAAGGCCAAAATAAAGGCGGCTAAAGCAGTGGAGGTGATGGGTTGGAAAGCGGTTGGAGCCAAGCTTGCTGACTATTCCAAAAGCCTGGAAATGGAATGGGAAAAAAAGAAAAAAACCAAGGATGACGCACAGCCGGAATTATTCTGAGATTCCCACCAATTTGCAGACAAAATTACGGGTGATTTAGATCCAGTATAGGCTGCCTGAAATACTCATATTCATTTCAAACCCATTCTGCATCACAATTCATGCACCGCCAAAATGGGCACATGGCTGTGATATGCGAGCTTCCTGGTGTTGCTTTGTTTGAACAGACCCTTGAGGAAAGAATGTTTCCGGGGGACCGTAATTATAACATCTATATTATTGTCGAAAGTGAACTGGCTGATGGTGTCTATGAAATCATAGAGTCGGATAAAATAAAATTCGGGTCTATAGGGAGCCAGCATTTCTTCCAGCTTGTTTTTTTCTTTCTTGTATTCTTCAGTGAGTTCCACATAATGTTCATGATCCACATTGGCAACATGCAATGTGGGTCTGGTCAGGTGGAGAAATTGTTTGATGGGCACGATGGGAGTTGTTTTTTCCACATCCTTAAAATCCGAAGCGAAAACAACATTCCTGATACCGGTAAATCTCGCACCCGGAGGGATGATCAGTACGGGACAGATATTCCTTTGTATCACTTTCAGCGTGTTGCTTCCGATCAGGATCTGCTCCAACGGTGTACTGCCGGTGATCCCCATGACAATCATTTCCACCCGCAGGCTTTTCACGTAGGTTTCAAGGCTATCCACAAAATCGCCGCCCTCGGCAACACAGGTTATGGGAATATCGGCCAGGCCGAGAAGCTCCGTTTTTACACTCTCCAAAGCAACCACAGCAATTTGCTGCCTTGCATCTGAATCATTGAAAAGGGGCGTCCCGTCTGAACCAGATAATATCTTCTCGTGGGTATTATACAAGATCAGGGAAACGTCACCGGCCTCGGCAGCTAATTGGGCAGCATACCTGGCTGCATTCACTGAAGTATCGGAAAAGTCAATCGGCACAATGAAACTTTTCATGAATCTGAGTTTGGTTTTGAGTGTGAGATGATATTATGTGGGTCAAGATACGAAATCGATCAAATCCCGGATTATTCTTCCATAAAAAAATCCCAACGGAGGGAATCATTTGATAATTTTGAACATAGGATTGGTCAATTTTCGGCAGGGTTCAGTAACTTAACGCCTCAAAACGACAATTATGAAAAAATGGCTTGCTCTCTTTCTTCTATTTTCAGTTTCAGCTTCAGCCCAAAATGGTAATCCGCCATTCACGGTAGTACCAGAACCGGCATCCCTGGTTCCAAAACCGGGGGTATTCGTGCTCACACCTGTCTCAGCCATCTCGGTTGAAAGCAATGACAGGGATGCTTTGCGCGTAGGCCAATTCCTGGCCGAAGCCCTGTCAGCTCCTACCGGATACAAATTATCAGTGAAATCCGGAGCCAATATTTCCCGGAAAGCTGGCGCCATCCTACTCAGACTAAACCAGAAAGCGGATCCTTCCCTTGGTAATGAAGGTTACAAGCTCTCAGTGGCAACATCTGGCGTTACGATTGATGCTAACCAGCCGGCGGGATTGTTTTATGGCATGCAGACATTATTACAACTTTTTCCACCGGCAATAGAAAGCAAGACCGCCGTGACAGACCAGAAGTGGAGTGCACCCGCGGTGGAAATTACCGACCAGCCCAGGTTTGGATGGCGGGGTTTGATGTTCGATGTATCACGCCATTTCTTTACCAAGAATGACGTGAAGCGATACATAGATGACATGGTAAAATATAAATACAACCTGCTTCATTTGCACCTGACAGATGACGAGGGATGGCGTATTGAAATCAAGAGCCTGCCCCGGCTCACGGAAGTGGGCGCATGGAACGTATATAAAGTGGGCACTTTCGGAGATTTTTCTACCCCCACACCCGACGAACCCCGCAACTTTGGAGGATTCTATACCCAGGACGATATCAGGGAATTGGTGCAATACGCGAAAGACAGGTTTGTGAATATTTTACCCGAAGTGGACATTCCGGGGCATAGCCTGGCAGCCGTGGTATCCTATCCCGAACTTTCCTGCACTTCCGGCGCCGATAAATACAGCGTCCGTTCAGGGGAGCGTTTCATGGACTGGACCGACAGCGGTAATATAGCTTTAGTGGACAATACCCTTTGCCCGGCCAACGAGAAAGTGTACGAAATCTATGACAAGATCTTCACGGAAGTTGCGAAACTTTTTCCATTTGAATACATCCACATGGGCGGTGACGAATGTGCCAAGAATTTCTGGGAGAAAAGCGCTGCCATCAAAGACCTGATGAAGCGGGAAAACCTGAAGGACATGAATGAAGTGCAGAGTTATTTCGTAAAAAGGATTGAAAAAATAATTGAGTCAAAGGGCAAGAAAATGATTGGCTGGGACGAAATCCTTGAAGGAGGACTTGCTCCGAATGCTGCCGTAATGAGCTGGAGAGGCATTCAGGGCGGCATCGCCGCGGCCAAAATGGGGCACGAAGTGGTGATGAGCCCTACCACTTTTGTGTACATAGATTATATGCAGGCCGACCCGGTTATTGAACCACCGGTGTATGCAATCCTGAGACTAAAAACATCCTACCAGTTTGAACCGGTACCTGATGGAGTTGATCCAAAATTCATCAAGGGCGGTCAGGCAAATTTGTGGACCGAACAGGTTTACAATATGCGGCACGCGGAATACATGACCTGGCCACGTGGCTTGGCCATTGCGGAGGCGCTATGGTCTCCAAAGGCAAAAAGAAACTGGAATGATTTTGTTCCCAGGGTGGAAAAGCAATTTGAAAGGTTTGACATGTCTGAAACAAAATATGCGCCCAGCATGTATGACCCAATCTTCAAAGCCGCGAAGGATTCTGCATCCGGCAGACTATTGGTAGAACTGAGCACCGAAATCGAAGGACTGAATATTCATTACAGTTTTGACAATACATTCCCGGATAAATTCTATCCCAAATATGAAAAGCCTTTGATTGTTCCTAAAGACGCATCTTTCCTGAAAGTGATCACTTACAGGAACGGCAAGCCGATAGGAAGGCTCAATGTAATGCCGGTGGCCGAATTGGATAAAAGAGCGCAAAGAAGAAGATAATCTGATGGATGAGCGCCCCTGAGCAGCTTATCCAGGCAAGTCATAAATAACCCCTGTGGCAAAGCGGTTTGGCGCCCGGATCAATGATCCAGGGTTTCACCATTCGTGGGATCGTCACAGGGGTTTTGTATGAATGAAGTTGATGACTGGAACATGAGTTCCACCTGAATTTTTCCATCCATTAATGATCCGGTTCATACATACGGTCATGAATTTGGGCGAAGTCAGTTCCGGGAGATCATATTACTGAATCCTGGTAATTGAAAATCCTTCAATGTTGTTCCAACTCGTCCTTCGAGGGGAGTTTCGGAAAACCGTGATGTGGTTCGGTTTGATACCAGAATACAGTTGCGCTCATGTCTGATTTTTGCACCAGGTATGTGCCATTGCTTTTCCAGCCCAGGTCCTGGAGCGTAATCTTGAGGCCTTTTTCAAAGCGAATTGGATCCATGATATGCCATCGGTATAATCCAAAGCGCTGCTGCGATGTGTATAGGCCGTCAGGACGGATCACCTGGTGCATGCCTGTATAAGCAGTCGAAAATTCCTGGTATTTCCCATTGACTTCAAAATCATAAGACCCGCAAAAATAATCTTCCGTGCCTGTGCCGTTGATGGTTGGGAATGTTCCATCGCCATCCATATAGAATTTGATCTCTCCTTCTCCCCACCAGCCGGTATTGTGCACGCCAATCGCCATATAGGTCCCTACGTATTGCCCCTTGCCCCTGATGCTATCGACCAATGTAAATATGCCTCCTTCCGTTGGGTTTTTTCTTGTGAACTGCGCGTGAAAATATGCAGCGTCCTCCGGCACTTCGGTGAGCGTATAGTCAACCTGGTAGAACAAGGTCATTCTCTCCGTATTGATATTCTGCATTGTAATCCTGCATTTTTTCCTGAACGGCATCACCCAATAGCAGTTGAATGCACTGCCCGGATTGACCGTGACCGCCAGGGAATTCAAATGCGCATAACCCCCCCAACCGCTTCCAAAAAAATCTCCCACGGGCACTTCAACCGAAGGTTCCTTCTCATCATCCCAATAAAACCTCAGGATGGAAAATCTCCAGTTACCCGTTGGCGTCATCCAGATATGCTGTATGGCTCCCGGGCCGGTTATTTCGGCCATAGTGAAAGTCTGGCCGGGCTCAATTATGATATAAGGATTCACTTTCCATCCCTGTCCCAATTCCCTGGCCTGGTTTCTTGCAAATCCGTTTTCCAGCGTGGCCATCCCGCCTTTGCCGGCTTCACCACTAAGGTTTTCAGGACTGATGGAACGGGTGCGGGCATCTGACAAACGGTATAGATTCGAGAGATTCATGTCCAACCCGTTAAACTTGCCCTGCTTCTGAGCGAGGGCGAAACTAGCTGGGAAAAATAAAATGAAAAGGAAGAATGATTTTTTCATGCGAAGTAGTTTTGGCTTGGGGAAATTATGGAATTAATCAGGATTAAGAGGCTTTTTGCAGGAGGAAAATTCCAGGCTCGCAGACCTGGCTACCACTTCATGGAGGATTCCATAAAATATAAGAGGGTTCCATCAGGATCCTTGAAACTGGCGAATTTACCGGATTTGTCCTCTGAATTTTCAAAACTGACATCCAGCTCTTTCAATCGCTTTTCGGCTTCAGCCAATGAATCGATTCCGAATCCGATGGAAATTCCTTTATTGAAATTATTGGTTTTGCCTGAAGGATGAAGGCCAATTACCACACCGGGTGCCGACACTTGCGCGTAATGGTTTTCCCATCTTTGTTTTAGTTGCAGACCCAATCCCCGGGTATAAAAATCAATGGACTTGTCTATGTCATTCACCATGACGGTGACATTGGAAGTTTGAATATTATACATGGCCGATATATTTTGGTGAAGAAAGACAATGGGATTATTCATCTGACTTGTACCTGATCCCCGCGATTTCCCTGATCTTGTCCAATATCTGCATCAATTCCATGCTATCCTTATGACTCATAACGGGGCTTTCGGTTAGCCCTCGCTGTAAGCAATCCACCACATGTCTTGCTTCGTATTGGTATCCGAATCCCGCTTCTTTATGAACCGGGATCAGTTGCCTGCTTTCCACTCTTTCCGGGTAATATTCAATGGTTGTGGAAGGTTCATAAAACCTGGTGGTGAGCCTGATGCGTCCTTTATCGCCATTGATATCAGCCTCGGTGGCGAGGTTGGAACTGAAACTTGAAAAAAGCTGAGCCATGACTCCGTTATTGTAGCGGAACAATACCGCACATTGCTCATCCACCCCCGTTTCGGCAGGAGTCATGCTGGCTTCAATGATATCGGGGAGGCCCAATACGGAAAGGGTGATGAATACATTATAAATGCCGATGTCAAGAATCGTTCCTCCTCCCAGCGCGGGATCTAAAAGGCGTGCGGGAATGGGTGGAGTAGGAGCGAACCCAAAATTCACCAGCATACTCCTGAGTTTTCCCAGCCGACCTTCCCGAACCATTTGCATAACCCGGTCATAATGGGGCATGAACTTAGTCCATAAGGCTTCCATCAGGAAAATTCCTTTTTGTTTGGCAAGCGCGGTCATTTCTTTCACCTGCCTGCTATTCATCGCGAAGGGTTTTTCGCATAGCACGGCTTTTTGGTGAGAGAGGCATAACAGGGTATTCTCAAAATGGAGGTTGTGGGGAGTGGATATATAAATGACATCAACTTCGGAATTTTGTGCAAGCGCTTCATAGCTGTCATGGAGGAATTTGACAGGATATTCTTTGGCAAATGCCCTGGCGGATTCGAGAGACCTGGAGCCCACAGCAATCAATTCCGCATCGTCCACCAACTTCAGGTCAGATGCAAATTTGCGGGAAATACGGCCGGGCCCGAGAATGCCCCAGCGGATGGTTCGCGACATGCTGAAAATTTTCTGTAAGTTATGATATTGAGTCAAATCAAGAATTGCCGAAACCTCAGGCATCATAGATTGCCGTGATCCTTTGGTTTGGAAGTTCATTCGTCCCGAATCACTCCCTTTTAACCCTTGGAATTATGCCCGGGAAATCTCATTTGCCTGCAATCGGCTATCAAAATACTGCCGGCGACAAAATAGAATCAGGAGTTTTTCGTTTCTTTTAGGTCGGTTACCGTACCCAACGGATTTATGATCATTCCAGCCGACCGGATGGTCTGCATTACCAGACCTGGCAGAAATCAATCTGCCATATTCCGCATCTATAAAATTTTGTTCAGTAAATAGGTACCGTCTTTGGACGGGTGGCCGTCATGCTCCTGGTCAGCAGCAGAAATAGCATTCGTGGAGTCTGTGAGTGAGATCTGAAAATTGAATTGATACAATAAAGTAATAGTCCAGATCCTAATAGAAGATTTCGTTTTAAAACCTAAACTCTACTTTATGAAAAGCCAGACCCTTTTATGTGAAAGCCACGAAACCCGTGAAAGAATAAAACTTCATCAATTGGTTGACCATTTGATGGCCGGACTCGCTCCGGAAGCCGTAAATCGCAAGAGCCTCATCATAAATGACGTGAATCCCTGGATTCCTGTCAATACCGATGAGAACATGCTGGCTTTTGTGATCGTAAAATTGCTGACAACCGTTGTCAATCAAACCGAAAGCAATTGTATCCACATTGACGCAATTTCCACCGGCAATTTCACTTCTGTGCAGGTCAGGGACCATATAAGTTCCGCCAGGAACAACTATGTGTACGGTCTCGGTCAGGTGCAAGACCTGCTTCAAAAATTAGGCGGCGCCATCAGTGTCAGTTCTAGCAGGACCCGGGGCACTGTGGTAGCATTCAGTTTTAATAATGCACAATCCGCGGCCTGAATAAAAGGCTGATTAGCGTCGAGCCCCCGAAGCTGTAATTCTCCATCAGGAAACAGCCTTCTTAGCTCATGGCCAACAGCTCTCATTTCATACCATGCAGACATTAACCTAATTCTCCATTCTGCAGGGATGACCTGCTTTTAATCAAAATCACCTTATATTTAATTTCTTTTTGCAGGTAATACTATTCAAAACCTTTATGTCTGTATTGGCACTCGATTTAGGGGGCACTAAATTAGCCACTGCCTTATTTTCTGAAGCCGGCAATATCTTAGCCAAGGAAATTGTGGCGCTCGGGAACAGGGAGGGAAAAGAAGTGGGCGCCCTCGTGGCAGGCCAGGCGAAAAAGTTTTTAGCAGCGGACATTCAACCAAACGATAAAATAAGTTCCATAGGAATTTGTGTTCCAGGGATCAGCCGGCAGTTAAGCGGCACCGTATGGGCACCTAATATTCCCGGATGGGACGACTATCCATTATTGGAGGAAATCAGGAAGATAAGCGCTGGCATTCCGGTGCTGATAGACAGTGACCGTGCCTGTTGTATACTGGGAGAAAAATGGCAGGGCAATGCGCAGGGTTGCGAAAACGCAATTTTCCTGTCCGTGGGCACAGGAATCGGGGCCGGTATTTTGGTGAACGGCGTCATTATGCGTGGAGCCCATGATATTGCCGGAGCCATCGGATGGATGGCACTACAAGCGCCATTCGAAGAGAAATATATTGGCTGCGGTTGTTTTGAGCACTATGCATCGGGAGAGGGAATCGCAAAACTTGCAAGAGAATTCCTGGAGAAAGACGGCGAGTATTCAGGGATATTGAAGAGTAAACCCCCCGGGGAAATCAGGGCCCACGATTTATTTTCTGCCTATGACAAGAATGATTCCATGGCAGAAGCCGTGTTCAGGCAATGCATTGTATATTGGGGAATGGCCGTGGCCAACCTGGTGAGTTTATTTAATCCCGAAAGAATCCTGTTCGGTGGCGGCGTCTTCGGACCTGCCACCCGCTTCATTCCGGATATTCAAAAGGAAGCCGCCAAATGGGCACAGCCCATAAGCATGCAAATGGTCACCATTGAAGCAGCGTCCCTGGGATCGGATGCCGGACTATTTGGGGCCGGTTATCTGGCACTGCAAAACCGCTAAGTTCAATTCAAAACACTTCTAAGAAATATGTTCAGCAGGAAACTCGTATTCTCATCTGCCTGCCTGGGAATGTTGATTTTCGGAATTGGCCTGATCACTCTGGGGTCCGTTGCAACCGGGCTCAGCGCAAAATTTCAACTGGACGAAATAGCCGCGGGCACTTTATTCTCCATTCTTCCGATAGGTGTGCTGGCAGGTTCTTTGGCATTTGGCCCGATCTGCGACAGGTACGGCTATAAAATCCTGCTCTCCATTTCATGTATCATCATGTTCGCGGGTTTCGAAGGAATCGCATTCGCAGGATCAACCGCCATCCTGAAGGTCTGCATATTTTTTTTCGGACTCAGTGGAGGAGCCATCAATGGCGCGACTAATGCACTGGTGTCAGACATCAGCGAAAAAGAAAAGGGAGCGAACCTGAGCCTTCTAGGAGTCTTCTTCGGGATCGGCGCGCTGGGAATGCCATTTGTATCCGGACTGCTCAAAGACTATTATTCTTTTGAAACGATATTGTCTGCGGTTGGATGCCTGACCTTATTGGCGGGGATTTTCTTCAGCATCATAAAATTTCCGGCTCCCAAGCACCGGCAGGGATTTCCAATTTCCAGCAGCATAAGCTTACTCAAAGATCCCCTTATCATTCTGATAGCATTTTTCCTTTTTTGCCAAAGCAGTTTTGAGGCCATCATCAATAACTGGACCACCACCTACCTCAATAAGCAGTTAGCCATACCCGGAGCCAGGGCCTTATACGCGCTTTCCCTCTTCGTTGCGGGAATGACCCTCATGCGCTTGCTCCTGGGATCCGTTTTCCGAAGTATTCCTGCCAGCAAAATGCTATTTTTTTTATTGGGTCTGGTATTCCTGGGTTGTATGATATTGAAATGGGCCGGTTCATTCGGGTTGGCCGTCACGGGTTTGATCTTTTTAGGCGCGGGGCTTGCCGGAGGATTTCCAATCATGCTGGGCCTGGTGGGTAGCCGCTACGCTCAAATATCGGGCACCGCTTTCAGCCTGGTCCTGGTAGTCGCCCTCTTTGGCAATATGCTGGTCAACTATCTTATGGGGTTTATTGCTCAATCATACGGCATTCAACACCTTCTCACCGTGTCTTTTGTTGAGATTTTCATTATGCTCCTCCTGGGCTTTCTTATCTTTAGAAAAATTAAGTGATTAAATTTCTTAAAACCATTTTATGCTAGCGATGCAATGGCTGAATACTGCCAGGAATGTAATGAACCAGATAGAACAAACGCAATTGGAGAATATCAGGAAGGCGGCTGAAGCAATGGCCGCGAGCATTGAGGTTGATCGTTGGGTGCACACTTTCGGATGTGGACATGCCACTTTGCCGATAGAAGAAATGTACCCGCGTATCGGTGGATTCGTAGGATTTCATCCCATGATCGAATTACCGTTAACTTTTTTCACCCGTATTACCGGGGAAATGGGCGTGCACCAGTTTGTATTCCTGGAAAGAGTGGAAGGTTATGGCGTTGAAATCATGAAGGGATATGATTTTGACCCACGCGATACCATGTGGCTGTTTTCGCATTCAGGCATCAATAATGTGAATATAGATGTGGCCATTGAGGCGCGGAAAAAAGGGATGAAAGTGATTGCCTTTGGTTCTGCCGCCGCAGCTAAGGGAAAACAAACAAGGCATTCCAGCGGCAAGACTATTTTTGATTTGGCGGATATTGTTGTGGATACCTGCGCACCTGTTGAAGATGCCACCGTTCCACTGAAGAATCACAAGGATAAACTGGGCCCCGTGTCAACCATGGCCTTTGTTACCTG
The DNA here is from genome assembly GCA_041484195.1 of Agriterribacter sp. Taxonomy (GTDB): domain Bacteria; phylum Bacteroidota; class Bacteroidia; order Chitinophagales; family Chitinophagaceae; genus PSRI01. The sequence continues at coordinate 127,000 of JBGPHC010000004.1, read as the reverse complement.
TGTTTGGCTGACGGTGATTACAGTGGCTGAAATCCTTGCCGATAAAGGAATCCACCTGTATATCCATCCTTCACATAATGTGCCCGGCGACACCACGGCCCGGCAACGACTTGAGGAAGCGCTGGCCGTTTATAAGAAAAAAATCGCGGGGGTCTGACCCATTTCATTCCCTTTTTTCTTAACATAAGGTATAGTCGCTGTTACTTTTCCACATAGCCTGCACATAAATTTGACGGCAGGCTCTTTGTGTATAAATCGTTAATAATTATGGAGGCGTTGCCGAAGGGCTTCGCTAATTTCATTCCGTTTCCTATATATTTGCCAGCTTACATAAAATTTGTTGAACTGTGCGTTTAAAGAGTTTAGAAATCAAGGGTTTTAAGAGTTTTGCTGACAAGACCACCATCAATTTTGACGAGGGAATTACAGGCATCATCGGACCCAATGGCTGCGGTAAGAGTAATATCGTTGATTCCATCCGCTGGGTGATTGGAGAACACAAAATCAGTAACCTGAGGAGCGAAAACCTGGAAAGTCTGGTTTTTAACGGGTCCCGCACCCGCAGTGCCAGCGGGCTCGCTGAAGTAAGCCTCACATTCGAAAATACCAGGAACCTCCTGCCCACCGAATTCAATACGGTTACCATCACCCGAAAATTTTACAAGAGCGGAGAAAGCGAATACCGGTTGAACGACGTGAGTTGCCGCCTGAAGGATATCCATAATCTTTTCCTGGATACGGGTGTAACTACCGACAGCTATGCAATCATTGAGCTGGGTATGGTTGACGATATCATCAAGGACAAAGAAAATAGTCGCCGCCGCATGCTGGAACAGGCCGCCGGTATCTCCATCTATAAAACCCGGAAAAAAGAAGCAAGATTAAAACTGGATGCCACCGAGCAGGATTTGGCGCGCATCGAAGACCTTCTTTTCGAGATCAATAACCAGTTGAAAACCCTCGAAGGACAGGCAAAAAAAGCCGAGAAATATTACGAGATCAAAAAAGATTATAAAGAACTGAGTATTGAGCTCGCCAAAGCCACTCTGGAAGGCTTCAATATTACTTATAAAGACCTGAATGAACAGCACCACGCGGAAACCGACAAGAAAATAGAGCTGGAAGCGATGATGGCCGTAGAAGAAGCCAGCCTGGAACAGGACAAATCAGGTTTCATTGAAAGGGAAAAAGAACTCCAGCAAATGCAATACGCTTTCAACGATTTGTTGGGAACGGTCCGCGACAAGGAAAGCGAAAAAAGCCTGAGCGCTCAAAGGCTGCAATATCTGAAAGAAAGGGAAGGCAGCCTGAATGAGTTTTTGCAGAAAGCGGAAGGTCAGTTAAAGGGTATCGAAGAAAGCATCCAGTTCACCAGTGAGCAGATCCGCGACGAAGAATTGAAACTGGGCGACTTCACCGGCAGGCTGGAAGGGTTGAAAGAAGCAGTGGAAGAAAAGCGCCGGGTCTTCGATGAGAAGAGGGCCGCCATCGACGAATTGAGAAAAGAAAACCAGGTCCTGCAGCGCAGGCAATTTGAAGCTGAAAAGCAGGTGGCCGTTGCAGATACCTCTATCCAGAATTTGCAGCGGGGAATCCTCCAGGCCCAGGAAGAAAAATCCTATCGACTTGGTCAGATAGCGCAACTGGAAAAAGAAAAAAAGGAAAGGAATGAGGAGCTGGAAACCAGGAAACTGGATCTCCAGCAGCTCCGGGAACATCATGAATATACCAAAGAGCAAATACTCCAGACCCAGGCTGAAGTGGAAAAATTGCGGATCAAACTGGCAGAAGAGAACCGTAAGCTCGATTCTAAAAGAAATGAACACGACCTTCTGAAAAGCCTGATCGACTCCATGGAAGGATATCCCGACAGCGTAAAATTCCTGCACCGGAATCCTGACTGGAATCACACCGCGCCCATACTGACCGATATTATTTATGTAAAAGAAGAATATCGTGCGGCGGTGGAAAATGTACTGGAACCCTACCTGAACTACTATGTGGTCAATGACCTCGAGGAAGGGCTCAAGGCAGTTTACCTGCTTGACACCAACCAGAAAGGCAAGGCGAACTTCTTTCTGCTCGACAGGGTGAATCAATTCAGCAAACCAGCCGACCACCAGCCGGTCAATACCATACCGGCCATGGACGTGATTGAAGTGGATGAAAAATATCGCATGCTTGCTGAATACCTGCTGAGCAATGTTTATATCGCAGAAAATGAAGAGGCCCTGCGCTTGAGCAATGGTGCTGTGGTGCTTGAAAAGCATGGTAAATATGTGAAGGGTAAATACTCTCTCACCGGCGGCAGCGTAGGATTGTTCGAAGGAAAAAAGATTGGCCGCGCCAAGAACCTCGAAAAGCTAAAGGGTGAAATCATCACGCAGGAATCAGTGGTGAATGAATTGAAATCAACTATTCAGGCAAGACATAATGAAGTCACGGCTTATAACGAACAGTTGAAGGAAAATGCGATCAGGCAGGCCCAGGAAGAAATCAACCAATTGACCAACCAGGTGTTCGCCCTTCAAAATAAAACGGAAAACCTTTATCACCTGGAAGAGACAGGGAATCTCCGCCTCGAAGAATTGCAATCCCAGCTACAGGAAAATCATGACAATATCGCCCACACGCGTGAAGAACTGGAAACATTAAATCAGCAATGGTTTGATTCGCAGGAAACCATGAAGCTCGTGGAGCAGGACTATGCCGACGCGGAACAGGAATACAATTTGGCGCATGAGGCTTACAATGACAGCAATCTCCAATTCACCCGTTTGCAAAGCAAGTTGAATGCCCTGAATCAGGAATTCGAATTCAGGAATCGTCAACTATTCGACCTGAAGGCCCAGGTTGAAGACAGCAACCAGCAATTGACAGAAGCCGCCAACAGTATCGGTGAGACGAGCGAGTTCCTGAAGCAGACCGAGGAATCCCTCCTCACCCTGATGCGCAGGAAGGAGGAAGAAGAAAGGAAACTGAATGAGGCCGACCAGGCTTATTATAACTTACGTAATGCCTTAAACGAAAAAGAAAGCGAACTAAGGCATAAACAAAAGGCAAGAGAACAGATTGACCATTTGCTGAATGAGATAAAAGATAAGCTCAATGAATTGAAATTGCAATTGGCGGGAATGAAGGAAAGGCTGAGTGTAGAGTTTAAAGTGGACCTGGATACAATTCTCGACGAGGACCGTCGATCAGATACGCCGCTGGAAGACCTACAAGCTGCCGGTGAAAAAATGAAAAAAAGACTTGAAAATATCGGGGAAGTAAATCCCACTGCCATCGAGGCATTTCAGGAAATGAAGAAGCGTTACGAATTCATTCTGGAACAAAAGAATGATCTTGTGAGCGCTAAAGACAGCCTCCTGCAAACCATTCAGGAAGTGGAGACTACGGCGAATCAAAAATTCCTGGATACATTCAACCAGGTGCGGGAAAATTTTCAAAAAGTATTTAAGGCCCTATTCACTGAAGAGGATACGGCCGACCTGATCCTGGAGAACCCTGAGAATCTTGCCGAATCCGGAATTGACATTGTGGCAAAACCCAAGGGGAAAAGACCTACCAGCATTACCCAGTTGAGTGGGGGCGAGAAAACACTGACGGCTACGGCGTTGCTCTTCGCCATTTATCTGATCAAACCGGCTCCGTTCTGCATCCTCGATGAAGTGGACGCGCCGCTGGACGATGCCAATGTGGGCAAGTTTACCAATATGATCCGCCAATTCAGTGAGAATTCGCAATTCATCATAGTCACTCATAACAAGATGACGATGTCTTCTGTCGATGTCATCTATGGCGTCACCATGCAGGAACCCGGCGTAAGCAAATTGGTCCCCGTAGATTTCAGGGGACTTAATTAAGGATCACAGTCCCGGCTGACTCTCAATGCTCGGTCGTAATTATATCATTCATGATAGGTCACCTGATGATATTCAATCCTCATGTTATGGCTGATGCTATCTGATAATTGTCTTCCTATGCGTACAATATTCCTGCTGGTGCTTTCAAATATCTTCATGACTTTAGCATGGTACGGGCATTTGAAGCACACGAACGTCCCTTTATGGAAAGCCATCCTGGTGAGTTGGGGCATCGCTTTTTTTGAATATTGCCTCCAGGTCCCGGCTAACCGTCTCGGCTATCTGGGCGGTTTCAGCGCCTACCAATTGAAGATTCTCCAGGAGGCCATTACATTATTGGTCTTTGTTTGTTTTGCGATATGGTACCTGCGTGAACCATTTCAGTGGAAATACCTGATCAGTTTTTTCTTCCTGGTGGGAGCGGTTTATTTCGCCTTTAAAAAATAGGCGGGATGATGGAGACATGAAGGATCGAATTCCATGCGGCGCGATTGGTTCGGAATCCGATTGCCTGTTGAAATATTCCACTTGATTTACTTCGCGATAGTCCCGCGTTCACCACTTTAACCTTGCGATCCGGCCACGATTCCCCGCCAGGAAAACCGATTTTCCATCTTTAGCCTTTCTGCATACATGATAACTGTCCTGACTGATGAGGGTCCAGTTCATGCCACCGTCTTTTGAAATATCCACTCCAGATGTACCACAGGCGATGAGCGTATTGCTGTTGATCCATTCCACGCAGCTCCGGTATCCATGCGGCGGCGTCTTCGGAATGATCCAGGTCCTGCCACCGTCCCTGGTGATTGCGCAATTCTCACGGGAAACAGTGTCCGCTGCAAAATCTCCTCCCACCACAATGATTTCAGGCCTTCCGTTTATTTTTTTGAAGTTTAGTACCGCTACGGAATTGGCGCCGGTGCTTTCTTTTCCCTGCACAATGGGTATATCAATCTTTTTACTTCGGATGAATAGCCTGGATTTGGTTCCCCCCGTCACGAAGCAGGCTTCGTCCGCATCAAGTTTCCTGATATTGGTTCCACTGGCCGCGAACATTGCTTCCCCCTTTTCGGCCGTGGGATAATTTTGTTCAGGAAGGCCACGCCAGCTTTCTCCACCGTCAAAGGTCCTGGCAACAATAATCTTTCCATCAATGGGGTCACCAATTACAATGCCGCTTTTTTCATTCCAGAATTCCATGGCATCCAGGAACATGCCAGGCCGCTTATCTTCAAACACCAGTCTCCAGGTATTTCCTCCATCGTGAGTTTTCAAAATATAGGCCGGTTCGCCCACAGACATGATCACCGCGTTCAATTCATCGAAAGCTTCAATATCACGGAAATCATTTTTCTCGAGACCCGCCACTTTGATCCATTTCCAGGTCTTGCCTCCGTCTGTGGACCGCGCTACGGTTCCATTGCTGCCACTCGCCCAGACTATCTGATCGTTTACTACGCTTAGGCCACGCAGTGAGGTATTAGTGCCGCCGGCCAGGCTGTCAATATGCTGTGCTGTCAATTTTTCATAAACCATGAATAACAGGAAAATGCAAAATAGCTTGCGCCATTTCCTGGAAAATTTCTGCATCTCTTGCATAGAACGAAATTTCTGTGATTGCGCAAAATACGATTTAATGAGGAGGAAGCACGGAGCGAACAAATGTTTATGCTGGAGGAACCTGCATGGGAAGCATGATCTCTTTTAGCTTTTGCAAAGTACCATTGTGATTTTCTTTGAGCCATATCGCAGTCAGTTCGGCCTTCCTCGCGGTCTGTTTCAACGGTATGAATTTTACTCCCTTCCCCGCGAGTTTCTTGAAAGTCAGGGGCAGAATCGATATGCCCAGTCCATTTTCCACGAGTTTCAAAATCGTATTGCCATGTGTGGATTCATGAGCTACCATTGGATTGAATCCGGCTTCTTCGCAAATGCCCAGGATATGCCGGTGGTAGAGTTCTCCGTCACTGCTGGGAGGGAGAATGAATTTTTCTTTGAATACCTGCATCAGCGATTTGAAATTCCGGGCCGTAATAGAATGCCGCTCAGGCAGCACCAGATAGAATGGTTCCCGCCAAACCAATATGGTCTCCAACGCGGGGTCTGGTGCAGGATTCCGGAGAAATCCAATGTCCAGGTCCTTGTTTTTAATTGCCGTGAGTTGATTGGAACTGGGCAATTCAGATAAGTAAGTCTGTATGCCTGGATATTTTTTCGTGAGAATGGGAAGTATCTTTGGCAGGATAGTGTTCACACTGGAACCAACATAGCCGATCCGGATCTCGCCTTCCAACCCACCCGCGATAAGTTTCACTTTTTGCTGCAATTCTTCCACTTGTTGCAACAGGGGACCGAGCGCCTCCGTCAGGTAGGCGCCTGCGGGAGTGAGCGTCACTGATCTTTTTGTCCTCTGGAGCAGGACCACACCCAATTCCGCTTCCAGTTCCTTCACCTGACGGCTGAGAGCCGGTTGTACGATAAATAATTTCTCGGCCGCCTTTCTGAAATGAAGTTCCCGGGCCAGAACATGGAAATAACGCAAGCGCCTCAGTTCCATTGATAACTATTTGTAATTAGAATTGCACTAAATTACTATTTCTTGTTATTAGTTCGATGGCTTTACTTTGTGTCGGCCTCAGCGATTGCTACTTTTTCCTATGAGTTATAACTATCTACCCCTCGACAGAAGCTGGTTAAGTTTTGACCAGGTGAAGGACCTGCTGCAATACAATCAGCAGGTATCCATTACTTTCGATGCACATCAACGGATCACAAAATGCCGTGAGTGGCTGGATCATACAGTTCGGGACAGTGACCAGCTTTACTATGGCATCAATACAGGCTTCGGGTTCCTGCAGAATGTAAGGATTGACAACGGACAAATCGAGGCATTGCAATCGAACCTATTAAAATCGCATGCCTGCGGGCTGGGCGAGGAGGTACCGGAACCCATCGTCAAGCTGATGCTGGCGCTCAAAGTCAAATCATTGAGCTATGGTCATTCCGGTGTGCAGATCGATACGGTAAAGCGCCTCATTGAAATGCACAACCAGGATGTATTCCCGGTCATTTATACTCAGGGCTCGCTAGGTGCCTCCGGTGATCTGGCTCCATTGAGCCATCTCAGCCTTCCACTAATAGGGCTGGGCGAAGTTCGGTATCAGGGCAAGAAAAGAGCCACCGCCGAATTGTGGAAAGAATTGAGTTGGGATAATATCCACCTGCAAAGCAAGGAAGGCCTGGCATTAATCAATGGCACACAATTCATGAGCGCCTATGGTATGTATTGCCTGCTTCGCGCCGAAAGACTCATCCATTGGGCCGATAAGATTACGGCCATTTCCTTTGACGCATTTGACTGCAGTTTGGAACCATTGCATCCGCGAATCCAGGCCATTCGTCCGCATAAAGGCCAGGTGGAAACCGCTTCCGTGATCAACCAATTGTTGGTGGGAAGCGGTATTGCGAATCAGAATAAGAAACAGGTGCAGGATCCCTATTCCTTCCGTTGCGTTCCCCAGGTGCATGGCGCCACCAAAGAAAGTTTCGGTTATGTAAAAGATATTTTCATGCAGGAAATCAATTCCGTCACCGATAATCCGAATATATTCCCCGATGAAGACCTGATCCTGAGCGGAGGTAATTTTCACGGACAGCCCCTGGCCCTTGCGCTGGATTTTCTTGCCATCGCCATGAGCGAACTGGCGAATATTTCAGAGCGCAGGACCTACCAGTTGATCAGTGGTCAGCGCGGCCTTCCCCTTTTCCTGGTAAAGAACCCGGGATTGCATTCCGGGTTCATGATCCCCCAATACACGGCCGCGGGGATCGTGAGCGAAAACAAACAATTGAGCACTCCTGCTTCCGTGGATTCCATTTCCTCATCCAATAATCAGGAAGATCATGTGAGTATGGGCGCCAACGCGGCAACTAAATGCCTTCGGGTGATCAACAACGTAGAAAAAGTCCTGGCTATCGAGTTGATGTCTGCTGCACAGGCACTCGAATTCCGGAGGCCCTTGAAAAGTTCTCCGGTGGTGGAAGATATTGTATCGGCATTCAGGAAAGAAGTCACATTCAATGAAGAGGACAGGGTATTACACGATGATATGATAAAGGCTATCGCTTTCATTTCAAATAACTGAAAGCATGATTTTCAGCCCTTGTAATATATAGTGGTAATTCAATCCCAGACCCAGTGATTCGTCTCATCCTTCAATGATCTCATTATGACAAAGTCTAAATACGATCCCGTCAAATATAAAACACCAACTGGAATAGAGATAAGCTGTAAGGGCTGGATACAGGAAGCAGCTTTGCGAATGTTGCTCAACAATCTTGACCCGGATGTGGCTGAGAGACCGGAGGAACTCATCGTGTATGGCGGACGTGGCAAGGCTGCGAGAAATTTCGAATCGCTGGACCTCATTATTAAGGCACTGAAAGAGCTGGAAGAAGACGAGACACTATTGGTGCAGAGTGGAAAACCAGTGGCTATTTTACCTACCCATAAAGACGCGCCCCGCGTGCTTATTTCAAATTCCCAACTGGTTCCCAAATGGGCCGACTGGAAGCATTTTGATGAACTGGAAAAAAAGGGATTGATGATGTATGGACAAATGACTGCCGGCAGTTGGATCTATATCGGGAGCCAGGGCATCGTGCAGGGCACTTTTGAAACCTACGCGGCGGTGGCCGACAAGAATTTCGGAGGAACACTGAAAGGCCGGCTAAATGTAACCGCTGGTCTCGGGGGCATGGGTGGCGCGCAGCCTCTTGCCATTACCATGAATGAAGGAGTATGCCTGGCGGCTGAGGTAGAACGCTGGAGAATTGAAAAGCGGATTGAAACAAAATATTGCGATTTGCTGATAGAAGATATTGACCAAGCCATCGACAGGGCCCTGCAAGCCAGAGAAAATGGAGAAGCGCTGAGCATCGGCGTATTGTGCAATGCCGTGAATTTACTGGAAAGACTGGTGGAGCGAAAGGTCACGCCCGACACGCTAACAGACCAGACCTCAGCCCATGATCCGCTGATCGGGTATTGGCCACATGAATTGTCTTATGAGGAAGCCAAATTGATGCGTGTTCAGGATCCGGACAAATATGTTGAATTCGCTTACCGTTCCATGTACCGCCATGTGGAATTGATGCTCGAGTTGCAGGAGCGAGGCGCCATTACTTTCGACTATGGCAATAACTTACGGGCACGCGCACATGAAAAAGGTCTGGCGAACGCATTCGGTTTTCCGGGATTTGTACCCGCTTATATTCGCCCGCTCTTCTGTGAGGGAAAGGGGCCTTTCCGTTGGGTGGCACTGAGCGGTGATCCGGCAGATATCGCCCTGACCGACCGGGTGATAGCGGAGATGTTTCCGGAGAATGTTTCGTTACAAAGATGGCTGAAACTCGCGCGGGAAAAAATTTCCTTCCAGGGTCTGCCTGCCCGAATCTGCTGGCTGGGCCAGGGAGAGCGAGCCAGGGCGGGTCTTGCCTTCAATGAATTGGTGAAGAGCCACCAACTGAAGGCCCCCATAGTAATTGGGAGAGATCATCTGGACACCGGATCAGTAGCTAGCCCTAACCGTGAGACGGAAGCCATGCTGGATGGGAGCGATGCGGTTGCCGACTGGCCCATACTCAACGCATTGATGAATACCGCGGGAGGCGCTTCCTGGGTGAGCCTGCATCAAGGTGGTGGTGTGGGAATGGGCTATAGCATTCATGCGGGAATGGTGATCGTGGCCGATGGCTCCGACGACGCCGAAAAAAGGCTGAGAAGGGTACTTCACAATGATCCTGCACTGGGCGTAATTCGTCATGCCGACGCGGGCTATGAAACTGCAATAGCCACCGCCACAAAATTCGGACTGGATATTAAGCCAAGACTGCAATAGGCTATTCCTTAGGCCTTCTGTCTTGGCCTTCTCTTTTTAATATGCCCGATACTATCCGGGACGTTATCTTTCAAACCCGCTCCCGGCCTGCATTAATTAATATTCTGAAGATATTAATTAAATACTGTACCTTTACCTAGTGATCTTGAAATTAGCGAACGTACAGTACAGGAACGATAATTCTTTTACTCCTACCAGTAACATTTTCACTCTTCTTTACTTTCTTCCTTTCTTCATGAATCACGGGTATTTTTATTTTTTATTTTAATTTTTGATTTATGAACATTTACGTTTCGAACCTGAGTTTTCACACAACTGATGAAGACCTGAGATCCATGTTTGGTAAATATGGTGAAGTCACTTCCGCAAAAGTAATTACAGACAAAGCAACCGGAAGATCACGCGGATTCGGTTTTGTGGAAATCTCTTCTGACGATGATGGCAAAGAAGCCATAAAGAATTTGAACAACAAGGAAATTGAAGGAAGAGCTATCTCTGTTTCTGTAGCTAAAGAAAGGGAAGACAGGGGATCTAGTAATTCAAGAGGCGGCGGCGGCGGATACAACAAAAGGTGGTAATCGTCCCCCATCAAATTATTGTCAAGGAGCTCATCCATTGAGCTCCTTTTTTTTGCATATATCCAAAGGTTTCTGCGGTGATCCCTACCCCGTCTTTGATGTGATCCGGCATTGCCACATCCTTGCCTCATTAAATGGCTTTAACTCCCAGGCGGAATCGAACTCATTGCGCCATTATGCATTACATTTGATGGTAACAAATAATCATGATTGAAAGGATCGAAGATTTCGAAAATGTATTTTTTATTGGAATTGCAGGAACGGGGATGAGCGCCCTGGCCCAGTACCTAAAGGGTTTCGGCAAAACCGTGGGAGGCTCAGACCGATACTTTGTCGAGGGTAGTTTCAATGAAACCAGGGAAAAACTGGAAGCTGAAGGAATTCATTGTTTCGTTCAAAATGGAGAAGGAATCACGGAAGCTACGGATCTCGTGGTGGTATCCACGGCCATTGAAGATACCGTGGTGGAAGTACAGAAGGCCAGGGCATTGAATATTCCCATCCTCATGCGCAGTGAATTATTAGCCCTGATAGCAAAGAGTAAAAAAACAATCGCGGTGGGAGGCACATCCGGAAAAAGTACTACCAGCGCCATGCTATTTGAAATCCTGGAACGGGCCGGAATGGAGCCAGGCATCATCAGCGGCGCAGGATTGGTCAGCCTCATACAGGAAGGCAAGATCGGGAATGCCAAATTAGGAAAAGGTGAATGGCTGGTGATTGAAGCAGACGAGAGCGATGGATCCATCATTCAGTATCATCCAGAACTGGGGCTGCTCCTGAATATTGATAAGGATCACAAAGACATTGAAGCATTAATGGAGATTTTCTCCATTTTCAGAAATAATAGCCGCCGTTTCTTGGTGAATCAATCCCACCCCCTGGCCAGAAATTTGTCACAGGATATTCATCAGGACTTTGCAGTTGATCCGGGTTCGGGCGCGGGTTATATCGCCACCTTATTTGAACAGGAAGGCCTGCATATTTCGTTTAAGGTAAACGGTTATCCCTTCAGTCTTCATACCATTGGCAGGCACAGCATGGAGAATGCGTTGGCAGCAATCGCAGTCGCCCGCCAATTGGGTGTGGACTTTGAAACCTGCGCCGGAAGTTTGGAACAGTACGGGGGCATTTACCGTCGGCACCAGGTATTGGGCAGGCGAAATAGCGTTTGGCTGATTGATGATTATGCACACAATCCTGTAAAATGTGCCAGATCCATCGAGGCTTGTCAGCCTGTTGCACCCAAACTGATTGCCTGGTTTCAACCGCATGGATATGGGCCCACACGATTTCTGCGGAACGATTTTGTGGATGAAATTGGAGCCGTGCTGAGGAAGGATGATGAAATTTGGATGAGTGAAATATTTTATGCGGGAGGAACGGCCACCAAGGATATTTCCGCAAAGGACCTGGTCAATGACCTGAAAGCAAGAGGGAAAAACGCCTATTTTGTGGGAGATCGGAACCTGCTGATGCAGGCAGTCCGCTCCCACCTGACGCAGAATTGCGTATTGCTTCTGATGGGAGCCAGGGATCCTTCACTGGAACAATTTGCTCACCAGGTTTGGGAAGATTTATTGATACCTGCATGACAAAGTTCATTACCAATATTCAACAACTCGTCAGCCTCAGGAGCGAAAGCCAGCCCCTTCGCGGTTCTCAGATGGCTGATCTGCCCTGTTTGCAAAACGCTTATCTGGTTGTGGAGGGCGAAGAAATTGCAGGTTATGGCGAGATGAAGGAATTGAGCAGGTCCAAACGGGAATCCGGCAATTCCGAAATTGATGCAAAAGGCGCTACGGTATTGCCTGCCTGGTGCGATAGCCACACACATATTGTTTTTGCTGCCAGCAGGGAAGCGGAATTTGTTGATAAGATAAAAGGTCTCAGCTATGCCGACATCGCGAAAAGGGGAGGTGGTATATTGAATTCTGCGGAGAAATTGAATGCGGCCACCGAAGATGAATTGTTCAGAACTTCCTGGAAAAGACTTGAAGAAATGAGTGTCATGGGAACGGGGGCCGTCGAAATAAAGAGCGGCTATGGCTTATCGGTAGAAGGAGAACTTAAAATGCTGCGCGTCATCCGTAAACTGAAAGAAAAGTCGAATCTGAATATTAAGTCCACATTCCTGGGGGCGCACACCTACCCGCTCCAATACAGGGAGCACCATGACAGGTATATTGACAGCATCATAAATGAGATGCTGCCGGTCATTGGAAGGGAAGGACTAGCGGACTTTATTGACGTGTTCTGCGAAACAGGATTTTTTTCTCCGGAAGAAATGGAGAAGATCTGCTGGGCTGGTATGCAATGGGGATTGAAACCAAAATTGCATGTGAACCAACTAAACAGCATTGGGGGAATTGAAAAGGGAATTGATCTAGGCGCATTGACCTTGGATCACCTTGAAACTGTGACCGACGAGGATATAGAATGGCTCGCGGGTATCAAACCCACATCTAACGGTAATCTCTGGAAGGGCATTTCCACCTTGCTTCCCTCTGCGGCATTTTTTCTCCGTATGCCGATGCAACCTGCCCGCCGCCTCATTGATTCAGGTGCTGCCATTGCTCTGGCATCGGATTATAATCCGGGATCAAGTCCCAGCGGTAATATGAACCTGGTGCTCGCACTGAGTTGCATTCAGATGAAAATGTTACCTGAAGAAGCCATCAACGCCGCCACCCTGAATGGCGCTTATGCCATGGAGTTAGGAAATGAACTGGGCAGTATCAGCATTGGCAAAAAGGCTAATCTCATATTTACCAGGCCCATTCCTTCGCTTGCTTATTTACCCTATGCATTTGGCTCCAATCTCATAGATCGCGTGATGATCAGAGGCGAATGGATTTCTTAGGCCGCTTAGATTTTCCCGGAATCATCCTATTCGAGCCAATTCGCAAAAGATTCAATCCGACCGCCTCACAAAAGCTTCGTAATTGCTAAGCCAAAAAGACTGTAACTTATTGATTATAAGTATGATGGGCCGAGTGCGGCCTTTGAATGGAATACATTCAAATACAAACTCCTTAAGGACGCAAATCCCCGGAGCTATTGATTCATAGTCACCGAGCCTCCGGATTCCTGCCAAAGCCTCTGCCAGTACAGGGTTATGTCTTTATGGCGACCCTTCAAATGGTAATGCAGGATATTGATTCTTAGATAATCATTTTATTATTATATTCAGACTATAAATCAGGGTTATGGCGCACGAAAAAAGCATCCAAAAGGCCCCGCGGATTGGTACGGAAACTACCCTCACACAAGGAACTGAAGGTGGAGGCCTAACGGGTTCGCATTTCCGCTTTTATAAAAAACACGATATCCTTGGCCACACAAGGATTCGGCGCTATGAAACCAAATTGGGGGAAAGATTGCAGATCATTGATGCCAATAATTTGACGAATTCTCTCAAACATGCCACCGCTCCATTTGTGCTTCTGGGCATTCCCGAGGATATTGGTGTGAGAGCCAATTTTGGTGTAGGAGGAGCCGATACTGCATGGATACCATTTCTCAAGGCTTTTTGCAATATTCAAAGTACGGATCTATTCAGCGGTGAGGAAGTCATTGCACTCGGTCATTTTGAATTCAGCGACATAAAAGAACTGATAGATTCGCACGCGAGGAATAATGAAGAAATGATAGATGCCTGCAGGCACGCGGTTGCCAATGTTATTGATGCCGAAGTGGAGGAGCTGATCAAAATTATCACTGCCGCGGGAAAAACGCCAATAGTAATCGGCGGCGGCCACAATAACGCCTATCCTTTGATCAAGGGAACGGCCAAAGGACTTCAGAAAGCCGGGATGATGAATAATTCTCAGATAAATGTGATCAACCTGGACGCGCACGCTGATTACAGGATCATGGAAGGAAGGCATAGTGGTAATGGATTCCGGTATGCCAGGGAAGAAGGATATCTGAATAGATATGCCATCATCGGGTTGCACGAAAATTATAATAGCCAAAGCATGATGGATGACCTCTACAGCAATATCAATATCCAGTACTCGAGCTACGAAGATATTTTTGTGAGAGGAATCCTGAATTTCAGGCAGGCCATCGCGCAGGCTGTCTCTTTTACAGAAGACAGTTTTGTGGGAGTGGAGTTGGATCTCGACGCCGTTGAACGCGTCCTGAGCAGCGCCATGACACCTTCTGGGATAAGTCCCCTCGCCGCCAGGCAATATCTTTCCTTTATAGCCCACGATTCACAGGTAGTCTATCTCCATATCTGTGAAGGTTCATCTCAGAGTGCCAGTGGAAGTTTCGATGCCCTTACCGGCAAGCTGATCAGCTATCTGGTGAGTGATTTTATCAAAGCCCATAATAATTGATCAAAAACTGATACCCATGCTGACATAGGTCTCTACGTCCCTGGACTGATCGCAGTACATCACACTGAATTCTAGTGGCCCCAGGATCATATTGTAACCCAACGACAAGGCATACCCGCTTAGGAAGGAGGGGCTCACCCAATGATTATCGCGGTCCAGGAAATTGTAAATGGCGGCGTTCGCCTTAGCGGTCACGTACCAACTGGAAAAAATTTCTTTTCGCAGGCCCAGCAATACAGCGGCCGCATTGGGAGCATAGATGGTTCCTTCCTGCAATCCCGCGAATGGCACCTGGTTCCGGAATGAGTAGTTGAGCCCCCCGATTACGAAATCATTCATGAAATTTTCAGTGGAGTTGAAATTAATTCCACCTGCAACAGAGGTTAGGAAAGTAATTCCCCTTCCGGTGTTGAGCCAGTGTTCGGCTTTCACCAGGAAGCGCTGATAGGTGCTGAAATTCACCCGCAGGGAATCCGTATCCAGTATCGGTTGGCCGTTACTGTAATAAATGATGTCAGGACTCTGGGTATAAACAACGCCCAGTTCGCCGTCCACCTTCCAACCCTTGCGCGGAAAATAATTCCGGTCAATCGTGGTTACCCGGGTAAACAGATAAGAGTTTAAGAATTGATTATGGCCGGCAATGGCAAATTTTCCCATGATGATGGGTTTATATTTAATCCTTTCGAATCGGGTGCCCAGGCCAATTGTGAAGATACGGTTTACCGACTGCTGTATCCTGGCGTCGAAATTAAAATAGAAATTCCTGAATGACCCTCCACGCGTGTAATCGTCATAGGTATTGAACTGAAGGGTTTCATATCGCATGCCCAGCAGGAAGGCACTTCGCTTTTTGAGACCCATGTATTGCATGTGTTCGCCCTTAACCCTGAAATTCTGCCCAATATTGACAGTCACGAGGTCCCTTGAAAATGGAGAAAGGAAATTCCGGCTGGTAAGATTGGCAATTGCGCTTACTCCCTCAAATTCAGTATATCGAAGTCCCGCCTTCGCATAGGTGAGCGGACTTTCCCTGGCTTCAATAATGATCTTTGCTGATCCATCGGGTTGGGGAACCAGGGAATAAACCACCCGGCTATAGTACCTGGTACCAAATACGTTTAGCATTTTCTTGGAAAGCATTTTCCCCGTATAGGACCTGTGGGTCTTGAAATCCATCATGGCCAGGAAGAAAGCCTCGGACGTGTGTCGCAGGCCCCTGATTTCATAAGAAGAAATGTAAACCGAATCCGTTTTCGGCAATTGGTGAATGAATTCAGGTTGAGGTCCATATATGGAATCCAGTGAATCCACCAGGATTTTCAGGCGTGGATAGATCCTACGTCCTTCCTGGATTCCCGAATCTATGATTTCTGAAGCCTGCGAGAAACTTGCGGCGCTGAATTTATCAATGGGTTGCGGTATATACAGGTCACAGAGTTTGATTTCCTCTTTTTCATCAACCGCGTCTCCAAAGAATGCGATTTGGGTGAGAATCTGAAGCACATTGCCCTGTCTGTTCCGGGTAACGGTCACCGAAGAAGTGTTGCTGCCGATCACATAACCGGCTCCCATTTCTCTTACATTTTTTACAGGGAAATTTCTAACAATGCCTCCATCCAGCACCTTTTTTCCATAAACATCAACCGGTGTGAAAACGGTGGGAATGGCAAAGCTTGCGCGCACGGCAGTCAGTATTTCGCCGGTATCCATCACTACCAGGCTGCCATCATGGATATCCGTTCCCATACATTTGAATGGGATCGAAAATTTGTTAAAGTCTTTGATGTGATAGACGGGAAAAAAAATTTCTCCGAGGGTGAGCCAGATTTCCTGGCTTTCCAGGAAACCACCCGGCAAACGGAAATGGTGATTCACCCAGGGCATTTCAATGGCATATTTCCCATATTCTTCCTTCTCATCCATCACCATAGTATTCAGGGAAGATTGATTGGTAAGGAGGACATCCCAGTTGATATTCCTGGCTATTTTTTCGATGGAATCTCCCGAATATCCGATGGCGTACATGGATCCGAACACACTTCCCATGCTGGTACCGGTTATATAATCAATCTTGAGTCCCGCGGAGTCTATCGCTTTTAGCAGGCCGATATGTGCCAGGCCCTTGGCGCCGCCTCCGCTCAGTACCAGCCCGATCTTGGGCCTGACGCGTGGTGACGGGATCGTAGTGTCCTGCGAGAAGCAACTACAGGTGACTGATAGCAACAGAAAGCAAATCAGAATTCGTTTCATATTGTGGTAACTGCAACAGTGGTTTACCGGGTAAGTGATTTCAGGTCATCGACGCTAACATTGAGCAAATTAACTTTGGGCAACCTCCTGGTCAGTTCCCTCCAGTTGGAATCTTTGGCATAAATTTTTTCGAGCATTGCGGCGGCATCCTTGATTTTCTTATTGTTGGCCAGGGTAATGGCTGTCCAATATTGCATCTCCAGGTTGGAAGGAAAAAGTTGCATGGCTGCACGGTACTCTTTCATTGCTTCTTCCATATTATTCTTTTCAGTGTAAAGATCCCCATTGTTCATGTGTTCATAGGCCCTATACAGTTTCAACAACCTCGCCAATTCTATAAGGGGAGCGGCATGATCATCCACACGGAGATCAACGAGGCGTTCATCCCAGGGCTTGCCTTCACTCTTCCCTTTCACCACCAGGATTGCGGCGGATTGCTTACCTCGAATATCGCCTCCCACTGCCTGGGCCGCTTCCAAGGCCTTCATGACCCTTTCAGCCAGGGGAAGGCTTTCGCTTTGCTCGAATGCCTTTGCCATGGCTGGACAGACTTTATTATTCAGCATCATATTACTTTGAACCGAATAATTTTTTCCTATTATATGCGAAGCGTAGTCGATGCAACCCTTGCCTGTATGCGTGGCCACGTTGCCATGTGAGTCCAGCATGGCTACCTGGCGTACTTCGCGGCCATCATCCTCTGCCAGCAAAATAGTCAGTGCCTCCTGGGCTGTCTTCCCTTCTTTCATGAGCCCGAGTCCCCTGATGCCATAAGATTTATTTACAAATGATTGAGTAGCTACCACTCCAACACCAGCCTCTCCCCAACTCACGGCTGTCCCCACGCTGAACCAATGGCTTTGTACGCCAACGGCCATTTCTCCCGTCGCGGGGTCTCTCGCCACAATGGAAAAAGTATGGGCCAGTCCTTCGCCATTCCTGGTGAATTGCCCAAAGGATTGTTGAAAAATAAAACAGATGAGTATGGCAGGCAGGATAGATCTATTCATGGCGTCCCAATTATATGGCACGAATTTACTGGATTGCCACGACTGCGACTAATGCTGATTTAAAGACCGTCATCCTGGTCCAGGATCAGCCTGATTTTGAATGCTGATTTACACTTATGCCCAATACACTATTAACTTCCAATCCCCAGGAGGTTCAGCATGAATGCGTATTTCAATGCTGTCAGTTTCTGCCTCTCGAATCTTCCCGATTCTCCCGAATGACCTGCTCCCATATTGCATTTGAATAGCACAATATTATTACCAGTATTGTTTTCCCTGATCTTCGCCACCCATTTGGCCGGTGAATAATAGGGCACCTGTGTATCATTCAAGCCTCCGGTGGAGAATATAGCAGGATAATTGGCTTTCTTCACATTATCATAGGGTGACCAGATAATCATATAGTCATAGTATTTTTTCTGATGCGGGTCTCCCCATTCATCGTATTCCAGGGTGGTTAAGGGAAGGTCCGGGTTCAACATATCAGTGATCACATCCATCCAGGGCACTTCTGCCAACACCCCCTTGAACAAATCAGGCCGCAGATTAATGACGGCGCCCATCAACATCCCTCCGGCGCTGGCTCCATTCGCGAATAATTTGTTGGGGGAGCTATATTTTTCATTCACCAGGAATTGAGCGCAATCCACAAAATCAGTGAATGTGTTTTTCTTTTTCATGAGTTTGCCATCTTCATACCATTTGCGGCCCAATTCCTGACCCCCACGTATATGCGCTACTGCGTATGCAAAGCCTCTGTCAAGCAGACTTATGACCGAGCTTGAAAAATAGGGATCTGAATTTGCGCCATAGGAACCGTATGCGTACAATAACAGGGGATTGCTGCCATCTTTCCTGAAATTGTCTTTTCGGTACACCAATGAAATTGGGACCATAGTGCTATCCGCGGCCTTCGCCCAGAGTCTTTTGGTTTCATAAAGAGAGGCGTCGAAACCACCTCTTACTTTTTGCTGTTTGAGCAAAGTCTTTTGCTTATCCCCGAGTTTGTATTTGAAGTTTGTGCCGGGGGTGGTCAAAGAGGTATAATAATATCGGATGCTGTCAAGGTCATAAGCATCGGTAGCCGTGCTCATGTTGGCCACATAGTCTTCTTCGCCAAAATCAACATAATAGGAGGAATTGTCATGGCGGTTGATGACCTTGATTTGGGAGAGACCGTTTATTTTTTGCTGGGCAACAATATAATCCTTCAATACTTCAAATCCTTCCAGAAAGGCGCTGTCGCTATGAGGTATCACGTCAGTCCAGTTCTCCACAGTTGGCCTATTTATGGGGACTTTGCTGAGCTTGAAATTTTTCGCATCCTTATTATTATAAATGTAAAAAATATCTCCTTCGGCGTAATAAGGTGAATAAATCAGGTCCTGTTGCCTTTTTTGAATCAGGACGGGATTGGCCGATGGCAGGGATGCATCAATATATCTCACTTCGGTAGTTGTAGTGCTGGAACTGATCAGGAATATATATTTATTGTCTTTTGAGGGATACAGGTACAAACCATAAGTGCTGTCGGTTTCAGTGTAGAGCTCTTCATCATTTCGTGGATCCGCGCCCAACTTATGGCGCAGTGCCTTGTAACTTCGAACAGTGTGATCGAAAACAGTATAGTAGAAAGTCTGGTTATCATTTCCCCAGGCATAAGACCCTGCCGTGTTGGGGATGGTTTCTGTAGCAGTTTTTTGATTATTGAGATTCTTGAAATACACAGTGGACCTCCTTCCACCTGTTGTATCGATACCATAGGCGATCCAATTATTGTCCCGGCTAATCGACCGTCCACGGACCTGAAATATCTGGTGGCCTTTGGACATTTCCGGAATATCCAGGATCAGCTCTTCCGGAGCGGTGGTATTTTCCTTTTTCCGACAATAGTATGGATATTGCCTGCCTTCTTCAAAGCGTTCATATATCCAATATCCATTCTGTTTTGTGGGCAGTGATTCATATTTTTGGTCAATCCTGGCTACCAATTCATCATAAATCTTTTTCTGCAGCCCTTCAGTATGCTTCATCACCGAATCTTCATAGCCATTTTCTTCTTTCAGATGATTGATCACCGCAGAATCATTTGAATTGCTGAGCCAGAAATAATCATCCTCTCTCTTATTGCCATTTTCTGTGAATTCTTTGGGTATTTTTTTTGTCTTTGGGGCTTCCAGGGCAACATTCAAACCAGTTGAATTCTTACAAGACCAGGCAATCAGGCAACAAAGGGGGAAAAGGAACTTTCTCATGCAGAGGCTATGTTAGTCTTAGTGATGGTTGAATATAGTCATGCGCATTGTATTATGCAAGGATAATTAAGAGATCTATCCTGGCATTTAAAGGAGTGCTTTTAACCCGGAACTAATTTCTCAGGTATCGGGCATTCACAATTAAGTTCCCGAATTAATTCAGTTCTTCGGAAAATTCGGGTCTGCCTTCACTTCCTCAATTTGCTGCGTGTGACGGTTGCTGTGAGCTCCTATGAAGAGTAAGAGCTGATAGCAGTCATATTTTCCAAAAGGCAAGGTTGCTACATGATTTCTCAGGTCCTCCCGGGTTGACTTCACATAGGAAATTAACTTGCCCCGGTTGGTCTGGAATGATTCAATCGCTTCAGAGGCTGATTTGAAGGGTGTATTCTCGGGTTTTAGATTGTCAGACGTTTGTACTTTATGCGTGCGGTCTTCGAGCATCTGCACCACCTGGTCATCAGTGGCCTTTATCTCGGCTTTTGCTTCGGGGTTGGGAGCCTTTTGGAGGGTGCCGGAGGTCAGTTGCCATAGAGCCTGTTCCGAAATGGCAATATGCTTGAGGCATTCTTCCACACTCCAGCGGTCAGGTGCGGATTTGAATTTCAATTGAGCCTCGCTCAATCCCTTAACCGAATTGAGCACACCATCTTCCGTATTCGATAATAATTTCAAAGCAAATCTTCTTTCTTTCCCGGAGATGGTAGTATTGGATGAGATAAAACCAAGTGCGGAAGCCGTTGCGATTAATAATAATAGCTTTTTCATATAACAACAGTTTTAGTGGGGAATTATTGGCAATGATCTGAAGGGATTGGGATGAGCAGATATTAAAATTAATAATAAAGCATGATTAATTATTCAACTAATCTTTTGGCTTGGCCCGAAATCAATAGAACCAAAGCGAATATTTTTTCAACCAATTTCTAATAAGGAGAAATTAATATTATTCTTTTCAAATATATATATTTCAAAATTTATTGTTTCGTGTGGAATCACTTGATATGCAATCATATATCATATTATTTTATATACATTACTAAAAATAAAATATGATTTTTTGTAAGAATTATTTAATTTTCATCAGAGATCGTTCAAAATGGTGACTGTTTTCTCTTTTTTACCTTAAAAATATGCATATATGGACAGACTAACTCTTAAGGGTTCGATTCCTTTTCTGGTATTGCTTGCCATAGCAATCGCTTCTATTTTCATCCCCATATTGCCAAATTTCGACAATGGCAGTTACAATTCCGCTGACATTGCCTGGATCATCGTTGCGACGGCACTCGTATTTCTGATGACTCCCGGCCTGGCTTTTTTTTATGGAGGTATGGTTCACCGTAAGAATGTAATATCTACAATGATCAAGAGCCTGATCGCTGCCGGTGTAGTAAGCATTCTTTGGCTGGTAGTTGGTTATAGCCTCGCTTTTGGACAAACAGTTAATGGTCTTATCGGGAATCCTATGACCCATCTCTTTTTTAGAGGAGTAAGTTCGGGAAAACCCTGGACTGGCGCACCTACCATTCCTCTCACTTTATTCGCCCTATTCCAGCTAATGTTTGCAATCATTACACCCAGCCTTGTTGTTGGTGCTGTTGCCGAAAGAATACGATTCACCTCATTTCTATTATTTATAGCAATGTTCAGCCTGTTTGTATATGCCCCTCTCGCTCACTGGAGTTGGCATCCTCAGGGCATGCTGGCTCAAATGGGAGCTTTGGATTTTGCCGGAGGAACTGTTGTGCATATTTCAGCGGGTTGTGCTGCTCTTGCGGGCGCGCTGGTATTGAAGCGCAGAAAAGTGCATATGGAACATAGGGAAATCCCTCCTGCTAATATACCGTACGTGCTCATCGGTACCGGTTTGCTATGGTTCGGCTGGTTTGGTTTCAACGCGGGTTCTGCGGGTGCTGCCAGCAGCCTTGCTGTATCAGCATTTGCCACAACCAACACCGCTGCCGCCGCTGCCGGTTTGTCCTGGATGTTTTTTGATGTGATGAAGGGCAAGAAACCTTCAGTACTTGGTTTTTGCATAGGTGCAGTGGTGGGATTGGTTGCCATCACACCCGCGGCAGGCTATGTGGCTATCACGCCGAGTATATTCATCGGAGTCATAGCAGCCGTTATCTCAAATATTGCCGTACACTATCGCTCCAAATCAAGACTCGACGACACCCTGGATGTATTTCCCTGTCACGGAATCGGAGGCATGGTGGGTATGCTCATGACTGGATTGTTTGCAACCAAAGCTGTAAATGCTGCAGGCAATACTGGTTGGTTCTATGGCAATCCCGCTTTCTTTTTCACACAGGTAAAAGCATTGTTGATTGTGGTTCCTTATAGTTTCATTGTTTCATATGCAATTTTCAAATTCATCAATTTCGTGCTTCCCTTACGCGTGAGTACCAAAGATGAAGAGGAAGGATTGGACGCAAGCCAGCACGACGAAAAATACCTGCAGGGAACTTTACTCGTGACCACTCAGGACGGATTGAAGGAAAAAGAAGCGGTGTAGCGATCTTACTCATGCAGATTTGGGAAGTCAATTGCAATAAAGTGTATCTGGTGCCGAAAGCTTTTGGTGAACATTGCCCTTGGATTTCCTGATGGCTTATAGAACTATTTGTGAGTGATTCTTATTTTATCTATCAGAAAGAGGAAGCTCCCGGGCTTCCTTTTTTTGATATGGTCCGTTTTGCCCATCCAAAAAAATCTGGTAAGTTGCTTGCCCGTTATCCTTTCTGCCTATTGCCCATCGCGTCCGGATTGAGCAGGTTGGGAACAATTCCGGTCTTGTAGAAATCAATGATATTCTGAGCAGCCATTCGCGACATTTCATTCCTGGCTTCTACCGTAGCCGAACCGATATGGGGTAGCACGGCCACATTTTCCATGCTGAGAAGCGGATTGTCGGATCTCATGGGCTCGGGATTAGTTACATCCAGGCCTGCGCCCCAAATTTGGCCTGAACTCAGGGCATGAATCAGATCTTCTTCATTGTGAAGAGATCCTCTTGAAGTGTTGATGAAAATTGCAGATTTTTTCATTTTACCTAAAGCAGCCCTGTCAAATATGCCCCTGGTCTCATCGCTCAGGACACTGTGAACGGATAGTACATCACTCTCCTGCAATAATTGCTCAAAACTCACTTTAAGTGCATTCAGTTTTTTTTCAGCTTCGGTATTGGGATGCCTGTTGCAATAAATGATTTTCATATCGTATGCTCCTTTGCAGCGCCTCGCCATGGCCATGCCGATTCGGCCCAGTCCAAATATCCCGACTGTCTTGTTTTTCAATTCTATTCCCAAGTGAGCGGTTGGTCTGAAATAGCCCCATTCATTCCGGGCAATGGTCTTGTGCATATAGAACATCTTCCTGGAACAGGCTATCATGAGTCCGAATGCAATGTCGCCGGTAGCTTCAGTCATGGCATCAGGAGTATTGGCAACGGGGATGCCTAAGCGCGTAGCTTCCGCCAAGTCAATATTATCGTATCCGGCAGCGAATTGTGAAATGATATCCAGGTGCGGGCATTCATCCAGAAAAAATTTGTCAATCTTGTCGCCACTGACTGTAATCAATGCATTGTGCTTCCTCGCTATTTCTATCAACTTAGATGGCTCACCCGGTTCATCTGTTTCTGCAGTGGTGACGATGAAACCCTGTTCCCTTAATAAATCCGCGCCAATTGCAGGCAGGATCCTGCTGATGTAAATCTTTATTTCCTTTGGATCACGTTGCATAATTTATTATTTCCTGATTCGCAAATCAATCACCCTGGTCAATTTTCCGCCTTCACTCCTTGGAATGGAGCCCTGCTCCTTCAGGGTGACTTTAACTGAAATACCAATATTTTCTTTTATTTTCCTGGCGACTGAATGTTGGAGGCGCATCAGGGCCTCATGCGCGCTTATCAATTCGGGCGTAATGACCGCTTCATTCAATTCGCTTAATATTTCCAGCGATACTTCCACTTTCAGTTCCATTTCATCCATGGCGCCTTCCCGGATCACCACCAGTTGATAATGCGGACTGATGTGCTCAATATCCCTGAGCACGTCTTCCACCTGGGTTGGGAAAACGTTGACTCCGCGAATGATCAGCATATCATCCGCCCTGCCGGCAATCGGGCTCATTTTGATATGAGTTCTCTTTTTGGAATGGGCATAGCTGAGACTGCAGATATCACCCGTACGATAACGTAACAAAGGCATCGCCTGCTTGGTCAATGTAGTAAAAACCAATACGCCCTGTTGGCCTTCCTTAAGGGGTTCTCCCGTATCCTTATCCACGACCTCAGGGAAAAAATGGTCTTCCCAAATATAACTGCCGGTTGTTTTTTCTTCAAAATCTTCACAGGATACTCCGGGACCAATGATTTCTGAAAGTCCGTAAATATTCACTGCCGACAAGCCGAGGCCTTTTTCAACCTGGTGGCGGATGGTTTCTGTCCAGGGTTCGGCGCCAAGAATGGCAGTTTTCAGATTTAGGTTTTTCGGAGAAATGCCGCGTTTCTGAACCTCCTCAGCCAGCGTTTGTGCATAAGAGGGAGTGCAACAGATGGCGTCACTTTGCATATCCTGCATCAGCATCAGTTGCCTGTCGGTCATTCCACCCGATACCGGGATCACATTCATTCCCAATTTTTCCGCTCCGCCATGCAGGCCCAGTCCGCCAGTGAACAATCCATAGCCATATGCATTCTGCAATATCCAGCCTGGCTGGCAACCCGCGGCCACCAGGGATCTGGCCACGACTTCAGCGAAAATGGCCAAGTCTTTTTTAGAATAACAGACTACGGTGGGTTTGCCGGAAGTGCCACTGGAACAATGGATCCTGGCAACAGAATCGCGTTTTATGGCCAATAGGCCGAATGGATATTGCTCCCTCAAATCCGATTTGGCAGTGAATGGCAACTGCGCGATGTCTTTAATATTCTTGATCCTGTCGGGCCTGATTCTTTTTTCGTCCAGCAGTTTGCGGTAAAAAGGAACTGACTTATACAACTTGCTAACGATGTAGAATAAGCGCTCTGATTGAAGCAGCCTCATTTTCCGCCGGGGCAAGGTTTCCATTAGCTCGTTAAAATACCGCATACGAAATGATTTGGGATTTGAAGGGGATTGCTGTCAGCTCATTCATGGGGAATTGGAAGAAATCGCGGGCACCGGATTGCCTGATCAAAAAGCAGTCAGTACCCCCTTGTTGACGGGGATGAAGCTTGAACCGACCGTGTTCAAGTTAAAAAACAATTTCAACAGACGGGGATTACCTGGGCAGGTATTTAGTAGTTCTCTTGTCTTTGATCACGCCTTTCCAATTCATGCCATAGCCAAATCCATAACTATGCCCCTCGCTGTCCTTATAACTCTTCATATCATGTGGCAGGTCTTCTTTCTGCTTTTCAACGGTTTCCATGTCAGCGGGCATTTGCAGGGGCAATAATCCTGAGGGCTCCGCATGTCCGGTCAGAATATCCAGAATGGCCTGGTCCTGCACACCAAAATTCACCAGGATGGCATCGGCATCTTTTTCGAACTCGGCAAATACCATGGGATTTGACACATGTACGGATACGATCACAGGCCTCCCCTTCATTTTTGCTTTGGCCTCCAAAACCATATCGAGGTCCGTGCTGTTGATGGCCTTGACCTGCTTGCCTCTATAGCTCCGGTTGGTAAATTTTTCCAATGGATCGCCGCCGGCCAGGCTTGGATCACGGGCAGCCTTAGCCGTATATTCGCCATATTGGAGGCTGATGGGGACGTATCCGGTTCCACCAGCTTTAGCCTCTTCACTATTATAGCCAAGGCCACCATTGGGACTATTGATAAAAACCAGGGCATAATCCGCTTCATCGGGGTTATCAGTCACATTGAAATATTTCTTAAGCACATTCATATTGACCGGATAGTCCAGTTTCTCCGGCGTAGCCATTCCAAGGAAATTTCTTCCGGCAGGAGTGAATTGCTTGGGAACATAGACCGTTTTCTTCTCCATCAGGGGTAATATATGTTTCTTGTTTTTCAGCAATACCATGGATCTTAACTGGGCTTCAAAACCTGCTTTCATGAAGGCCGGATTGCCCACTGTTCTGTTGGAAACATCAGGATCGAGGTAGGGATTCTCAAATAATCCAGTCCGGAAAATATTTTTTAGCAGTCGCACGGCGGAGGCTTCAAATCTGGCGCGCATAAAGGCTTCGCCATGCTCTTTTACACCCATCTGGTAAGCTTCGATCAATGGCGCCGCGTCATTGTTCCCGCCGAATTGATCCACACCGGCCATGAGTGCTATATAATGACGCTCGGGTAAAGAGCGTTTTTCGACTCCCCATGATTTCCCTGTTATAAACTGATCAATAGCCATTTCATCTCCTGTCACCAGCCAGTCTGTGCAGACCACTCCATCGAATCCATATTTTTTTCGCAGCAGGTCATTAATAATATAATGGCTGTAGTTATTGCCTACATTTTCTTTGTGCATGATATCCTGGTTGTAGGATATGCTATAATAAGGCATCAGCGCCGAGGCCATACCAGTCTTGCCATGCAGTTTGAATGCGCCCTGAGTGAAGGGTATGAAATGCTGTGTAAAATTATTGCCAGGATAAACATTGTATTTCCCAAACCCATAGTGCGCGTCTCTGCCACCTTCTCCACTGCCGCCACCGGGCCAATGTTTAACCATGGCATTTACACTATTATATCCCCATCCACGCGATATTTCTTTCGCTCCGACAGAGGTTTGAAATCCATCGATATAGGCCCTTGCCATGTCAGCGGCAAGATTTGGATCCTCGCCAAATGTGCCGCTCACACGATTCCATCGCGGCTCAGATGCCATATCCACCTGCGGTGAGAGCGCAGTTGTGATGCCCAGTGCCCTGTATTCCGTTGCAGCTATATGGCCGAAACCCTCTACCAGGGAAGGATCGAATGTTGCAGCCATTCCCAATGAGCCGGGCCACATAGAGATGGAACCGCCTGCTCCTGCATTGTATTCCGCATTGGCAATAGTTCCGTGGCGTGGATCTGAACTATTGTTGGCAGGAATACCGAATCCTATTCCTTCCACCAGGGCCTGCATATTATTGTTCCATTCCGCTGCCACTGTGGGGTTTTGGACGGATGTAATCAGCACATGGCGCAAATTATCTTTTGTGAGAAATTCTTTCTGCTGATCTGTGAGGTCAGATGGCCTTGCACCGCTTTCCGCAAAAGGTTTTCCGTTATAAGTGCTTGCAAAAAATCCGGTGGGTGGAGCCGGGATGGGCTGGTGTCTGCTATATAACATCAATCCTGCAATCTGGTCTGCGGACAATTGCGATGCCAGGTCCCTGGCGCGTATATCAGCCGGAAGTCGCCAGTCTTCATATTTATCCAATTTACCATTCCTGTTCAGGTCTTTGAAGGCAAATCCGTTTACAGTCAGGATCCCGATTCCCGATTGAGTGGAATAACCAAGGGTCTGCCCGCCCTTATTCTTAACCGTTACTATCATTCCCATGGTAGTGGCAGACCAGTTTTGGGACTCGGCTCCAATGCTCAAAATGGTGAGAAGGCAGCAGAAAAGGACAAGATTCTTCATGTCAGTTATAAGAGTATTTGATGAATATTGATTTTGGAGAAAGGTCAGCATCGGCATCCCATATACTATGGATTCTGCGGAATGATTCGCGAACATCCTGATCAGACCCAGGGATCCTTTATTATTCTTCGAGGCTATTAAATGCCGGGTAAAATTTATTCAGGTAAACCAGTCTGAATCCGGGGCTCAACAAATGCCTGCCTGAAAGATAAGCCTTTTCTCTTATTGGCGGCATACCTGGAGGCCTTCTTGATACAGTCTTCTCAAATGAATATCCGAATGTGGAATTATCATGTAGTTCGATGTTCTCCCGGAAATAGGATTATCATTTCAGCCAGGGACCGCATGCAGCCACAAATAAATGAGAATGCATTCATCAATTCCAACTTCCTTTCATCCATTATCATTAAAGGATGCCGGCTTGCAGATACCTGCATTTCCATCATAGCATATTCAATCGTTCTTCTTCGATTAAGGCTAGATGTTGTTAAGATATGCTTAAACCATTCCTTTCTCAAGCTCTTTGGATAAACGACTGTGACTTTCAAACATCCAATAATCCATGACAACAATCCATCTTATCACCATTAAATGTTTTCATCATGAAATCTATTCTACCCATATCTGTCGCGGCGCTTGCATTATTTGCAAGTAGTTGCAGCAAAGAAATCGTAATTCCGGTTCAACCCCTGCAGGGATCCTGGGTATTGGTCCAGGCTTCTCAAAATGATGGCCACAGCTGGCAGTCTTTCTATACCGGATTGGAAAGCGGGGTTTTCTATTTCTATTCCGACGGTAGCGCGGCATACGATGATGGTCATCTAAACCTGAATGGGAGCTGGTTTAGCAGCACTTCTTCCTCGGGATATTATGATGAGTATGGGAATTATTATACGGACCTGCATCAGACTTTGGAAGTGCACCTGCAGGATTATTATTCCAATAGCTCGGTGAACATGGTATTTGATGATATCAAACTATATGGAGACCGTTTCGTGGCTACTAATTACAATAACGGTGTCGTGGAGCGCTATGCCTTCAGTAGGTATTGAAATTGGCGGAAGACGAATTTTAGTTCCGGATTTTTGAAATCTTTATATACCCCTTAAAAATGAGTATAAATACGGTTTCCCGGATCGTCTCCCTTTATAATCTTTGCAATGCTTTTACAGGATCAATCAATTGACAGAACCATTAGTTTCAGCCCTAAATCTTTAATCCCCCTCAAAATTCGTCCCTGTTTTCTTTAACCCTAACCAAAAGAATCAAGTTCATCCGCTGCCAACAAGTTTTGCCGGCAGATTGATTTTGCCGGCATCATCTTTATCTTTCAACTCAGACAATATGTTCGTCATCTCCAAAAATCAAAACTTCAGTATAAAGGCTTATGTTGGTGACGCCAAGACTTTATTGGCTTTTAATCTGCAAAAATCAAAAATCAAAAACCTGGCTGGTTTCACCATTGAATTCAGCCCCAATGGGGTAGATCATTATTACATTTATAATAAACTCCAATTCAAGAATCCGGAAATTCACGCCCAGAAGAAGACCGAGCCAGCCTATTCCATGATCAACGCGCCCATCCAGAAATTTCGCTGGGTGCATGTGCCCGGATCATTTCACCAGGATAACCAGGTAATATTCGGGAAATACACCTATACGGTTACGCCAAGATATTTTAATGAAAAGGGCATACTTCAATCCCTGGATCCGGCATTGAGTCTGTCCATTGACGTGAATGTGGCTCCGTTTGAGGACAATAAGATTCTATTGGGATTTACGAGAGGCTTTGTTCAATCCCAGGCCTTTGTAAATCATTTTGGAAATACCCTGGCACTTCATCCTCCTGGAAATGACCTGGTTTTTGATACGAATAAAAAAGCGGGGGTAAATTCAGAAGGTAATGCATTTACCTACCTGGATGAATTTCTGTGGTCGGGGTTTACTGCCTGCAAAAGGATTTTTGATATCCTGGAAGAAGTAAAACAAGACGCCAGCCTTTCGCTCGATGTTTTTGCTTACGACCTCAATGAGCCAGATGTCATCAGCCATCTTTTTGAATTTGCCAAACAGGGAAGAGTAAGGGTGATTCTGGATAATGCTTCTCTGCACAAGTCGAGTTCCAAAGGACCTGCCCCTGAAGACCTTTTTGAAGCAAAATTTAAGAATTTGGCTCTGGGAGGCGCCGCCATTAAGCGGGGGAAATTTTCACGCTACTCACACGATAAGGTCTTCATCGTAAAAAAGGGAATCAAAGCCTTGAAAGTGCTGACGGGATCTACCAATTTATCGGTCACAGGAGTCTATGTCAATTCAAATCATATTCTCATTTTTAACGACCCCGATATTGCCACCCTTTATTCCAATGTTTTCAATGAGTCCTGGAATGATGATCTCAATACAAAGACTTTCCAGGATTCACAATGGGCCGGGAATATTTTTTCATTTCCCAAGACAGGTACCGCTATTTTGGACTTCACTTTTTCTCCTCATACGGCACCCGTCGCGAAGAATTTCCTGGACAAAATAGCCAAGCGAATCGCAGCGGAAAATAGCAGTGCTTTATTTGCCGTTATGGACCTTGGGATTAAGAATACCGGACCCATATTTCCAGCCCTCAGGGATCTGCATAAGAGCGGTGGAATATTCAGTTATGGTATTTCTGACAACCCCGCGGGCATTGCGTTGTATAAGCCTGGTGCCAAAAATGGTGTATTGGTAACCGGTAAGCCATTGAAGACTATTTTACCACCTCCCTTCAACCAGGAAATTAATCTTGGGCTCAGACACCAGATTCACCACAAGTTTGTAGTCTGCGGATTCAACAGCAAGAAACCCGTGGTATATTGCGGTTCTTCTAACCTCGCTTTGTTGGGAGAACAAGAGAATGGAGACAACCTGATTGCAATAAGAGATGAAGATATTGCGACAACTTTCGCTATAGAGGCGCTTTGCCTTGTGGATCATTTTCATTTCAGGAATAAGGTGCAGACTATCAGTAAGGGCAAGCCCAAACCGAAGCCCATTTACCTCTATACCAATAATAATTGGGCGGTTTCCTATTTTGATCCAAAAGATCTTCACCAAATGGACAGGATCCTTTTTGCGTAGAACCTGTGAGCCTTAGTTTCCCACAATTATTAACTGAGATTCTTAATGATAAAGGTATTGTTGAGAGATGTGATGAAGAGAAGCCTGAATCCGCTACCTGTAATTAGAAATTTCAATTAGTTTTTTGACATCGGTAACAATGATCTTTCTGCCCATTGTCTTTATGATGCCTTCCACTTTGAAATCGGAAAGGATTCTCACAATATTTTCCCGGGCCGTGCCCACCAGGTTTGCCAGGTCCTCACGACCCATGTTGATCTCAACAAATTCACCGGTCTTAAAATCACTCTTGTACTTTTCTCTCAACACAATCAATTGCAGGGCCAGGCGTTCCCGAACCGATCTCTGGGCCTGTACTGAGAGGTTATTCACGAGTACTGCAAATTCATGACTAAGGGTCTTCAGCAGGCGTTTGCTCAATATGGGTGATTGTTCCAGCACTTTCAGGAAATCTTCTTTCGGAATGAATCCTATGCTGCTTTCTTCCAGGGCAGCGGCGGAATCGGGGTAGCGGCTTTCAGAAAGGATAGCGTGATATCCGATCAATTCTCCCGTATTGGCAACATAAATAATATGCTCCTTGCCATTGGCGTCCAACTTATATTTCTTAGCCTTTCCCTGTTTAATAAAGAAGATACCATCGGGATGCGAGCCCTCCCTGAATATGATCTCACCCTTTGCATATTTTTGCAAGGTCTGATTCGCTATTAACAGTGCAGAATCTGATTCCGGCAGGCCGGTAAGCAGGGACTGACTCTTGAAATCCCATTTTTCTATTGGGAAAATGCCGCTGATACTCATGATTCCCGCAAATTTATCTCTTAATAAATGATTAATCTCACTTTTTTGATTGATAAGGTTCACAGCATTAAGTCCCGGAGCAGCGTAACTTTGCAAATTGATTCCGGCGAATTTTCAAGGCCTTTATGATTTCCCTGCATTCCTTTACAGGCTTGAGTTTCATGGCTCTCAATTGAAAGGAGGCAGATTGGGGAGCGACTCAGAGTCAGTGAAAATATTTGTTAATATTTAGAGAATCTGAAAAAGCAGGCGGATCCTAATTGTCCTGATGCAATTCCAAAAAATTTATGAGGTTCCGTTCCATATCTTCCTCGCCAAATACCAGACAGGCCGACAAATGGTTTGATTCCGACCTGGCATTTCATCGACTATACCCTGTCGATATCCAAATGCTGGCAAGACGACATTGGACGCCGTTGCATATTGCACGCCTGGCTTCTCAATTCCTGGCACAGCATTCCCGGGTCAGAGTACTTGATATTGGGAGCGGGGCCGGGAAATTTTGCCTGGCCGCAGCTTACTATAAACCTCAGGCGCAATTTACGGGTGTGGAACAGCGAATACATCTCGTTGATATCGCTGAATCCGCCAAAGGCATCCTGGATCTGAATAATCTCGAATTTGTTCATGGCAACTTCACACAGATAGACTTCAGGAGTTTCAATGCTTTTTATTTCTATAATTCTTTCTATGAAAACCTAATAAGAGAGGACCGGATAGATGAGAGCATTGACTATAGCTCAGAGTTATACTATTACTATTGCAGGTTTCTGTTTCAGAAGCTGGAGGAAATGCGGCCAGGAACAAGGCTGGTTACCTATCATAGTTTGGAAGATGAAATTCCGCCTTCTTATGAGTTGAAGGAAACGCACGCGGAAGGAATTTTGAAATGTTGGGAAAAGAAATGATCAGGCACACACGATGTTCCTAGGTTTAAACCCAGGATATTAACTGAACAGATAATTCTGAATGAATCGAAAAAAGAGGTTTCCTGATTTTGGGAATCGGACAGCAAGCTATAAAAAGGAAGTATATGAAAGAAGAAACCAGGGATCATTTCAAGTCAGTGGAACCCTTCACTCAAAAAGTGCTCGATCGGATGATCCGGGAAGGGGTTCAATATGTGCAGGTAAGAGGCTATACCAGAGAAAAACACCTGGATTATGTGGATCCGCACTACCTTATCCTCGTGCCGGTGAAAGAGCCTGCCATTCAGGGAACGGGGTTGGATATTTATGAAAACATAAACAGCGATATCCTTTCGCGCTGGGCTAGTGAAGAGAACGGCGCCAAGGTTTGGGTAGCCAGTCAGTAATCTTTTCGTACAGAGCCTGGTTGGCACCATGCACTTCAAGTTGCAAAACGGAGCCCATCTGCGGTTGTACCAGGTTGTTATAATCTTCATATACCATTCTCCCTTCGGGAAAATCCCGCTACATCTTCGATTTGCAGAATTATACCAATTGGTATATTTTTGCAGGGTCAAGGGGTAAATTCCATGAACAAAGCCGATAGAACCAGACAATATATCGTAGAAAAAACTGCCGCCATTTTCAACGTGAAAGGCTATGCGGGCACTTCTTTGAGTGATATGACCTTAGCGACCGGCCTCACTAAGGGAAGCATTTATGGGAACTTCGCCAATAAGGACGAAGTGGCCCTGGCGGCTTTTGAATGTAATTTGAATAAACTGGAGGAGATCGTTCATCAGGAAATGCTTGGGGAACGCGGCTATAAGGATAAACTGCTGGTGTATGCGAGAGTATATTCAAATTGTATGAGGCCTCCATTTCCTGAAGGCGGATGCCCCATATTGAATACCGCTACAGAGGCCGATGACACACACCCTTTATTGAAGGCCAGGGCCAGTGCGGCCCTGGTAAATTGGAAGAATAAGATCGCCGGATTGGTCAGAAGCGGGATCGCGAATCATGAGTTCAAAGATACCGTGGATCCCGAACGCTTTGCGCTAAGTATCATCGCGATGATAGAAGGCGGCATAATGATAAGCAGGCTCACGGGAAAGGCAAATTACAGGAAGCTGGTTGCAGGAGCGGTGGAAGAATTGATCCTGTCGTTGGAATAATATGCTTCATCTTGAACACAGTTTAAACTCTGTGTATAGAAAGCAACCAATGGCTAAGCAGCCGGATAATTGTTCATACATTGCAGGCTTTTCGCAGGACTGATAACGAAGTTCCGTGATTGTACCAGCATCAAAACTTATTATGAAAAGAGTCGCGATTACAGGCCTTGGCGCCATTACGCCTCTGGGCAATACAGTGAATGAATTCTGGCAAAATATTGTTGTCGGTAAGAGTGGTGCGGGCATGCTCACAAAATTTGACGCGTCCAAATTCAAGACCCGTTTTGGATGTGAAGTGAGAAATTTCAACCCGGAAGAATATATTGAGAAAAGGGAATTGAAGAAATACGATTTGTTCACCCAATATGCCATTGCCGCCAGTGAACAGGCCATTCAGGATTCGGGCCTCGATTTTAAATCCATGGACCTGGAGAAACTGGCCGAAATCGGGGTGATCTGGGCATCGGGAAATGGAGGCATCGGAACTTTTGAACAACAGTTGAAAGAATTTTATGCGGGAGACGGTACGCCGAGGTTCAGTCCGTATTTCATACCAAAGATGATTGCCGATATTGCTGCAGGTGTCATTTCCATCCGGCATGGGCTGCATGGACCCAATTATTGCACGGTATCTGCCTGCGCATCTTCCAATACGGCGCTCATCAGCGCCTTCGACCTGATTAGGATGGGAAAGGCCATGATCATGGTTGCCGGAGGTTCGGAAGCAGCTATCACTGCAGCCTCAATGGGAGGTTTCAGCGCTTCGCAGGCATTGTCAAAAAGAAATGATGAGCCGGGAAAAGCATCCCGTCCATTTGACAAAGACAGGGACGGATTTGTAATAGGTGAAGGGGCTGGAGCATTGATCCTGGAAGAATGGGAGCATGCCGTAAAGAGGGGTGCAACCATTTATGCAGAAATGGCGGGAGGTGGCATGGCTGCCGATGCATACCATCTCACGGGTACACATCCCGAAGGGCTGGGCGCGGCTCTGGGCATTTCAAAGGCATTGGCTGATGCAGGCATCGGCCCCGATAAAATTGATTATATCAATACACACGCCACTTCAACCGGACAGGGAGATATAAGTGAATTGCTCGGGATCAGAAAAGTGTTTGGTGATATACCGGTGCCAATCAGCGCCACTAAATCCATGACCGGGCATTTGCTGGGCGCCGCAGGCGCAGTTGAAGCCATCATCAGTGTATTGTCAGTAAAGAATGATATCATCCCCGGCACAATAAATACTGAAATCCTGGACGAAAAAATTCCCGCAGGCATGAATATTATTCTCGGAAAATCTGTGAGGCAGCCTGTAAACTACGCGCTCAATAATACTTTTGGCTTCGGCGGACATACGGCGAGTTCCGTTTTTACGAAAACTCAAATCAGGAATTAATGATTGGGAACAGATTATTAATTTTTCTAGCTCCGGAACTACAATTGTGGAAGAGTCATTACAAATGCAGCAGGGCGCGCCTAATTTCTTTGTCCGTTTGCCAGACACATATCAGTTCATCTTCGCCGATAGTTTTCAATACAGGCAATGAGCCTTTACCCAATAATTCCTTTTTCCCACCAGGTAAGAGGCAGACAATATTGCCGTCTTCCACCCAGGCATAGACGTTGTTTTTTCCTGCAATAGTCATGGTACAACTTTTCCCCATCCCAATTTCTTTTTCATCTTTTCCAGGTTCGCATGCATAGATGGTGCCTTCCCTGCGCCATACCGTTTGAGGAATTCCCAAGGGATTGATGGCCACTGATCCACCGTCCATTGGGCAGCCGTTTAGTTTCCAACTGCCGCCACCCAATTTATTAGCCTCTCCGAAACTGTCTCCACCATCGGAGGATTGAATAAGGTATAGATCCCTGTTCCCCTTAATCCAGTTTCTGAACATCACATAAATATTTTTTTCCTTTACGGCGACCGAGGGTTTGCAACATTCACAAACGGTTCCGTCGGGTGAAGCATAGACCTCGATATTCTTCGACCAGGTTTTACCGCCATCGGCGGATCTCGCTCCGTAAATCTTATTGTGGGCATTGTTGCGCAGGTCCAGCCAGGCAGCGAAGAGATTTTGGTTCCCATCGCTTCCCAGAGCCAGGAAACCCTCCTTGCAAATGGTATCGGCGTCGTTGATCCGGCCCGCCTTTTGCCAAGGCCCTGTTCCATCTTTTATGTATGAAAAAATATTTCCTTCCCGGGTGGCGACGATGATTGTCAGTCCCTTTGATGCATTGGTGATTTGAGGTCCACGCATGGCAAATGAAACCAGGCCAGGGAGGGTATCCACCAGGAGGGGACTGGAAAAACTCTGCCCTTTGTCGGTGGAAAAACTGTAGTAGAGGCTGTCGCCCTTTCCGAAGACGACATGGACATTATTCTCATTTTCTGTTACCAAGTTTGGTATTTGCCCGCTGCCAATCACCAGATCATTTGAGTCTGTTTTTTTGTGGTTGCCACAGGATGCCAAAGAAAATGCAAGGACGGACAGTATCAATACAAGTGAAGTTCTCATTTGAGTGGAATATGATTTGAATGGAATAGAATTTTGCTCATTATGAGTACAAAGGAAAGGCAATTTGGGATTATGGCAGCAATCCAATATTTGATAAAATTTTGACCACTTGAGGAAAATTCCCAGATAAAAAGCCAGATGCAAGCTACCCTTGTTCAGGGAGCGCCAACTATGCCTTTTCACTTTTGTTGTTGGTGCTCCCCTGTAACTTTTATTCAAATAGTTTGCGATCATTCAAGGGGAAACACCAACAACGGCATAAAGGGTTATTGCCTATTGATCTTGGGGATTTTTATCACTGAAAGGCAGTTTTTGTCTTCAAAAATGAATTTAATTATAGAATGATAAGTTTAACCATAAGTAGTTGAATATAAATGTAATAGATACAAATTTTGCATGAATTTTAAATTAAAATCTTCACAACTAAGAAAATAAACTTATATTTGTTTCTAGTAAAGGAGGATTTATGGCTCAGTTAGACAAATTAAAACAGCAGCTAACAAGAGGTAAGGTTTACCGTCGAATTGAATTGGCAAATTGGTCCAAATCAGTTGACCGGCATCTGGGGGCATTGCTGGAAGATGGAACACTACAAAAGTTGTCCCAGGGCCTGTATTATTTTCCCAAGGAAAGTTCTTTTGGGAAAACTCCGCCAGATGAAAAAGCGCTGGTGCGAAGCTTTTTGAAAGACGACAGGTTCTTATTGACTTCCGCCAATGCTTACAACAGTTTGGGCGTAGGCACCTCGCAGCTTTACAATGAAAGAATTGTATATAATCATAAACGCCACGGAGAATATAAATTGGGTAATCGCAATTTTCATTTCCGTATAAGACCTCATTTCCCTAAGAAGGTCACCAAAGAATTCTTGTTCGTAGATCTGGTCAATAATCTTGCAGTACTGGCGGAAGATCAAGGCGAAATTTTAAAAAATATATCTTTCAAGGTCAGCACGCTGGAAAAGAAAAAAATGGAACGTGCTATTACAGCGTATGGGAATATGAAAGCTAAGAAAATATTCGCGGCATTAATGCAACTAAAAGCACTCTAGAATGGCCGCGGACTTCCTTCATAACAATAGTGAATTTTTGGACTTGTTGCGAATCATGGAGGGAGAGACTGGTATTTTACCAGGATTAATTGAAAAGGACTATTGGATCATGCATGTTTTGTATGGTCTTAAAAAACAGGATTTTAAATTTGAGTTGAAGGGAGGAACTTCTTTATCCAAGGGCTATGAAATCATAGATCGTTTTTCCGAGGATATAGATATACATATCGTCCCTCCCAAAGATTTTGGGATAAATGAAAATCCGAGAAATAACAGTCCTCGCAACATAGATGCCAGAAGAAAATTTTATGATTGGTTGGCAGCAACAATAAAAATTGATGGCGTCATATCAGTAGATAGAGATCATGCTTTTGACGATGAGAAGTATTTTAGAAGCGGAGGGGTAAGACTATACTATGAAACCAAGGCAGATACAATTGCAGGAGTCAAAGAAGGCATATTATTAGAAGCAGGGTTTGATACAGTTACCCCGAATACATGCCTGAACATAAGATCATGGGCATATGACAGAGCAACAAAAGCTCCATTTATGGAAATTATTGACAACAGAGCTGTTGATATTGCTTGTTATCATCCAGGTTATACTTTGGTCGAAAAACTACAAACAATTGCCACCAAATTTCGACAGGAACAAAGCGATGGTAAGGAATACTCGAATTATATGAGGCAATACTATGATGTCTCTTGTTTGCTTGGCAATGTAGCCGTCCAGAAATTTATTGGATCAATAGAATATGAAGCCCACAAGAAGGCAAGGTTCCCAAAAATAGATTTAGAAATCCCAATAGCACAGAATGAAGCATTTTTGGTTTCTGCACCATCCCTCAGAGAAACCTTCAGAAGACGATATGAAAAAGCATCAAAACTGTATTATAAAGGACAGCCAGATTTTGATGAATTGCTCAACACAATTAAGGCAAACATCGATAGGCTTTAGACCGCTCATTTTGGGTCCTTTGATATTTGAAAGAAGAGCTTTTCATCAGGGAGCAATAAATTGAGGCATCAGATTATCGGGGATATTTTTCTTCTATAGTCACAAGAGAAGCGAATCCGATCCGCTACCTGTCGGATCGGATTATCGCAACTGGGGATACCGAACCCACTTGAACATTCTAACTAAATGACCGGATTTTGGGGAGCGGTTTCAGGAGGAGGCGTATCAAAGAATTGCAAATGAAGGTTTCTCACTTTGATGCTATTATTTGCTATAGGGCCCCAATCAAATTCATAAAAGGGAAGTTTAAAAATCGGATAGAATTGCGCCGATGAAAAATTCCTGAAACCCACTAGAGACATTGGACCATAATTATTTTGGTCATAGTATGGAATTGGATAATCAGTACAGCAATAGCTTGCTATATTGGCCTGCATAAATATTCGCAGTTTTTGAATTCCCGCCGGAATAAATAATTCAGTAATAATATTGAATCCCGGAATATAATAACCCTGTGCCAAGGCACCGGACACCTGGAACCTGGATAAAAAGGGGAAAGAGGAAGTTCCATTAGTAAAACCATCATTCGCCCCCACTGTCAATCTGAAATCTCCGGATACACCTACCAATCCTCTATATGGGTCATCTCCGGTAACTAAGCAGGAAATATGATCATAGTAACTGCCCTTCTCACCAATGAGCATTTGAATCCCTGGCACGTTGGCATCGGGCGCCGGAGGCACCGGCAATTCGATTGAAGCAGTAACTCTTAAAAGATGAGATTTGTCCTGCGCTGTCAACAGATCCAATTCCTGTTCAAGCCTTCCACCGACAGATGTCATATGACCAAATGGGTATGTTGTGTCGCATGGATAACGTGTGGGAGAATATCTACCGGCTACCAAAGCCAAATTAATTTCACCCCTGGATTTGTCAACCAAAGAGGTCTTACTATAATAAGGTGTTAGTATGTCGTGCGCATTATTATCTTTGTCGGAATCCACGGCATGAACAGCGGATTGAATGATTGGCACTCCATTGGAATAAGGAGGTAACATATAGAAGTCAAGAATGGGGGTTAAAGATTCCGGGATCAATAGTGCATTCCGGGGACTCGATGCTTCTTTCACGGGGGACCTGACATCCGTTTTCTGCCCCAATCCCGGGAACTGGTCAAGGATACCCGAAGATTCTAAGAAATCCAAATTCCTCATGTCGGATTGGGTTTCCATTCTTTCGCTTGGAACCCTTGCTATTTCGTTCATATTACTTGTTTTATTCTTTCGCCTACTCTGATTCAGGTTTTCGGCAAGCCCTGGTTTCGAAAAACTAATTGAAAATAGGCTGCCCCAAGATCCTTTCATTATTGATAAATGAAAGGAGTCTGACTGATTAAGCAGGAATCCATAGGTGGAAAAGAAAAATGCAAAGCTGTATCAGGAATTGAAACTCCATTTGGTTTTTGACCTCAGAGTTGGACTAAATCGTAAAACGGTTAAGGATCGTTATGGGAAACCCGTAATTTAAATTTGCTTATTCTATTCCAAACGAATAAGGTCAGACTTTTTTCCTGAACCTATGGAGTAGAATAGGGGATAGGTGACCCCGCAGGGACTCCCGCCTTCGCCCGTTTTTATTTGAGTTGCAGTGAATATTTAGATTTTTCTTGAACGGGAACTTTGAGGCTTCGGCCGGGTAAACTTCTCGTCCCTGCTTTTTTGCTAGCGCAAAAAAAATCCCGACGGAATCGTCGGGATTGTGTCCCGATAACCATCGGGATAGGTGACCCCGCAGGGACTCCCGCCTTCTCCACTTTTCTATTTGATTTGCCGTGAGTATTTAGATTTTTCGAGTATGGGAACTTAGGGGGCTCCGTCGGGTAAACTTCTCGTCCCTGCTTTTTTGCTAGCGCAAAAAAATCCCGACGGAATCGTCGGGATTGTGTCCCGATAACCATCGGGATAGGTGACCCCGCAGGGACTCGAACCCTGGACCTACTGATTAAGAGTCAGTAGCTCTACCAGCTGAGCTACGGAGTCGGGAGTGCAAATATAGGAAAATAGGTGAAAGAGGAGCAATGAGCCGTGGAACTATTGGCACGTTTAGGGTTGGCGTCTTAAATGGGTAATCGGTAAATATAAACGCAATTTGAGTCCCGCCTTCCTGAGTCCCGCGAAAACTGTGGCATGCATGGTAAATAGTGGCCGTCATCCAGAACAAAATGGAAACCCGCAAGAGCCTGGAGCGGTAAACAGAAAAAGAATTGTCAAATGTCAATTAATTGGGCTACCACCTCAATGCCTTGGGCGAATATGCTCAAACTAATCAATTTGTATATCCATGGAGCCTATTCTGCTAATGTATTAAGAGTATTTCTAATTATCCCACTTAGTATTTCCTGCAAATACTCCTATTCGTAGAAGTCCTGAATATTTTTCAAGCGGCAATATTTACCTTAATTCTGCGATTTTTAGGTAACCCCGAAACCGTGAAAGAAATAGTTCATACCCAGTTATACAGAATCGTATCTGCCGTTACCGCCGTATCGTTTTTTCTGCCTGTAATAATACTGCTGGTCAAAAGGATGTGGAAGCACCGCGGATTCACCTGGTTCGCATGCTATTGGCTGGTGGGCGGAATTATAAATCTTATAGATATCCTCGGATTGGTTGAGACAACAGGCGGCTCATGGATCAACCGTGCCTATAACCTGTTTGAAGCACCCTTCATGCTCACTGTGCTCTATTTCACCTCGCAAAACAAGACGATCCGGAAGGCCTTGATTCGTGTGTTCGTGATCTTTATGACCGCCGAGTTACTAACGACATTCATTACCCGCTTGCATGCCATTACGGAGACAGTAATGGTGGGCCTGGGTACCCTGATCATACTCACATTCATTATTTGGGAGATTATTTCCTACCTCGTGAGGATCGAACACAGCCATTTTGAAAAAGTGATGCAATTCGTGTATGCGGGACTGGTATTCGAATATGGCATTTCCATCATCACCTTCATTTTCAGTTATATCTATCCACCGCCGCCAGACAAGGACTATACGGATAATTACTATCTCTATGATATTTCTATCATAATCACGATAACGCTGGTGTCCTGGGGCTTCATCTCCTACGGGGAGAAACAGAAGAAACCGCCGCAAAAGCCGCCGGCCAGGAAAAGGAATAAAGACGAGGAATTCATGTTCATTTAAAGAGCCCGTTGGGGAAATCAGAACTCTTCAACGGCATAAGCCTTATTATCCACATAGGGTCCGCCCGGATGCCTGGCCGTATAATCCAAATTGATCCAGTAATTACCACCTTCTTCCCGATAATAGAGACCACTGAAATTCTCGTTGGCAAATAAATGGGTGATGGCTTCCTGCATGAGGCTGAAAGATTTCCGGTCGCCACAATATAATTCGGGGTACACATGATCTTCTGTGAGCACCATTCTGCATTTTGCGCCAATGGCATTCATGGCAGAGATCATTAAGATGGTATGATCGTCGCAATCTCCGCCCAGCCCGTTCTCGATGGTTTCCATGGGCGTAGCATAATATTCATCTTTTTCAGAATCGGAAACATACTTGAAATTGTTATTGATGTATTTGAATAGAGAAAGATATCGTACGATGGGTCCATATTTACTGTGGTAATCATCAAAATATTCTATGGAATGTGCGACGGCGAAATTCCTGACTATGGAATCCTGGTGATTCATTTTAGATTTTAACCCCTTAACCGCTTTTTCCACACCGGAGTCGAAAAGCGTGGGTTTGATCAGGTAAAGGTCTTTTTCTTTATGGTCCCTGGCATTCCAGTTGGTGGCCACGAGATTTTTATAATCCCTGATCATGCTCCGGAGATTGTATCCATCTGTGAACTGGTTGTATAAGACGATGGCTGAGGTCAATATGAATGCAGGGACGATCAAAGGCTTAAACAGCCAGAGAATGGCTCTCACCAAAATAAAAGCTATCAATATGGAAAGTAGCAGATCAATATTCCAGTAGCCAACAATCACAGGGGGAATGAAACGATTGAGCAGGGGAGCCAGCGGAATGAGGGTCAGCAGGCCCAGCATGTTCAGTGCCAGATTAGGGATGATAAATGGTTTGTGGCTGACTTCCTCCATACAGGTCTATAACGCAAAGTTGCAACTGAAATTTATATGTGGAATGTTAAAAAAACTCAGGTGCTGTGTAGCCGACCACCATCCACGGGCAGGCTGACACCATTCACATAGGCCGCTGC
This sequence comes from Agriterribacter sp., assembly GCA_041484195.1. Lineage (GTDB taxonomy): Bacteria > Bacteroidota > Bacteroidia > Chitinophagales > Chitinophagaceae > PSRI01. The sequence goes on along the minus strand of JBGPHC010000004.1, from coordinate 84,408 downwards.
AGGTGAACAAAGAAATGCTACCACGGCGCCGAAATCTCCCGGTTCGCCAATCCTGCCCAGGGGAATATTCCTGACTATTTCCTGCTCGGCCTCGGCTGCGGATCTACCTGTATTCTTCATGATGCCGGAGATCAGGCTTTCGTACCTGGCCGTGCGGGTATATCCGGGAAGCAAATTGTTTACGGTTATGCCGTATGGACCCAACTCCCTGGAAAGGGTCTTGCCCCAGGCTGCCACGGCTGACCTGATCGTATTGGAAACGCCTAATCCAGGTATCGGCTCTTTCACCGATGTTGAAATAATATTTATGATCCTTCCGTAATTCGCCGCTTTCATTCCCGCAATCACCGACTGCGTAATCTCCTGGAAATTCAGAAGGTGTTGGGAAAATGCCTGCAAATATTCCTCAGGTGAGGCCTCAATGGCAAGGCCCGGTTTCGGTCCCCCGGTATTATTTACAAGGATATGAATGGGGCCACTGTTCTTCAATAAGCCTTCGATGGCTTGTCTGACTGCACTATTATTGTTGAAATCGGCGACAAGCCATTCATGTTTCTGCCCCTGTGAAATATCGAGTTGGGTGATGGCCTGCTTCAGTCTTGATTCGTTTCTGGCCATCAGGGTTATATCGGCTCCCAGCAGGGCCAATTCTATGGCAGAGGCCAACCCGAGACCCGATGAACTGCCTCCTACAAGCGCATGTTTTTTCCTGAGATCAAGGTTCATGAATTTAAATTGATGGTCAAAGCTAAGAGCTATCCATAGATATTCTGCATCAGGATCGAATTCAAATTAATATCTGATAGTTCCGATGCCTTTATTCAATTCAAGGTGTTTGTTGACAGATTCCGGGATCTGTTCTTTGTAATGACTCGTATAGACCAAAGTGGTATTGAATAAATCGCAGACTTCCGTCACGATGGTTCGGAACTGATTCTCCTGTTCCTCATCCAGACCCTGGCAGGGTTCATCGAGTATGAGCAAGGGTGGATTTTTTACCAGGGCCCTTGCCAGCAATATCAATCTTTGTTGACCTGCAGAGAACTCCGACAATTTTTTATTTTGGATATCCTGCATATTCAACGCCTGCATCCATTGCATTACCCGCAATTCCTGTTCGTGGCTAAGCTTCCTGAATAGTCCAATGGAATCAAAGTATCCTGAAGCAATGGTTTCAAAACAATTTGCGCTATAGTCGAAATACAAATGCATTTCGGGAGATCCATAACCGATGCGGCGCTTGATATCCCAGATGCTTTCGCCGCTGCCCCTGCGCCTGTCAAATAAATAAATTTCGTTGGCATAGGCTTGTGGATTATCCCCGGTAATGAGACTCAGCAGGCTGGATTTACCAGCGCCATTGGGCCCTGATAAAGACCAGCGTTCACCCTTCTTCACTTCCCAATTGATATTATGCAGGATCATTTTCCCACCATAATTCAGGTTCACCTTCCGCATTATTATGGCATACTCAAATTTTTCATCTGAAGCCTGCTTCAATTGAGAAAGAATATTGTGATCTACCGCAGAGAAATGTTTTTTATTGGCAGTCGGCGATTTGCTCATTTCATTTTTGGGAAGCGCAGAGACAAGCCTTCCCTTTGCAAAGATGGCGATATGTGTAATGCAGGAAGGCAATTCGGTTGGGGGAGCAATGAGCAGGATGTTGACGCCTGCTTGGGCGAGCCGGTTGATGATGCTGTGAAGTATATTCCTGCCATCTGCGTCAAGACCTGTAAAAGGATTGTCGAGAATGAGTAATTGCGGCGCACGAAGCAGTGCCCTGGCGATTTGCAGCCTTTTATTTTCGCCATTGGAAAGATGGATCAGTGGTTCGTTCAGCAACTGCGAGATGCGCATCAGATCAGGAATATCATGGGCTTTGAATCCTGGTAGGATTGTTTCGTCACCGAAGTCTGAAATGGCAAGTTCCTGCGCTACGGTCATGGCATCTTCTGCATCCGTGGAGTTGAATCGTTGCTGGTAATAAAACTCATTTCTGTTAGAAAGATTACGAAAGCGATGTTGTTGGTGCACAAGGACGATATCCGTTTGCGATTTCACGGAATCGTAAAAATGGTATTTTATGTTGCCACTATGAAAATGCTCGCCGGCAATGGTTTGAGCAAGGACTGTCTTGCCGCTGCCAGAAGGCCCGGTGATTGCCCATTGTTCGTTGTGGTTTATCCGGAGCCCAATTTGATCCAGGACGATCTTGCCACCTAATTGAACGCTGAGATTTTCAATTTCGAGAAGAGGGGAAGAGAGGTTTTCAATCATCGTATCAGATTCAGTAAAAATCGTAGCCTCGAATTTCCATTTTAATTGGCAAAGCCAGCCACTAATAGAAGTTTTTGTTTGCGGGAGAAGTCTTTTGAAGAGCCGGCTCCTCATGGAAATACCTAATTTGAAAGAATAGGCTCCGCCGGAGATGGACAAAAAAAAGCCGCCCCGGAGGAACGGCCGAAAAAAATCAGAGATATTTTATTCAATCTTCGTCTTCTTCATAATTGTAAGCATCTTCATTGTTATTGTACAAAGTTTCCCATTCCTTGACCGCTTTGTCATCCAGCAATTCGACAATATCGAAGATAGGATCGGTTTTTCTTTTCCATTCCATCACTTCGGTTTCACCGTATTTGGAAACATACATACAATGGTCTGATTCGAGCGTCACTTTGATCATTGATATTGACGAATCTTCTTTTTCCTGTATCAGGTAATGGCAACCTGTTTCCAGCAGTGCATACGAATACATAACAAATCCTTTTTTTAATCTGAGTAATACAGAATCAAATGGGCAATAGCAAGAACAACGGGTAGTAAGTCAAGAATTTTAATGGATAGCAGAACAGATAGTTGGATGGCCTGGTTGCAATTTATTTCATAGGTGCGGTTCTAAACCGATTGACCGAAATTACGATTTTTACGAATTCTGCCTATTGCCTCCGGAACATTATGCATAATTTAATAATCATATCATAATTGTAATTGATAATCAATATATTACACATATATATAATCATTTCGGTCCTTGGCTGGCCAGCCATTTGGGGCCGTTTCCTGGGGCCGGGACCGTCTTTGGCTCCATCCTGGTTTTAGCCTGAACTGCGTGATTTTCGGTTGCGGTTTGGAGGAAAACACCTGCATAATCTGAGGAAAAATCTTGTAATTCCCAAAAGCCTATATTTGAATTCCTCTCTTATGGATTCAAACAATATTGTATTCTGTATGAAATTCAAATGGCTTTTTTTTATCTGTCTGATGGCCAGCTTATTTACCGGGCCGGCATTTTGTCAAAAATTCATCTCCGTAAAAAATGAAAACCTGATTGGCGTTGATGGAAAGCCCTTCCTGATGCGGGGCACCAATCTCGGAAACTGGCTGGTGCCGGAAGGTTATATGTTCAAGTTGGAGCAGGTGAATTCCCCCCGGCTCATCAATGAAGTCATAACTGAATTGCTGGGACCTTCGGGCACGGCGGAATTCTGGAAGAAATGGCTCGAAGCATATATCACCGAAGAAGACATTCATTATCTCAGGAAACTCGGAATGAATTCCATCCGGATTCCTTTTCACTACCGTTTATTCACAAACGAAGATTACCTGGGTGGGAGGGGAGAAGCCAGGGGATTCGCCCTGCTCGACAAGGTGATAGCATGGTGCAGGAAGGAAGGCATCTATGTTATCCTGGACATGCATTGCGCTCCGGGAGGCCAAACCGGCGACAATATTGATGATAGCCATGGGTATCCCTTTATTTTTGAAAGCCAGGAGAGTTCACAACTGGCCGCCGATATCTGGAAGAAAATTGCAGCGCACTACAGGAACGAACCAACGGTGCTGGGTTATGATCTGCTCAACGAGCCCATTGCTCACTATTTCAATAAGGAATTACTAAACCCGCTGCTGGAACCACTGTACAAGAAAATTATAAAGGCGGTCCGTTCTGTTGATCCCAATCATATTGTGTTTCTAGGGGGCGCTCAATGGGACTCAGACTTCAGCATTTTCGGACCCCCATTCGACTCCAAAGCGGTGTACACTTTCCATAAGTACTGGACGAATCCAACCCAGGATGTGATTCAGCCCTACCTAGATTTCCGGAACAAATATCATGTGCCGATTTATTGCGGGGAAACAGGTGAGAATAAGGACGAATGGATCAGGAGTTTCCGGGAATTGCTGGACAAGCATCATATTGGCTGGCATTTCTGGCCCTACAAGAAGGTGAATAATGAATCAGGCATCGTTACATTCGACGTTCCAAAAGACTATGAATCATTTATTCAATATGCGGAGTCACCCAGGACCAATTTTGAACAGATTCGCAAAGCCAGGCCCGCTGATATGCAGGAGATCAGGGAAGCTCTGGAAGGATTCTTACAGCAATGCAGATTCAAAAACTGCAGAGGTAACCAGGGATATATCAGTGCTCTTGGATTCGCTGAATAATATCATAGAATATAATTGCCGAAACTTCCCTAAATAAAAAAGGGCAATCCTTTGGAGGGATTGCCCAGGCTGTGGACGCCTAATCGGACGGGAAAGGTCATCATGATCGGTAATGAACTATAATTATTTTATGATTATTATTTTTTTGGCCAGAATATCCATGCCATCGGAAATCACAGCGATATAAAAACCCGCGGCCAGCGTCTTAGAACCACCATTTTCAATGTTCACCTGCCGGCGGCCGTTCAATACTCCCAGGTCTTTTGAAAAAAGATTCCGGCCACTCATATCATAGATGTCAAGTTTACTGTGCGTCCAGGTCTTGCCTGATTCCACAAATAAATTACCTGCTTCCACCAGGGTGGGATACATGCGTGTTTCTGTTATGGTTTTTGGGGAGAGGTTGATGATATTGGAATAGGTGCTTGAACCATTCTTGTCAACCATCTGCAACCTGTAAAAGACCTTTTCGGAGCCATTGAATGGATCGAGATAGGAAAAGGATTGCATGCCGCTATAGTTCGAATTATTCGTGCTGATGATCCTGATATCATTGAAATGAATGGCGTCATTGCTCCGCTGCACGACGAAGTGATCAAAATTCATGGCATTTTCACATACCCATTTCAACTGCGCTTTATCATTAGCAACTACTATTCCTGACCAGTCGATTAATTTCACTGGTAACAGGTTGGCCGACATATTGAAGCTGATACGGTTACCGCCACCGTTTTCATAGTATTCCAGCACCAGGTCGTAAGTTCCGTTCAGGCTCCCTGTATATGTGGTTACCCCATAACTCTGGTCAACCCATTTGTTGATCACCCAGGTAGTGCCTCCATCCAGACTAAGCCGGTATCCATCGTCACCGCCGACTGTTATGACATAGGTGCCTGCGGCCAGAAATTTTCTAAGGCGGTAACGTGCACTGAATTTTTCCGTTTGTATGGAACAATTGCTGGTGTTGTAAGTGACATTATTTCCGCCAAAACTCTCGTCAAAATTGGGATTTACAGCGCTGCCTTCGGAAATAAAGCCTTTATAAGTATTAAAATTCATGCCCTGGTACATATAACCGGTCCAGGAACTGGAGCCATAAACGGTCGGGTCGCCATTTCCAATACAAGCAGCACTAACTTTAAATGTTACCCTGTTATCAATGAAATTCTCATAATATTCCAATACCATATTATAGGTGCCATTCAGGTGAACCGTATAATTGGTGCTGATATAGCTGTGATCGCCCCAATTGTTGATCACCCAGGTAGCGCCGCCATCCAAACTGAAACGATAGCCGTCGTCTCCACCAGCATCAAAACTATAATCGCCATCTGCAAAAGTCTGGGTGAGTTTGTAACGCACACTGAAGGTATCGGTCTTGATGGAGCAGCCATTCGTATTATAAGTTACGCTGGTGCCGCCAAAGCTCTCATCAAAATTTGAATTGCCAGCAACGCCTTCATTCGCATAGCCCTTATAATTGTTGAAATTGATTCCCTGATATACATAACCAATCCACACATTATTGGTGCCATAAGTGGTTTGATCGCCCTGGGGCGTACAAGGCTGGGCTGCGACCGCTCCACCCAGTATCAGGAAGATATGGATGAGCAGGATCATTCTCAAAGGGAATAAGTATAAAATTCTCATCGGATTAAATGTTTACCCCTATATCATAGGGAGATAACCATGTAAGCCAGCTTCGTACCAAAAATCTAAGCCCCTGGAAATCCAATTCTTATCTGAAAATGAACCGGTCTGGAAATCCATTTAATGGAAAAAAAATTCACCAATTGGAAAATCCGGAGATTTTATTCCCCCATTTTGGTAAAGAAAAACTCATGATCCCGTTCTGTTAGGGCCTATAGCGATTGAGATAGATCAATTATCAGATTTCCTTTTTTGAATTGAAATTAATGGGTGGGATACCCGAAATGCCAAAATGAAGATCCTGGCTGCCTGAATCCTCCTGGCGCCAACTTACCAGCCCTATCTTTTAGCAAAATTTCCAGCCACACCAATATATCTCTGGAAAATTCAGTTTTTGATCTTCGCGTTGAGAATTTTTCGTGATTCCCGGATTTGCCCAGCCGGGCCCTGATTTGGCCGACCAGATAGTCTGACTGACCTATTAAAAGTCTCCGATTTTTTTATAGAAAGTATATTTGCTTCCATTATCCTGGTTCAATAATACTTATGGGCAAAGCAAGCGCTGGAAAAAATCGGGCAGGAAGGCCCAAACCAAATATATTCGGAATCCTTAGGCCTTACAGGGGCATGGTTTTCTGGCTGATAGTCCTGGCACTCCTGGGTAATGGCGTCAACCTGCTTTTACCGGGGATTATTGCAAAAGGGATTGACGCTTATGGAAAGGGGCATTTTGAATTGAAATCCATTGTACTGCAATTTTCAGTAGCGGCCCTTGCGATCTATGTATTCACTTACCTGCAGAGTATTGTTCAGACCTATGCTTCTGAAAGAGTGGCCAGGGATATGCGAACGCAAGTTTCAGACCGGATATCCCGGCAGAGTTTTGCCTATATTCAGAAAGTAAACCCGTCAAAATTACTGACCAATCTCACTTCGGACATTGATTCAATCAAGCTTTTTGTTTCGCAGGCGATCGTTTCCATCGTTTCTTCCCTCTGCATTATCATTGGAGCGAGCATCTTATTGCTGCTGATCAATTGGCGCTTGGCATTGGCCGTTATTGCCATTATCCCAATAATAGGAGGCACTTTTTATATCGTTCTGCGCAAAGTGCGCGTACTTTTCAAAAAGAGCAGGGAAGTCATAGACCGTTTGAACAAAGTGATAAACGAAAGCATTTTGGGTGCTGCCATCATCAGGGTATTAAATTCCCAAATCCCTGAATACAATAAATTCCTGGATGCCAACACGCAGGCAAAAAACCTGGGGCTTTCCATACTTCGTTTATTCGCACTGCTGATTCCTGTAATCACATTTACGGCAAGTATGGCTGGATTGGCAATCCTGATGCTCGGCGGACATTTTGTAATCAGCGGTAGTATGTCGCTGGGTAATTTCGCGGCATTCAACAGCTATCTTGCCCTTCTCATATTCCCGATCCTTGTGATCGGTTTCATGAGTAATATTATCGCGCAGGCTTCCGCGTCATATCAGCGCGTGAAGGAAATATTGGATGCTCCTGAAATTATAGAATCGGGTACCCTTGATGCAGAGCTGAAGGGGGATGTCGAATTGCAAAATGTGAGCGTGGTCTATGGAGAAAAGCCGGCATTAAGGGATATATCATTTTCTTTGGATGCTCGCACCAGGACTGCCGTGATCGGCCCCACTGCCGCTGGTAAAAGCCAGTTGCTCTATCTGCTTACCGGACTCATTAAACCCCAAACTGGCAATGTCTTGTTTGATGGGAGAGAGATCGATGTTTATAACAAGGAGTCTTTCCACCGCCAAATTGGTTTGGTATTCCAGGACAGCATCATCTTTAACATGAGCCTTCGTGAAAACATCGCGTTTAGCAAGGTGGTAACCGATCAATCGCTGGAAAAGGCAATCAGTACAGCTGAATTGAAGGAATTTGTCAATTCAATGCCGCAGGGATTGGATACAATAGTTTCAGAACGCGGATCAAGCCTTTCGGGGGGACAAAAACAAAGGATCATGCTGGCGCGTGCCCTGGCGGTAAATCCCAGGGTCTTATTCCTGGATGATTTTACCGCAAGAGTGGACACCATGACTGAACGTAAGATTCTGGATAACCTGCAACAAAATTATCCGGGCCTCACCCTGCTTTCAGTTACTCAAAAAATTGCTTCGGTAGAACACTATGACCAGATCATATTGATAATGGAAGGAGACCTGATTGCAAAGGGCACTCATGAACAATTGCTGGACTCCTGTCCCGAATATGTTCAGATCTACGATTCGCAACGCAGCACGAGTCTCTATGAGCAGGAAATAGCATCCTGAATTGAAGGAATTCATCCTGAAAAAGGACAATACTTAAAGTGCAATTAAAATGAATTATAATCTTAGTGAGGAGACTGGTCAGGAGCAGAAGAAATCAACCTATTCCGCATTGGTCGGTCTGATTTCTTTCATGAAAGGAGAACGAGGGAATTTGATCCTGGCCCTGGCGGCGATCCTTGTCAATTCCACGCTCAGCCTGGCCGGCCCCATTCTCATAGGCTATACCATTGATAAATATATTGTCTCCAAACAATATCATGGGGTCCTGGTTTATTCTGGTATTCTGTTATCAATGTTCCTGGTAGCGCTTCTCACCAGTTACCTGCAAACAAAACTCATGGGCGGGGTTGGCCAACGCATGTTATTCAGTTTGCGCAATGCCATCTTCAATAAACTGGAGGAATTACCAGTAGCCTTCTTCAATCAAAACAAGGCCGGTGACCTTATTTCGCGGGTCAACAATGACACGGACAAACTAAACCAGTTCTTTTCACAATCACTGATGCAATTCGTGGGGAGCATCTTCGTAATGACCGGGGCCGGCATTTTCTTGTTGAGCATTAATTTGCCCCTGGGCGCAGCCGCACTGTCGCCAGCTTTATTTCTTTGGATATTCACCAGGCTCATATCGCCCTGGGTTAAGCGCAAAAATGCGGTGAGCCTGAGGAGTGTCGGAAACCTCAGCGCGGAAATCCAGGAGAGCCTGCACAATTTCAAAGTCATCATCGCTTTCAACCGCAGGGACTATTTCCGCAAAAAGTTTGATGAAGCCAACCATGACAATTATTCCGCCGCAATCGGAGCGGGCCTGGCCAATAATATCTTCATGCCCATTTATGGATTTTCATCCAATATCGGGCAGATGATCGTGCTGGCATTTGGTATTTACCTGATCATTGCCGGACAATTCAGCATTGGCCTCCTGATCAGCTTTCTGGCTTATGTAACTCATTTCTACAACCCGCTCAGGCAACTGGCAGCGTTCTGGGCGAATTTTCAGGTAGCCATGGCCGGCTGGGACCGGATTTCACGAATACTCTCATTGCAGCCTGATATGAAGACCTTCGATGTTCCGGCAGACAGCAGCTCTCATGCATTACTCGAATTCAGGAATGTGCATTTCAGCTATCCCGAGGGCAAAGAAGTGTTGCACAATATCAGTTTTAGCCTCGACCGGGGCAAGACCTATGCCTTCGTGGGTCCCACTGGCGGAGGAAAAACCACCACGGCCTTTCTGATGGCCAGACTTTATGATCCTGCAAAGGGTACCGTATTTCTTTGCGGAAGGGATATTCGTTCTTACCAGGCTCAGGAAAGGGCCGGGAAGATTGGCTTTATACTGCAGGAGCCATTTCTTTTTTCCGGAACGGTTCGTGAGAACATATTATATGGCAATCAGGAATTTTTCAAATATACGAATGAACAATTGACCAAAGTCTTTGTGGAGTCTGGACTTCAGGGACTATTAACCCGGTTTGATAATGGCCTTGAAACCCAGGTGATAATGGGAGGGGATTCTATCAGCCTGGGTCAGAAACAGCTCATTGCCTTTATGCGCGCGGTCTTGCGAAAGCCTGAATTGCTGATACTGGATGAGGCCACTGCCAATATTGATACGATCACGGAACAATTGCTGGAAGAGATCCTGAAAAAACTGCCTTCGTCCACTACACTTGTGGTGATTGCACACCGCCTGAATACCATTGAAAATGCTGACGAGATATTTTTCGTGAATTCGGGCCAGGTTACCAGGGCCGGTTCTTTAGAAAATGCCATGCATATGCTGCTTCATGACAAAAGAGAAAGCTGATTTCTGGTTCGGGCATTATTCTACAACCAAACCGGTCATTTTTGACTTGTGCTTATAAGGTTTCAAGTTTATGCATCCTCCAGGCATGAATATGTATTTATTCGGATTTTTAGCAAGGAATTTGCTTGTTAGACACTGTAGCAACCAAACTGCTTCCCAAGGTTTGGCCTACTGATTCATTTCAACGGATACTAAAACACAATTTATGAAACCGATCCTTATGCTCTTTTTGTCCCTGGTTTTCTTCTCAACCACTAAAGCTCAATTGAAAGCCAAACCCAAATGCGGAACTTTTGAAGTGGATATCCTGGATGGAAAAGTGAATGGCATGAAACCGAATACAACAGCGAATGAGATCAAGGCAGCATTGCCCTGTTTTACCAGCGCTGAAGATGAGTCTCCAACAGCTAAATGTGGAGGAGGTGTTTTTTATAAGGACAGGGACATTTCTTTCTATACAGATCGGGATTATGTTGAAATCGGCGAGAAATTCAAAGGAACTTTCAATGTACCGGTCATGGGGGCCAAAAGAAATACACTTTTCAAATACCTGGGTAATCCTAAGATCAAGGATGACAGCTGGGATGCATTCGAAATGTCCTATGGCACTCTTGTTCTACATTACAATGTTGCCGGCAAGGTGAAGACCATTCAATTCAGCACCCGTAGTACCGATACCCTGAACCTTTGCGAATGATCCTACATCTTCATTCGATGATCCAAATACTGCGTGAATCCTGCATTCGGAGCAGGCTTTAATGAATTTTTAGGAATTAAATGAGGAAAAAAACAAAATTCATAGGAAATTACGCTTCAATTGATTTACGACTGTATGAAGCTGAAATATTCTTTAGCCATTACCCTGGCAGTTATTGTATCCCATTCATCTCTCCGTGCACAGCCTTTTGATTCCCTGCTGAACAAGTTGAATGAGCAATTCCCGCAGGAAAAGATCTACCTGCATTTCGACAAGACCCTATATAATCCGGGTGAAACAATTTGGTTCAAGGCTTATTTGTTTACCGGCACATTTCCTTCGGAGGTCAGCAAGACCATCTATATGGAATTGGTTGATCCGAAGGGGAATGTGCTGCAGCGCAAATCCGCCCCTGTGATCATGTCGAGCGCGGCGGCGGCTTTCGATATTCCTGCCGATTTCAAGATTCCTACAGTTTATATAAGAGCCTATACCAAATGGATGCTGTCATTTGATTCCTCTTTCCTGTTTGAAAAGGCAGTACCCATTACTGTGAGTAAGCCATCAGTCCCCAGGAAATCAAGCCCTGTTCCGGCGGCATTTCTCCAGTTTTTCCCTGAAGGAGGCGATTTGGTGACAGGGCTCGAATCGAGAATAGCATTTAAGACCACCGACCGGCGAGGCATGCCCGTAACAGTAAAAGGTGATGTCGTAGACAGCAAGAGTAAAAAGGTTACCAGCTTTTCAAGTGTTCATGATGGGATGGGATTTTTCAGCCTGGAGCCTGCGGCCGGCGAGACCTATAAAGCCATCTGGAAGGATCCGGCGGCGGTGGCACATGAAACTATATTGCCAAAGCCCTTGGCCGGTGGCGCGGTGCTTGAACTTTCCCAGACACCCGATTATATCCGCTTCCTGATCAAGCGGTCCACCGAAGCCGGAGAGTCCTACTCAAACCTCTATGTGGTGGCACAGATGCAACAGCAATTGTTGTATCGCGCCAAAGCTAATCTCGTCGCTACCACGATGACGAGTGGTGTTATCCCGACAAAAGGTCTTCCGGCAGGGATTGTGCAGGTTACCTTATTTACGGCAGACTACAGGCCAGTCGCGGAAAGGATCATTTTTGTCAATCACCAGGATTATTATTTTATCACCGATCTTAATTCAGCCTTGAAAGACATGGGCCGGAAAAAGAAAAATGTGATCCAGATTGACGTGCCCGATACCGTCCCCTGCAACCTGTCTGTGTCTGTGACAGATGCGGATCTTAACAAGGAACCCGATGAAGGAGAGGATATTTATTCGCACCTGCTCCTTGCCAGCGACATAAAGGGATACGTACATGACCCGGCTTATTATTTTGCCAGTGACGCGGATTCGGTGGCCTCAAACCTTGACCTGGTAATGATGACCAATGGCTGGAGAAGATTTAAGTGGGAGGATTTGCTTGCAGGACGCTGGCCTCGTACGAATAAGGAAGAAGAAGATTTCATTACGGTCAATGGTAGCGTGTTGGGTTTGACAAGGAGTGAAATGAGCCAAAAAGAATTGAATGGGATTTTCACTTTGAAGAGTGGGAGCCAGCAATTTCTGACGGTGCCCCTGGGAGGCGATGGTCAGTTTCGCATGCATGGCCTGCTTTTCTATGATACCGCTAAGATCTACTATCAGCTCAATAACGACAAGGGCAAAGTACTCACTTCCAGGGCTTCATTCAATTTCAGGAGTGATCTTCAAATGCCAACTCCTTCCATTTTGCCGGATTCGATGATGGCAGTTCGTTTATCCAGGGCCGATACTACCATTGTATCAAAAAACAGGCAGCTCACTCAAAAACAATTGGCATTGCTGGATGATCAGGCAAGAAATGTCAAGACCCTGTCCAATATAACCGTGATTGGACACAAGAAATCAAAGCAGGAAGAGATGAATGAACTTTATACCTCACCGTTGTTCAGGAACGACGACGGGTTTTCATTCATTACGGAAGATGATCCGCTTGCCTCAACAGCAATAGACGTTTTAAGTTACCTGCAGGGCAAAGTGCCGGGACTGCAGATTACAGGCAGCGGTGCGCAAAGGCAGGTGACCTGGCGCGGCGGCGCTCCATCAATGTTCCTGAATGAGATGCAGGGAGGCGTGGACCTCATCCAGTCCACACCCATGTCTGATGTCGCGATGATCAAAGTGTTTCGCCCTCCTTTTTTCGGCGCCTCGGGCGGTGGCGCCAATGGGGCAATTGCAGTATATACCAAAAAAGGAAAGGCGCTGAATGATAATATTAAAGGCCTCGATTTCGTGAAGGTTGCGGGTTATTCTCCACCAAAAGAATTCTATTCGCCGGATTATTCCATTTACAACCAGGCAAATGATCAGCCGGATTATCGCACTACTTTGTACTGGAATCCATTCGTATTTACAGGAAAAGATCGCCGCAGGATATTCCTGACTTTCTATAATAACGATTTCACAAAAAAAATGAGGGTGGTTGTTGAGGGCGTAAATGCTGATGGTAAACTGACCAAGATGGAAAAGATTTTTGAATGATGCCCTGAAATGCTCAATAATCAAATTCGCCATTCGAAGATGTGCCTGCATTTATGAAGACCATCAAACCTTTTCATTTTGAGTTAGGGCCCTAACCAGGCTGTTTTTGTCAATCATACCCGAATGACGCCATAGTATTTCACCTTTTCTAAAGACGATATAGGTGGGAACAGCCGTGATTCTGTAGGCTTGTGAAGCCTGCTGATTCTTATCAATATTCACCTTCACCACTCTCGCCCTTCCCTCCGTGGCTTTGGCCACTTCTTTGATGACCGGGTCCATGGCCTTGCATGGGCCGCACCAGTCTGCATAGAAATCCACTAATACAGGTTGGTCTGACTGAATTAGTTCCTGAAATGCTCCCATACAATTTTTTTTAAATGGTTGATCTGATCCGGAACATGCTGCAATATTCCGATTGCAAAAATCTCAGTTGTCATGCTGCGACAGTATCTGTATTTGCCATATTGCCGCCTTTGGATTAGAGACATCGGCATTGAGTAGAATGAGTTGCAGTCCGAGGTCAGAAACCAGCCAATCCTCTCTGATGCTATTACCTGAACAAATGAAAACAGATTTGAAATGTCTGCTTGCCGGGAGGTTGGCCGACTTGCAAGCGGTGATTGCCTTTTGCAAGGCTTGATGAAGATATACTTCATCTCCAAACCCCATTCTCAATAGTAGGCTGGCGTAGTGATGCAGGTTCAGGACCGACAATGCATCTTCCAGATCATTTCTGCCGACTGAACCTTCATCGAAATAGGCTTTATATAGCACCGGATACTGCATCATAACCGGAACGATTTTGAGTTTCACAAATATTTCTTTTGTCAAATTCCGCCTGTAGCTGGAATGTCTGCTTTTTCATGGGCACTGAGGATCCGGGTGGAATTTTCAGGCAAATGATTTGGACTTATTGAACGAAGCTTGAAGTTGCCTGAATAATTCTTTTTGGTCGTCCGTAAGATTTTCCGGGATCATCACCTGCAATTCGAGCAGGAGGTCTCCAAATTTTCCTGGTTTATCATATACCGGCATCCCTTTGCCCTTGACACGCAGGATTTTTCGATTCTGTGATCCTGCCGGAATCTTGATCTTTAATCTGCCTGACAATAGATTAATTTCCTTTTCTCCGCCCAGTATTGCAGTAAACAGATCCACCGGAACTTTCTGAAGTAAGTTATCGCCATCTCTCTGATAGGAGGGATTAGGAATTACGTGAATCCTCAGGTAAAGATCCCCTGGCTTGCCGGCCCCCGCCTCTCCTTTGCCTGGTATCCTGATGGTGAGTCCATCGTAACTTCCCGGCTTTAGTTTAATCCTGATCTTTTCATGAGGGAGTTCAATAATCTTAGTCGTTCCATTGTATGCATCTTCCAGCGAAATGCTGAATTCTGACTGCAGATCTTGACCTCTCCCTCTCGAACCTGTGGATCTTCTTCCAGCCGGGCCCTGATTTCTGAATAGCCTTTCGAAAATATCTGAAAAATCTCCGCTTTGTCCAAAGAATTCGGAAGGGTCCCCTTCATACTGGTATTCATAGTTTCCCTGAGGTCTTGCGCCTTGCTTTGTTTCGTCAACACGATTCCAGTGTTCACCGTACTGATCATACTTTTTCCTTTTCTCAGCATCGCTCAAAACTTCGTAGGCTTCATTGATCTCCTTGAATTTTTCTTCTGCATCTTTTTTCCCCGGGTTCTTATCAGGATGATATTTCACAGCCAGCTTACGATAGGCCTTTTTAATTTCTTCAGCCTTTGCGTCCTTATTTACACCCAGAATTGAATAATAATCTCTAGCCACAGTTTAAATTATTGATTCATAACAAGTCTTATCAAAATTTGTTCTTTGTTGGGATCATCAGTTTCATAATTCCGTTTTCTGCAAATCAAACAAAATCTAGTTTTTTCTGCTCTCCGCCTGATTGGATCTCTGGTGGTAATCAGGAATTACCATACAAAATTAAGGCCTTGAACCCTGAACGGACCATGATTTTTATCACAGGAGCAGTAGATATATTTCACCCCAGGCAGGCTCTGGCTGACTCATGACTCAGTAAGGCCATAGGTGTATTTGATATGGAACGGGACGGTCTTCAAAATGAAACCACCTGCCAAAATGCTTTCTTGGGTTTCAGATTCGAATCAAAAACCAAGGGGTAATTCTTTCTGCCCGGAACAGGGTAAGTGTCCAACCAGCTTTGCCTGTCGGAGATATTCCAGAATGTTACCCCGAAGCGGCACCATATATTAGAGATTTTCACTTATTGAGGCCCATACCACAGGATCAGATCGACGGGATTACAGAAGGGCCGACATTCCCTTAAAACCCCGGTTATTAAGGAGCAAGCAGTAGTTTTATAATGAGGAAAAGGAAGGATTCGTCATTTATCCTTCCTTTCTTTTACATTTTTGTTTTCAATTACCTAAATTGATCCCTGAAAATTTTCCAAAACCAATTCATCATCTAAAGCTAATTGCAATGCATTTTCTGGGAGTCATTGACTGGATCTTTATCGCGCTTTATCTGGCAGTGATTGCCGGCATTTCCGTTTGGTCCATACGGCGAAGCAAAGAATCACCATCTGATTATTTTTTAGCCAACCGAAATCTTGGATGGTTCGTCATCGGCGCATCTATCCTTGCTTCCAATGTAGGCTCGGAACATATTGTAGGCCTGGCGGGCACTGCCGCGAAATCAGGCGTGGTAATGGGTCATTATGAATTACATTCCTGGATCATACTGTTACTAGGCTGGGTATTCGTGCCTTTTTATATGCGAAGCATGGTTTATACTATGCCAGAATTCCTGGAAAGACGTTTCAATTCCAAATCCAGGATACTGCTTTCGATCATTCAACTCCTTAGTTATATCATCACCAAGGCGTCTGTCACTATTTTCGCCGCAGCTACAGTGATCACCATATTCTTCCCTAATGTTAATTTCTGGACAGGCGCTATTATATTGGTTATTGTCACAGGTGTTTACACTGTTTTTGGAGGTTTACACGCGGTCATGTACACCGAAGCTTTGCAGGCAATCGTCTTGTTGGTAGGCTCCGCAGTATTGATGTTCTATGGGCTGGACAAAGTGGGTGGCTGGCACGCATTGGTGGCTTCCATTCCGAGTGAAAAACTGAATATGTTCCCTTCGCTCCGTGATCCTGATTTCCCCTGGGCGGGCATTCTCTTCGCTTCGCCCATTGTGGGCATCTGGTATTGGTGTACCGATCAGCATATCGTGCAGCGATGCCTGGCCGCCCGTGACGAAAAACAGGCTAGAAGAGGGACTATCTTCGCCGCCTATCTGAAGCTGATGCCCTTTTTTATATTCATGATCCCCGGCATCATCGCTTACTCCCTCTCTCAGCAGGGTAAACTTCAATTGACGGATTCTAACGACGCCTTCCCGCTCCTGGTGAGAGAATTGTTGCCCGTTGGGCTGCGTGGACTACTTGCAGGTGGATTATTGGCCGCATTGATGAGTTCACTTGCTTCTGTGTACAATGCCTGTTCTACGCTCTTTACCATGGATATCTATAAAAAGATCAAGCCCCTTGCGGGGAATAAAGAATTGGTCAAGGTGGGCCGCATCACCACTTCTGTTGTGGTATTGCTGGGCATGGTCTGGATTCCACTGATGGAAAAAATATCGGGTGTACTCTACCAATATCTGCAAAGCGTCCAGTCCTACCTGGCGCCGCCCATTGCCGCCGTCTTCCTGCTGGGAGTGTTTTTCAAACGAATCAACGCCAAAGGCGCATTTACCGCGATGGTGGTTGGTTTCGGTATTGGGCTCCTCCGCATCGTGTTGGAATTGAACAAGGACAGCCTGACCGGTTTCCTACATTCATTTGCTACTTTGAATTTCTTGTATTTCTGTATCATCCTGTTTTTATTCTCCATTGCCATCATGATTATCGTGAGTCTGCTTACGGAAAAACCAAGTGAAAAGCAATTGAATGGGCTGACTTTCGCCACTACGGTGGCAGCGGACCGGAAAGCTTCACGTGCCAGTTGGAATAAATGGGACGTGATCCTCTCGGTGATTGTGCTCGTGATCGTCGTGTCTGTTTTCCTTTATTTCTCGCCCTTGGGCGTAGCCAAATAACAGGAGTTTCTTTGAAAATGGAATCATCATGAAAAAAAATAATTCATTTAATGGCCTGCTATGGCTGAATATTTCAGGAGGATATTGTGTAACCTGTTGGGTGGAGAAATGGAAAGAGGTGAAATTCCCAATGGTATGGAATGGGTGGAGAATCTGGTGAAGGATATTTGCTATTTCAACCCCAGGAATTATTTCGGGTGGCATCAGACATGAAATCCTCATAATGTGCCTGCCATTATTTCCTCAGCCTGGCTTCTTCAAGATCAAGCTCCCATTCCCTTTCGCGGATGAGGTCTTCATTGAATTCCCTGTTGTGCCGGTACCTGCTCAATTCCTTTCTCCTCACCTCCACCAATTCAATGAGCATTTGACGGTAGCGGGGAAGGAATTTTCCATCTTCTTCGGTTTTGTCGTCGGGATTCAGCCTCCTCCGGGTTATTTCGATGATCCGCGCATAACGATCCCGCACCCTTTTATAAGTGGGGTTGGTCTCAATTTCTTGTGAATAATTATTATCGAGATGGCCGAGGGCAGTTTCGGCTAGCCTAACTCTTAAGGCCAGCTCCTGTGTCAGTTCTGAATTCTGGTCGGGCGTTTCGAGTTTCAGTAGCCGGATTAATGGCTGGAGGCTTAACCCTTGCAGCACCAGGGTGAAAAGTATCACAACAAACGTGATAAACAGGATCAGGTTTCTATGCGGGAAAGCCTGCCCATCGCTCAGGGTGAGAGGAATGGATAGCGCCGAGGCTAGTGAAACCACTCCACGCATTCCGCTCCAGGCTACAAGGAAGACTGCTTTCAAATTGGGCCGGGGTTCATTTTCCCTGATGCTTTTGAACAGCATCCTGGGAAGATAAGCATTGGGGAATACCCAAATTATCCGGATGATAATGGTGAGGAGACTGATGATGATCGCATAGCCGATCGCCTGACCCAGGGACTGACCTTCAAGCCCACTAACGATATAGGGCAATTGAAGTCCGATGAGGATAAAAACAAAACCGTTTAACAGGAATACCAGGGTATCCCAAAGGCCTTTCACCTCCAGCCTCGTTTCGTAGCTGAAAATATCCTGTGACCGAAAACTCAGGAAGAGGCCTCCACTGACCACCGAAAGCACGCCGGAAAAATGAAAGTGTTCGGCCGCGATAAACATGATATAAGGTGTGATCAGTGTTAGTGCGGCGTCTGTAGCCGGCCTGCCTGGAAGCCATCTGTAGATGGCGTAAATGATATTGGCTAGCGCGAGCCCGATCAATATTCCCATACCCGCCACCACGATAAATGTCCTGCCGGCATCCCAGAAATTAAATTGCCCCGTAATGATAACAACCAGGGCAAAACGAAACACGATCAGGCTTGACGCGTCATTGATCAGGCTTTCACCTTCCAGTATGGTCACCACCCTTTTTGGTATTCTCAGATCCTGTAGAATAGAGGTGGCGGCAATGGCGTCGGGGGGTGATATGATTCCTCCCAGCAAAAATCCAAAGGCCATTGGAAATCCGGGAATGATCTGGTGCGCAAAAATGGCCACAATGGCTGACGTAAATATTACGAGTCCGAATGCCAATAAGCTAATGGGCCTCTTGTATTTCCAGAAATTATTCCAGGAAGTATTCCAGGCTGCCGAGAATAGCAGTGGAGGTAAAAAGATCATGAATACAAAATCCGGCTTCAGACTCACGTTTGGTGTACCTGGTACCAGGCTGATCAGGAGTCCGCCTATTACCAGGACTATCGGATAAGATATTTTCAGTTTGCTGCTCAAAATGGTGAGCATACAAATAACAAATAAGAGCGATAATACAAGAAGTTGGTTGCCCTCGGTCATAGAAACGCAAAAGCTATTTGATCAATGAGTATTGTAGCGCAAGCTAATATATAGAATTATCCGCAGTAAGACTCCTCTCTATAACAGCGAACACTTCCCAGGGGCATTTGAAAAGAGATTAATTCTTTGGTTTTTTGGAAGATTTTGCTTTCTTGTTGAATGCAACCGACAATTGGATCCAATGTTCAAAATCCTTCCTGGATTTCATGGCCTCTTCGCTTACAAATACAAATCCACGCATCATTTTGCCATTGTGAATCATGGGCCGGCAGCCAGGGCTCTCCAAAGCAGACTCATAGACATCGGGTCCAATTCTGCACATCATTTCTTCACCCCTCACGCATACACACATTTTCCCGTTCAGCATGAAACACATACCCCTGAACATTTTCTTTTCCTCTAATCTCCCAGACCCGGCCAATGCCTCCCTGATCCTATCCTGTAACTTTTCGTTATTAGCCATATAAGATTTATCTTTTGCAGGCGCGCAGAAACTAATTTGTTGCTGGAAATCCCCGCATTGGAAAATCTCTTGTTATGCAAGCAGTGAATGAGTAACTAATTGTTTCATATACCGGAGTGAATACCGGGTAGCATTGTCGATTTCTTCAATGCCTGCAATTTTATGATTCCTGACAGCGGGAAGGCAATACTCGGAAGTCAAATAACCGTTATAGCCGATCTGCTGCAGTTCCTCTATGAAGGCCCTGTAGTTTATGAGTTCACCAGTTGACGGCGAAGGGTCCTGCACGATTTCACCATTGGACTTCTGGCTGAAATTCCAGGCGCCATAATGCGTATATACAATATGTTTCCTGCATTTTTGCACGGCTTCACGGATATAATCGTCAGATTGGCGGTCATAGAAGAGCGGAAGGTCCAGGCAGAGTTTTACATTCTTTCGATCTATTTCCTGCATCATGGCAAGGGCGTCTTCATACCCGGGTGCAATTACGGGCGCGTGGTTTTGCAAGGCGAGCGTGATGCCCATATCGGCAGCCAGCCCGGCTACTTCACGAATGCCTTCCACGCAACGATTCCACTTGCGAAGCTCCGTTGGAAATGGCCGCTTGTAATAATTGCCTCTTTCATAGGGTGCATAGACCGCAATCTCCTCTTCATCATTGACGATACCAGGCCAGGCAGCGAATATTTTTACCAAATCCACATTAAGATCACTTGCAAGCTCCAGCACGGAACGCATCATTGCGAGATTGTTTTCACGCTCTTCCATATACCGTCCTGCGAAATTGGACATACTTTCAATGGCGCAGATTGCGATGCCTTCATCAGCGGCCAGATTTTGAATTCGAATACGATCCTTTTTGCTCAGATCGAGGGGAGAGGCGACGGGACGTTTGGTTTCGATTGCCAGTGCATCAAATCCCAGTTCTTTGGCACGGTGGATTTGCTGCTCCAGGCTTAATGCCGGTCCTTTATAAAATAGCCCCGAATAACTTACAGTAAGTAAGGCGAATTGCATGTGATGAGATTTTGATCTGCGGTGAATCAAACTAAATATAATATTTTTTTGGGAATTTCATTTTGAATTGGAAATGGAATACAATTCTATTCATTAGTCCTGAGCGGGAAGGCCGGCAAACCTTCTTTGTTGTAAAGGTTCGCGCCGGGGGTATCCGCTCATACATACCGTGCGGCCCACACTCGCGTTAAGCAATCCGACAAGCGCATGATATCTTTCATAAATGGTCTTTCAAAAAAATAATCAGTAGCGGAGAATTGTAAAATATTTTGAGGATTAGCTGGCCAGATAACCGGAGTTTTGGTTACCGCTGATCCAATATTTCATTGGATCTATATGAAAATCCGGGAAATTTATGACAAAGTTCCTGGAAAAAAATGGTAGAAATTTTTGATGATATCAGAAAGTTATACCTGTTTCGTGATCCCTGCCGGGAACTTGCGGGCTATATAGAATTCTTTTCTGAGACTTCTTTGGATGCCACCAAACATTTTATCAAAACAAAAGAATTTACGGTAAAACTTTTTCCAAGCTATACACCCACTATTTGGATAAATCTTGGTTCCCCCTACCATTTGGTGAACGGAAGGGAATGTCATCTTATCGGTGAAAATACAGATATACTGTTGCTCAGAAACGAAATTGTAGAGAGGAGAAACCTGCCGACTGATAATATATTTACGGTTAAGTTTTATCCTGGCGGATTTGAAGCCGTTTTTGGTATTGGGCAAACAAGGATTGGAAGTGATGTGATAGACCTGAGTAACATCATTCCTGCCGGAATAATCAAGAAGCTGAAGAATATGTCTTGTTTTGAAGACAGAGTGATTTTTCTTCAGGACTATTTCCTGGGCCTTTTGGATATAAAATTTGCTAAGAATCACATGTACAATAAATTCCAGGATGCTATTACTATGTACAGCCTCGCTAATATGGCCCCCAGTAATAGCCAGTTGGCAACTGAAATGGCATTGACCGACAAGACTCTTTACAGGTATTTTAAGGGTTTGGTAGGAGCTCCGCCAAAATGGTATTTTGGCATCATCAGGGCCAGGGCGGCATTAACCGCTTATGTTGCAAGCAAAGAATCATTTTCCCCTTACGACCATGGATATTATGACAGGAGCCATTTCTATAAGGATATGGTAAGATTTACCGGCCAAAAGCTCTCGCTATCCCGTTCCTGAAATTGTCCGATTTTTACTTTTTTTACTTCATTAGTGATTTTAATTTGCATTCAAAAATCAGATGAAGCCTGCAATGATGATGGTGGCATTGTTATTTGCCATATTTCAAAAATCTTTCACTCAAGGGTACACGCCTAAAATTGAACCTTGCCCCTGCCTCATAAAAATTGATTCCAGGTTGATTTCGCGATGTGGGTACCTGGTAGTTCCCGAAAACAGGCAAAAAGCCGGAGGGCGAAACATAAAGATTCCATTCGTCTTTGTGAGAAAACCGGAGGCGGATTCGGTAAAGAATATTACGCTATTCACTACCGGTGGGCCAGGATACAGCACAATTGCAAACTATGATAGTTTTCGGTATAGTTCGGGCTTATTGAAGTATGGTGGATTTATAGTTTTTGACCAAAGAGGAACCAAGAAGGCCCTGCCTTGTCTGGATTGTCCTGGTATCGGGATAGCCATTAAGCGGGCCTACCTGGGAAATCTGCCAAAAGACAGTTTGGTTATGGAAGCGGCTATACGGTGCAGAAAGGAATTGACGGCCCAGGGGATTGACCTTTCCGCTTACAACACCATCGAAAGCGCCGATGATATAGATGATCTGCGAAGGGCGCTGGGTATTGATTCGATGAACCTGTTTGGAATTTCGTACAGTGGTGGACTAATGCTAACGGTAGCGAGGAATCATCCGGCGGCTGTAAAATCGCTCATTTTAAGCTCTCCGCTGCCGGGTTATGTAAATTACGAAGAGGATGGTCTTTTCAATATCAATGAAGCTCTCGACCAGGTGTTTGATAATTGTGAAGCGGACTCAACCGACAGGGGTTTGTATGGAAATCTGAGAGATCGATTTCATGAATATTTCACCTCCATTAGCGGCAAAAGCTTCTACATTTCTTATGTAGAAAAAAGCGCGCCGGATACTTTGAAAATCAAATATACGCGCAATGAATTACTCGATGCCATAGTCAACAGGTTAAACACATCGCAATTAAAAACGGTGCCCTATGTGATGAATGAGCTCATAAAAGGAAATCACGAACCGTACGTGAGGGAGGTCTTGAATGGCTATTTTAGCGGAGATACTAAAATTTCTTATGGGATGCGCTTTTCGGTGTATTGTTCTGAGCAAATTGAATATGCAAATGAAGCGCTAATTAGAAAACAGGATGAAATATTGCCCTGGCTGGCAGGTTATCCGTTTAACAACGTAAATCATACGATATGCAATTGCTGGAAGGTAAAGCCGGAACAGAAAGAAGCCAAATCGCCCGTATATTCCAGGGTACCTGCGATTATAGCCGGCGGCGATGCTGACCCGTGGTGCAGGCCATTTTATAATAGGCTTATAAAGCGTTATATGCCTAACAGCCAATTATTATTGGTGCACGATCAGGGCCATTTGCCTAATTTTTCTGTTGATGGGGAAGATTTTATAAAAATGTTTTTCGAAAATCCATATAAAAAATTGGTTTCAGCCTCCAAGAACGCAAAAGTTGAATAAACGGCTATTCCTTTACTTTTCAATAGGAGGATTTCGAAGCACCCGGACATTTTTAGTCAAATTTCCATTACGCCACTGAGGGGAGTAGCCTTGATTAGTGTGACTGATCCAAAGGCTTGGTCTTACCCAAAGCCTTTATCTCACCTGAGGTTAGAAAGTTTTTCTATTTCTCCGCTTTTGAAAATTGAATTGTTTTCCCTGCAGGAAAATCCAGGTTGAGTGGTATGATATTCCTGGATAACCGGCTTAGGTTCGCTGATCCAAATGGATGGCTTAAGCGGACGCATTTATCTCACCTGAGGCGATCCACGGCAGAAGACTCCTCAGCCCGGAGTGAAACCCTGAGCCATTCTCTTAGACTAGCCCTGATGCCAGATAATGAATAGCGGTCAAAGAACTCTTCAGGTACTTGGTTTGAAATATTCATTTCTTCCACAGCCGGAGAGTTTGTTGGTGCCAGGCAGGGTATTCCGGCAAACGAATTTGAAAGGTAACGTGAATCATGATAATCTCTAACGTAAATCATGAAATATAGAATGTATAGAAATTATCTTTATTATTAGATTCGCTTATGAGCGGACTTTATAAAGGTTGTGAAAAAGTTCATTAGCATATTTTTTTTAACTATCTATACAGGTACCGCGCCTGGGGTGGTTTTTGATTTTCATTATTGCGGACCTGTCCTTACTCATATTTCAGTATTAGATATTGGAGGGCATATGAGATGTAATGGCAATCGAATAGCTATGCCCAGGGATTGCTGCAAGAACAAGCTAATTTGTCTAAAAATCGAGAGTCAGAAAGTATCACAATTGCCAGTCATTGTAAAACCCATTATTTTTCCTGTTGACTCTTATCCTATGAATAATGGCCTTCGCCCTTCTAGGGCGGGAGAAAGGTTTAAGCCGACATATCATTATTATTTCCGACATCGTAGTAGTCCACAGCCTATTTACATTTTGAATAAGGTATTCAGATTTTAGCGACTATCAACATCGCATTTTATCTCATATTTTCTACTCTAAAGGTTGCTAAAACTTTCATAAATAGCAACGTTAATATAGTAGAACCATGGCCATTCAATCACAATATTTATTATGAAGTATAAAATTAAAGATCATGAAAAAGAATTTATTTGCAATGGCAATTATAGGTATTTCCTTCGCCATTGCGCTAAGTGCAACTGCTCAAAAGGATAGCAGTGGTATATACAAGACAACGAATGATTTCATTACTAAAAAACTTTCATTGGCTATTAATTGCACAACTGAAAAGCATAAAATGAAAATAAATGACATTTTCAATCAAGATAATTTCACTGTTGTGCATGATGGAAAAACATATGCATTCAAAAAATCTGATGTTTACGGCTATAAGTTATGTAGCGGTGCAACGTTTAGATTATATGAAAACAAGAATTACCTGGTTATGAATCCCAATGAGGCGATTTTATTATACAAGGTTGAAATTCTGCAGACAAAGGCGCAATCTCCAAAAGTATATTCCTATTATTTCAGCAAGGATGCCGCATCGGCTCTGCAGAAACTTACAAAGGAAAACCTAAAGGCTGCATTTCCCGACAATCACAAATTTCATGATGATCTGGATGCAAACTTCAAGAGTGATGTTGAACTTACATCCTATGATAGTTTTCATAAAATGTATAAAGTGAATCACATTTTGGTGATGAGTGAAAAATAATAGTTGTGAACTATTTCGTAATTCCCAGTTATTGATTTTGTTCGCTTATGCAAGCAAGCTTAGGTTGCTTCCAAAGAAAAAAGACCTTCCGCCGATTGGCGGAAGGCCTTTGTGCCCGGGACTGGATCAACGGCCCTGATCCAAAATAGGGGTTTTACCCAATGCCACTATCTCGCCAGAGGGTGGGCTGGTCTTTTGTCGAGAGGCCGGCTTATTTATTTGCTTGCAGCAAAAGAAATTAATCTCCGATTCCTAATCTGTTTCTCTAAATGTATCAGGTTCTTACATGATTGCCGTCATTAAAATTAGCTGCCTGCTAAAATAATTTTGATTGATGTTGAATTAGCTAATTCAGAAATGTAGCAAAAAATGAAACCAGCCAGGATCAATGAGGCGGTGAGACGCTCCGACACACTCAGAACCATCTATGAAAGAAGATCGGTCCGAAAATATAGTGATAGACCCGTCGATAAGGAGCTCATTGAACAGATCCTTGATGCGGGACGCATGGCGCCGTCTGCGGTCAACAGGCAGCCTTGGAAATTTTACCTGCTAACGAAGAAAGAAACTATAGAATCTTTATCAAAGGAAATTACCAAGATAGCCGGCAAAGAATTTTTAAAAAGTGGTCCGAAGCAAATATTGAAAGCGGTTGGGCATCTTTTGCATTATCCGCATGACATAGGCCTCTTCAAAGGCGAATATTTTGTATTTCATGGCGCACCGGTAGTTATTTTCATTGCCGGTCCCCGCGATTATGAATGGGCACCCCTGGACATAGGCATGTGTTCTCAAAATATAATGCTGGCAGCAAAGTCCCTGGGATTAGATACATGTCCTGTGGGGATGGGGAAATATGCCGAGCATACAAAAAACTATTCGCAATTGCTGATTCCTTCGTCTGAGCAAATATATCTTTCTATTGTTTTGGGCTACGGCATTGAAAATCCGGAGATGCCTGAAAGGGCCAGGGATAATGCTGTATATGTTAACTAAATTGAATCCTGCTAACAAAAAACTCATGTCCGTTTTAGATCTTTCCTTTTCATTACCCACCACAATCCTTTAACATTGGTCTCCCATTGCGGCAACATCAGTACAAGAACGATCTCTTCGAGCAGATCAATGCTCGTGACGATGAAAGTTATATAGAAAAGCACATATATTGGTTCGGGAAGGAAAAAAAGTAATATCAGGAAAACTCCCTGAAATATAGCAGATAACTTAGCCGCATAGGTATGAAAACTACTTATTTTGCCGTACCGGATAAGGGCAAGGATAGTCTGTATGGTGAATAGCGCTATCAGTATAATAACAAATATGATTTCATGTTTCAGGAATTCCGGCTTTAGTACAATTACTCCGGCAACTGCTGCTGCAATGGTAAGGTCATCACCGATAGAATCCATTCTTGACCCCAATACGCTGACTACTTTGTACCTGCGGGCCAGGTAACCATCAATAGCATCAGTAAAGAAACTAATGGCGAGCAGCCACTTGAACCAATCCAGACGATGATCAATGATCAGGAAAACAAGAAAGGGGGAGGCGATCACACGATACAGGGTGATCCCATTCACTAAATAATAGTTTCGCTTATGCATTCCATTTATTGTTAGAAAGAAATTGAAATTAGAATATGTATGCGATACCGCGCAATCATTCCGCACTCACTCGCTTCACTTGTTTTTTGGGTACCGTTGTGTTGTCTTCCTGCTCTGCCGAATATTGGAAGACATTATTACAGGCGACCGTAAAAATAAAAAACCTTTCAGATAGATGACAGTTAATTGGTTGTAATATAGATATCTTCAGAATCTGTTAAAATTAAAAAAAAGAATGGGTCTTTTCGTGCGGCAGGTCAAAACCCGTAGTGCAAAGAACAACCGATAGTGGATCAGAAATAAGGAACTCTTGACATTAATTGTATCATGAGGGTTGTGCCGGATACAAAACAGGGGCCAGGATAAATATCCAGCCCCGTTTAAAATCCAATATCCTATGAAAAACCAAAATAGAAGTATAAGGGAAATTACCAGAAAATAATGTTCGCCATCATCCAAGCCAATGATTGAGAGCAGTATTTGGGAGGTAAGGGGAAGTAACGCTTGACTTTTGATTTGTGTCATTATAAATGATGAGGGTGATCATTCTTATGCAACCATTGGAATATTATCTTGTATACAATGGGAAATGAATGAATATTACAGACTTAAAAAACAAATATTATGTCGCTCGATTTTGAAAAATATGCTGCCAAGGGGAACGAGTTTGTTAACCTCGTTGCGGAAGAATTGCAACAACCGCGGGATAAGGCGGGCAGGGTGGTAAGGGCTGTTTTCCACGCGCTTCGCAACCGTTTAACTCATGAAGAATCATTTCAATTGATGGCACAGTTGCCAGTGGCGTTGAAAGGAGTATATGTGGATGGCTGGAAGTTTAATAAAGGCTTTAACCGGATCAGGCATCTAAATGATTTCCTGGATGAAGTAAGACGGGAGGATGGCGGGCTGGCCGGGTTTGATTTTGGAAACGATTCAATGGCAGAAATGACAGTTGCTTCCGTATTCAAAGTGTTGAGTTATTTTGTTTCTGAAGAAGAGATGAATGATGTTAGAGCCGTAATGCCGGCGGAGTTAAAAGAGTTTATCAAAGAAAGCATTGCGGGCAAGAATGTATAGCAGGCCCTTAAAAATAAGTCTTCAGCAAACTGATGGGGGCGAAGCCCTTCATGTTAAGTGATAAACAGGGATTATCATCCCGGCAAGTTCCTGCGCCGCTCCTTCGGTTGCAGTTGATTTTTTTCTTTACCTTGAGAATAGCTTTTGCAAATGCAAAGAAAGCAGGTCGAAATGTGTAAATGCGGCCTGCTGAAGCCGAATTGAAGGTAGTTTATCCTGATTTTTGTGGTTTATCAAGCCTTTGGCTGACGAAAATCAGTCGGAACTGAGAGTCTTTTATCGGAAATTGTAATTTCCAAAACAGGAATAAAAGCCTTTGGTCGTATATGCAGCAGATTGCTACCAGGAAGAATGTGCTTTTGAATCAAATTGAAGCGATTTTCGAGTACGCCGCCATAGGCATACTTATCACAGACAGCAGCGGAAAAATCAAAGCGATAAACCCTGTTGCATTAAAGGAATTTGGCTATACCCAAAAGGAAATATTGGGTGTTAAAATTGAATCGCTGATCCCTTCCCGCTTTGGTAAAAATCATATCAGGCAGCAGGTAAAATATTCGGAATTCCCTCAATCCCAGCCCACGGGCCCCGGAAGGAATTTATTTGCACTAAAAAAAGATGGCACCCAATTCCCGGTAGAAGTAAGCTTTGGTAAATATCAATACAATGGAGATAAATGTGTAATCACATTTGTCACCAATACTTCTGTCCGGAAAAATGCTGAAGCAGAAATTGAAAAACTGGATGATGATCTGGAGCAAAAAGCAAAACAAAATACCAAAGCCCTGTCGGACAAAGTCGTAAAATTAGAAATGCGGGAGAAGGAATCAAAAGGCGCTGAGGAAGAGATAAGAAGTGTTCAGCACTTATTCCTTCAATTACTGCGGAATTATCCTGATGGAGCTATTAGTATTATAGATAAGAATTACAATTTTGTATACACAGGGGGAGAGCTTCATGCCCGCATGAATTCCCCCCTCGAACAATTGATGGGCAATAAGATCTATCCGGACTTTCCCGAGCCATTAAGGAAGGTTATAAAGGATGCGCTTGCGGGTGTATTCGAGAATAAAGGTGTTGTTTGCGATTTTGAATTACCCTATTCGGTTGGAGGCCATTTCTTTGTAATGGATGCATTTCCCCTGATAGAAGAAGATGGTTCAGTAAATAAGAGCGGTGTCATTATCAGGAATATTTCGGAATTAAAAAGAACGGAGGAGGATCTGAAAATTGCCCTACAAAAAGAAAAAGAACTTAATGAGCTGAAGTCAAAGTTTGTTTCCATGGCCTCTCATGAATTCCGGACGCCGCTCAGCACTGTTCTATCATCTGCTTACTTAATAGAAAAGTATGCAAGCACTGAAGAGCAACCAAAACGAGAGAAACACCTGCAGCGAATAATTTCCTCTGTAAACATGCTTACAGATATCCTCAATGATTTCCTGAGCGTAGGTAAAATTGAAGAAGGAAAGATACAAGTGAGACTTACCAGTTTCGATATTCAGAATTTTATAATAAGGATGGCAGGTGAATTGAAAGGTACTCTGAAAAAGAATCAAAAACTCCATTGCTTTCATGAGGGGAATTCTGAGGTATTAATGGATGCATCGTTGTTGAGACATATCGTAATGAATTTAGTTTCCAACGCAAGCAAATTCTCGCCGGAAACAAGACCAATAGAAATAAAAACTTTCAACCGAGGTGATTCTGTAATATTATCTGTTAAGGATTATGGTATAGGAATTTCAAAAGAGGACCAGCAACACCTGATGGAACGGTTTTTCCGTGGCGCTAATGCCGGGAATATACAGGGAACAGGCCTGGGACTCCATATTGTTTCCAAATATGCCGAGCTAATGAACGGCAAAGTGGAATATATGAGCGAGCTTGAAAAGGGTACAGAGTTCCTAATAACATTCAATACTAAAACACGCGGATATGAAGAAGATCTTACTGATTGAAGACAACGATGACATTCGCAACAACACTGCCGAGATTTTGGAATTGTCCAACTATGAAGTGATAATGTCTGAAAACGGAAAAATTGGCGTGGAAAAGGCTATTGAACACAGACCTGATTTGATCATCTGTGATATTATGATGCCGGTTCTGGACGGATATGGCGTGCTTCATGCCGTTCATAAACATGAAGCTATAAAAAATACACCCTTCATCTTCTTAACTGCCAAAACTGAGCGCAGTGATTTTCGTAAGAGCATGGAACTTGGTGCTGATGACTTCATTACAAAACCGTTCAGCGGAACAGAACTGCTGAATGCCGTAGACAGCCGCCTGAAGAAATTGGATCTGCTGAAACAGGAGCTGAATCCCGGCTTGGAAAAATTGGATCATTTACTGCAGACTTCTTTCGGAAAAAATGTTTTGCAATCCCTTACTGAAGGCCGCAATATTAATAAGTATAAAAAGAAACAAACCATTTATTCGGAGGGCAATCATCCCAACAGGCTTTACTATGTTTTAAAGGGGAAAGTAAAGGCATACAAAACCAGTGACGATGGTAAAGAATTAGTAACAGATCTCTACAGCCCGGATGAGTTTCTTGGGCATATAGCGCTGCTGGAAGGAACGGCTTATAAAGATACCGCTGAGGCAATGGAAGAAACTGAACTGGCAGTAATACCCAAAGAGGACTTTGACGAATTGCTCAATAAGAATACTGAAGCGGCAAAAAAATTTATACAACTACTGGCTAAAAATATTTCTGAAAAAGAAAACCAATTATTAGGGCTTGCCTATCATTCACTGCGTAAAAAAGTGGCGGATGCGCTA
Organism: Agriterribacter sp.; assembly: GCA_041484195.1. Classification (GTDB taxonomy): domain Bacteria; phylum Bacteroidota; class Bacteroidia; order Chitinophagales; family Chitinophagaceae; genus PSRI01. Next base: position 53,649 of record JBGPHC010000004.1, on the reverse strand, counting down.
TTAATGTTGCAAAAGAAGTACCAGGGTAAGAAGGGAGAAAAATTTGTCATTAACATCAGCCGGGAATCCCTTGCTACTATTGCCGGTACCGCCACGGAGTCCTTCATCCGCACCCTCAGTGACTTTCGCAGTGAAAAAATGATTGATCTTAAAGATGGTACTATTATCATAATTAATCAAAAAAGGCTTGAGCAGCTGGTCAATTGATAGAGCGTCTTGAATATTGTCAAATGACCCAATTCGCTGTTGGTTGAACCTTTTGTGATGCTTCAAAAGCAGCAAAACTCCACACACGTAACAGGCGTTGCCGGTTCGAACCTTAAATGACTATCTTTCAACCGCATTACTACTCAGCCATACTACAAATTTTCTAACAGGTAGCTGTTAAATTCCGATTTCAACTTGTTGAACTGTATTTCAGCAGTTTCTATATTGTTTCGCAATTTGCTTAATTGTGTGCCGACTTTCTTCTTAATTTCTCCGTCTTCAAATCTCTCTCTAACTAATAGTTTGTCCAATTCAACCACATCATTCCGCAGCAGGCCAATCAGCCCATCGTTCTTAATAAATCTGCTTTGAAAAATTTCGACTTCGTCCAGCAAATGTTTATCAAACTTATCTTTGAGAACTTCTGCAAGCCTGTATTTCAGGCGGACATTTTCATCCATCAAAAGACATAGTAATCGTTTCCAGGTATCGCTTTCATCTTGAAATTGCTTTAGATTTGGCTTTGACATATTTCAGTTTTAGCAGCTTTATGGTAAAATGGGGATATACTGGATCTTAATGTATTGAAATAATCTATTTGTAAAATTATCTTAGTCTAATACCCAAAATAAGAATTGTCGTCAGCTAAAACCCTGACGTTGATCAATAGCATGACGGGCTCATCTCTGCTTAAGGTGAATATGTATTTCATTTAGCTTTTTACAGGCATTCAACCTTTTGCGGTCCGGCAAAAGCATAAATTTAATAAGCCGGAGGCGCCCTGGCCAAAAGCCGGGAGGCTTGTTCCGGTGATAATTTAAGGTTTATTACCAGGAAGGATTTATGATGTTCTTTGCTTCAAGTTATGGCGACTGTTAATATCTTAATAAATAGCATCATGAGAGTTTAGCCAGAGATTTAGTTCTGCCATGTTAAAGGGATTAATAGAAACGCCCCGCCAGCTTGAATGGTGGGGCGCGCTAAGCCATACAGTTGCTGGCTCATTTAACAGCGACATGTTTCGCTGCTAACTTCTTAGCGGCTTCTTTACGAGGTAAAGAAATTTTCAATACGCCGTCTTCATACTTTGCATCAATTTTTTCCCTATCAATTTCATCGGGCAACGTGAAACTGCGACTGAAAGAAGAATAACTGTATTCTTTCCGGGTATACCTTTTATCCTTCTCTTCCTTGTTTTCTTCCTTTTCGCTGCTGATGGTAAGCATATTACCATCTACATCAATCTTAAAATCATCTTTCTTCAACCCGGGAGCAGCCAGAGATACCTGGTAGTCATCTTTTTGCTCCGTAATATTGACAGCTGGTATGTTCATCATAGATCCCCATGAGCCGCCATTGTCAAACCACTCATTCCAAGGTTTGAAAAAGTCACCAAATACCGATGGCATTCTTTCGCTTGATTTAGTTAAGGCTTGAGTTCCCATAATTCCTCCTTGTGTTTTTATATCTTTTAATAATTTATTTGCAACACAAATGTATCCTTCATACTAAAGACAACAAAAGACCATGGTCACTATGAAGAATGAGATTGGTCAGGGTTTTTGAGTAAGTTTACCGGCTTAGCTGGCCAGGAGTTTTTAGCTGGTATTGCCCTGTCTTCTTCTTTGAGCCAGAAGAAAATAAATTTCATTACATCGGCAGTTATTGCATTTGCAACAAGAATGGTCTCAATGGCAATCAGCTGGTATGAATGCCAAGTGCAGATTATGCAAAAGAGGATGGCTTTATTATGTTGGTGATTCGATTGTTTTATTTTGTTTGCGGCTGCGTCAAATCGTCAGGACGTTTGCCCATAATGCTTTCAAGGTCTTCTTTGTAAATCACCTCTTTTTTGAGTAGCTGGTCTGCAACCTTTTCTAAGGAATCTTTATTGTTTTGCAACAATTCTTTTGTTCGTTGATAGGCTTCGCTTACCAATTTTCGTACTTCTTCATCAATCAGTTTGCCCGTTTCTTCACTAAAAGGTTTCTGAATACTCGTGTCTCTCTGTCCGGTGGAGTCATAATAACTTATATTGCCAAGCTTTTTGTCAAAGCCGTAATAGGATACCATCATATAGGCTTCTTTTGTTACTTTTTCGAGGTCATCCAATGCACCCGATGAAACTTCTCCAAACATTATTTCTTCGGCCGCCCTCCCGCCCAATGTTGCGCATATATGTTCCGTAAAGGCAGATTCGCTTCGCAATTGTTTTTCTTCGGGTAAATACCATGCGGCTCCCAATTGCTTGCCACGGGGAATAATTGACACTTTCACAAGTGGGTCAACATGTTTTAATTTCCAGCTTACTACGGCATGTCCCGCTTCATGGAATGCAATAATCCTTTTCTCTGCGGGAGAAATGATTTTGCTTTTCTTTTCAATGCCAGCCACGATACGATCAATCGCGGCGAGGAAATCTTCCTTATTTATTTTTTCTTTTTTACTTCTTGCGGCAATCAGGGCAGCTTCGTTGCAGATATTGGCAATATCTGCACCTGAAAACCCCGGAGTCTGTGCAGCCAGGAAATGCGTATCAATTGTATCATCTAATACGAGGGGTCGGAGATGCACTTTAAATATTTCTACCCTTTCTTTCAGAGTCGGTAACTCCAAATAGATATGCCGGTCAAATCTTCCTGGGCGAAGCAGGGCAGGGTCAAGCATATCTGCCCTATTGGTAGCAGCCAATACAATTACCCCACTGTTGGTGCCAAAGCCGTCCATTTCTGTGAGTAATTGATTCAATGTGCTTTCTCTTTCGTCGTTTGCTCCACTCAAGAAAGCACCCTTTCCTCTTGATCTTCCAATGGCATCGATCTCATCAATAAAAATGATGCATGGCGTTTTTTCCTTTGCTCTCTTGAATAAATCGCGAACTCTCGAAGCACCCACTCCCACAAACATTTCCACGAACTCAGAACCTGAAATAGTATAGAAAGGAACCTGTGCTTCTCCAGCCACCGCCTTTGCAAGCAAAGTTTTACCAGTGCCCGGTGGCCCAATTAAAATTATGCCTTTTGGAATTTTTGCCCCCAGCTTTGTAAATGATTCGGGATGCTTGAGGAAGTCAACGATTTCCTTTACTTCCATTTCTGCTTCTTCCAGCCCGGCCACATCATCAAAAGTTATTTTGCTTTGTTCTTTTTCAATTAAAGTGGCCGTCGATTTTCCAAAATTAAAAATAGATGATCCCCCCGTGCCCGCTCCCATTCCGCCGGATCTTTTGATCAAATAATTCCATACCGCAAAAATTAAAACGAATGGCAATATCCAACCAATAATGTTCAGGAACCAGTTTGTTCTGTTAACATAACTCACTGGGATTTGTTCATCAGGTGAAAAGTCCTTTTCTGCCGCATCCAGTTTACGTTCGAATGATTCTACTGACCCAATATTAAATGAATAGTGTGGACCCGGGTTACTGCTCTTGCCAATTCCCTTGTTAAGAACGCCTCTAAACATAGAATCATTAGCCATTTCCTTTTTGATATATATTTCAGCTTTTTCATTATTCACAACCACAATCTTTTCAACAGCCTTACGGCGTAGGATATCTTTTTCAAACTGCTGCCAGGTGATTTCTTTGCTTGTGGAAAATATATTTTGCAAAGAGAATGGCAAGAGAAATATCAACATGAATACATATATCCACCACCATTTGAAGCGGTTTGCTGGAGGAATTTTGTTTTGTGGATTCGGCTTGTTGGCACTTTTGCCGCTAGTATCATTCATGTTGCAAAGTTTGCTGGCATTATTGGTTGGGCGAATGATAACCATCAGTGCCATCACTGATTTATTTCATCGATGCTGTAGGCATATTAGAATTGAGCTTGCACAAGAAGCCTTGCAGAAATCATTTTGTGGCCGGAGGAATTAAAATAGATAATTATGCATCTGAGAGTTGGAAAAAAATGCACCGGATCATCGTTTACCGCTCCTTGTTTTTGCCTTGTATAGTAATGCGATAGGGCAATTTGAATTGTTTTCACGGAAGCAATTGCATATCGCCTGCTTCTTTCAATAACGAGTAATTAATGCTATTCCCTGATAGTCTTTGAGCATGCCGTTGGCGACAAAATAAACCTGGCCATTTTGTTCCAAAACCATCTGAATAACATCATCCACCGCATCAGCCAGAACCTTAAGGGGTTCTTGCGATCGACGGAAATAAAGGCGATATGCATCCTTATCCACAAACCCAGGACTTCGAAAATCCTTTTCCACCAATAGCTTGAATGCTTTTCCTTCTTTTACAGCCTGCCAAACCTCCTGTATACCGCTAACGGCGTGGTGCTCACCGATTTTTTCAATAAATTCCTGTATTAATCGCAGCCTTTCATTATTCAGGTGGGATCTCATGACCGGCCACACCTTTTCCACAATCTGTTTTAGGCTGGAATGATTATAACTTCCGGCGATTTTACCAATTATATTCTGTTTGTGTTCAGAAATGCTTTCGAACCAGGCCAGTGCCTTTTCAATACCCAAAACTATCAATGGCTTGTCACCCACTAAATAATCATTCAGCAATTCATCCGCATGGCGGAAAAAATCTTTGAAGCGTATGGCTTCCAATTCTGATTTGTCTTTTTCAAAACTTTTTACGTGTGAATATCCCGCGTAAGAAGAGCTTTGAGAGGGCGGATTATAAATGTATTCTTCTTTATATGCATTCGGGAAATTCTTATCTTTTACTTCAGTCAGTACATTCCAAGTACCTTCATAAAGGCGCACTTGTTTTTCAGTGAGCAACAATACAAAATAAGGCTTCGCATAATTTTCTTTATACATCAGGTCGCGCAATTCAAAATTATCCCCCACAATCACTTTTTCCTCCACAGGAAAAGGAAACCGTACCGCAAGTTTGGTATTGGTAGAAATGAATAATCCCAACCCATCTGAATTGTGTGTAAAATCAATGTCCCGATACAATTCATCCAGTGCCTGCAGCAAGGGTCTTATTTTGGGTTCCGTGTAGCTGGATTGCAAAAATTGTTTGGCATTATCTATGGCTCTTTCCACTTCTAATTTATCCACTCTTCGTTCGGGCGACAGCCGGTGTGTTGGAACAATAATTGAAACACAAATATTTTCTTTCTCCTTTAGCAGGGAGAGCAATTCTTTATCTAATAGTTTCTCGCTAATCATAAAAACGAACAATTTAGATTAAGTATATGTTTAAAGATATGAGAATGGCGCTCAATCATGAATGATGACTATCAAACAATAACATGATTGCTATCACAAGGTTCAAAAGAGAAATTGTTATAGCTTAATAATAGTTTCGCCGATGATGCTGAACAAAATCAATTAGCCTGATGGTTCAACTTTCTGAAAATGCCCTGAAAGTGCTGCAACGGCGCTACCTCCGCAAGGATGCAGATGGAATTGTCATTGAAACTCCGGGCGAACTTTTTAGGAGGGTAGCCAAATTTGTGGCGTCCACTGAAATAATTTGTGGCAAAGCGGAGAATGTGGCCATTTGGGAAAAAAGGTTTTATAGAGTGATGAGTGAATTGTTATTCCTGCCTAATTCTCCCACATTAATGAATGCCGGAACTAATAACAATCAGCTGAGTGCTTGTTTTGTGCTTCCGGTAGAGGATAATATGAATAGCATATTCACTACCCTGAAATATGCCGCATTGATACAACAAAGTGGTGGAGGTACGGGTTTTAATTTTTCGCACCTGAGGCCCAAAGATGATTTGGTAACAAAATCCGGAGGCACAGCAGCAGGTCCGGTTTCATTTATGAAAATCTTTGATGCGGCTACTGAACATATAAGGCAGGGAGGCAAACGCCGGGGCGCTAATATGGGTATTTGTGATATCAATCATCCCGATATCGAAGAATTTATCTTGTCCAAGAGGGAAAAGGGCATACTCAATAATTTCAACATTTCGGTTGGAATAACTGACGATTACATGAATGCTGTGGACCATAATGAAGAATGGGATTTGATTCATCCAAATACCGGAGCTTTAGTAAAAAGGATAAATGCCGGAAAATTGTGGAATGATATTGTTGAATCAGCATGGCTGACGGGCGATCCGGGATTAATTTTCATTGATGCAATTAATAGCACCAATCCTACACCGGCATTGGGAAAAATAGATGCCACTAATCCCTGCGGAGAAGTGCCTCTGCTGCCTTATGAACCTTGTAACCTTGGTTCCATCAATCTTTCAAAATTTATGGTTGCAGGCAATCAGGGCCATGAAATTGGCTGGAAGCTTTTGGAAGAAGTGATAAAAATTGCAATTCGTTTTCTGGATAATGTAATTGAAGTGAACAATTATATAATTCCTGAAATAAAGAACATGGCGCTCGGCAATAGGAAAATTGGTTTGGGTGTGATGGGATGGGCCGAATTATTGATTTTGCTGGAAGTCCCTTACGATTCTGGAAAAGCCATAATACTGGCAGAACAGCTGATGCAGTTTATTCAGCAAAAAAGTATGGATGCTTCTATGGCATTGGCTAAAGAAAGAAACGCGTTCCCAAATTGGAAAAAAAGTATTTATTTCCCCGGCACACCAATTCGTAATTCAACAAGAACCAGCATTGCGCCTACCGGAACCATATCCATAATTGCTGATACGTCTTCTTCCATTGAACCCTTATTTGCATTGGCATTTGAGCGGCAGCATGTACTGAATGAGGAAACTCTATTTTCCATAAACCCACTTTTTATTAATTATCTGAAGTCGCATGATCTCCATTCTGAAAAGATTGTTGAACAGTTAATAGAAGAAGGAGTGGCGGAGCATATCAAAGAAATACCAGTTGCCGTCAGAGACATATTTAAGACCGCATTGTCGATTTCACCAGCCTGGCACTTGAAGCACCAGATTTCATTTCAAAAATTTACCGATAACGCCGTCTCCAAAACAATTAACCTGCCCGAAACTGCTACTATAAAAGATGTGGATGAGATATATAAAATGGCCTGGTTGCAAAAAGCAAAAGGTATCACCATCTTTCGCTACAATTCTAAAGGCAAACAGGTAATTCGGCAGGGAGTTAAGTATTCCTTGAAAGGCTGTAAAATCTGCCCTGAATGAAATAGGTGTTCTGTTTTTTTGAAATGAGGTACCAGGTGATTTGACTATCGTCATGATATTGGCTAATAGCCGTCATGGATAGGAGGCTAATCTGTTCATAGTTTTGGGTAGGTTATTTTTTAAATTCTTTTATTATGATTAAGACACTCCCATTTAACGAACATGTGGCCGAATACGAGGAATGGTTCGGGAAGTATCCGCTCGTTTTTCAAAGCGAAGTAGAAGCCATCCGGGATCTATTGCCCACAGGAAACAACATCCATGGAATTGAAGTCGCATTAGGAACCGGACGTTTCGCAAAGGAATTAGGCATAAAAGAAGGGATAGAGCCTTCACCGAATATGCGGGCTTTGGCATTAAAAAAAGGCATTGATGTATTGTCGGCAGAAGCGGAAACCCTGCCATATAAGGATATGCGGTTCGATTTTGTTCTGATGATATTTTGCATAAGTTATTTTGATGATTTGCCGGCTGCTTTCAGAGAAGCCAGGAGAGTTCTCAAGAAAGGCGGCTCCTTGATTGTGGGATTTGTAGATAAAGACAGTATTATTGGAAAAATGTACGAACAGCGTAAACCGGATAGTGTCTTTTACAAGCAGGCTAATTTTTACAGTATCAAGCGAATCACTAGTGAACTAAAGGAACTTGGATTCAGAAAACTGCAATTTTCCCAAACTCTTTTCCACGAACTGGATTCAATCAAGGAATTTGAACCTGCTAAACCGGGATATGGTGAAGGCTCCTTTATTCTTATCAAAGCCATCAAATAATGCTATATGGAAGCTGTTATGAATAAAGATGCATTGACCGTAATCCTCGAGAGAAAAAGTGTACGAAGTTATACGGGTGAACCTGTGAGCAGGGAAGATATCGAAAAGATATTACGTGCAGCTATGGCGGCGCCTGCGGCAATTCATAAGTTGCCATGGAAATTTATAGTAGTCACGGATAAAGCAAAATTGAAAGCATTGGCCGATGGATTGCCATTTGCAAAGATGCTAGTCAAGGCAGGAACAGGTATTCTTGTATGCGCAGTGCCTGGAGAAGCAGCCATGAGCAGCGAAGAATTTGCTATACTGGACTGTACCTGTGCCAGTGAGAATATCTTATTGGCTGCTGAAGCATTGGGTCTGGGAGCAGTTTGGACGGCTCTTTATCCCAATAAGGAATTGATGGATTTTGTGAGAAAGGAATTTAATATCCCGCAGCATGTAATTCCTTTGAATCTAATTCCCATTGGCCACCCGGCTGGTGTGGAAAGAGCACAGGATAAGTATGATGCCAAAAATATTCATTGGGAGAAATGGTAAATATATGTAAACCCAGAATTATAAAATTATACCACATGCATATAGAAATAGATGATAACACAGTACTCCGGCATATTCAGGAAACGTTTTCTGATTTTTACCCTTACCTGCAGATTGAGTTTTACAATAAGCCGCATAAAAAATATGAAACATCCCCAGAAGCCTGCCTGGTAGATCCTGGCAAGACAATAAGGGAAATTAGGCGAACACATTTATCTGCCATGCTTGAAATTCAACCCGGGTATATGGTGGCCAACGTGGAGCGGGAGTTTCAACAACGATTTGGACTCTCGGTGCAAGTGTTGAAGAAAGAAAAGGATAAGTGGGAGCAAACAACCGGAATGGATGATTTCACTTTGAAGGAATTAAATGAAATGGGAAGAAATTCTTCTGATGAGTTTATTATCTCGGACTATGAAGCCGGTTTTGAAGATAGCGACGAAAAGCCTGAGAAATTATTGTAGGGTAGGACTTTGGTATAACTAATATCCGGATCAGTCCTGGGATTAACGGAAATGAAACAAACCGGGTTCCAGGCGGAGGCAATATGGTATTTAAAAAAAGTAAAATGAACAATATGGAAACAAACATGGCGGAATATTTTATAGATGAACTCGTGGAGTGGAACCGCCTGATTGTTTTTTATAATGGGGAGATGAATGAATTTGAACATAAGCTGGCCGAAGTGATTCAGCGAGACACTATACCCAATATTGCAATGGAAGTGGAAAACGAACAGGATAAATTGAATGCGGTATCCGAAAAATTTAACCTTCTGCAAGCGCAAATTCAGCAGCAGGAAGCGGTACTTAGGACAAATGGTACTTTTATTGAGAATGCGTTGATTAATGCTGAAACTGAGAAGCGGCAAAATGAACTGCGACGCAATATGCAGCAGGTGGAGAGAGAATATGTTGATACAAAATACGGGTGCTATAATTTTTTGTCGGGAATATTTAAGAAATAAAACGATTGATGGAAAATTCAGCCTTAAATATATTGGCACCGCCATTCACGCCCAATTTAAAAGATTATGAAACTTTGAGACATTCCTTTAATTGGCAGAATGAACGAAAGTATCTGCAGGGATTGCCAGAAAATCGAGGGTTGAATATTGCGTACGAGGCAACAGAGCGGCATGCCACTGGAAAATTAAGAGATAAGGTCGCCCTTCGTTGGATACAGAAGGATAGGGCAACTAAAGATTTCACTTATTATGATTTACATAAACTTAGCTCCCGTTTTGCCAATGTGTTGACAAACTTAAAAGTGAAAAAAGGAGAACGGGTATTTGCGCTGGCTGGCAGAATTCCGGAATTATATATAGCCGCATTGGGTACTCTAAAAACAAATGCGGTCTTTTGCCCACTATACTCTGTATTCGGGCCTGAACCGGTGTTTCAACGGTTAAGCAAGGGCGATGCTAAAGTACTTGTTACGACGAAAGCCTTGTATGAAAGAAAAGTAAAGCAATTGCTGGACAGATTGCCCACTCTCCGGTTCATTTTGTTGACCGATGAGGAATTTCATACCGATGAAAAGGTTTTATCGCTTCCGAGGTTAATGGAAGAAGCTTACGATGAATATTTTATCCCCCCTACTGATCCGGAAGATCCGGCATTATTACATTTTACCAGTGGTACTACGGGTATGCCTAAAGGTGCTTTGCATGTGCATGGTGCTGTACTTATGCATTACACGACCGGCAAGTATGTACTTGATCTTCATGAGGGAGATATCTTCTGGTGCACGGCTGATCCGGGTTGGGTGACAGGCACCTCGTATGGCATTATTTCACCACTGGTAAATGGTGTTACCAATATTGTTGATGAAGAAGAATTTGATGCAGCAAGATGGTATTCCATTTTGGAAGAACAAAAAGTAAATGTATGGTACACTGCCCCAACAGCTATTCGCAGGTTAATGCGTATGGATATTCAGCCAAAGGATAAGTATATTCTTGAGCAACTGCGGTTGATCTGTAGTGTGGGTGAACCATTAAATGCTGAGGCAGTAGTGTGGGGAGAGAAAGCCTTCGGCATGCCAATACTTGATAACTGGTGGCAGACGGAAACCGGTGGCATCATGATTGCCAATTATCTTTCCATGAAAGTAAAGCCGGGAAGTATGGGAAAACCCTTGCCTGGTGTGGAAGCGGCAATAGCCGAAGTAACAGAGACAGAAATTAAAATAATAATTGAGCCCCACAAGCAGGGCCACTTAGTATTAAGAAAGGGCTGGCCTTCCATGTTTCGCGCCTACCTGCATGATGAAGAGCGCTATAATAAATGCTTTCGTGGCGAATGGTACCTTACCGGTGATTTGGTAAAGAGAGATGAAGACGGTTATTACTGGTTTGTTGGAAGAGCCGATGATATTATCAAGACTTCGGGTCACATGGTGGGGCCTTTTGAAGTGGAGAGTATTCTGATGGAACATGCCGCTGTGGCTGAAGCGGCCGTTATTGGCAAACCCGACCCCATGATTGGCGAACTTGTAAAAGCATTTGTGGTTTTGAAAGAGGGGTTTACAGCAGATGAAAAACTACAATTGGATATCATTGGCTATGCAAGGAAAAAATTAGGTCCTGCGGTGGCGCCAAAAGAAATTGCCTTTGTGGAGGGATTGCCCAAAACAAAAAGCGGAAAAATATTGAGGCGATTATTAAAAGCAAGAGAATTGGGTTTGCCCGAAGGTGATATTTCAACATTGGAGCAATCTTAGTCATTAATTTATGGAAGAGCAAGCAATCATAAAATCTGTTCAACCAGTGGAAAAAAAATACGGCATCAGGATGCTTTATCAAATGATGCTGATAAGAAGATTTGAAGAAAAGAGTGCGGAACTATATACGAAGGAGAAAATCCGTGGGTTCATGCATTTGTATGTGGGTGAAGAAGCTGTGGCGGTGGGAGTGATGCAGGCATTGACTGCAGATGATAATGTGCTCAGTACTTACCGTGAACATGGTCATGCATTGGCGAGAGGTATAGATGCCGGAGCCATCATGGCAGAAATGTACGGCAAGCTCCAAGGTTGCAGCAGGGGACGTGGCGGATCCATGCATTTGTTTGATGCAGCCACCAAATTTTATGGAGGCAATGCCATAGTTGCGGGACACTTGGGTATGGCTGTTGGCATGGCACTAGCCTCTAAAAAACAAAAAAAGGATAATATCACCTGTTGCTTTTTTGGGGAAGGCGCGGCAGCCGAAGGTGAATTTCATGAAGCCATGAACCTGGCTGCCCTATGGAATGTGCCCGTATTGTTTGTATGCGAGAATAATCTCTATGCTATGGGTACGGCTATCCGGTATTCTCATTCAATTGTTGAGATAGAAAAGAAAGGTCCGGCTTATGGAATAGAAACTGCTGCAGTGGACGGCATGGATATATTAGCTGTGGAAAATGCCGCGAAGGAAGCTGCCCTGAAAGTGAGAACAACAGGTAAACCATATTTCTTAGTGTGTAACACTTATCGCTTTCGCGCGCATTCCATGTTTGACGCGGAACTCTACCGCGAAAAGAGCGAAGTGGAAGAATGGAAAAAACGTGACCCCATTCCAAGACTGCAAAACCTATTGCTCAGCCAGGATATGATTACACAAAAGGACATTCTGGAGCTAAATAACAAAGTGGAAGAAGAGGTACAAAAGGCAGTTGACTTTGCAGAAGCGGGCACATGGGAGCCGGTGGAAGAACTGACAAAATTTGTGTATAGCTACAAGAAAACATAAAACGAAAGATTATGGAATCCGTAAAAACATGCCAGAGTTGCAGCATGCCATTGGATAGCCCCGAATTGCTGGGAACGGAAAAAGATGGATCCCAAAGCCAGGAGTATTGCAAATACTGTTACCAGGCTGGTGCATTTATCAATCCAGGTATGACATTAAGTGAAATGAAATCACTTATAACTGCGCAAATGGAAAAGATGCATTTCGATTCAAAGACCATGGATATGGCAGTGAACAGTCTGCCTCATTTAAAGCGATGGAGAAGGGATGCGGCTCATTCTTCATTGTAGTTTATTCATATAATGGACATTCATGAATATGCTCTGCGGAACGAGATCATTATCTGAAAAGAGGAGGGTAGCTATATAGTATGCCTAAGAATGTTGTGAAGGTTAAAATTAGAAGATATTAATCTAACTCTTGTGGCAATATGATCTTGTTGATTTGCATAATAACATTTCTTGCAACTCTGTCGGGGGGACTATTTGCTTTACGATTCAAAGACAAGCTTCATCTCATTTTAGGTTTTAGTGCCGGGGCCGTTATAGGAGTAGTGTTTTTCGATCTCCTACCAGAAGCCATTGACCTGGGAAGCAGGCAATATAGTGTTGATGTGATTAGTTCTGTTGTAGTTCTTGGGTTTCTTGTTTACATGATCCTGGACCGTTTGGCTGTGCTACATTCCCATATACATGAGGGAGATACCGGATTCAAAGGGAAAATAGGTGCAGGAAGTTTGTCGGTCCATAGTCTTTTTGATGGAATTGCCATAGGATTGGCATTTCAAATATCAACGACGATTGGAATAGCTATTGCGATAGCGGTGGTGGCACATGGATTTTCTGACGGAATTAATACTGTCGGCGTGCTCATAAAAGATAAGGGAGGCAGTCTGATAGCTTTTAGATGGCTGCTTATAAATGCTATGGCTCCTGCAATCGGAATTGTTTCAACAATTTGGTTCAGACTGCCCGATGCTTTGTTCGGGTTAGCGCTGGCGCTTTTTGCAGGCTTCTTCCTGTATCTCGGGGCGAGTGACCTATTACCCGAAAGCTATACTCAATACTCAAAGATTTGGACTACGGTCATGACAATATTGGGAGCATCAGTGTCTTACGGTGTAACCAAAATTTCGGGGTTCTAAGCGCTGGTGGAAATATATAAGAAAATGCTTTGAAGTAAAATATTACCAAAGGCAATTAACTTTTGAAAATGAATGATACTGCTAAAGTAAAAATCACTTATCGTGAAGCAATCAAACAGGGCATACGCGAAGCTTTGCAAAAGGATGAAAGAGTTTTTTTGATGGGTGAAGATGTGGGCCGTTATGGGGGCGCTTTTGCGGTGAGCAAAGGATTGTTGCAGGAATTTGGCCCGGATCGCATCATGGACGTGCCTTTGTCTGAATCCGGATTTGTAGGTGCAGGCATCGGCGCTGCTTTAAATGGCATGCGCCCCATTGTGGAAGTGATGACAGTAAATTTTAGTTTGCTGGCAATGGACCAGATTGTGAACAATGCAGCTACACTACTGCACATGTCGGGGGGACAATTACATGTGCCGGTCGTAATACGGATGAGTTGTGGTATCGGTCGCCAATTGGCTGCGCAACATTCACATAGTTGGGAACCATTGTATGCACATATTGCCGGATTGAAGGTATTATCCGCGGGAACGCATGTAGATGCACGAGGAATGTTGTTAACGGCATTACTGGATCCTGACCCTATAATAATATTTGAGTACACTTTCTTGTTAAACAAAGAAGTGGAAATTGATGCCAATGCCGGTGCGGTGGATATTACAAGGGCAAGGGTACTTCGTGAGGGCAAAGATATTTCTGTCATTACTTATGGAGCCTGTGTATATAAAGCGTTGGATGCGTCGAAAGAATTGGCCACGATGGGTATTGATGTGGAAGTAGTCGATTTGAGGGTATTGCGTCCGTTGGATGATATTACTATTTTTAATTCCGTAAAGAAAACGCACCGGGTATTGCTTGTTGAAGAAGCATGGGGTTCTGTAAACGTATCATCTGAAGTAAGTGCAAGAATTGTGGAAAATGTCTTTTATGAACTGGATGGACCTGTGCAAAGGCTGGGCGGTGTGGAAGTGCCGATACCTTATCCAAAACATTTGGAAGACGCATCCATCCCACAGCAGACAGATATCATTAATAAAGTAAAGAAAATGCTTAAGCATGATTGAGTTTAAGATGCCCAGTTTAGGCGCCGATATGGAAGCCGGTACACTGGTAGAATGGTTGGTAAAACCCGGCGATACGGTTAAGAGAGGTGATATTATTGCAGTGGTGGATACTCAAAAAGGATTGATTGATATAGAAGTGTTTGACGAGGGAGCTATTGGGGAACTGTTGATTAAAGAACACGAAAAAGTGCCCGTAGGTATAGTGATGGCATTGATTTCTTCAGACAAGGAAGCGGGCGCAAAGAAAGAAGCTAAAATGCCTTCAAAGGTCATTGAGGAGAAAAAAGAAGTTGAAAAAATAACAGTTGAAGAGCTGCCTCATGGTATAAAAGCATCCCCATTGGCAAGAAGAATTGCGGCCGAAAAAGGAATTGATTTGGCCAAGGTGCAGGGAACCGGGGAAGGTGGGGCCGTTATTAGAGAAGACGTGGAGAAAGCCATGACAGAGAGAATGGCACCTGGGGAAGACAAAAGAGCTTCCAGCATGGAAAGTGTGCGCAGGGCAGTAGCAGCGGCCATGAGTAAATCAAACAGGGAGATACCTCATTATTATTTGGAAACAAAGATGGATATGAGCACGGCATTGGCCTGGCTTACCGAAGCCAACAAGGAACGGACAGTGAAACAACGAATGCTGCCAGTTGTGTTATTAATCAAAGCCGTAGCTAAAGCATTGAAGGAAGTGCCTGAATTAAATGGTTATTGGGATAACGGTTTGCAACTAAAGAAAGATATCAATATTGGTTTTGTTGTCTCGCTTCGGTCAGGAGGTCTAATGATTCCAGCTATTCATAATGCTGATTTAAAATCTATGGATGATCTGATGGTGTCTCTCAATGATATTATTCCCAGAGCAAGGGCAATGAAACTGCGAAGTTCCGAACTGAGTGAATCTACTATTACGGTTACCAATTTAGGTGAGGGAAATGTGGAAACTGTATATGGGGTTATTTATCCGCCGCAAGTAGCCATTATAGGTATTGGCAGCATTACTGAACAGCCCTGGGCGGAAGCCGGAATGCTGGATGTGCGGCCGGTGCTGAACCTCACTTTATCTGCGGACCACAGGGCAACAGATGGCGCTAGGGGCAGCCGTTTTTTGATCGCGGTAAAGAATTACCTGGGGAAACCGGAGTCGCTTTAACTATTAAAAATTATTTATGGGTTTCCCTATAAATCAAAAATTAACTCGATGACCGAAGCAGAAATAAAAAAAATCATTTTTCAATTACTGAAGCAAATTGCACCCGATACAGAACCCGAGCTATTGCAAGCAGACGATAATATCAGAGAAAAATTAGATATTGATTCATTCGATTCTTTGCGTTTTATTGTTGAGTTGGAAGAGAAACTGGGTGTGGAAACGCCAGAACAGGATTATGGCAAGATTGTTACTTTAAAGGGTTTGGTGAATTATATAATGGCGAAAAAGAAATAGCTGTTTGTCCTAATGAAATAAATATGGTGATCTCATATAGCTATCCATCAAGAGAAGGTATTTATATGCGGCAGACAAGGCTTTTGTTTTATCTGTCTTATCCCCATCGTCCTTTGCCCTGAGACTATTGACTTTTGCACGTATATTGGCCCTGTAGCTTTTATAGTAAATAAAGAGGCTCCGGTCTCCGCTTGATTTCATAGCGGGGAAAAAATGATTATAATAGTCAATAAATAAAGCAGACAGATCCTCCCTGCCAAATGCATCCAGGTCCATGCAAAGGAATGCAACCTCGTTTAGTACATCAATTTGCCGGAAATCATCATTGAATTCTATGCAATCAAACGGTAGAGGAGTGGGCAATAGAAAAATATTCCTTGAATGCAAATCCCCGTGGCAATCCCTGAAGAACCCGGCGCTAAGCCTGGCTGCCAGCAATTCTTTATTCTTTTTCATAAAGGCATCCGAGGTTTCTATTGCACGGGTGATGATATCACTGCAATTACTGCCCAGTTGTTTGGCCAGGAATTCTTTTTCTGCTGCCAGGTCATTGAATTTTGCCTGGATATCCAGGAAGTCTTTTTTATAAATGATATCTGTGTTTTTATGGAAGGAAGCTATCTTTTCAGCAAGGTTCTTTATATCCGCCCCGGTTACCTTATTTTGCAATAGAAGTATGTCCATTTGCTTTTCCCTGTCCAGTTTATGCATCCTGACCGCATAATCTATTATCGTACCATCTTTGCTACCAATATGTAAAAGGCCCTGCAATTCACTGATCGGCTGTACATCGAGGTACACATTATCTGTTAGCCTCTTATTTAATTCAATTTCCCTTTCGCAAAAATGTTTTCGCATTTCGACGGTAGAAAAATCCAGAAATGAATAATGAACAGGTTTTTTGATCTTGTAGACGAATTGGTCACAAATAATTACCCATGATATATGCGTTTCAATCAACTCCCGCTTACCGGTGGTTTCCGGGAATATTCCTTTATTAAGCAGGCTATTGATCTGTTCTTTTGTCATCTTTCCAATTCAAATAATCTGCAGCTCCTTGGAGCATGCTATTGATGTTTTCATCAGTTGATTCCAGCAATAAATGAGGGTCTTTCAGCGACTCCCAATGCTGGCTAATAATTTTATATACTTCATAGTCGGCTTCGCTGAAAGGCCTCTCTTTTTTTAATCTTTCCCTGACTATATTTTCATTTGCACGCACTTCAATAAAATAGATTCCGCCTTTTTTTTCCATTTCCTGCGCAAATGGTTTCCTTGTATCATCTTTATGAAATGTTGCATCCAGCACCACGTTCCTGTTTTGATTCACGGCCTCCTTCATTTTAGCAAGCATTTCATTGTACACGGCTGCTTTCTCCTGCTCTGAATAGGTCCTCACTTTAAACATTTCCTTCCTCACCCGGTCACTGTTGATGTATTCGGCCCCGATCATACTTGCAAGCCGGGAAGCAAAATAGCTCTTGCCTGAACCCGGCAAACCTAAAACAATCACAACCATGGCAATCTTCTTTTAATCATAATGATGGGTTTTATACAGTAGTTTATAGATTTTTCTTTTGTCCTGGCCTGAAAGTATTGTAATTTACTAAATCCGGATTCAATGATTCATTGACAGTTATCATAATATCCTGTGTTATTCATCATAGCTTCATGACTCGCAATAGTTATTTTATTAAGAAAAATATTTAAGTAGGAATTGAAATTTGCCTTTCATTAAAGATACAGTCTCATGTTCTTCAGGCTTTGGGGGTTGGAAAAACTCAATGGGCCAAGCAATTGAAAATTACTGATGTATTCTAAAAAGCAATAAAGAAAGGGTTCCTAAGATCGAGTTTGTTATAAATAAGTTCCGATTTTAGATCTGTATGATATACGCCCCTGTTTGAAGCGTTCAAGATCGCATGAGCCGCAGCCGTATCCCATTCCATTGTAGTTCCTAATCTTGGATAGATATCTGCACGGTTTTCAAGGAGCCGCATAAACTTGAGTGCGCTGCCTAATGTTGTTAGTGTTACATTTTTAAACTGTTCCAAAAATGCTTTTGTCTCAGGTGACATGTGAGACCTGGAGGCTACTACTTCTAAATGTTCCCTTTGCAAGAGGTCGTGAAATGACTTTCTTTCTGGTAAGGGCGAAATTCGGATCAGCTTACCCTTTTCAGTTTTGTAAATACCTGTTTCTTCTGAACCATAATACAAATTATCGCTGATGGGCGCATAAATCACGCCGCCTATCGGAAAGTTCCGATTCACCAGAGCTATATTGATGGTAAACTCACCATTTTTATTAATGAATTCTTTAGTTCCGTCAAGGGGATCTATCAACCAGAAATATTCCCAGGACATCCTTTTCCCAATTTCAATATTTGCTCCTTCTTCGGAGAGAATGGGCAAATTTGTCTTGCTGAGATGTTCGGATATAATCTTATGAGCAGTCGTATCGGCTCTAGTCAAAGGAAAATCACCCTGCTTTATTTCTATCGAAAATTCTCCTGAGGAGTATATCTCCATAATTGCTTTGCCCGCTTCGAGTGCGGCATATTACCCTATTTTCAAAAGCTGCCCGACCTTACTCATTTTTGTTTCTTCATTGAATGTTTGAAATGCCTAAAGTTGCAAATTAAATCAACATGATTACCCATTTAGGCCGCATGGGCCATATAGCGGTAGAGTAGGTTCGTCATAAACTGCTCTATGAGCTGGTGTCAGAGGCTTCTCATTGAATTTCTACCATTGAACCGGAAAAAGAATTCATCCAGATAGTTATTTACAAACCTTTCGGGGCAGTGATGATGAATGCCTCTGAGCCATCCTCTCAAATTCATTACCACTACATACATGCCTGGAAATCTACGCCTGGATGGGCCTTAGCTGATCTCGTATTCATCCGCCAGGGACCAATTGCCTTTCAATCCGAAAACCCCTGCATTTTCCAGATCAATTTCCCAATCAGAAATAGGTTCAAGACTCGACTTTCCGGCTTTCTTGCCAGGCCGGCTTTTGCCCCGGCCTCCAATCAATAAATCCTTCAGCCCCGAATCGCGATCCGAAGGATGGCTGTCGCCCCTTTTCATCGCTTCCTGGGTCTTGCGCTTGAAGAGCCAGGATGACTTTTGATTGATGGAAAACTCCCGGGCCAGCTCCGTGGTGGACCTTTTTTTCGTACCGAAAGCCGGAAGGCCCTGCCAAAGGCCTTTAGCAGCGGGATCTTCAGCTTGTGGAAGGTCGTATGGGCCGTGACGGATTCATCGTAATCACAACTCCGGCAACGAAGGTGGAACCGGGTCCGACCCTTATAGTTTTTGGTACAACCACACCTTCTGCACCGGTAGCCGTTTTTCCACTGGTTTTGCTTTGAGGCCTAAATGGGTAATCGGGTAGATCAATTTCTAGATACCTTTGGAATCCAATGCTGTCAAGCAGAAATGATAATTTTCAAAATCAAAACTTAGTTATGCGGCTGCCTGTCACCATGAGGGCAATGGTATTAGAGGAACAGAAAAAAGGCCTGGTTCTAAAAACGGTTCCGTTACCGGCAATTTCATCACGTCAGGTTTTGATAAGAGTAATTGCCTGTGGTATATGCAGAACAGACCTCCATATCCTTGACGGGGAACTTACACAACCTAAACTTCCCCTGATACCGGGCCATGAAATTGTTGGGATTGTAGCGGTGGCTGGCGGCGATGTAACTAAATTAAAAGAAGGTGACCTTATCGGGGTTCCATGGCTTGGTTACACCTGCGGCATTTGTAAGTATTGTTTGAAAGGGCAGGAGAATCTATGTATGTATCCGGGTTTTACGGGCTACACGATTGACGGCGGTTATGCTGAATATACAGCAGCCAATGAGCAATACTGTTTCCCCCTTCCTGCCATATATGGCAATGCATCGGGTGCACCCTTGCTTTGTGCTGGTCTTATCGGTTACCGCTCTTATGGCATGATCAATAAGAATGCGATTAACATTGGCATCTACGGCTTTGGTGCAGCAGCACATATCTTAATCCAGGTGGCTATGTTTCAGGGCAAAAAAATATTTGCCTTTACAAGCCAGGGAGATGAGGAGGCGCAGCGCTTTGCATTGCAACTGGGAGCAGTATGGGCAGGTAGTTCTTCTCAGCCCTCTCCGGAAAAACTGGATGCTGCCATCATCTTTGCCCCGATTGGAAACCTTGTGCCGAAGGCATTGATGGATATTGACAAAGGCGGCGTTTTGGTATGCGGCGGCATTTACATGAGTGATATTCCGTCTTTTCCATATCATATTTTGTGGGAAGAAAGATCTATCCGTTCTGTGGCAAATCTTACAAGAAAAGATGGGGAAGAGTTTTTAAAAATAGCACCGAAGATTCCGATTCATACAGAAATACAAACATACCGTCTGGAACAGGCTAATGAAGCATTAAATGATTTGAGGAATGGTGACATACACGGTGCGGCCGTTCTGGTAATAAGTTAAATTATCTCAACCGGGGATTTGTACCCGCAAACTCTGTGCCGGGGCGCTTTTAGCACCTTCTTTAGCAGTAAATCATCTTTGAAAGCGAAATATTTATCCTGCCTTTCTCAATTCTCTTAATTTATCCAGGTAGAACATTACTTCTTCATCAGTCACTTGTTCAAAATCTTCATAAAATGCACCAACTCCATAAAATTCTTCCGGTATCATTACAGCTACTACCTCATCCACTTCTTTTGATAATTTTTCTACTGCACTCTTTGATGCCACCGGAACGCCAATTACAATTTTTCCAGGACTACTCTTGCGCAACACATTTATTGTGCCCATGAGAGTATTTCCAGTTGCAATGCCGTCATCAATCACTATCACGATTTTTCCTTTCAGGCTTTCTGGTTCTTTGTCACCCATAAACCTTATATACATTTCTTTCAGCCTCTTGCGGACCCGTTTTAATTCCTGTTCAATATATTCTTGTGACACATCATTTTCGGGCACAATAAAATAGTCAGTAAGACTTGCTGCGCCAATTGCATATTCTTTATTCATGGGGTGGCCGATTTTCTTGGTGAGAATGATTTCTATGGGAAAACCTAATTCCCTGGCAACTGCGTAAGCTACAGGCACCCCGCCCCTTGGTACGGCCAATACTATGCCGTCGTCTTTTTTGTATTTTTTCAGCTTTGCAGCCAGCAGTAAGCCGGCTTCTATTCTATCGCGAAACATAAAATAGTCGTTTATTTTATAACAGCAACCTTTTGAAGGTATTTTTCAAACCATGTTGCAGCCAGTTCGCAGACTTTTTCCATCGTGCCCTGCTCTTCAAATAGATGTGTAGCCCCTTCAACCACTTCTAATTTTTTCTCACATTCCAATTGTATGTATGCTTCTTTATTCAATTGCAGCACGTCATAATCCAAACTGCCAACGATCAAAAGGGTTGGCGATTCCACATTGTGTAAATCATCCATAGCCAAATCAGGCCGGCCGCCCCTTGATACCACCGCACTTATCTGTGGCAATATGGACGCAGCCCTTAAAGCTGATGCGGCGCCGGTGCTGGCGCCAAAATAGGCTATGCGACAATTTTTTGCAGCGGGTAGCCTTTCCAGCCACTCAGTCGCGCCAGCTAATCTTTTGGTCAGCAAGGCAATGTCAAAGCGGTTGTGATACTCCTTGTCTTCTTCTTCGGTTAATAAATCGAACAACAATGTTCCAAAATGCTTTTTTTGCAACCATTTTGCCACCATCTGATTGCGGCTGCTAAATCTGCTGCTGCCACTTCCATGTGAAAAGACGATAATAGCTTTTGCTCCTGATGGAATAAGCAATTCACCATTCAATATTACTTTACCAACCGGTATGCTAACTTCTTTTTGAACGCGTATATCCATAATAAATTTGTTTATCTTTCTAATACAATAGGCGTTTGGCTTTGATATTTATTTCGTGTTCGGACAATTGCGACAAACGATCGTCAATTTGTTTTTCATTTATTTCTGCTTCATGAAAAACTGCTGCCTGTTTTTCCATGGCCAATGCATTGGCAAATGCTGCAGCGGTACCATAGGCGCTTATTTTGAAATGATTAATTGTCTGAATGCAGGCTGCCAGACAGGCATCTTTGACTTCGGAGTCTGCACAATTTGACAACTTTTCATTGGTTTCTTCAATAAATGCGTGCATCACCCGGTTGGTAAGGCTAAGCGAAAGGATCTTTTCTTCTTCGTAAAAACCTTCCATCTTTTGTACATGCTTTTGTACGAAATCAAGATATTTCTGTAATACAGCTTTGAGTTTTAAGGAACCAGCTTGGTTTATCCATTCTGGCAAAATAAATTGCAACTGCACTTCTGCGCTCGTGAACTTGCGGGCATCATAGTCCAGCAGGTTATGAAGCGTGGCTATGGTTTGGTTATTCTCTGGCATAGTATTTCTATTTTAATAATTCAAATTTACCTGAGTGAATATGCTGCAATAATGACCTCTGTCACATAAAACCTTGACTGTCCTCATTTCTTTTTCCTGGCGAACAAAATAGCTTGAGTTAATGTTGATAATCATTTAGAAGTATGATGAGTAACATATGAAATTAGTGTGGAAATTACTTTCTTTGAGTAAGGAGTTTAGAAAAATCGACAGTTCGCAAATACCGGAAAAACTGTTGCATTTGAAGAGTGAGACGGGGTAAGGACATTATGATATTCTGGGTGATCGTTGCATAAAAAGTATCAAGTCATGAGACGCTATTTCACAAAGGAGGTCTTATTAGATGAGCGTGAATCGGTGAACTCCATTAAACGTTGGGCTCATCCTTTGCAAAGCAAAGCGAATTTGAACCCATTATTCGACCGGATAGGGGATGCGAGGATTGTGATGTTAGGTGAAGCGAGCCATGGTACACATGAATACTATTCATGGCGTAGTCATATTTCTAAGGGATTGATTGAAGAAAAAGGTTTCAATTGTATTGCCGTGGAGGGTGATTGGCCTGATTGTTACCGGCTGAACCGCTTTGTAAAGGGATATGATGTTGAGAATAAAAGTGCATTTAAAGTATTACATGCATTTAACCGCTGGCCTACCTGGATGTGGGCAAATTGGGAAATAGTAGCATTGGCAGATTGGCTGAGAAAAAATAATGAGGGATTGTCGGCTAATAAGAAGGTTGGCTTTTATGGTTTGGATGTATATAGCCTTTGGGAAAGCATGGAGAGCATAATGCAATATTTAAAAAAGACGGACCCCTCTGCATTAAAAGTAGCCGAAGAGGCGTTTCGTTGTTTTGAACCATACCACAAAGATGAAGGGCAGTCTTATGCAAGGGCATCGCAGTTTGTGCCGGACTTGTGTGAAAATGAAGTAGTGGATTTGCTGACAGAGATTCAACAAAAATTGCCCACTTACAATTCCGATTACGAAAATGTCTTCAGCGCCGAGCAAAATGCATTGGTTGCCGTAAATGCTGAAAAGTATTATCGTGCCATGGTTAAGGGTGGGCCGCATAGCTGGAATGTAAGGGACAGGCATATGGCTGATACATTGGAGCGTTTATTAAAATTTCACGGAGAGAATTCTAAAATAATTGTGTGGGAGCACAACACGCATATCGGCGATGCAAGGGCGACCGATATGGTAGATGAAGGCATGTTTAACATTGGAGAATTGGCAAGGATAAGGTATCATGATACTAATGTCGTGTTGGTAGGCTTTGGTTCCTACAAAGGTTCGGTAATGGCAGGGCGAAGTTGGGGTGCCAAAATGCAGGCTATGCAGATGCCCGAAGCGAGAAAAGGAAGCTGGGAAGACTTATTGCATAGTGCCGGTAAAGAAAACAAATTATTGCTGATGGAAGATTTCGCGGGCAATGATATGTTTATGGAAAATCATATCGGTCACAGGGCCATAGGTGTAGTGTATAGTCCGCAAAATGAGCAATACGGAAATTATGTTCCCACTATTCTGCCATTGCGCTATGACGCTTTTATTTTTTTAGATGAAACAAGGGCATTGCATCCGTTGCATATAGAACCTGACGGGCACCAGATGCCGGAGACCTATCCCTTTGGGGTGTGACGAATAATTAAAATGATACCAGCAGTTTATGGCAAAGAAAACAAAGAAAGACAAACCACTTGAAGCCCCATTGCCGGGCAAACAGCCGGAAATAAAACCACCGGCTGATCCGGAAGAACCTCTTGTTCCGGAAGAAGATCCTGATATAATACCTGATGAAGAACCTGAGGAGAATCCACCATATGAAATTCCTCCTCCTGGTGAAGGACCTTAAATAAAATAAGATGAGCGACTCTGCATTGGATAAGGACGCTGGAAAGTCGGTTGCATACAAGCAGCTAATAGTCAGCAGTACTGCGTTTCAGGATGATGGGTTGATTCCTTCGAAATATACATGCGATGGAAAAAATATCAACCCTCCGCTGGATATTAAACAGATTCCCGAAGAAACCAAATGCCTGGCACTGATTGTCGATGACCCCGATGCCCCGATTGGTGTATGGGTGCATTGGCTTGTATGGAATATACCTGTTACACATCACTTCAAAGAAAATGAAGTGCATGGTACAGAAGGAGTGAATGATTTTCAAAAGCATCACTATGGCGGACCCTGCCCGCCATCCGGCACACACCGCTATTTTTTTAAGATATATGCATTGGATACATTATTGGAATTACCTCCCAGTACAAAAAAAATACAATTAGAAAAAGCGATGAGCGGGCATATTATCGCTTTTGGGGAATTGATTGGATTGTATAGAAGAAATAATTAAAGAAAAAATAGAATGCATGCACTTTTATTTCCCGTTTGTTTTATGATTCCGGCAGTAAATTTTCAGAAAGTGTATAAATACTTTCGATTGTATTTATAATTTCCGGGTTTTAAAATATCCCTTTTCCAATTGAAGATGGATTCACCTTAAGTGATTTTAATTGCTTTTATTTTGGAGGTATTTTTTTAATTTTAATTACTGCAAATTCCCCCCGAAGAAAATCCTGAGGTTTTTTAATATCTGAATTTTAATTCAATACAATGAAAAAATTTAGTTTGTATTTAATCACAATTAGCTTCGCTATGGCAGCTTGCCACAGTTCAAAAAATACTTCTGGATCCAATCCAGGATTAAAAGAAACCTATTGGAAGCTTACCGAGCTCATGGGGAAGCCAGTTCCGACAATGGAGAGTAACAAAGAAATGCACATGATCCTGAAAAATGAAGACAACAGGATCCAGGGCAATGCTGGCTGTAATACATTCACCGGCAGTTATGAACTAAAGGAAGCGAATCGTATCGCTTTTTAAAAAATGGTCAATACTCAAATGGCTTGTGTGGATATGGAAATGGAGAAACAATTCCTCAATGTACTGTCAACTGCAGACAGCTATTATCTCACCGGCGATACACTCCAACTGATCAGGGCGAAGATGGCTCCATTGGCAAAGTTTAAGGCAGAGCGGCTTAGATAAGATTGTAATCTCAAAAATGCCCTGGGGTATTTCAATTCAGCCAATTCTATTGTTAATGGCAGCAATTGCCGCCCATCTGATTGTAAATTCATGTACATTCAAATATTGCTAATCTTTAAATTATTATTTTATGGCGGAAAATCAATCCATGGCCGATAAGGCCAATGAACTTAAAGAACAAGCTGTTCAAAAATTGAGCGACCTGAAGGATCAAGCCGGTAAGGTGGCAGACGAAGTAAAACAAAAGGCAGGTGAAGTATGGGATCAGGTTAAATCAGGCAGACTGCAGGAGGAAGCGGGTGAAAAACTTTCGGAACTAAAAGACAAGGGCATTCAACTATCTGACGAATTAAAGAAAAAGGCAGGAGAGGTTTTGGATGATTTGAAATCTGGTAAATTAAAAGAGGAAGCAGGAGAAAAAATAGACGAGTTAAAAGAAAAAGCGCAGGATTTGTGGGATAATATTACTGGCAAGAAAGAAAATAAAAAATAAAATTTCAGATTTCCTGCTTTTCTCCAATTCTCTGTCAATACTGTAAAATTGGTCCCTGGGTATAAAGAAAAATTGAATTACGAGAAATAAAAAACTCCTTCTAAATAATCCATTTTCAAGGGGTTTTTTGTGCCCGGGACTGCATTAGCTGCGCTGATCCAAAGGGGTGGTCTTGCTCAAAGCCCTTCGTCGCTCCGCTTCGTGGGCAATTTTATTTGGGTCCTCTTGCAAGTGAGATTGAAAGCTGGATTAGCTACGCTGATCCAAATGAGTGGTCTTACTCAAAGCCCTTCATCCTGGGCTAAAATTATTTATAGAAAGTGTGTGTCAAATTTGTGTCGTAATGAAACAAAGAGCGATGCCATTTTTTGTCAATAAAGATGCTCCCATGTGCAAAGTAAAGAATTCAATACGCCAGAAATAAACTCCTTAAATACACTGATGGAAATAAAGGCTATTTCCAATCAATATGGTGTCAAAATAGCAAGTTCAAAAAATGATATTTCGTTACCAGGTTTTTTATCCCTTAGTTGGATAAAATAGTTTAACCATTGAATAAATTATGTTAAACTTTTCTTGTTTTAAGAATCTACATTTGGTTTCAATCATTCGATTCTTTGGTGTAATAAGGGAAAGGTCATAATCTGTCTGTTAGAATTAGATAATTAAATTCAAACCAAACTAAATTAAGTTTATGAGATCTACTTTGTTTACAAAGCTTTTGCAGAAAAAGGAATTCCTTATTTTTCTGTTTGCTTTTCTTACATTTTCTTTTGGCGCCATAGGTCAGAAAACTATAACAGGTACCATAAGGGATGAAACAGGAACTGCGTTATCTGGTGTTAGCGTCTTCGTAAAGGGTGACATCACTATCGGTACAATCACAAATGCGTCAGGAAATTTCAGCCTGAATTTACGCGCAGGAAAGGCCACCTTGACGATTTCGTCCATAGGTTATCTAAGCCAGGATGTTGATGTTAGTAACCTCAGCACAATTAATATAGTGTTGATTACCGATAAATTGAAATTGAATGAAGTGGTAGTTACGGGCTATTCCAGTCAGCAAAAAAAGGATATTACTGGTTCAGTTGCTGTTGTGGATATGAAAGCTATGAAATCAATTCCTGCCGGCTCTGCCATGCAGGCACTTCAGGGACAGGCTTCGGGTGTTAACGTAATCAGTTCCGGAGTTCCTGGCGGGCAAAGTATGATTTTAGTACGCGGAGTAACTTCGTTTGGAAATACTCAGCCATTGGTTTTAGTAGATGGAGTAGAGTCGGACCTGAATAATATTAGTACAGACGATGTTGAATCCATCCAGGTGTTAAAAGATGCCGGTGCTGCGGCTATTTATGGAGTTCGTGGTTCTAATGGCGTAATTATAGTTACCACTAAAAAGGGGAAATCAGGTGCGCCAGTCCTTTCTTACCACGGCTATGTAGGTAACCAGGTTCCAACTTCCGGTAATCCATTAAACACGTTAAACTCTGCGGAATATGCCAGTATGTATAAAATCGCGTTCCCAAACACAGCCTTATTTGCAGGTGCACTCCCTGATTATCTTTATGGAGGTGCAGGTGCCAGAGGTTTCGCAAATGAAGGGGATCCGGCGGTTGATCCTTCAAAGTATGTTTTAGATCCTATAAATCCCACAACCGATTATATTATACAAAAGGTAAATAAAGTTGGCACAGACTGGTTTCATGAATTTTTTAAGCCGGCTATCATGACCAGTCATAACATTGCTGCCAGCGGCGGCACGGATAAATCCAATTATCTGGTTTCATTTGGGTATTTGAATCAACAGGGTACAATAATTGAAAGCTTTTTAAAGAGATATACGGCACGTATAAACACTCAGCTCAAGTTGCCCGGAAATATTCGGATCGGAGAAAATGTGGCTATTATTTATGGAAATGGTACCGGGTTTAATAACGCGCATGGAGATTATGATCCAATATACGAACTGTACCAGATGTTGCCTATAATACCAGTACATGATATTATGGGAAATTTTGGTTCAACAGTTGGCGCCCCGGCAGAAGCAGGTATCAGTTCGAACCCGCTGGCCAGGCAAACAAGCCAAAAAGATGACAAGCATAATACCTGGGATGTAGTTGGGAATGCATATGCAGAGGTTGATTTTTTACATCATTTTACAGCCCGAACCAGCTTTGGAGGCACTATACATAATAGTTATAACCAGGTTTTTTCTCCTAATCAATATTGGGAACCGAATTATTATACACAGCCGAATAGTTATAGCGAAAGTTCAGGTTATGGCAGCAATTGGACGTGGACTAATTCCTTAGTTTACAGTAACCAGATTGGCAAACATAATGTAAAGATATTAGCGGGCTCGGAGGCAATAAAAAACTATGGAAGGAATATAGGGGGCAGTTCCAAAAGCCTTTTCGCGACAAATCCTGACTACCTAGTACTGAATAACGGGACCATGGGCGTCACCAATTATAGTAATGCATATTCAAATACTTTATTCTCCCTTTTTAGCCGGTTGGATTACAGCTACAATGATAAATACCTTATAGGAGTTACCGTTCGCCGGGATGGATCTTCCGTATTTGGTGCTAACAAAAGATATGGTACTTTCCCCTCCTACTCTGCGGGATGGCGGGTAAGCAATGAGAAGTTTATGAAAAACCTGACCTGGCTGAATGACTTTAAGATCAGGGGTAGCTATGGAACGCTTGGTTCACAAAACAATATTAGCCCTTCGAACAGTTTTACCTTATTCGCTAGTGGATTTTACAGTGGATATGATATTACCGGATCCGGCAATAGTGTGCAGCAGGGCTTTTACCAGGCAAGTATTGGGAATCCCTCTACAGGCTGGGAGGAAGACGTGATTTCTAATGTAGGCTTTGATGCTACTATTTTGAATAAATTTAGCCTTTCTCTGGATGTATATAAGAAATCCATTAATGGCCTATTGTTCCCTCAGCCATTGCCTTCAACGGCTGGCGGTGCCCTTCCACCCTATATTAATATAGGTGATATTCAGAATACTGGAGTTGATATTTCTGCGAAATATTTTGGAACTCTGGTTAACCATAATCTTAAGTTTAATGTGGGTGTTAGTTTTACTACCTATAATAACCAGGTGAAGAAAATCCCCGGGTCCGGTTTTTTTGATGCCGGAAGCCAACAACAAATCGGTAATTTGGTCCGGAACCAGGAAGGACATGCAGTAAGCTCATTTTTTGGGTACCAGGTGATTGGTCTGTTTAATTCTGATGATGAGGTTACCAAATCTCCGGCACAAACAGATGCAGCTCCCGGACGTTTTAAATACAGGGATGTAGATGGAGATGGAAAAATTACACCTGATGATCGTACTTTCCTCGGCAGCCCCAATCCCGATTTTACGTATGGAATAAATCTCAATCTTGAATATAAGGGTTTTGATCTTTCGGCCTTCTTTTATGGCAATTCCGGCAGTAAGATAATCAATACTCTAAAAGCAAACACTTATTTCTGGGGGGCTTATATAACTAATAAAAACAGGGATCTATTAAATGCCTGGACCCCTCAAAATACGAATACAACCATTCCGAAAATTGAAGCTCAAACTAGCCTGAGTACAGGAGGAACGATGAATTCATTTTTTGTTGAGAATGGTTCATACCTGAGGCTGAAATCACTTATGTTGGGATACAACATAAAGATCAGAAGCCTTGAAAAATTTGGGATACAAAAATTTAGACTCTACCTACAGGGAGCCAACCTGTTTACTATTACCAAATATTCCGGGTTGGATCCTGAATTAGTAGGCCCAAGTTCAAATTTTGGTATAGACTTCGGCAATTATCCCGGCAACTTTAAGAATTATATTTTGGGACTTGATATCTCATTTTAATTAACATTATAAAAAATAACATCGTGAAGAAAATAACTTATAAATTGATTATTGCCATCACCATTATTTTTGTGATGCCAATAAGTGCCTGCAAAAAAACTTTCCTGGATAAACAGCCGCAGGGCTCCACCAATGAAGAAACATTAGCTACCAAAGCTGGAGTTAATGGATTATTAAATGGTGCGTATAATTATATGGGTAATGGATGGCTGTTTAACGCAGACTTTTTGTTTGCGGAAATACCCACCGATGATGCCAATTTTGGTTCTTATGGAAGTGCGTCATTGGGTATGGAATGCTTCACCTTTGATGCCACTAACTGGCTAATGGCCGGTAAATGGCCGGTACTTTATTACGGGGTGCAACGTGCAAATGATGTAATACGCGTACTTGCTAAAGTTCCTGCCGGGGCTATGACGGCTGATGAGGTATTGCAGGCAAAAGCCGAAGCGATATTTTTACGGGCATATTATCATCTTCAGCTGGCAATGATATATGAACATGTGCCCTATGTAAGCGATTCAGTTAGCTTTGAAAATGGAAATTATAACGTTTCCAATAAAGAATCAATATGGCCCAGGATTGAATCAGACTTTCAATTTGCCGCAGATAATTTAACCCCTACCAAGCCGGATGCCGGTAGAGCAAACAAATGGGCGGCAAAATCCTTTTTAGCAAAAGTGTATATGTTTGAGCATGAATTTACAAAAGCGCAACCTTTGCTTGCCGATATTATTGCCAACGGAGTAACTGCCAATGGAAAACCATATGCTTTGGTCCCTAAATATTTTGACAATTTCGATCCTGCAACCAAGAATAATTCAGAATCCGTATTTGCGATTCAGTGTTCTGTGCACGATGGATCAGGCGGAGATAATGGTAATTCCAAAAATGGATTTGGACTCACGGGGCCTTATGGCGGACCTATTGCTACCTACGGCTGGCTTCAGCCGGCACAAAGTTTGGCCAACTCATACAAAACCGACGAAGTTACCGGCTTGCCGTTAATCTATACATGGAACGATAATAACATAAAATCTGATTTGGGTGTGCTTTCCAGCGATCCGTTTACACCTGAAACCGGTACCCTGGATTCCCGCATAGACTGGACAATGGGTAGAAGAGGTATTCCTTTTTTGGATTGGGGAATCCATCCGGGCAATAATTGGGTTCCCTCACAAGTTGTTTCAGGGCCTTACTGTATGATCAAATCTGTCGCTCCGCAACACGAACCTGAAGCTACTGAAGCTTATAGTAAAGCCATCAATGAAGTCTTAATACGCTATGCTGATGTTTTGTTATGGGCAGCTGAAGTAGAGGTAGAAATAGGAAGTTTAAGTAATGCAGAGATGTATGTTAACCAAATCAGGGCCCGTGCGGCAAACCCTGCAGGCTTTGTTCATACTTATGTTGATGACAATGATCCCTTAAAGGGATTTACAAACACACCTGCCGCAAATTATAAAGTAGGGCTTTATTCCGGGGAGTTTTCAGCAAACGGACAGGCTTTTGCACGGGATGCAGTTCGTTTTGAAAGGAAGATTGAAACGGCATTGGAAAATCGCCGTTGGTTTGATCTTCAACGTTGGGATCATAAAGCTGGTGAACCGGCTTCTGGTTACATGGCTGATGTAATAAATGCCAGTCTTGACCATGAGATTAATCATGTACCAGGCTTCTTTTTTGAAGGTCGTGAACAATACCTGGCAGGTCATATGTTTGTAAAGGGTAAAAATGAAATATTTCCTATCCCTCAGGGTGAACTGGATAATAATCCCAATTTGATTCAAAATTCAGGCTATTAACTCAAAATAATATATGCCAGATAATAATGAAGCCTAACATAAACAAGACTTTTTCTGTGATTGAATCCCTTAATGAAAAGGATTTATTCTAATGGATTGTGGTTTATTTTTACACTCCATTTTGCTCTGGAGCGTTCAAGGGACGGTGGAGGATTTAATGAATTCTGTTACTGACATACCGGCATCCTGATAATTATGAATAAACAGGAATTAATAAATTAATAATTAACTATGCAGATCGTGATGTTTCACTGAACTAATATAACAAACTCTTAAAATATTATGTCATACAATTTAACCAGTGAACAGATGGCATCTTATCAACGTGAGGGCTATCTTATCATCCCAAATTTTTTTAATAAAGAAGAAGTTGCAAGGCTTTATAGCGTATCCATGGAGGATACGGCCATCAGTAAACACTCAATTGATTTAAACGATCAGCAAGGAAAAAAAACAAAACTAGCCCTTTGGTTTACTCCTGGCAATGATATTTATGGATTATTAACTAAAAGTGAGAGGATGGTTAATGCTGTGAATAAACTCATGGACGGAACTTCCGCGGTCTGTCACTTTCATTCTAAATTAATGCAGAAAGAGCCCAAAGTAGGAGGTGCATGGGAATGGCATCAGGATTATGGATATTGGTATAAAAATGAGTTCTTGTTTCCTGATGAGATGATTTCTGTGATGGTTGCCATTACTGAAGCAACAAAGGAAAATGGCTGCCTGCAGGTAATAAAAGGCTCTCATAGAATGGGCCGGGTGGAGCATGGTACTGTGGGTGAACAAACAGGAGCTTCTCAACGATATGTGGACCTCGCCCTGAAAACAATGGAATTAGTTTATGTAGAATTGAAGCCGGGGGATAGCCTTTTCTTTCATAGCAATATACTGCATCGTTCAGAAGCAAACTTGTCAGATAAATCACGCTGGTCCATCATCTCAGTTTATAACCGTCAGTCAAACGTTCCTTATAATGAAAAATCCACTTCCTGTTTAGTGCCTTTGGAAAAAGTACCCGATAATTCTTTGCTGCGTTCTGATGCAATTGGCCTGACAGAAAACGTGGATTTTCTTACACTGAAATAAAATACAACCTCAAAATGGGGTATCTTAATTTGATGATGGCTTGTATTGAATAACGCGAATGATTATACAGACTATTTAACCTCACCCAAATTCATATTGATGGCCCTTGTAATATCTGAAAATTTCGTTTCTGCTTCAGGTAATTTTGTGTTTAATCGCAAGTATGTCTTTCTCGTTTGCACAATTGCATCTTTAGGAGGCTTGTTATTTGGCTTTGATATAGCAAATATTTCAGGTACCATCCATTTTTTCAGTAAGCATTTTCAGCTTGATGAATTCAATGTTGGTTGGGCTGTTGGATGCATCAGCATTGGTGCAGCAGCAGGGGCACTGATTTCAGGGAAAATAAGCGATATGCTGGGAAGAAAAAAAACCTTGCTGGCATGTGCCTTTCTATTTGCCATAACGGGAGTAGGTACTGGCTGGGCAGGAACATTTTCTATTTTTATTTTTTTTCGGATATTAAGCGGGTTTGCTATTGGATGTGCATCTGTTGTTTGCCCGATTTATATAGCGGAAATTTCTCCGGCGCCTTATCGGGGACGCCTCGTTTCCTATTACCAGCTGGCCATCACTTTTGGAGTATTACTTGCCTATTTTTCCAATTATTTATTATTAGATTCAGGAGTTAATAATTGGAGATGGATGTTTTCGGCGCAATCAATGCCGGCCCTTCTTTTTTTCATCGGGCTGTTCCTGGTGTCAGAAAGCCCCCGGTGGCTGATCGGGAAGAAGAGGGAAAAAGAGGCAATGCTGGTACTTGAAAGGGTTGGAGGCTTTGATTTTGCGGCGGCAGAAGTAAAGGACATACGCATGAGTTTTTCTAATGAAGTTAAAGAAAATGTCCAGAGTCTATTAAGCAAAAATGTTTTTCATATTGTAATTACAGGAATTGGAATCGCGATTTTTTCTCAAATAGGGGGGCCATTTACCGCCTACGCTCCTGAAATATTTAAAGAGGCCGGTATGTCAGAAAATGCAGCTTTTCTGCAATCAAATATCATTGGCCTTATTCTTTTTGTATTCACAATGGTTGCCATTGCTACCATCGATAAAGTCGGCCGTAAAAAGCTATTACTTTACGGGGCTGCTATGCTATTGTTGGATACTTTGGCCATATCCGGTGCTTTTTACTTCCATTTACAAGGTTATTGGATATTAACTCTTGCGCTGATTTTTACTGCTGTGTATGCTGCCACGATAGGTCCGGTTTCCTGGGTTGTGCTTTCTGAAATTTTCCCAAATCGTATCAGGGGAAATGCAATGTCTGCGGCAACTCTTTCTCTATGGATTGCAAATTTCTTTGTCAATGCTTCCTTCCCAATTATGAGAACGCATTTCGGATTGCCTGTTACTTTTGGAATATATGTGCCGTTGTTCTTTATATATTTTTTATTTGTATACTTTAGGATACCGGAAACGAAAGGAAAATCACTGGAACAAATCGAACGCATATTAACAAGGAAGCTTTAGCGCTATCCTGTTTTTATCAACTAATTGGCTGTTAAGAAAATATCGCTGTGATTTTGGATAGAATAGTTAAAGCATTGGACAAATTCTGTAATGTTTCTTTTTTTTCTTAAATCTAATTTTGATCAGTAGGGAATACATTGTCGGAGTCAAATAGTAATAAGCAGGATCATAGTCAGGCATCGGGAAATATTAATGGCAGTCGATTAAAATACCTTCATGAACAGTTTGCCGATTATTTGAGGTAAATACCACTCTTTTAAGGGACTATCAGATTGAAATAAGAGATTCTGCGCCAGCCTTATTTTTTAAAAGCAAATTATGAATTGGACAAGGTCATCAGCACTACTAAAAAAAAATGAAAGATGGATACCTGGTGGTGTTGTATCACTCAATCGTAAGTCTGAACCCAATATATGTTTCACCAGGGGCAAGGGCAGCCGGGTATGGGATATTGAGGGAAATGAGTACATTGATTATCAGGCCGGTTTTTCTGCAGTTTTTTTAGGTCATAATGATCCCGATGTAAATCAAGCTGTTTCCGATGCTCTTACAAACCAGGCTGTATTGATGGGAGCCGGGCCTACAGATATAGAAGGACAGTTTGCCGAATTGTTTTGTCGTTGTGTTCCAACAGTTGATAAAATAGAGATTACGACGACGGGGTCTGAGGCAACTTACCATGCTATTCGCATTGCGCGTGCAGTAACGGGGAATAACCATGTAATCAAAATACAGGGTGGATATAACGGTTGGCATAATGATGTCACATGCAATGTAATCAGCGCTATTAGCGATGTTGGCAGCAGGGTCAGCCTGGGTGAATACCCGTTTGATGCCATATCAGCCGGGATCCCGGAAAATAACAAATCACTAATTCATGTGATAAATTATAATGACTTAGATTCTGTCGCATACATACTGAAAAGATATCCGATTGCCTGTATCATCCTTGAGCCCATTTTGCAAAATATCGGTATAGTTAAACCTCAGCAAGGCTACCTGCAAGGGTTGAGAATATTGGCAGATGAACATGGATTCCTCCTCATTTTTGACGAGGTAAAAACAGGTTTTCGTCATGCTCTTGGTGGTTACCAGAGCATTTGTAAAGTAACACCGGATCTGAGTACATTTGGCAAAGCAATAGCCAATGGTTACCCCATGGGCGTCATTGGGGGGAAAAAAGAATACATGGATTATTTTATCCACCCTGATAGGTCAAAACGTGTATTGATTGCAGGTACTTATAATGCCCATCCATTAACTACCGCAGCAGCCATTGCAACGCTGCAAAAGCTCTCATCAATATCCTATGATGTGTATCAGCATGTAGATCGTTTGGGACAAATACTGGAAAGCGGGTTAAATGAAATCTTCATACAATATGATCGTCCTTTCCATATCGCCCGCCAAAGTTCTGCGTTTTGCGTTTATTTTATGGACCATGCACCAGTGGATTTTCATGATATTGCGGTGCACCATGATTTTACGTTTGACAAGGATTATCGTCTTGGATTGATTGAAAAAGGCATCTTTAACTTTCCTTTACCCATCAAACAAGGAAGCATATCCTTTGCACACAGCGTTAAGGACATTGAAGAAACAATAGAGAAAACCAGGCTCGTGCTTCATGCTTTTGTTGAGAAGAAAAGCAGAATCGCGTCAAGAAACTAATAAAATACACTATTGTATGACTAAACGATGAAAAAAATGATGTAAAAAAGGGCAGTTCATAAGAACCACTCGTAATAGTTGTGTTTTGAATTACTGCATTACAAACAATAGCCATAGGTGAAGTTAAAAAAATTGCTGGATGGCCGGTTTTATCGCAAATATTGGATCTGATTCCGTTCTCGATAATCCAGGCAGCGAACAGGAAGCATAAATCTAACTGTTACTTCAAAGCTTGCTTTATGGGTGCTCAGCGATTTTAACGGGCTAAGGCAACTTTGTGAGGAACTTTTGGCATCTGAAGGAAAGTTGGCTCATCTGGGCCTGGACAAAGCGTCGGCCCGTAGAACCGTTTCAGAGGCGAATACTAAACGCAGCTACCTGGTTTTTGAAATGATTTATTACGGACTACTCAGCCAGTACCATAGTTTTACCTCGGACAGCCGGGTAAAAAAGATTAAGTATCCGAAGCCTGAAGATCATAGACAGTACTACCATCCGGCTTTTAGCGATTTGCTGCATGGCGTTGGCCGCAACCGGCTGGATGGAGGTCGCAAAAAAGAGAGGCATTAAGGCGCATACGATGATGGACGCTTATAGCGGAGTGACAGAATTTGTAGGTATGACCGAAGCCCGGGAACATGACCGCAAGTTCCTTTATCATCTTAAACTACCGCCAAACAGTTGGCTGGTTTTCGATAAAGTATATAATGCTTATCAGCACTTCGCTAAATGGACAAGCCAAAAAATCTGGTTTGTCATCCGGATAAAAGATAATGCTGACTATCGTGTCACCAAGGTATTGGTGGACAAAACTAAAAGAGCAAGGACAAAGGTGTACTGAAAGAGCAATATATCACCGTAAGGGTTAACCAGAATGGAACTGTAATACAACGCTTGAAACTCCTGCTGATAACTTTTAAAACAGGAGAAGGCAAAGTGTAAGCGTTTGTTACCAACAACTTTACTTTACCGGCCCCGCAAATTGCTGCCATTTATAAAAAACGCTGGATGATCGAATTACTTTTTAAGCAAATCAAGCAAAACTTTCCACTGCGCTACTTCCGGGGTGAGAGCCCGAATGCTAATAAGATGCAGCTGTATTGTGTGCTGATATCGCAACTACTGATGGTAGTGCTCAGGAAGAAAGCAGCTAGAAAAAAGTCTTTAGCTAATAAGATCACCGTGATCCGGCTGCATTTAACGAGTTATGTGGAACTCCTGGACTTTATAAAAGATACCCACAAAGCCAGGAGCAAAACGCACAATTCATCGCTTGCATTTTCGCCGTAATAAAAAAGGGGGAACTCCCTTCAGTTTTGAAACAATCTATTTTTAGCCTGTAACCCTTATCCTGACAAGGATACAGCCAATTTTGTCCCGACTTTAGTAGGGCAATAATGAATAATATACTTCTTTATAAATTAACCTGTATTTCTTTTGACTCTTGTGTGAGAAACGAACAGGTATTACAACAAATCTTAAATATGAAGATTACTTCTATAGAAGCGCTGGTTTGCCATGCAAAAATGCGTAACTGGATTTTCGTTAAAGTATTGACTGACCAACCTGGCTTATGGGGTTGGGGTGAAGCCACGCTCGAATGGCATACACGATCCGTGGTGGGTGCCATTGAAGATATTTCTCAGCTCTTGATTGGTGAAGACCCAAACCGCATTGAACACCTATGGCAAATGATGTACCGACAACATTTCTGGCATGGAAACAACATTGTCAGAGGAACCGCCATGTCGGGCATTGACATTGCGCTTTGGGACATTGCAGGAAAAATTCACAATGTGCCCTGCTATAAACTTTTGGGAGGGCGTGTGCGTGATTATATACGACTTTATTGCCACCTGGGAGGAGGTAAGATGGAAGATTTTTACGAGACAAATCCTGATAATGCAAAGCGGTTCGCGGAATTGGCCGAAAGCGCAGTTGCTGATGGTTTCACCGCTTTTAAGTCTATGGCAGTACCTGAAACGATGCCTTTGGAGGGTTTAAAACCGATCCATTACGCAGAAGCATGTGTGAAAGTGATGCGGGAAGCAGTCGGTGATGACATTGATATCATGGTGGATTGCCATGCAAGGCCAAGTCCTCGGATGGGCCTTCAGTTTGCCAAAGCGCTTGAGCCTTATGGACTTTATTTTTTTGAAGAACCTTGCTGGCCAGAATCCGCAGAAGACATAGCATTGATTCAGCGTGCCGTAAAAACGCCTATTGCAACAGGCGAACGCCTGGTTGGTATTCATGCGTTTCGTGAATTATTCGAGAAACGGGCTGCAAGTGTAATACAACCGGATATAACCCATTGTGGCGGCTTGAGTGAATGCCGTCGTATTGCAGCTTTAGCTGAAGCTTATCGCGTGGCTATAGCTCCTCATAACCCGCAAGGCCCTGTGAGTACCGCAGCATCTATTGAATTTGGATTTGCAACACCTTCCTACATTATTTGCGAAAATGTTCATAATGATGTTCCATGGCGTGAAGATGTGGTTTCAGAAGGTTTTACTGTAGAAAAAAAAGGGCGGATAGTAAAGCCCAATCTATACCCGGGACTGGGTGTTGAAATAAATGAAGACGAAGTGAAGAAACATCCATTCCAACAGGAAGTATTGCGACGAACCTTCTATAAAGACGGAAGTGTGGGTGATTGGTAACAAAATGACCATTCAAAATAATAACAATTCAAAATGAATGAACTTTTTAAAAATGAGACAGTCATCATTAGTGGCGGCTTGGGAGATATAGGGCGCGCCATGGCATTAGAATTTGCCAAATGTGGAGCAAACATAGCACTATGCGATATTTCCCCACCAAAATATGCAAAGGAATTTTTGGCAGAGCTTAAACAATATAAAGTTCAATCAGATTATAGCCAGGTTGACGTAGTTGACGCAGAAGCAGTCAGGAATTGGGTACTAAAAGTGGAAAATGAGTTAGGGATCCCGGGTATCATTATAGCAAATGCCGCGACAGTAACTTTTTCCAGTTTCATTGAAATTACATCAGAGCAATGGTTCCGGGAGCTTAGAGTCAATTTGGATGGAGCCTTTCATTTGACTCAAAGTGCTACGGCACGCCTTCTTTTCCATGGTCGTCCAGGACGGGTTGTCTTAATTGGTAGTTGGGCTGCACATTCGGTTCATACTCATATTCCAGCCTATTGTGTTTCTAAAGCTGGCTTGAGAATGCTCTGCAAGTGCATGGCATTGGAACTTGCTCCACATAATATTATGGTAAATGAAATTGCTCCGGGATACGTTGATGCGGGTCTGAGTGGCCGGAGTTTTGAAAAAGATCCAGTCATGAAAAAGGAGGCAATACAAAAAGTGCCAATAAAAAAATTAATTAGCGCCAGGGAAGTTGCTCACCAGGTTGTGCTGTTGTGTGATCCCTTAAATGAACACATGACCGGCAGCACAGTGCTAATGGATGGAGGACTATCACTACTTTGTTAATTACAATTTACTAGCTTATTATGGGTTTTCAGTCTTACCATGCAGTCAGGCATAGCTCTTTCACCGGACTAATCGGTGTGGCACAAGTGGATATTACACCCCCGGTTGGAATCTATTCCCGTAACTGGGGGGCAGCCAAACAAGATGTTGCAGAAGGGATCCATCAGCCACTGATGCTTACCTGTATAACTTTTCAATCTTCTCCAAAAGAGAAACCATTGGTTCTGATAGCGGCCGATCTGGGAGGCTGGAAAAATTCCGGAGATGAATGGATCCTTCGGAGTAAATTGTTAAAAGCATTGGTCATTGAGCCGCCGCAACTGATGTTTTGTTTTTCACATACCCATGCAGGACCATCTCTTTCGCAGGATGATTCTACTAAACCCGGTGGAGAATATATAGCTTCTTATCTTCGTGATCTTCAGGAATCTGCTTTTCGCGCCGCTCAGAATGCCCTCTTTTCAGCGGCTCCTGCAGTGCTGACCTGGCATTATGGAACGTGTAAAATGGCCACCAATCGCGATTTACCCGATTTAGACAATAACCGGTTTGTTGTGGGCTTTAATCCGGAGAAGAATGCTGATGACACTCTATTGGTTGGACGCATCACGGATGAACAAAATCGTATCATAGGCACCATCGTCAATTATGCCTGTCATCCCACAACTTTAGCCTGGGATAACCGTCTTATCTCTCCCGACTATGTTGGCTCCATGCGGGAGTTGGTGGAATCAAATACGAAGGCGCCCTCTTTATTTCTGCAGGGAGCCTCGGGGGAATTGGCACCGGCAGAACAATACACAGGCGATATTGAAATTGCTGAAAAAAATGGCCGTCAGTTAGGGTATTCCGTAATGGCTACTCTGGAAAGCATGCTGGCGCCAAAAATGGAACTTTCTTTTAGCAGAGTTGTTGAATCCGGGGCTCCCTTGGCTGTTTGGAAACAAACGACATACCAACCTTCCAGTGAACTATCTGCTGAAATGGTTGAAGTGAAATTCAATTTGAAGCCACTCCCGTCACTGATGGAAATTGAACAACAATATCGCGATTGTGAAGATCGTGTTATGAAAGAAAGGCTTTTGCGTAAGCGTGGTGTGCGAAAAGCCGTTGGTGATGGCGAAATAGCGCAGATGCCACTTTGGGTATGGCGACTCGGCGATTCTTTTCTGATTGGTCAGCCAAATGAAGCCTATTCGGAATTTCAAGAGCAACTGCGCCGGCAGTTGTCGCCCAAAGCTATCGCAGTCATGAATATTGTGAACGGTGGTGTCGGCTATCTTCCACCTCATGAGTTATATGGTAAAGATATCTATCAGGTATGGCAAACACCCTTTGAAGCCGGTTCTCTGGAATTATTGATCAAAACAGCTATACAAGTTGCAGAGAGGTAATTATAGAAAAATAAACCTTATTGCACAGCAAAAGAATTAACTCAAATCTTGCAATGCCCGATCCTTTTGTTATTGGAATTTATATTCCTGGAGTAAAAATTTTCAAATGAATAGTAAGGTTGTATTCATTACAGGTGCGGCCGGTGGCATTGGGTTTGAAATTGCAAAGCAATTTGCAAAAGATGGGGCAATGGTGGTGATTAGCGATTTAGATACTAAAAAGCTTGAAAATGCTGAATCTACTCTTCTTAACCTGAATTTAAAAGTATTGGGTATTGGCGTTGATGTAACCAATGAAGATCAGATAAAGACTGCACTGAATGAAACATATAAAAGATATGGCCGTATTGATATCTTAATCAATAATGCCGGCCTTCAATATGTGTCACCCATTGAAGATTTTCCAACAGATAAATTTGAGCTTTTAATAAAAGTGATGCTTGTGGCCTCTTTTATTACAACTAAACATGTTTTTCCAATAATGAAGAAACAAGAATTTGGCAGAATTATTAATATGGCTTCCATCAATGGTCTCATTGGTTTTGCAGGTAAGGCGGCTTATAATAGCGCAAAACACGGTATTATTGGACTTACGAAAGTGACAGCGCTTGAAGGTGCAGAATATAACATTACGGCTAACGCTCTTTGTCCCGGCTACGTTGATACAGACCTTGTTCAAAATCAACTTTCGGCATTGGCGAAAACAAGAAATATTTCAATTGACAGAGTGTTGGACGAAGTCATATATCCATTGGTTCCTCAAAAACGGTTGCTTACAGTGGATGAAGTAGCAAATTATGTCTTGTTCCTGTGCGGTGAAAAAGCACTGGGGGTTACCGGGCAGGCTGTGGTTATTGATGGAGGTTATACAGTTCAATGACATATTTTGCTGATGGATAATCTTACAAATGGAGGCGGAATGCCAGCAAAGCCTGGTAATAATGGGCGAAGCGCACGTTGATTCAAAATGTAAGTTTAGATTTTGTCATTTAAGCTACATGGATATTTTTCAATAATATAGCCATCACTGGCAGGATGCAACGGGATTCCGTGATTTTTTATAACTAAAACTATGAGACAGAGTAATTGGGATGTTGTAACAAAACATCATTGTTTGCTGGGTGAGGGTCCTGTCTGGGATACTAAGCAAAAAAGAATATTTTGGATAGATATTCTTAAAGGCGAGATCCAATATTTTTATCCTGATAGCAACGAACACAGGATGTGTAAATTAGGGCAGATGTTAGGAGCAATAGCCTTCAAGAGATCAGGTGGAATGATAGCTGCCCTTAAGGGCGGGTTTGCAACAATCGATCTTAATAATGGGACTATGCAGCTTATATCAGAAGTAGAAACTGATTTACCTGATAATCGGTTTAATGATGGCAAGTGTGATCCTGCAGGTCGTTTTTGGGCAGGTACAATGTCAATTTCAAATACACCCAATGCAGGCTCTTTGTATGTCCTTGAAAAAGATCTTACTGTAAACACTAAAATAATTGGAGTTACTTGTTCTAATGGTATGGCTTGGAGCCCTGATCATAACACATTATATTATATAGATACGCCCACCCGGAATGTAGTGGCTTACAATTACGATGTATTAAATGGCAACATTACTAATATGAGGGTTGTAATTAATATCCCAAAAGGAAAAGGTTATCCTGACGGAATGACCATTGATAACGAAGGAATGCTGTGGGTAGCATTATGGAGCGGCTGGAATGTAATCAGATATAATCCTTATACCGGAAAACAACTTCACCAGATCACTTTGCCGGTGTCCCAGGTGACTTCATGCGTTTTTGGAGGAGATACTATGGAAGATCTTTACATTACATCAGCTAAAGTGGGTCTTTCTGAACACGAATTAAAAGCACAACAATTAGCTGGTTCATTGTTCGTGATAAAGAACTCCGGATTTAAGGGGATGAACAGCTTTGAGTTTAACGGATAAATAATTATTAAATCATGAAAAATAAAATCTTGTTGTCTCTTGCTATTTTCCTTTTTTCTATTTCAACTTTGAGGGGCCAGCAAGAATATATGGTTGGCTCTTCAAGTGTAAGCATAGAACCGGATAGCTCGCTGTTTTCAATTGCATTATCGGGCTATGGATATCCGGCAGAAGGCCGTTTCAGCATAGACTGGATTTCGCATGGAAACGTCCCGGGAAATATTACTTCAATCACAGGTTTGGATGGAAAATTCTTCGCGACAGATAGTGATCATACCTTTTGGATGGGTACTCCTTCGGGCGAAGCTATTTCGTGGAAGAAGACAGGAACAGCTGATAATATAAAAGCCCTTGCAGGAATGAATGGAAGATTATATGCCGTGAATGATAAGGGAGAACTCTTAATGAGAATATCGACCCGGGCAAATGTGCAGTGGAAAAAAATCGCAGACGCAGTTTATGTAAATGCACTTACGGCCCTGGATGGGAAATTGTATGCAACGAATAGTAAGAATGAATTGATGAAAATTGACCCTTCACAACCTCGGAAGCGCTGGATAAATATTGGCCGTGCCAATAATATAAAAAGTATGACCAGTCATGGTGAAAGACTCTTTGCCATCGATGCAGGAGATACTTTATGGCACATTCAGCCTTACAGGACCGGAGTTCCCCAGACAGAAATTGGCCGTTATAACGGAGTCACCTTTAATATTCATATAAAACAAATTGCCGTATTAAATAGCAGGCTGTACGCAATATCCAGAGACAACAAATTATATATGGGAAGGCATAGCTCAGACGGCGATCTTTCTGCCGATGCTTTTGCCATAAAGCGTAACAGTAAAATGGTTGTACTGGTTGGGGTTGATCTTACCGGGTTTAGTTCTTCACTTACTGACGAAGTAAAAGATATCGTTTCTAAAGAAAGGCATATTCCGAAATCGGCTATTCTTATCAACGCATCTCATACACATTTCTCTCCTTCGGCGCAGGCTTACCTGGCATGGCAGGATTTTTTGGAGCATCCGGATAGCCTCTACTTAAATAATATACTCAAAAAGGGGATCGTGAAGGCAATTGAAAATGCTGTGGATGCCATGTCTCCCGCTGATTTGTATTTTGGAAGAGGAACAACAAATATTGGAAAGAACAGGAGTGCTGCAGACCCGGAGAACCCCCTTGATCAAACGTTGGATGTGCTGGAAGCAAGGAATAGCGAAGGAAAGGTTACAGGCGTTTTGTTTTTAGCAGCCTGCCACGCAGTATTTAATAGTGAAGGCAGGGAGGCTTATACTATAA
Source organism: Agriterribacter sp. (assembly GCA_041484195.1). GTDB lineage: Bacteria > Bacteroidota > Bacteroidia > Chitinophagales > Chitinophagaceae > PSRI01. Next base: position 9,689 of record JBGPHC010000004.1, on the reverse strand, counting down.
GTGCTAATTTCCCAGGTACAAGCAGGGATATCATTCGTGGCAAAACAGGCGCAAATGCTATTTTTATTCAGGGGTGTGCGGGCGATATCAATCCAAGATCATCAAATCATAAAGAAACGGGAAACGAACTGGCAGATAATATATTTAAAGTGATGAATGAAAAAATGACTAAACTCACCGGCGACATTTCTTATTCTTTTGATACGATAAATATACCGGTACAACTCACTATACCTGCTCCATTGGATTCAAATGACCTTCTTTTAGACAGTATGCATATAAAACCCTGGCGTATGGATACGATCAAAAAATTTCAAATTGATAATACACCTAATTTTGGAGATCTGTATGCACGAAGAAACGCAAAGTGGGCAGGCCTCATGCTCAATATGATTCAAAAAGGAACAGTTCCAAACAAGTTCCCGGAGTATATTCAGATCATTAACATCGGAAATTGGAAGCTCGTTGGTTTGTCACGGGAAGCCGTCAACGAATATGGGCCGGCTATCAGAAATATATGGCCTGGCAATATTGTTTCAGTGGCCGGCTATTGCAATGATGTAGATAGCTATTTACCGAATGGATGGCATGTGGCCAATCACCATTATGAAGGGTATGATTCCTTCTTCTGGTATGGACAACCAGGGGTTCCGCCGATAAATGTTTTTGATATTGTTATTAATGGAATTAAATCTCTCAAGCATTAAGTTTTTAGAAAATTGGAATATAATATCACTCGCAGCGGAAATTGATACGTAACAATTTGTAAATAAGGGTTTAATCCGACGATCATTAACTGCTTGCTATTTATTAGCGCAATAGAACCGTTGATTTAAATATCGAAAAATGTTTAGCGATTAATTATACATCGCAAATTATATTTAGTTGCTTTTATCGATATCTGAATTTCTAAACCTTTGAAATTTTCGGAATCATTTTATTTTTTCGGGAACCAGTTTTAATCCTCGTAAATCCAAGAGGGCACCCTGATCACCAATTGTTTTAAACTTTGAAGCTGGTTTAAATACCAGTTTATGCGTTCCCGCTGTCAGGTAAATGTTGCCAATTTTTTCCAATCTAAATGATTGCCATGAACCGGTCTTGCTAACGGTTCCGTGTAACCGTTGGCCATTTGTTTCCAGTATAAAAGGTTTACCCTCTTCCTTGTCTGCGACAGACCAGTCGAGGTAAACTTCATAATTACAGGCATTGCTCACCTGTACATCCCATTCAACTTTGTCCGCAGCCGTAAACCATCCAAATGCAGATGCCTCGGGCATATAAGCGATCTTAGGCCCAACTCCTCTTCCAAATTCTGCGCTCAGTAGTAGTGATCCATCCTGCGTCGAAGTCACTTTCTTTGGATGGTTGGTTGTCCTCACCTTCAATAAGAATATTTTTTGCAATTCTTCCATAGAAGCTTGCCGGCCATATTGACAAAGTTCAAAGGCCTCCGCATACCTGATCTTGGATCCTTCATCTTTACCATATAATTCAATTAGGCGGTCCCGGTATTTTGTTGCAACGTCTTCATTCCAGTGTTTAACCATATTCAGCAGAAAATCCTTACGCCCTTGTTCGTCTTTTGGCACATCGGGCAAAGTACTGGCCTGCCAGGAACGCAAATCTCCAAACTGCGAAGGCATGGCAGTAATGCAATCCCATTTTTTATCTGCAACCTCGTCAATGCCTACTACAATTGTTGGATCAAAAGCATATGGCCTGAGAAAATTATCGGAAAAATACATGAATACAGGATTTCTTTTGGTGGGAGTTGTATTTGGGGTAAAGAAAGGAGCCGACACTATTACCGCTGCGTCCTGCACCAGCACGCCAACGTAGCGATGGTCCGGGTGATAGTCATAAGGGCGATGAAATAGTACAATGTCTGCCTGCCAGTCGCGGATCAGGCGGGCAACTGTTTTTCTATTCTCAAGCGTTGGCTCCAGTTCACCATCATGAATATCGATCACTTCAGTTTCGATACCAAATATTTTAGCGCATTCCCGAACCTCTGCAACACGCCGGTTTGCCAATGAGCCCCCGGAAGCTTCAAAATGGCCGATGTCGCCATTGGTCATTGAAACAAATTTTACTTTATAGCCTTTGGCTGCCCATAGCGTTGCAATACCGCCCGCCCTCAGTTCAACATCGTCAGGATGTGCGCCGAAGGCAATGATCCGCAGAGGAGTCTCATCAGCGGGGGATTGGTTCTGTGCGGATAACCGATTAAAAGATAAAGCGAGCGCAAACGCATTAAGAATAATTAATGTCTTCATTGTAGAAATATCTTATTGTTATGTACTGAAATATAAATTCGTCATGATCTAGTTTGAGCGGAGAAAACTCAGCAGGTCCATCATACCTTGTGGTGTAATCTTTTTTTCCAGCCCAACCGGCATGGCTGACATATTCAGAGCTTTTAATGATTGAATATCCTGGCGGCCAATATTACGAATAAGCCCATTTACATCAGTCAAGGTCAGGGCAGTAGGAGTTTCAGTGGAAATTATTCCTTGTACCAACTCCCCATTATTAAGTGTTACATTCCACATATCGTACCCATGAGAAATAGATCTATTCGGATCTAAAATATTAGTAATAATATCTCTGGGAGCCCATCCATGAACAGTGCCAAGATCCGGTCCAAATGTTCTACCCATTTTACCACTTATCTGATGGCAAAAGGCGCAATTTGCCAGGTACAAAGTTTTACCTTGTGTTGGATCACCATTCAATTTGAGTGCAGCCTGGTATTTTTGAATTATATCCTTCAGATTGTCATTTGTTTCAGTCAGCATGATTCGGGATCTTTTTCGAAGTGCCATATTTTCCAGCGACCTGAGTTCGACACTTTGTGACCAGCTAATTTCCCCCTTGTTGATCTTGCCGGACTCTATTGCATCAAGGAGCAAGCTAATCCTACCCGAATCAGACATAAAATTATTAATCGCTTGACTTCGGACTTGCGGAGACAAAGACGACCACTGCTGCAGCACATATTTACTTTCATTTAAATTTGGGATGAGGCTAAGCGTATTTAAGGCCGCCAATTGGACTTCTAACGGCTCACGGGGATTGATCAGGTTTTTTAGAAATGAGGCATTTAATCCAGAAGGTCGAAGGCCAAGAAAATCAATAGCCCCGGCCCTTTGTTCTTCAGACAACTTCACATTCGTTGCCATTTGTCGGGCTTTTAACATAGCAGCCCGGGTTTGATTTCCATCAGAAAGCCCTATAGCCCTTAGGATATGCAGTGATCCCTTTCGAACTGATTCTGAAGGGTGCTCCATGCAGGTTTGTACGAGTAAACTTTGTACAGTTGCTATTCCGGAGGGTAATGATTTTCTGTTTTTAATTCCCTCAGCCAGGCCTTCAATAAGTGGTGCCTGCCATTTACCCTTGTTTCCTGGAACTGTGGAGGTAGCTTTTAGAAGCAATTTTTTTATTACATTGGCATCCTGGCTTGTCCCAATGATAGCGCTTAACCTCTGCACTAATGATTCATAAGCGTAATTATCCGAATTAAATTTAGAAATTATTGCATCTAATAAATTAGATGCTTGAGAAGAAGATGCACTAAGAGCGGCAATCTGAACCCATTTATCATTAATATCTTTAAAGAGAAGTTGCTGCCTTACCTCGTTAACTTCCGGTGTATTTATGAAGCCTAAACTACATAGCAACTGGAACCTGACTTTTGGATCAGGATCTTGTTGCATTGCGATGAGTGCAGGTGTCAAATTGGGATTATTATCCAGGTGAAGTTCAGCCAGCCTAATCGCATTTTCCCGGATGCCAGAAACCGGATCTTGCAGGGCACTGATTATCAATTCTATTGGCAGTTTGTCCATTCCCTCCAATGTCCATAATGCATGAAGCCGGCCAAGTGGAGATTTATTATCTCGAGCCATTTTGATTAATGCAGGCACTACCTGATTAGAATTCCTGTCAACGAGTAATCGCTGAGCGTTGGAACGCCACCATATATTTTTATCTGACAATTTCTCTACTAATTGTCCATCCGTGGCATCGCCCAGGTGCAGTCCCTTTGTCCATTCTACCGGAGCGCCATCAGTGGCACTAATGCGATAAATACGTCCCTTAAGCGTTCCATTGTAAAGGTCAACTTTTTTAAGAACATCTTCTGCCATAAACTCAGGTCCTTCAATGACCTCCCTGTAAAAATCTATCACATAAAGAGCTCCATCCGGACCAATATACATGTTTACCAGTCGGCAATAGGGATCAGTAGAAGCAAGGAATTCTTTATGTTCCAAAATGCGGTTTGCTCTGAAAGTTACTCCATTGGGTGTCAGGTGATCAACATGGATCACATTGCTAACAGGTTCAGCAACAAATGTTGTATTACTATTATATTTATCTGGAAATGCGCCGCCCAAATAAGCTGTGAGGCCACAAGCAGAAGTGAATACCCCTACTTCGGTAAGCATTTGATATTCGGGATTTTTAGTTATTGAAAATACTTCAGAATGTTCCGCAAGAGTTTGAGTGGCATTCGAAACAATCATGGCAGGGTTGCGATGAAGATACCGGTTCGCCAGTACCTCCTGGTAAATATGATTGCTATTCTGTACAAGAAGGTGATTCCCCCATTCATCAAACGTTTGCCCAAATTGTGATTCGCCCGACAAAGTTTCTATCTGATGACGATCAGGCCGGAATCGGAGTGAATTTTCCGGAAGCGGTGATAGTCCCGTCGAGTCATCTGAATAGTGGATGCCATCATCATGTCCTACCCTTATAGAAGCAAGGTAAATCCAATTATCTAAACCATAACGTGGACAATTAACATTTGCTTCAAGATTTGACGTATCAAAACCGGTAAGCATTGTCTTTCTAATATCTTCTCTGCCATCTCCATCAGTATCCTCCATGTAGTACACATTCGGAGGGTCCGTTATTATTACTCCCTTCTTCCAACGCATAATGCCACTGGGCATAATCAGTGAATCAGCGAAAACAATACTTTTATCCATTAGCCCATCATGATTTGTATCGCTGAGCAGCACTACTTTACCAACGCCCGATTTGTCAAAAGGAACCCCGAGCATTTCTACAACATACATGCGCCCGTTTTCATCTATCGTCATATCAACCGGGTCCCTGACCAGCGGTTCAGAGGCGATTAACTCAATCTTGAAACCTGGCTCCAGCGTAAATGTAGAAAGCGCTTCTTCAGCCGATTTGCTGAAAGGAGAAACGGGCTTATTATCACATCCCCCGGTCAATATGAGTAGGCCACTCAATAACAATACGAAGTTGAAAAGTTGCAGCGGGTATAGGTATCTATTTCTCATTATAAATTTATTGTTTAAGACTTACTTATCAGGTTCCTTTTATCGGGGAAATTTTGGAATAATTTATTTAAAGGGTAAACTATTTTATCTAACATAACAATCCCACGTATGAATCAGAGATCAGATACTGGTGAGCTCTTCCTATGAAAGCCTTGTACAAGAAATGCGATAAGAATTACTAAATGCAAAAACAGTAACTCATTTTATTTTCAGGCAATTTCTAAGAGGCTTAAATAGAATTTGGATGTAACTTCAGCGAAATCTCTAAAGCCAAATGTAGATTCTTGGCACTAGAAAAGTTTAACATAATTTATTCAATGGTTAAACTATTTTATCCAACTAAAGGATAAAAAACCATCAGTAGATTTCCATTTTTTCAACTTCCCTTTTTGCTACAATAATGATTAGGAGAACAGTTTATTTTATTGTTAGATTTAGAAGTGCATTCGCCCATATTTTGAATTATTTGATTGCACATCAATAACTTTGTTAATTGACAAACACCGAAAATGATTTGGGACTGACTCCAATAATGCAATGAATGCAAGTCCTGTGCAAAAAGCGCTAAAATTCTATTACTGAATTACAATCCAGGTCAGCGCGTCACATTACAACTTGTGCATCGCCATTTTTTAATACTCCAGCAACTCATGTTATTCATATTCTCGCCTTCATATTGAAGAATCATCATTGGCCATATGTTTTACTGCCTGTTGGTTTACGCCAGTAAGCTTGAAAAAGTCAAGAGGATGGCTATCAGAAAAGTTGATATTTTATTTGACATTGATATAGATTTTCGTATTGTAGTATATTTCGGCATTATTCCGCGATCACCTCATACATACAGATATCCAGATTTTTCATTTCCGGCGTTTTCTGACTCCATTGGGATTTGCTGATACTTGTCATTTTTACAAACATCCCATCGTTGTATTGTTTGATCTTGTAGCGGCCCGTCGCAGATTTTAACCAAGGTCCGATATCCCCCTCGAAGGTTATTTCTTTTTTATTTTTTTTATTGATTACAATTACCAGCATGCTTTTAGGTAAAACATAAGTGCTGACATGTGCATCGGGGCAATCTTTTGAGAGCAGGCAATCTGCTATAAAAGTTCCATTGACGAAGTAATTTAGAAATTGCTTCCGCAATCTTGCGCACTGTTTCAGCGCCCTGCTTAATTCAGGATGATTTGAAATATAATCGGAACCATTGATTCCATCTGGTTTCCGGGGATATACATTGAGATACAGATTATCTGCAAAACCGATTTTAGCCTCAGACACAGATTTGTCGATATTTAAATTGATCCGCGGCCCTCCCTGCAGTGAACTGATAAGCGCACGATAATCACATCCATCGTTGTAATCCCAGTTCCAGGTGTAATCCAGATAGTCGCATTCATTTTCCATGTTAGTACCTGCCTCTCCGGAAAATGTTGACTGCGGGTCTTTTTGTTTTGCTATTTTCCGCACTTTGGTTACAACAGTATCCAGGTATTTGCCAGGGCCCACCGTAAAGAACTGGTCCCAACTGATAGATGGGATCCCCATATCAATCAGGTGTTTGATGGAAGCCAGTACTTCTCCCTGCCAGAGTTTATTGGAAGAAGGAATCATTGCGGAACCTCTTTGAGACACAGCATAACCCGGGTTTAACATTGGAAAGAAATCAGGATCAAAATTGTATTCTGTGTTGGGTGTTAGCCCGTACTTGGAAGCTGTCTTGGGACCCGCTATCATCACCGAAATGAAGGGTGAAACATTCACACCAATCTTTTTGCATTCCGCAACGGCATTTACCATATCCTGTTCCGTTCCCAGAAAATGATTAGGCGGGGGTAAAGGGAGTGTAAAGCATTCTCTATACCATCCCCAGACAACCATTTCATCCAGGCCATTTTCTTTGGCTTCCTGGGCTGCTTTAGGCAGGTCGTTAAATGTAAAGTAATTGCCCTGTGGATCATCGGGATAATAAGTAGATTTCATCCACAGCGTTCGGTAACCTAACCCATCACGCACATGGTCGGGAAGAGGGTGAAGCCGTTTAATATTCTGTTTTGCCCAATTTCGGTAGGGAATAATACCCTTTGCCCAGCCGTCGTGATGAGGAGTGAGGATAAATTCGGCGCTTTGCCAGGTTGCATTGGGAACAACATCAATATTAAGCGTTTTCATGTAGCGCAGTTTGTGGCTGATTTCAGAAAGCTTGAGACATATTCCTTCATCATTACCCATATTGGTCCCCCAGTTTTTTGAAAAAATGCTAAGGCCGCCTTTGCGGCCTCCGATATCCATCCAGCTTATCACCGGGCCTTTTCCATCTAGAACAAATCCATAGCGAAACCATTTAGTGCTTTCATTTATGGCATAGAAATTATCGTGCTCTTTCACTACCATATCTACAAAAGGCTTTATAGCAATTCCTCCTGTTCGGAACTCAGTACCCTCCACACCCGAAAAAGGAATGATTCCGGAAAGATCCGGAAAGAGGATCTGCGGCACCGGATGGTCGGATTTGTTTTCAATGGTACACGACATGCTGACGGATTTACCGTCAGGATCTTCTTTCAAAATAACCGTAGCGGATACTTTTCCCTGGAATTGGCAAAACGATCTGCTGGCTCCCAGTTCCGCCCAATGAATAGTGACCGTGCCTGCCCCTTTGGTAATTTGTACATTTTTTGAAAACCTGGAAGCCAACCGCAATGGCTCAAATTCTTTAACGGGAAATGCCAGATCCACAATGCCCGCACTGTCTGCAGTTGTTTGTAACATCACACCCGTTCCGGGATAAGACATTCTGAGAATGCTGCCGGACCGCGCGTCGAAAGAAAATTCCAAACCGTTTAAGGTTGCTTTTACAACATAATTCTCCTGTTGCGCAAATGTGCCACTAACTATAAAAATAACGATGACGCTAAAATATAGTCTGATGTTCATAACGTCTTTTCAATGATTGATTTCATAAATTAGAACTATATATGTCATTCCGGAATCACCTCATACATACAGATATCCAGGTTTTTCATTACCGGGGTTTTCTGACTCCATTGGGATTTGCTGCCATTTGTAGTTTTTACAAGGACCCCATCGTTGTATTGTTTGATCTTGTAACGGCCCGTCGCAGATTTTAACCAGGGTCCGATATCCCCCTCGAAGGTTATTTCTTTTTTATTTTTTTTATTGATTACAATTACCAGCATGCTCTTGGGTAAAACATAAGTGCTGACGTGGGCATCGGGGCAGTCTTTTGAAAGAATGCAATCCGCTACAAACGTTCCGTTAACGAAATAATTAAGGAATTGCCTGCGCAGCCTCGCGCATTGTTTAAGAGCTTTGCTTAATTCAGGATGATTTGAAATATAATCGGAGCCATTGATTCCATCTGGTTTCCTGGGATATACATTGAGATACAGATTATCTGCAAAACCGATCTTAGCCTCAGATACAGATCTGTCAATATTCAAATTGATCCGCGGCCCCTGCAATGAACTGATCAACGCACGATAATCGCATCCATCACTGTAATCCCAATTCCAGGTATAGTCGAGATAATCGCATTCATACTCCATGTTCGTACCCGCCTCTCCGGAAAATGTTGACTGCGGATCTTTTTCTTTTGCCATTTTCCTTACTTGTGTGGTAAGCGTATCGAGATAGTGACCCGGACCATCGGCAAAGAACTGATCCCAGCTTACGGATGGTACACCGATATCAATCAGATGTTTGGACGAAGCCAATACGTCTTCCTGCCAGAGTTTATTGGAAGTAGGGACCATTGAGGCGTTGCCTGCAGAGGCATAACTTGGATTCAATTCCGGCAAAAATTCAGGATCATAAATATAGTTTGATGTGTTAGGTTTCAGCCCGTATTTTTTACCTGCTTCGGGACCAGCTTTTATTACCGTAATAAAAGGAGCTACATTAACGCCGATCTTCTTGCATTCGGCTACAGCGCTTACCATATCCTGTTCCGTTCCTAAATATCGATAGGGTGGTGGCAAAGGAAGCAAGAGGTTTTCATACCACCCCCATAAACTCAGTTCATTCAACCCATTTTCTTTGGATTCTTTAGCTACTTTGGGTAAATCACTGAACTTAAAATTAATGCCTTTCGGATCCTCCCCATAAAATGAGGTTTTCATCCAGATGGTTCTGAAGCCTAACCCATCGCGGATATGATCGGGCATCGGATAGAGTTTTTTAATATTTTGTTTGGCATAAAGCCGGTAGGGGATAATACCTTTTGCCCAGCCATTTTGATGGGGAGTAAGAATAAATTCGGCGCTTTGCCAGGAACTATTGGGAGTGATGTCTGTAAAAAGCGTATTCATGTAGCGCAGTTTGTGGGTGGTTTCAGAAAGCTTA